>NZ_JXSX01000002.1:0-1112663 GCF_000876225.1 Micromonospora haikouensis | reverse complement strand
CGTTCTAAACCCAGCTCGCGTACCGCTTTAATGGGCGAACAGCCCAACCCTTGGGACCTGCTACAGCCCCAGGATGCGACGAGCCGACATCGAGGTGCCAAACCATCCCGTCGATATGGACTCTTGGGGAAGATCAGCCTGTTATCCCCGGGGTACCTTTTATCCGTTGAGCGACACCGCTTCCACACGCAAGTGCCGGATCACTAGTCCCGACTTTCGTCCCTGCTCGACCTGTCAGTCTCACAGTCAAGCCCCCTTGTGCACTTGCACTCAACACCTGATTGCCAACCAGGCTGAGGGAACCTTTGGGCGCCTCCGTTACCCTTTAGGAGGCAACCGCCCCAGTTAAACTACCCACCAGACACTGTCCCTGAACCGGATAACGGCCCGAAGTTAGATACCCGAATCAACCAGAGTGGTATTTCAAGATTGCCTCCACCCATACTGGCGTATGGACTTCACCGGCTCCCACCTATCCTACACAAGCTAACTCAAGTACCAATGTCAAGCTATAGTAAAGGTCCCGGGGTCTTTCCGTCCTGCCGCGCGTAACGAGCATCTTTACTCGTAATGCAATTTCGCCGGGCCTGTGGTTGAGACAGTGGGGAAGTCGTTACGCCATTCGTGCAGGTCGGAACTTACCCGACAAGGAATTTCGCTACCTTAGGATGGTTATAGTTACCACCGCCGTTTACTGGCGCTTAAGTTCTCCGCTTCGCCCCGAAGAGCTAACAGGTCCCCTTAACGTTCCAGCACCGGGCAGGCGTCAGTCCATATACATCGAATTACTTCTTCGCATGGACCTGTGTTTTTAGTAAACAGTCGCTTCCCCCTGCTCTCTGCGGCCATACAACGCTCCACCCGCAAGGGGCTTCACGTCTCCGGCCCCCCTTCTCCCTAAGTTACGGGGGCAATTTGCCGAGTTCCTTAACCACAGTTCGCCCGATCGCCTCGGTATTCTCTACCTGACCACCTGTGTCGGTTTGGGGTACGGGCCGCTCAGAACTCGCTAGAGGCTTTTCTCGGCAGCATAGGATCACTGACTTCACCTGAATCGGCTCGGCATCACGTCTCAGCCACATGTGTTGCGGATTTGCCTACAACACGGCCTACACGCTTACCCCGGCACAACCACCGGCCGGGATCAGCTACCTTCCTGCGTCACCCCATCGCTTGACTACTACCCGCCAGGTTCCCACGCTCCCCACCCTCAACCCGAAGGTCTTGGATGGTTCGGATGGTTAGCACAACGAGGTTCATCACGGGCGCTCTTTCGCGGGTACGGGAATATCAACCCGTTGTCCATCGACTACGCCTCTCGGCCTCGCCTTAGGTCCCGACTCACCCAGGGCGGATTAGCCTGGCCCTGGAACCCTTGGTCATCCGGCGGAAGGGTTTCTCACCCTTCTTTCGCTACTCATGCCTGCATTCTCACTCGTGCCGCGTCCACAACTAGGTCACCCCGCTGCTTCACCCCCGGCACGACGCTCCCCTACCCACCCACACACCTGCATACCCCATCAAGGAGGCACAAAGTATCGTGTGAGTGCCACAGCTTCGGCGGTGTGCTTGAGCCCCGCTACATTGTCGGCGCGGAACCACTTGACCAGTGAGCTATTACGCACTCTTTAAAGGGTGGCTGCTTCTAAGCCAACCTCCTGGTTGTCTATGCGACCCCACATCCTTTTCCACTTAGCACACGCTTAGGGGCCTTAGCTGGTGATCTGGGCTGTTTCCCTCTCGACTACGAAGCTTATCCCCCGCAGTCTCACTGCCGCGCTCTCACTTACCGGCATTCGGAGTTTGGCTGATTTCGGTAAGCTTGTGGGCCCCCTAGACCATCCAGTGCTCTACCTCCGGCAAGAAACACACGACGCTGCACCTAAATGCATTTCGGGGAGAACCAGCTATCACGGAGTTTGATTGGCCTTTCACCCCTAACCACAGGTCATCCCCCAACTTTTCAACGTTGGTGGGTTCGGCCCTCCACGTAGTCTTACCCACGCTTCAGCCTGCCCATGGCTAGATCACTCCGCTTCGGGTCTAGAGCATGCGACTCAAACGCCCTATTCAGACTCGCTTTCGCTACGGCTCCCCCACACGGGTTAACCTCGCCACATGCCACTAACTCGCAGGCTCATTCTTCAAAAGGCACGCCGTCACCCCGCAAGGCTCCGACGGATTGTAGGCGAACGGTTTCAGGTACTATTTCACTCCCCTCCCGGGGTACTTTTCACCATTCCCTCACGGTACTCGTCCGCTATCGGTCACCAGGAAGTATTTAGGCTTACCAGGTGGTCCTGGCAGATTCACGGCAGATTACAGGAGTCCGCCGCTACTCGGGAACACCCACAGAAGACCAGCCACTTTCACCTACCGGACTCTCACCGTCTACGGTCAGCCATTCCAGACCATTCGGCTAGCAACTGGCTTTATCACTCCTCACACGAGTGTCAGCTCGTGTAGCAGGGTCCCACAACCCCGACCACGCAACCCCTGACAGGTATCACACGCAACCGGTTTAGCCTCAATCCGCTTTCGCTCGCCACTACTCACGGAATCACTATTGTTTTCTCTTCCTACGGGTACTGAGATGTTTCACTTCCCCGCGTTCCCCCCACACACCCTATGAATTCAGGTGCAGGTGACTGGACATGACTCCAGCCAGGTTTCCCCATTCGGACACCCTGGGATCACAGCTTGGTTGACAGCTCCCCCAGGCCTATCGCGGCCTCCCACGTCCTTCATCGGCTCCTGGTGCCAAGGCATCCACCGTTCGCCCTTGACAACTTGACCACAAAGATGCTCGCGTCCACTGTGCAATTCTCAACAAACAACCAACCCACAACCCACAGCCCCACACCAGCAACCCACACAGGATCCGGTATGCGAGACCAGGCCGCGCCTGGCAACCAACCCCCACCCCTAACCAGGGCAAGGACATCGGCTCTGAAAGAAGACAACCCATGGTTGTTCCTTCAGGACCCAACAGGGTGCTCTCCGCCCCTCCCCAGCCGCACCACACGCTTTCGTTCCCACCACCAGAAGTGGCTGTACTAGAAACCCGTGGCCGTTGCCAGAGAAAGACTCACCAGTGTCTCCGCCATCGAGCACCCCGACCTGACATTCGCAGATCGCGGGCTCCATACCAGCTTTCGCCGGATGGTGCTCCTTAGAAAGGAGGTGATCCAGCCGCACCTTCCGGTACGGCTACCTTGTTACGACTTCGGCCAAATCGCCAGCCCCACCTTCGACGGCTCCCACCGCAAGGGTTGGGCCACCGGCTTCGGGTGTTGCCGACTTTCGTGACGTGACGGGCGGTGTATACAAGGCCCGGGAACGTATTCACCGCAGCGTTGCTGATCTGCGATTACTAGCGGCTCCGACTTCACGGGGTCGAGTTGCAGACCCCTATCCGAACTGAGACCGGCTTTTTGGGATTCGCTCCACCTCACGGAATCGCAGCCCATTGTACCGGCCATTGTAGCATGCGTGAAGCCCTGGACATAAGGGGCATGATGACTTGACGTCATCCCCACCTTCCTCCGAGTTGCCCCCGGCAGTCTTCGATGAGTCCCCGCCATAACGCGCTGGCAACATCGAACGAGGGTTGCGCTCGTTGCGGGACTTAACCCAACATCTCACGACACGAGCTGACGACAGCCATGCCCCACCTGTGACCGCCCCCGAAGGACCCCCCATCTCTGGAGGTTTTGCGGCCATGTCAAACCCAGGTAAGGTTCTTCGCGTTGCATCGAATTAATCCGCATGCTCCGCCGCTTGTGCGGGCCCCCGTCAATTCCTTTGAGTTTTAGCCTTGCGGCCGTACTCCCCAGGCGGGGCGCTTAATGCGTTAGCTGCGGCACAGAGAACCGGAGAGGCCCCCCACACCTAGCGCCCAACGTTTACAGCGTGGACTACCAGGGTATCTAATCCTGTTCGCTCCCCGCGCTTTCGCTCCTCAGCGTCAGTATCGGCCCAGAGACCCGCCTTCGCCACCGGTGTTCCTCCTGATATCTGCGCATTTCACCGCTACACCAGGAATTCCAGTCTCCCCTACCGAACTCTAGCCTGCCCGTATCGACCGCAGGCTTGGGGTTGAGCCCCAAGTTTTCACGGTCGACGCGACAAGCCGCCTACGAGCTCTTTACGCCCAATAATTGCGGACAACGCTCGCGCCCTACGTCTTACCGCGGCTGCTGGCACGTAGTTGGCCGGCGCTTCTTCCGCAGGTACCGTCACTTGCGCTTCGTCTCTGCTGAAAGAGGTTTACAACCCGAAGGCCGTCATCCCTCACGCGGCGTCGCTGCATCAGGCTTCCGCCCAGTGTGCAATATTCCCCACTGCTGCCTCCCGTAGGAGTCTGGGCCGTGTCTCAGCCGCAGTGGGGCCGGTCGCCTTCTCAGGCCGGCTACCCGTCGTCGCCTTGGTAGGCCATCCCCCCACCAACAAGCTGATAGGCCGCGAGCCCATCCCAGGCCGAAAAACTTTCCGCCCCCCACCATGCGGCAGAAGGTCGTATTCGGTATTAGCCCCCGTCTCCGAGGGTTATCCCAAAGCCTAGGGCAGGTTGCTCACGTGTTACTCACCCGTTCGCCGCTCGAGTACCCCGCCGGGCCTTTCCGCTCGACTTGCATGTGTTAAGCACGCCGCCAGCGTTCGTCCTGAGCCAGGATCAAACTCTCCAACAAAAACCTGTTGAACAATCCATCCCGACAACAAAGTGTTGCCAAAGGAATCCCCACCAGACCAACCCGAAGGCCGACCCAGTGCGGGGTATCAAACTACTTGGCACTGGCTTATCAAGCACCCTGTTGAGTTCTCAAAGAACAACCACACACCATCCGTAGCCCTACACTGTAGGGCCACCTTCTGGGGCAACCTCTCTAACTTACCCGATCTCATCTTCGCTGTCAACCCTGTTCCCAAGGTTTACGCTCGGATTCGCTCGGACCCACGGCGACGCACGCCGAATAACGGCGGTCGTTTCTGTCGTGGAGAGCCGCAGACCGGCCGATCGCCGCTTTGCGGCCACCCGCCCGGCTCCTGCCGGCCTCAGCACTCTACCCGGTCGGCTTCGCGATCGCAACCCCGTCTCACCGGAGTTGCTCCGCACCGCCCGGACCAGCCTCGCTCGGCGTCTCCGCCGCGAGCCCGTGCCCGCTCTCAGCCGGTTTGTCCGGCCTCCCGCGTGCAGAGAGAAAGTTACGCGTACGGCCCCGGGAAGGCAAATCAACGCCTGTCACTGTCCTGACGGAAAGGGGCCCGCCACCGCACACCGAAATCGCGCCCGCGCATGTCAGAGTGTCTGGCATGGATGACGCCCTCCCCCGCCCGGCGACGCCCCTCGCCGAAGAAGCCCTGCTCGGACTGCTGCTGCCGTTCTGGCAGCTGGTCATCGGCGCCGTGGTGGTGGCCGTCATCCTGCTCTCCGTGGGCCGGCTGGCGCGGCGTGGACGCTCGCGGATGTCCGCCGCGCTGCTCATCACGGCCACCGCCATCGCCGGGCTCACCGTGCTGGGGGTACTCCTGCAGAGCTGACCTGCGGCCCGGACGTTTCAGAGCCGCCGGTTCGCCAGGCTGGGCAGCTCGGTGCGAATGGTCCGGAGGCGGTCCAGGTCCAAGTCGACGACGGTGAGACCGGGACCGTCCGGCACCTGGCCGAGGACCGTCCCCCACGGGTCGACGACCATGCTCCGGCCGAAGCAGGTGCGCCCCGGCTCGTGGTCGCCGGTCTGACCGGCGGCGGCGACGAAGCACTGGTTCTCGATGGCCCGCGCCCGCAACAGGACCTCCCAGTGGTCGCGCCCGGTGTGCACCATGAACGCGGCCGGCACCACCAGCAGCGTGGCACCCCCATCCGTGGCCAGGTGCCGGTACAGCTCCGGGAACCGGAGGTCGTAGCAGATCGACAAGCCGACCCGGACGCCCTCGACGTCGACCACCACCGGCTTGTCCCCCGGCGCCACCGTCGCCGACTCCAGGTATGACACCCGGCCGGGGATCTCCACGTCGTACAGGTGGATCTTGCGGTAGGTCCCGGCGAGCGTGCCCGTGCGGTCGAAGAGCAGGGAGGTGTTCCAGGTGTGGTCCCGGTCCGGGCCCGCCTCGTGGAACGACCCGGCGTGCACCCAGATGCCGAGCCGCCGGGCGACGTCGGCGAAGAACCGACCCACCGTGCCGTCCACCGGCTCGGGCGCCGGCATCCCGGCTGCGGTGCCGAGGTAGTCGACATACTCCGGGAGGACCGCCAGGTCCGCGCCGGCCGCTGCGGCCCGGACCAACAGGGCCTCCGCGGCCGCGAGATTGGCGGCCCGGTCGTCGCGGGAGTTCAGCTGGCAGACGGCGACGCGCATGACCCTCAGCGTACGGCTGGCGGGGCCCCCGCGACAGCCTCCACCGCCGGCGGAGGGGTCGTGGACCCTCCCCGCCGGACGGGGAGGGTCAGGCGGACTTCTCCTCGCGGTCCCGGCGGGCCCGGCGGCCGGTGAACTCGCGCGGCACGATCGTGGGGTTGACGTTCTCCAGGACCACCTCGCGGGTGATCAGCACCCGGGCGGCGTCGGGGTTGCTCGGCACCTCGTACATCACGGAGAGCAGGACCTCCTCCATGATGGCGCGCAGGCCACGGGCGCCCGTGCCGCGCAGCATCGCCTGGTCGGCGATGGCCTCCAGGGCCGGCGGCTCGAACTCCAGCTCCACGCCGTCGAGCTCAAAGAGGCGCTGGTATTGCTTCACGAGGGCGTTACGCGGCTCGGTGAGGATCCGCACGAGGGCGGACCGGTCGAGGCTGCGGACATTGGTGATCACCGGAAGCCGGCCGATGAACTCGGGGATCAGGCCGAACTTCAGCATGTCCTCGGGCATGACCTGGCTGAAGATGTCGTCGGTCGACCGCTCGGAGACCGAGCGGAGCCGCGCGCCGAAGCCCGTCCCGCCGTGGCCCGTGCGGGCCTCGATGATCTGGTCGAGGCCGGCGAAGGCGCCACCGCAGATGAACAGCACGTTGGTGGTGTCGATCTGGATGAACTCCTGGTGCGGGTGCTTGCGCCCGCCCTGCGGCGGCACGTTGGCCACCGTGCCTTCGAGCATCTTCAGCAGCGCCTGCTGGACGCCCTCGCCGGAGACGTCCCGCGTGATCGACGGGTTCTCCGACTTGCGGGCGATCTTGTCGACCTCGTCGATGTAGATGATGCCGGTCTCGGCGCGCTTGATGTCGTAGTCCGCGGCCTGGATCAGCTTGAGGAGGATGTTCTCCACGTCCTCGCCCACGTAACCCGCCTCGGTGAGGGCGGTGGCGTCCGCGATCGCGAAGGGGACGTTCAGCATCCGGGCGAGGGTCTGCGCGAGGTGGGTCTTGCCGCACCCGGTCGGCCCGAGCAGCAGGATGTTGGACTTGGCCAGCTCGACGGCGTCGCTGCCGGAACCCGGCGCGCCGGCCGCCTCGGCCTGGATCCGCTTGTAGTGGTTGTAGACGGCGACCGCGAGCGCCTTCTTGGCCTGGTCCTGGCCGACCACGTAGTTGTCGAGGAACTGGCAGATCTCCATCGGCTTGGGAAGCTCTTCCCACTTCACCTCGCCGGACTCGGCCAGCTCCTCCTCGATGATCTCGTTGCAGAGATCGATGCACTCGTCGCAGATGTAGACCCCGGGGCCCGCGATGAGCTTTTTCACCTGCTTCTGCGACTTGCCGCAGAAGGAGCATTTGAGTAGGTCGCCGCCGTCACCGATCCGTGCCACCTACGTTCTCCCTGCACTCATCGGCCGGTGCACCGGCCATGACCTGCGGACGCTGCGCTCCGTCCGTCTCCGTTCGCTCGCCGGACCGTCCCGACGCAGCGGTACGGGCCCGACGTTACCCGCTGGCGGGGGTTTCTCCGACCCCCAAATCGGGCGTGTCAGAGGTCGGCAGGCAAAGCGCCCGGCCGACCTCTGACCCATGCTCGTCTCAGCTGGCCGCGTTGGCGGCGAGCAGCCCCTTCTTGCGGCTGGTGAGGATCGTGTCCACCAGCCCGTACTCCTTGGACTCCTCGGCCGTCATGATCTTGTCACGGTCGATGTCCTTGCGGACCTTCTCCACCGGCTGGTTGCAGTGCCGGGCGAGCATCTCCTCCAGCTGCGTCCGCATCCGCAGGATCTCCCGGGCCTGGATCTCGATGTCCGAGCCCTGCCCGTAGCCGCCCTCCGTGGCCGGCTGGTGGATGATGATCCGCGAGTTCGGCAGCGCCATGCGCTTGCCCGGGGTGCCGGCGGAGAGCAGCACCGCGGCGGCACTGGCCGCCTGGCCCAGGCAGACCGTGGAGATGTCCGGCCGGACGTACTGCATCGTGTCGTAGATCGCCGTCATCGCGGTGAACGAGCCACCCGGCGAGTTGATGTACATGATGATGTCGCGGTCGGGGTCGGTGCCCTCGAGCGTCAGCAGCTGCGCCATCACGTCGTTGGCGGACGCGTCGTCCACCTGGACACCGAGGAAGATGATCCGGTCCTCGAAGAGCTTGTTGTACGGGTTGGACTCCTTCACCCCGTACGACGTGCGCTCGACGAACGACGGCAGGACGTAGCGGTTGTGCACGGCCGCGAACTGGGGCGGCAGGCTCAGGTCGGTCATCGTCAGCTCCTCGGTCAGCTCAGGGTCCCGGCGCCCGCCGGAACCTGCACGGCTCCGGTGATCACCTTGTCGATGAAGCCGTAGTCCGTCGCCTCCTGGGCGGTGAACCAGCGGTCACGGTCCGAGTCCGCCTCGATCTGGGCGAAAGTCTGGCCGGTGTGGAAGGCCACCCGCTCCTGGAACATCCGCTTCGTGTAGAGCATCTGCTCCGCCTGGATGGCGATGTCCGACGCGGTGCCGCCCATGCCGCCGGACGGCTGGTGCATCATGATCCGGGCGTGGGGCAGGGCGTAGCGCTTGCCCTTGGTGCCCGCGCAGAGCAGCAGCTGCCCCATCGAGGCGGCCATGCCCATCGCGACCGTGGAGACGTCGTTGTCGATGTACTGCATCGTGTCGTAGATCGCCATGCCGGAGTAGACCGAGCCACCGGGCGAGTTGATCCAGAGGTAGATGTCCCGGTCCGGGTCCTCCGCCGCGAGCAGCAGCAGCTGCGCGCAGATGCGGTTGGCCACCTGGTCGTTCACCTCGCTGCCCAGGAAGATGATGCGCTCCCTGAGCAACCGGTTGTAGACCGAGTCGTCGAGGTTGCCAATGTTCTCGCCACCGCGGGCATCGATCGCCCGGAGCGGCTTCGCTGGGATGTGCATGTCGGTCATGGCAGCCCTTCGCTCTCCGTACCGTCCTACCCGACACTAACCGCTTGCCCGGGCGGCAGAGTCCCGGTCGGGGCGCTTTTCGCTCTCAGCGCAGCCCCTTCGGGACGTACCCGGAAAAGGGCTTGGGCCGCCGCCCACCGCAACCGGTGGACGACGGCCGCACCCGAGGTGTCAGTGCTCGTGGTCGTGGTCGTGCGCCTCTTCGCCCTCGGCGCGGATGGCGTCGAGGCTCACCTCGTTGCCCGCGGTGTCCTTGATCTTGATGCGCTCCATCACCGAGGCCAGCGCCTTGCCGCGCCGCACGTCGCCGAAGACGGCCGCCGCCGAGCCCGAGCGGACCAGCTGGTCGTAGTACTGCTGCGGGGGCATCCCGGCGCGCTGCGCGCGGTGGACGATCTCGTGGCCGAACTCGTCGTCGGAGACCTGGACCTCCTCGGCGTCGGCCAGGGTGTCCAGCAGCAGCTGGATCTTGACGCCGTCGGTCGCCGCCTCGTTGAGCTCGGCGTCGATCTGCTCCTCGGTCTTCTCCTCGGCCGCGAGGTATTCCTCCAGGGAGGCGCCGATCCGCTCCAGCTGGTCGATCATGGCCTGCTTGCGGCCCTCGACCTCCTCGCGCACGACGCCCTCCGGCGCCGGCACCCCGGCGGCCTCGACGAGCTGCTCCAGGGCCTTGTCGCGGGCGGCGTAGATCTGCTCGACCCGCTTGCCCCGGGTGACCCGCTCGCGCACGTCGGCGCGCAGCTCCTCGATGGTGTCGAACTCGCTCGCCATCTGGGCGAAGTCGTCGTCCAGCTCCGGCAGCTCCTTCTCCTTGACCGTGCGCACGGTCACCGCCACCTCGGCGTCCCGGCCGGCGAAGTCGCCGCCGACGAGCTGGGTGGTGAAGGTGGTGCTCTCGCCGGCGGCGAGGCCGACGAGGGCCTCGTCCAGCCCCGGCAGGAGCTGCTTGCTGCCGACCTCGTGGGAGATGTTGGTCGCCGAGCCGCCCGGGACGTCCTCGCCGTCGACCGTGGCGTTCAGGTCGATCTGCACGTAGTCGCCCTCGGCGGCGGCCCGCTCGACGGTCTTCAGGGTGGCGAACCGCTCGCGCAGGTTCTTCACCTGCTCCTCGATCTCGCTGTCGTCGATCTTGAGCTCGTCGACGGTGACCTCGATCGAGTCGAGCTCCGGCAGGGTGATCTCGGGCCGGACGTCCACCTCGGCGGTGAAGTTGAGGGAGTCGCCGTCGTTGAACTCGGTGATCTCGACCTCGGGGCGACCGAGGGTCTTCAGGTCGTGCTCGCGGACCGCGGCGAGGATGTTCTGCGGGATGGCCTCCTGCACCGCCTCGTTGAGGACGGTGCCCCGGCCCACCCGCTGGTCGATCACGGCGGCCGGCACCTTGCCCCGCCGGAAGCCGGGCACCTGCACCTGCGAACCGATCTCCCGGTACGCCTTCTTGAGGCTCGGCTCGAGCTCGACGAACGGCACCTCGATGGCGAGCCGCACGCGCGTCGGGCTCAGAGTCTCGACGGTGCTCTTCACAGGCGTACTCCTTGACGGATCTCAGTTGAGTCTGGGCGTGATTCAGCCCATCGAGTGTAGGCGAGCCGACGCGGCCCCTCGGCAGCGCCCGGGGCACCAGGTGGGAACCGGCGGCTCCCAGGGGTGCCCCGGCCGCGGACGACAGTCGGGGTGGCGGGATTTGAACCCACGGCCCCTCGCTCCCAAAGCGAGTGCGCTACCAAGCTGCGCCACACCCCGTGGCGACGAGAAGTGTATGCCGTCGAGGCGCGGCAGGGGTGCCGGGGCCGGACGCGCCGCGTCCGCGCGTTGCGCGGGTCGGCGCCGGGCAGGACGCGGGCCGGCGCCACCATGTCGGCGACATGGCGGTATCCCAGGGGTGCGGATACCGCCACCTCCCCGGCATGACGTGGATCATGGGCACGCGCGGACAGGATGCGCGCCGAACCGGGGCACCGGGTAGGCTGTCGGCGCACCCCGTGCACCGGGGCGCACGCGGGCGTAGCTCAATGGCAGAGCTTCAGTCTTCCAAACTGACGGTGCGGGTTCGATTCCCGTCGCCCGCTCCACACCCTCCGGCCCAGGTCAGCAGCACATTCGCCGAACCTGGGCCGCTCTCGTTCTAGCCCTTACTGATCTTGCGTGCCATTGGCGTGCCAGTAGCGCCGGCCGTGCCGTCCGAGGCCGGTTCGCGTGCCGGTCGCTCGGCCTTCCCGCCCTTGGCCGGCTTTTGCTTCGCCGGCTTGTCGCTGCCCTTCGCCTTGCCCTTCGTCGACTTGGCCTTGCCCGGTGCCGCCGCCCGCTTCGCCTGCTTGGCGATGCGGCGATCCATGCCGGCCGCGATCTCCCGATCCCGCTCGCTGTTCGCGTGCTGGTAGACCAGCGCCGCCCGCATGCTCGCGTGACCCATCCGGTGCATCAGGTCCCGCGTGCTGGCCCCGGTCGCCGCCGCCAGGTTGTTGCCCGTGTGCCGCAGGTCGTGGAAGTGGAACCCGTCCGGCATGCCGGCCGCCCGCAGCGCCGCCGCCCAGCCGACCGCCCGACGGAAGTTGCCGGAACGCAGCACCGCGCCCTTGTCCCCCGTGAAGACCAGCTCCTCCGGCCCCTCCCCCACATATTCGGCCAGGTGCGCGGCGAGCGCCGACCGGGCCGCCGCTGGCAGGGTCACCGTACGGTTGCCCGCCTCCGACTTCGGCGGCCCGAACTCCATCCGGTTACGCAGCGCCGCCAGCTTGCGCGGGACGCGGACCGTGCCGGCCGTGAGGTCGATGTCCGAGCGCCGCAGCGCTGCCAGCTCGCCCCAGCGCAGCCCGGAGAACGCGGCGACGATCACCAGCGCGGCGAACCGGGGCGGCATCCGCTCGGCGAGCGCGAGCACCTGGGCGACGGTCGCCACCGGCCGCTCCGGCGTGTGGTAGCGGTCATAGCCCAGGATGCGGCACGGGTTCTGCCGAATCAGCTCGTCTTCCTTTACGGCGGTGTTGAGGATCGCCCGCAGCAGTGAGTACGCCTTCACCGCCTGCGGTTCCGTCGTGCCCCCGTCGAGCAGGTTCCTACGCCAGGTGCGGATGGTCTGCGGCCTGATCGCGCCCAGGGCGAGCGCGCCGAGGTGGGGGCCGATGTGCAGCCGGAACAAGTCCTCGTAGTTCTCCCGGGTGCGCGGCTGGAGCTTCCGCTCGGCGATCCACTTCCGGCCGTACCCGTCGAGCTTGATCTCCCCCGCCTCCGGGGCCGACCACTCCCCCTTGATGATCTCCGACTCCACGACGGTCAGCCACTTGGCCGCTTGGCGCTCGGTTTCGAACGTGTGCGGTGCCTTCCGCTCCAGCCCGTCCGGGCCGACGTACCGCGCCTGGTACCGCCCCGAGGGGAGACGACGCACGTTGCCGAAACGCCGCCGGCCCTTGCTCGCCGCCATCAGGCCACCTCCCCCAGGTAGTCACGCAGGTGCGCCCGAGTCATCGGCACGACCCGGTTGCTGTCGATGTAGGCAGCGACGGCCGACGCCTCGAAGCGCACCAGGCGGCCGACCTTGACGAAGGCGATCCGTCGTTCGGCGACCAGCCGGCGGACGAATCGCGGCGTTGCCTTGAGGCGAGCGGCGACCTCGTCAGCGGTCAACAGCTCGTCATTCATGCGGTTGCTCCTCCCAGGGGTTCAGGCCGCGAGCGCGGCGGGTTGATCGGTTGCCGGAACAGCAGCGCCTGTTCGCAGGCGCGCGGTGTCGAGGTCTGCGCGCCAGCGGATGCGTGCGGATATCGCGCGCAGGAGTCGGTGTTCTAGGGGTGGCACGTCGGGGTCTTCGGGGCGGGCGAGTTCGAACCGGTAGCGCTTCGACCCGTCCGTGTCGTCGTCGGCTTGGTCGTGTTCTTCGGTGTCGGCCGTGCTGCCGGCGAGGATGGCGCGTACCCAGGCGCGGTTGTCGGCGCGGTGGTCGGCGAGGGTTTTGCCGGACCATTGGCGGGAGACGAGGACGCGGCGGCCGGTGAAGCCGAGGGTGGAGCGTTGGTGGACCTTCCCGGTGCACCGGCCGGGGGTCAAGCCGGCCTTGACGCCGTCGGGCTGCACTCCGTAGAGCAGCCAGTTGGCGCACGTCGGCGAGCACGGCAGGATCGACAGTTCGGCGTGGAGCCGGTCGAAGTGTGCCTTCTGTGCGTCGGATCGAGGCTTGGCCTGGTCGGTCAGGTCTTTCGTGACGTACTTCGTCACGTACCGGATGGAGCGTTCCGCGTCGCGGGTGCCCTGCTCGATGCCCCGGGCGTCGATCCGGCCGAGGCGGGCGACGTACGCGGGTCGGCTGTCGGGTTCTTCCAGGGCGTCGAGGGCTCCGCCCCAGGTGGGCAGCGGCTGCCGCGTCTTGGGGTCGACGTACGCCTGCCGGTCGACGTCCCACACCGGCGGCTTCTCTACCGGGTAGGCCAGCTCGTCGAAGGGTGGCCACCACACCTGGTGGTAGGTGGCTGCCGCGATCTGCTTGAGCAGCCGGCGCGGGAGGGTGCCCCGGATGGCGAAGTGCGCGTGTGGTGCAAGCCGGCGTTGCAGCTCCACCGCGCCCGCGTACTGGACGTTCCAGCCGGCGGCCCGCCGGACGTTCTGCCACCACCGGTCCAGCACGCGGGCGAAGTGGATCGCGTCCAGGGCCGCCCGCCGGTAGTCGTAGCTACCCGGGTCGACGGGCGTGCCGAGGACATCGTCATGCGGGCCGTGCCGCTGCCCGCACTCACAAGGAGCGACGTACGCGCCCCGGCGTAGGTGGGAGTGAACAGGACCGTGCGAACCGAGAGTCAGAGTGATCAGCATCGACGGCCGGTAGGTCTTGCCCTCCCTGCCCGAGTAGGCGCGGCCGACGGTGCGCGGGTCGACGGGCAGCCGGGGCAGGTCGGGAGTGTCCTGCCGCCGCCGGGTGGACCGCTTGCGGCGAGGCCGCTCGTCGCGATCCTTCGGGGTGAGGTGCCCGCGCAGGCTAGTTTCGCCGAGCGCTTCGTCCAGCTCCGCGATCGCGGCATCGATCTCGGCCACCTGCGCGGCCCGCTCGTCGGGGGTCATCGGCTGGTACTGGAGTGCCTCGCGCTCGAACTCCAGATGCGCCCGCACCCGCACGAGGGCGAGCACGTCTTCACCGGGCTTGTCGGGGCGGATCGCGGGTTCGTCGGCGAGGTGCCAGCCCTCCCGGATCTGCTGGATACGCAGCCGCCGACCCCGTTCGGCGCACGGCTTGCACTTCGCCGCCAGGGTCGCGCCGCAGGGGACTTCGACGACTTCGGTGAGTCCGGTGGTGGTGTCGGTGCGGCGTAGGGCGAGGGGACGGACGCAGACGCCGTGTTGCTCGGCGAGCTGCTTGAGCGCGTCCTTGGCCAGGGGCTTGCGCATCCGATCGGCCCGCGACCCCGGCCGAGGCCGCTCGACTTCGGCCGGCGTCGCGGTGGGCAGGAGTTCCTGTTGGCTCACCGGTCACGCTCCGAGCCGTACGGCATGCCGTTACGAGGTGCGAACGCCGCCGCAGGAACGGGCACCAGCCCCGGCCGCTGCACCGGTGCTGCCGGTGGTGGGATCGGTTCGGCGGTCGCCGCCTGGTCGTTGTCGATGAGGCGCAGGGACGGCCGGTCTTCAGTGCCGGTGTCGTCGGGTGACCACTGGCCCCAGTCAGCGGCATCGGTCGGCTGGTCGACGAGGGGCACCGCCGGAGCTACCGAGAAGACGAGCTTGGACAGGCCGAGAAACGCCAGCGCCGGGACGGCCGACAGCAACCAGCCCGACAGACTCGGCTTCGCCACCGCAAGCTGCGCCGCCAGGGACAGCGCGACGGCGCAGACGAGCAGGAACAGCGGATACCCGACCGGGCCACCCGTGCGACGGCGTCGGCGGATGGTCAGCAGCGCCGCCAGGGGCAGGAGTTCGGAGATGGCGGCGTTGGCCCAGCCGAACCAGTCGCCGGTACCGGTGGGGGAGTTGGCCATGGTCCAGTCGTGGACATGGGTGAACGACGCCGCTCCGGCCAGTCCGCCCACGGTGAGGACGATGAGCACCAGGACCACGCCCTCCACCCGCTCGGTGTCAGCCTTCACGGGTTCACCCCCTGATCGGTGTCGGTGAGGTGGCGGTAGTCGTGGCCGAGTTGCCGGATGTCGTCATCGGTGAGGTAGGCGAAGCGGACCCGGACCGGTTCGCGGACGCCGTCGAGGACCACGAACCCCACCCCGGGCGACGATTCGGGGATGCGGTCGCACAGCGCTCCCCGGTCGCGGGCGGCATCGCCGAGGACCATGTCCACCTGCTCGGGTTCGGTCAGCCGCAGGCCGATGCGGGTGGGGAACAGGTCGCGGAACGGGAGTACGTCCTTGCGCGGGTCCTGCAACGCGGCGACCACGTGCACGCCGACCGCCCGCCCTTGGGAGAGGAGGAGGCCGAGGGCTTCCTTGATCCGGTCGCGGACCTTCCGATCGGTGATGTACGCGGTCAACGCCGCCAGCTCGTCGACGACCAGGACGAGCAACGGGTCCTCCGGGGTCGGCACGTGCTGGCGGGTCATCCCGCGCAGCCGGGCCGCCCGCAGCCGCATCCGCTTGACGGCTTCTTCCAGGACGCCGGCCATGCTGTCGGGGTCGTCGTAGGCGAACCGGGCGAACAGCGGCACCCCCGCCGCCAACTCCATGCCGCCCTTCGGGTCGAACGCCCACACCTCCACCAGGCCCGACCGGATACCGGCGGCCAAGGCGCGGATCAGCGACCACAGCACCGACCCCTTGCCCGACCCCGTTGCCCCGGCGATCAGCACATGCGACCCCGACAGCCGCAGCCGATAGGTGTTGCCGTTCTCGTCGACGCCGAGGGCGAGCCCGTCGAAGTCCGGCACCTCAGCCACCGGCAACGGCCCGACGACCTCGGCGAGGGGATCGCGGCGCACGAGACGCAGCACCACCCGATCCGGGCGGTCGGTGGAGCGTGCTTGGCCGGTGCGCAGGCGGAAGGCGTAGGCGAGGCGTTCCGCGGCCTGCCCCCAGTCATCCGGGATCTGCCCCGGCAACAACCGGACGGTCAGCTCGTCGCCGTAACGGTCACAGCGCACCCGCAGGAGCTGCGGCACGTACCGGTCACCGGCGAACGCGGTCGCCAGCCCGCAGATGGCCATCACCGACGCCCACCGACGCCTGTAGATCACCAGCGCCCGGACACGGGCGACCAAGGGGTACCAGCCGAAGCGCAGCCACGACGACGGGTGCCACCGCCACCAACCCACGCAACCGCCGGCAACGGTCAGGGTGACGCCGGCCAGGGCCAAGCCCCCGAACTCGGCGCGGATCCACAGGGCGAGCGCGGCCGGGCCGGTGAGCCACCAGTACCGGGCGGCGAGGATGATGAGGCGGAACAGGCCCCGGGCGAGCCACCAGAACACCAGCAGCCAACCCGGAACCCGCCACGCCGGAAGACGCACGTTCATCGGCGCCATGGGGATCTTGTCCCCCGGGATCACGTTGATCAGAGGCACAGGTCACCACCCCGACCCGGACGCGCCAACGTCGAGACGCACGAGCGGCACGACATGCGGCGCAGGTCGAACCGGCGCGGCTTCACCCACCGGAAGCAGCACGGGCAGCGGATCGCGCACACCCGGGCGGAAGGCGGCGGCAACCGCAGCGCCGACCGGAGAGCAGCCTCGGTCTCCCGGTAGGCGTGGCGCAGACCGGCCAGGAGAGAACGCGTTCGGGCGAGTAGGAGGGCCGCGCCGACGAGCAGGGGCGCAGCAGCGATCAGGGCAGGGGGAACTACGGTGGGCATCACGCCCTCCTTCACCAGATGAGGGATGGGAGAGCGCGGGACGGGTCGGGACTCTTGGCGGGGAAACGACCCGCCCCGCGCGCACAATCAGAGGCGGTCAGGCCGCCACCGCACCGGGAACCGCCGACGCCGGACGGATCGCCGTCGCCCGCAGCGAGTACGCCATCCGGGAACGGCAATCACCCGAGGAGCGGCCCGGCTTGCACCGCTGCGAATCCACGTAAGGGGTGAGGGTCAGGCCCTCGAACTCCACCGCCGGCGGATACCCCGGCACCATCGACGGCGGCGGCACCGGCTGCTGCGACGCGACCACCTTGACCTTCACCTCCGTCGACCGGCCGAACTTCCCCGCCTCCGGATCCAGGTCCATCACCCGCACCACCCAGACCCGCTCCCCGGTGTCCTTGTCCCGCGCCTGGTTGTCCGCCTCACCCCGCCGCTCAAAGTCGATCTGCGGCGAGACACCCAGGCAGAGCGCCCCGGCGGGGAACACGTACTCGGACGGGACCGGCACCTTCAACGTCATCGGAACCACGTAGACAGCCTCCTAATCTCACCAGTCGTCTTCCTGACAACCGGTTGAGCTAACAAGCTACGTCAGCTTGTAAGCACAAGCAAGGTCGAATGTGAGCCGATTGCACAATGTGAAAGCCGACCCCGCGCACGACGGGCGGCCTGAGGGGGAACCGATGTCAGAGCGGGTGACAGCCGAGCGTCTGACGCTGGTGGACACCGTCGACCGATGGTTCCACCTGGACCGGCCCGTGCTGATCCAACCCGGGCAGTCCTACTGGGTCGACCGCAAGACAAGCGAACTGTGCGTCGACCGGGGAGACGGGCGGATCACACGGGCCGCCGGTTGGTGGTGCCGCTGAGAGCCGCCGGCCAAGCCGACACGGATGGCTCTCAGCGCAGCGCGTAGGTGTCCTCGATCTCGTGACGGCTGCCCGGCATCACCAGCACCGACGTCATGATCGGATCGCCGGATGCCTGGTGAACGGTGATAACGACGCTCATCACCGACTCGTCGGCCGGCACGTCCAGGGCCTCAGCCTCAATCCCGCTCACCCGGCGGGCGGTCATGCGCTCGGTGGCGTAGTCGGCGCGTAAGCCCTTGTGGCGGGCGATGAGGTCGAGCAGGCCACCCGGGATCGGATCCGGCTTGGTGATCTCGGTGCCGACCGCGATGTCCACCGGCACGAACGTGGCCACCAGGTCCACAGGCCCCGCACCGGACACCGTCCGACGCCGCCGTTCGTACACGGGCGTGCCCTCCGGGATCTTCAACTCCGCAGCGATGCGCGGCGAGGCGAGCACCGGCCCGACGTGCAGGATCTCCGTCTCCCCCGTCTCGTCCAGCTCCACCGCGTCACGGGCGTAGTCCGGCGAGGTGCGACCGGACACGGGCCGGCCGCGTACGAAGCTGCCCTTGCCCTGTTGGGACTCGATCCAGCCGTCCTGCTTGAGGATGCCCAATGCCTTGAGCACCGTCGGGCGGGACACCCGGAACTCCGTACAGAGCTGGTTCTCCGACGGCAGCGCCGCACCGGGCGCGTAGTCGCCATCCTCGATGCGCTTCCGCAACGTGTTCAACACGCGCAGGTACTTCGGCGTCGGAATCTCGTACGCCATCGCGGGCCACCCCACCTATGAACGCTGCATGAATCTCAGCAGCTTATGAGTTGTTTGCTTGACAGGACAAGTCACGTCAGCCGTTCGGTGTCACCCGCTCCACCGCAGCAGCCAGCCACCCCGACCACGAAGACACCGCCGCCACCCGCTCGGGTTGGCTCGCGCCGGGCCAGCGGCGAGGCAGGCAGCCGTACCGGCCGAACACCCGCAACGCATCCCGACGCGGCCCGCACGGACCGTCCTCGCCGCAGCCGACGCAGCGCCCGTCCGCGCTCGACGGCGTATGTCGGTCAAGCTGCGCCTGCGCCGCCTGAAGCTGATCACGCGCCGCACCCGACAGGTAGACGCTCACCGGGCCGGTCCCTCCGGTGGGAGCTTGCTGGCGCGCACCAGGATCTGCGTCTGCGGACCCCGACGGCCCGACGGCGACAGCTTGACCCCTTCGACCCAGATCCACTCGTCATGGGGCGGGCGATTGACCACCAGCCGGACGCCGGTCACCCACAACCGCACCGGCCCGTCCGACGGGAGAAGCCGGTCATCCGCGTCGATGTCCAGCACCGCGCCGAGCTGTACCCGGATGTCAAACACCACGTCTCCTCACCGCCGGACCCGCGTTGATGCGGGACGGCGCGCTCTCGGGCTTGCGTCGTTGGATGTGGAGGCCGGCGATCTGCGCGAAGACCTCGCGCTTGGCCAGCGCGTTACGGGTGGCTGGATCGATGACGTAACCGGTGAGCCACACCCAGCCGTAGTACGTCGGCCGCTCATCCACCGACGTGACCCGCAGCCACAGCGCCCGGTCGCCGCCGAACTGCACCGACGCCCGACCGTCGATCAGCACCAGGTCACCCGGTATCGGCACACCCGGCCGACTCGACTCAGGCGCAGGCGTGCGAGGCACCGGGGCGGGCAGGCCATTCACAGGCCGTCGTTCGGGTCGCGGCCCCACGCCAGCACCCACCCCGGGCCAGCCTCAGCACGCCGCCGAACGACCGGAACCCGCACAGTCCAGGCAGGACCGCCGGGCCAGGGAACGAGTTCGCTCCGCCCCCTGCACCATCCCCCGAATGGCGGTGCGGGCAACGGTGTACTTCCAGCCCGCACCCGAGCAGGATTGGCAGTTGGTCGATACGTTCAGCCCCGTCATGAAGACAGGTTGTGGCACGAACCGCCCAACGACCCGGAAAATCCTTCCGGGGTCGCAGCCGACCGAGGGGAGATGGTGAACCGGTGCGCGGGAGAACCCACAACCTGACGATCGGTGAGCGCGTCGCCTGGTACCGCTACCGACGTGGCCTGTCCCAGGAAGTCCTAGCCGGACTCATCGGCCGTACCGCCGACTGGTTGGGGAAAGTCGAGAACAACCGGATCGAGCTGGACCGGCTGTCCGTCATCAAGTCACTCGCCGAAGTCTTGGACGTGACGCTCGGCGACCTGCTCGGCGAACCCTCACTGCTCGACTGGACCAGCGACAGCGGCACCGCCACCGTCCCCGCCCTACGCGCCGCCCTGATGAACTACCGCGCCCTCGGCCCGTTCGGCGGCGGCACGGGTGCGGAACCATCGAGCATCGCCGCGCTGAAGAACGAGGTAGGCGCACTCTGGGACGCCTACCAGGACTCCCGATTCGGGTACGTCACCGGCCGCCTGCCCGATCTACTCGACCGCGCCCAAGCTGCCGCCGACCACCACGACGGCGACGACCAGGACCACGCCCGCCGGCTACTCGGTCTGGCATACCAGCTTGCCGCGACCCAGCTCACCAAGCTCGGAGAGAGCGACCTGGCGTGGATCGCCGCCGACCGCGGCTTGGCCGCCGTCCGCCCCACCGGCGACCCGCTCATCACCGGCTCCCTGTTCCGGTCCGTCGGCCACGCCCTGCACGCCACCGGCCGCTACACCGAAGCCGTACGCCTCACCGAAGACGCCGCCGGCTACCTTGAGCCCCACCTCAAGCACGCCACCCCAGCGCTGCTGTCCGTCTACGGCACCTTGTTCCTGTCCGGCTCGATGGCCGCCGCCCGCGCCAACGACGCCGGCACCACCCGCACCTTCCTCGCCGCCGCCGACCAGGCCGCCGGTCAACTCGGAGCCGACGCCAACCACCTCTGGACCGCGTTCGGGCCGACCAACGTGGCCATCCACCGCGTCGCCACCGCCGCCGAGCTGGGAGACCTGCAAGTCGCCATCGACCTCGGCCCCCGTGTCGACACGGCCGGCCTACCGATGGAACGTCGGGTACGGCACGCCCTCGAAGTCGCCCGCGCCTACAGCTCGTGGAACCGCATCGACGACGCCCAGGCCGCCCTGCTGGATGCCGAGCAGATGGCACCCGAGCAGGTCCGCCACCACTTCCTCAGCCGACAACTCGCCTTGACCTGGATCCGCCGCCAGCGCGGCAAGCCGTCCGCTGAGCTGGTCGGACTGGCCCAACGGCTCAAGGTGCTCGACTGAACCCCAGCCCTCTACGCTGCCCAAGTGACGACCAACGAGATGCCACCCGTGGCAACCCCACGCGTCGCCGCAGGCGCCCTCTTCTTCGACGCTAAGGGCCGAGTGCTCCTCGTACGTCCCAGCTACAAAGACCACTGGGACATCCCGGGGGGTTATGTCGAACCCGGTGAGTCCCCTCGGGCGGCATGCAAACGCGAGATTGGAGAAGAGCTTGGCCTCACGGTGCCCCTTGGCCCCATGCTCGTCGTCGACTGGGCACCCGCCGACAATGAGGGCGACAAGCTTCTCTTCGTCTTCGACGGTGGCATCCTTACCCCCGAGCAGGAACGATCTATCCGTTTCGGGGACGGCGAGTTAACTGATTGGCGCTACGTCGATATTGATGTCCTCGATCACTACGGGCCGCCCAGGCTTGCCCGCCGACTCCATACGGCAGCGATGGCCCGCTCCAGAGCAGAAGCAATCTACGCAGAACACGGGACACCCAAGTAACTGCACAGAAAGAAGCGGATTACCAGACTCACCCGACGTAGCCAACTACACACTCAACCTTCATCCACCTTCCTACTGACCCTAGAATGCGCACTCTCCTTGTAGCCAGTATTGCAGTATGGGTGTGTTACTTGCCCATTTTCCGGGGCACCCGTACCGCCATCTTCCTTCCGAATCTTGTGGTCAATTGACATAGATCCCTTAGGAACGCGAGCCTTGCATAGTGCACAACTCGGGGCAGAGCTTAAATAAGTTCTAAGATAAATAGTATTCTTCGTCTCAGATGAAAAGTTCCGGCCATGTTTACGGTCTTCCGTACTTTGAGGCTTAAGGTGCGACATCAGCCGGGGATGGGCCCTAAGCTGAGCCACGATTGCCATTTCGTCGGACTCTCCAGCGGAGAGCGCTTCAAACAACGTAAGATACATTTGCAGAATCGGCGAAAGGGGTCGGAGTCCACCCCCATACCCGCTAGACAACTGGTTTCGGAAATAGTTGTACTTGACCAGGAAATCTTCAAAACGTGATCGCACATCGGTGAACTTATGCAGATCTCGTCGCCTTTCGAGCTCAAGTGCGAACTCTACCGCAGCAACAAAGGCAGGGGGTTGAAACCTTCCCGTCGATCCGTAGAAATACACTGCGGGATGGAAGCCCAGCGACGCTGGACCATTCCCAGCTATACGACTCGCAGCTCTCCATACGGATTGCATAAATTGGATTGTTACGCTGCCATCCCGATCGTCGGGCAGCACCTCAGAACCGACACTGCCGCCGCTTCTGCGATCCTCACTGCGCTGCCACATTTCCGGCTTCAGACCGTTGACCCAGTTCACGAGCCCGAAAACCATGTTCAAGCTGTCCGCCGAGTACCCCTGCCCGCCCGCCGGAAGATCAGCACTTCTAATCGGCATTTCCAGATCCGGCTTGAAAATTAGCGCATAAACCTCTTCAGCAATTCTCTCAATTTTCGCTTGGGTGGACGCATCAAATTCGGACCAGTACTTGTGACCCGTGCCAGCGCGGATGAACGCACGAGCAGCCATCGCGTTGGGCTTTCGCCGCGCCTTAATAATGTCAAGTTCAGTCTGATTAATCGGTGTCGCGTGTTGATTAATCCTGTAGAATGAATCCTCGGCCTTGCGCGCCTCACCAACCACCCATTGAAGGTGGACGGCAAACGAGCTCAAATTGCGCGCAAGCCGAATCTGCTTCTCAGTGCTCACTTCGGGGTGGCGCAATGCGGAAGCCAAGGAGATGTAGGTGCCCACCCTTTCCTCGACCGCCTGCCGTGCCGCTTCCGCCGCCCTTTTTTGCTCTCTCGGGATGTTGTTGGCAAAGAATTTGACAGAGATATCCTTGTCGCCATAGTCATCGTTCACCCAAGCCGCTAATGCACTTAGGCGATGCGCACCATCTATGACGAAGATGTTTCCACTTTCAGGCGAACGCCAAAGGATAATCGAAGGAATGAGGTCTCCTTCTAGGAAGCTCTCAACTAACTCAGCCACCTTTTCTGGTGTCCAATTTGAGGTTTCTCGCTGAAAGTCCGGCTTACGAAGAACATGGTACGTCAAGCTTTCTATGGAAAGCTCCGTAACCTTCATCGTGTTAGTAAGACTTGAGGGGCCAGACGCACCACCAGGTGCGACGATTCGGAAATCCTCACGCCTAATGAGCGCATCCAGATTTACCAAATGCTTAGCCATTCAGTCTCCCCATTTTCCACAACCTTCCTCAAGGTGCCACCTAGAGCATTTGACGAGCATGCTGCCGAATTGTTCTCATTAGGATCAAGGCGCCGCGCAAGCGCGGCGCGTTGGCCGCGCACTGGCCTGCTGGCGGCCTCCGGCCGGCATCGGCCGCACGCGGCCAACCATGCCGCGTGCTACGCCTCGGGAGCAATGATCGCGGCCTCTATGCGCAGTCCAGCGCCGACGAGTACAAGAAGGCCAGCGAGGACGTGTAGTTCCACCTGCCCTGATAGGCCGGCCTGCCCCGAGTCAGTCAGCGCTGTGAGCGCGGAGATCAGCAAGCCTGCCAGCAATGACACAGTGCCTACTACTCGTCTGGTAGCGGCTCGCCGGGATCGAAGGTCCACTGCGGGACCGTACCGGAGACCGGACATCGAAACTGTCCGCATGGCGACTGACCAGCGACTTGCGGTCGTGACGATCGCGGGGCGGTCATCCACCGCCGAGGTTGGGGCGATCGGCTGCCGCGCCGCTTCGCGGCTTGCCACCGCGTACCGGGGTCCGGGCGCGCGGGGAGCCGGCGACAGGGCAATCCGCCCCCGGCCTCTCGGGCCGGGGGCGGTAAGCCGCACGCCGCCGGACAGCCGCACGCCCACTCCACAGCCGTGCCAGCCACGTGCCAGTAGCCGGTGTCCCAGACGGTCCCCAGCGGTCATGATCGGGCACCACGACCCAGCGGCTGACCAGGCGATCCGGGCAGATCATGACAGCCGAGAACGATCTTCCAAACTGACGGTGCGGGTTCGATTCCCGTCGCCCGCTCCACACCCTCCGGCCCCGATTCAGGAGTGGTTCTCCCTGAACCCGGGCCGGTCACTGTTCCCTCGTTACGGGCTCCGGGTCCCGGTTCGTTGCCGGCCCGGTCGGCGGACCGCTGCCCGTTCGCGGTGGCCCGAGCAGGGCGACGACCGCTGCTACGACCCTCTCGATGGCCGGAGCCGCGTCGTCCGACGTGTCGACTTCGACGACGGCGTCGACGCCCTCCGGCGGCGCGAAGATCGACCGCCTCATTTCGCCCTGCTGGAACAGGGAGAGAAGTTGCTGGTCGATTGCCCCGCCCCCGGCCGCCCGAGCAACTAGCCGCCGGCCGATGACCGCCTCCCGGGCGACGACGTGCACGGCCAGCACGCGGCTGCCACCCGCGAGCAGCGCGCGCAGCAGGTCGTGGGACAGCACCGAGGACTCGACGACGAGGCTCACCCCGGAGGCGGCAAGCAGCCGGGCCGCGCCGACCATCACGGCTTCGGCCCGGAGGCTGACGGGACCACCGGCGACGTGGAAGTCCCCGGCGAGCCGTACCCGACCGTCCTCGCCGACGGAGGCGGAGGACAGGGCGAGACCGGTCTTGATCGCGTCGCGGGTCAGGAACGGGATGCCGAGGTGACCGGCCGTCGCGGAGGCGACGGTCGTCTTCCCGGCGCCCGGGCACCCGCATACCGCGATCACCACCGGCCGTTCCCGCACTGGCATCCGCCGATGCTGACAGACCACGGCGTTCCCGGCTGCCGGGGTCGTCGTCAGGACTCCGTACGCGACCACTGCTGGTTGGTGCCGCCGTTGCAGGCGTACTGCTGGATGTCCACGCTGTCGCCGGTGCCGGCGTTGACCACGTCGAGGCACTTGCCGCTGTGCCGGGCCCGGAGCTGGAAGTAGTCGCCGGTCGCGGCCCACTGCCACTGCTGGTTGGTGCCGCTGCCGCAGGTGTACTGGATGATGTTGGCGCCGTCGGCGGTGGACGCGTTGGCGACGTCGAGGCACTTGCCGCTGTTGGCGTTGACGATGCGGAAGTAGCCGCCGCCGGCGTCCTGGAACTCCCACTTCTGGTTGCCGCCGCCGTTCCAGGTGTACTGCTTGACCTCGGCGTTGTTGGCCGTGGAGTAGCCCACCACGTCCATCACCTTGCCGCTGTGCCGGGCGGTGACGCGGTAAAAGGCGGGCGAGTTGCCGGTGACCGTCCCGGTGGCCGTGTCGATGGTGACGGACGGGTACCACGTCAGGCTCATGCTGGTGCTGGACGGGAAGGTGATCGGCAGCCAGACGTACTGCGAGTCGCCGACGGGGCCGCCCCAGGCGCCCGCCCAGCGGTCGCCCAGGTACAGGTAGCTGGTGGTGGAGGTGCCCTGGATGGGCAGCACGTAGGCCGGCTGGGAGCTGAACGTGTTGCTGTTGCCCACGTCGGTCCAGCCGCTCCACGGCCCGGAGATGCTCGGCGCGGTGGCGTACTTCGCCTGGTTGGGGCTCCAGCCCGTCGCTCCGGAGGTCAGCAGGAAGTACGTGCTGCCCCGCTTGAACATGGCGGGCGCCTCACGGTGGGCGCCGTCCCAGAAGTTGCCCACGAGGGTGGACACGTTGAGGTAGTCCGAGGTGAGCCGGTAGATGTTCAGGTCGTAGTTGTCGTCGGCGGCCGAGATCATGTACGCCGTACCGTTGTCGTTGTAGAGCGTGATGTCGCGGGACATGTGCTGTCCGAGCGGCCGGAAGCTGCCGTGGTAGGTGTAGTTGCCGTCCACGGTGGCCGACGAGGCGACGGCGGCCCGCGCCTCGTTGTAGTCGGAGCCGTTCTCCTTGTGCATCCACATCACGTACCGGCCGGTGCTGGCGTTGTAGATGACCTTCGGTCGCTCGATGTTGGCGCGCTGCAGTTCGGTGGCCGACGACTGGGTCAGCACGTTGTTGCGGAACTCCCAGGTGCGCAGGTCGGTGGAGCGGTAGACGGAGACCGCCCGGAAGGTGTTGTCGGGGTTGCGGTTCTCGCCGAACCAGTAGTAGTAGTCGCCGACCTTGAGGACACCGCCGCCGTGGGCGTGCACCACCGCGCCGCCGGTGTCGGTGAACTGGGTGCCGTTGGTGACGGTCACCGGGGCCGCCTGGGCGGCCGTGCCCGGCCCGACCAGCGTCGCCAGCGTCACGATGAGCGCCAACCCCAGCGACAGGAGGCGTCCGCTTCTTCTCATCCGATCGTCCTTCCACCCTCAGGACGGCCGCGCCGACCTCGACATCCGCCGCAGGGCCCCGGCGGCGCGACGCCGCCGGGGCTAAGCTGCACCTGCATTAACCCATCGATGGTCACCCATGCGCAACAGCCGCGTAACCGGACTGTGGGATGCGCGCCGCCGGGGCTAGCCTCGTCCACATGCGAAAGCGGCTGCGCGTCGTCCTCGGCCTGGTCGCGGCAGCCGTGCTCGCCGCGCCGGTCACCATCGCCGCCGTCCACGTCGCCCATCGCCGCGACGAGGACGGCTATCTGGCGTACCTCAAGGAGTACGGGGATCCGCACAGCGACGCCCCGGTGCCGGTGCTGCCGCCCGCCGCCGACCTGCTCGCCGAGGGCGACGCGGCCTGCGACTGGATGCGGGAGCAGCCGTACGCGCTGTGGCGGACCGAGCCGCAGTACCACTTCGTCGCCGTCTACGAGCGCTACCTGCAGCGTGTCGCGGGCCGCCCACCGCGTTGGGGCACCGGCCTTCCCGACATCAACATGGTGGTGGCGGGCGCCTGGGCGCACCTCTGCCCGGCCGACTGGGAGCTACGGCAACCCCGGCGGCGCCCCTTCGCCCCCAAGCCGGACTGAAGCACTGACCGGGCTGAAGCACTGACCGGGCTGAAGCACTGACCGGGCTGACGGTTACCGGCCGCAGGTCAGCGTGGGGACGCCGGCCGCGCCGCTGGACCACACCATCATCCCGAACGTCGTCGAGGCGCCGGGCGCCAGCGTGCCGTTGTACGACGCGTTGCGGACGACGACGTCGGCGCCGCTGGTCTCCGCCACCCCGTTCCAGGCCGCCGAGATGCGCTCGTCGCCGGGCCACCGCCAGGACACCCGCCAGCCCTGGACCGGTTCGCCGCCGCTGGCGCGCACGGTGACCGTGGCGGTGAAGCCGCCGATCCACCGGTTGTCGACGGTGGCGGTCGCGGTGCACACCGACTGGTCGGTGGTGCGGGCGGGCCCGCCGATGACGTACGGGTCCTTCTTGCCGTCGGGCTCGCTGAACCGGAACCAGTAGTCGGTGCCGGGGGTCAGCCCGCCGATGGTCACCGTCCCGTTGCGCTCGGGCCCGGTGAGGGCCTGGGCTGCGGGGTTGCGCCACTGCTCGGCGTCGGAGCGGCTGGCGAAGAGGAGGACCTGCATCGGCGGGTCGTAGCCGCAGGGCGGGCTGAGCAGCATCGTGTAGGTGATGGTCAGGCTCGTCGCGGTGGTCGCCGTCACCTGACCCCAGATCGGCAGGGCCGGCGGGCACGCCACGGTCGGGGTGGGGATCGGCGGCGCCGGGGTCTGCATCGGGGCGGGGGGCGCGGCGGCGGCGCCGGCCGCGCCGGCCCAGGTGGCCAGGGCAAGGGTCGCGGCGGCGAGCACCACGCCGGGCATGCGGAACATCCGTACCTCCTCGGATCGCGGGGACGCGCCGACCGTCTGGCGGGCACCGGTCGGCGGCGGTCGCCGGGAGGGCGGCCCGGCGCCGGATGGCCCTGCCACCCCGCGCGCCTTCCCAGGCTGGTTCGGGGCTTCGCGCCGGCTCCCGGGCGCGCGACCCAACGACAGCCTTCCATTCGATAAACGTCGATGCAATTAGCCGTTCCGGTCGGGCGCAGGCAGCCGTCAGGACAGCCGCCGACGCGCGGTCAGGCCGGCCGACGTTCGGCGTCCAGGCCATCGACGACGCGGGTGGCGATGCGCTCCAGGGCGCGTACCTCGTCGGGGTCGAGCTGGTCGAAGACGAGCCGCCGGACGGTGTCGACGTGCGCGGGCGCGGCGGCTTCGATGGCCGCGCGGCCGGCGGCGGTGAGCACCACGAACGCGCCCCGGGCGTCCTGGGGGCACTCCTCGCGGTCGACCAGGCCCCGGCGCTGCATGCGGCCCAGGTGGTGCGACAGGCGGCTCTGCTCCCACTGGAGGTCGCGTTGCAGCGCGAACGGGCGCAGCCGCCCGTCGGGGGCCTCGGCGAGCTGGACCAGCACGCCGTAGTCGGCGAAGGAGAGCCCGGAGTCGGCCTGCAACTGCCGGCCCAGCCGCGCGGACAGCTCGGCCTGCATGCGCAGGTACGCCCGCCAGGCGCGCTGCTGGTCGTCGTCGAGCCATCGGGTGCCGGTCATGACCCCAGCGTACCAGTGATGCATGACACGTCATGGACGGAATGAATGATGCGTCATGTAGGTTGAGGCCAACGTACATGACACATCATGAGACCCCGGAGGAGATCGAGATGAGCACCGCAACCGGCGCCGACCTGGCCCAGCTGACCGGCACCTACACCATCGACCCGAGCCACACCCGCATCGGCTTCGTCGCCCGGCACGCGATGGTGACCAAGGTGCGCGGCGCGTTCAACGAGTTCGAGGGCTCCGTCGCCTTCGACGCGGCCGACCCCGCCCGCACCGACGTGCGGGTGACCATCCAGGCCACGAGCATCGACACCCGCAACGCCCAGCGCGACGCGCACCTGCGCAGCAACGACTTCCTGGACATGGAGACCCACCCGGAGATCACCTTCGTCTCCACGGCGTTCCGGCAGACCGGCGAGGACACCTTCGACCTGACCGGCGACCTGACCGTCAAGGGCGTCACCAACCCCGTCACGATCCCCTTCACCTACGAGGGCGCGGCCAGCGACCCGTTCGGCAACCTGCGCCTCGGCTTCGAGGGCGCGGTGACGATCAACCGCAAGGACTACGGGGTGACCTGGAACGCGGCGCTGGAGACCGGCGGTGTCCTCGTCAGCGAGAAGATCACCCTGGAGTTCGAGGTCTCCGCGATCAAGAACGCCTGACCCCGCTCCCCCTCCCACCAGCGGCCTTGAGAGGACATCCCATGAGCGCCACGCTGACCCCCCGGGTGGACATCCGCCGGGCCGACGACCGGTACAAGACCGACATCGCCTGGCTCGACTCCAAGCACTCGTTCTCGTTCGGCAACCACTGGTCCCCCGACAACACCCACCACGGGCTGCTGCTGGTGAACAACGACGACGTCGTCCGGGCGGGCACCGGCTTCGAGACGCACCCGCACCGGGACATGGAGATCGTCACCTGGGTCCTCGCGGGCTCGCTGGTGCACCAGGACTCCACCGGCCACTCCGGCGTGATCTATCCGGGGCTGGCCCAGCGGATGAGCGCCGGCACCGGCATCCTGCACTCGGAGAAGAACGACTCGTGGCGGCTCGGCGGCGAGCGGCACACCGAGCCGGTGCACTTCGTGCAGATGTGGGTGGTGCCCGACGAGCCCGGCGTCACCCCCGGCTACGAGCAGCTGGAGATCGGCGACGAGCTGCTCACCGGCGGGCTCGTCCCGGTCGCGTCGGGGATGGACCGGCACGCCGATGCCGCGGCCATCCGGATCAGGAACCGGTACGCCGCCCTCTACGCGGCCCGGCTCCAGCCCGGCCAGAGCGTGCAGCTGCCCGAGGCGCCGTACCTGCACCTGTTCGTGCCCCGGGGCGCGGTGACCCTCGAAGGCTCGGGCGCGCTCGGCACCGCCGACGCGGTCCGCTTCACCGCCACCGGCGGGCAGCGGGTCACGGCCACCGAGCCGGCCGAGATCCTGGTCTGGGAGATGCACGCCACCGTCGCCGGCTGAGCCGGCACAGCGGCGGCCACGGGACCGGTGTCCGGCCTGCGTACGATGCGGGGCCGGACATCGGCTCGTCCCGGCGGAGGTAACGGCAGATGGCAGGCCAGCACGACGGGTTCGCCCTCGGCGTCGACCTCGGCACGTCCAACACCGTGGCCGTGCTGCGCTGGCCGGACGGGCGGACCCGGCCGCTGCTGGTCGACGGGCAGCCGGTCGTCCCCTCCGGCGTGTACGCCGACACCGACGGCCGGCTGCACGTCGGCCGGGACGCCCGGCGGCTGGCGCAGGCCGACCCGGGGCGCTACGAGCCGAACCCGAAGCGCCGCATCGACGCCCCGACCGTCGCGCTGGGCGACCGCGAGTACGCCCCCGCCGACCTGCTCGCCGCGATCCTGCACGCGGTGGGGCAGGCGGCCGTCGCCGCGGTCGGCTTCCTGCCTCCGGCGGTGCTCACCTGCCCGGCGTCCTGGGACGAGGCCCGCCGGCAGGTCCTCGCCGACGCGCTGCTGCGGGCGGGCTGGCCGCAGGCCGCCGAGCACACCCTGTCCGGCCCCACCCCGCCCGGCACCCGGCTGCTGCGCGAGCCCGTCGCCGCCGCCCGCTACTACGCCCAGGTGCTGCGCCGGCCGGTGCCCGTCGGCGGCTCGATCGCCGTGTTCGACCTGGGCGGCGGCACCCTCGACGTGGCGGTGCTGCGCAACGAGGGGGCCGACCCGTGGGGCGACTCGGGCTTCACCGTGACCGCCACCGGGGGCGTGCCCGACCTGGGCGGGCTGGACCTGGACGCGGCCCTGGTGGCCCGGCTGGGCGAGCGGGTGTCCGCCACCGACCCGCAGGTGTGGCAGCGGCTCACCCGGCCGGCCGACGCGCCGCGGTGGCGCGACCGGCACCAGCTGTGGGAGGGCGTCCGCGAGGCGCGGGAGATGCTGTCCCGGGCGACGGTCGCGCCGGTGGTCGTGCCGGGCCTGCCGGCGGTCGTCGAGCTGACCCGCGAGGACGTCGAAGGCGTGGCCGCCCCGCTGCTGGCCCGGGCCGTCGCCGAGACACGGCGGGTGATCGCCGCCGCCGGCCTCACCCCCGACCGGCTCGCCGGCCTGTTCCTGGTGGGCGGCCCGACCCGGATGCCGCTGGTGGCCCGCATGCTGCACGCCGAGCTGGGCGTCGCGCCGACCGTGCTGGAGCAGCCGGAGCTGCCGGTGGCCGAGGGGGCGCTGACGGACCTGCCGACCCCCCGCCCGGCCCCCACGTCGCCGCCCGCCCCGCCCGGCGGTGGTCCGGGGCTGCCGTCGACCGTGCCCGCCCCCGCCGGGACGCCGGCCACCGCGTGGGGCGGGCCCACGCCCGTGTCACCCCCCATGCCTGGACCACCCGCCACGCCCGGGTCGCCGCCGGCCGTCCGCCGCCGGCGCGCGCTGTGGATCACGGTGGCGGCGGTGCTCGCCCTCGCCGGGGTGGGCGTCGGGGCCGCGCTGTGGTTCACCCGGGACCGCTACCCGGGGCTGGAGTTCCAGAACCTGGCCGAGGTCAAGCGCGTCCGGGCCGGCGAGGACCGGCCGGTCGAGACCCTCACCGCCCTGCTCGACGACGTCGGCTACGCGGCGTACCCGCTGCCGGACGACCGGCTGGAGATCGTGGCGGTCGACGCGGGGACCGGCCGCACCCGGTGGCGGAAGCAGACCACGCAGACGGCGCAGCAGTGGGACGCGCTCGTCGCCGTGCCCGGGGCGGTGGCGGCCTTCTCCGACCCGATCGGCGTCGACGCGCCCCGCGAGCTGGTGGTGCGCGACGCCGCCTCCGGCGAGCAGCGGTGGAGCCGGAGCATGGGCGACGACGACCGGGTGATCTTCGGGCGGGACGTGGCGGTGCTGGTCGACACCACCGGGAACCGACTCGTCGGACTGCGGATGCGCGACGGGAACCAGGTCTGGGCCCAGGACAACCCGCGCGACTCGTCGGGCAATGCCCACAGCGCCGTGCTGCCGGTCGAGACCGCCGAGGCGGCCGGCGGGCCGGCGTACGCCGACGGGACACCCCGCGACCCGTGGCGGGGCAAGGCCGACCGGCTCGTGCAGATCGGCGCGGACCGCTCGGCCCGGCTGATCGACCTGGTCGAGGGCACGGTGCTGCGCAGCTGGCCCGCCGTCGCCGACCTCGACGACCCGATGGTCGCGCGGGACGACCGGCTGTACGTGGTCGACGACGCCGGGGTCGGCGGGTACCGGCTGCTCGGGTACGACCTCACCCGGGTGGCCGAGCCGACGGTGCTGCACAGCGCCGCCGACGACGGGCGTCGGGTCGCGGCGCTGGTGGCCTGCGGCAAGCACCGGGCGTGCCTGTTGGAGGCCCCGGCCGGCGACGCGGACCGCGCCGAGGTGGTGGCCGTCGCGGAGGGCGAGAAGGCGAGGCGCTGGGCGACGCCGGGGGCCCGGGAACTGGTGCCGGTGGGCGCGCACCTGATCGTGCGGCGGCAGTTCCCGGAGGCGACGTCCACGCTGTTCGACCCGGCGGGCCGCGCGGTGCTGCGCGACCGGAGCGGGGTGGCCGTGCGGCTGGACGCGGGCAACGTGCTGGTCTTCGCCGATCCGCTGAGCGGCAGCGAGGGCAACCGCAGCGTCGCCGGGCTGGCCGTCGGCGGCGCCGGCCCGGTCGAGCTGGGCCTGGCCGAGGACGTGCGCAGCGAGTCCTGCTCGTGGAACACGAGCGTGCTGCTGTGCGGCGCGGCGACGGACTTCGTGCTGTATCGCTTCGCTCCGACGCCCTGACGACGGCAACGGTGGATCGCCGCCCGGCCCCGCCCGCCGGTGCGGAGCGGGCGGAGCCGGGCGGCCGTCGGTCGGCCGTCGGGCGGCCGTCGGGCGGGTCGGCCGTCAGTCGGTCTTGGCCAGGTCCCGGAAGACGGTGAGCGTGGCCGGGTCGTCGATGGTGGCCGGCACCGGCTCGTCGCGCCCCTCCACCAGCCCACGCATGGTGCGGCGCAGGATCTTGCCGGAGCGGGTCTTCGGCAGCGCCGGCACGACGGTCACCCGGCGGAACGCGGCGACCGGGCCGATCCGCTCCCGCACCAGGGCCACCAGCTCGGCGGCGAGGGCGTCCGGTTCCACCTCGACGCCGGCCTTGAGCACCACGTACCCGCTGGGCACCTGGCCCTTCAGCGCGTCGGCGACGCCGATCACCGCGCACTCGGCCACCGCCGGGTGCCCGGCCAGCACCTCCTCCATCGCCCCGGTGGAGAGCCGGTGCCCGGCCACGTTGATCACGTCGTCGGTGCGGCCCATCACGTACAGGTAGCCGTCGGCGTCGAACCGGCCGCCGTCGCCGGTCAGGTAGTAGCCGTCGAAGGTGCTCAGGTACGACCGCACGTACCGCTCGTCGTCGCCCCAGAGGGTCGGCAGGCAGCCCGGCGGCAGCGGCAGCCTGATCACGATCGAGCCATCGACGCCCGCCGGCACCTGTTCACCCCGCGAGTCGACCACCCGCACGTCATAGCCGGGGACCGGCACCGAGGGCGAGCCGGCCTTGATCGGCAGCGGTTCGAGGCCGCGCGGGTTCGCCGCCACCGGCCAGCCCGTCTCGGTCTGCCACCAGTTGTCCACCACCGGCACGCCCAGCCGCGCCCCGGCCCAGGCGAAGGTGTCCGGGTCGAGCCGCTCCCCGGCCAGGAACAGCGTCCGCAGGCTGGTCAGGTCGTACCGGCGGATGCGGGTGCCGTCCGGGTCCTGGCGGCGGATCGCCCGGATCGCGGTGGGAGCGGTGAACAGGGCGGCCACCCGGTGCTGCGAGACGACCCGCCAGAACGCCCCCGCGTCCGGCGTGCCGACGGGCTTGCCCTCGTAGAGCACCGTGGTCGCGCCGGTGAGCAGCGGGCCGTACACGATGTAGGAGTGGCCGACCACCCAGCCGACGTCGGAGGCGGCCCAGAAGACGTCGCCCGGCCCGATGTCGAAGACGTTCGCCATCGACCAGCGCAGCGCTACCGCGTGCCCGCCGTTGTCGCGCACGACGCCCTTGGGTCGGCCGGTGGTGCCGGAGGTGTACAGCACGTAGAGCGGGTCGGTGGCGGCGACCGGGACGCAGTCGGCGGGCTCGGCCCCGTCGAGGGCGTCTTCCCAGCTGACGTCGCGGCCGGGGGTCAGCGGCGCGGGATGCTGGGGGCGCTGCACGATCACGCACCGCTGCGGGGCGTGCTCGGCCTCGGCGAGGGCCGCGTCGAGGATCGGGTGGTAGGGCACGATCCGGTCCACCTCGATGCCGCACGAGGTGGCCACGACCACCTTCGGCCGGGCGTCGTCGATGCGGACGGCCAGCTCGTGCGCGGCGAAGCCGCCGAACACCACGGAGTGCACCGCGCCGATCCGGGCGCAGGCCAGCATCGCGACCACCGCCTCCGGGACCATCGCCAGGTAGAGCAGCACCCGGTCGCCCCGGCCGACCCCGAGCCGGCGCAGGGCCCCGGCGAACCGCGTGGTCGCGTCGCGCAGCTCGGCGTACGTGTAGGTGCGGGTGACGCCGGTGACCGGGCTGTCGTGGATCAGCGCCGGCTGGTCGCCGCGTCCCGCCGCCACGTGCCGGTCCAGGGCGTTGTGGCAGGTGTTCAGCTCCCCGTCGGGGAACCAGCGGTACAGCGGGGCCCGGGTGTCGTCGAGGATCCGCTGCGGGGGCCGGTGCCAGTCGATCTCCGCCGCCGCGTCCCGCCAGAATCCCGTCGGGTCGGCGATGCTCCGCTCGTACGCTGCTCGATACGCGCCCATCCGGCCATGATCGCCGGGGGCGGCGGGTGGGGACGACGGCCGGTCGGCTCCGGTGCGCCGGACGTACCCCCCGGGTCGCCGAACGGCGCTGCGGCCGCTCGCCGAACCCGGGCCGGACGGTCGGCCGGTCCCGCCGGGGCGGATGAAGGCCCGCCGGGTGGGTATGCGGCGTCGGCCTGGTGAGGAACGGCCCGCGTCGCGCGGGCCGCGACGGCGACGCCCGGGCGGCCCGGCCCACGGCCGACCGCCCGGGCGCACCGGGGACTCAGTTGCCGGTGACCCAGTTCCAGGCGGAGACCACCCACTCGGTCTGCTGGAGGTAGGCGACCCCCAGGCCGACCAGGAAGACGGCAGTCACCAGGTGGGCGCCGCGCGCGCTGCGCCGGACCCGCCCGAGCTGCCGCTCCAGGACGACCCGGCCGAGCAGCCGGGACAGCCCGAACAGGCCGGCGGCGACCAGCAGGCTCAGCAGGAAGGTGAGCACCGGAGCCCCCAGGTTGCCCCGCCCGGAGATGGCCCAGATGCCCCAGCAGACGAAGGCGAAGAGGGCACCGGCGGCGCTCCACTCGCCGCCGACCCGGAGCTGGTTGAGGTGCCAGCTCAGCGGCCGGCGGGGCGCCGAGACGTTGGACCACTGCCCGTCGTGCCCGGCGTGCCCGGCGTGGCCGCCGTGCTCGACGGTGGGGAACTGCTCGGTGCGCGGCGGGCGCCGCTGGCCGACGGACGCCACGCCCCGGCGGAAGGCGTCGGGCTGCGGCGGCACCCCGACACCCGGCTGCGGCGGCACCTCGACCGTGCGCTCCGCCCACGGCTGTGTCTGGTCTGCCATCTCGTGTCCTCCCCCTGACCGATGCCGGCGTCGCCGGCCCGCCATCTCCGAGGGTAACCAGCCGGCAAATCCGCTCGCCCGCGCGTGCGCCGTGGGATAGACACGGGCGATGACCGATACTGCGCTGCCGATCACCGTCGGCCGGGCCGGCGGCTTCGACGAGTTGGCCCGCCTGTTCGAGATCGCGTTCCACACCACCCTCCCCGCCGAGACGCGCGAGGCCGAGCGAAGCATCTGGGAGCCGCAGCGCAGCCTGCTGGTCTTCGACGGCGCGGACCTCGTCGCGTCCGCCGGGGCGTACACCCGGGAACTGACCGTGCCGGGGGCGGTCGTCCCCGCCGCCCACGTGACCATGGTCGCGGTGCTGCCCACCCACCGCCGCCGCGGCCTGCTCACCCGGCTCATGCGCCGGCAGCTGCGCGAGGTCCGCGACGCCGGCCGGGAGCCGGTGGCCGTGCTGTGGGCCAGCGAGGGCCGGATCTACCCCCGCTTCGGCTACGGCCTCGCCGCCCAGCAGCTCGCCGTCGAGTGCACCACCACCGAGCTGCGGCTGCCCGCCCCGACCGCCGCCGAGGGCAGGCTGCGCCTGGACCGCCCGGCCGCGCGGCAGGCCGAGCTGGCCCGGGTGTACGACCGGCAGCGCGCCGACCGCCCCGGCTGGTCCGACCGGGACGACCGGTGGTGGCGGTACGTGCTCGGCGACCCGGCCGACCAGCGCGACGGCGCGACGGAGCGGCGGGTGCTGCTGCACGAGGCCCCGGACGGCGAGGTCGACGGGTACGCGCTGTGGCGCTCCCGGCTCAGCCAGGACGCCGCCGGCGCGTGCGGGGTGACCATCGTCGACGAGGTGGTGGCCGAGAACGCGACGGCCCGCCTGGCGCTGTGGCGGCTGCTGCTCTCGCTCGACCTGACCCGCCGGCTGTCCTACCGGGGGCCGGTGGACGATCCGCTGCTGCGCCTGGTCAACGAGCCGCGGCGGCTGGAGCCCCGGGTGTCCGACGCGCTGTGGGTGCGGGTGGTGGACGTGCCCGCCGCCCTCGCCGCCCGCCGGTACGCCGCCGCCGTCGACGTGGTGGTCGAGGTGACCGACGAGCTGCTGCCGGAGAACACGGGGCGCTGGCGGCTGACCGGCGGCCCGGACGGCGCCCGCTGCGTGCCCACCGACGCCCCGGCCGACCTGGCCTGCGACGTGCGGGCGCTCGGCGAGCTGTACCTGGGCGGGGTGGGGATCACCACGCTCGCCGACGCCGGGCGGGTCGCCGAGCTGCGCCCCGGTGCGCTCGCCGCCGCCGACCCGGCCTTCTCCTGGCACCGGGCCCCGGCGGGGATGGGCGTCTTCTGACACCCTGGTTGCCTCGGGCCGGTCCGGTTGGCCCGGCCGGGGCGGCGCACCGGTCGACCGGCCCGGGCGGGGCGCGGGGGCGGTCCCGGGCGGTACGGTCGACGGATGGGTGACGCGGAACGACGGCGACGCCGGTCGAGGCACCACACCGACGGCGAAACCCCGGCCGCCGCCACGGCCGGCACGCAGGACGTGGCGGCCGAGCCGCCCCGCCGCCGGCCCGCCCCCGGCGGCGACGACCGGGACGGCGGCGAACGGGGCCTGCGCGGCCTGGTCGGCCCCGGCTCCTCGCAGGTGGGGCCCCGGGCGGCGATGCGGGCCCGGGACGCCGCCCGGCCGACCGAGGCGGACCTGGCCGAGGCGGAGCAGCGGGTGGTCGTCGTCCGGCGCAACTGGGTGCCCCGCGAGGACCTGCCCCGCTCCGGCCGCTGAGCGGCGCGGGGCGGGGCAGGTCCTCGCGCCGGGTCAGGGCAGCTCGGGCAGCTCGCGGGTCTGCTCGTACGCGGCGACCTGCTCGATCCGCCGGGCGTGCCGGGGGTTGCCGGAGAACGACGTGGTGAGGAACGCCTCGACGATGGCGGTCGCCTCGTCCAGGGTGTGCTGGCGGGCGCCGACGGCCACGATGTTCGCGTCGTTGTGCTCCCGGCCGAGCTGGGCCGTGTCGATGTTCCAGGCCAGCGCCGCCCGGACGCCCGCGACCTTGTTCGCGGCGATCTGCTCGCCGTTGCCCGAACCACCGATGACGACGCCGAGGCTGCCCGGGTCGGCGACCACCCGGGTGCCCGTGTGCAGGCAGAACGCCGGGTAGTCGTCGTCCGGGTCGAAGACGTGCGGCCCGACGTCGACCACCTCGTACCCCTGCTTGGCGAGGTGGCTGGCCAGGTGCACCTTCAGCTCGAAACCGGCGTGGTCGGATCCCAGATAGACGCGCATACCGCGCAGTCTGTCAGGCCGGCTCACGCGCCGACACGCGGGCGGCGGCGCGGAGCCGGTTTCGACACAGAAGCGCAGTTCAGGGTGTTACTCAGCGGGGCAGCTCGGCCACCACGAGGCCGCCGCGGGCCTTCGGGGTGAACCAGGTGCTCTTGCGCGGCATCTTCTCCCGGGCCAGGTTCACCGCGACGAAGTCGTCGACGGTCACCGGGGCGATCAGCACGGCCAGCTCGGCCCGGCCCGCCTCGACCTCGCCGGTCAGCCAGCTCGCCGGGTAGTCGCCGCCGACGTACGTGATCCGCTTGTCGCCGGGGTCGAGGCCGAGCGCGTCGCGCAGCAGCACCCGCTCGACCAGGGCGTGGTCGAGGTTCTCCAGCCGGCCGCCGTCGACGTGCGGCAGGCGCACCGCGTACCCCTGGTCGGGGAGCCGAAGCGCGACGGTGCCGCCGGCCGTCGGGACCTCGACCGGGCCGTCGATCGGCTCGACCTCGGCCCCGGCGGCGCGGAGCCGGTCGAGCAGCTCTGCCGGGGTGACGGTCAGCTCGCTGACCAGCCGGTTGTAGGGCTGGATGGCGACCGACGCGGGGGTGGTCACCACGGCCAGGAAGCGGGGCAGGCCGCCGGTCTGGGCGGCGAGGCTGCGGTGGTTGCCGTCGGCGACCACCAGCTCGCCGCCGCCGGCCAGCGCGGTCAGCGCGTCCTGCTCCGGGCCGGGGCCGAGCAGCCACACGGCGTGCGTGCGCCCGGCCTGATCGGTGTCGGTCGCGGCGGGCGCGCCGGCCGTCTCGGTCGCCGCCGCGAGCGCGGCGTGCAGCTCGTCGCCCCGGCCGGTCTGGAGCAGGAGTACGGGCGAGAGCAGGTGCCCGAGCGCCTCGGCGAGCGCGACCCGCTCCCGGACCTTGGCGATGAAGACGTCCTCGTTGCGGATGACCAGGCCCGGCTCGTCGGCGCTGGTGGAGATCTGGTCGGTGTCGACCATGGCGAACATCCCGTACGCGGTCTCCTCCCCCGGCGCGCTGATCCGGTAGAGGACCACGACCTGCTCGGCCGGGGTGTAGCTGCCGTCGGCCTTCGCCTCGGCGAGCCGGGTCACCGCGTCGGGCAGCGCGTCGAGGAACGACTTCCCCAGGCTCTCCGGCGCCCGGTGGGGCATCTCGATGCCGAGGGCACTGTGCGGGTTCGCCTCGATGATCGCGGTGATCTCCGCGTCGTCGGCGAACTCGTCGTAGTTCTGCGCGCCGGTGCCGCCAGTGGTGATCCAGGCCCGGGCGATCGGATGCACGACCGTCATGACCGCTGACGCTACCGCCGCGGGGTTACGCCGCCGGCCGCACCCCACCCGAGTCCACCAACTGAGCGGGGCCCCGCCCGGGGCGCGCGCCGGCCGGCGCGCGCCCCGGGCGGGGGTGAGAGGGGGACCCTTCTCTACCGCAGGCGTTAAGAAGGGGCCCTTCCTTACTCGAAGCTCGGGCCGACCTCGCGGGAGCGCTTCAGCTCGTAGAAGCCGGGCGTGCCGGCGACCAGCAGGACGCCGTCCCAGAGCCGGCCGGCGGCCTCCCCCTTCGGGCGCGGGGTGACCACCGGGCCGAAGAACGCCACCGGCGAGCCGTCCGGGCCCGGCGCGTGGATCACCGGGGTGCCCACGTCCTGGCCGACCGGCCGCATGCCCGCCTCGTGGCTGGCCCGCAGCGCCTCGTCGTAGTCGGTGGAGTCGGCGGCGTCGGCCAGCTCCGGGCCCAGCCCGGCGTCGGCGAGCGCGGCCACGTACAGGTCCCGGCCCAGCTCCTCCTTGCCGAGGTGGATGCGGGTGCCCAGGGCGGTGTAGAGCGCGCGGACGGCGTCGGGGCCGTGCTGCCGCTGCACGGCGACGCACACCCGCACCGGGCCCCAGCCGGCCTGCAGGAGCTGCTGGTACTGCTCGGGCACGTCCCGGCCCTCGTTGAGCACCGACAGGCTCATCACGTGGAAGCGGACGTCCACGTCGCGGACCTGTTCCACCTCCAGCAGCCAGCGGGAGGTCACCCACGCCCAGGGGCAGATGGGGTCGAACCACATGTCGACGGCGACACGGTCGGTCACGTGAGGTTCCCTTCGCGACGGGAGGGCCGAAAGCCGGCGCCTCGTCCCTCGATCCTCACCCCACGGCGCATCGACCGGTAGCGGAATGAGAGCGTGAGCTCGACCACCGCGAGGTGCCCTCGCATGGAAGACTCGGATCGGAACCGGTCGCCACGAGCGAGCGGTGGGCTGGCGCCGCGGCGGCGCACGGCGAGAGTGGGATGGAGACGAACAGTGCCGGGAGTGCGCAACCTGACCCAGGTGGAGGCCACCGAGCGGGCCCGCCTGCTTGAGGTGACCGGGTACGACATCAGTCTGGACCTGTCGACCGCCGTGCAGGCGGCCGACGGACGCACCTTCCGGTCGGTGACCGAGGTCCGGTTCCGCTGCGCCGAGCCGGGTGCGGCCACCTTCATCGAGGCCGCCGCCGAGTCGGTCCGGTCGGCCACCCTCAACGGCACGCCGCTCGACCTGTCGGGCTGGTCGGCGGAGAAGGGGCTGCCGCTGCCCGGCCTGGCCGCCGAGAACACCCTCGTGGTGGACGCCGACTTCGCGTACTCCAACAGCGGGCAGGGGCTGCACCGCACGGTCGACCCGGTCGACGGGGAGACCTACCTCTACAGCCAGTTCGAGACGGCCGACGCGCAGAAGGTGTTCGCCTGCTTCGACCAGCCCGACCTCAAGAGCGTCTACACCTGGCACGCCACCGTCCCGGAGCACTGGCGGGTGGTGTCCAACATGCCGGTGGCCCGCGAGGAGCCGGCCGGCGAGGGGCTCAAGGCGGTCCACTTCGCCCAGTCGGCGCGGATGAGCACCTACATCACCGCGCTCTGCGCCGGCCCGTACCACGAGGTGCGCGACAGCCACGACGGCATCGACCTGGGGGTCTACTGCCGGGCGTCGATGGCGCAGCACCTCGACGCCGACGACCTGTTCCTGATCACCAAGCAGGGCTTCGACTTCTTCCACGAGCAGTTCGGGGTGCGCTACCCGCTGCCCAAGTACGACCAGCTCTGGGTGCCCGACTTCAACGCCGGGGCGATGGAGAACTTCGGCTGCGTCACGCACGCCGAGTCGCACTACATCTTCCGCTCGCAGGTCACCGACTTCGAGTACGAGCAGCGGGCCAACACGATCCTGCACGAGCTGGCGCACATGTGGTTCGGTGACCTGGTCACCATGCGCTGGTGGAACGACCTGTGGCTCAACGAGTCGTTCGCCGAGTGGGCCAGCCACTGGTGCAACGCCAACGCCACCCGGTTCTCCGACGCCTGGACGACGTTCCTGTCGATCCGCAAGAACTGGGGCTACCGGCAGGACCAGCTCTCCTCCACCCACCCGGTCTACTGCGAGATGCCGGACCTGGAGGCCGTCGAGGTCAACTTCGACGGCATCACGTACGCCAAGGGCGCGAGCGTGCTCAAGCAGCTCGTCGCGTACGTCGGCGAGGAGCCGTTCCTGGCCGGGCTGCGCGCCTACTTCGGCAAGCACGCCTGGGGCAACGCCACCTTCGACGACCTGCTGTCGGAGCTGGAGGCGGCCTCCGGCCGGGAGCTGCGCAAGTTCGCCGCCCAGTGGCTGGAGACCGCGCAGGTCAACACGCTGCGCCCCGAGGTGACGATCGGCGCGGACGGCACGTACGAGCGGGTCGTGGTGCGGCAGGAGGCCCCGTCGGGGCACCCGACGCTGCGCACGCACCGCATCGGTGTGGGCCTGTACGACCTGACCGACGGCCGGCTGGTGCGCCGCGACCGCATCGAGGTCGACGTGACCGGCGAGTCGACCGAGCTGACCGACCTGGCCGGGGTGCGGGCCGCCGACGTGCTTCTGCTCAACGACGACGACCTGACGTACGCGAAGCTGCGCCTGGACGAGCGGTCGATGGCCACGGTGGTGCAGCACATCGCCGGGTTCGAGTCGTCGCTGTCGCGGGCCCTGTGCTGGATGGCGGCGTGGGACATGGTCCGCGACGCCGAGCTGTCGGCCCGCGACTACCTGGCGCTGGTGCTGGCCGGGCTGCCCGCCGAGACCGACATCAACCTGGTCACCGCCACCCTGCGGCAGTCCGTGGTGACCACCCTCAACCTGTACGCCGACCCGGCGTGGGCCCCGTCCGGCTGGGCGGAGCTGGCCCGCGCCGCGAAGGCGACGCTGGCCACCGCCGAGCCGGGCAGCGGGCTCCAGCTCGCCTGGGCGCGCGCGTACGTGCAGGCGTCCCGCTCGGCGGAGGACCTGGCCGCCGTCCGGGGCTGGCTGAACGGGGTGGACGTGCCCGCCGGGCTGGCCATCGACACCGAGCTGCGCTGGGTGATCCTGCAGTCGCTGGTGAGCAAGGGCGTCGGCGGGCCGGCCGAGATCGAGGCGGAGCTGGCCGGCGACCGCACCGCCAGCGGCGAGCGGGAGGCCGCGTACGCGCACGCGCTGGTGCCGACGCCGGAGAACAAGGCGGCGGTCTGGGCGCAGCTCACCGGCCCCGACGCGCTGCCGAACTGGCGCAACCGGGCGCTGTTGCAGGGCTTCGCCCCGGCCGTGCAGGCGGAGCTGGTCGCGCCCTACCGGGAGCGGTACTTCGAGGTGGTGGACCAGGTCTGGGCGCAGCGCGACAGCGAGCCGGCGCAGGAGTTCGTGCAGCTGGCGTACCCGACGCAGCAGGTCTCCGAGGACACGGTGGCCGCCACGGACGCGTGGCTGGCCGCCGCCGGCGACAAGCCGGCGTCGCTGCGGCGGCTGGTCGCCGAGGGCCGCGACGCCGTCGTGCGCGCGTTGAAGGCCCGCGAGCGCGACGCCCGCAGCGCCTGACCCCACGTGGTACGCGGCCCGGGGCCGGCAGTGGACGCGAGTCCACCGCCGGCCCCGGGGCGTTTAGTGTGGCGTGAGGAGGTGGACGCGATGCACGGCCGGACCGGCACGCGCCGCCGAACGCACGGACGCCCGGCCCGCTGTCGCGGACCGGGCGTCGCCGTCTTGTGCAGTGGTGCTCGCCGTGCGGGTGGTGAGAAGGGTGCCCTTCTCGACCGTAGGCGTCAGGAAGGGGCCCTTCCTTACGCCCGGCCGGCGTGGCTGGCGAGCTGGTCGAGGCCGCTGATGATGCCGCCGGCCAGGTCGCCGCCACCGAAGGCCGCCACCATGGAGAGCGCGGCGAGCTTCGCGTAGGTGTCGGGGATGCGCTTGCGGGCCTGCCGCCCGGTGACGATCTCCAGCTGGCGCTGGTTGGGCGACACCGCGATCAGGACCGACCGGTCGGGGTCGGCGAGCTGGCGGTGCAGCCGCTGGGCGTGCGCCCGGATCGGCTCGTCGAGCCCGCCGACGTAGACCGAGAAGACCAGCCCGGTCCCCTGGTCGGCCAGGCGGAGCGCCTCGTCGATGCGCAGCAGCTGGCGGGTCGAGAACGGCCCGTCCAGCACCTCGGGCGGGGTGCCCGCCTCGGCCTGCTTCTCACCAACGGTCACTTGCGCCTCCGGTTCCACCGGCCGGCGCCTCGACGCCGGCCCGGTCAAGCTTGTGGCTGGTCAGCGCCGGCGCCTGCGCGCCCGCCGCCAGCGCGGTGCCGGCCGAGTCGGCCAGCTGCTCCGGACGGCCCAGGAACCAGACCGGAGTGAAGTCGAAGGGTCGACCCGGCCGGTAGCGCTTGGCGCCGCCACCGGAGGACCGGCCACCGGCGAACGCCAGCGCGGTGATCACCAGCACCACGGCCGCCGGGATGCCGACGAAGATCAGCAACGTCTCGGTAACAGACAATCCCAACGCCCCCAGGCGGAAAGAGAGACCAGGAACTTCCGGGTCGGTTGGACGATCATGACATCGGCTCGCCGACTCCGCTCGTATTCACGTTAGCGGAGCCCACGGCCCGCCAGACTGCGGGGTGGCGATCCCACCCGCCACTGGCGTGCTCAAGCTGCGCGGCGACGCCGATCAGGGTCGCGTCGGCACCGTACCGGCCGGTGAGCAGAACCCCGACGGGCAGCCCCTCGGCGGTGCGCCCCAGCGGTAGCGACACGGACGGTTCCCCCGTGACGTTGAACACGGCGCAGTACGGCGAGAACCGCCGTTGCAGGTCGAAGTCGCGCTCGGGGTCGCCGGCGGCGGTGAACCAGCCCACCGGCGCCTGCGGCGCGGACAGCGTCGGGCAGAGCAACAGGTCGCAGCCGGCGGTGCGGCGGGCGGCCCGGCGCACCTGCGCCTGCAGCTCGCCGAGGGTGCTGGTCAGGGTGCCGGCGGAGATCTCCGCGCCCCGCGACCGCAGGAGGCGGGTCAGCGGCAGCAGGCGGCTCTCCCGCTCGGGCGGGACGGGGGTGAGCGCCAGGACGTACCACACGATCTCGAACAGCGGCCACACCTCCGGGCCGAACGGCGCGGGGACGTCGACCACCTCGTGCCCGGCCTCGGCGAGCAGCGCGGCGGCGGCGTCGACGGCGGCCACGCAGTCGGGGTGGACGGGCTCGTCGGCGAGCATCGGGGCGGTGAACCGGCCGACCCGCAGCCGGCCGGGCGCGGCGCCGCGGGCCGCACCGAGGTAGCCGCCGTCGGGCGCGGGCGGCGGCAGGTAGGGCTCGCCGGGCACCGGCACCGCCATGACGTCGAGCAGCGCGGCGACGTCGGCGACGGTGCGCCCCAGCGGCCCGTTGATCGGCAGGCCGAACGCGCCGAAGCCGAGCGGCCCGCCGGGGACCGCGCCCCGGCTCGGCTTGTGGCCGACGAGGCCGCACAGCGAGGCGGGGATGCGCAGCGAGCCGCCGCCGTCGGAGCCCTGGGCGACGGGGACCAGCCCGGCCGCGACCGCCGCCCCGGCCCCGCCGGAGGAGCCGCCGGCCGTGTACGCCAGGTCCCACGGGTTGCGGGCCGGCGGCGCGACCAGGCCCTCGGAGTAGAGCGAGCAGCCCAGCTCGCTGGTGGTGGTCTTGCCGAGGCTGACCAGCCCGGCGGCGCGGATCAGCCGCACCACGTCGGCGTCGAGCGGGGGCACCAGGTCGGCGAAGGCCGCCGAGCCGAACGTGGTGCGCACCCCGGCGGTGAGCGTCAGGTCCTTGATCGCGGTGGGCACGCCGTGCAGCGGGCCGCGCCCCTGCGCAGGGGTGGCATCGGCCGCCCGCGCCGCCTGGCGGGCCGCCTCGCCGGTGACGGTGACGAACGCGCCGACGGTGTCGCCGAGCGCGTCGACCCGGGACAGGTGGTGCTCGACCAGGTCCACGCTGGAGCACTCGCCGCGCGCGATCGCGGCGCCCTGCTCCAGGGCGGTCAGGTCGTGCAGCTCGGCCACCCCGCCATCCTGCCCGACCCCGCCTCGCCCCGCCGCCCGACACGACCGGTCAGAACCGCGGCGTCTTGTCGTCCTCCAGCAGGCCCGTCCAGTCGCGGTCTATCGACAGCAGCTCCCGGATGGCGAACCGCCGGTCGAGGCCGAGGAAGCGCAGGGCGTTGGTGGAGAGGAGCTTGGCGCGCTGCCCGGCGGTGAGGAAGTCGGCCTCGCGGACCACCCGCCCCGCCGGCCGCTCCCCCAGCGGGTACGGGTAGTCGCTGCCGACCAGCACCCGGTCCTCGCCCATCGTGTCGACCAGCAGCCGCAGCGCCGCCGGGGCGAACACCACCGAGTCGACGCAGAACCGGTCGACGTACGCGCTGGGCGGGGCGGCCGACGCGCCCCGGACCAGGTCGCCCCGGCGGTGCCAGGCGTTGTCGGCGCGGCCCAGCCAGAACGGGAAGCTGCCGCCGCCGTGGGCGAAGCAGATCCGCAGCGTCTCCGGCACCCGGTCGAACACCCCGCCGAGGATCATCGCCAGCACCGACAGGTGCGTCTCGGCGGGCATCCCGGTCAGCCAGCGGGCCATCCACCGGTCGAGCCGGGGGCCGTCCGGCATGTCCCACGGGTGCACGAAGACCGGCGCGCCGACGTGCGCGCAGTGCTGGAGGAAGGTGACCACGCCCGCGTCGTCGAGGTCGCGGTCGCCGACGTGGTTGCCGATCTCCACCCCGACGTGCCCGGCCGCGAGGCAGCGGTCCAGCTCGGCGCAGGCCGCGTCCGGGTCCTGCAACGGCACCTGGCAGAACGGCACGAGCCGGTCGCCGCCGCCGGCCGTGACCTCCAGGGTCAGGTCGTTGAAGATCCGGGCGACCTTCGCCGCCTGGCCGGCGGGCCGGTCGTAGCCGAAGAAGACCGGCGTCGGGGACACCACCTGCACGTCGACCCCGTCGGCGGCCATGTCGGCCAGCCGGGTCGGCGCGTCCCAGCACTCCGCGCCGACCGGCCGGAACTCCGTCTCCCCCACCATGATCATGGCGGCCCGCTCGGAGTCGACCCGCAGCCACGGCCAGCCGGACCCGCCGCACGCCGCGCCGAGGTCCGGCCACCCCTTCGGTACGACGTGGGTGTGCACGTCCACGACGGGCCGCCCCGCGACGGCGGGGCCGGGTGCGGCGGGCCCGGTCATCAGCCCTTGCCCGGGTGCAGGGCACCGCACTCGCCGCAGGTGCGGGCGGCCTCGTCGGCGTAGAACGCGCCGAACACCGGGGGCAGGTCGGCGGCGATGTCGCGGACCTGCAACTCCACCTCGTGCACCTTCGCCCCGCACTGCGGGCAGTACCACTGGAACTTCTCCAGCGTGCCCTCCTCGCGGACCCGCTCGACGACCACGCCGATCGAGCCGGGCTCGGGGCGCTGCGGCGAGTGCGGGGTGTCGCGCGGCAGCATCCACATCTGCCCCTCACGCACGTGCACCGTACGCGGCCCCTCGGGCGTCATCAGGTTGACGTGCATGTTGCCCTTGACCTGGTAGAAGAACTCCTCGTACGGGTCGACGTGAAAGTCGGTGCGCTGGTTGGGCCCGCCCACGACCATCACGATGAAGTCGTCGCCGCCGGGGAACATCTCCTTGTTGCCCACGGGCGGCTTCAGCAGGTGCTGGTTCTCGGCGATCCAGCCGGGGAAGCTGAACGGCTCGGCGATCTCACTCACGACTGACCTCCCGAACTCACGACTGACCTTCCGACGTCACGACTGACCTTCCGCCGGAAGAAGTGCCACGGCCTGCATCTCGATCAGCAGGTGCGGGTGCGGAAGCTGGTGCACGGCCACCGTGGTCCGGGTCGGCCCGTCCGCGTCGAAGAACTCCGCCCACACCTCGTTGTAGCCACCGAAGTCGTTCATGTTGACCAGGTACGAGGTGACCTGCACCAGGTCGGCCAGGTCCGCGCCGACCGAGCGCAGCAGGTCCCGGACGTTGCCGATCACGGCCCGGGTCTGCTCCCGGATGTCCAGGTCGGTGGTGCCGAACTCGTCCACGGCGACACCGGCGAACGTGTTGTCGGGCCGCCGCGACGACGTACCGGAGACGAAGACGAAGCCGCCCGCGACCTTCACGTGCGGAAACGCCCCGCGCGGCACGGCCTTCCCGGCAACCACCCGCGCCCGCCCACTCACGACGCCGCCCGCAGCGACGCGACGCCGAGCTTCTCCACGACGGCCCGCACGTGCGCGCCCGGCCGCAGCGGCACGGCGGCGGTGGCGGCCCCGGCCAGGAACACCCAGCCGGAGCGCAGCCGCACCCCGTGCCGGCCGGCGAGGCGCAGCCCCTCGTCCAGGGCCCGACGTGGGTCGCCGAGGATCGCCGCGGTCGAGCCGACCTGCGCGATGCGCCCGTCGACCTCCAGCAGCACGCCGAGGTTGTCCAGCCCGTCGGGCACCGGCGACCACGGCCCGATCGCAAACGCGCCGGCCGAGGTGTTGTCGGCGATCACGTCCGGCAGGGAGAAGGTGAAGTTCGCGTACCGGGAGTCGATCAACTCGATCGCCGGGGCCACGGCGCGCACCGCGTCGGCGAACGACCCGACAGGCTCGCCCGGCTCGGGCACCCGGTCCAGCAGGAACGCCACCTCCGGCTCGACCCGGGGGTGGATGAAGTCGGCCACGTCGACCGTGCCGCCGTCGGGCACCCGCATCACGTCGGTGAGCCGCCCCCAGATCACCTCGTCGACGCCGACCTGGGCCATCTTCGCGCGGCTGGTCAGCCCCATCTTCAGCCCGACGAGGCGCTCGCCCCGGTCGAGCCGGCGCTGCACGAGGGCGGTCTGCACCGCGTACGCGCCGTCGACGTCGAGGCCGGTCTCGGCGGCGAGCTGGCCGATGGCGGTGGCCGTGTCGGCCGCCTCGCCCAGCCTCGCGGCGATGCCGGCGGTGTCCACCCCGATCATGACTTCTCCTCGCTGAAGCAGGTCCGCACCGAGCCGAGCCCGGAGATCCGCGCCTCGTACGCCGCGCCGGGCGTCACCGGCACCATCGGCCCGAGCGCCCCGGAGAGCACCACGTCGCCGGCGCGCAGCGGGTCGCCGGCGCGGGCGAGGGTGCCGGCGAGCCAGCCGAGGGCGTGCAGCGGGTTGCCGAGGCACGCCGCGCCCGCACCGACCGAGACGGGCTCCCCCGCGTGCTCCAGGACCATCCCGCACAGCCGCAGGTCCACGTCGGGGAGCCGGCGCGGCGCGGTGCCGAGCACGAACAGCCCGCTGGAGGCGTTGTCGGCGACGGTGTCGACGATGGAGATGTCCCAGCCGGCGACCCGCGAGTCGACGATCTCGATGGCCGGCAGCACGTGGTCGACGGCCCGCAGCAGGTCGACGGTGGTGGGCCGCCCGACGGTGAGGTCCGCGCCGAGCACGAAGGCGATCTCCGCCTCCACGCGGGGCTGGAGCAGCCGCCCGATCGGCACCTCGTCGCCGTCGGCGACGGCCATCGCGTCGGTCAGCACGCCGAAGTCGGGCTCGTACACGCCGAAGCTGTCCTGCACGGCCCGGGAGGTCAGGCCGATCTTCGCGCCGACCCGGCGCTCGCCCCGGCCGTGCCAGGCCCGCGCCTGGCGCTGCTGCACGAGGTACGCCGACGCGACGTCCCCCTCGGCCAGCAGCCGGCCGCGCAGGGGCGGGCAGGGCTTGCCGCTCGCCCGGGCCTCGGTCAGCTCCCGGGCGGCGGCTTCGATGTCGACGGTCATGTGAGGTCCACGCAGACGTTGGTGAGTTCGGAGTAGAAGTCGAGGGAGTGCACGCCGCCCTCGCGGCCGATGCCGGACGCCTTCACCCCGCCGAACGGGGTGCGCAGGTCCCGCAGGAACCAGGTGTTGACCCAGACGATGCCGGCGTCGAGGCGGGCCCCGGCCCGGTGCGCCCGGCCCACGTCCCGGGTCCACACGGTCGCGGCGAGGCCGTACTCGGTGCCGTTGGCCAGCGCGTACGCCTCCTCCTCGGTGTCGAACGGGGCGACGTGCACCACCGGGCCGAAGATCTCCTCGCGGTTGGTGCGGGCGTCGGGGCCGAGGCCGGTGAGCACGGTGGGCCGCACGTACGCGCCGCCGTCGCGGGCGTCGCCGAAGGCGGGCGTGCCGCCGCCGGCCCGGAACTCGGCCCCCTCGGCGCGGGCCAGGTCGTGGTAGCCGAGCACCTTGTCCCGGTGCTGGTGGGAGATCAGCGGCATGTTGACGGTGGCCTCGTCGGCGGGCCACCCGTACGCGAGCGCGTCGGCCGCCTTCGCCAGCCGCCCGACGAACTCGTCGAACACGGGCCGCTGCACGTAGATCCGCTCGGTGCACAGGCACACCTGGCCGCCGTTGGTGAAGCTGGACCGCACCGACCCGGCGACGGCGGCGTCGAGGTCGGCGTCGGCGAAGACCAGGCCGGCGTTCTTGCCGCCCAGCTCGAACGAGACGGCCTTCACCCCGTCGGCGGCGGCCCGCATGATCGCCCCGCCGGTGGCGGACTCGCCGGTGAACGTGATCGCGTCGACGTCCGCGTGGCGGGTGAGGAACTCGCCGGCCGAGTCGGGGCCGAAGCCGTGCACCAGGTTGAACACCCCGTCGGGCACCCCGGCGGCGGCCAGCACCTCGGCGAGCAGGGTCGCCGAGGCGGGGGTCTCCTCGCTGGGCTTGACCACCACGGCGTTTCCGCAGGCCAGGGCGGGGGCGACCTTCCAGGTGAGCAGCAGCAGCGGCAGGTTCCACGGGACGATCACGGCGACGACGCCGACGGGCTTGCGCACGGCGTAGTTCAACGCCCTCCCGCCGGTCGGGGTGACGGTGGTGAACGACTCCGTCGGGGCGGTCGCCACGATCTCCGCGAACGCCCGGAAGTTGGCCGCGGCCCGGGGCACGTCCAGCGTGCGGGCCTGGCTGATGGACTTGCCGGTGTCGGCGACCTCGGCGGTGACCAGGTCGGCGAAGCGGCGTTCCAGCTCGTCGGCGACCCGGCGCAGCACCTCGGCGCGGTCCCGCTCCCCCATCCGGCCCCACGGCCCGTGCAGCGCCGCCCGGGCGGCGGCCACCGCGTCGTCGACGGTGGACCGGTCGGCCTCGACCACCTCGAAGACCGGCTCGCCGGTGACGGGGCTGCGCTTGGTGAACCGGCGGCCCGCGTCGACGAACTCCCCGCCGACGAAGTGCCGCAGCAGCGGCGGCCCGCCGGCCGCCCGCCCGTCCATCAGGCCCGGATCCCAGGTCACGCTCACCGCCGCCGCCCCCGCGTCCAGGCCACGCCGACCGCGCCGGCGAGCAGCGCCGCCGTGCCGGCGGCCACCGCCCCGAGCACCGCCTGCTGGCGGCGCACCCGCCGCCGCACCCGCGCGTACGGGGTGGTGGAGAAGGACACCAGCTCGTACTGGGAGACGTACCGCCCGGGCAGGGCCCGCTCCAGCGCGTGGTCGAGGCGGCGGCGGGCCTGGAAGACCGGGGAGGCCACCTTGTCGCGCATCTCCACGAAGTTGGCCAGCGCCATCCGGGCGATCGCCTCGGCGTCGCCCTGCCGCCGCGCCTGGAACAGCGGCAGCGCGGCCGCCCAGTCGTCGGCGCACTCGTCGAGGCAGTGGTCCAGCGCCACCACGTCCTCGAACGCGCAGTTCGCGCCCTGGCCGTAGAACGGGACGATGGCGTGCGCGGCGTCGCCGAGCAGCCCGACCCGCCCGCCCGCCTGCCACGGGGTGCAGCGGACGGTGCCGAGCACCCCGACCGGGTTGTGCTGGTAGTCGTCGACCAGGTTGGGGGCCAGCGGCAGCAGGTCCGGGTAGTGGGTGGCGAAGTGCCGTTCGATCGCCGCCGGGCTGGTCAGCGAGGCGAAGCTCGCCGTGCCGTGGGTGGGCCAGAACAGCGTGCAGGTGAACGAGCGGTCGGGGTTGGGCAGGGCGATCATCATCGACGTGCCGCGCGGCCAGATGTGCAGGGCAGCCGGGTCGAGGGCGAACTCCCCGCCGACCGGCGGGACGGTCAGCTCCTTGTAGCCGTAGTCGAGGAAGTCGAGGCTCTCCTGGAGCACCCCGTACGCGAGGAGTTGCCCGCGCACGGCGGAGCCGGCCCCGTCGGCGCCGAGGACGACCGGCGCGGCGGCCGTGGTCTTGCCCTGCGGGGTCTCGAAGGTCATCTCGCCGGTGGCCGGGTCGAGGCCGACGAGCCGGTGGTCGAACGCGACCCGCACCCCGGGCAGCGCGGTGGCGGCGGTGAGCAGGGCGTTGTTGAGCGCGCCCCGGCTGATCGAGTTGATCGCCCGGTCCCCGGTGGCGCTGTAGGACTGGAACGCCGGCTCACCGACCACGGGGTGGATCATGCGCCCGCGCATCGGCAGCGCGTCGGCCAGCACCTGCTCGGCCAGCCCGATGCGGCGCAGCGCGTCGAGCCCGCGCTCGGACAGCGCCAGGTTGATCGAGCGGCCCCGCTCGACGCGACCGGTGCGCGGGTCCGGCCGCCGCTCGTAGAGGGCCACCCTGTAGCCGCGCCGGGCCAGGAAGCAGGCCAGCAGGCAGCCGGCCAGCCCGGCCCCGACGACGGCGATCTCCTCGTGTTCGGGGTTCATGGGGTCACCTCCGCGACCGTCGCGGCCAGCGCGTCGGCGACCCGCCAGCAGTCGTGGTACGTCGAGTAGAGCGGCACCGGGGCGAACCGGACGACGTCCGGCTCCCGGGCGTCGGCGACCACCCCGTGCTCGTGGCGCAGCCGCTTGGTCAGCTCACCGGCGCTGCCCGCGCCGATGCGCACGGAGAGCTGGCAGCCCCGGCGGGCCGGGTCGCGGGGCGTGACCACGGTCAGCGGCCGGTCGGCGGTGACCTCGTCGAGCAGCCGCTCCAGGTAGCCGGTGAGCCGCAGGCTGCGCTCCCGCAGCGCCGGCATGCCGATCGAGTCGAACAGCTCCAGCGAGGTGCGCACCGGGCCCATGGCGAGGATCGGCGGGTTGGACACCTGCCACGCCTCCACGGTGGCCGGGGGGCGGGAGGTGGGGGTCATCTCGAACCGGGTGGCCGCGTCGGTGCTCCACCAGCCCTCGAAGCGGGGCAGGTCGGCCCGGCCGAGGTGCCGCTCGTGGACGAAGACGCCGGCCAGCGCGCCCGGACCGGAGTTGAGGTACTTGTAGGAGCACCAGGCGGCGAAGTCGACGCCCCAGTCGTGCAGCGCGAGCGGGACGTTGCCGGCGGCGTGCGCCAGGTCCCAGCCGACGACCGCACCGGCGGCCCGGCCGGCCGCGGTGATCGCCGGGATGTCCAGCAGTTCGCCCGTGAGGTAGTTGACCCCGCCAAGCAGCACCAGCGCGATCGTGTCGCCCTCGGCGGCGAGCAGGTCGGTCACGTCGGCGGTGCGCAGGGCGTCCTCGCCGGGGCGCGGGCGCAGCCGCAGCACGGTGGCGTCGGGGTCGAGGCCGTGGAAGCGGGCCTGGCTGCGCACCGCGTAGCTGTCCGACGGGAAGGCGGAGTCCTCGATGAGGATGCGGGTGCGCCGCCCCGCCGGCCGGTAGAAGCTGACCATCAGCAGGTGCAGGTCGACGGTGAGGGAGTTCATGACCACGGCCTCGGTGGGCCGCGCGCCGACCAGTCGCGCGACGGGCCCGGTCAACAGCTCGTGGTACGGCAGCCAGGGCCGCTGCCCCTCCAGGTGCCCCTCGACGCCGAGGCGGCCCCACGCATCCAGGTCGGCCAGCAGCTCGGCGCGGGTGGCCCGGGGTTGCAGGCCGAGCGAGTTGCCGGCCAGGTACGCGGCCTCGGGGTAGCGCCCGCCGTCGGCCGGCGGCACGTGGAACAGGTGCCGGTGCCCGGGGTCGGCCTTGTCGAGGCGGTGCGCCTCGCTCTCCGCGACGGTCATCGTGTCCTCCCCGCTCACATCGCCGTCCGGGCCGACCACAGCTCGGGGAAGACCACCCGGGCCATGCTGCGCTGCAACCAGGCCAGGCCGGCGGAGCCGCCGCTGCCGACCTTCGCGCCCATGGTGCGCTGCACCGCCTTGACGTGGTTCCACCGCCAGTCGCCGAACTGCTCGGCCACCTCGGCCAGCGCCTCGCCGAGCAGCCGCAGCTCGTCGCCCGGCCCGCCCGCGCCGGCTTCCTCGCCGGTTGTTTCCCCGTCGCCGGCCTCCTCGTCGGCGGCTTCCTCGTCGTCGTAGATCGCCACCCAGGCGGCCTCCACCGCCGGGTGCGGCCGGTGCTCCTCGGCGACGTCGCGCCCCAGCACCTCGGCCGGCACGGCGAAGCCGCGCCGGGCCAGCAGGGCCACCACGTCGTCCCACAGGCTCGGGGCGGCAAGCGTGGCGCGCAGCTCGGCGTGCACCTCGGCCTGCCGGCGGAACGGCCGGATCAGGGCCGCGTCGCGCAGGCCGAGCGTGAACTCCAGGTGCCGGTACATCGCCGACTGGAAGCCGGAGCCCTCGCCGAGCAGGTTGCGGAACCGGTTGAAGTCGGCCGGGGTCATCCAGCGCAGCCCCTTCCAGGCCGCGTTGAGCCCCTCCAGGTGCAGCGCCGCGCGGCGCAGCGGGGCCAGGGCGGCGCGCACCCGGTCGGCGCGCAGGCAGCGCTGGGCCTCGCGCAGCTCGTGGCGGGTCAGCCCGAAGTACAGCTCCATGATCTGGCTGACCATCAGGAAGGACATCTCGCCCGGGTCGTCGCTCAGCGGCTGCTGCAACCGGTGCAGGGTGCTGGCGTGCACGTACGCGTCGTAGGGCACCCGGTCGGCGAAGTCCAGGGTCGGTTCGCCGCCGTTGCGGGCCGCCCGGGCCGCCCGCTGCCGCGGGGTCGCCGGACGGACCACCGTGGCCGGTGCGGGCACCCGCAGGTCCGTCTGCTCCACCTGTCGTCTCCTCCATGAGCCGGGTAGCGTCATGGTGCCCCGGTCGACGGGCCGAACGGAATGCCGATTCGACGGCGCTGCCGCCCTTCGACCTGCGATGGCAAAGGCGAAACCCCCATCCACCTTTCGGAGAGGAAGGTCAGGCGTGGACGACATGGACTGGGCGCTGCTGCGGGAACTCCAGGCCGACGCCCGGCTCTCGTACAGCGAGCTGTCCCGCCGGGTGCACCTGTCGCCGCCGGCCGTGGCCGAGCGGGTCCGCCGGCTGGAGGAGTCGGGGGTGATCACCGGCTACCACGCCCACGTAGACCTGGCCCGCGCCGGCCGCACGGTGGTCGCCCTGATCCGGATGTCCTGCTACGGGTCGCGGTGCATCCTCAACGACCCGGACGTGCCGGGTTGGCCGGAGATCATGGAGATCCACCGGATCACCGGCGACGCGTGCAGCGTGCTGCGGGTCGCGGCCGGCTCGATCGGGGACTTCGAGCGGGTGATCGACCGGCTCGCCCCGTACGGCCAGCCGTCCAGCACGATGGTCCTCTCCACCCCCCTGGCCTGGCACCCCGTCACCCGCCTGTAAGGAAGGGCGCCTTGTTGACGCCTTCCGCATAGGAAGGGCCCCCTCCTCACACCTGCCGAACACCTGCCGAGCCGGCGCGCGGACCGGTGCCGGCGGGTTTGCCCCGACGTCAGGGGGAATGCAGCGCGGACTTGTCCCGGGGAGGATTCCGGTGCCTCGGCACCGGGAGGGGGGAACAATGCGGGGGCTCACCGCGTCACACCGTGCCCGTCCGGCCATGTGCGCCGCACCGGCCGCCAGGACCCGTCCGGCCACGCGGCCCGCACACGCCGGGCTGACCGTACGGGCCGTGCTGACCGTCCTCGGCGTGCTCGGGGCGTTCGTCCTGTTCGCCGGCGCGCCGGCCCGGGCCGGGGAGAACACCTTCATCGAGGTCACCCCGAACAGCGCCCAGGCCGGCACCCGGGTCGACATCCGGGCGAGCTGCGACAACGACAACAACCGCCAGGCCGACGTGCAGTCCGACGCGTTCGGGCGGGTCGTGCTCCGGCCGAACAACGGCTTCCTGACCGGGGCGGTCACCATCCCCGGCAACAAGCAGGCCGGCGACTACTCCGTCGAGCTGCGCTGCGCCAACGGCGGCACCGCGACGACCACCCTCACCGTGCTGAACATGACGCAGCCGAGCAAGGGCCCGAACACCGGTGCCGGCGGCACGGCCGGCGAGGGCCGGGGCACGGGCTCGCTGCTGCTGGTCGGCGGCCTGGTGGCGGCGGCCGTCGCGGCCGGGTTCGGTGCGTTCGGCTCCCGCCGGCAGACCGGGACGCGGTCCTGACCGGGAGCCGTCATGGCCCGACGTACCCGCGCCGACGCCACGACCCGACTCGAGCGCGCCCGGCGGGACCGCGCCCGGCGGACGCGGCGCAGGCCGGTCCGGGCGGCGGCCCGGCTGGTGGCCCGGGGCTGCGGCCGGTTCGCCCGGGTGGCCCGGCAGGCGATCTCCGCCAGCGTCACCACCGTGGGGCCGCCCGGCCGCGCCGTGACACCCGGCCGCGCCGCGCACGTCGGCGCGGCGGGCCGATCCGGTACGGCCGCCCGCCGGTGGCAACGGGTGGTCCGCCAGGGTCCGGGGTTCCCGGTGCTGTTCGTCGCCACCCTGATGGTGCTGATCGTGGCGATGCTCGGCGTCGAACAGGTGACGGGGCACAGCCTCCTGCCGGACCGCTTCATCGCCGGGCTGCGGCCGCCGCCGAAGAAGTTCCCGGTGCTGCCGGCCAGCCGGCCGGTGGGCATCGCGAGCGCGCCGATCGGCCTCGACGCCCCGGTGCACGACGTGGGCATCGCCGCGGACGGCAGCATTGGGGTGCCCGACGCCGACCGCGCCCAGGAGGCCGGCTGGTACGACCAGGGCCCGACCCCCGGCCAGTACGGCCCGGCCGTGATCGTCGGCCACGTCGACACCCGCACCGGGCCGGCGGTCTTCCACGAGCTGAAGGAGCTGCGCTCCGGCGACCGGGTCGAGGTGCGCCGGGCCGACCACTCCGTGGCGATCTTCGAGGTCGACGAGGTGCGGCGCTACGCCAAGGCCCGGCTGCCGGTGGATGAGGTCTACGGCGACTTCAGCCGGCCTGGTCTGCGCCTGATCACCTGCGGCGGCGCGTGGGTCGGCGGCGAGACGGGGTACGCCGACAACGTGGTGGTGTACGCGTCCCTGGTGAAGGCGCGCACCACCTGACGCACACCGCGCCGGCGGAGGACATGCGGCTCAGGCCGCCGCCTCGGTCTCGGCCTCGCGCAGGTCGAGCCAGTCCGCCCAGCGCGGATCGGGGGCCCGGTGCCCGAGCACCCGCCAGGCCGTCCCCTTGGGCACGGCGGGCGGGGCGTGCAGCCGCCAGCCCAGCTCGGCGGGGGTCTTGTCGCCCTTGGTGTGGTTGCACCGGGCGCAGGCGGCCACCACGTTCTCCCAGGCGTGCCGGCCGCCCCGGCTGCGCGGGAAGACGTGGTCGATGGTCTCGGCGGGGCCCCGGCAGTAGGCGCACCGCCAGCCGTCCCGGGCGAAGATCGCCCGCCGGGAGAGCCCGACGTGGGCGCGGTAGGGCACCCGCACGAACCGGGTGAGCCGGACCACGGAGGGCACCGGGAGCGCGTTGCGGGCGCTGTGCAGGATCCCCTCGCCGTCGGCGACGCAGACGGCCTTGGCGGAGAGCACGAGGATGGCGGCGCGACGCACCGACACGACACACAGCGGCTCGTAGGTGGCGTTGAGAACCAGCGCGCCGGAGCCCACCGTGGGTCGTATGTCAGGCATCGAGCTCACCCTCCCGGTCCAGCTGCTCCCACCGCTGGCACGCCGGGCGTGCCCCGCGCAGGGCGGAACGACGCCGGCGTCGGCGGGATCACCGACGTCCGTTGCGCCAATCGTCCCTGATAAGGCCCCGGATTGCACGTACTAATGTCGGACACCAACCGGGCATCACCCGGAAACGGACAGATCCGGCCCTGAGCAGGGCGGGAGCCCTCAACGGCTCTCGACGTTCCACGCCCCTTTTCGCGCTCAGTTGGGCCCGGTCCGTGCCCAATGATCATGCACTGGCATTGAAGCCGATTGCTGGATTTGATCAAGTCGATCCAAGATCACTAAAGCCCACCCACCCGGGTTGACTGTGGCTCACGGCCTACGTGCTCGACGGCCAGGGCCACGCCGTCGCCAAGCGGGAGATCCACCTACGGCTGGCGGGGCTAAGGCTCGTGCGACGGACACCGCCCCCACGCTTGGGGCTTGCCGGCGCTTCCCTGCGCGTCAATCTCGGGTGCCAAGCTCCAGCGACCTGAGGGTTGCCCGGTCGATCACCTGGCCGGCGACTGTGGTCGGCGCTGGAAAGCCGTGAGCGCTTCGGGCACTGCAGTGCGCCTGGTCGCCGCACTTCTCCTGCTACGCCGTGCCAGCCGGGGCACGCGTGCGGCCTGCGGCCGGTCGGGCCCCGGCTGGCACGGTGGTGGGCCGCAGGCCCGCCCTTGATCAGGTAAGAAGTCTGAACACACTACGCTTCAGCCATTCGTCCAGTCTTGGGGCCTACGTGACAGATCGTCACCGGGACCTGCGTGACGTGATCTCCTGATAGGAATGCCAAGTGGCACACGGTGATGAGGTCGCGGTCTTGGCCGCAGCGAAGCAACTTGCTCGGTCGTCCTCCGACATTATCGGTCCTCGGCTTCGGTCGGCGATTCTGTACGGTTCCCTAGCTACTGGCCAGTTCGTCTCCGGCCACAGCGACATCGATCTGCTCCTCATCACCGACGGCACACTGGCGGATACCGAGGTCGACGCGCTGGAGGCGCTGGTTCGTCAGATCGACCTCGCCGAGGCGAGCGGTATCGATCTGCACGTCGTAACCGCCGACGTGGCCCGCACACCCACGCAAGCCCCGATCATGGAGTTGCACGTCGGGCGGTACGAACGGTCGTCGATCGGAGTCGAGATCGAGCGGCGCACCCAATCCCCTGACCTGCCAACCGAGTTGGCCATGGCGCGTGCGGACGGGTACGCGCTGATCGGCATGGAGCCAAGCAACGTCATCGAGCCAGTTCCGCCCCAATGGATCCGCGAGCGCGGCAGGCATTGGCTCACGACCTGGCAGTCACGCATCGACGACGCGGAGGAAGCCGCGTTCATGGTGCTCACCGCTTGCCGGATCTGGCGCTTCGGCGTCGAAGGTGTGCACTGCGCCAAGACGCAGGCCGCAGAGTGGGCACTCGACCGAAACCCGTCACTGACCGCAGTTCGGCAAGCGCTACGACAGTACGGGGCCGAGCCCGCAGCGCCGCTTGACGAGGACGCCATTGCCCAGGTCCTGGATATCGCTCTGCGCGAGACGACCAACCTCCCGAACAACTGAGAGCTCAGGGTCTAGCCAGAATGTCACCCACGTCCTGAGACTAATCTGGCAGGTCCCGAGATCCGACATGCGTTTCAGCCAGAGCGGCGTCAGCTCAGGCGCGGCTGCCCCGGGCTGCGCGCCCCGCTGCCGGAGCGTCGCAGGCGGTGGGGTACGAAAGCAGGGTGAGCGCCCCCAGCCTGTTCCTCGCCGCACTCCCCGCCGTCGTGGCCCCCGGAGCGTCCCCGGGCCCGTCGCCGAGCGCGGACTGCCAGGGCAGCACCTCCTGCGAGTGGTTGTACGAGACGAGCGGCTCGGCCTGGTTCGCGGAGGGCAGCTACTGGATCCTGCTCAAGCCGCTGCGGGTGCTGCTGATCCTCGCGCTGGCCTTCCTCGCCCGGTGGGCGCTGCACCGGATGATCAAGCGGCTGGTCCGGACCACCGCCGACGGGGTGCCCACGCTGCTGCGCCCGCTGCGCGAGCGGGTGCCGACCGCCGCCCACGAGCCCGGCGAGTTCATCCCCGAGCGGCGGCGGCAGCGGGCCGAGGCCATCGGCTCGGTGCTGCGCAGCATGGTCACGGCGTTCGTCTTCGGCATCGCGCTGCTGATGATCCTGCGGGAGTTCAGCTTCGACCTGGCGCCGCTGCTGGCCAGCGCGGGCATCGCCGGCGTGGCGCTCGGCTTCGGCGCGCAGAGCCTGGTCAAGGACCTGATCGCCGGGCTGTTCATGCTGGTCGAGGACCAGTACGGCGTGGGCGACACGGTCGACCTGGGCGAGGCGACGGGCGTGGTGGAGTCGGTCGGCCTGCGGGTCACCACGGTCCGCGACGGCCGGGGCGTGCTCTGGTACATCCGCAACGGCGAGATCGTCCGGGTGGGCAACAAGAGCCAGGGGTGGGCGCTGGTCGTGGTCGACCTGCCGATCGGCTTCGCCGGCACCGAGGAGGCGACGGCGGTGCTGCGTACGGCCGCCGCGTCGGTGGCCCTTGACCCGGACCTGGCCCCGGAGATCGTGGAGCAGCCCGACGTGCTGGGCGTCGAGCAGATGACGGTGGACGGCGCGGTGATCCGTACGGTCGTGAAGACCACCGCGGACGGGCAGTTCGCGGTGGGCCGGGAACTGCGCCGGCGGCTCGCCGAGGCGCTGGAGAACTCGGGCATCACCGCCAAGATCGCCGCCGCCCGCCTCTATCCGGGCGTCCCCCTGCGGGCCGCGGACGACACGGCGACCGGCCAGGGCGGGGCCACCTGACCCGGCTCCGCCGCCACCGCCGCAGCCGGCCCCACCCCCCTCCAGGCACCGAGAACCATCGATGACCTGCGGTTTTGTTGACCGAGAATACAGGGGTCGCGGACCGCGCGGCCCCTCGGGTATCGTCCGTTCGTTCAGTCGGAGATGCGACGATCAATCCGTTCGCCCTAGCTAGTTGTCAGACGATCGGGCAGAATCCGGTACGCACGCCACCTGCCGGAGCGTGATCACGTCTCGCTGATCCGTAGATCTGACGACGGTTCCCGGTCAGGCCATCACGAGTGGCCCACCGTGGGAACGATGGAGGCCACGGTGTCCGACGAGCGACCCTCCCAGGAAGGGCCGGCCACCTTCCGCGAGGTGTTCGCCCAACGGGAGTACAGGGCGGTCTTCACCGCCAGCGCGCTCTCCTGGATCGGCGACTTCATCGCCAAGGCCGCGGTCACGGTGCTGGTCTACCGCGAGACGCAGTCCGTGGGCTATTCCGCCGCCGCGTTCGCGGTCAGCTTCCTGCCCTGGCTGATCGGCGGCCCGCTGCTGGCCACGCTGGCCGAGCGCTACCGCTACCGCTCGGTGATGGTGGCGTGCGACCTGATCCGCATGGCCCTGATGGTGCTGGTCGCCCTCCCGGGCAACGAGCCGTGGCTGATCCTCTGCCTGCTCTTCGCGACCACCCTGGCCAACCCGCCCAGCCAGGCCGCCCGGTCCGCGCTGATGCCGCTCATCCTGACCGGCGACCGGCTGGTGGTCGGGCTCTCGCTCAACAGCAGCACCGGCCAGGCCGCCCAGGTGCTCGGCTACCTCATCGGCGCGGCCCTCGCCGCGTTCGACCCGACCCTCGCCCTGCTGGTCAACGCGGCCACGTTCGCCCTCTCGGCGGCCCTGGTCCGCTTCGGCGTCCAGGACCGGCCGCCGGCGATGACCAGTGCCCACCGCAGCCACCTGCTGCGGGAGACGGGCGACGGCTTCCGGATCGTCTTCGGCACCCCGGTGCTGCGGGCGATCGCCCTGCTGGTCTTCAGCGCCATGCTCTTCTCCATCGTGCCGGAGGGGCTGGCCGCCGCCTGGGCCCGCGAGGGCGTCGACGACGGCATGGACAGCGGCGTCGCCCAGGCCGTGATCATGGCCGCCAACCCGGTCGGTTTCATCCTGGGCGGGCTGCTGGTCAGCCGGGCGGTCGCCCCGGCCCGCCGGCTCGTGCTGATCCGGCCGCTGGCGGTGCTCGCCCCGCTCGTCCTGGTGCCGTCGCTGCTCGACCCGCCGCCGCTGGTGGTGGCGCTGCTCGCCGGCCTGTGCGGCTTCGCGGTCGCCGGGCTGCTCCCGGTCGCCAACGGCCTCTTCGTCCGCGCGCTGCCCAACGGCTACCGGGCCCGGGCGTTCGGCGTGATGGCCACCGGGGTCCAGGTGATCCAGGGCCTCGCGGTGCTGGCCACCGGCCTGCTCGCCGAGCGCTTCCCGATCCCGGTGGTGGTCGGGGGGTGGAGCGCGGCCGGCGTGGTGCTGATGCTGCTCACCGCCGCGGCGTGGCCGACGCGGGCGGCGATCGACACGGCGGTCGAGGCCGCCGGCAACGCGGGCTCGCCGGCCCCGGCCGGGGGCGGCGAGCCTCGACCCCGGCCGGCCGCCGCGGGCGGCGGACACGAGGGTGGCACGCCGGGCGAGCGCGGCCGGGCCAGCCAGGCGGTGAGCTGACCCACCCGGGGGCCGCCGTCGCGGGCCGCCCGACTCCCCTCGCCGGCCGGACCGCCACCGCCCCGCTGTGACGAGGTCGGCAGCGCACGGGCCGGTTGGCCCCCGCCGGCTCCAGCCACACCTGGCAGGATGGAGCGGTGAATCCCACCGGTGAGTCCGAGCGTGCCGTGACCCTCTTCGAAGCGGTCGGCGGCGAACCCACCTTCCGCAAGCTGGTGGACGAGTTCTATGCCGGCGTCGCCACCGATCCGCTGCTGCGGCCGATGTATCCGGAGGCGGATCTAGGCCCGGCCGCGGACCGGCTGACGCTGTTCCTCATGCAGTACTGGGGCGGCCCCAACACCTACTCCGCCCAGCGGGGGCACCCCCGGCTGCGGATGCGGCACGCCCCGTTCCGCATCGGTGCCGCCGAGCGCGACGCCTGGCTGCACCACATGCGACGGGCCGTGGACCGGCTGGATCTGCCGCCGGAGATCGCCACCGCGCTCTGGGACTACCTGGAGCGGGCCGCCTACTTCATGGTCAACGTCATGGAGGACCCGGCCTGACGCGGTCCCGCCCGGGTCGCCGGCGGCGGCCCGGGCGGGATCGTACGGGTCAGAGCAGGGCGCCCTCGTCGTGCAGCCAGTCCACGAAGGTGGTGGCCACCGCGGCCCCGCAGTCGAGCATCTCCACCAGCAGCGCGTCGTGCGCCCCGGCGCCGAGCGGCACCTGGAGCTCCGCGTAGATCGGCAACTGCCCCCGCTCGGTGGGGTCGCCGATGTAGGCCTTGCAGAACCGTCGGGTGTGGTTCCACTCGTTGACCACCCGGTAGGCCCGGTCGGCCCAGTCGGGTGGGACCGTGGCGTGCGGGCGGGCCCGCATCACCAGGATTTCGTCCTCGGGACCCTCCAGGGTGACCAGCACCGCGTGCCGCTCCCACATGGCCAGCAGGTTGCCGTCGCCGTCGGCCAGGTAGCGCACGTCCAGCAGGTCGAGCGCGTCGCAGACCCGGCGAAGGGTGACCGGCGCGATGGTGGCCGACATGTCGGCGATCATCGGCCGATCGACGGACGGGCAGTCGTCGCCCGGTTGACGTGGGGCCGGTGGTCCGACCCGGACGGTGCTGTCCACTGTGATCCCGCTTCGAGTTTCCGGTTCGCCGCCAACGGCGGGACCGGGGCGCCATGACCACCACGGCATCGCTCGCGCACCTCACTCCCCAGCGGATCCAGCCGCCTACGGTGCGTTGGATCCGAGGATGGACGGTACCCGGACAGCCGGGTTGTGGCATCCCCCCAACGACAGCCCCAGGCCAGAAGAATGACCGCCGGTCATACTTTCGGATGAGCCCCGAGCGGCGTAACGACAAGATCCGCGACCTTCTGCGACCACACGGCTCCGTATGGTCCCACCAGGCCGACCCATCGGCCGGCCATCCTTACCTGAACGTCACCGCCGCCGGCCCCCGCACCGGGGCTCGCGGCGGCCCCGGCGGCGTTGCCGGGGCGGCCCAGGAAGCCCATCCGCACCAGCCCCTGGACCAGCCGCTGGGCGACCTCGACCGGGGGGCCGGGCGGGTCGTCCGGGGTGACCACCACCGCGACGTGGTCGAGCAGGGCGTCGCGCAGCGCCCGCTGCCCCACCGCCCGGCCGGCCACCCCGTGCGCGGCGGCGTCCCGCAGCGTGCCGGCCGCCGCCTCCGCGATCCGCCACAGTTCCCCGGCGGGCAGCAGCTCCACCGACCGGCTCGCCGGCGGCGGCAGCGGCCAACGCCACTGCGCGTCCCGCCGCGCGGGCAGGTCGCCCGCGCCGGACGACAGCGCGGCCAGCAGCTCCCGGGCGGCCACCGTGACGTCACCGCACCCCGGCCCGGCCACGGTCCGGACGGCCAGCACGCCCCACGGCAGCCGGGCCCAGAGGGCCGTCCGGCCGCCCGCCGCGCCCGGCCCGCCCACCGGCGTGGCCGAACGCAGCCGGACCGGCGCGGCCGGGTCGAGCCGGACCAGCCGGGCCAGGAACGCGCCCGCGTCGGCCACCCCGGTCAGCCCGTGCCCGCCGGCCGGAGCGGGGTCCGTGCCGGCCGGGCCGGGGCGCTGCGGGCGCGCCGGGGCGTCGCTCACGCCGGCCTCCCGGCCGCGCCGCCGGGGGCGTACGACAGCAGGAAGGCCCGCTCCTCGTCGGTGATCCGCCGGGGCCGCTGGGCGGCCAGGTCGAACGGGACCAGCACCGAGCGGGCGGTGCTGGCGAGGGTGTCTCCGTCGTACAGCTCGTAGGCGACGGTGAACCGGGACGCCCGGATCTCCTCCACCCACAGCTCGATCCGGACGGTGGGGGCGGCCTCCGCCGTGGCCCGGCCGAGCGCGTAGTCGACCGGGCGCAGGTAGTCGACCTCGTGCCGGCGGATGACGACCCCGTCGGCGAACGAGCCGACGCCCCACGCCTTGCCGCCGGCGAACATCAACGCCACCCGCGCCTCCTCGTAGAGGGTGAGGAAGCGCGAGTTGTTGATGTGGCCGTACGCGTCCAGGTCGGACCAGCGCAGCGTGCAGTGGTAGACGAAGCGGTCCGCCATGCTCAGTCGCGGGTGAGCTTGCGGTAGGTCACCCGGTGCGGGCGGGCCGCCTCGGCGCCGAGCCGGTCGACCTTGTTCTTCTCGTACGCCTCGAAGTTGCCCTCGAACCAGAACCACTTCGCCGGGTTCTCGTCGTCGCCCTCCCAGGCCAGGATGTGCGTGGCGACCCGGTCGAGGAACATCCGGTCGTGGGAGATGACCACGGCGCAGCCAGGGAACTCCAGCAGCGCGTTCTCCAGGCTGGAGAGGGTCTCGACGTCGAGGTCGTTGGTCGGCTCGTCGAGCAGGATGACGTTGCCGCCGATCTTCAGGGTGAGCGCCAGGTTGAGCCGGTTGCGCTCGCCGCCGGAGAGCACCTTGGTCGGCTTCTGCTGGTCGGGGCCCTTGAACCCGAACGCCGCGATGTACGCCCGCGACGGCATCTCGACCTTGCCCACCATGAGGTGGTCGAGCCCGTCGGAGACGACCTCCCAGACCGTCTTGTCGCCGGCCAGGCCCTGCCGGTTCTGGTCGACGTAGGACAGCGAGACCGTGGGGCCGACCTTGACCTCGCCGCCGGTGGGCTGCTCCAGCCCGACGATGGTCTTGAACAGGGTGGTCTTGCCGACACCGTTGGGGCCGATGATGCCGACGATGCCGTTGCGCGGCAGCGAGAACGACAGGTTGTCGATGAGGATCCGGTCGCCGAAGCCCTTGGTCAGGTTGTGCGCCTCGATGACGGTGCTGCCCAGCCGCGGGCCCGGCGGGATCTGGATCTCCTCGAAGTCCAGCTTCCGGGTCTTCTCCGCCTCGGCGGCCATCTCGTCGTAGCGGTCGAGGCGGGCCTTGGACTTGGTCTGCCGCGCCTTGGCGTTGGAGCGGACCCACTCCAGTTCCTCGGAGAGGCGCTTCTTCATCTTGGCGTCGCGGCGGCCCTCGACGGAGAGCCGGGCGGCCTTCTTCTCCAGGTAGGTGGAGTAGTTGCCCTCGTAGCCGATGGCCCGGCCCCGGTCCAGCTCCAGGATCCAGCCGGCCACGTTGTCGAGGAAGTAGCGGTCGTGGGTGATGGCCAGGACGGTGCCGGCGTACTTCGCGAGGTGCTGCTCCAGCCACTGCACGCTCTCGGCGTCCAGGTGGTTGGTGGGCTCGTCGAGCAGCAGCAGGTCGGGCGCCTCCAGCAGCAGCTTGCACAGCGCCACGCGGCGGCGCTCGCCGCCGGAGAGCTGGGTCACGTCGGCGTCCGGCGGCGGGCAGCGCAGCGCGTCCATGGCCAGTTCGAGCTTGGAGTCGATGTCCCAGGCGTCGGCGGCGTCCAGCTCCTCCTGGAGCTTGCCCATCTCCTCCATCAGCTCGTCGGAGTAGTCCGTCGCCATCTGCTCGGCGATCTTGTTGAACCGCTCCAGCTTCGACTTGATCTCGGCGACCGCCTCCTCGACGTTACCGAGGACGGTCTTCGCGTCGTTGAGCGGCGGCTCCTGGGCGAGCAGGCCGACGGTGTAGCCGGGCATGAGCCGGGCCTCGCCGTTGCTCGGCCGGTCGAGCCCTGCCATGATCTTGAGGAGGCTGGACTTACCGGCACCGTTCGGGCCGACCACACCGATCTTGGCCCCCGGCAGGAAGTTCAGCGTCACGTTGTCCAGCACGACCTTGTCGCCGTGCGCCTTGCGCGCCTTTTCCAGGACGTAGATGAACTGGGCCACGGTGCGGGCTACCTCCGTTGATTGCTGGTCTCGACGCGTCGGGATGCGGGCGCGGGCTCGGGGGCCCCTCGCCGCCGCCGGCCGGGGGCCGGCCACGACGCACGCCATCGTCAATCCTGACAGGTACGCCGGGCTGCGCCCACATCACCCCGCCCGGCGACCACCCCGGCGCGCCTCCTTGCCCCGCCCGGTATAACCGGATAGCTTTCGCGGTATGACCAAGAAGATCGCCATCAGCGTTCCCGACGACGTGGCGGAGCGGCTGGCCGAGGAGCCGAACGTCTCGGCGTTCATCACCGAGAGCGTCCGGCAGCGGATGGCCGGGGAACGCACCCGTCGGGCCCTGCGGCAGGTCGGCTTCCGGTTGACCGAGGCGGGTCTCACCGAAGCCGGGCAGCGGCTCGACGAGGCGCAGGCGAAGATCACGCCCGAACTGCGGGCCAAGGCGGCGGCGCTGCTGGGCGAGGCGTCGCGCGGACGGCTGGCCTCGTGAGCGAGGCCGGCCTGGTGCTCGACACCTCCTGCCTGCTCGCCTATTCCGAAGGGACCGAGGCGGTCGGCGAGCAGATCGCCAAGGTCGCGGACAAGCTCCAGGTCGTGGTCGTCCCCGCCCTCTGCCTGGCCGCCGCGTACCGGCAGGTGACCAGCGACGGCTGGCCGCTCCTGGACATCCTCGGCGACCTCGAACAGGTGGTCGTCACTCCCGTCGAGCACGACATGTGCGCGATCCTCGGCGGCTGGTCGCGAACCCTGGGGAGCATGGACCTGGCGCAGGCGGCGATGGAGGCCGCCCGGGCGACGACGCCGATCATGACGGACCGGCGCGAGGTGCTGGGCGAGGTGCTGCCGAAGGAGTGGCCGATCATCGATCTGTGAGCCGGGCGGCCGACGTGATCACCTTCACGGTTCGGCCAGCGTGGGACGGGTAGGTAACTCCGGCACGGGGCCCCAGACGCCGCAGCTACGCTCAGTACGCTCAATCGCGGTGGACCCGTCAGCACCCGGAGGTGGCCGAACGTGACCGTCCGTAGTTCCTTTGTCGTAGTGGCGAACCGACTACCGGTCGACGAGGTGAACACCCCCGAGGGGCGGCAGTGGCGACGCAGCCCCGGTGGCCTCGTGACCGCCCTGCACCCCGTCCTCGCCGAGCACCAGGGGACGTGGGTCGGCTGGGCCGGCGGCACCGGCCCCGCCCCCGAGCCGTTCGACCTGGAGGGCATCCGGCTGCACCCGGTGCCGCTGAGCGCCGACGAGCTGGAGCGCTACTACGAGGGCCAGTCGAACGCGACAATCTGGCCGCTCTATCACGACGCGGTGGAGACACCGGCGTACAAGCGGCGCTGGCGCGAGGCGTACCGGCTGGTCAACGCGCGGTTCGCGGAGGCCGCGGCGGAGGTCGCGGCCGACGGCGCGACGGTCTGGGTGCAGGATTACCAGCTCCAGCTCGTCCCGGCGATGCTCCGCGAGCTGCGCCCCGACCTGCGGATCGGGTTCTTCCTGCACATCCCGTTCCCGCCGATCGAGCTGTTCATGCAGATGCCGTTCCGCACCGAGATCCTGCGCGGGCTGCTCGGCGCGGACCTGATCGGCTTCCAGCAGCGGCTGGCGGCGCAGAACTTCGTCCGGCTGGCCCGGCACCTGCTCGGGCTGCGCTACGAGGGGCAGATGATCCAGGTCGACGGCCGCCAGGTGAAGGCGGGCGCGTTCCCCATCTCCATCGACACCCGGGAGATGGAACGGCTGGCCGAGGACCCGGCGATCCAGTCCCGGGCCAAGCAGATCCGCGAGGAGCTGGGCAACCCCCGGACGATCATCCTGGGCGTCGACCGGCTCGACTACACCAAGGGCATCGAGCTCCGGCTCAAGGCTTTCCGCGAACTCCTTGCTGACGGAAAGTTGACAGTTCCGGACGCGGTTATGGTGCAGGTGGCGACGCCGAGCCGCGAACGGGTGGAGCACTACCAGGCCCTACGGGTCAAGGTCGAGCGCGAGGTTGGCCGGATTAATGGCGAATTCGGCAGGGTCGGCGTGCCGGCGGTGCATTACCTGCATCAGTCGTACAGTCGCAGTGAGTTGGCGGCGATGTACGTGGCCGCCGATGTGATGATGGTGACCCCGCTGCGAGACGGAATGAATCTGGTGGCCAAGGAGTACGTGGCATCGCGCGCCGACCAGGGCGGCGCGCTCGTGCTCAGTGAGTTCGCCGGCGCCGCGACAGAGCTGCGCCAGGCGTTTCTGTGTAACCCGCACGACCCGGACGCGGTCAAGGACGCGTTGCTCAAGGCCGTGCACGTGGAGAAGCCCGAGGCCCGCCGCCGTATGCGGGTGATGCAGCGCCACCTGCGTACCCACGACGTGGGGCACTGGGCGAAGTCGTTCCTCACCGAGCTCGGTGTGCCTGATTCGGAGGTTGCGTGAACACGTCCGTCCACGACGGGGCGGCCCCGGCCGCGGGAGTGCTGGATCCGGAGCTGCGGGCGGCCATCGGGCGGATAGCCCGGGTCCCGCAGCTCCTGGTCGCCTGTGACTACGACGGCACCCTCGCGCCGATCGTGGAGGACCCGAGCAAGGCCGTGCCACTGCCCGAGTCGGTCGCCGCCGTCCGGGCGCTCGCCGCGCTGCCGCAGACCACCGTCGCCGTGGTCTCCGGCCGGGCGCTGCGCGACCTGGCCGCGCTCTCCCGGCTGCCCAGCGAGGTCCACCTCGTCGGCAGCCACGGCTCCGAGTTCGACATCGGCTTCGTCGAGCGGCTCTCCCCCGAGCTGATCGCCGTGCGCACCCGGCTGCGCGACGCGCTGCGCGAGATCGCCAACGCCCACCCGGGCGTCCGGCTGGAGCGCAAGCCCGCCAGCGTCGCCGTGCACACCCGTGGGGTGGACCCGCAGGTCGCCGCCGCCGCCGTCGACGCGGTCCGCTCCGGCCCCGCCACCTGGGACGGCGTCACCGTCACCCAGGGCAAGGAGGTCATCGAGCTGTCCGTGGTGGCGACCCACAAGGGCACCGCCGTCGACCAGCTCCGCACCCAGCTCTCGGCCAGCGCCGTGCTGTTCATCGGCGACGACGTCACCGACGAGAACGCGTTCGGCAACCTGCACGGCCCCGACATGGGCATCAAGATCGGCCTCGGCGAGACGAAGGCCGACTACCGGGTCGGCGAGCCCATCGAGGCCGCCCGCGCGCTGGGCCTGCTGCTGGAGACCCGACGGCACTGGCTGTTCGGGGAGCGCGCCGTCCCGATCGAGCGGCACTCGATGCTCGCCAACGGGCGTACGGTCGCGTTGCTCACCCCCGAGGCCAAGGTCACCTGGCTCTGCCACCCCAAGCCCGACTCGGCGGCGATCTTCGCCGACCTGGTCGGCGGCAGCCCGGCGGGGCACTTCAGCGTCGCCCCCGAGCGCGGCGGCATCCCGCTGGGCCAGCGCTACCGCTCCGGCACGATGACGGTGGAGACCCGCTGGTCGGGCCTCACCGTCACCGACTGGCTGGACAAGCCGGCCCGGGAGACCACCCCCGACGGCCCGGCGGTCGTCACCGGCGACTCCGCCCTGGTGCGGGTGCTCACCGGCTCCGGCAAGGTCCGGGTGGAGTTCGCCCCCCGGCCCGAGTTCGGCCAGGTCGCCACGCAGCTCCAGCCGGTCGGCGACGGGCTGCTGGTGCTCGGCTCCAACGAGCCGATCGCGCTCTACTCCCCCGGGGTCGAGTGGCAGGTCGACAACGACGGCGGGTACGAGACGGCGAAGGCCGTCGTCGACCTGTCCGCCGCCGGCGGGCAGGTGGTGCTGGAGCTGCGCTTCGGCACGCACAGCCTGGAGCACCACCGGCTGACGGTCCACGAGCGGCAGGCCGCCGCCGAGCAGCCGTGGAAGGACTGGGTGGCCTCGCTGCGGCTGCCCACCACCGCCCGGGACCTGGTCGCCCGCAGCGCGCTGACCCTGCGCGGCCTCTGCCACGAGGCCACCGGCTCGATCCTCGCGGCGGCGACCACCTCGCTGCCCGAGGAGCTGGGCGGCGTGCGCAACTGGGACTACCGCTACTGCTGGCTGCGCGACGCGGCGATGACCGCGCGGGCGCTGGTCGACCTCGGCTCCACCGAGGAGGCCGAGGGGCTGCTGCGCTGGGTGGACGGCTGCATCGAACGCACCGGCGGGCACCCCGAGCGGCTGCACCCGCTCTACACCGTCGACGGGTACGAGCTGGGCGCCGAGGCGGTCATCGACACCCTGCCCGGCTACGCCGGCTCCCGGCCGGTGCGGGTCGGCAACCTCGCCAACCACCAGCTCCAGCTCGACGTGTTCGGCCCGATCGCCGACCTCATCGCCGCCGTCGCCGACGCCCGGGGCTCCGTCCGCGAGGACGAGTGGCGGGTGCTGGAGAACATGGTCGAGGCGGTCCGCCGCCGCTGGCACGAGCCCGACCACGGCATCTGGGAGGCCCGTCTCCCCCCGCGGCACCACATCTTCTCGAAGGTGATGTGCTGGATGACCGTCGACCGGGCGCTGCACGTGGTGCGGCAGCACGGCGGCGAGGACCGGCCCGAGTGGGTGGAGCTGCGCGACCGGATCGGCGCGAACGTGCTGGAGTACGGCTGGCACGCCGACGTGGAGGCCTACAGCGTCGCGTACGGCGACGAGGACATGGACGCCTCCTCGCTGTGGATCGGCCTGTCGGGCCTGCTCCCCGGCGACGACCCGCGCTTCCTGTCCACCGTGCTGCGCATCGAGGCCGACCTGCGCAGCGGCCCGGTCGTCTACCGCTACCACTGGGACGACGGCCTGCCCGGGCGCGAGGGCGGCTTCCACATCTGCACGGCGTGGCTGATCGAGGCGTACCTGCGCACCGGCCGCCGCACCGACGCGGAGGAGCTGTTCGCCCAGATGGTCGACACGGCGGGCCCGACGGGGCTGCTCCCCGAGCAGTACGACCCGCTGGCCGAGCGCGGGCTGGGCAACCACCCGCAGGCGTACAGCCACCTCGGCCTGATCCGCTGCGCCCTGCTGCTGGACAACATGCTCAAGCAGTGACCGAGGTGTAAGGAAGGGCCCCCTGTCAACGCGTTCCGCATAGCAGGGGGCCCTTCTTAACGCCCGGCCTGTGTGGCGGCCCGGTCAGGCACCGGGCGGAGTCAGCCGTCGAGCGCGCCGACCACGTCGCCGACCACCACGACCGCCGGGGGGCGCAGGCCCGCCGCGACCACGTCGGCGGCCACCGCCCCGAGCGTCGAGCGCAGGCTGCGCTGGTCGCCGGTCGTGCCCTCCTGCACCACCGCGACCGGCGTGTCCGCGGGCCGCCCGTGCCCGATCAGCGTCCCGGTGATCGCGGCGAGGTTCTTCAGCCCCATCAGGATCACCAGCGTGCCGCGCAGCCCCGCGAGGGCGTCCCAGCGCACCAGCGAGGCCGGCGAGTCGGGCGCGACGTGCCCGGAGACCACGGTGAACTCGTGCGCCACCGCGCGGTGGGTGACGGGGACGCCCGCCGCCGCCGGGGCGGCGATCGAGCTGGTCACCCCGGGGACCACGGTCACCGGCACCCCGGCCGCCGCGCAGGCCAGCAGCTCCTCGCCGCCCCGACCGAAGACGTACGGGTCGCCGCCCTTGAGCCGCACCACGAACGCCCCGGCCAGGGCCCGGTCGACGAGGATCCGGTTGATCTCCTCCTGGGCCCGCGACGGCCCGTACGGGATCTTGGAGGCGTCCACCAGCTCGACGCCCGTGCGCAGCTCGTCGAGCAGCAGCCCCGGCACGAGGCGGTCGGCGACCACCACGTCGGCCTCGGTGAGCAGCCGCCACCCCTTCACGGTGATCAGCTCCGGGTCGCCCGGCCCGGCCCCGACGAGCGCCACCCGCCCGCGCCCGGCGGCAGCGTTGTCAACAGGGGGCCCTTCCTCTGCCGAATCCGTTGACAGGGGGCCTTTCCTTGCGCCGAGGAGGTCGCGGACGGCGTCGCGGACCGTCATGGCGCGGCGGGGGTCGCCGCCGCCGAGGACGGCGACCGTCACCGGGCCGTGCCGGGTGACGGCCGGCGTCCACGCGGTGGCGGCGGCCCGGTCGTCGGCCCGGACGCAGAAGATCCGCCGCTCGGCGGCGGCGGCGCTGACCGCCGCGGCGGCCACCGGGTCGTCGACGGCCGCCTGCACCAGCCAGGCCCCGTCCAGGTCGTCGGGGGCGAAGCGGCGCGGCTCCCAGTGCAGCCGGCCGGCGTCGACGTGGGCGCGCAGCGCGGGGGTCAGCTCCGGCGAGACCAGCAGGACGTCCGCGCCGGCGTCGAGCAGCGCCGGCACCCGCCGGGTGGCCACCGCTCCCCCGCCCACCACGACCACCCGCCGGCCCGCCAGGCGCAGACCCAGGGGGTACGGGTTCGGGTCGCTCACTTCTCGGCCACCCCCGCCGAGTCGAACGTGGCCACCTCGTGCAGCACCCGGACCGCGCCGGTGACCACGGGCAGGGCCAGCAGCGCGCCAGTGCCCTCGCCGAGGCGCAGCCCGAGGTCGATGAGCGGGTCGAGCCCGAGGTGGCGCAGCCCCGCCGTGGCCCCCGGCTCGGCGGAGCGGTGCCCGGCGACCAGCGCGCCGACCGCGTCCGGGGCGAACGCGACGGCGGCGAGCGCGGCGCTGACCGCGATCACCCCGTCGAGCAGCACCGGCACCCGGCGGGCGGCGGCGCCGAGGATCAGCCCGGCCAGGGCGGCGTGCTCCAGGCCGCCGACGGCGGCGAGGACGCCCAGCGGGTCCGCCGGGTCGGGGGCGTGCCGGGCCAGCGCCGCCCGCACCACCCCGATCTTGCGGGCGTACGTGGGGTCGTCCACGCCGGTGCCCCGGCCGGTCGCCTCGGCGGGGTCGACGCCGGTGAACGCGGCGACCAGGGCGGCGGCCGGGGTGGTGTTGCCGATGCCCATGTCGCCGGTGAGCAGGATGCCCGCCCCGGCGTCGATCAGCTCGCGGGCGATGCGGATGCCGGTCTCCACGGCGGCGAGCGCCTCGTCGCGGGTGAGGGCGGCGGTGACGGCGAGGTCGCGGGTGCCGGGGCGTACGTTCGCCGCCACGAGGCGGGGCGTCCTCGTGGAGCGCCCCGCGGGGTCGCCGGGCGGACCGTCCGCCTGGGCGGGGACGGCCGGCGGCAGCGGGGTGGCGACGCCGACGTCGACGACGGTGACCGAGGCGCCGGCCTGCCGGGCGAACGCGTTGACCACCGCGCCGCCGGCCAGGAAGTTGCCGATCATCTGCGCGGTGACCTCCTGCGGCCAGGGGGTCACCCCCTGGGCGTGCACGCCGTGGTCGCCCGCGAAGATCGCCACGGCGGCCGGCTCGGGCAGCGGCGGCGGGCAGGAGCGGGCCAGGCCGGCGAGCCGCACCGAGAGCTCCTCCAGGACGCCGAGCGAGCCGGCCGGCTTGGTGAGCCGGCCGTGCAGCTCACCGGCGGCGACCATCGCCGGCTCGTCGAGCGGCCGGATCGCCGCGATGGTGGTGTGCAGCATCATGCCTCCAGGATCTCCGCCAGCACCTGGGCGAAGGTGTCGGTGGTGGCCCGGTCGCGCACGGCCACCCGCAGCCAGTCTGCGCCGAGGCCGGGGAACGTGTCGCCCCGGCGTACCGCCCAGCCGCGCTCGCGCAGGCGTTGCCGCACCCCGGCCGCGCCGGGCAGGTGGACCAGCACGAACGCGCTGGCCGGGCGGCCCGCGACGCGTACGCCGGGCAGGGCCGACAGGCGGGTCACCAGATGGTCGCGGTCGGCGGCCAGCTCGGCGGCGATGGCGCGCTCGGCCGCGACGGCGGCCGGGGACGCGCAGGCGGTGGCGGCGGCGAGCGCCGGGGTGGAGACCGCCCACAGCGGCTGGGCGGCGGCGAGGCGGGCCAGCAGCGGGGCCTCGCCGAGCAGGTAGCCGATCCGCAGCCCGGCAAGTCCCCAGGTCTTGGTGAGGCTGCGCACGACGACGAGGCCGGGCAGGTCCCGCCGGGCGGCGAGGGACTCGGGCTCGCCGTCGACGCCGGGCGCGGCGGTGGTGTCGGCGAACGCCTCGTCGACGACGAGGACGCGGCCGGGGCGGGCCAACGCGGCGAGGTCGGCGGCCGGGTGCAGCACGGAGGTGGGGTTGGTGGGGTTGCCGACCATGACGAGGTCGGCGTCGGCGGGCACCCGCGCCGGGTCGAGGCGGAAGCCGTCGGCGGGGTCGAGCAGCACCCGCTCGACGGGGTGTCCGGCGGCCCGCAGCGCGGCCTCCGGCTCGGTGAACTGGGGGTGCACGACGACCGGCCGGCGTGCGCCGGTCAGGGCGCGGGCGAGCAGCACGAAGCCCTCGGCGGCCCCGGCGGTGAGCAGCACCTCCTCCGGGGGGCGGCCGTGCCGGGCCGCGACGGCGGCGCGGGCGGGCCGGGGGTCCGGGTACGCGGCCAGCTCGCCCAGGGCTGCGGTGATCGGGTCGGCCAGCCAGTCCGGCATCGGGGCGCGGCGGACGTTGACGGCGAGGTCGACCAGGCCGTCGCCGACCTCGGCGTCCCCGTGGTGGCCGAGGTCGGGACCGCCGGGGGCGGCCCGGTCGGGGCCCGGTCCGTCGGGGCCGGGGCCGGGACGGGGGCCCGCCTCGACGGTGGCGTCCGGCTCGTCCCGGGTGGGTGGTGGCGGCACCAGGTGAGCACGCATGTCCGCGATCCTGCCGGGAAGCCGCCGCGCGGGACAGCGCATCCCGGCGTGGGCCGCGTCACCCGCCGCCGGTTTATGAATTGTTCTCACGGACGAATCGGAAATGTCATAACTTGACCCCGTGAGCAACCGACCCCTTGCCTCCGCTGGTCGTCTCGTCCCTCTCCTGCGCGCCGGGCTGATCGCCGGCATCGTCATCGCCGGCGCGCTCTACCCGCTGGCCGCCGTCACCGGCCTCGGCGCCAAGGCCACCGCGCACGCCGGCGAGCAGAAGGCCGACATCCTGCGCACCGCGCTGCCCGCCGAGACCTCGTACGTGTACGCGCCCGACGGCCGCACCGTGCTGACGATGTTCTACGAGGAGTACCGCCGCTACACGAAACTGTCCGACATGTCCCCGAACATCCAGCAGGCCATCGTGGCCGCCGAGGACAGCCGCTTCTACCAGCACCGGGGCGTCGACCCGAAGGGCGCCGCCCGCGCCTTCGTCGCCAACTCCCGCTCCGGCGGGGTGTCCCAGGGCGCGTCGACCCTCACCATGCAGTTCGTCCGGATGACCCTGCGGGACAGCGCCAAGACCCCGAAGGAGGTCCAGGAGGCCACCCAGCAGACCAGCCTGCGCAAGGTCAAGGAGATGCGGATGGCGATGGACGTCGAGAAGGAGCTGACCAAGGAGCAGATCCTGGAGCGCTACCTCAACTCGGCGTACTTCGGCCACCGGGCGTACGGCATCTACGCCGCCGCGCAGATCTTCTTCTCCAAGACGCCGGCCACCCTCACCCCGGTCGAGGCGGCCACCCTCGCCGGCCTCGTCAAGTCGCCCTCCGAGTACGACCCGGCCAGCTCCGACCAGAAGGACGCCACCGGCCGGCGCAACTACGTGCTGGACCGGATGGCGCAGCTCGGCTACCTCAGCCCGGACGCCGCCAACGCGGCGAAGGCCGAACCGATCCGGCTCAAGCTCACCGACCCGCCGAACGACTGCGCGTCGCTGCCGGCGACGTACCAGACCTGGGGCTTCGCCTGCGACTACCTGAAGAACTGGTGGAGCGCCCAGCCCGCGTTCGGGGAGAACCGGCTGGAACGGATGGACAAGCTGCGCCGCGGCGGCTACCGGATCGTGCTCAGCATCGACCCGAAGATCCAGGCGGCGGCCGAGAAGAACGTCGGGGCCAAGGAGAACACCGGCAGCCCGTTCGCCAACGGCATCGTCGTCGCCGAACCGGGCACCGGGCGGATCAAGGCGATGGCGGTGAACCGCAACTACTCGCTGGACGTCAGCGAGAACGGGCCCAGCTCCAACCCGGAGGCGTCGCCGAAGGTGAAGGCGAACTATCCGAACACGGTGGCGCCCCTGCTCGGCGGCGGCGACCTCCCCGGCTACCAGGCCGGATCGACGTTCAAGATGTTCCCGATGCTGGCCGCGCTCAACGCCGGGATGCCGCTGTCCACCGCGTACGACTCGCCGTACCGGTACCGCTCCGAGGTGTACGACGGGTGGGCCCCGTCCAACGCCAGCGGCGCGATGACCGGCCGGCAGACCATGTGGTCCGGGTTCGGCAAGTCGGTGAACACCTACTTCGTCCAACTGGAGGAGAAGGTCGGTGCGGACGCCGCCGTGCGGCTCGCCGAGCAGCTCGGGCTGCGCTGGCGCACCGACGTCGACCGCGAGCAGGCGTCGCCGACCAAGGCCAAGAAGTGGGGCGCGTTCACCCTGGGCGTCTCCGACGCCACCCCGCTGGAGATGGCGAACGCCTACGCCGCGATCGCCGCCGACGGGCGGTACTGCGAGGCGATGCCCGTCCAGTCCATCAGCCAGCGGGACGGCACCCCGGCCACGTACACGACGGCCGGCGGGATCGAGCGGGAGGTCGCCAAGCCGCGCTGCCGGCAGGTGGTCAGCGCCGACGCGGCCCGCGCCGCCACCGACGCGGCCCGCTGCCCGACCGGCGACACCCCGGCGAAGGGCAGCTGCGGCGGCTGGTCGACCGCCGACAGCGTGCGCGGCACGGTGGGGCGGCCGGTGGCCGGCAAGACGGGTACGACCGACAGCACCCGGTCGGCCTGGTTCGTCGGCTACACACCGGAGCTGGCGGCGGCGAGCTTCATCGCGGACCCGGACAACCCGTTCAACGCGGTCGGCGACGGGCAGTCCCAGATCCCGATCGCGGCGGTGGCGAACACCCTGCGCGACGGGCTGAAGGGTCAGCCCACCCGCCAGTTCACCCCGCCCTCCGACGCCATCGTCGGCTGACCGGCGACGGTCAGGCGGGAGCCACGAGCGTCGCGGCGGCCCGGGCCGCCGCGACGACCCGCGCACCGACCCCGGGCTGCCCGGCCCAGTGCACCATCAGCTGGGAGGCGTGCACGCCCCGCCAGACGAACCCCTCGGGCGCGCCGCCGTCCCAGCTCCACGCCGGGGCCTGCCCGGCCCGGGGGGTGAGCACCGCCCGGTGCTCCTTGTAGCCGACGACCGTCGCACCGGCCGGGGCCAGCACGCTGTCGGTGCGGGCGGTCGCCGACCGGTAGCCGACCACCACGCCGTCGCGGCTGGCGCCCACCGCGTCGAGCACGCCGCACATCGGCAGCCCGTCCAGCTCCCGGGCCAGCCAGAGCAGGCCGGTGCCCTCGGCGAGCACCGGCCGCCCGGTGCGGGCCAGCTCCGCCACCGCGATGCAGAGCCGACGGTTGGCGGAGAGCTGCTCCGCGTACGACTCGGGGAGGCCGCCGCCGACGACCAGCGCGGCCGCCCCGGCGGGCAGCGCCTCGTCGCGCAGCGGGTCGAAGCGGACCACCTCGGCACCGGCCGCCCGCAGCAGCTCGGCCGTCTCGACGGGGCCGTAGTCGCCGCCCGGCCCGCCGGCCACCGCGATCACCGGGGACGCGCCGGCCGGCACGGGCCCCGACGGGTCAGCCGGCTCGGCCGGCTCCGGCGACCAGGGCTCGCCCGGCACCGGCGGGGCCGACCTGGCCAGCGTCAGCAGCCGGTCCAGGTCGAGCGTGGCGGCCACCGCCTCGCCGAGCCGGCGGACCGCCCGCAGCGCGTCGGCGTCGCGGCCGACCACCGGGGCCAGGCCGTGCCGCCGGGCCGGCAGCACCGGGGGCAGCTCGTGGCGGCGCACCGCGCCGTAGACCGGCACGCCGACGTCGTCGAGCGCCTCGCGCAGCATCGCCTCGTGCCGGGGCGAGGCCACCCGGTTGAGGATCACCCCGCCCAGCCAGAGCTGCTCGTCGTACGCCCGGAAGCCGTGCACCAGGGCGGCCACCGACTGCCCCATCGACGCCACGTCGACCACCAGCACCACCGGGCTGCGCAGCGCGATCGCCACGGCGGCGGTGGACTCCGTCTCCGGCTGGCCGGCGACCGAGTCGTACAGTCCCATGGTGCCCTGCACCACGGCGAGCCCGGCACCGGCGGCACCGTGGCCGAACAGCGCCGGGACGCGCTCGGGCCCGACCAGCCGGGCGTCGAGGGTGCGCCCCGGACGGCCGGCGGCGAGCCCCAGGTAGCCGGCGTCGACCTGGTCCGGCCCGACCTTGAACCCGGCGACGTCGAGGCCCCGCTCGGCGAAGGCGGCGAGCAGCCCGAGCGCCACCGCGCTCGTGCCGTGACCCGAGGACGGCGCGCTGAGCACGAGGCGCGGCACGACGGTCATCAGCGACTCCTCCGGCGGGGGTGGTACGCGGCGGAGGTCGGCCCCCCGATCCGCCCGCGTGACGATACCCGCCCGGACGGACGCCCGGCGGCCACCGAACGGTTCGCGTCGCGGCGGAGGGGGCGCGTCCCGGCGGAGGGGCTGCGTCGTCGCGCCGGCCGGGTCGCGCGCCGCCGCTCCGCCGCACGCCCCCGCCCGCCCGCCGTGCCGGGGCCGGTCGCCTGGTGACGGCACTCCTGCGGGTAGCCTCGACGCGTGTACCGGTTCCTCCTGACGCCACGCTGGCTGGGCATCCTCGCGCTGACCCTGGTCGCCGCGGCCGTGATGGTGCTGCTCGGCAACTGGCAGCTGGACCGCTACCGGGGCCGCACCGCGATCAACGAGCGGATCGACGCCGGCAGCCGGATGACGCCGGTGCCGCTGCGCGACGCCGTGCCGGCCCCCACCGGGGGCGACGGCACCGCCGGCCCAGCCCCCGCCGACGAGGCCACCTGGTCGCGGGTCACCGTGACCGGCCGGTACGACACGGCGAACATCGTCCTGGTCCGGGGCCGGACGGTCGACAACCGGGTCGGCTTCGAGATCGTCACCCCGCTGGTCCTCGCCGACGGCACGGCCGTGCTCGTGGACCAGGGCTGGGTGCCGCCCGCCCCGGGCGGGGCCCTGGCGCAGCCGCAGCTGCCGCCGGTGCCGCCGGGCGAGGTGACCGTGGTGGGCCGGGTGCACCCGACCGAGAGCGGCGCGGGGGCCGTCGACCGACGCGACGGCCGGCTGGAGACCCGGCGGATCACCGTCCCCCGGCTGGCCCGGGAGCTGCCCTACCCGGTCTACGGCGCGTACGTCCTGCTCGACGAGCAGACGCCGGCCGCCGACCCGGTCTTCCAGGCGGTGCCGATCGGGCACACCAACAACTGGCAGAACTTCGGTTACGTGGTGCAGTGGTGGATCTTCGCCGTGATGACGCTCTTCGGCTACGGCTGGGTGGCACGGCGGGAGGCCCGCCGGGCGGCCGGGCTGGACGGGCCGGCGAAGCCACTCGACCGGGCCGCCGAGCCCTCCCCGAGCGCCCCCGCCTGACCGCCGCCGGGCATTTCCCCGGCCGGGCTCGCTGCGGAAACCGGACACTCGGCGGGTCGCCGGGGCGCGACGGGAAGTTGTAGTGTCCGCCGGGTGATCGACTACCGTGGGGAGTCGCGGTGACCCCTGATCCCACGCCGCCACCACACCCGCCGGAGCCGCCCGCCTCGGGCCCGCCCTCCCCGGAGCTGCCCTCGCCGGGGCCGGCTTCCCCGGGCCTGCCCTCCCCCGAGCCGGTGACCGCGACGCATCCGTCGACCGACCCGTGGGCGGTCACGCCGCGCTCGACGACGTACTCGACCCCGCCGGCGGGCTTCCCGGCCACCGCCGACCCGTTCGCCCCGCCGCCGGCCACGGCCCCGTTCCCGGTGCCGCCGGCCGCCGCGCCGTACTCGGCGCCGCCCGGCCCGTACTCCGCCCCGCCGGGCACGGGCGCGTTCTCCGCCCCGCCCGCGACCGGCCCGTACTCGGCCCCGCCCGCCACCGGACCGTTCTCCGCGCCGCCGGGCACCGGACCGTACTCCGCGCCGCCCGCCACCGGAGCGTTCCCGGTGCCGCCGGGCACCGGACCGTACTCCGCGCCGCCGGCCGGGCCCTACCCGCCGGCGCTGGCGAGCCCGCTCGGGGCCCCGCAGTACGGGACGCCCTCCGTGGTGGCGGTGCAGATCGGCGAGATCATGGTCACCCCGCCGGAGATCCGCACCCCGGCCGGCGTGCTGCCCCTGGCCGGGACGCAGTGGCACGTCGCCGACTACTGGCAGACGGAGCAGAAGGTCGCCACCTGGGCGATCGTCTGCGCCGTGCTCGGGTTCTTCTGCCTCACCATCTTCAGCCTGCTCTTCCTGCTGATCAAGGAGACCCGGCACTACGGCACCGTGCAGGTGACGGTCAGCAACGGCCCCCACCAGTACGTGGCCCGCATCCCCGTCACCGACCAGGGGCAGGTCATGCACATCAACAACCAGGTCAACTACGCCCGGTCGCTGTCAGCCTGACCGGCCTGCCGGGCGGGTGGCGGTATCCGCTGCTCGGGATGCCGCCACCCGCCCGACATCACGACGACATGTGGCCGGCGTGGATGGCCCGGACCGCGTCGATGGTGTCCGCCTCGGCGGCGGTCTTGTCGCTGCGGTAACGGACCACGCGGGCGAAGCGCAGCGCCATGCCGCCCGGGTAGCGGGAGCTGGTCTGCACCCCGTCGAACGCGATCTCGACCACCTGCTCGGGGCGGACCCGCACCACCCAGTCGCCGCGCTCGACGGCGAGGGCGAGGAACCGCTCGGTCTGCCAGCGCAGCACCTCGTCGGTGAGACCCTTGAACGTCTTGCCGAGCATGACGAACTCACCGGTGGCCGGGTCCCGCGCGCCGAGGTGCAGGTTGGACAGCCAGCCGCTGCGCCGGCCGCTGCCCCACTCCACCGCGATCACCACCAGGTCGAGGGTGTGCCGCGGCTTCACCTTGACCCAGGCAGCGCCGCGCCGCCCGGCGTCGTAGGGCGCGTCGGGGTTCTTGACCACCACGCCCTCCTGCCCGGCGTCGAGCGCCGCGGCGAAGGCCGCACCGGCCGCCTCGGTGTCGTCGACCGTCATCCGGCCGACCAGCAGCGTCGGGTCGACCGCGCCGGCCAGCGCCGCCCACCGCTCGCGGCCGGGCCGGTCGATCAGGTCGTCGCCGTCGAGGTGCAGCAGGTCGAAGAAGTACGGTGTCAGCACCGCCTCGCCCGTGTTCTCGGCGGCGGCGCGCACGGCCGGGGCGACCGGGGCGATGCCGTCGGCGGCGGGTGCCGACGCGGGCGTGTCGTCGGGCGAGCCGGCCCCGGCGGCCGGTGCGGAGCGGCGGGCGGCCCGGCTGGAGGTCTGCTGGAACGGCAGCGGTCGGCCGGTGTCGTCCAGCCCGATGGCCTCGCCGTCGAGCACCAACTCCCGGGCGGGGAGCGCCCGCACGGCGGCGACCACCTCGGGCACCCGGTCGGTGATCTCGTCCAGGCTGCGGGTGAAGACCGCGATGTCGGGGCCGGAGCGGTGCACCTGGATCCGGATGCCGTCGAGCTTCACGTCGACCACGGCGGGGACGCCGGTCGCGGCCAGCGCGTCGTCGACCGTGGGGGCGCTGGACGCCAGCATGGGGGCGAGCGGCCGGCCGACCCGGAGCCGGAACTCGGCCAGCGCCGCCGCGCCGCCGCCCAGGGCGGCCACCGCCACGGCCCGCAGGTCACCGGCGAGCAGCAGCGCCCGGCGTACGGCGGCCAGCGGCACGTCGGCGGCGCGGGCGACCGCGTCGGCGAGCAGCCCGGCCTGGGCGCCCTGGCGCAGCTCGCCGCTGAACAGGCCGCGTAGCATCCGCTGCTCGTCGGCGGTGGCGGCGGCGAAGAGCCCGTGCAGGAGCTGCCGGCGGCGGGCCTGGGAGCCGGGGCCGGCCACCGACGCGATGTCGTCGATCGCGGCGTCGACCGCGCGGACGGTCAGGGTCGGCTCGGCGGCCGGCGGCGGCAGGTCGCGCAGCCCGGCCCAGCCGACGCCGGTCTGCCGCTGCCGCAGCTCACCGGCGAGCCAGCCGGCGCCCGCCGGGACCTCGGCGGGGTCGAGCGCCCGCAGCGCCGCCGCGAGCAGGTCCACCTTGGCCCGCCGGCCGGTGGTCGCGCCCACGGCGGCGGAGGTGGCCGCCAGGTCGAGGAACCGCACGCACCTCATCCTGCCAGCCACCCCCGACACCGCTGGGGATACGCGGAACGCCACCGGAAGTTGCCGCTTCCGGAGCCGCCGCGTCACCCCGGCCCGGCACCCGTGCCGGATGCCCGGACCGCCCGGTCCCCGCCGCCCCCCAGCGTGCGGGGACCGGTGTCTCGGTGGAGCCCGGTCCGCGCCGACCGCGCACTGCCGGTCGAGCCACGACCGCAGGCCGCACGGTCAGGCCGCGACGGGCTCCTCGATGCGCAGGCCGCGGGCGCGCACCTCGTCGGCGACGCGGGAGAGCAGCGCGTCGAGCGTCACCAGGGCGGTGGAAAGGTCACCGAGCTGTTCCTTGAGCGTGTCCTCGGACCACGCGGAGACGTCCACGTCCCCCAGAGCGCTGACGGCGGCCCCGAGCCGCGCCATCACCTCGTTCGTACTCATGTTCGAAAGGCTATACCAGGCTGTCCCGCGACACGCCGAAAACACCCCGATGAACTGGGACGTTACGGTTCCGTCACCTAACTCCGGTTCGTGCCGGCGGCGTCACCCGCGCCTCAGCGACCCCGCCCCGCCGCCGCGGCCACCTTCGCCAGCAGCAGCGCCTCGGCCGCGCAGACCCGGGCGAACTCGCCGAGGTGCAGGCTCTCGTTCGGGCCGTGCGCCCGGGCGTGCGGGTCCTCCACCCCGGTCACCAGGATCGCCGCCTGCGGGAACATCTCCTGGAACGTGGCGATGAACGGGATCGACCCGCCGATGCCGATGTCCACCGGCTCGGTACCGTCCCAGGCCGTACGGAAGGCGTCGCGGGCCGCGTCGAACATCGGGCCGGACGCGTCGATGACGCACGGGGCACCGTCGTGCTCCAGCGTCACCGCCACCCGGGCGCCCCACGGGGCGTGCTTCGTCAGGTGCTCGCGCACCGCCGCGTACGCCCGCTGCGGGTCGTCGCCCGGCGCGAGCCGCACGCTCAGCTTGGCCTTCGCCGCCGGAACCAGGGCGTTCGGGGCCTCGCCGGTGGCCGGGGCGTCGATGCCGAGCACGGCCAGCGCCGGCTTGGTCCAGATCCGGTCGGTGATCCGGCCGGTGCCGATGAGGGACACGCCGTCGACCAGCCCGGCCTCGGCCCGGAACCGGTCCTGCGGGTAGTCCACGGTCGCGCCCTCCCGGGCGGACAGCCCGGCGACCGCCACGTCCCCGGCGTCGTCGTGCAGCGTCGCCAGCAGCCGGACCAGCGTCGTCAGCGCGTCGGGCACCGCGCCGCCGAACATGCCGCTGTGCACGGCGTGGTCCAGGGTGCGGACCTCCACGAAGCAGTTGACGATGCCGCGCAGCGAGGTGGTCAGCGCCGGCACGCCGACGTCCCAGTTGGCCGAGTCGGCGATCACGATCACGTCCGAGGCGAGCGCGTCGCGGTGCTCGGCGAGCAGCCGCTCCAGCGAGTCCGAGCCGTACTCCTCCTCGCCCTCGACGAAGATCACCACGCCGACGGGGAGCCGGTCGCCGAACGCGCGCAGCGCCGCGACGTGCGCCATGATCCCGGCCTTGTCGTCGGCCGCGCCCCGTCCGTAGAGGCGGCCGTCCCGCTCGACGGGCTCGAACGGGTCGGACTCCCACAGCGACAGGTCGCCCACGGGCTGCACGTCGTGGTGGGCGTAGAGCAGCACGGTCGGCGCGCCGGGCGGGGCGGCCCGCGTCCCGATCACCGCCGGCTGCCCACCGGACCGCACGATCCGCACGTCGAGGTCGCAGCCGCGCAGCAACTCCGCCACCGCCTCGGCGGACCGCTCGACGTGCGAGTGGTCGAAGCCGTCGAAGGCGATGCCGGGAATGCGGACGAGTCGTTCCAGGTCGGCGCGGACGCCGGGCAGTTCCCGCGCGACGGCGGCCCGCACCTCGGCGTCGGACATGATCGGTGAGGTCATGACCGGCATCGTATGCCGGCCTTACCGACGCCGGCGGCGGACGTACTCGGTGCCGGGGTCGTGCGGCACGTCCGGCGCACCGTCGACGACCAGGTCCACCGCGTCGGCCGTGCCGTCGGCGGCGAAGTGCGCGCGCTCGCCGACGTGCCAGCGACGCAGCTCGGGCAGGATCCCCGGCCCGTCCCGGGCGACGGCCCGGGTCAGCCGCAGCTCGGCGGGCGCGGTCACCAGCACCGACAGGGTCAGCTCGGGCCGCACGGCCGCCCGCGCCGCCGACACCCCCTCGACGATCACGACGGGGGCGGGCGGGACGGGCAGCTCGCCGGGCAGGAAGCGGTGCCGCACCCAGCTGTACCGCCGGTAGGACCCCGGCTGCCCGGCCCGCAGCGGGGCGAGCACCCACCGCTCCAGCCGGGACCAGAACGTGAGCTGGTCGGCCCAGCCGTCGAGCAGGTCGTCGGTGTGCACCACCGGTGGTCGCCCGCCGCCGGGCAGCGCCGCCAGGGCGTCCGCGAGGCGCGCCGCGAAGAGGCTCTTGCCCGCGCCGCTCGGCCCGTCGACCGCCACCAGTCGGGTACGCCCCAACCGCGCCGGCCCGGCCAGCACCCGCCGGCCCAGCCCGGCGTACGTCTCGACGACCGGCACCCCCACGGCCCCGACGCTAGCGGTCCGCCCCGGCGGGCACGTCGGCCGTACGTCGTCCGGTCGAACCGAGGCCGTTTCGGTGCGCGGAGTCCCCGGGCCGCAGGCATGATCGTGCCGTGCGCCACAACGTGATGAGCCCGGGCATCGACGCCCTGCTGGAACAGGCCCGTTCGGGGGTCCGCCGGCTGACCCCGCACGAGACGGTCGAGGCGGTACGCCTCGGCGCGCTGCTCGTCGACACCCGCACCGACGCGCAGCGCCGGGATCAGGGCGACCTGCCCGGCGCGGTCGTCATCGACCGGACGGTGCTGGAGTGGCGGCTCGATCCGGCCAGCGAGTGGCGCATCCCCGAGGCCACCGGGTACGACCGGGAGATCGTGGTGGTGTGCCGGCAGGGCTACAGCTCCAGCCTGGCCGTGGCGAGCCTGCGGACGCTCGGCCTGCACCGCGCCACCGACCTGGTCGGCGGCGTCGAGGCGTGGCGGGAGGCGGGGCTGCCGATGTCCGACCGCCCCGCCGACATCCGCTACTGACCGCCCGCTGGCGGTGCTGGGCCGGGCGGCGGTCAGGCCGGCTCGGCCACCCGACCCAGCCAGTGCGCCGCCTCGGCCTCGGTGAGCGCCCCGTCGACCGTCAGGGCCGCCGACATCAGCGGGAACCGCCGGATGTTGTTCCAGCTCCGCTGGTACGGCGGCGGGTCCAGGACCACGACGCGGGCGTCCTCGAAGAGCGGGATGTCCGCCGGGGCGCCCTCGTTCCAGATCCACTTGCCGTACCCGTCGACCAGGTTGAAGCTGCCCACGACGGTGCCGCCGAACCGGTCCTCGGGCGCGTCGGTGGCCACCTCCACCCAGGCCGGGTCGACGGTCAGCCCCTCGATCAGCCCCCGCTCCGCCGGGCCGGCGAGCGCCCCGGCCAGCAGGGTGTGCAACTGGAAGTTGTCGGCCACCCCGTCGATGGTGACCCGCCAGCCCCGGCCCGTGGCCCGGTGCAGCACCAGCAGCCGCTCGCCGTCGAGCACCCGCAGCAGCCCCAGGACGCACTCCAGGTCGGGCCGCTCGCCGGCCAGCCCGGCCCCGACCTCCAGCAGCCGCTCCCGGTGCGGGAACGAGGCGCGCACCGACGCGGACTGCTGCAACAGGGTGATCACGGGCATCGCCCAGGTGCCGGCCGCGTACCAGCCCTGGACCGCGTCGATGGCGGCGGCCTCGTCGTCGTACGCCTGGGTCAGGGCGGCGAGCGCGTCGTCCATCGTGGCGGGATCGTCGGGGTCGGGCAGGGCGTCGTCGCCGCGTACCCGCTGCCAGCCGGAGCGGAAGCGGTGCGCGCCGGCCAGCGCGGCGGCGAGCCCGTCGGCGGCCGGGGTGACCAGCTCGTCGGGGCGGGCCCCCAGCTCGACCAGCGCGCCGCAGAGGACGGAGAACTGGCCGCCCGCGCCCGTGCCGAGCTGCGGCAGCAGCGCCACGCACCGGGGCAGCACCGCATCCAGCTCCGCCACGGACGCCTGCTGCGCCGCCTGCCAGACCCGCGCCACGGCCCTGGTCATGGCGTCACCGTCACGCCCGCGCACGGCCGCCTCGACGTCGGCGACCCGGTCCGCCAGCTTCCCCCTGCGATTGAAGATCATCGGCGCAGCCTAGCGAGCGCGCCGGGCCCCGACGGCCGCCGACGGGGGCGGCGGCGACCCGCTATCCGGCTCGCGGTCGCCGACCTGCGCGTGTCCGGACATGTGCGACACGTCACTGCCGGCGCGTCACGGAGAACCGCTCCGGCGCGGCGCGCCGGGTGGGTTCGACGCGGCGCGCCGGGTGGCCGGGGTACCTGGTCGGCGCGGCGCTCCGGGCATGGGGTCCTGGGTCAGCGCGGCGCTCCGGGTGGAACGAACGGCAGGCCAGCGGGCGGACCGGACTCGATCAGCCGCCACAGGGCCGCCGTGTCCAGGTGCTCCTCGACCATGTCACCGAGCAGGTCCAGGGAGCGCTCGCGGGCGGCGGCGAAGCTGGTGTCCGGGGCCACCCGGAACCCGGTACGGCCGGCGAGGCGGGCCGCCTCGGTGAGGAACCGGCGGCGGAACGCGTCGGACTCGAAGGCCCCGTGCCAGTGGGTGCCGCACACCGCGCCACGCACGGCTCCCTCGCCGGTGCCGTCGGCGTACGCGAGCAGGGGCGGCAGCCCCGGGTCGGCCGACGAGACGTGCCCGTGGTGGATCTCGTACCCCCGGACCGGGACGCCCGGGTCGGCGGCGGCGGTGCCGGCGGCCTGCCGGACGGTCTTGCGCGCGGCGAAGGTGACCTCGACCGGCAGCAGGCCCAGCCCCGCGACGCTGCCCGCCCGGCTCTCCACCTCGTCGTGCACGGCCCGGCCGAGCATCTGGAAGCCGCCGCAGATGCCCAGCAGCGGCTTCCCGGCCGCCGCGTGCGCCGCCACGGCGTCGGCCAGCCCGGTCTCGCGCAGCCAGGTCAGGTCGGCCACGGTGGACTTCGAGCCGGGCAGCACGACCAGGTCGGCGGCGGCCAGCTCGGCCGGCTCCACGGTCAGCCGGACCCGGACGCCCGGCTCGGTGGCCAGCGCCTCCACGTCGGTGGCGTTGCTGATCCGGGGCAGCCGGACGACCGCCACGTCCAGCCAGTCCGTGCCGTGCGGGGCCGCCGGCCGACCGAGCACCCGGCCGTACGCGAGCGAATCCTCCGCGTCCAGCCACAGGTCCAGGTGCCAGGGCAGCACCCCGTACGTGGGGCGGCCGGTGACCTGGGCCAGCATGTCCAGCCCCGGCCGGAGCAGCCCGAGGTCGCCCCGGAACTTGTTGATCACGAAGCCGGCGACCAGCGCCTGGTCGGCCGGGTCGAGCAGGGCGACCGTGCCGAACATCGAGGCGAACACCCCGCCCCGGTCGATGTCGCCCACCACGATCGTGGGCAGCCCGGCGTGCCGGGCCAGCCCCATGTTCACGTAGTCGCCGGCCCGCAGGTTGATCTCCGCCGGGCTGCCGGCCCCCTCGCAGACCACCACCTCGTACGCCTCCCGCAGCTCGGCCAGCGCGGCGAACGCCGCCTCGGCGAGGCGGGGCCGCAGGGCGTGGTAGTTGCCGGCGGTGACCGTGTCGACGGCCTCGCCGAGCAGCACCACCTGGCTCGACCGGTCGCTGCCCGGCTTGAGCAGCACCGGGTTGAACCGCAGGTCGGGGGCGATTCCGCAGGCGGCCGCCTGCATCGCCTGGGCCCGGCCGATCTCCCCGCCCCGGCCGTCCGGGCCGACCACCACGGCCGAGTTGTTCGACATGTTCTGCGCCTTGAACGGGGCGACCTTCACCCCGCGCCGGTGCAGCCAGCGGCAGATCCCGGCGGTGAGGACGCTCTTGCCCGCGTCGGAGGTGGTGCCGGCGACCAGCAGCCCCCCGCTCACCTGCCTTCTCCCCCGCCCCACCGGCCCGCCCTCGCCGCCGCATTCCCAGCCTCGGCGTTCCTGGCGAGCGCGCTCCTCGTCAGGGCGGCCCCCGCCGCCGCGGTCCTCCTCAGCGCGGTCCCCGCCACAGCAGCGCCCGCCGCGGTGGTCCTCCTCAGCGCGGTCCTCGCCGCCGCGCCGACCAGCCGGCCGACCGTCACCGGGTAGGCGGCGGCCAGCCCGAGCGCGGCCAGCCCCACCGCCCCGGAGATCCGCGCCGCGCGCTTCAGGTGCCGCGCCTCCGGGCGGGGCCCGTCCCCGAGGTACGGCCGCACCTCCGACCGCCCGAAGTAGACGTTGCGCCCGCCCAGCCGCACGCCGAGCGCGCCCGCCATCGCCGCCTCGCACTGCCCTGCGTTCGGGCTGGGATGGTCGTCACGGTCGCGCAGCCACACCCGCCAGGCCCGCCCCCGGTCGCCGTGCGCCGTCGGGGCCACGGCGACGGTGAGCAGGCCGGTCAGCCGGGACGGCACGAGGTTGAGCAGGTCGTCGAGGCGGGCCGACGCGGTGCCGAAGCGGGCGTACCGGGGCGACCGGTGACCGACCATCGCGTCGAGCGTGTTCGCCGCCCGGTAGCCGAGCAGGCCGGGCAGCCCGGCGACCGCCCCCCACAGCAACGGGGCGACCACCGCGTCGGAGGTGTTCTCGGCAACGGACTCGACGGTGGCGCGTGCCAACTCGGGCTCGTCCAGCATCGACGGGTCCCGCCCGCACAGGTGCCCCAACCGGCGGCGGGCCGCCGGCACGTCCCCGCCGCGCAGCGCGCGACCCATCATCTTCGCCTCGTGGCGCAGGGTACGCCCGCCGAGCACCGTCCAGGTGGTGGCGGCCACCAGCACTGCCCGAGCGACGGGTCGGTGCCGGGTGCCCACCGTCGCCGCCGCCCCGACCAGCACCGGCACGCCCACGGCGAGCGCCGTGAACGCCGCACCGGCGGCCCGGTCCGGCCGGTAGACGCGCCGCTCCAGCGCCCCGGCCGCCCGGCCGAACCCGGCCACGGGATGCCAGCGTCGCGGGTCGCCGAGGAGGGAGTCCAGCGCGTACCCCGCCACCAGCCCTGCCGCGTTTGCCACGGCGATCGACTGCCGCACCTGGCACCACCTCCGGCCGGCAGCCTAGCCGCCGCTCCCCAGCGGGGCGGCGTCATACCGCCCGGATCGGGGCCGGGGCCGGGGCGGGGGCGGGGCCGGGGCCGGGGCGGGGCCGGGCGCGCCGCCGGGGCGACCCGCTTGGGCGACGTCATGTCGGCGACATGGCGGTATCCCAGCGCCAGGACACCGCCATATCCCCGACATGATCACTCCTTCGGCCCGAACCCGCCCCGTGCCGGGCCCCGGCCGGCACGCGCCCCGTGCCGCGCCCCGGCCGGAGTGCCGGCATCGGTCGGCGCCGCGCCCCAGCCGGCATGCCGCCGCCGGGCCGTCAGGCCGGCGCGCCGACCCGGCCCCGGCCCCGCCGACCGCGCCGGGTCGGGGTCACCCCGTCGGTCCCGCCGCCAGCCCCCTCGCCGACCTCCTCGCCGGACGGCGCGGAGCCGTCGGATCCGGCCCCGGCGGACAGCTCGTCGTGCTCGGAGAGGCCCAGCGGGCTACCGGACGGGGACGGGCCAGCACCGGCCACGCCCGCCCCGGTCAACTCCTCGTCGTCACCGAACGCGCCACCCTCGCCGAACGCGCGACCCGTGCCACCCACGCCGAACGCGCCATCCGCGCCGGTGCCAGCGCCGAGCCCGCCGTCCTCACCGAGCCCGCCGCTGCCGCCGATCCCGCCGCTGCCATCGAACCCGCGGTTGCTGCCGATCCCGTCGTTGCCGTCGAACCCGCCATTGCCGTCGAGTCCGCCGCTGCCGTCGAACCCGTCGTCCTCACCGAGCCCGTCGTCGTCGCCGGAGTCGTCGTCCAGATCGTTCCGTTCGTCGAGTTCGTCCAGGCGCCGCGGGCCGAAGGAGGCGCGGGCCGGGGCGAAGTCGTCCGGCTCGAAGTCCTCGTCGTAGGGGCGGTCCTCCGGCCCGCTGGGGGCCTGCCCGCGCGGGACCCGCTCGGTCGGCTCGCCGTGCACCCGGCTCTCCGCCTCGGCGTCCTCGACCGTGCTCGTGGCCACGTTCGGTCGGTTGCGCAGGAACCGCCCGCGCCCTCGGGACAGGTCGTGGCCGACGGCGACCGCCTCCAGCTCGTACACCGTGCGGTGGTTGCCCGCGTCGTCGGTCCAGTCGCGGGTGTAGAGCCGCCCGGCGACCACCACCGGGTCGCCGACCATCACGGAGGCGGCCACCCCCTCGGCCAGCTTCCGCCAGCAGTTGACGCGGACGCGGAGGCTGTTGCCGTCGACCCACCGGCCGCTGCCCCGGTCGAGCCGGCGGGCGGTGGAGGCCACCTTGAAGTTGGCCACGAGCGTGCCGCTCTGGGTGGTACGCCGCCACTCCGGCGCCGTCAAAACATTGCCGACGACCGTTACGTAGGTATCGAACATCGTCCCTCCAGGAAGAGATCGGGGTTGCCATCGTGAGTCGACCCGCCGCCGACACTGGCCGCCCCGGCCCGCCTGCCGCCACCGCGAGGCCGCCGCCTGTGGACAAGCCGACGGCCTGTGGACAAAGACCTGATCAAGCTCGGATGTGCTAGGCCCCGGCCGGGAAGCGCCACGGGTGACCCCGCCGGAGGCGTTTCCGGACGGCCCGTGACTGGGTACAGCTTTGATCAAGCGAGCACCACCGACGGCACGCCGTCCGATCAGAAAGGCCACGGGACATGACTTCCTGCCGACCCCGTACGACCGGTTCCGTCCGCACGGACGGCGAGGCGCAGCGATGAGCGCCGTGGCGAACCCCGCGACCGTGGCCGAGTGCCTGCGCGTCGGGGCCGGGTTCTCCCAGGGCGACCGGAACTGGATCGCCGAGCAGTTCGCCACCCTCGACGCCCGGCTGGCCGGCTTCCACGCCGACGCCACCGAGCTGGAGGTGTCGGTGAAGGACCGGGAGGCCCGGGGGCAGAAGGTCACCCTGGAGTGCTGGATCGCCGGTCGGCAGAAGATCGTCACCACCTCGGCCGAGGAGGACCTGCACGCCGCGCTCAACGACGTCCGCGACGACCTGCGCCGCCGGCTCAACGACGCCAAGACCCGGCAGGAGCCGCGCAACAACAAGCGGCTGCGCGACACCGGCCAGCCCGACGCGGGCCTGCCCGAAACCGAGCTGGACGACACCGACACCGGCAGCGGCAGCGGCGCACCCCGGGCCGACGCCGAAACCGCCTGATCCGACCCCCGCGTGGGGAGGTGGTGTCCGCCACGGCGGGCCGCCATCTCCCCGGCGGGGCTACCGTCGGGTAGCTTGCGGGCGTACCGTCGCGGTCGTGGAACCGGATGTGCTGGGGCCGCCCTACGAGCGGCAGACGATCGACCTGGGCACCGACGACGAGGGCCCGGTCGTCGCGACCCTGGTCCGCCGCCGGGCCGACCGGCCGACCCGCCGCGCGGTGCTCTACGTGCACGGCTACGTCGACTACTTCTTCCAGACCCACGTGGCCGACTTCTTCGCCGAGCGGGGCTGGGACTTCTACGCCCTCGACCTGCGAAAGTACGGCCGCAGCCTGCTCGCGCACCAGACCCCGAACTTCTGCCGCGACCTCGGCGACTACTTCCCCGAGCTGGACGCCGCCGCGAAGATCGTCCGCACCGACGACGGCCACGACACGCTGCTGGTCATGGGCCACTCGACCGGCGGCCTCGTCATCTCCCTCTGGGCGCACGCCCGACGCGACGCCGGCATCGTCGACGGGCTCGTGCTCAACAGCCCCTTCTTCGACATCAACGCCCCCTGGGTGGTCCGCAGACCCCTCGCGGCCGCCGTCTCGCGCCTGGGCCGCAGCGCGCCGCGCCGCCGCCTCCCCTTCGGCCTCGGCACCGTGTACGGCGAGAGCCTGCACGCCGAGCATCGCGGCGAGTGGACGTACGACCTGGCGTGGAAGCCGCTCGCCGGGTTCCCGGTCCGGGCCGGCTGGCTGAACGCGGTCCGCGCCGGCCAGCGGCAGCTCCGCGCCGGCCTCGACATCCCGGTGCCGGTGCTGCTGGCCTGCTCGACCCGCACCTTTCGGGGCACGAAGTGGCACGATTCGGCGGCGCTCGCCGACGCGGTCCTGGACGTGGAGCACATGGTCCGCTGGGCGCCCCGCCTCGGCCGGCACGTGACCCTGGCCCGCTTCGACGGCGGCATGCACGACCTGACCCTCTCCGGTCCCGCCGTGCGGGAGAAGGTCTTCGTCGAGGTGGGCCGGTGGGCGGAGGCGTTCCTCGCCGCCGGCCCGACGCCCGAGGAGCCGACGCCCGAGGTGCCGGCCAGTCGGGCACCTGCGGAGGCGACCACGCCGAGCGCGGAGGCCGCCGCAACGAGCTGACCGGGCGAAACAGGGGTGCCCGCCGGCACCGGGCCGTGCGACGCTGAACGCGCGTCGACGGGCCGCCCCGTCGCGCCGGGCACCCTCGGCGCGGCGGTACCCTCTTGGCGCGAGACCCACCAGCGCGCGCCCGTAGCTCAGCGGATAGAGCAGGGGACTTCTAATCCCAAGGCCGCAGGTTCGAATCCTGCCGGGCGCACAGCACTTTCTCTCAGCCGATCGAGCCGCGTGGGGCTATCCGTGGTGCGAACGAGCTAGGTTTGCCGCGTGGCGAGTTCGAACGGACGCACGAAGCGGCAGCGCGGCGAGGTCGAGACCCTGCCCAGTGGGTCACTCCGCGTGAAGGTCTACGCGGGGGTAGACCCGATCAGTGGGAAGCGGCACTACCTGACCGAGGTCATCCCCGCCGGCCGCACCGCAGCCAAGGAAGCCGAGAAGGCACGCACCCGGTTGCTGGCCCAAGTCGACGAGCGGCGCAACCCGCGCACGCGCGCGACGCTCGACCAGCTCCTAGACCGGTGGCTTGAGGTGGCCGACATCGAGGCCACCACCCGCATGGGGTACGAGAACAAGCTGAACAAGCACGTACGGCCGACGCTCGGCAAGCTACCGGTCGGTCGGCTTGACGCCGAGACGTTGGAGTCGTTCTATGCGAGTCTGCGCCGCTGCCGGGACTGGTGCGGTGGCAAGGCGTTCGTGACGCATCGGGTGAAGGGCGAGCACACCTGCACCGCGAGATGCCGTCCCCACGTCTGCAAGCCGCTCAGCCCATCGTCTGTACGACAGATCCACTGGATCCTGAGCGGTGCGCTGAGTCGGGCGGTGCGGTGGCGCTGGATCGCGGTCAACCCTGCCGCACAGGCTGAACCACCCGCCCCACCGCACCCCGACCCACAACCGCCGAACCCGACCGACGCCGCCCGCATCATCACCGAGTCGTGGCGGGACCCGGACTGGGGCGCGCTGGTCTGGCTCGCCATGACCACCGGTGCACGGCGGGGCGAGTTGGCCGCGCTGCGCTGGCATCACCTCGACCTGGCCGCCGGCGTGCTGACCCTCCGGCGCAGCGCCTACCTCGACGCGGACGGCGCGCTACAGGAGAAGGACACTAAGACCCACCAGCAACGGCGGGTCGCCCTCGACCCCGAGACGGTCGCCGTACTTGCCGAACTGCACGCGCGGTACGTCGACCGCCTGGCGCAGCTCGACGCGACGACCGACCCGGCCGACTACGTCTTCTCCCCCGAGCCGGACAACAGCCGCGGCTACCGCCCCGACACCATCACCCAGCGATACGGACGACTCGCCAAGCGACTCGGCATCGACAGCCACATTCACGCCCTACGCCACTACTCGGCAACCGAGCTGATCAACGCTGGTGTCGACGTCCGTACCGTCGCCGGACGGCTCGGTCATGGCGGTGGTGGTACCACCACACTCCGGGTCTACGCCGCTTGGCTTTCCGAGTCGGACCAGAGGGCCGCCGGCACGCTCGCCGCCCGGATGCCGACCCGCCCGACGTCGCCTACCTCGCCAAGCAGCCCGTACCGCGTCATTGCCGAGGAACTGCGTGAGCAGATCCGCGCAGGACGCCTCAAGCCCGGCGACCCGCTCCCTACGGTCCTTGATTTGGCTACGACGCATGGCGTCTCGGTCGGTACCGCTCACCGTGCAGTGGCTTCTCTGACCGCAGACGGCCTAATCAACGTTGCCCGAGGTCGCCGGGCGACCGTCGCAGAACAGCCCGAGGGGTAGCCGCGACGAGTCATGCTGCCCCAAACACGATGCATCCACTCTGCTGACAACGGCTTAGGAAAGCGACTCAGACAGGCTCGCTACTGGACCCAAGACCTGGGCATGCCAGCCGCTCATGGGAGCCACCAGCCAAGACCATTGCACACCCTCTGCACGGGCCACAGAGCCCGACACGAGGCCCTTCTGATGGGCCCTGCCGTCTCGAACCACCGCCGCCACGGCGTGAATGTCCAGATCATCGCCGACGCGGCTGGCCGCCTTGTCCAGGCCACGGCCGCGCTGCCCGGCTCGACCCACGACCTGACCGCTGCCCGCACCCACGGTACCAGCGCTCTCGCCAGCAAAGATGTTATGACCTTCGCCCACAAGGACTACCGAGATGCTCGCAGCAGAGTGCGAGCCCCTTCAAGAGACACCGCTTTCGGCGGAAGCTGTCACGTCCGCAGAGGCCCGTCAAACGGGCCCACGCGAAGTATCCGGGCCTGCAGCGAACTCGCGATCGCCACCCTCACGACCTGAGGTCTTGGACGATCTCCGCTGCTGCCCACGCCGTGCCACCGCGATCGCGCAGGCCATCCTCGCCCTGCACCATCTCAAGGCCAACCACTACGGAGGATGAACAAGGATACCTGATTTGTTAGCCCGGACCAGCGACCGTTTGCTACAGGATCCTGGGAGCTTCCCTTCCACTAGATGATGCGCCCAACCCTCAAGATTCCCTCAAGAACCTTCCGCACAAGCACGAAGGGAGAGCGATGAACTCCAAAGCGTGATAGATTCCTAATCGCGTTCGATGATCCTCAACAAAAGGCGGAGTTTATGCGCATGATTGACCCCAAGAGATTCCTAGCCGCCACCGGAACAGCAGCGGCGCTGGTTTTGTTTTCCAGCACTCCAGCAATGGCGCTGAGCTCAACCGGATTCAAGGATTCATTCTTCAATCAATGTGATGCGAATGTCACCATTGATGATGCGCTAGTCGGATCTCCAGGAAAAATCGAAGCATGGGGGGGTTACGTCTGCCCCACCGGCTCAACTTGGGCTGGAACAATGACGATCACGATAAAGCGCAACGGCGTCGCAGTAAAGAAGACGGACAAGGCCGCGAACGGCAAGGAATCGTCAGACTCCGTCAACGCCGCCGTCGCAGACGACGCCGGAACCCAGGACTGGCAAGCGACACTGACCCTATTTCGCCCCGGGTTTAGTCAGACCCTTATTGCTACGGGGGTTATTCCTTCATGATGCAACGACGGACTACCTTCAAGTGGATTCGCAATTCGACTGCGGTCAGCGCTGCAGCCATCATAGGCTCTTTGTCTCTTATTCAACCCAGCTTCGCAGCTTCACAGGTTGCATCCAAGGACGGCTTCGATCAGTCCGGCAAATGTGACGCAAGTGTGGTCATCAGCGATGTCACGACCTCCGGCAAAGTCGAGGCCTACGGTGGCTTCGTGTGCCCCACCGGGAGCGGCCTCTTCAATGAACCGGTCCGGGCGACCATCACTCTGCAGATATATCGCAACGGGGTAAGCATTCTGCGCAGCCAAAAGGAGCTAACTTTCGGCACCAGGCCCTATACGCTTGCAAGCGACTCTTACTCCATCACGTACCCGGATTACTCCTCTTCGGATCGCTTTAAGGCATGGATGCAGATCAGTTCACTGAGCGGATCAGTCACTCTAACGACGGCTGAAATCACTACCTGACAGAAGACGGTATACGATTCAGGTCCCGCTACTCACGGCTCGCGTTCCCGAAGGAATCTCACCTGAGGGAATGCCGTCGCAGCGGTGCCCACAACTTCAACTGAAGCCCACGAAATCACGCCGTCGAGCATCCCGGCCGTGACTTCGGCTGTCTGCCGTCGACCCACCCCTCTGGGGATCGGATCGGGCCGCCACCCAGCCCGCCACGTCAAGCGAGCCTTGACACAGATTCGGACGCTGGCGTTCGGACGGTGGTTTGCTCGGCTTGCCCGGGTCGACGGCAGGCGGAGTGGCCTACAGCGACCACCCACGGACCACAACCCACCGACGGAGCCCCGGCCCTTCTAGAGCCGGAGTTGCCCCCGGAGGCGTAGTAACCGTAACCCCGCGACCGCCGCAGTTCGCCGACGGAGCCGGCGTGTGCTCCCGACGCTGCGCGGGGATGGTGGGACGCGAGACACGCCTGCTGCGGCCTACTCCACACGGCTAGAAGTCCTGCGGCCGCGTCCCCGAGCATTCCCGCTTTCCGCGCCGGCCGCTGGGCGCGCCAGGCGTGACGCCCGGAGAACGACAGCGGCCGGCGCGCTCCCAAGCGTCGGCGCGGGCAGCCCACCCAGGGCCTCCTTAGGGCGTGCAGGAGATGCGATCCGCTTAGCCATATCAGCCGGCCAGGGATTCGCAAAGGACAAGGCCATCCCCTATGACGCCCATTCAAGCCTTCTCTCCCCTGTTTGGCTCCGCTCAGTGAGCTAGGCATTCAGTGGCAAGCCGCGTAGCGGCGCGGCAGCGATCGCCCTACCCTCGACGGCGGCCACCCCGCTCGCGATCGTCACGGCATTGCCGTCCACGAACGTACTCATCCACCCCCGCCCGGCGCGCCGGGCGATGCCGGCCGGAGGCCGCCAGCAGGCCGAGTGCGCCGGGCGGGTGCCGCGCCTGCGCGGCCCTTGATCCAACTACAGGCCAACTCGGCAACAGGTCACAGTCAGGCTCGACCCGATGAGCGCCAGGAGACATCCCCGTTCATCCCTGGCGACTCCTTCCCGGCATGATGGTCCAATGCGCTTGCTGGTTCTCGGCGGAACCTGGTTCGTAGGCCACACGATCGTGACAGCCGCCCTCGACGCAGGGTGGGACGTGGCCACGTTCAACCGGGGCACCTCCGGGCCGGACGTCGATGGAGTACGCGCGATCCGAGGGGACCGAACGCAACCGGCCGACGTTGACGCCCTGGCCGCCGCCGGCTCTTGGGATGCCGTAGTGGATACCTCCGGCTACGTGCCGAGGAACACCCTCGATGTGGCTCGCACGCTGGATCCCGTCGCCGGCCGGTACGTCTTCATGTCGACGGTGAGCGTCTACCGGGATTGGCCGGTGAAGCCGCTCAGCGAGGAATCCGAGATGTTGTACTGCCCGCCCGACGCCGGGCCGGACTACGGCACCGACACGGAGGACGGGCCGACGCAGTACGGCTACCAGAAGTCGGGGTGCGAGGCTGCCGCACTGGCCGCGTTCGGCCCGGATCGGACAACGGTCCTACGGCCCGGTGTGGTGCTCGGTCCCCGCGAGTACATCGGTCGGCTGCCCTGGTGGCTACGCCGGGTTGCTGCCGGTGGGACGGTTCTCGCGCCGGGGTCGCCGGATCGGTCGATTCAGCCCGTCGACGTTCGGGACCTGGCCGCGTTCGTCTTGCGCACCGCCGCCGAGGGCATCTCGGGTGCGTTCAACGTCTGCGCACCAACCGACGGGGCTACGTTCGGGGAGTTGCTTGCCGCGTGCGCCGACGCGACCGGTGCCGCACCGCGGTTCGAGTGGGTGCCGGATGACGTGCTTCTCGACCAGGGCGTGAGGCAGTGGTCGGAGCTGCCGCTGTGGCGCACGTTTGAGGGCGTCTGGCGGGTCGACGCCGTCCGTGCGCAACGAGCTGGCCTGCTCTGCCGGCCGCTAGCCGAAACCGTCACCGACACCTGGCGGTGGCTGGTCGAGACCGGGGAGGTGAGCGCCCACGACCGGGCTACCGAGATCGGGCTCAGCCGTGACAAGGAAGCGCGGGTGCTCGCCGCGTGGCGAGCGTCAGGAGAGCGGACGGGCTGACGTCTCTGCGAGCCAGACGGAGATTCGTTCGGCGAGCTGCTGCGCTTCCGAGTCCTCGCGCCACGCGGGCGTGGTCAGCAGCCGACCGACCTTCTCCAGCCGCCCGGTCAACGACACGTTCCGCTTCTGCGCCGGGAGGTCGAGAACGCCCTGCAACGCTTCGGCCGCGCCGTCTCGGTCACGCATGTGCAGGTGGGCAGCGGCCACGTCGATCTGCGTTCCGTTGATCTGGGAGTACGGCCGGCGGGACAGCGGCAGAGCTTGATAGACCTGCAACGCCTCACGGGCGTACTTCGCCGCCTGCTCGCCGTTACGCAGATCCAGCCAGGCCGCCGCCGCGCACGCCGCCGCTCTGGCTTCCCCGAACGCAAACTCACCGCCGATCGACCGGCTGAGATCATCGGGACGGGAAGCCGCCATGTCTCGATCACGCCGGGCCGCTTCCAACACCTCGGCGACCGATTCCGCATCTGCCAGCAGGGCGTGAGAGCGGGAAGCGATGTACCGCAGCCTGAGTTTCGGCTCACCGTCAGGAGCCGCTCGCATCGCGCGGGCAAAGTAGGTCAGCGCGGCATCTGGCTCGTTGCGCCAGTTCGCCAACGTCATTTGCAGTCCGTACGTCCACGCCTTGAGCGAAGCGTGTCCGGCAAGGTCCGCGTACTGGGTGGAAGCCCGCGCGAGCGCCGCTGAGTCGTTCCAGTGCCCAAGGTCGAACGCGGTGGACGCCATCAGCGCCGTCCCCTGGCCGACGATGACGTACAGGTCCGCGAGGTCCCCCGGCCTGCGGGTGCGCTCAGCCAGCTTCCTGGCCTCATCCCGCAAACGACGGGCGCTGGTAAACGTGTCGAACGCGGCCATCCCACCGGCACGCGCCAGCAGCGCCATTTCCTCCTGTAGCGACTCGATCGATTCGGCTCCGACCGGGCCACTGGTCAACAGGGGATCATTGGCAACAGAATTCGCGGCGTCACTCACGACGTCGAGAACGACGTTTCCCGTGCGAGGAATTCCGGGTTGCTTGGGCGAATCCGCGACCATACGAAAGAAGCGATCCCGCACCGCGTCGGACACTCGGTCCAGCGCCGCAGTAAGGATCTCCTGGTTGGAGTTTCCGGGCACGGTGTCCGGCCGACTATGCCAGTAGGCGACGGTTCTGATCGCTATACCAAGCCACGTCGCAAAGCTCTCGTTCGTCATGCCCGATGCCGACTGGAGAAGACAAGCCAGAGCGCCGGTCCACCGCTCGATCCTCGTCATTGCCGTCTCCCGTGGCTGAGGGTTGCACTGCCTTGCCGCGCCTTGCATTCGACTTGCGTCGCCGAAGCGCCTTCCATCGATTTCACTGGTTCCAGACGGCAAGAGCAAGCCCCACCCGATGGTTCAGGAGATCAGGTTGAGCACCGTACGCACGATCACCCACCACCCGCGCCCCCGCTTCCACTCGGTGTCGGAGGTCGCCGCCATCCTCGGCATGTCGGAGGTGACGCTGTACCGAGCAATCCACGCTGGGCAGTTCCCGGCCATCAAGGTCCGTGGCCGACTGGTCATCCCCGCTCGGGTCCTCGACGACATGGAGGAATCCGCGCTCACCACCGGCCTGGTCGACGCCGAGGACTACACGCGACGGAAGGCCAGCTGACCGCCCGCCCTCACCGAGCCGCACGCTTGGGGCCGGGAGGCGCGGCCGGTACGTCGTTCTGCCGCGCGAGCTTCCGGATGTACGCACCGCTGAAGGGCGACAGCCGCTCAACTTCGGTCGGCCCCACGCCCTGCCGGAGCGCGGCAACGACGGCCGCAACTACCGCCTCACGCGCCGCTTCATGGGCCGCTTCGGTACGCCGATAGCGCTTCGTAGCTGCTGAAAGTTCGTCCCGAGGGTCAGTCACCCGAACAACGTTACCGCTACCCACTTGCGCAACCTCGCCGCGTATCGCTACCTTGTTGCGCAACAGAGAAACGCATCTCTGAATCGAACCCCTTCTAGATCGAAAGGACAGCAGACGTGGCTGAGCCGCAGAGACACCCCGAAGAGTTCCGGGAGCCGAGCGCCACCGACCTCGCCGCGATCGAGCAGGAGATGCCGCTGATCGAGGCAGAGGTGATGTTGCTCGACGCTCAGATCACGCTCCTGTTCAGCGACGCCGTACCGACCGAGATGGACTGGCAGCGGTTGCGCCGCGCACAGCGCCGGGTGCTCCGCGAGGCGCGGGACCTGCTCGCCGCACGCGGTGCCCCGGTTCGGCGAGTCGCGTGATGACCGTCGTCCCTCGGCTACCGCGTCACCTGCTGGCCTGCACCGAGCCGACCCGCTTCCCCCAGTCGATTGAAGGTGCCCCGTGACCTGGCTGCTTCTGCTGCTGATCCTGCTCGGCGGCCCTGTCGTGATGCTCGCCCCGTTCGCCATCGGGCACGCGCTGAACCTGCCGACCGCGAGGATGAAGGAGACCCGGCGATGACCGACCGCAAGAGCCACCGCGCGGTGATGGCCGAGCTGCTGTTGCTCGCCGCCCCGACCAGCATCCGCGTCCACAGCGACGGCAGTTCCATGGCGATCACGTTCGGGTCGGTCGGCGAGTTGCGCGCCTGGCTCGACGCCGCCGGCCTGAACGCCCCGGATCTGCTGATCAGCGAGCGTGAGCGCGTCAACAGCGACGGTCGCCCGGTCCGGTCCCTGAACGCCTACCCGACGTGGCACGGCTGGGAGATCTACGCCGACGCCACCGACTACCTCGACGTGTCGCCGCTGGACACGGCCACCGCCGACGCGCTCGCCGCCGTGGCGGTGGGCTGATGCCTCCCGAGTGCTGCGTCTGCGACCCGGTGGCCTGCGCCGCTGACGACACCGGCGAGCACTGCGTCGAGCAGTCCTGCGGTGCGTGCCTGCACGGCTGTCCCGCCCCGGACGGCCAGTGCTGCACCGCCCCCACCACTACCCGAAAGGACGACACCCGATGACCGCCCCCACGATCAACGGCACCCGCTACCCGCAGCCGGTGGACGAGTTGCTTCCGGCGGCCCGGAAGCTGGCTCACGAGTTGGACGCGCTGCCGTCGCGCAACCGGCTGATGAAGCGGTTCCGGATCGGGTCGGAGAAGGCCAACGAGCTGCTGACCCGGTTGCGGGAGGAGCGCGCCCGGCAGGCCCGGTCGGACTCGCTGCACGCCGCGATGGTGCTGCGTGGCAGCCTCGCCGACCGGCCGGTGCTGGTCCCGGTCGACCCCACCCCGGACACCACCACCGCCGACACGGACCCGGACACGCCCGACCGGCCCGAGCAGCCCGCACCGGACCCGGCCCCCGCCCCGCCGCCGGTGGACGTTACGCCGGTCGAGCAGGTCAGCACGGTCGAAAGCTCGGGTACCAAGATTCGGCCCGCACGGTCGCGGCGGGCGGTGGTGTGGCCGGTGATCCTGCTCGCCCTGCCCGCGTTCGTCGCCATCTGGGGCGGCTGGGTCGGCCTCGGCAAGCTCACCGGGTTCGGGAAGGTGAACCTGTTGCCCGGCATCGGGTCCGGGTGGGTCATCGACACCGCCATCACCCTCCCGATCGGCGTCGAGACCTACGGCGCGTTCGCCCTCTACGTGTGGCTCTCCGGCCGCGTGCCCGCACGGGCGGCCCGGTTCGCCAAGTGGTCCGCCCTCGGGTCCCTCGCCATCGGCGCGCTCGGCCAGGTCGCCTATCACCTGCTGATCGCCGCCGGGGTCACCTCGGCCCCGTGGTGGATCACCACCCTCGTGGCCTGCCTGCCCGTCGCCGTGCTCGGCATGGGCGCGGCCCTGGCGCACCTGATGCACGCCGACGACTAGCTCTGCCCGGCGGCACAGCCCCTGGCCTGGAAACCCGTGCCGTGCCGCCGGCCCTCACTCCTCCTGATGGAAGGCGAGACCTCTGATGGTGCCAGACACCAGCTTCCTGACCACTGAACTGGCCACCGTGCGCGCCGAGCTGGTGCGCGTGGACGCGAAAGCCTCGACGCTGCTCACGATCGCCGGCACCGCCCTCACCGTCGGCCTGGCCGTGCTGGCCCGCGCCGACCTGCCCGCCCCCGCCCTGGCCACCGGCGCGGTGACGGTCGGGGTGATCGGTGTCGCGGTGGCCCTGTTGGCGTGCGCGGTGCGTCCGTCGCTCGGCGGCGGGCACGGCCTGGTCCGCTACGCCGTCAGCGCCCCGGGTGACCTGATGACCGACGCCGCGCTACCGCCGCTGAGCATGGCGTCGCTGCGGGCGCACGAGCTGGTGTGGCTGTCGCGCACGACGGTGGCGAAGTTCCGCCGCGTCCGTACCGCCGTCGACCTGCTCCTGTGCGGCCTGGCGGGCACCGCCCTTACCGCCGCCCTGGTCCTGGCCCTGGGCTGACCGGTCACCCGGCCGTGCTCACCCGCACCTCGGTAGGGGTGTGGGTGGGTGCGGGGGCCGACCGGCCCACCCCACCTGTTTGCGCCGGGCGCGGCGCACGCCTGAGAAACGTTCCGCGCCCGGCCCTCCACGAAGGAGAACCATCAGCATGGCAGGCACCCACGATCAGCGTGGCATCTTCACCGGCGCCGACGCCCTCACCGACAACGTCGCCCTGTCCCAGTGGTTCAACGACACCCGCCGGATCCTGCACGCCGCCGCCCTGGAGCTGGGCGTGACCGCCTCCGAGCTGGACGCCCGGCTTCGGGCCGTCTCCGGCGGGGTGGTCATCGGTGGGCTCACCGGCCGGGCGCGCGCCCGCCAGGTCGCCAAGCCCATCACCCACGCCTCCGACGCCCTGGTGGTCGCGTCGCAGTACATCGTGACCGCGTCGACCCGCTTCGAGGCCGTCTACCTGCCCGAGCTGGAGGCCGTCGGCCACCGGCCCCGCAAGTCCGACTTCCGCTTCACCAACGGCGGCGGGGGTGGCCGATGAAGCGGCCCCGCCCGTCCCGGATGCCGCGCAACGGCGGGCTGTCCCCGATGACCTACAACGTCGACCTGCGTTCGGCGCTCCTGCCCTACCTCGCCTGCCCCACCGGCTGCTTGCTCGCGTGGCCGGCCGCCGCCGCGTCGCACCACTGGTGGGGCACCAACCCGTGGGCCGCCGCCGGCATCACCGCGGCCGGCGGCGGACTCACCGCGCTGACCTGGGCCACCGGCCGCGCCCGGGGTGTGATCCGGCAGCGGGTGGCGACCCTGCTCACCGCGTCCGGGTCGGTGTGGGCGCTCGGGGCGACCATCGGCGCACCGTGGGAACGTCCGTGGCTGGACGTGTGGGCCGGCGGCACCGTCGCCGCGTCCGTCGCGGTCGCGGTCATGCGGCTGATGGCCAAGGCCAACCCCGACGAGCAATCCGCCCGCACCACCGGCGGCGGGCTCGCCGAGGCGGTCGCCGCGCTACGCGACGCCCGCATCGGCCGACCGAAGATCGACGGCGCGAAGGTCAAAGCGTCGATCGCGATGCCGCACGGCGACACCCTCTCCGACGTCGAGGGCTCCCGCGAGTCGATCGCCTCTGCCCTCGACGTCGCCCCAACCGCCGTGCGCGTACACCGCGACCCCGACTCGGTGCGGACCGGCCGCATCGAGGTCGTGCCCGTCGACCAGCTCCGCGACACGATCCCATGGGCCGGCCCGTCCGCGCCCGGCCGCTCGGTTGGGGACGCCCCGCTTCGGTTCGGTATCGCCGAGGACGGTGAGCAGGTCGGGCTGTGGCTAACTGGCCGGCCCGGCGTCCGCCCCGCCACCCACGTGCGCGCGACCGGCATGACTGGCTCGGGCAAGACCGAGTGGGCCCTGGTGGTCATGACCGACTACCTGACCCGCACCGACGGCGCGCTCATCGTCGTCGACACCGTCAAGCGCGACCAGACCGTCAAGCCGGTCAAGGACGGGCTGACGCTGCTGGTCACCGAGGACGACCACGCGGAAGCGTTCTTCGACGTGCTCGCCGAGCAGGTCATCCCCGCCCGCACCGAAGCCCTGGGCCGGGAGGACCTGACCGAGTGGATGCCGGGGTGCTCGCTGTCGCACCTGACGGTGTGGGTGGAGGAGTCGGCCGCGTGGTCCGGCCACCCCGCCCTGGTACAGGTGGCCGAACGGGCACGGTCAGCCGGCATCTCCCTCGTGCTGTCCCAGCAACGCTGGACCCACGACCGCGCCCCGACGTCGCTACGCAGCCAGTTCGCTACGAACGTGTGCTTCGGCATCGACAGCCGCGACGACCCGTCGTTGGCGCTGTCCGGCGAAACCGTCGACGCCGGGGCATCCCCCGAGTCGTGGGGCAGCAGCAAGCCCGGATACCTCTACATCGAGTCGCCCGGCATCCCCGCCGGCCGGTGGGCGATCCCCTGCCGCTCGGAACTCGCCCAACGGTCGGACCTGGCCGCCGCCGTCGCCGGCTGGGCCACCGTCCGCCGGCCGCTCGACCCGGTCACCGCGCGCGCTCTCGCGCCCGTCATGCCCACCGACACCGCCAAGCCGTCACCCGGCCCCCAACCGGCCGCCGACGATGAGGACCAGGAGGTGCCCGCCATGGCCGCCCGCCCCGGCGTCAACCCCAACGACCCGCCCGACGACGTCGACCCCTCACAGGAACTCGACACCACCCCCACGCCGCGCCGGTTCTCCCTCGCCCTGCCCCAGCAGTCCAGCCCCGAGCAGGCCCGCGCGATCCTGCGCGAGCACATCACCACCCTCGCCGCACAGGGCCACACCGAGGTGCGACCGGCCGACCTGGGTGACGTGCTCGCCGCGACCGGCTACACGGCCAAGTGGCTGTCCAAGGCCCTCGCCGAACTCACCGCCGGTAACCAACCGCTGCTGATGGCCATCAACCGCAACGGCCGGTACCGCATCCTGCGCACCGCCTGACGCAGCCCTGTCGGGGCCGTGGAATCCACGTGGAATCCACACCGATTCCACGGCCCCCCACCTAGACAAACCCGCCGTGGAATCCACGTGGAATCCACGGCCGGTCGACCACGCCCGAAACCAGGGAGCAGCCATGAACCCGGCCGCCGTAGCGCTCGCCGCCCTCGCCCTCGGCACCATCCTCGGCATCACTCTCGGTATCCCCCTCGGCCGCCGCGTCGAACGGATCGCGTGGCACGCCGACGCCGCCCTAGCTCGCGCCCGCGTCACCGGCTGGCTCATCCGCGACCTCACCACCGCCACCCTCACCGCCGTCGCCGTCATCACGTTCGCCGGCTTCGTGATCTGGGCGCTACTCACCCACCGCCGCTGACCCCGCCCGCACCCACCGATCGGAGGCACCATGTCCCACCTCGACCTGCTCGCCGCCGCACTCGCCCACGCCGCACGCGGATGGCACGTCTTCCCGCTGCGCCCCGACGACAAGCGGCCCGCGTTTCCCAACCACGCCGCCGACCGGTGCGACCGCACCGACCCCCGCTGCCGCGCCGCCGGCCGGCACCTCGGCTGGGAAACCCGCGCCACCACCGACCCCGACCGCATCCGCCGAGCATGGTCAACCCGACCGTACGGAATCGGCCTCGCCTGCGGACCGTCCCGGCTCGTGGTGGTCGACCTGGACGTGCCCAAGCCAGGTCAGATCCCGCCCGCCGACCATGACCTGTGCGGCAACGGCGTGGACGTCTTCGCCACCGTCTGCCACCAGCACGGCCACCGCATCGAAACCACGTACACGGTGATCACCGGGCGAGCCGGCTCCCACCTCTACTCCCGCCACCCCTCCACCGGGCCGACGCTGCGAAACACCGCCGGGGCGCTCGGATGGCTGGTCGACACCCGCGCCCACGGCGGCTACGTCGTCGCCGCCGGATCCACCGTCGCCGGCCGCCCCTACACCGTCGCGCTCGACGTCGACCCCGCCCCGCTGCCCGACTGGCTCGGCCAGCTCATCGCGCCCGCCCCGCCGCCGGCCCGGCAGGCGGTCACGGTGGCCCTCGACGTCGACCGGCGCGGCCGGTACGTCGCCGCCGCGATCCACCGGCAGGTCACACACCTGACCTCCGCGCCGGAAGGCCGCCGCAACCACGCCCTGTTCACCTCGGCGGTCGCGCTCGGGCAGCTCGCCGCCGGTGGCGCGCTCACTGACGACGACGTCACCGCGGTTCTCGAACCCGCCGCCCTGTCCATCGGGCTGCGGCCGGGTGAGATCGCCCGTACGATCGCATCCGGCCTACGGGTCGGCGCGCGGCAGCCTCGGGTGGTGGCAGCATGAGCGCCCCCCGGTTGCAGGTTGGTTCAGGGCCGGAAACCATCCGGGTCCTCAAGGCCGCGCTGGTCGACGGTGTCCTACCCGACACGTACGTGTCAGCCGGGTCTCTGGTCCACATGGAAGCCGTCTCCGGTGGCCTCACCACCGGCCCGGACGACGATTCCCCGCTACCCGTCGCCGCCAGTACGGTCACCCCGGCCGGGCTCGCCGGGCTGCTCGCCGAGCACGCCTACGTGTACCGGCTCAAGACTCGCAAGGGCGACGGCGGCAATCCGGAGGTGTTCGAGGAGGAGGTGACCCCGCCGAGGGAGATCCTGTCGTCCGTGCTCGCGGCAAAGACGTGGCCGAACGTGCCGCCGCTGCGCGGGATCATCGGTGCCCCGGTCCTGCGCCGCGACGGCACCCTGTTGCAGCGGCCCGGCTACGACCCGACCACCGGCCTCTACCTTGCGTCGAAGGTCGCCCTGCCGCCCGTACCGGATGAGCCCACCGCCGAGCAGGTACGACAAGCGCGGACGTTCCTGCTCGGCCGGTTCCTGCGCGACTTCCCGTGGGCCAGCGCCGCCGACCGGGCCAACTACGTGGCCCTGCTGGCGACGCCGATCCTGCGGCACTTCACCCGCTCGCTGACGCCGTTCGCGCTGATCGACGCCACCATGCCGTCGTCCGGGAAGACGATCCTGACCGCCGGCCCCGGCATGCTCTACGGGCAGCGGATCATGCCGTGGGCGTACTCCGACGAAGAACTCCGCAAGTCCATCACCGCCGTACTCGCGGAACAGGTCGGGGTGGTGATCTGGGACAACCTCGCTGAGGGGACGGTCATCGACTCCGCCGTGCTCGCCCAGCTCGTCACCACCGGCGTGTGGTCGGATCGGCAGCTCGGCGCGTCCCGCAACGTCGCCACCGTCAACGACCGGCTGTGGATGGCCACCGGCAACAACCTCCAGGTCGGTGGCGACATGGCATCCCGTACCGTCCGCGTCCACCTCGACCCGAACATGCCCCGCCCCGAGCTGCGCGATCAGTCCGGGTTCGGCATCCCGCACCTCGACCAATGGATCACCGACCCGGCCAACCAACTCACCGTCCTGTGGCACCTCCTGGTCCTCGTCCTCGACTGGACCCGCCAGGGAGCGCCACGGGTAACCGGCGTGTCAATGCGTCAGTTCACGCCCTGGGCGCAAGCCCTCGGCGGGTTCCTCGCACACCACGGCATCGACGGGTTCCTCACCAACGCCGCCGACGTCCGCGAGATCGACGAAGACGAAACGCGCTGGCGCGCGTTCCTCACCACCTGGCACGACCGCCACGGCAGTCGAGCGATGACCGCCGCCGACCTACGCCGAGACGCCGAGCCGATGCACCTCGGCAGCGACGTCAACGACCCGTGGGACGGCCAGTTCATCACCACCCATGCCGGACGCCTACCGAACCCGCTACAACTCGGCCGGCTGCTCACCGGACAGGCCGGACGCTGGCGCGGCAACCACGTCGTTCGAGCCGGCAAACACGAGCGCGGTAACCGGGCCGTCTTCTGGGTCGAGCAGCACGACGCTTGAAACCCGCTGAACCATCTCGGCAACTCGGCAACTCGGCGGAACCGGCTATCTACCAGGGCAAACACCCTGCCGAGATCAGACCAGTCGACCAGAGTCGATCTCGGCAACTCGGCAGCCGCCTGCCGAGATGAATGCCGGTTGCCGAGATGAACCAGCGATCCTTAAACGATCTCGGCACACGTTTTCGCAGTTCAACGACACCCTTGCCGAGATGCCGAGATGCCGAGATGCCGAGATGGTTCAGCCCTCCCCACAGCAACCACCGACCACCCGCCGCCAACCGGGAGCAGCGCCACGAGCACGACCCCTCGCTTTGTGAGCTCTGCGCGCTCCGTCCGGTCGCGTCCGCGCAGGTCCCTGACGTCGGGTGCTGATCCGTAGCCGTCCGCTCCCGGCTCTCACGAGGGTCTTCACCCAGTTAGCGCGCAACCCGTCAGTGGCCGCTACGCTCTCTCGCCGTGACCACCGGATTAGCCATCGCCGCCACTCTGATCAGCCTTGCCGCGCTGATCGTCGCCATCCGCACTGCATCGTTCAATCGGCGCTCCGCCGACGCCGCCGAAGGGTCTCAGCATGCCGCTGACCGAGCGGCAGACGCAGCCAAGCGGTCAGCCGAGGCCGCCGACCTGGTCGCTCAAATTGAGCTCGGACGCGACCATCGAGACCTCGCGCCACAGCCGGAGTGGGTCAGGTTCGTCAAGGTCCAAAACCAGCGGACGGGCAGAGACAACATCTTTCTTACCCTGACACCGGCGAGGACCTACCTAACCCACACCGACTTGCTGCTCGACAGCGGCGGCCGGGCCCCTGCGAGTCCGGTGCGCAGCAATGTCATCCCCGGTGGCACCGAGGGGCGCATCTACGTCGGCGAGTTGCCCGGCATCAAACTGCCCGAAGAGGTGGAGATCCGCTTCTTCCCCCCACCGCAAGGTTCCGAGGGAGAACCGTGGACGTGCGCGTGCGGCGAACCACTGATCGGTGATCACCATGATCGTGGGCACTGGGTTCTGCGAATCAAGGTCGATCCGGGCTGCGCGTCCACCCAATCCGGCGAAGGCGGCGATCCCCCGTCCCGCTAAGCGTCGCGTCTGACGCCGCCTCGGCCGCAGCCCCTACGCAGCCCGTCCGCACGTGTCCGCGTATGTCCCGCGCACCTCGCTACCCTCTCCAACCTCCGCGTCTGGCTGCGTTGCTGTCAACAGCGACAGGGTCCCTTGTGCTGAGAGCTGTGCGGACTGTCAGCTTGGGAATCTTGTTGATCCGTGCGCTGCGTAACCGTGCCGCTTGATGCACAAGCACGTGGAGTTCATCCAAGAGCTGCCGGAGCACCTCGGTTCGCCGATGCTGACCTCTGTGTCGGGCAGGCAACGGGCACGGCACTGGCAACCGAGTGCCCTGGTTTCGAGCCGGGCGCTCAGGATTCTCACGAAGGCGGTGCCCCAAGGCTCCAAGCCGAAACCGAGTCAAGCTGAACTCTCCAGGGCATCGCTTGAAGCTTTCCGTCACCAGCATGGAGTACCCCGTCGAGAATGTGAAGGTACTCGCCAGAATGACCGATAAATCCTGTACTTTCCGAAGCTCGACCATCTGCCTCAAAGATGTTCCGAAGGGCGTTGGCGAAACCGGCGCCCGCCTCGCCCGCTCTACTTACCCCATCCAGCCACTCTCGGTACCACCGTGCGCCGTTGACGAGATGCCCAGCGAGAACACCTCCCGGAATCACCAACACAACGCCAATACTTACCGTTAGGCCCTGAAGTTCCAGCAGCCTCGCCAAGACTCCAAGCGCTGGATCAACTACACTGCGTGATGCTGCACCTGGATAGTCGCGGGCAGCGGGCTCTGAGTCTGGCATCGATGGGCCCTTCCTTCCACTGTGGGGCTTCCCATACGCTAGGCGATGGATGTTGCACAGGATGCTTCGGAGTGCGTGATGAGAAGCCGACTCGTTGGGCTCGTAGATGCAGGATTCATTTCGCGCTCAGGGAGAGCATTGCTAAAGAACTCGTCGGCGCTCTACCAAGGTCAGGAACTTGTGGGCTGGATGCACCGAGCCGCGACACGGCTGGACATGCAGTTTCTTCGACTATATTGGTATGACGGAGCATACCCCATCACAGATTCCGCCAATTACGTACCGCAGCGGAAATACTTCAATGAACTTGAGTCCTGTCCGGGAATTCAACTCCGCCTAGGGCATTTAGAGCCGCGCCCATTCGACTTTAAGCCAGCGCTACGAAATGCCGCACATTCCATGGGAATTGACTATCCGACACTTATGCGGCACTTCAAGCCCGAAAAGATATACCAACAAAAAGGAGTTGACACGCTTCTAGTTCTAGACATGCTGAGGCTAGTGCAGCAGGGTGCATGCAGTTCATTCGTCTTAATGGCTGGGGACCGCGACCTCGCCGAAGCTGTACGCACGGTTCAGCAACTTGGGGCGACTGTAATTCTCGCCCACCCTGAAGGGGCTCCCGTCGCAAGCGAGCTAAGGGATTTAGCGGACGAACGTGTTGTTTGGACAGAAGAGTTGATGAAGCGAATGACCAGTAGCTTTTTGGATCGCCTCGACCACCTTATCGATACGGACGACGATCCAGAATAAGAGGAACGAAGTCGGTGCGTATCCATTAAAGAAGCCAACCAAACCGCCATCCCGTCTGCCGTCGACCCGCACTCCTGTGGAGCGGGCCGCCGCCCGGCCCGCCACGTCAAGACGGCCTTGACGCCCGTACGGACGCTGGCGGGTCGGGCGGTGGTCTGCTCGGCTCGCCCGGGTCGACGGCGGGCGGGATGGCTCCCCACCCCATCCACCCACGGACCGCAAGCCGCCGACGAAGCCCCGGCCATCCTGGAGCCGGAGCGCCCCCGCCGGAGGCGCAGTAATCGCAACCCGCCACCGGCCCGGCAGCCGCCGACAGACCCGGCGTGCGCTCCCCTACGCCGCGCGGTGCTCGCCGCGCGGCCCGGCCGGCTGCCGGCCCACCACCCCACCGGGATGCGGCCTGTCGTCATGCGGCGGCCCACCGGCTACCCGCTCTCCGCGCCAGCCGCCGGGCGTGTTGCGTGGCCGGAGTCGGAGCGTCAGCGGAGCGACGGACGCGCGCCCTGGCGGCGGCGCGTGCGGCCCGTTCAGGGCCGCCTTGAAGACGTACAGAAACTTTGAACCACATCGCCGGCCCTCGGGCGGTGGATTACAGCCGGTCACCACGCCATGGGGCAACCCGGCCCACCTTTCCTGGCTGGCCGTGGTGCTATTCGTGGTGCGGAATGCAGGCCAACAGAGCAACCAGGGGAAACCAGAGCAAGAGTTTGCGCAGTTGGTGAAGCTAATGAAGCCAGGGATCGGAACGTGAATGCCACTTCTAATCCCAAGGCCGCAGGTTCGAATCCTGCCGGGCGCACAGGTACTGCCCTCTTCTGAACAGCTCGCGTGGAGCTGTTCGCGGTGCGAGCGTGCTACGCCGCCCGCATGGCCCCTTGAGCGGACGCAGCCAGCACCAACGCGACAAGATCAAAACCCTCCCCAGCGGGTCGCTCCGCGTCTATGCGGGCGTCGACCCGATCAGCGGCAAGTGGCACTACATGACCGAGATCATTCCAGCCGGCCACACCGCCGCCAGGAAGCGGAGAAAGCAGGCACCCGGCCCAGGTGGACGAGTGGCGCTACCCGCGCACCCGGGCCACGATCGACCAACTTCCAGGCCGGTGGCTTGAGATCGGACGGCTCACCCCAGAGACGCTGGAGTCGTTCTACGCGAGCCTGTCGCGATGTGTACGTGCAGCACCACCTGGAAAGTAAGTACACCTACGCGGCGAACTGCGCGCCACTCAGCGCGTCGTCAGCCCGGCTGATTCACTGGATTCCCAGTGGTGCCCTCAGTCGGGCCGCCCGGTGGCGTTGAATCGCCGTCAATCCCCTCGGGCAGGGCGAGCCTGTCATTTGGCTAGTAGCCTTTGCCGTTGCATCTGGTGCAGATGAGCCCTCCTTGGGACGCACCATGGAACCGGCCCGATCCGCCACAGTATCCGCAGGAAGGCGCTCCCGGGGGCCGCGCCTCCTGCTTGCCGCCAGACGTGAACCAGATGAGAACCAATAGCGGCAAGCCGCAACATATTCCGCCGAGCACGAGACTGCGCAGCCAGGAATCGATGTCGATGCTCATCGAACTAGTTTGGAGGATCCACCGGCGTTGCACCATTCCACTCGCGTCGGCCAACCTCTTCGACTGCACTCTCTGGCCAACCCGTCGTCCATCGTCTGCACATCGTGGAGCATGGGGAGACTGCCCGGTCAGTGGGAGCACCCTAATTGTCTGAATGACCTTGACCGGGCAGGCCCCCATGCTCGGCTCTGCCGAACGGGGGCCTACAGAATGGCGCTACCGACCCCGAGCACCTGACGACCCCACCGGCGGCACTGCCCCGATCCGATCACTACTGCAGCCCCGGCTCTGCCATTGACCAGGGGTGGCACCACCAGAGCTTTTTCACATGACGCGCCGCACAGTGGGCTGGCAACCCCGTGCCGGCGGGCACGCCACCGTCCCTCTGGTGAGCCAGCCTTCGGTGTGGCCTGACCGATGATTCCTCCGCGCCGTGCTCGTCTGTATGCCGAGGACCGACCCACGAGAGGCTGACACGATGCGGAAACTGACCTTCGGCATGAACCTGAGCTTGGACGGCTACATCGCCGCGCCCGGCGACGACCTCGGCTGGAGCGTGCCGAGCGACGAGCTGTTCCAGTGGTGGTCCGACCGGGTGGGGGCGACGGGCACGGGGCTGTACGGGCGCAGGCTGTGGGAGATGATGAGTTCCCACTGGCCGACCGCCGACCAGCGGCCGGGTGCCACCCCGGCGGAGATCGAGTTCGCCCGCCGCTGGCGGGACATGCCGAAGGTGGTGTTCTCCTCGACGATCAGCACGGTCGACTGGAACGCGCGCCTGTTCACCGGCGACGCGGTCACCGAGATCGCGCGGCTCAGGGCCGAGGACGGCGGCTCCCTGGACATCTCCAGCCCCACCCTCGCCGCCGGGGCCATGCGCGCCGGGCTGATCGACGAGTACACGCTCGTCACCCACCCGGTCCTGCTGGGCGGCGGCAAGCCGTTCTTCACGACCCTCGACAACTGGGTGAACCTGACCCTGGTGGAGACCCGGACGTTCCCTGACGGAGTGATCTTGACGAGGTACGAGACCAGGCGCTGAGCACAGCCGCAGACTCGGGTCCGACGGAGCGCCCTGCCCGGACGCACCACAACGCAGGGGCGACGCCGACGTGCCCGGTCACGCTCCCGGCGATGGTTGCCGAGCAGCGTGAGCGGGCCTGGGCCCGCGATGCGTCAGTGCGGGTCGCCGGACAGGGAGGTGCGCCGCTGTGACGCCATGACCAGGGAGTAGACGTTCTCGCGGAGTTCACCGAAGAGCGCCGTCTGCTTGGTCGCGATCTGGCCACGGGGCTGGTCGAGTTCGACCGGCCAGCACGGGCGTGTCGATGCGGGGGTGTAGCCCCGGCATATCCGTCGCCTTCGAAGGCGGGCCGGTGGCCGACGCGGCGTACCTGCATCTTCCGCCCGGAAGGCCCCGACGCATGGAGGCCGAACCCGCTCCCGAGACCCCAGCCGGGCAGGCGGTTCGGTTCCCCCACCCCAGTGCGCGCGGCGGCCGGCGACGTCCGGGACACCACCTGCGGTCGGCCCCGCTGCGCGATCTCGGTACTCCCGCGGCACGGTTCGCGACGCGCTGATGACGGCGTGCGCAGACGTGAGGACCAGGCGCGGTACGGGCGGTGCGTCCGTTACCTGTCGTGGCCGACGTGACCTGGGACGCCGGAGATCGTGCAGCCGGAGCCGACGAGGCTCACGCGCCACGGACGAGAGCCAGCAGGGCGGCGTGTGTCCGATCGTCGGCGGCCACGACGAGCCCGCCGACGCCGGTGTGCAGCGGTTGGCCGTCGATCCCGGTGACGACGCAGCCGGCCGCCTGGCAGAGGGCGATCCCGGCGGCGAAGTGGACGCTGTCGCGCAGGTGGCCGTCCGTGACGTACGCGGCGCGGCGTCCGGCGGCGACCCAGGCCACGGCCAGGGTCGTGGATACCACTCGGGGGCGGAACTGCTCGATGAAGCCCTCGTCGGCCAGCATCCGGGCGGCCAGGAAGGTGTCCCTGTTCGGGAACGGCGGGTCGAGGTTGACGTCGACCAACCTGGACCCGGCCGACGGGACGAGCCGTTCGTCCCCGCCCCGGCTGCGCACGTACGCGGCGTCGCCGTCGGTCCAGAACACCTCCTCGGTGAACGGGTCCGCCGAGGCGGCCACGGCGGTGCGCGTCCCGGTCTGGAGCGCCACGTTGACCGAGACCAGCATGTTCCTCGCGGCGTAGTTCACCGTTCCGCACAGCGGGTCGACCAGCCACACGCGGCCGTTATCCTCCCGGCCCCTGCGTCCGCCCTCCTCACCGAGCACGACGTCGTTCGGACGCGCGGCGCGCAGGACGTCGACGATGGCCGCCTCGGCGGCGATGTCGGCGGTGGTGGCGAAGTCGCCCCCGGCCTTGTCGATGCGCCCCAACGCCGATCCGTAGTGGGCCCGGACGACCGCAGCACCGGCATCTACCGCATCGAGGACCAGCGCCACATCGGTGATCGACATGAATCAACCCTAGCCGCCGCCCGTGCTCCTCACCGCGCCGCTGCCAGTCGTACGCCGAGCGGGGGCTGAGCGGGGTGCAGGGGCGGGCCGCAGTACGCGCAGCCCGGCTGGGCGTACGAAGATCGACCGGCGGGCGACGGCATCGCCCCTGCCGTCGAGTTGGTACACGTCGAGCCACACCCACCCGTCGTAGGTGATCCAGTCGAGCACCCGGACGACCCGGCACCTGATCGGCTCGACGAACTGCACGCTGGCCGCCCGGGTCACCTGCACCAGGTCGCCCGCCTTCGGCAGCGGCGCACCCCGCACTGGCGCACCCGTCGCCGCCACGTCAGACACCGCCACCGGACGGCCGCCGGTCACGGCCCCTCCCCCAACCCGCGCCGCCGCCCCGCCCCGGGCCGCCGCCGGCCGCCCTGCCCCGCCCCGAGCCGATCGACCTCCCCCGGCCCAGGCCGACCGGTCTCCCCCGACCCGGGCCGGGCGTCGTCCTCCCCCGGCCAGTGCGCGCGGCGGATCGGGATGCGGTGCCGGGCACGGCAGGGCAGTTCCGCGCCGCAGCGGCACACCCTGCGCCAGCGCTTCCAGCTCCAGACCGGCCGGTGCCGGCGGGCGAGCGTCAGGGCGACGGCGACCACGTACTCCTCGTACGTCACGCGCATCGGGCGTCCTTCCCGAGGGATGGCGCCACCGAAGAACAGCGCCGCCGAAGAATTGCGCCGCCCCGCCCGCGCGTGACTCGCAACGAGCGGGACAGCGGGCCGGCAGGGGGGCGACGGGCTATTGTCGACGCCATTTCTGGCACCCGAACCACCCTGCCGACATTCGACAGAATGCAACCCGCCCGCCACCTTGCGCAACACAACCCACCCCCTCTAGCCTCAATTAGAATCACCCCCCCGAGGAATGGAGGAAAGAAATGCGCGGGAATGGGATCGGAATGTTGCACGAGGGGCACGGTGATGTTGCATGACGGATGAAACAAGCGGGTCGACGGTCCCCCGGCGGCAGCTCGGCAGGCTGCTCACGCAGCTCCGCGAGGACGCCTCGGTCTCGCTGGACGCCGCCGCAGAGGGGTTGGACTGCTCGCGGCAGAAGGTGTGGCGCATCGAGAAGGGCCTGGTGCCGGTGCGGGTGGTGGACGCCCGCGCCATGTGCGAGATCTACCGCGCGCCGGAGGACATGAAGGCGATCGTCACCGGCCTGGCGAAGGAGACCCGCGCCAAGGGCTGGTGGCACTCGTACGGCGAAATTGTCCCGCCCTGGTTCTCGCTCTACGTCGGGCTGGAATCGACCGCCGCCCTCATGCGCCATTACGACGCCGAACTGATCCCGGGGCTGCTCCAGACCCGCGAATACGCCGCCGAACTCTTCCGCCGCAAGAATCCCACGATGACCGAGGCCGAGCGGGAGAAGCTCGTCGAGGTGCGGATGCACCGCCAGCACGTGCTGACCCGGCGGCTGCCCAGCGCGCCCACGCTGAAGGCGGTGCTGAGCGAGGCCGTGCTGCGCCGCACCATCCCCGACCGACGGGCGATGGCCGGGCAGCTGCGCCACCTGCTCGACATGGCCGCGCTGCCCAACGTGAGCCTGCGCATCCTTCCGCTGGCCGCCGGCCCGCCACTGGCCAGCGAGACGGGCACCTTCGTGATGCTGGACTTCCCGCAGGCGTTCGGCCGGGCCTCCACCGAGCCGACGACCGTCTACCTGGAGAACATCACCGGCGCGCTCTACCTCGACCGGCCCGCCGAGGTCGCCGCCTACGAGCACGTCTGGTCCGACCTGGAAGCGCTCGCCTCCGATGAGGCAGAATCAGAGAAAATGATCAACATGATCATCGAGGAGCGCGCATGACTGACCTTGCCGGTGCCGTCTGGCGCAAGAGCACCCGCAGCGGCGGGAGCGGCGGCAACTGCGTCGAGGTGGCCGCCAACCTGCCGGGCCTCGTGGGCGTACGCGACAGCAAGGACCCGGCCGGGCCGGCGCTCCTGTTCGCCCCGACGGCCTGGACCACCTTCGTCAGCCAGGTAGGCCGCGAGCCGCGCTGACCGCGACCGGGTCCGGGACCGCGACCAGATCCGGGACCGCGACCAGATCCGGGACCTCGACAAGAGCCGGGACCGCGACCGGGAGCCGGGCCGGGACCGCGACCGGAGCCAGGGCCGAGGCCCCGACTGCGACCGGGGCCGCCCACCCGTGCCGGCGGGCGGCCCCGAAGCCACGCGGGGTAGGGACCGGACGACTCAGCCCCGGCCGCCGACCAGGGTGGTCAGCGAGCGCGGCGGCAGCTCGACCGTCGGGTGCGCGCCGTGCCCCGAGACGAGCCCGTCGACCTGCTCCAGCCTGTGCGTCGAGTCCGTGAGGTAGGCGGTCGGCCTCCGCAGGTCGACGGTGGTCCGCACGGCCTCGGTCGAGGTGTTGATCACCTGCACCACCTCGGTGCCGTCGGCGTTGCGGTAGGCCGACACCGCCAGGCCCGCCGGCGCGCCGTCGACGCCGATCCGCACCGCCCCGGGTCGAATGAACCTGCTGTACGCGGCGAAGGCGTAGAGCCGGGACGACACCCGGTAGCTGTCGGTGGCGTTGTCGACCTGCACGAGGGCCGCCGTCGCGCCCCGGGAGGACCCGAGCCAGTAGACGAAGGCGCTGGCGTCGGCCTTCGCGAGGGTGTCGTGGATGCGCTGGGCGACCGCGATGCCGTCGGTGCCCTTGCCGCTGTCCCACGCCTCGTTCCAGCCGTCGGCGGTGCTCGACGGGGCCCACTCCGTCATCCAGGTCGGTGCCGTGGTCGGCAGCGGGCGGTCCGAGGGGCTGGCGTAGCCGTGCCCGGTGAACAGGTCCAGGTGGCGGCGGGCCTCCGGGTCCGCCTCGATCGCCTGGGCGTACGCGTCCGACTGCTGCCAACCGAACGAGTCGCAGCACACCAACCCCACTCCGGCCCGCTCGGCGACGGGGCCGAGGACCTTCACGAACTCGGCGGCCTGCGCCGGGGTGAAGCGCATCGAGGCGTACGGGGCCGTCCAGTCGGGTTCGTTGGTGAACCCGATCTCGTCGATCCGGATGCCCTCCTGCCGGTAGAACTTGGCGTACTGCACGAGATAACGCGCGTACGCCTCCCGCCAGTCGCCGCTGGCGCAGGTGACGCCCGACAGGCCGCAGAGGCTGCCGCCGTTGGCGTCGGTGCCGTTGTCTTTCATGTACCCCGGCGCGCTCCACGCGTCGGCGTAGAACCGGTTGATCCCACGCTTGCGCGCCTCCTTGGCGTACCAGACCTGGCCGCCGTCCCAGCCGTCCCACTGGTAGTTCGGGGTGGCCGCCGGGCCACCCGGGTCGGTCGGCTGGATGGAGAGCATGTTGTCGTACACGTCGGTGGTCGACGAGCCGATGCCGAGCCGCAGGATCGTCGGCGCGGCGCCCTTGCGCCGGTCGAGGAGCAGGTCGAGCACCTCCGCGCGCTTCGCCTCGGACAGGTTGTGGACCAGCGTGGCGCGCTGGAACGCGATCGAGTAGCCGAAGCCGTCGATGCTCTGGTGGATCTCGGCCCGGTCGAGGTCGAGGCTCAATGGTGGACCGGGTCGGGTGCCGGCGTGGGCGGGCGTACCGGCCAGGACGGTGACGGCCGCGACGGCGGTGGCGACAGCGCTGGCGACATTGCGGGATCGAAACACGAAGTTCTCCTTGACGTCGCGCGGGAGACACTCCGGGCATACTACAGACATTGACGCCCATCGTCAGATATTCGAAGCCAGGCAGGTCGCTCTTACCCGGATCTTGGACACTTGACGTAAGCCACGAACAGAAGGTGTCCAAGGTCCGGCGAAACGCGCCCGGCGGCCAGGCGGCGTCGCGTCAACGGAGGTGTTCGCAGGGCACTTCGGCCCCCCGGTGCCAGACGCTCCCCGTCACCGCGACGGGGTAGGTGGCCTCCCTGGCCCGCCGGTCGGCGGTCTCGACCGAGAAGCGCACCACCAGCGGCTCGCTTCCGAAGGCGTTCGCGCACTCGAGGCGGAGCTCAACCTCGATCCAGCCGACCCCGCCGGGCCGCAGCAGCCGCGACTGGCCGGCGTCCCGGAGCCCCACGCCCGGCCCCTGCCCGGCCACGACACGAAGCGTGACCGGCGCGGGGCCGGCGTTGACCACTGCCAGCAGCGCATCCATCTGCAGGACGCCCTCGACGCCGGAACCGCCGCCACCACCACCTGAGGCGGGGAACGCTAGAAGCGAGACCGCCGCGCTGTGCTGCCGCTCGTCCCGCGCGTCCCGCAACTCGTTGACGCCGACTCCGCCGAGCACGACGCCGGCCAGAAGGGCGGCGACGAGTCGCACGTTCCTCCGCCGGACCAGGCTGCGGTCGGGGGTGACGCCGCCAGCCTCCGTTGACTCGCGATCGCCCTCGTCCAGATCGATCACGTCCCGCTGCCCCGACACGCCACAAGCGTAGAGCCCGCCCGCCCACGCACCCCCAACGGATGAGCGGAACCCCAGGAGATCTTGGAAGAATTCGGCCCCTGCAGGGGCCACCAGCTTCCAAGATCTCCAAAGCATGGGCGCGACGTGCGTCGTCGCAGCGGTGAGCGCGCCAAGTCACGCCCGTTCGGGCGGACCGTACGAACCAGGAAGGGTTCCGGGTGTCGGTAGGCCAGGCAGACAACGCATGAAAGAGTGTTCCAATGAGCGCCACCTTAGCTACGAGTAACCGCATCGGCATCCTGGGTATCGGCTACGAAGGTCGGTCCATCGACGAGTTCGTACGTGAACTTTCGGGCCTGAGGGTCGCCCGCCTGGTAGACGTCCGCATGACGCCGATCTCGCGAAAGCGCGGCTTCAGCAAGACGGCCTTGAGCCAGGCACTCGCCGCGCAGGGGATCGTCTACGAACACCACCGCGAGCTGGGCAACCCGAAGGAGAACCGCCCAGGCTTCGGGGGCAACTCGCAGGAGTTGGAGTCGGCACGTGCGGCATACGCCTCCAGGCTGCACCGCGCCGAGTCGCGGGCAGCGCTCGACGCCCTCGCCGAGGCGGCCCAGCGCGAACTCGTGGCCCTGCTCTGCTTCGAGGCGGACGAGAGCCGCTGTCACCGTCGGGTCCTGATGCACGCCCTCGAAGGCCGGCTGCTGCCTATCGTTTCGGCCAGTACACTCCCAGCACGCTGAAGACGTGGACACGCTTGGCCTGGTTGCCGACGTAGAAGGCGACGGCGCGGTTCGGCGCACACATCTCCCCCAGAAACTTGGCCTCCAGCGCCTCCCGAAGCGCAGCGTCGGAGTAGCCGTCGAGTCGGCGCTGTAGCGCGACCAACTCCCAATCGATGACGTGCTGCTTGTGCCCGTTGCACCCGGGTTCGTGACAACGGTAGTGGTAGGCGGCCTTGAAGCGGGGTGCCTGCAACGGGGACTTGCTTCGGCCGCTGAAAAGATCCGGCTGGTTCGCGTACGCCTCGATCTTGCGTTGCTCCTCAGCGGTCCAACCGGGATGCGGCACGACCTTGAGGGCACCAACTTCCTTGGGGCGCACCAAGGCCAGCGATTGGGCGTCGGAACGCTCCTGCGCCTCACGGTTGAGCCGGCACATCGAGTCCTCGACTGCCGGGTCGAGCAACGGCTGCCGCGACTTCCAGCCGTCGAGATGGCGTTCCTTCCGGATCCGGTCCATGATCGGCTTCCAGCTCTCGCGCCGCTGGTCCTGCCGCGCCGGCTTGGCGTCGACAGTGACGATGTCGTACTTCTTGAACGCCTCGTCGCTGTCGAGGTGCCGGAAGTTGATCGGATAGAGGCGCACCCAGGTCGGCCTCAACACGTCCGTCCGCAGCCCCGCCACACAGACGGTTTCTCCATACTTCTCAGAGGGATTCGGGGCAGCCTTCACGGTGATCAGGAGTTGAAGCTGAACGATGCGGTCGTCGGCAGGCTTCGGATCGGGCCCGGCCTCGCCGGGACCGAAGAGCGACATCTGGGTCACGCGCGCCTCCAGCCAAGATGACCGTAGGTAGTCGTACGGTCACAAGAACATTCAGGTTCTCATGTAACCGACGATGCGCATAGGACTCGCGATGCGCGCCCTACCAAACTGACGGAAACTCGCTCCATTCGGCAGGCAGATCGGGGTTGAGCCAGGACGGGTCCGGGCGGAAGTCGACATGGGTCCCGTCGAACGGGTGCGCACCGGCCTCGGCCAACCTGATCAGGTGCTCGCCCTCGCGGCGGGCGGCATCCGCCGCGTCCGCATCCGGATACAGTGGATGCCCGACCCGCGCGGCCAGCTCGTCCTCGTCCTTCCACCACCAGTTGCGCTGCGGATCGATCACGACGTCGAGCAGCAGATCGGTGGTGTCGACGCCGCCGACGTGACGGACGTACGGCGTTTCCAGGTTGACGTACCACCCGACGAAGCCGCTCTCCGCGAAGAACCACCAGACGGAGTGCGACGCCTCGGGCAGCATCAGCACCAGGATGTCGTGCCGACGCCATGCCTGGTGGACGAGCCGGGGTCGGCGCATCCGGTCGATGGGCAGTTCATGCTGCGTCTTCCCGTCGGCGTCGACCAGGTTGGCGTACTCGCTGCCGGCCGGCTTCCAGAGCAGCAGCCCCGCGTCGTCGTCGCTCACCACCCGCATGGGCTGGACAACGGTGACGGTGCCGGCCCGCACGTGCCGGCGAAGTATGGTCTGGCCCGGAGTGAAGGACATGGCGGGGACTGTAACGAGTCCTCGCCGCCGGGCGAGCGGCCGTCAGCCGGCGGTCCTCGTCGGGCCGCCGCCGCTGCCCCGGTCGTCGAGCACGAGAGGGGCGCGACCGCGCACCGCGTACCGGATGTGGGTGGCCTCCGGCGTGGCGACGACCCGGGTCGGGGTCAGCTCGATCGCCTCCTTCTGGCCGAGACCGAGCCCGGCGTCGGGGCCGCCGTCGGCACCACCGCCGAGGCCGCCCCCGGAGCCGGCGTCGAACAGCCGCAGCCCGCCGCCGAGCACGACCGGCACGATGTGCAGTTCCAGCTCGTCGAGCAGGCCGGCCCTGAGCACCTGCCGGACGAGGCTGCCGCCGCCGGCCACGGCGACGTCCCTGCCGCCGGCCGCCGCGCGGGCCTGCGCGACGGCGCTGACCACGCCGTCGGTGACGTACGTGAAGCTCGTGCCGCCACCGCGCACCAGGGTCTCGCGGGGGCGGTGGGTGACGACGAAGACGGGCGCACGGAACGGCGGCTCGTCGCCCCACGGGATCTCGCCGCCGTCGGCCATCCGCCGCCCCATCACGTACGCGCCGGCCGTGCCGAAGGACTCCGCGACGATGTCGGAGTTGGCGTCCTGCTCGCCGCCGGCGAAGCCCTGGCGTTCGCGCCACGCCATCGCGTTGGTCACCCAGCGGGTGACCCGGAAGAAGCCGGCACTCTCGGCCGAGTCCATCCAGTCGCCGTCGCCGGTGTGCCGGGGGCCGGCGTAGCACCCGTCCAGCGACACGGACAGCTGCGCGGTCACCTTCGTCATCTCGCGGTGTTCCTCTCCGTCGGGCGGGCACCGGTGCCGGCACCCCTGCGGACACCGGTTCCGGCACCCCTCAGGCAACGGTCGGAGCCGGCCGGGGAACACCGACAGGAGGGCAGCGTGACGACCGTCACACCACGAGGGAAAGCTCGCCGACGGTCTGGCCGCCGCTGCGCTCCCCCGTCGGGCGGAACCCGAGCCGCAGGTAGAACCCCTCCGGCCCGTCCTGCCCCGGCTCCCAGGTGGTGAAGATGCTCCGCTCGCCGCGCCGCCGCGCCTCCTCGGCCACGGCCCGCACGGCGAACCGCCCGTAGCCGCGCCCCTGCCGGTCGGCGGCGATGTTCAGCCGCCACAGCCCGGAACGCAGGTCGGTCGGGGTGTCCTCGCTCCACGGGATGCGGAAGAAGCCCATCAGGAAGCCGACGAGGTCGTCGCCGTCGTAGACGAGCCGGGGCCAGGCGATGCCCGGCCAGACGTACGCCTCGGCCAGCGACCGGGCGACCGGCTCGACCAGGTGTTCCTGGTCGGGGCGGATCCGCAGCTCGCAGGCGGCGTCGAGGTTGGCCGGGGTGATCGTCTCCAGGCGTGGTGTGGGCATCGGGGCACCCTAGCCGGCCACCCCGCCGCCGCCCACCGGATTTGGTCAGGGCGTGCGGGGGCCGATGCCGTCCTTCGGCGTGGGCGCCACCAGCAGCCCGACCTGGTGGCCGATGAACCGGTAGACGACCTGGCTGGCCGCCCACATCAGGTGGCCCCGGTCGCCGCGGGCGATCGCCCGCCCGTCGGCGTGGCCGACGCTGACGAACAGCACCCAGCTGCCCGACGTCGACACCACGTCGACCGTCTCGCCGTCGAGCCCGGCCTGCGCGGTGCCGGAGCGCAGCGGGCCCCGGCGCGCGCGGGCCACGGCCTCCGTCGGGAACAGCACCGCCGCGAGGCGCACCACGGCGTCGCTGTCGTCGGTGGTCCAGCTTCCCCGCACGGTACGCACGCAGCCGTCCAGCCGCCCGCCGCCGGCCAGCACCCCGGCGCAGCCCCGCCGGTCGTCGGCGGACGTGCGGGTGAGCGTGTCCCCCGCGGCGGTGAACGTGCGCTCGGGGAACGCCAGCTCGGCGGTGACCGGGACGGGCTCGACCCGGCCCAACGCCACCCCCAGCATGGCCAGACACGCCCCGGCCGCGACGAGCGACGCCCAGACCGGCGGCAGGGCCACCTTCATGTTCTCGGCGAGCACCGCGACGACGAGAAGGGTGAGCACGGCCAGGGCGACGCCCGCCCCGGCCCAGGTGACGCCGGTGGCCGTCGCGTACCGGGCCGGTCCGTCGACGAGGTCGTCGAGGTCGTTGCGCCCGCCGGGCACGAAGAGGAAGCCGCCCACCACCAGGGGCGCCGCCAGCAGGATCAGCACCGGGCGGGCCCGGCCGGGCAGGCGGGACCAGAGCGCGACGGCGGCCACCACGTACAGGAACGGCACGGTGATCAGCAGCCAGCCCGCCGTGGCCATGCCGGGGCCGGTGCAGCCGGTGACCGCGCAGGCGTACCCCTGGATCCGCTCCCGGCCCACGTAGCCGAGCGCGGCCTGCGCCACGACGAAGGTGACCAGGCCGAACGCGAGCAGCGCGCCGAGCGACAGCCCGTCGCGGGCGGGCCGGGCGGGCGCCTCGGCACCGTCCTGGGCCTGCGGGGCGGCGTCCGGTCGCGGGGCGGCGTGCCGCCGTTCCGCGTCCGCGCGGGCCTGCGCCACCAGGTCGACGGACCGGCCCCGGCCGCCCTTGAGGTTCCACATGATCGCGAGGCTAGAACAGCCGCGCATCCCGCGACCGGCCCCGCCGGACGGCCCCGGTCAGGCGGCGGGGGTGCGCCGGCCGCCCCGGTCGAGAGCGAGGGCCTCCTCCTGCGTCGGCGCGGTGCCGCCGAGGTGGGCCGGCTGCCACCAGCTGTCGTCCGGCCCGGCCGGGGTGTCCGGGTACGCCCGCTGGGCCCGGTCGACGAGGGCGGTCAGCCGGGTCTTCAGCTCGGCGCTCAGCGCGTTCGCGTCGGCGTGGTCGGCCGGGTCGATCGGCTCGCCGACCAGGATGGTGATCGGGGTGTGCCGGCGGGTCAGCGTCCTCGGGCGGCCCTTCGTCCAGAGCCGCTGGGTGCCCCACAGCGCGACCGGCAGCAGCGGCACGGCGGCCTCCTGCGCCATCCGGGCCGCCCCGTTCTTGAGGTCCTTCACGGTGAACGAGCGGCTGATGGTGGCCTCGGGGAAGACGCCCACCACCTCGCCGCGGCGCAGCGCGTCCACGGCCGTGCTGTAGGAGCCGGCACCCGCCCGCCGGTTCACCGGGATGTGCTTCATGCCGCGCATCAGCGGGCCGGAGACCTTGTGCGCGAACACCTCGTGCTTGGCCATGAACCGCACCAGCCGGCCGGACGCGTGCGCGCCGTAGCCGCAGAAGATGAAGTCCAGGTAGCTCACGTGGTTGCTGGCCAGCACCGCGCCGCCGGTGCGCGGCACGTGGTGGCTGCCCTCCACGGTCAGGCGCAGGTCGAGGACCCGGAACATCGTCTTGGCGGCGGCGATCACGGGCGGATACACGAGTTCCGGCATCCGGCGACTTTACCCTGCTGGGGGTGGGGGCACGCCAGGGCCGGACGTACCCTCCCACGGCGTGCCGCCACCCCCGGGGGCGACTCGTCAGTCGGCCAGGTTGTGCAGGTCCAGCCGGCCCCGGGCGAACGCGTCGACCTTGCCCCACCGGCCCGGGATGTCCAGCACCTCGATCCGGCCCATGCCGATGGGCAGGCGCGGCTCCACCGACAGGTGCCCCTCGTGCGGTTCGATGCCGAGCATGGTGCGCAGCAGCAGCATCGGCGCGCCCGTCGACCAGGCCTGCGGGCTGCACGCGGTCGGATACTCCACCGGGAACTTGGTCAGCTCCCGCTGGTAGCCGCCGAACGCCTCCGGCAGCCGCCCGTCGAAGTAGCGGGCCGCGTCGAGGATCCCGTTGGCGATGACGGCGGCCTCCTCGGCGAAGCCGTACCGGCGCAGCCCCCACGCGATGAACGAGTTGTCGAACGGCCAGATCGTGCCGTTGTGGTAGCCGATGGGGTTGTAGCGGACCTCCCCCTCGGCGAGCGTCCGCACCCCCCAGCCGGAGAACAGCCTCGGCCCGACCAGGTGCTCGGCGATCCGTTCGGCCCGGTCGTGGTCGACGATGCCGCTCCACAGCAGGTGGCCGATGTTGGAGCTGAGCACGTCGGCCCGGCGGCCGTCAGGGTCGAGGGCGAGCGCGTAGAACTGGCCGTCGTCGACCCACCAGTCCCGGTTGAACCGCTCCTTGAGCTGCGCGGCCTCCCGCTCCAGCCGGTCGGCGTACGCGGGGTCGCCCCAGAACTCGCGCGCCATCCGGGCGGCCCGCATCTTCGCGTCGTACGCGTACCCCTGCACCTCGCAGGTGGCGCGGGGGAAGGGCAGCAGGGTGCCGTCGCGGTACGAGATCGAGTCCCAGGAGTCCTTCCAGCACTGGTTCTCCAGGCCGGTGTCGGTGTTGCGCCGCTCGTACCAGATGTAGCCGTTGCCGACCAGGTCGGCGTAGTCGTCGATCCACTTCAGCGCGGCCCGGCACTCCTGCTCCAGCTCCCGCACCAGCGACTCGTCGCCGCTCCACCGCTCGTACTCGTCGAGCAGCACCACGAACAGCGGCGTCGCGTCGACCGAGCCGTAGTACGGCGAGTGGGGCTGCTCCTCGAACGCGGCCGTCTCGCCGTACCGCATCTCGTGCAGGATGCGCCCGGGGTCCTCGTCGCGGAAGTCGTCGAACCGGGTGCCCTGCAACGAGGCGAGGATGCGCAGCGTCGTCTTGGACAGCCCCGGGGCGAACGGCAGCACCTGGAGGCAGGTCAGGATGCTGTCCCGGCCGAACATCGTCATGAACCAGGGCAGGCCGGCGGCGGGCAGGGTGGTGCCGCCGAGCGACAGGGGCGAGAAGCGCAGCGCGGCGAGGTCGACGAGGCTCCGCCGGTACGTGCGGGCCAGGTGCTCGCACTCGCTGTTCACCTTCGGCGCGGCGGCGATCCACTCCTGGAGGTCGTGCTGGAGGGCCAGCCGCTCGGTGCCGTGCGCCCGCACGCCCATCCGCAGGTCCCGCCCGCCCGGCCCGAGGGCGAAGGTCTGCACGTCGATGTCGGTGCTCCACTGCTCGTTCGGTTCGAGGTGGACGCTGAACGAGAAGCCGTTGCGGTCGTACGTGGCCGTCCGCGAGCAGGAGATGACCGTCTCCCGCCGGAAGTTGCCCCGGCGGTAGCCCAGGCGCAGCCGGTCGGCCTCGGCCTCGGCGTACAGCTCGCCCTTCTTGTTGACGATCTCGTCCTTGACCTGGAACAGGTCGGCGAAGTCGGAGCCGGCGTCCATCCGGACCTGGAGGTCGACGGGCTTCTCGTCGTGGTTGAGGATGGTGACCTGCTCCCGGAAGCTGCCGCCGACCATCCGCTCGCGGATGATCGACAGCTTCGCGTCGATGTAGTGGGTGGCCATCCCCGGCACCAGGAAGAACCGCGCCTCGTAGTACTGGAGGTCGTCGTAGGACAGGGCGTTGAGCCGCTCGCCGTTGACGGTCAGCACCCAGCGGGACAGGAACCGGGTGTCGAGGGAGAACATGCCGGTGGGCTCGCTCGGCGTCGCCTCGATGTCGCCGGTGTCCTCGGAGACGACGAAGGTGCTGCCGTCGAGGATCCGGATCGTGTTGCCCTCCGTCATCAGCACGCCTCCCTCTGGAACAGCCGCTGCGGGCCCCTGCTGGTCGGCGGGCCGGGGAAGAGCCGCTCGACCTGCACCACCAGCCGGGCGTCGCCGCTGACCGTCATGTCCCCGCGCAGGATCGCGGCGATGCCGTCCTCCCGGCCGGCGGCGAGGTCCTCGAAGAGGACGGGGCTGGTGTTGACGACCGTGTCCGCCTCCCGGTCCTCCTGGCTGACGCTGATCCGGCCCCGGTCGATCGCGACCAGCCAGTGGGTGGTCTGCGGCCCCTCGTGCAGGTCGAAGCGGATGGTTCCGGTTGTCTTGACCAGCAGCGGCTCGTACCCCCGCCGGTCCAGGTCCTCGAAGAATCTGGTGGTCGCGTCCGGCATCGGGCCCCTCCCCTCCCGTCGACCCGCGGCGTTCGACGTCGGGAAAGGGTCCCCGTCCGGTACGGGGTCAACCTCACCCGGATCGGGTGAGGCGGAGCGGGCACGCACACGACGCGACGCCGGCCCCCGGGTCGGGGGCCGGCGTGCCGCGGCGGACGGTCAGTTGTTGGGGTCGTCGGCGCTGATGTCCGCCAGCACCGACTGCGGCTCCCGCTCGACCGCGAGGTCGCCCATGGAGACCAGGCCGACCAGCCGGCCGTCGTCGATCACCGGCAGCCGGCGCACGGCGTACGTGCGCATCAGGTCGGCGGCGGCCACGGCGTCGTCGTACTGGCTCACCGTGATCACGTCCCGGCTGGTGATCTGGTTGAGCCGGGTCGTGTTGGGGTCCATCTCCTCGGCGACGCCCCGGACCGCGATGTCCCGGTCCGTGACGATGCCGACCACGTCGTCACCTGCGGTCACCACCACGTCGCCGATGGCGCTGTCGCGCATCTCCCGCGCGGCGGCGGTGAGCGTCTCGTGGCCGTCCATCGTCACCAACCGGGTCGTCATGAACTCTCCGACCGTTGTCATGGTGCTCCCCTCTCGGTGTCGGCACCGCCGTGTCTACCCGCCGCCCCGGCGGGGTAACGCAGCGTGCCGCAGGGGCGCGCCGGCGGTCAGCGCAGCTCGGCGGCGACGAGTTCGGCGAGCTGGACGGCGTTGAGGGCGGCGCCCTTGCGCAGGTTGTCGTTGGAGCAGAACAGGGACAGGCCGTGCTCCACCGTCTCGTCGGCGCGGATCCGGCCCACGTACGTCGGGTCGTGGCCAGCGGCCTGCAGCGGGGTCGGCACGTCGGACAGGGCCACGCCGGGCGCGCCGTCGAGCAGCTCGCGGGCCCGCTGCGGGGTGACCGGCCGGGCGAACCGGGCGTTGATCTGGAGCGAGTGGCCGGTGAAGACGGGCACCCGGACGCAGGTGCCGGAGACCTTCAGCCCGGGGATCTCCAGGATCTTGCGGCTCTCGTTGCGCAGCTTCTGCTCCTCGTCGGTCTCCGCCGAGCCGTCGTCGACGATCGAGCCGGCGAGCGGGAGCACGTTGAACGCGATGGTCCGGGCGAAGACGCGGGGGGCGGGAAACTCCACGGCCGTGCCGTCGAACGCCAGCCCGGCGGCCTGCTCGGCGACCTTGCGGACCTGCTCCTCCAGCTCGGCCACGCCGGCCAGGCCGGCACCGGAGACCGCCTGGTAGGTGGAGACGACGAGGCTCACCAGCTCCGCCTCGGCGTGCAGGGGGCGCAGCACCGGCATCGCGGCCATGGTGGTGCAGTTCGGGTTGGCGATGATGCCCTTCGGGCGGTGCGCGGCGGCGTGCGGGTTGACCTCGGCGACGACCAGCGGCACGTCCGGGTCCATCCGGAACGCCGACGAGTTGTCGATCACCACCGCGCCGGCCGCGGCGACCCGGGGGGCCAGCTCCAAGGCGGTGCCCTTGCCGGCGGAGAAGAGCACGATGTCCAGGCCCGCGTAGTCGGCCGTGGCCGCGTCCTCGATCGTCACCTCGCCGCCGCGCCACGGCACGGTCCGCCCGGCCGACCGGGCGGAGGCGAACAACCGCACCTGCTCCGCCGGGAACTCGCGCTCCGCCAGCACCTGCCGCATCACGCCACCGACCTGGCCGGTGGCCCCCACAATGCCGATCCTCATGCCCGCGAGGCTACCCAGGTCGGCGGCCGGGCCGGGAACGCTTTCCCACCGCCCGGGCGGCGGCCGGACGGGCCGGGGGCGGCCCCGCGCCGCAACGTCGGCGTCGCCACCGCGCGCCGCGCCGGAATTTCCGGGGCGTGGGCGGGCCCCGGCCGGAACATCGCCGCCCCGGCCGGGCCGCCCCGCCGGCCGGGGCGCGACGCGAATCACACCGCCCGGGTCAGGGGCGGACGTCGACGATCTCCCCGAGGCCGGTGGCCGCCAGCTCGTCGCGGATGAGGGCGGCGTCGCCCTCGACCACCAGGGTCAGCGACTCCGGGTGCAGGTGGGTCGCGGCGGCGGCCGACACCTCGGCCACGTCGGCGGCGAGCAGGGACTCGCGCAGCCGGGCGTGGTAGTCGTCCGGCAGGTCGTGCACGACCAGGGTGGTCAGCGCCGACGCGATCGCCCGGGGGCTCTGCAGCTCGACCGAGAGCTGCCCGGCCCGCCACGACCGCGCCACCGCCAGCTCGTCCTCGGTCACCCCGCCGGCCCGGGTACGGGTGATCTCCCCGACCGCCTCGACGAGGGCCGGCGCAGTCACGGCCGTCTGCACCCCGGAGCTGACCGCGAACCGGCCGAACCGGCGGGACGAGGCGAAGTCGCCCCGGATGCCGTACGTGTAGCCGCGCACCTCGCGGATCAGGTGGTTGAGCCGGGAGGTGAACGCGCCGCCGAGCACCGTGCCGGCCAGGGCCATCGGCACGTGGTCGGGGTGCGCCCGGTGCGGGGCGGCGTGGCCCAGCCGCAGCGTGGACTGCACCGAACCGGGGCGGTCGACCAGGATGATCCGCCGGCCGGCGCGCAGCGGCACGTCGATCGGGCCCTCCACCGGGGTCGGGCCGCCGCCGGTGCCGGCGAACGCCGCCGCGCCCAGCGCGTCCAGGTCGAGCCGGTCCAGGTCACCGGCGACGACCAGGGTGCCGGGGCGCAGGAACCACTCGGAGTGGAAGACGGTGACGTCCTCCGGGTCCAGGGCCGCCACCGAGTCCGGGTCGCCGTACATGGGTCGACCCCAGCGGTTCTGCGCGCCGAACAGGTCGGCCCGCAGCGCCGCCTCGGCCCGGGGCCCGGGGTTGGCCCAGTCCATCCGCAGGGCGGTCGCCTCGTCGTCGCGGACCCGGCGCAGGTCGTCCGGGTCCAGCTTCGGCGTGCGGACGGCCTCGGCGAGCAGCTCGACGGCGGCGCCGAGCCGCTCCACCGGCACCTGGACGCTGACCTGGAACGAGTCCCAGTCGAGCCCGGTCACCAGCTCGGTGCCGAGCGCCTCGATGGCGAGCGCGTACGCGGTGGCGTCCCGCTGCGCCGTGCCCTCCTCCAGGGCCTTGGCCAGCACCGCGCCGAGCCCCTCCCGGCCGACCGGCTCGCGGCCGGCCCCGGCGTCGAGCAGCAGCAGCGCCACGGCCAGGTTCTGCCCGGGCAGGTGCGCGGCGACGACCCGGCCGCCGGCGGTGTCGCGGCGCACCACCTGCGGGAACCGGTACGGCCGGGCCAACCCCGGCCCGGGACGGTCGGCGATCAGGCTCATGCGGTCTCCTCGGGCAGGTAGGTCAGGGTGACCCGGTCCTCGGCGCGCAGCGCCTCGGCGGCGAGTTCGGCGATCTGGTCGGCGGTGACCGCCAGCCAGGCGGGCAGCCGCTCGGCGGCCTTCGCCGGGTCGCCGAACTGGGTGGCGTACCGGCCGAGGATGTCGGCGCGGCCGTCGACGGTGGACATCTGCCGCCACCACGCGGTGCTGAGCAGCGCCTTGGCCCGGTCCAGCTCGGCGGCGGTGACCGGCACGGTGGCCAGCTCGTCGACGACCTCGGCCACCCCGGCGGCCAGCCGCTCCCCGGTCACCCCGGGGCGGGCGGTGGCGGTGACGATCAGCGGGGCCGGCGCGTGCCGCAGGTCCACCCCGTACGCGCCGACCAGGTCGGGCTGGGCGAGCCGCTCGCCGTCGGCGAGGCGCTGGTAGAGGCGGCTGCCCCGGCCGCTGCCCAGGACGGTGGCCAGGACGGTCAGCACGTCGTACCCGGGGGTGCCGAACGGGTGGGTGCGGTGCGCGACGAACACGCGGGGCGCGGGCACGGCGGCGGTGACGGTCTCGGCGACCGGCGCGCCGGCGCGGGGCACGTGCCGGCCGTCCGGCGCGGCCGGGATCGACTCCCGGGCCGGGATCGCCCCGAAGTACTTGTCGGCCAGCGCGAACACCTCGGCTGCGGCGGCGTCGCCGACCACGGTCAGCACGGCGTTGTTCGGCGCGTAGTAGGTGCGGTGGAACGCCTGGAAGGTGGCCAGGTCGGCGGCGTTCAGGTCGGCCATCGACCCGATCGTCGCGTGGTGGTAGGGGTGGCCGGGCGGATAGAGCAGCGGCAGCAGCCGCAGCCACGCGTCGCCGTACGGGACGTTCTCGTAGCGCTGGCGGCGCTCGTTCTTGACCACGTCCCGCTGGTTGTCCAGGGTCTCCTGGGTCAGCGCCGGCACCAGGCCGCCCATCCGGTCGGCCTCCAGCCAGAGCGCCAACTCCAGGTGCTCGGCCGGGACGGTCTCGAAGTAGTTCGTCCGGTCCGGGTTGGTGGTGGCGTTCAGCGAGCCGCCGGCGCCCTGGACGAGCTTCATGTGCTCGGTCTTCGCCACGTTCACCGAGCCTTCGAACATGAGGTGCTCGAAGAGGTGGGCGAACCCGGTCTGCCCGTCGGGCTCGTGCCGGGAGCCCACGTCGTACCAGAGGTTCACCGCGACCGCGGGCGCGGTGCGGTCCTCGCTCACCACCACACGCAGGCCGTTGTCCAGTCGGGTCGTTTCGATCGGCCAGGGGAAACCGCTGTCGGGCATGGCCCGACGCTATCCGATCCCGAGGTCGCAGGCGTGACGCGAGTGGGTCGGCGCGGCGCGGCACGGCCGGTCCCGCCCGCCCCGGGCGGCGCGGGCCGCCGCCCGGGGTGGACGGGGTGGGGCTCTCAGTCCGGGGGCTCGATCGTGGTCACCGTCTCGTCGGAGGTGCGTTGCTCTAGCACCGTGTCGGGGGCGGCGGAGCGGTCGGCCTCCCGCCGGTCGGACTCGGCGAGGATCGCCTCGGCCTGGGCGTAGGCGTCGTCGCTGCCCACCGCCGCCTCCTCGGGCAGCAGGTGGGCGCGGGAGGAGATCCGGTCGGCGTCGCTCTGGTCGTGACTCATGCCGGAGTCTCTACCCAGTGGGCGGCTCAGCGGAACGGGCCGCGCACCTCGTAGGTGATCCCGCCCGACGACGCGCCGGAGGTGCCGCGCTGGGAGGAGAAGTAGAGCCGGGTGCCGTCCGTACGCCAGGTCGATGCGCTGCGCGACCGCGTCGTACGCCCAGACCCGGTTGTCGCCCTTGGTGGTGAACCAGCAGGTCCCGTCGGCGTACCAGCAGCCCTCGCCGCCGTCGAACCGCTTGGCCCCGGAGACCTGCTGGCGGGTGTACGTCGGCGAGCCGTCCGGGTCCGGCACCCGGGCCCAGGTGACCGGGCCGCTGGTGGCGGTGCCGTCCCGCCCTGCGGGTACGTCTCGTAGACGTACCCCCGGCTGACCTCCTCGCAGGAGAGCCAGGTGCCCCACGGGGTCGCGCCGCCGGCGCAGTTCTGGTTGGTCCCGGACAGGATCCGGTACGCCGAGGCGATGCTCCCGTCGGCGGCGAACCGCACGGCCGACGCCCCGCCGCCCGGGTTGATCTCGGAATTCGAGACGTAGATCCACCCGGTTCCGGCGGGGAAGCAGGCCCCGCCGTCGGGGGCGTCGTGCCAGGCGTACGAGGTGCCGGCGACAGCCTGCCGGGACCGGGCCACCACCCGGCTGGTGAACCCGGCGGGGAGCTGGATGCCGTTGCCGTCGGCGGCGCCCAGCGGCCCGTACGGACCCGTCCCGGGCTGGGCGGGGGCGGCCGACGCGACGGACGACCAGAGGCTGCCGGCCAGCGCGGCGGCCCCCGACGCGGCGGTGGCGCGCAGCAGCGTACGACGGTCCATTCGAACCTCCAGGCGATGGTGTGTGGCGCCGAAACTACCGACGAATACATCGACGAAAGTGAGCGTGAGGCGAGGCTTTCCCGACGACGGGGTGAGCCTTTCCCGCCGCGTCGGGTAGGCTGGTCGGCGTGACGCGGTCGTATCGATGGTTTAGACAGCCGGCTGGAGGAGCCGGTGACTTCACCGTGATCTGACGTCACTTCCTCTTCGAGCCGGCTGGGCAGGGGCCTGATTCCCTGCCCTTTTGCGTACGAGCAGCCGGCTCGACCTCGGGCGCCGGCCCCGGGGCACGGTCGGCGGAAGGAACCCCACCGTGACGTCCCCGGACAGCCATCGCGTCATCGACCAGCGGATCGACCGCGTCGTGCCGTTGACCACCCCGGCCCTGCTCCACCACCACCTGCCCCTGGACGCGGCGCTCACCGAGGCCGTGCTCGACGGCCGGCGCGCGGTCGCCCGCGTGCTGGACCGCGCCGACGACCGGCTGCTGGTCGTGGTCGGCCCGTGCTCGGTGCACGACCCGGCGGCCGCCCTGGAGTACGCGGCCCGGCTGCGCACCGTCGCCGACCGGCTCGCCGACGACCTGCTGATCGTGATGCGGGTCTACTTCGAGAAGCCGCGTTCCACGGTGGGCTGGAAGGGCCTGATCAACGACCCGGCGCTGGACGGCTCCGGCGACGTGAACACCGGCCTGCGCACCGCCCGCGCGCTGCTGCTGGACGTGCTGCGGCTGGGCCTGCCGGTGGGCTGCGAGTTCCTCGACCCGATCACCCCGCAGTACATCGCCGACACCGTCGCCTGGGGCGCGATCGGCGCCCGCACCGTGGAGAGCCAGGTGCACCGGCAGCTCGCCTCCGGGCTGTCGATGGCGATCGGCATGAAGAACCGCCCCGACGGCAGCATCGGCACGGCCGTGGACGCGATCCGCGCGGCCGGCGTCCCGCACGTCTTCCCCGGCATCGACGTCTCCGGCACCCCGGCGATCATGCACACCCGGGGCAACGCCGACGGCCACCTGGTGCTGCGGGGCGGCAACGACGGCCCGAACTACGACGCCGCCTCCGTCGCCGCGGCGCTGGCGCAGTTGCGGGCGGCCGGGCTGCCGGAGCGGGTCGTGGTCGACGCGAGCCACGCCAACAGCGGCAAGGACCACCGCCGCCAGCCGCTGGTCGCCGCCGACGTCGCGGCCCAGCTCGCCGCCGGGCAGCGCGGCATCGTCGGCGTCATGCTGGAGAGCTTCCTGCTCCCCGGCCGGCAGGACCTGGACCCGACGCGGGAGCTGGAGTACGGCCGCTCGATCACCGACGCCTGCCTCGGCTGGGACGACACCGAGGGGGTGCTGGACGACCTGGCCGCCGCCGTCCGCGCCCGCCGCGCCACCCCGGCCACCACCTCTCCCACCCCGACCTCCACCCCCGCCTGACGCCGGCGAGGGGCACGTCGCGGTCACCGTCGGTGACTGCGACCCTCGACCGAGAGGGATGCGGGGCGGTCTCACGCTGCGTGCCGGCCGGCCAACCCCACGCCGGCTCCCGCATCTCCTTTGCTCTGCACCCACCGGCGCAGCACCCCGGCGGAACAGCATGTTTGCGGTGTCCGCGCTGGGTCGGCCCGGATGGCTTGGTGACGCCCCGTAGCCGTTGCGTCGGCGGGTGCAGAGCAAAGGGGGCGGGAGCGGATGGCGGACGTCGCCCGGCAGACCCCGGCCGGCGCCCGCCGGCGGTAGCGGTGCGTCACGCCCGACGGCGCTCAGGCGGGCGCGGCACGAGGCGCGCCCCGGTTCGGCTCCTGCCACCTGCGGCCCGGGGTGGGCAAAGCCAGCGGCGCCCCGGCCGAAAGACCGGGGCGCCGCTGGTGTCGGTGTGCAGGTCGCCTCTCGGCGCGTGGCGCGACGCGGCTCCAGCCGGACGGTATTCCGCGAAGGCATTTCAGGTGAGGCCCGGGGACACTGGGCACACCGACACCCGTCACAACCGGCGGGGCCCGGTCGATGTTCCGGCCGCCGACGTGACGGGCGTCACGCCACGGGCGCGACCGCCCGGCGCGCGACCGCCCGGCCCGGCCCGACGCGACCCGACACCCTGTGCGCGCTCGCCCCTCCCGGGTTTGGTCGTTTCCGCCCCGGGTAGCTGATCGTCGTGACCGACGAAGCTGTGACCGACGAAGCACCCGTGACGGCGGCCCCCGTGAGCGACGCCGGCCCGGTCGGGGAGCCGGACACCCGGCAGCTCGACGAGTTGCTCGACGACGTCTACCGCGGCCAGGAGCGGATCAGCCAGGCGGACATCTACCGCCGGGCCGTCGCCGCCGAGCTTCCCGCGTCGCTGCTCACCCGGATCGCCGCCCTCCCCCAGGGCGAGTACGCCGTGGACGAGGCGGCCGACCTGCTGGGCGGTTCGGCACCCTGACGCCCCGGCCACGCAACCGAGAGGACAGCCAGATGACCGATCGCCAGGAGCAGCACCACGAGCACATCGAGGCGCTCGGCCAGCCGCCGGAGGGCCTGGACAGCACGCCCGAGCCGGACTTCGCCAACGAACACGACCGGACGGCCGTCGACGCGGACGTGATCACCGGCGAGGACGAGGACGAGCGCGAGCCGGAGTCGCCGCACGGCTGGTCCGGCATGCAGCGCTGAGGCGAGGCGCAGGCCGCGGCAGACGCGAACGCGAAGGGAGGGGGCCGGCGAGGGCCCCTCCCTTCGGGCGTACGACAGGGGATCAGTCCTTGTGGTGGCCGCCCTCGGCCGCCTGCTGGGCCACGGCGTAGCCCATCTGGAGGAAGTCGGAGGCCGCGACCGCGGTCAGGGCGGTGGCCACCAGCCGGGTCAGCCGGGGGGCCAGGACGAGCCCGCCGGTGAGCCCGGTGGCCACCCAGACGGCCAGGCAGAACGGGCAGCTCAGCAGCTCGCCGATGGCGTGCCGGGTGGGGCTGCCCGAGTCGCGGACCTGCTCCATCACCTCGCCGCTGCCGATCGGGTGGTCGTAGCGGGTGAACGGGGCGCGCAGCGGGCTGGTCACCGCGTCCTTGGACAGCAGCCGGCTGAGCTTGTGGGTGGCGATGGCGAGCAGCACCACGTCGGCGGTGGCGGGCCGGTCGGGCACGGGGCGGCCGGTCGCCCGCACCAGGCCCGCGATCGTGGCGGCCACGCCCGCGTACGTGCCCATCGCCGCGAGGTAGCCGCCCAGCGGGCGGTGCTCGTGCGGCGCGTACGCCTGGCGCAGTCGCGCCACCTTCTGCTTCAGGCTGCTCTCGCTCAACCCGGTCTCCTCATCGTCTGCGCGTCGCGGCCCCGCGAGGGGCCCGCCGCCGGCCGGTCAACCGGCGGTCAGGTTGTCGGCCACCTCGCGGGCGAGGTTGGCCAGGGTCTCGTCGGCGAGCCCGGCCTCCGCCCCACCGGCCGCGCCGGCGAGGTCGAGGCGCACCCGCGCGCCCCCGGCGTCGGCCGGCTCGACCCGGATCTCGGCCGACCAGCCGGGCGCGGAGTCGCTGCGCCACCAGGCCCGCAGGTCCCCCGCGTCGACCTCGGGGCGGCTGTCGCCGTCGGACCGCAGCGGCTCGGGCAGCCAGGCCGCGGCGCGATCCGGGTCGGTCGCCGTGCTGAACACCACCTCCGGCGGCGCGGACATGCCGCGCTGGGCGCGTGCGGTCATCACTCGTCCCGCAGCCTGGCCGGGTCGATCTCCCGCCCCGGGTGCCGGGCCAGGTACTCGGTCTCCAGCTCCGCCGTGCGGCGCAGGTGGTTGGCGAGCGCCGAGTCCGACGCGTGCCGCAGGGTGTCGAGGCGGGTGCGGTGCAGGCTGTGCATCTCGCGGATCAGGTCGTCGTCGGCGAGCTCGGCCGGGTCGATGCCGGGCTCCTCGTCGGTGCCCGGGTCGCGCAGGTGGTCCCCGTCCCATTCGGGCATCCGCTGCTCCGGGCTGGCCTCGGCCGGGCCGGTGGTCGTCCGCCAGGCTGATTCGGTCATGTCGCCCCCCTCGTCTCGTCTGGGCTGGCGTCTAGACGGATGCCCACCCGCGCCCCCGGCAAACCACCGGCACTACGACGCCGCGTCGGAGACGACGCCGTCGACCGGTACCCTCGATGCCATGAAGCGGCTCTGGACACCGGCGTGGATCGCCCGCCACGTGGCCATGGTCGTGCTGGTCGTCGGCTTCCTCGGGCTGGGCTGGTGGCAGATCACCCGGGCCGCCGGGGGCAATGCGCTGAGCTGGGGGTACGCGGTCGAGTGGCCGGTCTTCGCCGCGTTCGTGCTCTTCGTCTGGTGGCGTGAGCTGCGGCACGCGCTGCGGTCGGCCCCCGGCGACGAGCCGGCGGAGCCGGCGACGGCGGAGCCGGCCCAGGCCGACCGGGTCGCGGCGGCCACGCCGTCCGCCACCCCCACGGTGGTACGCCGGCCGGTGCGGGTGTCCCGCGCGCCGGCCACGCCGGTCGACGGCGCGGACGACGCCGACCTGGCCGCCTACAACCGCTACCTGGCATGGTTGAACGCCAACCCGGGCGCCCGACCCGGTGACTATCCCGGCTGACGCCGGTTCGCGACTATCCGGCGCAGGCCGGTTTCGGAAGGACGGACGAAGGTGGGCGGAGCCCTTACCCGGTACCGCGTGATCGCCTGGATCGTAGGCGTGGCGCTGGTCGTGCTGGTCCTGGTCGGCATGCCCCTGAAGTACGGGTTCGACGAGCCGGCCGTGGTGGCGGTCGTCGGCACCGCGCACGGCTGGCTCTACATGGTCTACCTGGCCGCGACGTTCGACCTGTCCCGCCGGGCGGACTGGCCGTTGAAGCGGATGCTGCTGGTGATGCTCGCCGGCACCGTCCCGTTCGTGTCCTTCTACGCCGAGCGTCGGGTCAGCGACTGGCTCGCCCCGCGGCCCGCCCCGGCCGTGGAGCCGGTGGCCGGCTGAGTAGGTCCCCTTTCGCCACTTTCGTCCCTGCTTCACCTGCGGGTAACTTCCGTCCCGCGCTAGGTTGATCAGGCCGGACCGGTCGACCGCCGTCCACCAGGACAGCCCCGGGCCGGTGCCGACGCGGCGTCCGCGACGTCGTGCCGGCTGGTGGGAGAGGAGCCCTCCGCTCTTGTCGTCCCTCAGAAATTCGCTGCGCGCACTGGTGACGGCCGGCCTCGTGGCCACGCTGATCGCCCCGGCGTCGGTGGCTCGGGCCGAGCCGACCCCCGCCGAGCTGACGCGGCGGATCGAGAATTCCTCGACCGAGCTGGAACGGGTCGTCGAGTCCTACAACAAGCTCAACGAGGACATCAAGGCGAACAAGGCCACTGCGGCGAAGCTCGCGGCCCGGATCGGGCCGCTGGAGGCGCAGACCGCGCAGAGCCGGGCGGACGTCGGCACGATCGCCGTCACCGCGTACAAGTCGGGCCGGTTGGACACCGCCAACGCGCTGCTGAGCCCGGGCGGGCCGAGCACCCTGCTGGACCGCCTCGACACCCTCGACCAGCTCAGCCGGCAGCGCCAGCAGCGGATCGCCGGCTACACCGAGAACCAGCGCCGGCTGCTCGACCAGAAGGGGCGGCTGGACGCGACGCTCGCGAAGCAGGCCGCGCAGGCGAAGCAGCTCACCGCCAGCCGCAAGCGGATCGAGAAGGACCTCGCCGAGCTGTACGAGATGCGCCGGCAGGCGTACGGGCGGGCCACCGAGCCGACCCCGTCGAAGGCGCGCTCGGGCGGGAAGTCCGGCGAGAAGGCCCCGGCCGTCTCGGGCCGGGCCGGCGCGGCCGTGCGGTACGCGTACGGGGCGCTCGGCAAGCCCTACGTCTGGGCCGCCGACGGCCCGAACGGGTACGACTGCTCCGGCCTCACCTCCGCCGCCTGGCGGGCGGCCGGCAAGTCCCTGCCGCACAACACGCGGATGCAGTGGGGCGTGGTCAGCCACATCAGCCGCAGCGAGCTGCGCCCGGGCGACCTCGTCTTCTACAACAGCCTGGGCCACGTGGCCCTCTACGTCGGCGACGGCCAGGTGATCCACGCGCCGACCTTCGGCCGGCACGTGGAGAAGCGCGACGTCGACCTGATGCCGCCCTACGGGTACGGCCGGGTCCGCTGACCGGCTCCCGCGCGACGGCGAACGGCCGGCGTCCCCCTATCGGACGCCGGCCGTTCGCCGTCATTACTACCAGCTCAGGCGGCCTGCAGCCCCTCCGCCCGGGCCAGCTCGCGCAGCCGGCCCAGCGCCTGGATCTCCAGCTGCCGGATCCGCTCCCGCGACAACGAGAACCGCGACGCGACCTCGGTCAGCGAGTGCTCCCGCCCGTCCTCCAGGCCGTAGCGGGCCCGCATGATGCCGGCCGACCGGTCGTCGAGGTGGTTGAGCAGGCCCTCGATGCGCTGCCGCTCCAGGCCGGTGAGGACGATGTCCTCCGGCGACGGGGCGTCGCTGTCGGCGACCAGGTCGCCGAGGTTGGTGTCGCCGTCGTCGCCGACCGGCGTGTCGAGCGACACGGTGTCCTGCGACCAGCGCACCAGCTCGTTGACCCGCTCGACGGTGACGCCGAGGGCCGCCGCGATCTGCTCCGGCTCCGGGTCGCTGCCCAGCTCGCGGGTGAGCTGCCGGGCGACGTTGCGCATCCGGTTGACGTCCTCGACCAGGTGCACCGGGAGCCGCACGGTGCGCTCCTGCTGGGCGATCGCCCGGCTGATCGCCTGGCGGATCCACCAGGTCGCGTAGGTGGAGAACTTGAACCCGCGCTCGTAGTCGAACTTCTCGACCGCCCGGACCAGGCCGGTGTTGCCCTCCTGGATCAGGTCGAGCATGGGCATGCCCGAGCGCACGTAGCGCCGGGCGATGGAGACGACCAGCCGCAGGTTGGCGCGGATGAAGAGGTCCTTCGCCCGCTCCCCCTCGGCGACCACCCGCTCCAGGTCGTCCCGGGCGACACCGGCGGGAACGCTGTCCGTCTCGAGCAGGTGCTCGGCGTACAGCCCGGCCTCGATCGACTTGGAGAGGTCGACCTCGGTGGCGGCGTCCAGCAGTGGCGTCCGGGAGATCTCGTGAAGGTAGACTCCGACCAGGTCGCGCTCCTCGGCCACCTCGTCGGTTCGCATGCCGATGTTCTTGTCCACGTTGCCCACGGTCCCCTCGCTCGCGCCGGTTGCCCGGTTCCTTGCCATCCCCACGTCCATCAGCCCTCCCCCGTAACTTCCGCTGTGCCCTCCGGTGCTGACCTGACACCTGCACAACAGTTGAGACGCGTCGGGGATTCCATGTCGTGAGTCGAAAGTGTCACGAATGCCTGAGTAGTAGCTGAGAGCCCGGTCCATGTTTGCTGTCAGCACCCCGAAAAGTGGCTCGCCGTTGGCGCCACCGACGGGTCGGCGGATCGACGGAACGCGTCCGCCTCTGGCATGGCACCATCGCCACCCCGGGGCGCACAGCGACCCGCGTCACCGCCGTACTGCGATCCTGGTCACCGGCTGATACGCGGCGGCGGACCGGTCGGTTCATTCACGGATACGGAATACCCTCGCCCCGGTTGAACAATCCGTGGCGTGTGGTAAGTCCCACCGTCGGCGCTTGGTGACCACCGTCACGGCCCCGCACCGGTGGTGCCGCAGACGCTCAGGAGGCGAGCAGGTCGAGCGCGCCCCTGACCTGGTCGGCGGCGCGGGCCAGGGCGGCCCGGGCGGCGGGGACCTCGGCGCCGGAGACGAGCGACACCAGGGCGGTCTTGAGGTCACCGTCGGCCTCGTGCAGGGCCCGCCGGCAGACCTCCTCGGCGCAGCCGGTGGCCTCCATCAGGATCGAGATCATCCGGCCACGCAGCTTGGCGTTGGTGGCCACCATGTCGATCATGAGGTTCGAGTAGACCCGCCCCAGCCGCACCATGACGGCCGTGGAGAACGTGTTGAGCACCAGCTTCTGCGCCGTGCCCGCCTTCATCCGGGTCGAGCCGGTCACCACCTCGGGGCCGGTGTCGACCCCGATGAAGACGTCGACCGACCCGGCGGCCTCGGCCTCCGGGTTGGCGCAGAGCAGCACCGTCGAGGCCCCCTGGGCCCGGGACGCGGCGAGCGCCCCGAGAACGTACGGGGTGCGTCCGCTGGCCGCCAGCCCGACGACGAGGTCGCCCGCGCCGACGCAGTCGGCCGCCTCGGCCGACCCGCCCCGGTGGTCGTCCTCGGCGTCCTCGACGGCCCGCCACATCGCGTCCGGGCCGCCCGCGAGGTGGGCGCAGAACCAGTGCCGGGGCGAGTTGAAGGTGGGTGCCAGCTCGGCGGCGTCCAGCACCCCGAGGCGGCCGGAGGTCCCGGCGCCGAAGTAGTGCACCCGGTGCCCGCCGCGCAGCGCGGCGACCGCGAGGTCGACGGTGGCGGCGATCTCGTCGAGGACCGCCGCGACGGCGGCCGGCACCCGCCGGTCCGCCTCGTTGATCACGGTGAGCACGTCCCGGGTGGACATCAAATCGAGGTCGACGCTGCGCGGGTTGCGCCGCTCGGTGGGCGCACCCACCCGGACCACCGGGCGGGCGGGGACCGCCGCGACCTCCCCGGGCTCGACGCGCCCGGCCGTCATCCCCGCCTCCGGCCGGGGCCGACCCGCCGGGTCCGCACCGCGTCGGCGGTGACCTCCAGCGCCCGCCGGGCCCGCGCGCGGTTGCGGGCGGCCACCCCGACGAAGAGGCAGTCGACCACGGTGAGCTGGGCCAGCCGGCTGGCCATCGCACCCGAGCGGTACGTCGTCTCGCGGGCCGCCGTGGTGAGCACGAAGTCGGCGACGTCGGTGATCGGCGAGCGGGGGAAGTTGGTCAGCGCCACCGTGCTGGCCCCCCGGGCGCGGGCCTGCTCCAGCACCTCGATCACGTCGGCGGTGGTGCCGCTGTGCGAGATGCCCACGGCCACGTCGCCCTTGGCGAGCAGCGCGGCCGAGGTGAGGGCGGTGTGCACGTCGGGGAAGTAGAACGCCATGCGGCCGATGCGGTGCAGCTTCTGCTGGAAGTCCGAGGCGACGAAGCCGCTGGCGCCCGCGCCGTAGACCTCGATCCGCCCCGCGCCGACGATCGCCTCGACGACCTGCTCGCAGACGGCCGGGTCGAGCTGCTCTGCCGTCTCCTCCACGGCCCGGGCGTCGTTGAACGCGATGGTGGCGATGATCTGGGCCAGGTCGGCGCCGGGCGGGATGTCGCCGCCGACGACCCGGGCGTCCGGCGGCTCGACCCGGCGGGCGGCCTCGGCGGCGAGCCGGATGCGCAGCTGCGGGTAGCCGTCCATCCCGACCGAGCGGCAGAACCGGATGACGGTCGCCTCGGATGTCTCGGCGGCGGTGGCGAGGTCGGTGATGGTGCGCCGGGCGGCGTCCGCCGGGTCGGAGACCACCAGCCGGGCCACCCGCTGCTCGGCGGGCGACAGCGAGGGGAGCAGGCCGCTGATGTGGACGATCAACCCACCCGGCTCGTGACTCGCAGAAATCTTCGGACTCTTCGCCACGGATGAAACTTACTTTCACCGGGCGCGAGCGTCAACCATGTCTCCACGTATCGGGAAAAAAGTACTCCGGACGTTCACGAGTGTTGCGGAAAGACTGTCATCCACGCAGCGCTCGACACCTCCCCCGGAGGGGCCCTGCCCCGTGCTGGACGGGGGCGGCGACCCACCGTCCGGGCGGCGGCACCCTTCGGTGGGGCACCCGGGGTGGGCCGGCCGGCCTACGGTCAGGCCTGACCCGCCACGAGCAGCCCCGGCCCTCGGCCGGCGTCGTCGACGGGGCGCGCCACCGGGCCGGGCGTGCCGGTCGGTGCGGCCGGAGCGGGCTCGGCCGGCGGCGGAGCGGCCGGGGCGGCGGCCTCGGCGGGCGCGGCACCCTGGGCCGGCAGCCAGGCGGCCAGGTGGGCCCGGATCTGCCGGGACACCTCCTCGGGCGGGCGGCCGGCGTCGACGACCACGAAGCTGGGGAACTCGGGCAGCGTGCGGTACGCCGTGTCGGCGGCGGTCAGCCAGCCCATCGTCTCGTGGTCGGTGCCGCGCCGCTCGATCCGCTGGTACGCCTCGGCCGGGTCGACCGCGAGCAGGAAGGTGACCTGCGGCGGCGGGAAGAGGCGGTAGCCGGCGCGGGCCAGCCGCTCCCAGCGCTGCCCGCCGTGCGCGCGGATGCTGGCGTACTGGCAGGCGGAGTAGCGGTCCATGACGGCCGTCCGGCCGGTGACGAGGCAGCTCAGCAGCGCCGCCGCGATCGCCAGCCAGCGCAGCACGGACTCGACGGCGAGCAGGCCGCGCCGGCCGACCAGCCGCTCGGCGTCGGGGCGGCCGAGCCGCTGGGCGACGCGGCCGAGCCAGCGACGGCCGCCGGCGTTGCGGTGGTAGGTGGCGGGGCGGCCGGCGGCGGTCAGCGCCTCGGCGAGGTGGTGGGCCTGGGTGGTCTTGCCCGACCCGTCGATGCCGATCAGGGCGACGGCGCGCAGTCGGGCCCCGCCCCGCCGGTCCCGCAGTGATCTGGCCACCTTCACCAGACTATCGGACCCGCGCTCACCTCCGGCGTTTCGTCCCTTTGCAGCCGGTTCGCGCCCCGAGCGGCGAGGCTCAGGTGTGGGCGAACGAAATGCCGGGTACGCAAATCGAATCCGCCTGTCCACGACACGACCGACGGGAGAGCCACATGGCCGAGCGCGGGGACGAGACCCTGGTGCACACGCTGAAGAAGGTCGCCGCCGTGCTCAAACAGTCCGAGATCCCGTTCGCCCTCGGCGGCAGCTTCGCGGTGTACGCCCACGGCGGGCACTCCAGCGAGCACGACGTCGACTTCCTGATCCGGGGCGAGGACGTGGACCGGGCCCTGGAGGCGCTGGTCGAGGCGGGCTTCGACGCCGAGCGCCCGCCCGAGGACTGGCTGGTGAAGGTCTACGACGACGGCCGGATGGTGGATCTGATCCACCGCCCGATCGAGACCCCGGTCACCGAGGAGACGTTCGCCGACACGATCGACCGCCCGGTCGACGCGATCCACATGCCCGTGCTGTCCGCGTCCCTGCTCATGGTGCACAAGCTGCTCAGCTTCTCCCAGCACTACTGCGACTTCGCCCGGGCGCTGCCGCTGGCCCGGTCACTGCGCGAACAGATCGACTGGGAACGGGTACGCAAGGAGACGCAGCACTCGCCGTACGCCGAGGCGTTCCTGGTGCTGCTCGACCGGTTGGACGTGGTGCCGTACGCCGGCGCCACCGAGGAGAAGGAGACCGCGTGAGCGAGCACCGTGACAGCGCCGCCGGGACGCCCGCCGTCACCGCCGGCCCGCCCGACGAGTACGTGGAGGCCGAGATCCACCGGCTGCTGGCCGAGGACCCGGCCGTCGCCGAGCAGGGGATCACCGTGGTCCGCCGGGAGCGCGGCCTGGTCCTCTACGGCGAGGTGGAGAGCCCGCACCGGCGCGAGGAGATCCTGCGCCGGGTCGCCGAGCGCTTCCCCGACGTGCCGGTCACCAGCGACATCGGGGTGATCCGCACGCAGGCGCCCACGCAGGTCGAACAGCTGCCGTGAGGGAGGTCGGAAGGTGATCCGGATCGCCGCCGTGGGCGACGTGCACCTGGACGAGGACGTGGTGGGCCGGTTCCGGCCCGCCCTGGACGAGTTGCCCGACTGCGCCGACGTGCTGCTGCTCGCCGGCGACCTGACCCGGCACGGCACCGAGGCCGAGGCGCGCTGCGTGGCCCGGGAGTTCGGCGGGCTGGGCGTGCCGGTGGTGACGGTGCTCGGCAACCACGACCACCAGTGCGACCAGGTGCCGCAGGTGGTCAAGGTGCTGGAGGAGGCGGGCATCCGGGTGCTGGAGGGCGAGGGGATCGTGCTGGAGTTCCCCGCCGGGCGACTCGGCGTGGCCGGGGTGAAGGGCTTCGGCGGCGGCTTCGCCGGCCGGTGCGCCAGCGACTTCGGCGAGCCGGAGATGAAGGCGTTCGTCCGCACCACGAACGAGAGCGCGGAGGCGCTGGGCGCGGCCCTACGGGGGCTGGACTGCGACCTGCTGGTGGCGCTGACCCACTACTCCCCCGTGCCCGACACGCTGGCCGGCGAGCCGCTGGAGATCTACCCGTTCCTCGGGTCGTACCAGCTCGGGCAGGCCATCGACTCGGCCCCCACCGCGCTGGCCCTGCACGGGCACGCGCACGCCGGCAGCGAGCGGGGCACCACCCCGGGCGGGGTGCGGGTGCGCAACGTGGCCCACCCGGTGATCAAGCAGGCGTACAGCATCTTCCACCTGGGAGATCACCTGGACGCCGGGGAGGTTTCCCGGATCGGTCAATCGGGTACTCAGCAACCATGGAGCTGATTCTCTGGATTCTCGCAGTCGTACTCGTGGTCGCCGGCATTCTCGCGCTGTTCCGCCGGCAGATCCTGTGGGGCATCGTCCTCATCGTGGTCGGGCTGTTGGTCGGCCCGGGCGGGGTCAGCATCTTCAACACTTGATTCCCCGACTTCGTCGTATCCACCACCGACCCGCCGGGGTCGTCGTGACCGGAGCCTCGTCCTCCCAGACAGGGGCCACCGGGCAGGACGACCCCGGCGCCATGCCGTCCGGGGTTTGCCCGCGCCGGCCGCCGGGCACCTGCTGCACATGACAGTTTCGGACAGCCTCCGGCGCAGGACCGGGGGGCGGAAGTGGTGGGCGCTGCTCGGCTTCGGCGCGGCCGTGACGGTCGCCGCCGCGATCGGCGGGCTCGGCGTGCGGGGCACCTCCGAGGAGTACGCGAGCCTGAACCAGCCGGACTGGGCGCCCCCGTCCTGGGTCTTCGGCCCGGTCTGGACGTTCCTCTACGCGCTGATCGCGATCGCCGGGTGGCTGGTGTGGCGGCGGGTCGGCTTCGGTCCGGCGCTGTACGCCTGGACGGCCCAGCTCGTGCTGAACGCGATCTGGACCCCGCTGTTCTTCGGCGCCGGCCGGTACGGCCTGGCGTTCGCCGAGATCGTGCTGATGTGGCTGGCCATCGGGGTGACCGTGGTGCTGTTCGCGCGGGTCTCCCGGCTGGCGGCGGCGCTGCTGCTCCCCTACTGGGCGTGGGTCACCTTCGCCGCCGCCCTCAACCTCTCCATCTGGCAGCTCAACTGAGGTGCAAGGAAGGGCCCCCTCTCCACGCTTTCTGTTGCACAGGGGGCCCCTCCTGACCCGCGCGGCGGGTCAGCAGCGCGGGACGTTCGGGATGTAGCCGTCGTAACCGGTGTAGACGTACGCGTCGGCGATGTACCGGCCGCTGCCGATCCGGTCCCAGATCGAGCTGGTGCCGTACGTGCCGGTGACCGTGGTGCCGCTGGTCTGGCAGTGGATCGTCACCTTCGTCCCGTCCGCGACCGTGCCGACCGAGGAGTACCCGGTGCCCGGGCCGGAGCGGACGGTCAGCGGGGTGCCGCTGGTGTCGACCGTGCCGGAGCCGGTGCTCGACGAGCAGTTGTTGTCGCTGGTGTACGTCTTGGTGCCCCAGTACAGCGCCAGGTTGCCGTTGAACCGGACCTGGATGTCGTTGCCGTTGAGCCGCTGCTCGTAGTGCAGGTGCGGGCCGGTGGAGCCGCCGGTGCTGCCGACCCAGCCGATGACCTTGCCGTAGCCGACGCTCTGGCCGACGGAGACGTTGAAGCCGTTGAGGTGGGCGTAGTAGGTGGTGTAGCCGCCGCCGTGGTCGATGCGGACGTACTTGCCGTAGCTGGTGCCGCCGAGGTCGGTCACCCGGTCGACGGTGCCGGGGGCACTGGCCACCACGGGGTCGCCCTGGTCGTCGGTGCGGTTGAAGTCGACGGCGTACGCCGGGCTGTGGTCGGAGCGGGTCTGGCCGGACCAGGACTGGCCGCAGGGGAAGGGGACCTTGAAGGTCGGGGCGGCCATGGCCGGGGTCGCCGGCACCAGGGTCGCCGCGATCAGTGCGCCGACCGCCGCGAGGCTGTACCACCGCTTACGCATCCAGCACCTCCGATGTCGATAAACTTCAATCGATTGCCTTCAGCGTGACAGATTCCTGCATCGACCGAAAGGGGTCACGGAGGGTGGAACCCCCCTATCGGTGGGAGCGTGCCCACTAGGGGTGAGCTGGTTTCGGGATTGTTACTCGTCCGTGTCCGATGGGGGGTGGACGCGCTCCAATGCAAGCGCTTACATGTGGTGACGCCCATCGGACCGGCGCCGGTTGAACGCGACCGCGCCGGCAAGGAAGGAGAACGGCATGGCGGTCTTTGCCAGACCACGCCAGGCTCTCGCGGTCGCCGGCGTACTGGGGCTGGCGCTCAGCGTCACTGCCTGTGGCACCGGCGACGACAAGAGCAGCGACAAGGCGGACTCCGCGGAGTGTGCGGCTTACGAGAAGTACCAGGGCAACGACGGCAAGAAGGTCACGATCTACTCGTCGATCCGGGACATCGAGGCCGACCGCCTCGACGAGTCCTGGAAGCAGTTCGAGGACTGCACCGGCATCGAGATCGACCACGAGGGCAGCGGTGAGTTCGAGGCCCAGCTCGGTGTCCGGGTCGACGGCGGCAACGCGCCCGACCTCGCCTTCATCCCGCAGCCGGGTCTGGTCAAGCGGTTCGCCGACGCCGGCAAGCTCAAGGCGGCCAGCGCCGACACCAAGGCGATGGCCGAGCAGAACTACTCGGCCGACTGGCTGAAGTACGGGACCGTCAACGGCCAGTTCTACGGCGCCCCGCTCGGCTCCAACGTGAAGTCCTTCGTGTGGTACTCGCCGAAGACCTTCAAGGAGAAGGGCTGGACCGTCCCCACCACCTGGGACGAGCTGATCGCCCTGAGCGACAAGATCGCGGCGAGCGGCACCAAGCCGTGGTGCGCGGGCATCGAGTCGCAGGACGCGACCGGCTGGCCGGCCACCGACTGGGTCGAGGACATGATGCTGCGGACGCAGACCCCCGAGGTCTACGACCAGTGGACCACCCACGGCATCCCGTTCAACGACCCGAAGGTCGCCGAGGCCGTGGACAAGGCCGGCACCATCCTCAAGAACGAGAAGTACGTCAACGGCGGCTTCGGCGGCGTGAAGAGCATCTCCACCACCTCCTTCCAGGAGGCGGGCACGCCGATCACCACCGGCAAGTGCGCCCTGCACCGGCAGGCGTCCTTCTACGCCAACCAGTGGCCGCAGGGCACCAAGGTGGCCGAGGACGGCGACGTCTTCGCGTTCTACTTCCCGGCCATCGACCCGGCCAAGGGCAAGCCGGTGCTGGGCGGCGGCGAGTTCGTCGCGGCCTTCGCCGACCGTCCCGAGGTCCAGGCCGTGCAGACGTACCTGGCCTCCGGTGAGTACGCCAACAGCCGCGCCAAGATCGGCGACTGGGTGTCGGCCAACAAGCAGCTCGACCTGGCCAACGTGCCGAACCCGGTGGACAAGCTCTCCGTGCAGATCCTGCAGGACCAGAAGAGCGTCTTCCGGTTCGACGGTTCGGACCTGATGCCGGCCGCCGTCGGCACGGGGACGTTCTGGAAGGGCATGATCGACTGGATCAACGGCAAGGACACCGCGACCGTGCTCCAGAGCATCGAGAGCAGCTGGCCGAAGTGATCTGAGGCGGTGGGCCGGTCCGTCGACACGGGCCGGCCCACCGGCCGAGCCGAAACCCCGAAGGAGGGTTGATGGAGTTCGACTTCGCCGACGTGCAGCCGAAGCTCCTCATGTTGTTGTACGGGCTGATCGCGTTCGCCGTGGTCGTCGGGGGCCTGCTGCTGCTCCTCGACGCCGTGCCGTCCTACTTCGCCCGACGCCACGAGGCACAGCTGATCGCCGCCGCGGCGAACGGGGCTCCACTGCCCCGGCGCCGCAAGCCGCGCGAGGGCATGTTCGCGTTCTTCTTCCTGCTGCCAGCGGTGCTGCTGCTCATGATCGGCCTGGTCGTCCCGGCCATCCGCACCACGTTGCTGTCGTTCATGGACGGCGGCAGCCGCAACTGGGTGGGACTCGACAACTACGCCTGGATGTTCTCCGACAGCTCGATCATCCGGGTGCTGATCAACACGCTCGTGTGGGTGCTGCTGGTGCCGCTGGTGGCCACCGCTTTCGGGCTGCTCTACGCGGTCATGGTGGACAAGGCCCGGTTCGAGTCGGTGGCCAAGTCCCTGATCTTCATGCCGATGGCGATCTCGTTCGTCGGCGCGGCGATCATCTGGAAGTTCGTCTACGCCTACCGCGGAGAGGGGCAGGACCAGATCGGCCTGCTCAACCAGATCGTGGTGAGCCTCGGCGGTGAGCCCAAGCAGTGGCTGCTGGAATCGCCGCTGAACACCCTGCTGCTGATCGTGATCATGGTCTGGATCCAGGCCGGCTTCGCCATGGTGGTGCTCTCCGCGGCGATCAAGGCCATCCCGGCCGACATCGTCGAGGCCGCCCGGCTCGACGGGGTCACCCCGTGGCAGATGTTCTGGCAGATCACCATGCCGAGCATCCGCCCGGCGCTGATCGTCGTGGTCGTGACGCTGTCGATCGCCACGCTGAAGGTCTTCGACATCGTCCGGACCGCGACCAACGGCAACTACGACACCAGCGTCATCGCGAACGAGATGTACAACCAGGCGTTCCGGTACGGCCAGAACGGGCAGGGCTCGGCGCTGGCGGTCTTCCTCTTCGTCCTGGTGATCCCGCTCGTGATCTACCAGATCCGCAACCTGCGTCAGCAGCGGGAGGGCTGAGATGACCACCACGACGCCCACGCTCCCCGCCGGGGCACAGGCCACCGGGAAGACCACCACCACCGCCGGCCGGGTCCGCAAGCGGCTCAACAGCCGCACGGCGACGCTGATCTCGATCGTCATCGCGGTGTTCTGGACGATCCCCACCTTCGGCCTGTTCGTCTCCTCGTTCCGGCCGGAGAACGAGATCAAGACCACGGGCTGGTGGACGTTCTTCACCAACCCGCAGTTCACCCTGGAGAACTACCAGGAGGTGCTGTTCGGGCGCTCCTCGTCGTCGGGGCAGTTGGCCAACTACTTCATCAACTCGCTGGCGATCACCATCCCCTCGGTGCTGTTCCCGATCGCGTTCGCGTCGCTGGCGGCGTACGCGCTGGCGTGGATCAACTTCCGGGGCCGGGACTGGGCGTACATCGCGATCTTCGCGTTGCAGATCGTCCCGCTCCAGATGGCGCTGGTGCCGCTGCTGAAGTTCTTCTCCACCGGCGTGACCCTCGGCGGGGTGACCCTCATGCCCGCCTGGGACCTGGTCGACGAGCAGAAGTTCGCGCAGGTGTGGTTCGCACACACCTGCTTCGCGCTGCCGTTCGCCGTCTTCCTGCTGCACAACTTCATCGCGCAGCTCCCCAAGGACCTGATGGAGGCGGCCCGGGTCGACGGGGCGACCCACCCCAAGATCTTCCGCACCATCGTCCTGCCGCTGATCACCCCGGCCCTCGCGGCCTTCGGCATCTTCCAGTTCCTCTGGGTCTGGAACGACCTGCTGGTCGCGCTGATCTTCGCCGGGGGCAGCAGCGAGACCGCCCCGCTGACCGTGCGGCTGGCCGAGATGGCCGGCAGCCGGGGCAACGAGTGGCAGCGGCTGACCTCGGGCGCGTTCGTCTCGATCGTCGTACCGCTGATCGTGTTCCTGTCGCTCCAGCGATACTTCGTGCGCGGCCTGCTCGCCGGCAGCGTCAAGGGCTGACTCGCGACCGCCGCCGCCCGCGTCCCCCGGGCGGCGGCGGTCCGGGCCGGAGCGGGAATCCATGACCAAGATCGATGATGTCGCCCGCCTGGCCGGGGTCTCCACCGCCACCGTCTCGCGGGCCCTGCGCGGCCTGCCGACGGTCTCCGCGGCCACCCGCCGCCGGGTCCTCGCCGCCGCCGAGCAGCTCCAGTACGCGGTCTCGCCGAGCGCGTCGCGGCTCGCCGGCGGGCGGACCGCCACCGTGGCCGTGATCGTCCCCCGGATCACCCGCTGGTTCTTCGGCACCGTGGTCGAGGCCGTCGAGGAGACCCTGCACGAGTCCGGCTACGACCTGCTGCTCTACAACCTCGGCGGCCGGGAACGCACCCGCCAGCGGGTGCTGGGCACCGCCAACCTGCACAAGCGGGTGGACGCCGTGATGCTGGTCGCCACCCCGCTGCGCCGGGCCGAGCTGGCCGCGCTCACCGTGCTGGACCTGCCCGGCGTGACCATCAGCTCCGGCAGCGGGGTGCCCGGCTGGCCCTGCGTACGCATCGACGACGTGGCCGCCGCGCGGACCGCCACCCGACACCTGCTCGACCTGGGCCACCGCCGGATCGCGCACATCTCCGGCGACCCGGACGACGAGCTGGCCTTCACCACCCACCTGGACCGGCGCCGGGGCTACCAGGAGGCGCTGCGCTCCGCCGGCATCGAGCCCGACCCGTGCCTGGACGTCGAGTCGCAGTTCACCATCGACGGCGGCGAGCAGGCCACGATCGAGCTGCTCGCCCGGGGCGAGCCACCGACCGCCATCTTCGCCGCCTGCGACGAGATGGCCATGGGCGCGATGAGCGCGCTGCGCGACGCGGGCCTGCGGGTCCCGCAGGACGTCAGCGTCATCGGCATCGACGACCACGACCTGTCCGGGGTGCTCGGGCTGAGCACGATCGCCCAGCCGGCGGCGGAGCAGGGCCGGCTCGCGGCCCGCATCCTGCTCGACCCGCTCGGCGGCCGGGACCTCCCGCCACCGGCCGGGCCGCTCGTGCCCGGGCCGCTCGTGCCCGGCCCTCGCGGGGTCGGCCCGGCCGGGCCGTCCGCCGCGCCGCTGGTCCTGCCCACCCGCCTCGTGGTACGCGACTCGACCGCCCCGCCCCGGGCGGACTGAAGGCGGGCCGTCCGCCCGGCACCGGGCAGACTGGACGGGTTCGTCCGCGTGCCACCGGGGAACCATGACCGGGACGGCTTCGACACACGGGAGAAGGCCCTGAACACCGACGCGACCCCACAGCAGCAGTCCACCGGCCCCACCACCGACTGGTGGACCGAGGCAGTGATCTACCAGATCTACCCGCGCTCGTTCGCCGACGCGAACGGTGACGGCATCGGCGACCTGCCGGGCATCACCGCCCGCCTCGACCACTTCGTCGAGCTGGGCGTGGACGCGGTCTGGCTGTCGCCGTTCTACCCGTCGCCACAGGCCGACGCCGGGTACGACGTGGCCGACTACCGCGACGTGGACCCGCTGTTCGGGCGGCTCGCCGACGCCGACCGGCTGATCGCCGAGGCGCACGCCCGCCGGCTGCGGGTCATCGTCGACCTCGTGCCCAACCACACGTCGTCGGCGCACCGCTGGTTCACCGCGGCCCTCGCCGCCGCCCCGGGCAGCCCCGAGCGCGCCCGGTACGTCTTCCGCGACGGCCTCGGGCCCGACGGCGACCAGCCGCCCAACGACTGGACCAGCGTCTTCGGCGGCCCCGCGTGGACCCGGGTCACCGAGCCCGACGGCCGGCCCGGCCAGTGGTACCTGCACCTGTTCGACCCCGGGCAGCCCGACCTGAACTGGGACAACCCGGAGGTCCGCGCCGAGTTCCTCGACGTGCTGCGGTTCTGGCTCGACCGGGGCGTCGACGGCTTCCGGGTGGACGTGGCGCACGGCCTGATCAAGCAGGCCGACCTGGCGAACTGGCAGGAGCCGCAGGAGATCCTCTCCGGGAGCGAGGTCGACAAGCCCCGCCCGCCGATGTGGGACCAGGACGGCGTCCACGAGGTCTACCGGGACTGGCGTCGCCTGCTCGACTCGTACGACGGCCAGCGGATCCTGGTCGCCGAGGCGTGGGTGGAGCCGGCCGAGCGGCTGGCCCGCTACGTGCGGCCCGACGAGATGCACCAGGCGTTCAACTTCGAGTACCTCACCGCGTCCTGGACCGCACCCGCCCAGTACGCGGTGATCACCCGCTCGCTGGAGGCCACCGACGCCGTCGGCGCGCCCACCACGTGGGTGCTGTCCAATCACGACGTGGTCCGGCACGCCTCCCGCCTCGGCCTGCCCGTCGGCACCCCCCGCCCGAACGGCATCGGCATCGGCGACCCGCAGCCCGACGCCGCGCTGGGCCTGCGCCGGGCCCGGGCGGCCACCCTGCTGATGCTGGCCCTGCCCGGCTCGGCCTACCTCTACCAGGGCGAGGAGCTGGGCCTGCCGGAGCACATGACGCTCCCCGACGAGGTGCGGCAGGACCCGACCTGGGAGCGCAGCGGGCACACCGAGCGCGGCCGGGACGGCTGCCGGGTGCCGATCCCGTGGGAGGCCGACGCCCCGTCGTACGGCTTCGGGCCGACCGACGCGAGTTGGCTGCCCCAGCCGCCGTCGTGGGCCGAGTACGCGCTCGACCGGCAGCTCGACGTGCCCGGCTCGACGTACGAGCTGTACCGCACCGCGCTGCGGCTGCGCCGCGAGCACGGGCTCGGCCGGGGCAGCCTCTACTGGCTGGCCTCGGGCGACGAGGTGGTGAGCTTCCGCAACGGCGACGTCACCGTGCTGACGAACTTCGGCGCGATGCCGGTGCCGGTGCCGGCCGGGGCGCAGGTGCTGCACGCCAGCGCCCCGCTGCCCGACGACGGCACCGTCGGGCAGGACGTCACCGTCTGGTTCCGCCCCGCCTGATCCCCGCCGCCCCCGCCCCGCCTGGCCCCGCCATGCCTGGCCCGGCCCCGCCATGCCTGGCCCGGCCCCGCCCGGCCCCGCCCGGCTGCGCGCCTTGGCCGCGCCCGGCCTGGCCTGCCGCGCACCGGGTGCTCCGCCGGTGTCGCGGGGCGATCCGGCGGGTGCTCAGGGGCTCTGCCGCCGCATAGGGAGCTGATGTCGTAGATGACTCACCCCCGTTCCGCCCCGCCCCGCCGACCGGTGAGGCGGGGCGGGGCGGGGACGCGCGGCAGGCGGGGCGACCGGGGCAGGAGCAACGGATGGGCGCAGCGGGGCAGGCCAGCGTGCGGCAGCAGACGGGCGGGACTGACAGGGCAGCACGCGCGCAGCAGGCGGACAGAACCGGCAGGGCAGCAGACGGGCAGGGCAACGCGCACAGCAGACGGGCGGGACTGACAGGGCAGCACGCGCACAGCGGGCGGACAAGGGCAGGGGCGTAGCGGGTGGTCGCAGCCGGGGCTGCACGGGCCCCGTGAGTCATCTACGACATCAGCTCCCTATGCGGCGGAGGATCCCTAGCCGGGAGCCCGTCGCGACTGAAGGCGCACGCGCCGGGAGCCCGCCGCGACCGCGTCCTACAGGCGTTCGGCGCGCTCGTGCAGCAGGGTCCGCACGGCGTCGATGTCGCGGGGCGAGGTGCGGGATGCCAACCAGTACATGACGCCCGTCGGCACGAAGAAGAGCTGGAACACGGCCAGCCCGACGGCGTAGTTCAGCGGCGGCGGGAACGCCGCCCGCAGCGCGTGGAAGGCCACCCCGACCAGCCCGTTGCCGGCCGCCCGGCCGACCCCGTTGACCAGGTTGCCGAGGCTGTAGACGGTGCCCCGGTGCTCGGGCGGGTTGACGTCGGCGATGAGGGCGAACCAGTTCGGCGAGTTCGCCGACGTCAGCGCCAGCGCGAAGACGGCGGTGAGCAGGCTCAGCCCGACCGTCGGCTCGGTGACGACGCTGGCCAGCACCGCGCCGACCACCGCGCCGGTGGAACCGCCATCGGGCACGTCGATGCGCAGCGGCACGAAGAACAGGACCAGGTAGAACGGCAGGGCCGCGAGGATGCCCACCGCCGCGACCAGCGCCCGGCCCCGGGGGGTACGCCGCTGCACGGCGTCGCCCACCAGGCCGCCGACGATGGAAAGCACCCCGCCGAGCTGGAACAGGGTGGCGAAGACGCTGCCGACCACGACGGCCGTCGCCGCCGAGTAGCCCTGGGCCTGCGCCCGCTGGGCGAACAGCACCGGCAGCCAGACCAGCGACCCGAAGGCCGCCTGGGCGGTCAGCCCCTGCAGGACCAGCCAGCGGTTCGTCCGCCGGGCCAGGATGCCCGGCAGGTCGGCGCGGGTGATCCGGTAGTCGTACTCCGCGCCGCCGGCCAGCGCTCCGGCAAGCTCCGGCTCGCTCTGCCCGCGCCGGATGTCGTACGTGAACAGGTACGCCGCCGTCGCCGCCAGCCCGACCACGGTGAGCAGCCAGAACGGCCGCCGCCAGTCGGCGGCCCCGAGCAGGCCGCCGACGAGCGTCCCGGCCAGGGTGCCGACGCCCTGGGACAGCCCCCAGAAGCTCATCACCAGCCCCCGGCGGCGCGGCGAGATGAGGTCGGTGACCACGGAGAAGCCGACCGAACCGACCGCGCCGAGGCCGACCGCCGCGACGAGTTGGGCGGCCAGGAACGCCGGGTAGCCCTGCGCCAGCGCGCTGCCGCCGGTGCCGGCCGCCCAGACCAGGGTGCCGACCATCAGCAGCGGCTTGCGGTCGGTGCGGTCGCCGACGTACGCCCAACCGACGGCGGCGACCGCGCTGACCAGGAAGCTGACGGCGGTGACCAGCCCGAGCAGGCGCTGGGACACGCCGAGCGAGCCGGAGATCGGGCCGTACAGCGGCGGGACGAGGCCGATCGCCACGTTGTCCAGCGAGGCGAGCAGCACGAACACCAGCACGCTGTACGACCGGTGCGCCGCGCCGCCGCCCCAGCCCCGCCGCCGTACCACCGACCGACCCGTCACCGACCCAGCATGCCCGCTGCCGGGTCGGCCCCCGTCAGGCGGGGCGGTCGAGCACCCGGTCGCGGGCCGCCGCGTACCGTTCGCGGACGGCCGCGACGCCGTCGGCCGCGTACTCTTGGGTGCCGGCCGGCGACCAGTCGGGCGCGGCCTGCCCGCCCAGGGCCAGCCAGGCCGCCTGGCGGGCGGCCCCGTCGGCCACGTACTCCCCCGGCGGCGGCACGACCACCGGGCGGCCGAAGACCTGCGGCGCGATGCGGCGCACCGCCGCCGACCGGGCCCCGCCGCCGACCAGGATCACCCGCTCGGCCCGGCAGCCCTGCGCGGTCAGCGCGTCGAGGCCGTCGGCGAGCGCGCAGAGCATCCCCTCGACCGCGGCGCGGGCCAGGTGCGCCGGGGTGGAGGTGCGCAGGGTGAGCCCGTGCACCGACCCGGTGGCCGACGGCCGGTTCGGGGTCCGCTCCCCCTCCAGGTAGGGGACCATCACCAGGCCGTCCGCGCCGGGCGGGGCGGACAGGGCAAGGTCGGACAGGGTGTCGAGGTCGACCCCGAGCATGGTGGCCGCCGCGTCGAGCACCCGGGCCGCGTTGAGCGTGCAGACCAGGGGGAGATAGCGGCCGGTCACGTCGGCGAACCCGGCGACGGTGCCGGTCGGGTCGGCCGTCGGCGCGTCGGCGACGCTGAACACGGTGCCGGAGGTGCCGATGGAGACGACCACGTCGCCGGGGCGGGCCCCGACGCCGAACGCGGCGGCGGCGTTGTCGCCGGCCCCCGGCCCGAGCAGCGCCCCGCCGGGCCCCCCGCCGGCGGCGAGCGCCGCCGGGTCGAGGGCCCCGGCGGTCTGGGTCGGCCCGAGCACGACGGGCACCTCCAGCCGCCGGCCGAAGGCGCGTTCGAGCAGGTCGAACCGGTATTCGCCGGTGGCCGGCGACCAGTAGCCGGTGCCGCTGGCGTCGCTGCGGTCGGTGCGCAGCGCGTCCAGGCCGGGCGCGCCGGCCAGCCGCCAGGTCAGCCAGTCATGCGGCAGGCAGACGGCGGCGACCCGGTCGGCGTTGGCCGGCTCGTGCCGGGCCAGCCAGCGCAGCTTGGTGGCGGTGAAGCTGGCCACCGGGACGACACCGACGGCGTCGGCCCAGAACCGCCCGCCGGCCTCGCCGCCGCCGGCCTCCTCGATCAGGTCGGCGGCGGCACCGGCGGAGCGGGTGTCGTTCCACAGCAGCGCCGGGCGGACCACCTCGCCCGACGCGTCGAGGCAGACCATGCCGTGCTGCTGACCGGCGACGGAGACGGCGGCGACGTCGGCCAGGCCGCCGGCCTGCGCCACGGCGGCCTCCAGCGCCGCCCACCAGGCCGCCGGGTCGACCTCGGTGCCGTCGGGGTGGGCGGCGCGGCCGGAGCGCACCAGCGCCCCGGTCTCCGCGTCGCGGATCACCAGCTTGCAGGACTGGGTGGACGAGTCGAACCCGGCGACCAGGGGCATGGCGGCGGCCTCAGCGAGCGCCGAGCAGGTGCTCGACGGCCAGCTGGTTGAGCCGGACGAAGTGGAAGCCCCGCGCGGCGGCGGCGTCGACGTCGTACTCCTCGAAGGCGGAGCGGTCGGCCAGCAGCCCGGCGTAGCCCTCGCCGTCGGCGACGGTCGGGATGGCCAGGTCGCCGACGCGGCTCGCGGCGAGGGCCTCGGCCACCTCCGGGTCGGCCCGGAACGCCGCGGCCCGCTCCTTGAGCAGCAGGTAGGTGCGCATGTTCGCCTCGGCCGAGGCCCACACGCCGGTGAAGTCCTCGGTGCGCGAGGGCTTGTAGTCGAAGTGGCGGGGGCCATCGTAGGCCGGCCCGCCGTCGGGGCCGCCGTTCTCCAGCAGGTCCACCAGGGCGAACGCGTTCATCAGGTCGCCGTGGCCGAAGACCAGGTCCTGGTCGTACTTGATGCCGCGCTGGCCGTTGAGGTCGAGGTGGAACAGCTTGCCCTGCCAGAGCGCCTGGGCGATGCCGTGGGCGTAGTTGAGCCCGGCCATCTGCTCGTGGCCGACCTCGGGGTTGAGGCCGACCATCTCGGGGCGGGCCAGGGTGGAGATGAACGCCAGCGCGTGGCCGACGGTGGGCAGCAGGATGTCGCCGCGCGGCTCGTTCGGCTTCGGCTCGATGGCGAAGCGCAGGTCGTAGCCGCGGTCGACGACGTACTCGCAGAGCAGGTCGACGCCCTCGCGGTAGCGGTCCAGCGCCGCGCGGATGTCCTTGGCCAGGTCGTACTCGGAGCCCTCCCGGCCGCCCCACATGACGTACGTCTTGGCACCGAGCTCGGCGGCGAGGTCGATGTTGCGCAGCACCTTGCGCAGCGCGTACCGCCGCACGTCGCGGTCGTTGCTGGTGAAGCCGCCGTCCTTGAACACCGGGTGGGTGAACAGGTTGGTGGTGACCATCGGCACGACCAGGCCGGTCTCGTCGAGGGCCTTGCGGAACCGGGCGATCTGGGCGTCGCGGGCGGCGGAGTCCGCGCCGAACGGGATCAGGTCGTCGTCGTGGAAGGTGATCCCGTACGCGCCCAGCTCGGCGAGCTTGTGCACGGCCTCGACGGCGTCCAGCTCACCGCGGGTGGCGTCGCCGAACGGGTCGCGGGCCTGCCAGCCCACCGTCCAGAGGCCGAAGGAGAATTTGTCGGCGGGGGTGGGACGGGGTGCCATGGCAGACCTCCGGTAGCTATTTGTTCAGTGGTTGAATTATTTGGCGGGCATGTGGCACTGTCAAGGGGTGACCCGCCCCGCCCCTGTCCCCGGGGCGGTCCGCCAGGGCAGCCTGCGCGAGCTGAACCTCGCCGTGGTGCTCGGCCGGATCGCCGCCGCGCCCCGCCCACCGTCGCGGGCCGACGTGGCCGCCTCGACCGGCCTCACCCGGGCCACCGTCTCGGCCGTCGTCGACGACCTCATCGCCGGCCGGCTGGTCGCCGAGTCGGAGCCCGCGCCGCGCGCCGGGGCCGGCCGGCCGGCGCGCGGGCTGGTGCTGGCCGGGTCCGGCCCGGCCGGCCTCGGGCTGGAGATCAACGTCGACTACCTGGCCGCCTGCGTGGTCGACCTGGCCGGCGAGGTCCGGCACCACACGGTGCGCCGGGCCGACCTGCGCCCGGTCTCCCCCGCCGACGCCCTCGCCCGGCTCGTCACGCTGGCCGCCGAGGCGCGGGCCGACGCCGAGGGGCAGGGTCTCACCCTGGCCGGGGTGGCCCTCGCCGTGCCCGGCCTGGTCGGCGACGCCGGGCTGGTCCGGCTCGCCCCGAACCTCGGCTGGCGGGACGTGGCCGTGCCCGAGCTGCTGGCCGACCACCCGCCGCTGGCCGGTCCGGTGCCCGGGGTCCCGCCGCTGGTCGTCGACAACGAGGCCAACCTGGCCGCCGTGGGCGAGCTGCACGCCGACCCGACCGGGCCGGCGAGCTTCCTGCACGTCTCCGGCGAGGTGGGCATCGGTGCCGGGATCGTCCTCGACGGCGCGCTGTTCCGGGGGGTACGCGGGTGGAGCGGCGAGATCGGTCACATCCCCGTCCAGCCGCAGGGGCGGCCCTGCCGCTGCGGCGGCCGGGGCTGCCTGGAGCAGTACGCGGGCCAGGAGGCCGTGCTCGCCGCCGCCGGGCTGGACCGGGCGGACCTGCCGGCGGACACCGCCGCCGCGCGGCTGGCCGACCTCGCCGCCGCCGGCCATCCCGCCGCCCTGGCGGCGCTGGCCGAGGCGGGGCAGGCCCTCGGGGTCGCGGTGGCGGGCGTGGTGAACCTGCTGGACCTGGACACCGTGGTCCTCGGGGGCGGCTACGCGCTCCTCACCCCCTGGCTGCGGCCGGCGGTGCTGGCCGAGGTGTCCCGGCGGGTGCTCACCGCCGGCTGGGCGCCGGTCACCGTACGCCCGTCGACGCTCGGCCCCGAGGCCGCCGTCGTCGGCGCGGCCGGCTCGGTCGTCCGCCGGATCGTCGCCGAACCGGTCGGCTGGCTGACCCGACAGGGCTGACCTCCCCTTCCGCTCGATGGGCGACCGTCGGAGCCCCTCGGTACCCTTGCCCGAAGGCAAGTTCTCGGCAGCGGAGGAGCGCACGACCAGCATGCACACAGCGCCTCCGACCGGCGCCCGGCCGTGACGACCATCCGACGGGGCGGTCTCGCCGGGCCGGTCAGCGGCGGCGGGCAGGCGTCCCGCCCGACGCACCGACGCACCGCCGAGCCCCCGCTGCCGGCCGACACCGGCCTGGCCCGGGAGCTGCTGGACGGGCTCGCCGAGGCGGTCGTCACCACCGACCACGCCGGCGTGGTCACCCTGCTCAACGCGATGGCGGGCGAGCTGCTGCCGGAGCTCGCGCCGGGCGGCGAGCTGGCCGGGTGCGCGGTGCCCGCGCTGGCCGGGGCGGCGGCGGCCGGCGCGGACACGTTCGACGCCGAGCACCACGGCCGGCGGTTGCACGGCGTCCGCCGCGCGCTGCGGGGCGGCCGGTTCGCCTGGTACGTGCGCGACGTCACCGAGGAGCGCGCCCGCACCGACGCCCTGCTGGCCGAGCGGTCGCGCACCACGTTCCTGGCCCAGGCCGGCAGCCGGCTCGGGCTCTCCCTGCACCGCGAGCAGACCCTGCGGGCCGCGGCCACCCTCCCGGTGCCGTATTTGGCCGACGCGGCGCTGGTCGTGCACCGCCCGCCACCCCCGGCCGAGGACGCCCCGCACTGGCTCCGGTACGCCGAGGGCGACCGGGGCCCGACGGCCGGGGTCACGCCGGCGGGCCTGCCCCTGGCGGTGCCCGGCCTCGCCGAGGCGCTCGCCGGTGACCACGCCGAGCCGAGCCCCTGGCTCGACGCCGAGCTGGCCGACCTCGGTGCCGTGCTGCCGGCGGGCTTCGGGCGGCCCGGCACCGTCCTCGTCAGCCCGATGCTCGGCGCGGCCGGCGCCGCCGGGGCGCTGGTGCTCATCCGGCGGGCCGGGCGACCCGGCTTCGACGCCCGGGAGATCGAGCTGGCCCGGGAGTTCGCGGCGCGGGCCGGTGCCGCCCTGGCCACCGCCGAGCTCTACGGCGAGCAGGCCCACCTGGCGCGGGTGCTGCAGCACAGCCTCCTGCCGCCCGAGCTGCCCACGATCGGCGGCGTCACCCTCGCCGGCGGCTACCGGGCGGCCGGTGACAGCCTGCGCATCGGCGGGGACTTCTACGAGGTCTTCCCCACCGCCGACGGCGCGCTGTTCGCCCTCGGCGACGTCTGCGGCAAGGGCGTCGGGGCGGCCGTGCTCACCGGTCGCGTCCGCCAGTCCCTCCAGACGCTGCGCCTGGTCGAGCAGCGCCCGCTGGAGCTGATGCGGCTGCTCAACCGGGCCCTGTTCGACGCGCCGGACGCCGCCCGGCGCAACCAGTTCACCACCGTCCTACTCGGCACCCTCACGCCCCGGTCCGACGGGGGTCTGCTGGTCCGCGTCGCGGGCGGCGGCCACCCGTCGCCGCTGGTCGTCCGGGCCGACGGCGCCGTCGAGCAGGTCCGGGTCGGTGGCATGCCGATCGGGGCGCTCGCCGCCCCCCGGTTCGCCGAGACGGAGGTCGGCCTCGCCCCCGGCGAGGTGCTACTCGCCTACACCGACGGGGTGACCGAGGCCCGGGGCGGCGCGGGCGAGGTCGACATGTTCGGCGACGAGCGGCTGCGCCGGGCGGTCGCGTCGGGGGCGGGGCTGCCGCCCGCCGCCCTGGTCGACCGGGTGCTCCAGCTCGTCGACGAGTGGCTCGACGGGCAGGCCCACGACGACATCGCGATGCTCGCCGTGCGGGCGGGCGGCCGGTGACGACCGCGTCTCCCGTCGCCGCCGGGCCGGGGGCGGCGGCGGTCGAGGCGTACCTCGCCTGCCTGGACGCCGCCGACCACCCGGCGGCCGTCGAACTCGCCCTCGACCTGCTCGACGCCGGGGCCAGCGTCGCGGACGTCCTGGTGGACGTGGTGGCCGTGGCGCAGCGGGAGATCGGCCTGCGCTGGTCGGCCGGGCGGTGGAGCGTCGCCCAGGAGCACGCCGCCACGCACGTCAGCGAGCTGGTCGTCGCCGCCGTGGGCGCGCGGACCACCGGCCGGCCGGCGCGCGGCCACGTGGTGCTGGCCTGCGTCGAGGGCGAGTGGCACGCGCTGGCCGCCCGCATCGTCGCCGAGGTGGTCCGCGCCGCGGGCTGGCGGGTGACCTTCCTCGGCGCCAGCGTCCCCGCCCGCCACCTGGTCTCCTACCTGCACCAGACCGGGCCGGACGCGGTGCTGCTGAGCTGCGTGCAGCCGAGCCGGTTGGTCCGGGCCGGGCGCACGATCGAGGCGTGCCGCTCGGCCGGGGTCCCGGTGGTCGCCGGCGGCCCGGGGTTCGGCCCCGACGGCCGGTGGGCCGCCGCCGTGGGGGCGGCGGCGTGGGGCGCGTCCGCCCGCGACGCGGCCCGGCTGCTGGAGACGGACCTCTTCGCCGGGCACACCGGCCCGCCGCCCGCGGCGGGCGGCGACGAGTACGCCGCGGTGCTGCGCCGGCGGCGCGACGTCGTGCAGTTCGCCCTGCGCGCGGTGGCCCCGCCCGAGGCGGAGGCCGACCAGTTCGCCGCCGCCGTCGGGCACCTCGTGGACGCGCTCGCCGCCGCGATCCGGGTCGGCGATCCGCAGCTCCTGCTCGACCACACGACGTGGCAGGCCGGCGTGCTGGCGGCTCGGGGCGCGGGCCGCGAGCCGCTGCTGGACGCCGTGCTGGCGGCCTGCGGCACCGTCCTGGCCGACCACCCCCGCGCGTGCGAGCACCTGCGGGCGGCGGCGCAAGGAAGGGCCCCCTGTTAACGCCTTCTGTATAGGAAGGGCCCCTCCCAACACCTGCCGTGCCGCGAGAGGCACGCCGCGCCGGGCTGCCGTCAGGCGGTGCGGGGTCAGGCGGTGCGGGCCACCTGCGGGTCGCCGGCCGACCAGCCGCCGCCCGCGGTGCCGTCGCCGGGCCAGCCGCCCGGGGCCGAGTCCGTCGCCGGTCGGCCGCGCGGCACGCCCCCGGTCGCCCACCCGGCCGGGTGTTCCCCCGCCGGCCAGCCCTGTCCGGGCGGCGGAGCCCACTCGTCCGGCCGGGCCTCGGCGGCTAACTCCGCCGTCGGCGGCTCCGGCGGGTGCCGCAGCCGGGCGACCTCGTCGAACTCCTGGAGCCCGCCGAGCAGGGCCTGCCGCCCCTCGGGGGTCATCCCGGACAGGATCGCCGCCAGCCGCTGCCGGCGGTCGGCCCGCAGCTCGGCGAGGAGCTTCTCGGCCTCCTGGGTGAGGTGCAGGGAGATCTCCCGCCGGTCGGACCGGCCCGGCTCGCGCTCCAGCATGCCCGCCGCCACGAGCCGGTCGCAGAGCCGGCTGGCCGAGGAGAGCAGCATGTCGAGCAGCGTGGCCAGCCGACGCAGGTTGATCCCGTCGTGCTGCTCGACCACCATGACGGCGCGCAGTTGCGCCCCGGAGAGCCGGCTGGTGGTGCGCTCGCGCGCCGCCTCGAAGACCGTGAGCAGGGTGCCGGCCGCCGCGTCGAGGGCGGCGGCCATACTCGCTTCTGGTCCGTGCGGACCGTGTTCTTCGGTCATGTTGGGCAAGAGACTACCCGGCGTCCCTGGTCGCCGGCCCCTCCGAACAGAGGAGTGACGATGAGCGGTGCGGAAGACCGGGCCCGTCGTACCCTGACCGAGGCGCCCGCCGACCTGCTGGTCGACCGGCTCGCCGGGGAACTCCTGCGGTCGTACGGGATCACGGAGGTCGAACTCTTCCAGGTCGACTACCGCCTCTCGGCACTGCTGCCGCTCACCGAGGGTGAACCGATCGAGGGCCCGGGGCACCCCGCCTGGCGCTGCTTCGACCACCAGGAGCCGATCGTCACCGAGCGGACCGGTTACCTCCCGGTCAGCATGCGCGGCGACCGGCGGGGGGTGCTCCGGGTGTCGCCGGTGCCCGGCGATCCGGCCGCCGTGGGCGAGCTGCTCGGGGTGGCCACCGCGCTGGGCCACGAGCTGGTCGCCGTGAACGAGGGCACGGACGTCTACCGGGCCGCCCGCCGCAGCCGCCGGCTCACCCTCGCCGCCGAGATGCAGTGGGAGCTGCTGCCCGGGCGCAGCCGGATCCGCCCGTCCTTCAGCCTCGCCGGCCAGCTCGAACCGGCGTACGCGGTGCGGGGCGACAGCTTCGACTGGTCCGACGACGGGCACCGGCTGTGGCTGTCGACGATCAACGGGATGGGCGAGGGGGTGCAGGCCTCCGTGCTGACCGCCCTGGCCACGCACGCCCTGCGCAACGCCCGCCGGGCGGGGCTGGGCCTGGCCGACCAGGCCGCCCTCGCCGACCAGGCCGTGTACGCGCTGCACCGGGGCGAGCAGCACGTCTCGGCGCTGCTGCTGGAGCTGGACCTGGCCGGCGGCGTGATGACGGTGGTCGACGCGGGCTCGCCCCGGCTGGTGCTGCTGCGCGGCGGGGAGGTCGTGGAGCAGCCGCTGGAGGCGCAGTTCCCGCTCGGCATGTTCGACGGCACCGACTACCGGGAGCAGCAGTTCACGCTGCGCCGCGGCGACCGGCTCTTCGTGCTCAGCGACGGCGTGGTCGAGGCGACCGGGCAGAACGTCCGGTACGGCGAGACCGCGCTGGACCGGTTCCTGCGCCGGACCGGCCCGATGGAGCCGCTGGACGCGGTGCGGTCGCTGATCGGCGACCTGCGGGCGTTCGTCGCCGGTGACCTGGTCGACGACGCGGTGGTGGTCTGCCTCGACTGGACGGGCCCGCAGCCCTGACCGGCCCGGTGTCCGGGTCGGCGCGACGCCGGCCCGGGACACCCACCGGTCAGTACGCGCCCCGGCTGCGCACGACCGCGCCGAAGGTCTTCCAGAGGATGGTCAGGTCGGCGGCGAGCGACCAGTTCTCCACGTAGTAGAGGTCGAGCCGGATGCCGTCCTCCCAGCTCAGGTCGGACCGGCCGCTGACCTGCCAGAGGCCGGTCATCCCGGGCTTGACCAGCAGCCGCCGGGCCACGTCGCCGTCGTAGCGGGCCACCTCGGAGGGCAGCGGCGGGCGCGGGCCGACCAGGCTCATCTGCCCGAGCAGCACGTTGGCGAGCTGGGGCAGCTCGTCGAGCGACCACTTGCGCAGCACCCGGCCGACCCGGGTCACCCGGGGGTCGTCGCGCATCTTGAACATGAGGCCGTCGGTCTCGTTGCGGGTGGTCAGCTCGGCGAGCAGGGCGTCGGCGTTGACCACCATCGTGCGGAACTTGAACACCCCGAACTCGCGGCCGCCCTGGCCGACCCGGATCTGCCGGAACAGCACCGGCCCCCGGTTGTCGAGCTTGATCGCCAGGGCGATCACGGCCAGCAGCGGCAGCAGCAGGGCCAGCGCCACGGCGGCGGCGGACCGGTCGACGAAGCCCTTGACCAGCTTGCGGGCCCCCCGGAACTCGGGGGCCTCCACGTGGATCAGGGGCAGGCCGGCGACCGGCCGGGTGTGGATGCGGGGGCCGGCCACGTCGGTGAGCGCGGGCGCGACGACCAGGTCGACGCCGGTGCCCTCCAGCTGCCAGCCGAGCCGCCGCAGCCGGGTCGCGGTCAGCTCGCCGGAGGCGGTGACGGCCACGGTGTCCGCGCCGATCGCGGTGGCCGCCTCGGGGATGCCCCGGAACGAGCCGACGACCGGCACGTCGCCGAGCCGCTGCGGTACCGGCGCGAGCAGCGCGTCCGGGATGCAGGCCCCCACCACGTGGTAGCCGGCGTACGGCTCGCGGCGCAGCTGGTGGACCAGCTCCAGCACGTGCGCGGTGTCGCCGACCACCAGGACCTTGCGGGACCAGCCGCGCCCCCGGGACCGGGCCCGGTGCAGCCGCTTGCGGGCGGCGAACCGGGCCACTTCCAGGCCCAGCATGCCGACGGCGAACGAGATGGCCAGGAAGCCCCGGGAGACGCCGACGTCGGCGATGTAGCCGGCGATGGCGGTGCCGCCCGCGAGGCGCAGGCTGGCGCTGCCGACCCGCCGGTACTCGTCGGCGCCGTAGCCCAGCACCCGGTCGTCGTAGCAGCGCAGGACCTTGAGCGAGAGCAGCCACGTGAGCAGCAGCACGGGGGCCACCACGACGTACGGGATCTTCGAGCCCACCGGCTCCTCGTCGCCGAATCGGGCGACGTAGCCGATCAGCACCGCGACCGCCAGGACGGCGGTGTCCAGCACCACCAGCATGCGAACGTACGCCCGCTCGTCGACGCGGGCCACGGGCCCGCCCCGGTCAGCCCCAGGCCGCGGCGGCGTCCTGGTGGCGGTCAACAGCGTCGCCGACGTCACCGGCCCTCCCCACTCTGCTGAGAAAGGCCCCGGTCGTTGCTCGGTCTCCCCAACGGGACCGACGGCGCCGGAGCACCTCGACATCTTCTCTTAACAACTATGGCCACCAACTACTTCGGACGTATTGCCGTCAGTTTGCTGGCGGACCGGTGCGGCAGGCGGCTTGGCGCAACGGTTTCCCGCGCGGCAAGCCACCGTCGCTGATTCGGGACTCAGTATGGTGCACGGTCAGCGAGGCGCGTTCGGGCGGAGCGCGATCGCCTTGAGGAAGATGTCACCGATCTTGGTCGGATCCTCGGTGACGAAGTTGCCGCCGCCGGTGACCTTGGTGATCGACTCCAGCTCGGACTTGCTGACGTCGTTGCCGATGCCGATGATCACGACCTGCACCGGCCGGTCCGGGTCGGCGATCCGCTTCAGCTCGGCGAGCAGCTTCTGCTGGGAGATGCCGTTGGCGTCCTCGTTCTTGCCGTCGGTGAACAGCACGATCGAGTTGACCCGCCCCGGCTCCCAGTCCTCCTGCACCGCCTTGTAGGCGGCCAGCATCGTGTCGTACAGGCCGGTGTCGCCGCTGGAGGGCCGGATCGTGGCCAGCCCCTGCTCCAGTCGGCTGCGGTTGCTGGACAGCGGGTTGATCGGCACCAGTTCCCGGTAGTCGAGGCTGCCGACCAGCTCGGTGGAGAAGGTCCACAGCCCGATCGACCAGGAGTCGTCGAAGAGGTTCAGGCCCCGGCTGGCCGCCGCGACCGTCACCTGCTCCCGGGTGGCGTTGTTGGCGCTGGGCACCGGCTGCTTCATCGACCCGGAGACGTCGATGACGCAGAGCATGCGCCCGGACTGGGTGGCGATGGACCAGCTGGAGACGGCGCGCTCTATCGCGACGGGGTCCAGGCCCCCCGCGCCGTTGCCACCCGGCGCCGGCGCGGTCGCCGCCCCACCAGCCGGGCTCGGCGCGCCCTGCGGGGCCTTGAAGCCGTCGCCCCAGTTGCCGTCCGGCGCGCGCAGCGACCGCTCCGCCAGCCGGTTGCGGAAGCCCGGCGTGGTGAGCACCTCGAACAGCACCTTCGCGGCGGCCTGCTTCGCCGGCTCGATGCCCGGCAGCACTGCGTACGGGTAGTCCAGCGGCATCGGCGACGGCTCCAGGTAGAGCGCCGCCAGCGGGATCGGCGGCTTCCGCTCGTTGTACGCCATCACGTCCTCCTCCGACAGCGCGGCGGCGCCGAGGCCGGAGGCGATCGCCGTCGGGTCGGAGGAACGCGGGAACCGGGCCAGCAGGTCCTCGCGCAGCGCGGAACGGCCGGTGGCCAGCGCCCGCAAGGCCCCCGTGGTGGCCTGCTGCGCGTCGCCGCCCGCCCCGCTCGCGGCGGCGGTCAGCGACAGCAACCCCGACAGTCCGGCCGCGTCCTGGGTCGGCTCGACGATCCCGGCGCGGATCGGCTTGCTGCTGCTCACCTGGCGCAGCAGGTCGGTCCAGGTCAGCTTCTTCTCCGGCCAGCCGAACCGGGTCTCGGCGACCGGCTCGGGCACCGCCACCACCACCGGGCTGCGGGCGATGGACGCGCCGTTGCCCGGGGCGAACGCGGTGGCCCCGGCGTTCTTCAGCCGCAGCAGCCAGGTCGAGGAGTCCGGCACCCAGACGTCCGGGGTGACCGCCGTGCCACTGGCCTGGCCGACGCCGGCCAGCTGCACCCCGTGCTTGCCGGCCACCGCGGCGGCGACGTCCACCGGCTCGGACTCGGAGACGTTCACGGCGATGCAGGTGCCGCCGACCGCCGCCCCGTCGGCCATCCACTGGGCCGCGGCGGCCTGCACGGCCGGGGCCAGCTCGGGGGCCGCCGCCACCGCCAGCTGGACCTGCCCCGAACAGGCGGGCTGGACCAGCTCCCGGTAGCCGAACCAGGCACCCGCGATGACGACGACGAGCGCCGTCGCCGACGCGACTGCGCCTGCTCCGCGGATACCTGACTGCATGCGATGGCGGCCTGACACGGTGACCATCTTGCGGACCCGCTGCTGGTACTGCCACGTCCGTTCGGACGAAAGTTACTCAGGAGAGACAGATGTCATCACTTTTCCTACGCTGAGTGACGACCCGGTGCCCCGAGGTCGCCGACACGCCCCTGATCAGGGCCGGAACCGCCCGGAGCCGGGGGTCACGGCAGGACGCAGGTCGGGCTGGGCAGCGCCACGGGCTCCCCGACCGGCGTCGGGACCCCCGTCGCGGCGTCCACCCGGAACACCCGGACCATGTCGGCGCGCTCGTCGGCGACGTACAGGTGCTGGCCGGTCAGCGCGAAGTGCCGGGGCCACTCCCCGCCGGTCTCCACCTCCGCCACCGGCTCGGGCAGCTCTCCGGCGAGGGCGAAGACCGACACCGTGCCGACGCCCCGGTTGCCGACGTAGAGGAAGCGCCCGTCCACGCCGACGGCGATCTCGGAAGGCTGGACGTGCCCGGCGCGGGTGCTGGCGTCCACCCGGCCCCGCTGGTGCAGCGCCCCGTCGGCGGTCAGCTCGTACGCGGTGACCGTGGCGTCCAGCTCGCCGACCAGCCAGCAGCGCCGGCCGTCGGGGTGCCGGGCCAGGTGGCGGGGGCCGGAGCCGGGCGCGGCGTGCACCCGGGGCGCCCGGGGCACCAGCCGCCCGGAGGCCGCGTCGAGGTCGTACCGGTAGACCGAGTCGGTCCCCAGGTCGACGGCGAGCAGCGGCCCGCCGTCCGGCGCCGGGGAGACCATGTGGCAGTGCGCCTTCTCCTGCCGCTGCGGGTCGGGCCCGTGCCCGGCGTGGACCGCCAGGTCGCTGCGTTCGCCCGGCGCGCCCGTCGGGTCGAGCGGGAACACCGCCAGGCTTCCGCCGCCGTAGTTGGCCGCCACGAGGTGCCCGCCGTCGGAGGTGACCGCCAGGTGGCAGGGCTCGGCGCCGCCGGTGCCGCGCGAGCCGAGCGGGGTCAGGTCGCCGTCCGGGCCGACCCGGAACGCGCTGACCTCCCCCTCGGGCAGCTCGTTGGCGGCGTAGAGCACCGGCAGGGTGGGATGCCGGGTGAGGAAGGACGGCGACGGGGTCGCCGCGGCGGTGCCGAGCGGGGTCAGCGCGCCCGTCACGGGGTCGCGCCGGGCGGCGACGATCCCCTCGCCCCGCCCGCCGCTGGCCGCCGTGTAGCACCCAAGGTGGACGATCGTCTGCTGCCCGGTCATCCGGTCCGCCTTCCGCTGTTGTCCGTCGCCGGCCGTCCCGGCCCGCCGTCCGTGCCCGTCACCCCGGGTCCTTACCCGCGTCGGTCCGGATCCCTACCCACGTCGGTCCGGGTCCTCGCCCGCGCGGCCGGGTCAGGCCGGAACCGGCTCGCCGCGCTGCCGGGCGACGTGCTCGACCAGGGAGATCAGCACCAGCTTGCCGGACTGCCGGTCCCGGGCGTCGCAGAACACCAGCGGCACGCCCGGGTCGAGGTCCAGGGCGTGGCGTACGGCGTCCAGGCTGAACCGGCGGCCGTCGTCGAAGCAGTTCACCCCGACCACGAACGGGATGTTCCGCTGCTCGAAGTAGTCGATCGACGGGAAGCAGTCGGCCAGCCGGCGGGTGTCGGCGAGCACCACCGCCCCGAGCGCCCCGAAGGCCAGCTCGTCCCAGAGGAACCAGAACCGGTCCTGTCCCGGGGTGCCGAACAGATAGACCTGGAGATCCTCGTTGATGGTGATCCGGCCGAAGTCCATCGCCACCGTGGTGGTGGACTTGCCCTCCACGCCCGAAAGGTCGTCCACGCCGATCCCGGCGCCGGTGAGGACCTCCTCGGTCTGCAACGGCCGGACCTCGCTCAGCGCGCTCACCAGCGTCGTCTTGCCGGCACCGAAGCCGCCCGCGATGAGGATCTTCAGGGCCAGCGGGATCCGCACCCCGGACCCGTTCCGGTCATAGCGCACGGAGTCCATTGACCACCGCCTTGAGGATGTTGTCGTCGGGTAGGAACGCGGTGCCGGCCGGCTCGTGCACCGAGACCAGGCCACGGGCGAGCAGGTCGCCGACGAGCACCCGGACCACACCCACCGCGAGGTCCAGCTCGGCGGCCAGCTCGGCGACCGGGACCGGCCGCCGGGCGAGCTCCACCAGGCGGCGGTGCTCCGGGTGCAGCCGCGGGTGGGCCGCCGGGTCCGCGCCCCGGCCGGCGAGCACGAACGCCACCAGGTCGAGGCCGACCGGCGGCCGGACCCGCCCGCCGGTCAGCGTGTACGGCCGGACGACCGGGCCCGCGTCGCCGTCCAGCCACTCGTGCTGGGGCCCCGGGGACTCAGCCCGCATCGGCCCCACCCGAGGAGGCCCGGACCGGCGCCGCCAGGTTCTCGCCCACCCGGATCACCAGCATCGCCATCTCGTACGCCACCAGGCCGATGTCCGCGTCGGCCTCGGCGACGACCGCGAGGCACGCGCCCTGGCCGGCGGCGGTGACGAAGAGGTACGCCGACTCCATCTCCACCACCGTCTGCCGCACCCCGCCGGCGGCAAGGTGCCGGCTGGCGCCCTTGGCCAGGCTGGAGAAGCCGGAGGCCAGGGCGCAGAGGTGCTCGGCGGCCGTCCGGTCGAGCTCGGCGGAGGCGCCGAGCAGCAGCCCGTCCGCCGAGAGCACCACCGCCTCACGGGCGGCTGGTAGCCGCTCCACCAGCTCATCGAGCAACCAGTCGAGATCGACGTTCGGCTTCGTCGTGTGCACCACTAGGCGTCCCTCTCAGTTGCGGTCGTGGGTTGTTGCGGGGGCGCCGCCGGGGCGTCCGGTTCCGGTGTCGCGTCGGCGGCGGTGGTCGGGGTGGGTGCGGCGGGTGAGATCGGGGCGGCGGTGGTCGGGGCGGTGCCGTCGCCGACCGCGGGCAGGTCGGCGGCGGTGGTGCCGGCCGCGCCGTCCCGGCGGCCCCGGGCCGTGCCGGCCTGGAGCGCGGACATCAGCCGGCGGGCCTCCTCCGGGGCGCGCGGGGCCGGGGCGTCCTGGGCCGTCGGCCGGGGGCGGGTGGTGGGGCCACGCCGGCGCACCCGCCGGGGCAGGCCGTCGCCGTCTCCGCCCGGGTCGGCCGGCACGGAGCGGCTGGGCACCAGCGGCACCACGGCGGTCGACGAGTCGCCGCGTTCCCGGGTGATCCGGGCGGACCGGGGCCGGGGCAGCGTGTTGAGCCGGGTCACCTTGGCCATCCGCCGGTCGTCGCCCGCGCCCTGCGCCTCCCGCCTGCGGGGCGGGCCGGGCGGCGGCTCGCTGGTCACCAGGTCGTGCGGGATCAGCACCACGGCGGTGACCCCGCCCTGGGCGGCCGGCCGCAGCTGCACCCGGACGCCGTGCCGGGCGGCGAGCCGGGCGACCACGAACAGCCCGAGCCGGGCGCTGTCGGCCGGGTCGAACTCCGGCGGCGTCGCCAGCCTGCGGTTGGCCTCCTCCAGCGCCGGGGCGGCCATGCCCAGACCCTGGTCGATGATCTCCACGGCGTACCCGTTGGGCAGGCTCTGCCCCCGCACGACGACGCGGGTGCCGGGCGGGGAGAACGCGGTGGCGTTCTCGATCAGCTCGGCCAGCAGGTGGATGACGTCGCCGACGGCCCGGCCGACGGTGGCTGCGGGCTGCACGTCGGCGATGTCGACCCGGTCGTACGACTCCACCTCGGAGATCGCGCCCCGCACCAGGTCGACCATCGCGACCGGATTGCGCCAGCCCCGGCCCGGCGCGGCCCCGGCGAGGATCACCAGGTCCTCGGCGTGCCGGCGCAACCGGGTGGCCAGGTGGTCCACCCGGAACAGTTCGGCCAGCTCGTCCGGGTCCTCGACGCGGCGCTCCATCCGGTCCAGCAGGGCGAGCTGCCGGTGCACCAGCCCCTGGCTGCGCCGGGCGATGTTGAGGAAGACCTCGTTGAGCCCGCGCCGCAGGGTCACCTCGTCCACGGCGGAACGGACGGCCGTCCGGCCCACCTCGGTGAACGCGCGCCCCACCTGGCCGATCTCGTCCTCGCCGTACTGCAGCGGCGGGGCTTCCCTGGCCACGTCGACGTCCTCGCCGCGACGCAGCCGGGTCACCACGTCCGGCAACCGGCGCTCGGCCATCTCCAGGGCGGCGTCGCGCACGGCGGTGAGCCGCCGCGCCAGCGACCGGCCGACCCGCAGCGAGAACAGCACCGACGCCACGATCGCGGCGAGCCCGAGCACGCCGGCCACGCCGAGCCGGGCCAGGATGCCGACCGCCACCGGCACCGTCCGGTCGGCGATCGCGTCGGCCTGGGTGAGCTCGAAGTCGCGCAGTCCACGCTGGACCGCCTCCTGGCTGGTCTCCCAGGCGCGGGCGTCCAGCCGCGGTGCCCGGCCGGGATCGGCCCGCACCAGCTCGTCCTGGAGGACGCGCAACCGGACGAACGCCTCGCTCTCGGCCAGCCGCTGGTAGGCCGCCCGGTCGTCCGCCGGCAGGTCGGCCACCGCCGTCTCGGTCAGGAACCGCTGGTTGCCGATGATCTGGACGAGCTGGGTGTGCTCGCCCGTGGCGTAGCGCCCGGTGACGAGCACCCCGGCGAGCAGCGCGTCGGCCTGCCCGAGCAGCTCCCGGGACCGGCCGAGCGCGGTCAGCGCCAGCGCCTGCCGGTTGAGCTCGTTGTCGGGCAGGGCCGCCAGCGCGGTGAACGCCTGGAAGGCCGCGCCCACCATGCCGCTGTAGAGGCCGATCGCGCCCGTCCGGTCCACCTGACGGCGGTCGATGAACCCCCGGCCGGCGGGCAGCGCGTCCAGCGCGCCGAGCAGCCGGTCGAGCCGGGCGTCGAGCAGGTCGCCGGCGGCGTCGCGCAGTCGCTCGCCGTTGACCCGGCGGCGCAGTTCGGCGACCGCGACGTCGGTGCGTCGCCGCTGCTCGGTCAGCTCCGGCAGCTCGGCGGTGCCGGCGAGCTGCACCACGGTCAGCCGGCGCTCGCGTTGCAGCTCGGCGACGACGGTCTCCCCGGGCCGGCCGAAGTCGTAGAGGAGGGTGCCCGCGGAGAGCAGGTCCAGCGCGGGGCCGAAGGCGAGCGTGGTTGCGAAGATCCACAGGGCCAGCAGCGCGCTGACCGGCGCTACGACCAGGGCCGTCAGCTTCGAGCGGATCGGCCAGTCGCGGGTGTTCATCAGACCTCGCCCGGAACGTGTGGCAGCGGGTGGCACCGGCACCGGCCAGGCTTCGCCGCCACGGCACCGGGGCACCGGCACGGGCGCCTTGGGCAGGATACGTAATCGTCGGCGGATGCGGTACCGGCCTCTCGCCCGGTGCGCTCGCCCCGGCACGCTCTGCTGTATCGGAGTCCGGACCCATCAGGGCGGGAACCCCCCATCCGTCACCCGGCATCCGCCGATCGCCCAGGAAAGTCGCCCGGATCGGGATTGGCGATCAGCGACCGGAGGGAATACCGGAGGGACGAAGGAGGAGCCATGTCGCCCACGCAGGTAATCGTCATAGTTCTCGTCGTACTCGTGGTGGTCGCGGCCCTGGCCGTCGTCGGCCGGCAGGTCGCCCGCCGCCGCGCGCTGCGGTCCCGGTTCGGGCCCGAGTACGACCGGGTGGTCGCCGAGCGGGACAGCCGCGCCGACGCCGAGCGGGAGCTGCGGGACCGGGAACGCCGGCACGCGGAGCTGACGCTCACCCCGCTCACCCCCGAGTCCCGGGCCCGGTACGCGGCGGCGTGGGAGGAGCTCCAGGTCCGCTTCGTCGACTCCCCCGCCGAGACGGTCAGCGACGCGGACGAGTTGGTCGGCCGGCTCGTCGCCGAGCGCGGGTACCCGACCGGGGACTTCTCCGACCAGATCGCCCACCTCTCCGTCGAACACGCCCGGACGCTCTCCCACTACCGGGACGCCCACGAGATCCGGCTGCGCAACGAGCGCGGCGAGGCCGGCACCGAGGAGCTGCGCCAGGCAGTCGTCCACTACCGGGCGCTCTTCGCCGACCTGCTCGGCGCGGACCCGGTGGCCGCCCGCGTCCCCGAGCAGCGCGACCCGGACCAGCAGCACCTGGACCAGCAGCACCCGGAGCCCCGCCGGCCCGAGCAGCACCACCCGGAGCAGCGCCAGCCGGACAGCGCGGCCCGGGAGGCGGAGCAGACGCCGGTCGACCGTCCGCACGACGTCACGAGCCGTTGAGGAGAGCCAGATGCGCCAGGAGCAGCAGGTGAGCAGCGACCACCCCGAGGCCGTCAGGTCCGCGCCGGTGCCGGTGCCGCCCCCGGGCGGGGCGACCGGCGACGCGGCGGCCCGCCGGGGCCGGGACGTCGAGGGCCGCGCCGAGGTGCCCGAGGACGTGCTGGACGACCGGGGTACCTTCGACGACCCGGCCGTGGCCGACGAGCGCGGCGACAGCGCGCCCGAGTTCCACGAGCCGGCCCCGCTGCCGACCGCGTTCGGGGCGACCACGGTCGGCGGCGCGGTCGCGGCCTCGGCGATGGCCAGCGGCCGCCCCGAGGACGAGCGGGACCCGCGCGGCGAGGACACCGCCCGGCCGGGCGACGGCGCGCCGGGCAGGACGGACGCGTTCGACGACGAGCGGGCCGACCCGACCGCCGCCGACCGACTGCACGACCGGTCCCGGTGGACGACCGACGAGCCGGGAGACGGGCGCACCGGGGCCCGCCACGCGGTCGACGGGCGGGCCGGCGCGGACCGCGACCAGACCGACGCGGTGGTCGCCGGCGCGGCCGGGTACGGCCGACCCGAGCCCGGCATGATCGACCCGGACGCACGGGACGACGCCCCGTCCGCTCCCGGCGTCGGCGCGCACACGCGGGACGGCGTCGCTGCGGTCACGGCGGCGGCCCGGCCCACCACGGGCGCGGTGCCCGAGGACGCCGCCACGCTCTTCGAGCCCGGCACCGCCCAGGGCTTCAGGGACCGCTGGCGCGACGTCCAGCTCCGCTTCGTCGACGATCCCCGGGCCGCCGCCGGCCAGGCCGAGTCGCTGGTCGGGGAGGCGATCGAAGCGCTGGCCGCCGCGCTCGCGGAGCAGAAGAACAAGCTGGGCGACTGGCAGCAGACCGGCGACGACACCGAGCAGCTCCGGATCGCGGTACGCGGGTACCGCGACTTCCTGGACCGGGTGCTCGGCCGCTGACCGTCCCCGCTGCGCGCGCCCCGGCCGACCACGGCCGGGGCGCGTCGGCGTCCGCCCTCTGATTCTTGGACAGTTACCGTTCGCCCGGCGAACAGCACCTGTCCAAGATTCGCCGGACCACGCGTCGAAGGGCGGGGGGGGTCGCGTCGGGGTGGTGGCGCGCGCATTACGGCCGCACGAGGGGTGACGCGACGGCGGCGGCCTGCTGTTCCTGCTCTGGCAGTGGCTCAGCCCGGCCGCGCCGCCCGGGCCGGCCCGGGGCGACGAGCGGGGTTGACCGGGCAAGGAGCGGGGCCGACCGGGGCCCGGCGTCGTCGGCATGCCCTCGGCCCTGCGGGGTACGCGAGGGGGATCAGGCAGCACCTGGCGCACAGGAGGGCAGCAGGATGACGGAGCGCGAACCGAACGCGGGGCGACCGCTGGAGGAGAGCCCCGAGGTGGCGGCGGCGGTGGACGACGAGAGCACGGTGCCGCAGCTGCGTACCGGCGGCGGGGCCGACCGGGACAACCCGTCCTTCGCCGGGCCGGGGGAAGCCGTGGAGGGGGTCGGTTCGACCGAGGACCTGCTCGGCGACCCGTACGGCGGGGGCACGGGTGCCGGCGGGGACAACATCCGCACCGGCGCGGAGCAGCCGTGGGACCCGGAGGACCTGGTGCTGGCGCGGGGCCAGGACCCGACCCCGGAGAACATCGAGCGGGCCCGCCGGGACCTGGCCGAGCAGGGCCGGGCGGCGGTGGAGCGGACGGTGCCCTGACCGGCCCGCACCTCACCGGCTCGGGCCTGAGGGCCCGGAACAGGCCGGCCCGGGCCTGCTCTGGCCCGGAACTCGCCGGCCCGGAACAGGCGGGGGCCCCTGGCCCGACCGGTGGACGGTCGGACCAGGGGCCGGGGGAACCTGCCGGCGCGGTGCCTCACTCCCGCGGCGGCCGGTAGGCCTTCCGCCTGGTCAGGAGAGCGGCGGGTAGGCGTTCTGCATCAGCTGGGCGAACTGCGCCGGGAACCAGGCGCCCGAGATCGGGGCACCCGACAGCGCGCCGCTCATGCTGTTGCCGTTACGGGCGTTACCGGTGTAGGTCGGGTCGCACATCCGGTCGAAGCCCTTGCCCTCGTTGTTCGGGATCTCGGTGCTGGAACCGTCCGACTCACCCGGGGGCTTCACCCAGACGTAGGCGTCGATGCCCGGCTCCGGAGCGGCCTTCGGACGCTCGCCGAGGCCCGCGCCGGCCTGGTTGCACCAGTTGCCGGTGTGGAAGCGCCGGTCGACCCGGCCGCCGTTGACGTAGGTGTCCACGCTGGTCATCGCACCCGGGCCGGTGGGCCGGGCGGAGCCGCCCCAGCCGTTGCGGGAGGTGTCGATCAGCATGCCGATGTTGCTGCTGAAGCCCTTGGAGACCAGCTCGTTGCGGAACGCCTGGGCGAAGGAGAGCTCGTCGACGTAGTAGTTCCAGTCGACCCACTTGGACTGGCGGACGGTCTGGCCGTTCACCGTGTCGGTGACCTTGAAGTACGGCTCCTTGAGAGCCGAGTAGTTCGCGGTGTTCACGATGAAGCCGTGCACGTTGGCCGGGGTGCTGCCGGACGCGCCGGCGGCCTCACGCAGGATCGCGGCGCTCGGGCTGAAGTTGCTGTCCCAGCCCAGCCAGCCGTGGTGGCCGGCGTCGATGTAGTTGTAGACGTTGCCGATCGCGCCCAGCTTCGCCAGGGCGTAGCCCACGCCGTTGACGTACCCGCCGTTGGCCTTCATCGTGTCGCACGTCGCCGTGCCGCCCGGCTTGTCCGAGGTGTTGGTGATCAGGTTCGGCAGCGAGTCGATCTCGACGATGTTGATGATCCGCAGGCTGGCGTACTTCGGGTCGCCCTGGATCGCCGCGATCGGGTCGATGTACTCGGTCTTGTAGCGGGGCAGCTCGTCCGGCTTCAGCTCACCGTTGGAGGCGAGGGCGGAGCAGTCGCGGCCGGGGAGGTTGTAGATGACGAACTGGATGTAGTTCGCACCCTGGGCCAGCGCGGCGTTCAGGTGGTCACGCACGCCCATGGCCCCGTTGGAGCTGCTGTCCGGGGTGCCGTTGATGGCGGCGATCCGGTCGATCCACACGGCGGTGGGGGTGTTGGACACCCGGTTGCCGCCCGCGACGGACTCGGCCTTGGCCTTCCACTCCGGGTTCACGTACCCCTTGGCGTTCAGGTACGGGTTGTCCACCTTCTGCCCCGGCGGGGTCGTCGGCGGCGGGGTGGTCGGCGGCGGGGTCGTCGGCGGGGGCGTCGTCGGCGGGGTGGTGGTCGGCGGCGGCGTGGTGGGGTTGGTGGTGCCGCCGTTGCAGACCACGCCGTTCAGGGTGAACGAGGTGGGCTTCGGGTTGCTGCCGCTCCACGAGCCGTTGAAGCCGAGGGTCACGCTGCCGCCGCTGGCGATCGAGCCGTTGTAGGACTCGTTCGTGGCGGTGACGTTCTGCCCGCTCTGGCTCCACTTCGCCGACCAGCCCTGCACGACCTTCTGGCTGCTGTTCGGGAAGGTGAAGCCGAGGTTCCAGGACGAGACGGCGTCGCCGATGTTCTTGATGGTGACGCTGCCGGTGAAGCCGCCGGCCCAGTCGTTGGTGGTGTAGTCGACGCTGCACTGGGTCGCGGCCTGGGCCGCGGTGACCGGAATGGTCACCAGACCGCCGGCGACCAGCGCGCCCGCACCGGTCAGTGCGAGCGCCCGGCGACGGCCGGACAGTCTCTTCCTCATACTCATGCCACTGATCTCCTTGGGCGAGACCGGACTCGCGGCCCGGCGGAACGGCGCGCGACATCGAAAGACATCGACGGCGCCACGGGGGATTTCGGGGGTGCCCGACCCGGACGGGCAGTGTGGTGGTGGTGCGCGACCGGCGCGCGGAACGGCCGGTCGGGCGGCGGACGTCGTCCGGTGGAACCGGTGCCCTCGACATCTGCCTTGCGCGGTGTGGCTCCCCGTACCGCGTGAGGGAATTCTTGCATGGGAGCGCTTCCATGGCAATGGTTCGATGCCGGGCGGCCCCACCCACCGGGGACGAGCGGCCCGGTAGGGGCGTCGGAGCACCGGAGGAACCGACCGGGACGCCGCACGTGAGCGACCCTCCCCCCTCGAAAGGGTGCGGGAACGCCCGGCCGGTCGCAACCCCGTCGACCGACCCGATTCATCCGACACATGGCGTCAAACGCGCTTAAGTGACCTTCACCCTCATGCTCAGGCAAACTGTAAAACACGAATCTTTCCCCTGATAGCTCGCGAACAGGGCTAACGTCGTGGGTAGCTCGGCTGACGTCGGGCTCAGGACGAAGAGGGATGGAGTGACGCAGGTCATGGCAAACAAGATGCTCGGGAAGGTCGTTGCGGGTGCCGCGCTCGGCGGCGCGTCCCTGCTGGTGTTCACGCCGGGGATCGCGTTCGCGGACGGCCACTACGACGGCGAGACCCGCGACGGCAAGGTCTATGCCAAGCCGCACGTCGTCAAGCCCGGCGAGAAGGTCAAGATCCTGGAAATCTGCCCCGAGGCCCAGGAGCACGCCGCCGTCTGGTCCGAGGTGACCGGCAAGGTCAAGCTGCACCCGGCGGAGGAGGACCACGGCTACCGGGGCGAGGAAGAGGGCGCCTGGGCCGAGGAGAAGGCCGGCGAGGAGCACGGCGAGGCCAAGGAAGACGAGAAGGCCGGCGAGGAGCACGGCGGGGCCAAGGAAGGCGACAAGGCCAAGGAGGACGAGAAGTCCAAGGCCAAGGAGGACGAGAAGGCCAAGGGCGGCAAGGGCGGCGGCGCCGCCGACGACTCGTCCGGCGAGTGGAGCGGCTACGAGCACGACCAGGAGGCCGAGAAGGGCTACGGGCACAAGTCCGAGAAGTCCGAGAAGAAGTCCGAGAAGGACTGGTCGAGCGAGGACTCCGGCTACGGCAAGGAGAAGAGCTACGGCGAGGACTCCAGCTACGGCCAGGACAAGGGCTACGGCGAGGACTCCAGCTACGGCGAGGACAAGGGGTACGGCGAGGAGAAGTCCTGGGAGCACAAGAAGGACTTCGTCTACTACGGCGAGGCGGAGGTCGCCGAGGACGCCCGCCCGGGCCGCTACGAGCTGAAGGGCTCCTGCGGCGAGGGCGAACTCGTCGTGCTCCCGCGCGGCCACGTCGAGGGCGGTGACGGCGGCGCGGCCGGCGGCACCGACCGTGGGCTCGCCACCACCGGGGCGAGCATGATGGGCGCCGCGGCGCTCGGCGGCATCGTGCTGATGCGGCGGCGTCGGGCCAATGGGTCCCTCGCCTGACGTGACGGCGACACCGGCCGGCGGCCGCCACGGGACACCGTGGCGCGCCGCCGGCGCGGCCGTCGTCGTCCTGCTCGCCATGGTGGGCGCCGGGATGGTCGGCGCGTCCATGCGCGCCGCGCCCACCCCCCGCCCGCCCCAGCCGGTCACCCAGGCCGGCCCCGACCGCGTCGGTGGGGTCACGGACGACGGCGGGAACGTCGCCGGTCAGGGGCCCCTCGACGCCGACACGGAGGCGGCGGACGGGGGGCAGCCGACGGCCGGCCTGGCCCGGGCCACCCCGACCACCATCAGGATCCCCCGCATCGGCGTCGACGCACCGATCATGACGCTGGGCACCAACCCGGACGGCACCGTCCAGGTTCCCCCGCTGGAGCAGGCGTTGAGCGCCGGCTGGTATTCCCCGGGCGCGAGCCCCGGCGAGATCGGCAACGCCGTCGTCGTGGGCCACGTCGACTCGGCGAAGGTCGGCGGCCCCGCCGTGTTCTACTCCCTCGGCGCGCTCCAGCCGGGCGACACCATCGAGGTGGCCCGGGACGACGGCAGCCGCGTCACCTTCACGGTCGACGAGGTGCGGGCGTACCCGAAGGCCGCCTTCCCCACCGAGCTGGTCTACGGACCCAACGACCGGGCCGGCCTGCGGGTCGTCACCTGCGGCGGGCAGTTCGACCAGGCGGCGGGCAGCTACGTGGACAACGTCATCGTGTTCGCCACGATGACCGGCTGACCCGGACGGTTCGGCCGTGCGGGGCGCGGCCGGTCGGCATCCGACCGGCCGCGCCCCGCACCCGCGACCCGGGTCAGGCCGCCGAGGTGCGCACCAGCGTGCGGATCTGGCGCAGCAGCACCGACAGCGCGGCGAGGTCCGCCCGCGAGTCGTCGAACTCCCCCATCGCCCGCCGGGCCCGGTGGATCGACGTCGCGTTGGACTGCTCCCACTGCTCCACCCGCTCCAGCGGCGGCAGCGAGTCCGGCGTCGAGCCGAGCACCTCCGCGGTGAGCGCGGCCAGCGCGGCGTACAGGTCGTAGCGCAGCGCCATCCGGGCCAGGGTCTGCCAGCGGTCCGCCCGGGGCAGCAGGGAGATCTTCGACAGCAGCGAGTCGACCCGGAACCGGTCGGAGAGCACGAAGTAGACCGAGGCCACCTCGCCGACGTCCCGGCCGCTGGTCGCCGCCGTCTCCACCACGTCCAGCAGGCCGAAGCTGTACATCAGCCGGGTCGCCTGCTCGGCCAGCCCGCGCGGCAGCCCCCGCGAGGTCATCGCGTCGATGTGGGCGGCGATGCCCTCCCGCTCGCTGCCGTAGAAGAGGTTCTCCAGGCCGGGCAGCAGCCGGGCCACCCCGTCGCGCAGCCGGGCGATCTCCGCCGGCACGTCCAGCGGCGAACGCCGGTTGGTCACCAGCCAGCGCACCGCCCGGTCGAGCAGCCGCCGGGTGTCCAGGTAGACGGCGGTCTGCAGCTCCGGGTCGACCTTGTTGTCCAGCGCCTCGACCGCGTCCCACAGCTCGCGCAGCCCGAACACCTCGCGGACCACCACGTACGCCCGGATCACGTCCGCCGCCGACGCCGCCGTCTCCTCGACCACCCGGAAGACGAACGTGATGCCGCCCCGGTTGATCGCCTCGTTCACGAGCACGGTGGTGACGATGTCGCGGCGCAGCCGGTGCTGGCCCATCCGGTCGGCGAACCGCTCGCGCATCGGCGTCGGGAAGTAGTTGACCAGGACGTCGGTCGTCCACTCCTCGTCCGCGAGCCCTTCGGCCAGGATCTCCCGCTCCAGCACGATCTTCGTGTACGCGAGCAGCACCGCGAACTCCGGCGCGGTCAGCCCGGTCTCGGTGCGGGCCGCCAGCTCCTCGTCCGGCGGCAGCGCCTCCAGCGCCCGGTTCAGCGCGCCCGAGCGCTCCAGCTCGTTGATCATCCGCCGGTGCACCGGGAGCAGCGAGGCGGCCTGCGCCTGCGAGTTGTTGATCGCGCGGGCCTGGTCGTAGTTGTCGCGCAGCACCAGCTCGGCGACCTCGTCGGTCATCCCGGCCAGCAGCTCGTCGCGCTCCGGCACGGTCAGTTCCCCGTCGGCGACCGCCGTGTTGAGCAGGATCTTGATGTTCACCTCGTGGTCGGAGCAGTCCACCCCGGCCGCGTTGTCGATGAAGTCGGTGTAGATCCGCCCGCCCGCGAGGGCGTACTCGATCCGGCCGAGCTGGGTGCAGCCCAGGTTGCCGCCCTCGCCGACCACCCGGCAGCGCAGGCTCCGCCCGTCGACCCGGATCGCGTCGTTGGACTTGTCGCCCACCTCCGCGTTGGTCTCCGAGGACGCCTTGACGTACGTGCCGATGCCGCCGTTCCAGAACAGGTCCACCGGTGCCGTCAGGATGGCCTTCATCAGCTCCTGCGGCGAGAGCTGGGTGACGTCGTCGTCCAGCCCGAGCACGGCGCGGACCTGCGGCGACACCGGCACCGACTTCGCGGCGCGCGGGTACACCCCGCCACCGGCGGAGATCAGCTTCTCGTCGTAGTCCTCCCACGACGACCGGGGCAGGTCGAACAGCCGCTTCCGCTCGGCGTACGAGGCGGCGGCGTCCGGGTCCGGGTCGAGGAAGATGTGCCGGTGGTCGAACGCGGCCACCAGCCGGATGTGCTCGCTGAGCAGCATCCCGTTGCCGAACACGTCGCCGGACATGTCACCGACGCCGACCACCGTGAAGTCCTGGGTCTGGGTGTCGTGCCCCAGCTCCCGGAAGTGCCGCTTCACCGACTCCCAGGCGCCCCGGGCGGTGATGCCCATCTTCTTGTGGTCGTACCCGGCGGAGCCGCCCGAGGCGAACGCGTCGCCCAGCCAGAACTGGTGCCCCGCCGAGATCTCGTTGGCGATGTCGGAGAACGTGGCGGTGCCCTTGTCCGCCGCCACCACCAGGTACGGGTCGTCCGCGTCGTGCCGGACCACGTCCTCGGGCGGCACGATCTCACCGGCGACGATGTTGTCGGTGACGTCCAGCATCGCGCCGACGAACTCCTGGTAGCAGGCGACCGCCTCGTCCCGGTCCCCCGGCTTCTGCTTGAGCACGAAGCCGCCCTTCGCGCCCACCGGCACGATCACGGCGTTCTTCACCATCTGCGCCTTGACCAAGCCGAGCACCTCCGTGCGGAAGTCCTCCCGCCGGTCGGACCAGCGCAGCCCGCCCCGGGCCACCGGCCCGTAGCGCAGGTGCACGCCCTCGAACCGGGGCGAGTAGACGAAGATCTCGAACCGCGGGCGCGGGGCCGGCAGGTCCGGGATGGCCTGCGGGTCCAGCTTGAACGCCACGTACGGCTTCGGCCGGCCGCCGACCGGCTTCGCGTAGAAGCTGGTGCGCAGGGTGGCCTGGATCAGCGTGAGGTAGGAGCGCAGGATGCGGTCCTGGTCGAGGCTGGCGACGTCGTCCAGCGCCGCCTTGACCGCCGCCACCAGCTCGCCGCCGCGCTCGCGGCGCTGCTCGACGCTCGCCTCGCCCGGGGCGAACCGCACCTCGAACAGCTCCACCAGCAGCGCGGCGATCCTCGGGTACGCGATGAACGTCTGCTCCATGTAGTCCTGCGAGAAGACCGTCCCGGTCTGCCGCAGGTACTTCGCGTACGCCCGCAGCACCACCACCTGCCGCCAGGTGAGCCCGCCGCGCAGCACCAGCTCGTTGAAGCCGTCCACCTCGGCCTCGCCCCGCCACGCCGCCGCGAAGGCGTTCTCCACGTGCGGGCGCACCTCGGCCAGCTCCTGGTGCCCCTCGGGCAGCCGCAGCCCGAAGTCGTACAGCCAGATCCGCCCGTCGACGCGCTCCACCTCGTACGGGTGCTCGTCGACCACCTTCACGCCGAGCGAGTGCAGCACCGGCAGCACCGCCGACAGCATCATCGGCTCGCCGTAGCGGTAGACCTTGAACCGCACGTCCATCGTCTCGTCGACGTCGGCGTCCCGGCCGCCGCCCGCGCGCGGGGCGAGCTGCTTGCGGAACAGGTGCATCTCCAGCTGGCCGGGCTCCTCCAGCAGCTCCAGCTTCGCCAGGTCCTTCATCGCCTCGTACGGCGTGTGCCCGTCCTTGTAGCCCTCCGGGAACGCGTCGGCGTACCGGCTGAACAGGTGCTTGGCCTGCTCGTCGCCGAGCTTGCGCTCCAGCACCAGGCGGTAGTCGTCGTCCCACAGCCGGGTCGCGTCGGCCAGCTCCTCGGCCAGCAGGTCCGCGTCGATGTCCCCCGGCGGGCGGGTCGGGTCCGTCCGCACGATGAAGTGCACCCGGGCCAGCATCGACTCGGTGACCCGGGTGGTGTAGTCCACCCCGACGCCGTTCAGCTCGCGCAGCAGGATGTCCTGCATGCGCAGCCGGTTCTGCGTGGTGAACCGGTCCCGGGGCAGGTAGATCAGGCAGGAGATGAACCGCCCGTACGCGTCGCGGCGCAGGAACACCCGCAGCTGCCGGCGACCCGCCATGCGCAGCACGCCGATCACCGCGTGGTAGAGGTCCTCGGTCTTGATCTGGAACAGCTCGTCGCGCGGGTACGTCTCCAGGATCTGGAGCAGGTCCTTGCCGGAGTGGCTGCGCTGGCTCAGGCCGGAGCGGTCCAGCACCTCGGCCACCTTCCGGCGCACCACCGGCAGCTCCCGCACGCTCGTGCGGTACGCCGCCGTGGAGAACAGGCCGAGGAACCGCCGCTCGCCGACCACCTGACCGGCGTCGTCGAAGACCTTGAAGCCGATGTAGTCGAGGTACGCCGACCGGTGCACGGTGGCCCGCGAGTTCGCCTTCGTGATGATCAGCAGGCGCTTCTCCAGCACCTTCTCGTGCGCCTCGGGCGTCATCGACGACAGCGCCCGCGCCTCCGGGGAGTCCGACCGCAGGATGCCCAGGCCCGTGCCGAGCACCGCCTCCAGCGCCGGCCCCTCGCCGCCGGGGGCGTCGACCAGCCGGTACTCCCGGTAGCCGAGGAAGGTGAAGTGGTCGTGGGCGAGCCAGCGCAGCAGCTCCACCGAGTCCGTGATGTCCTTCTCCGGCACCGGCGGCCGACTGTCCGAGGTGCGCGCGGTGGCCAGCTCGTCGGCCAGGGCCAGGGCGCGCTGGCGCATCCTCGGCCAGTCCTCCACGGCCTCCCGCACGTCGGTGAGCACCCGCTGCAACTCGCGGCGCAGCTTCTCCCGCTCGGCGGCGTCGCGGACCGGGTCGATCTCGATCCGCATCCAGCTCTCGACGAGGTCCCCGTCGATCGAGTCGTCGGGCTCCACGTCGGCGGCGACCTCGACGAGGCGGCCCAGCGGCTCGCGGCGCACCACCACCAGCGGGTGGACCAGCAGGTGCACGTCGAGGTGGTGGGCGTTGAGCAGGGCGGTCACCGAGTCGACCAGGAACGGCATGTCGTCGGTGACGATCTCGATCACCGTGTGGTGCTGGTCGGCGTCCGGCTCGTGGATGCGCAGCTTCAGCTCGCCCGGCACCCGCTGTTGGGCGAGGTCCCGGTGGGCGCGGGCCGCGTCGAGCATCTCCTCCGCGGTGAACCCGATCAGCTCCTCGTCGGGGGCGAACCGCCAGAAGCGGCCGACCAGTGTCGCCGCGTCGTGGTCGTCCCCGGCCAGCGCGACGGCCTGGGCGACCAGGCGTTCGGCGTTCGGGACCGGCTCGTCGAGCTCGGCGTCCTCGACGTCGTCGGCCAGCGCCTCCGCGGGCAGCCCGAGGTCGTAGAGGGTGTCGATGCTCGCACCGGTCATCCCGGTCACGCCTGTGTCGAGTCGGCCGAAGCCGTCCCCGTCGGTTGCCGAATCGAAACTGTCGTCCCGGCCGGTGTCGTCCTGCCGGAGGTCGGGTCCCGGTTTGATCGCCGGACGCCGGTCCATCGGTGCCACTCCCCTCGACCCACCGCGTTGTGGGTCACTCTGCCGCCCAGCCTAGGCCCTCCCGATTGGTGCTTTGGTCGGACCTACGGCCGGACGTACGGTTCGGGACTCCGTCCTTTCACCCGTTGCAGATCCCTGGTCGGCCGGCTGGGGTGTACCCCGGCGCGCGACCTTCATCACCTCCCCGCGGCACGTCTTCCCGCACGTGACGGGCTCGGCGGGGCGGTGCGCGGGCGACGGTCGTACTACCGTGACGGTCAGTCGGAGATCCGGAGGGACCGCCCGTATGCACCAGACGCACCCGATCCGTCGCGGCAGCGCCCGCACCCGCGCCCGGCGGTCACTCGCGGCGCTGGCGGCCACCGTGCTGGTCGCCGGCACGCTGGTCGGCTGCTCGTCCGACGACGGCCCCGCACCGACCGTCGACGCCTTCCTGTCGGGTTGGGGCAAGGGCGACCTGCAGGCCGTCGGCTTCGTGACCCCGGCCGGGCTCAAGGTCCCCGCCGCCGACGTGGCCCGCCAGCTCCGCGAGCTCTCCGGCGAGCTGGCCGACACCCCGCCGGTCCTGCGCCGCACCGGCGACCCGAAGGTCGACGCGAACGTCGCGACCGCCGGGATACGGGTGGCCTGGGCCCTGCCGGGCGGCATCCGCTGGGAGTACGACCGGCAGGTGCGGCTGACCACCGGCGACGACGGGCAGTGGCGGGTGATCTGGGAGCCCCAGGTGGTGCACGAGCAGCTCACCGACGGCGACCGGATCGCGTTGCGCCGCGACGCCGCGCCCCGGGCGGGGGTGCTCGACGGCGCGGGCAAGCCGATCGTCACGCCCCGGCCGGTGGTCCGCGTCGGGCTGCAACCGAGCGAGGTCACCGACGCCAAGGCCGTGGCGCGGCAGCTCGACGCGGCGTTCCGGGCGGTCCGGCCGGCCATCACCCCGCCGGTCGACCTGACCGACCTGCCCAAGCGCCTCGCCGACGCCGACCCGGGCGCGTTCGTCGAGGTGGTGACGCTGCGCGACGAGGCGTACCGGCAGATCCGGTCCCGCATCTACGACCTGCCCGGCACGAAGTTCCGGGCCGAGAAGCTCGACCTGGCCCCGACCCGGGAGTTCGCCCGGGCGGTGCTCGGCTCGGTCGACCAGGCTCAGGCCGACGACCTGGCCGCCCACCCCGACCGCTACCGGCAGGGCGACCTCGTCGGCCACGGCGGCCTCCAGGGCCGGCACGACGAGCGGCTGCGCGGCACGCCCGGGCTCACCGTGATCAGCGAGCGGGCCGGGCCGGACGGCACCGTCGCGCCGACCGGCACGGAGCTGTTCCGGCAGGAGCCGAAGCCCGGCCAGGCGGTGCGGACCACCCTCGACGTGGCCACCCAGAACGCCGCCGACGCGGCCCTGCGCGGCGAGAAGCGGCGCGCCGCGCTGGTGGCCGTGCGGGTCGGCGACGGCGCGGTGCTGGCCGCCGCGAACGGCCCGGGGGCCGCCGGCGAGAACCTCGCGTTCACCGCCCAGGTGCCGCCCGGCTCGACGTTCAAGATGGTCAGTGCCCTCGGCCTGCTCGACCGGGGCGCGGTCACCCTGGACGGCCCGGTCGCCTGCCCGAAGACGTTCACGGTGGACGGTCGCTCGTTCAAGAACTCCGACAACTTCGCCCTCGGCACGGTGCCGTTCCGCACCGACTTCGCGAAGTCCTGCAACACGGCGTTCGCCGCGCTCGCCCCGAAGCTCGGCCCCGACGGCCTCGCCGAGACCGGCCGGGCCCTGGGCCTGGAGGCCGAGTGGGACCTCGGCCTGGACGCGTTCACCGGCAAGGTCTCCGCCGACGGCTCACCGGCCGAGCAGGCCGCCGCCGCGTTCGGGCAGGGCACCACCCTGGTCAGCCCGCTGGCCATGGCCGCCGCCACCGCCGCCGTCGCCCGGGGCCGCTGGGAGCAGCCGAAGCTGGTCGTCGACCCGGCCCCGGCCAAGGCCGCGCCCGCCGGGCCGCAGCTCAAGCCGGAGTCGGTGGAGCCACTGCGCACGATGATGCGCGAGGTGGTCACCGCCGGCACCGCCACCGCCCTGAAGGACGCCCCCGGCGGGCCCGTGCACGGCAAGACCGGCACCGCCGAGTACGACGACGACCCGGCGCACACCCACGCCTGGTTCGTCGGCTGGCAGGGCGACGTGGCGTTCGCGGTGTTCGTGGAGCGGGGCGGGTCGAGCGGGTCGAGCGCGGTCCCGATCGCCGAACGCTTCCTGCGCGCCCTGGCCGCCTCCTGACGGGCCGGCCCGCCGGGACTGTCGGGCGGGCCTGTTCGCCGGGGGCTGGCGGATGGCGGATGGCCGCCGGGCCTCGGCCGGCCGCCATGCCGGCGACATGGCGGTATCCGGGGCGGCGGGATGCCCCCATGTCGCCGACATGGCAGCGCGCCCGAGCCCCGCGACGGCCCCCGACGGGGCCAGCGCGGCGGCGGGCGGCGCGGCGGCGGGCGGCGCGGCGGCAGGAGGGGGCGGCGAGCCCTCGGTCAGGCGATGCCGGCCGCCGGCCGGGGCGGGGCATCGTCTTCGGGGGTCGGCGGGGCGTCGCCCGGGGTCGACCCGGTGACCCGGCGCAGCAGGCCCGGCCCGACCGAGGCTGGCGGCCCGACGGGCTCCAGCAGCGGGGCGGCGGCCCCGGTCGGGCCGGGTGGGGCACCCGCGACGAGGTCCGCCTCGTCCACCGGCCCGCCCGGTTCCTCCGGCCCGTCCACGGGCTCGTCCACGCCAGCCGGGTCCGTCGGCGCGCCGACGGCGACCAGCGCGCCGGCCGCAGCGCCGCTCGGGCCGGCGGGGCGGTCGGGCACGAGCCGGGGCTCCGGGGCCGGGAGCAGACGGGACTCGGGCGACAGACGGGACTCGGGCGACGGGCGGGACTCCAGCGACAGGCGCGGCTCGGGCGACAGGCGGGGCTCCGGGGCGGCCGGGAGCAGGCGGGGCGGCACCGCGCTCGGGGCGGTCACCGGGGCCAGCCCGGCCACCACCGTGTTGACGATCTCGGCGGCGTACGCGCCGTCGAGATCGTAGTCGGGGTCGAAGACGGTCAGCTCCACGCCGAGGCAGTGCGGGGTGTCGACCAGGCCGGCGAGCAGGATCTCCAGCTCGGCGAAGGCGATCCCGCCCGGGTCCGGGGCGTCGACCGCCGGCATCACCGCCGGGTCGAGCACGTCCACGTCGACGTGCACCCAGTAGCCGGCGCAGTCGGCCAACTCCTCGTGGGCCCACTGGGCGGTGCGGGCGGCGCCCTCGGCGCGCAGCGCCGGCACCGGCCGGGTGGTGATCCCGGCGGCCTGGAGGTCGAGGCGGTATTCGTCCTGGGCGCGGATGCCGAGGACCACCACGTCGATGTCGCGGAAGTAGGGCCGCCGCCCCTCGATCGCGGCCAGGTCGGCCTGCCCCCGCCCGGTGACCAGCGCCAGGTCCTCCCCGGCCGCCGCGCCGACGTACGAGGCGTTGCCGGGGTGCCGGAAGTCGGAGTGGCCGTCGACGAAGACGAGCCCGATCCGCCCACCGACCGCCTCGCCGAGCCGGTGCATGGCCAGCGCCGAGCCGAGCAGGATCGAGCAGTCCCCGCCGAGGACGAGCGGGAACTCCCCCCGGTCGATGATCGCCCCGATCCGGTCGGCCAACGCCGCCGAGTACGCGGCGATCTCCGGGGCGTGGCAGACGCCGTCGCCGGGGCGCCAGTCGCCCGGGTCGTACCGGGGAGGGGTGAGGCAGCCGGCGTCGCGCGCCCGCAGCCGGGCGAGCAGGCCCTGGTCGCGCAGCGCTCCCGGCGCCTTGGCGCAGCCGGGGACGGCGGTGGGGGTGGGCGGGCGCAGCCCGAGGTTGGACGGCGCGTCGAGGACGGCGATCCGGCGCATCATGGGCTCCCGTCCTCGTGGGTCGGGCGGGCCGGCGAACGCCGGCCCGCGCTGGCGTACGGCGGAACTCAGAACAGGGCGCTGGCCAGGGCCCGGCGGGCGGAGGCGACGGCGGGGTCGTCCTGGCCGGCGACGGTGAACAGGGCGATCAGGTGCTGGCGCGCCTTGTCCCGGTCGTCGCCGGAGGTGCGGCGGACCAGGTCGACCAGGCGGGCGTACGCCTGCTCGGCCATGCCGCTGAGCACCTCGATGTCGGCGGCGAGCAGCTGGGCGGGCACGTCGTCGGGGTTGGCCTCGGCGGCGGCGAGCGCCGCGCGCGGGTCGGCGCCGGCGACCCGGCGGGCGAGCCCGACCTGGGCCAGGCCGGCCTCGGCGGCGGCGTCCGCCGGCGACTCGGCGAGGATCTTCTTGTACGCCTCCTCGGCGGCGTCCAGGTCGCCGCTCATCAGGGCGTCGTCGGCCTCGTCGAGGCGGGGGTCCCCCGGTGCGGCGACGTCGACGCCGCCGGCCTTGAGCACCGCGCCGATCCACTGCCGCAGCTGGGCCTCGGGGACCGCGCCGGAGAACGCGTCGACGGGCCGGCCGCCGACCACCGCGTAGACCGTCGGGACCCCCTGCACCTGGAACATCTGAGCGATCCGCGGGTTGTCCTGGACGTCGATGCGGGCCAGCGCCCACGCGCCGCCGCCCTCGGCGGCCAGCCGCTCCAGCACCGGGGCGAACTGGTCGCTCTCCGGGTATCCGGCCGCGCCGAAGAAGACCACGACGGGCATGGCGGTGGACCGTTCGAGCACCTCGGCCTGGAGGTTGGCCTCTGTCACGTCGATCACGGGGCCGCCGCCGGCGGCGGCCGGCAGCCCGGTGGACGGACCGGCCTGAGCCGGTGTGCTGGGGCGGGTGGCGGGCGGTGCGGTGTTGCGCAGTGCGCTGAGGTCGACCGCGCCGCGGGTGAAGATCGACGAGGTGATCCGTGGGTCGCTCATGGTTATCTAGTCTCGCACGTGTCCCGCCGAACTCAGATCAACCGCGACGGCGACAGTTGCGACTCTCACCCCCGCCCCGGCCTGCGAGGAAGGGCCCCTTCCCAACGCTTTTCGGATAGGAAGGGGCCCTTCCTGACACCCGTCAGAAGCGGGCCGGCTCGCGGTAGGTGCCCCACTCGGCGCGCAGCGCGTCGCAGATCTCGCCGAGGGTCGCCTCGGCGCGGACCGCGTCGAGCATGGCCGGGATCATGTTCTCGCCGGTGCGGCCGACCTCGACCATCAGGGTCACCGCCGCGCGCGCCGCCGCGTCGTCGCGGGCCGCCTTGCGCTCGGCGAGCACCCGGCGCTGCTCCACCTCGACCTCGTGCGAGATGCGCAGGATCTCCAGGTCCTTGGCGATGGTGCCGGTGTGGCAGTTGACGCCGACGATGCGCTTGTCGCCCTTCTCCAGGGCCTGCTGGTAGACGAACGCGGACTCGGCGATGTGCCCGGTGAACCAGCCGTCCTCGATGCCGCGCAGGATGCCGGAGGTCATCGGGCCGATCTGGTGCGGGCCCTCGCCGCCGAGCTGCCGGATCCGGGCGAAGATCTCCTCCGCCTCGGCCTCGATCTTGTCGGTCAGCGCCTCGACGTACCAGGAGCCGCCGAGCGGGTCGGCCACGTTCACCACCCCGGTCTCCTCCATCAGCACCTGCTGCGTACGCAGGGCGATCTCGGCGGACTCGTCGGTGGGCAGGGCCAGGGTCTCGTCGAGGGCGTTGGTGTGCAATGAGTTGGTGCCGCCGAGCACGGCGGCGAGCGCCTCGACGGCGGTGCGTACGACGTTGTTGACCGGCTGCTGGGCGGTCAGCGACACCCCGGCGGTCTGGGTGTGGAACCGCAGCCACAGGGCCTTCTCGCTGGTCGCGCCATAGACGTCGCGCAGCCAGCGGGCCCAGATCCGGCGGGCGGCCCGGAACTTGGCGATCTCCTCGAAGAAGTCGACGTGCGAGTCGAAGAAGAAGCTCAGCCCGGGGGCGAACACGTTGACGTCCAGCCCGCGCGACAGCCCCAGCTCGACGTAGCCGAACCCGTCGGCGAGGGTGTACGCCAGCTCCTGCGCGGCCGTCGCGCCGGCCTCCCGGATGTGGTAGCCGGAGACGGACAGCGGCTTGTAGCGCGGGATCTCGCGCGCGCAGTATTCCATCAGGTCGCCGATGAGGCGCAGGTGCGGCTCGGGGTCGAACAGCCACTCCTTCTGCGCGATGTACTCCTTGAAGATGTCCGTCTGGAGCGTGCCGTCCAGGGTGGACAGGTCGGCGCCCTGCCGCTCGGCGGCGACGAGGTACATGCAGAACACCGGCACGGCCGGGCCGGAGATGGTCATCGAGGTGGTGACGCCGGCCAGGTCGATGCCGTCGAAGAGCACCTCCATGTCGGCGGCCGAGTCGATGGCCACCCCGCAGTGGCCGACCTCGCCGAGGGCCTGCGGGTCGTCGGAGTCGCGGCCCATCAGCGTCGGCATGTCGAAGGCCACGGAGAGGCCGCCGCCGCCCGCGCCGAGGATCATCTTGTAGCGCTCGTTGGTCTGCCGGGCGTTGCCGAAGCCGGCGAACTGCCGGATCGTCCAGGTCCGTCCCCGGTAGCCGGTCGGATACAACCCCCGGGTGTACGGGAACTCGCCCGGCCAGCCGATCCGCTCGAAGCCCGGGTAGGCGACGCCCTCGGGCGGCCCGTAGACCGGGTCGACGGGCATCCCGGAGAGCGTGGTGAAGTCGGCGTCCCGCTTCCGCGCGGCGTCGTAGCGGGCCTGCCAGCGTGCCCGTCCGGCGGCGATCTCGTCGGCGTCCATGCGCAGGGCTCCTCCTCGAGTCCTCGTCAGAGGACCGAGTGTAGTCCCCGGCCTGAACGATCGCTAAGGAGATGCGTACCGGCAGGTAACCGGGTCAGGCCGGCGGCGCGGCGGGGTCGCCGAGCGTCACGTCGTCCACCCGGATGTTGATCTCGTCGACCCGCAGCCCGTACGCCTCGACGGCCCGGGTCACCGCCGCCCGCACCCCGTCGGTCACCTGCGGCACCGGCTGGCCGGCGTCGATCACGATGACCAGGTTGACCACGGCCGCGCCGTTCGTGACGTGCGCCGAGCAGCCGCGCCGGGCGTCGCCGACCTGGTCCAGGCCGACCCGGTCGAAGACGGCGTTGAAGAACCGGGCCACGTCGCCGCCGAGGTCGGCCACCCCGGGGACGGAACGCGCGGCGGCCACCGCGATCTTCTCCACCACCTCGTCCGAGACGTGGGTGGTTCCGCCCGCCACCGCGTCCGGCGTCACCGACAGCTCCTGCGTCGCCTCGTCAGCCATGCCTCTCCCCCAGTACGCGCACACCGCCCCACGACGACCGTGGAGCGGTGCGAGCGTACTCGTTGCCGAGGCTCCGCAGTGGACGCGTCAGGAGCCGATCTGCGCCAGCAACTCGTCGGCTGCGGCGTACGGGTCGAGCGCACCCTCGGCCACCTTCGCGGCGAGCGCCGGCAGCTCCGTACCGTCGCGAAGTGAACCGATCCGGGCCCGCAGCACGCCCAGCGTGATCGCCTCGATCTCGGCGGCGGCCCGCTTCTCGCGGCGGCGGCGCAGCTCGTCGTGTTCGACCAGCCAGCCGCGGTGCTTGTCGATCGCGGCGGCGATGTCGTCGATCCCCTCGCCCCGCGCGGCGATCGACCGGACCACCTGCGGCCGCCACTCGCCGGGCCCCCGCTCGCCGAGGGCGATCATGCCCTGGATGTCGCGGACGGTGGCGTCGGCGCCGTCCCGGTCGGCCTTGTTGACCACGAAGACGTCGGCGATCTCCAGGATGCCGGCCTTCACCGCCTGGATCGCGTCGCCCATGCCCGGGGCCAGCAGCACCAGCGTCGTGTCGGCCAGCGAGGCGACCTCGACCTCGGCCTGCCCGACGCCGACGGTCTCCACCAGCACCACGTCGCAGCCGGCGCCCTCCAGCACCCGCACCGCCTGCGGGGTCGCCGCCGACAGGCCGCCGAGGTGGCCCCGGCTGGACATCGACCGGATGTAGACGCCCGGGTCGGTGGCGTGGTCCTGCATCCGGACCCGGTCGCCGAGGATCGCCCCGCCGGTGAACGGGCTGGACGGGTCGACGGCCAGCACCCCGACCCGGTGCCCGCGCGAGCGCAGCGCCCGGACCAGCTCGTTGGTGGTGGTCGACTTGCCCACCCCGGGGGACCCGGTCAGCCCGACCACCTGGGCCTGCCCCGCGTACGGCGCGAGGGCCGCCGCCACCCGGGGCAGCACCTCGTCGCCGGACTCGACCAGGGTGATCAGCCGGGCCACGGCGCGCGGGTCACCGGCGCGGGCCCGCTCCACGAGCATCGGCACGTCCCGGCTGCGGCGCACCGACGGCACGCCGGCGGCCGGGACCTGCTCGACGGCTCCGCTCACTGCTGCTCGGCGGGGTCGGGCACGTGGATGATCAGAGCGTCGCCCTGGCCCCCGCCGCCGCAGAGCGCCGCCGCGCCGGTGCCGCCACCGCGCCGCCGCAGCTCCATGGCGAGGGTGAGCACCAGCCGGGCGCCGGACATGCCGATCGGGTGGCCCAGCGCGATCGCGCCGCCGTTGACGTTGACCTTGTCGTCGCCGATGCCCAGGTCGCGCATGGACTGGATGCCGACCGCGGCGAACGCCTCGTTGATCTCGACCAGGTCGAGGTCCTCCACCCCCAGGCCGCCCTTGCGCAGGGCGTGGCTGATCGCGTTGGAGGGCTGCGAGTGCAGCGAGTTGTCCGGGCCCGCCACGTTGCCGTGCGCGCCGATCTCGGCGAGCCAGGTCAGCCCCAGCTCCCTGGCCTTCGCCTTGCTCATCACGACCACGGCCGCCGCACCGTCGGAGATCGGCGAGGCGCTGCCGGCGGTGATCGTGCCGTCGGAGGTGAACGCGGGGCGCAGCCGGCCCAGCGACTCGACGGTGGTGTCCGGGCGGATGCCCTCGTCCTCGCTGATCACCACCGGGTCGCCCTTGCGCTGCGGGATGATCACCGGGGTGATCTCGTCGGCGAAGTGCCCGTTCTTCTGCGCGGCGGCGGCCCGCTGGTGGCTGGCGGCGGCGAAGGCGTCCTGCTCGGCGCGGGTGATGCCGTGCCGCGCGCCGTGCCGCTCGGTCGACTCGCCCATCGAGCAGCAGTCCCAGGCGTCGGTCAGCCCGTCGAGGGCCATGTGGTCCTTGATCGTCACGTCGCCGTACTTGTAGCCGGCGCGCTGGCCGAGCAGCAGGTGCGGGGCGTTGGTCATCGACTCCATGCCGCCGGCCACCACGACGTCGAACTCGCCGGCCCGGATGAGCTGGTCGGCCAGGGCGATCGCGTCCAGGCCGGAGAGGCAGACCTTGTTGATCGTCAGGGCCGGCACGGACATCGGGATGCCCGCCTCGACGGCGGCCTGCCGAGCGGGGATCTGCCCGGTGCCGGCCTGCAGGACCTGACCCATGATGACGTACTGCACCTGCTCGGGGGGCACCCCGGCGCGCTCCAGCGCGGCCTTGATCGCGATGCCGCCGAGCTTGGTGGCGGAGAGGTCCTTGAGGTTGCCGAGCAGGCGCCCCATCGGGGTCCGCGCGCCGCTGACGATCACCGAAGCCATGTGCCTGCCTCCGAGGGGGGTGCCGAGCTGTGAACCTTAACGATTGTTCGGTTGGACGGGTGTTCGGTCAGACTAACGCCATGGCTGAGAACTCCCCCGCCGAGCCCGCTGCCGACTTCGTCACAGACATCGGCCTGCGCCGCATCGACCACGTCGGGATCGCCGTCGCCGACCTCGACGCCGCGATCGACTTCTATCAGCGCACCTTCGGCATGCGCTGCGTGCACACCGAGACCAACACCGAGCAGGGCGTGCGCGAGGCGATGCTGACGGTCGGGCCGACCGCCGAGGGCGGCTGCGTACAGCTGCTCGCCCCGCTCACCCCGGAGTCGACCATCGCCAAGTTCCTCGACCGCTCCGGGCCGGGCGTGCAGCAGGTGGCGTACACGGTGGCCGACATCGACGCGGCGTGCGCGGCGCTGCGCGAGCGCGGCCTGCGGCTGCTCTTCGAGACCCCGCGCCGGGGCACCGCCGACTCCCGGATCAACTTCGTCCACCCCAAGGACGCGGGCGGCGTCCTCGTCGAGTTGGTCGAGCCCGCCCAGCGGTGAAAGGTGAAGGGAGGGCCCCTGTTAACGCATCCTGTGGAGCAGGGGCCCCTTCTCAACCACCCCACCCCACCCCGCCTCGACTCGCGCCCCGGTGGCACCCGCCCCGGCACCACAACAGCCCCCCGCGCGCGCAGTGGTGCACGGCCGAGTTGATCGACTTCATGTCGGCGGCATGGCGATATCAACGGGACGGGAAACCCCCATCCGGCCGACATGAAGTCGATCAAGCGGTTCTGCAGCCGCTGACCCCCCGGCCGCCGGCTAGTCGTCCGGGGAGGCCCAGTCGGGCATCGCGGTGGTCAGGCATTGCCTTTCGACGCCGGCTGCGGTCCCCATTCCGCGCGATGCCGGCACGGCCGACAGGGAAGATCGCCGGCACCGGCCGACAAGAAACCGGCACGGGCCGAACAGAAACCGGCACGGGCCGGCAAAGGACCGCCGGGCGCTCCCGCGGCCCTTTTCCCGCACGCCCCCGCGCGCCCGACCACCCGCCTCCGGCGCACCCAACCACCCGCCTCCAGGGCCGCCCGACCACCCGCCTCCAGCGCGCCCGACCACCCGCCCACCGGGCCGCCCGACCACCCGCCCACCGGCCGCCCGACCGGCCCCGGAGCTGCCAAGATCGCCCATCGATCGGACCCGCCCGCCGACGGCCTGTTGACCATGTAAACAGGACACGAAAGCCCCGCACCGCTCTTGCGAAGCACCCCGGGGGGTCTGCGAGTATGTCCCAATGCCCCAGCAGCAGTCCTCCCCTCTTGCGTTCTTCGATAACGCGAACTCGCAGCCAGATTTCACCGTTGGCCTGCGCGGATACAACGTCGGGCAGGTCGATGACTTCATCGGTCGGCTGACCGCCGCGCTGACCCAGTCCGAGCAGGCCCGCGCCGAGGCCGAGCAGCGGATGAACGACGCCCAGCGTCGGCTCCGCCAGGCCGAGCAGCGCCAGAGCGCGCTGGAGCAGAAGCTCGCCGAGACCAACAAGCAGCTCGAGGAGAACAGCCGGCCGACCCTGTCCGGCCTGGGCACCCGCGTCGAGCAGATCCTGCGGCTGGCCGAGGAGCAGGCCAACGACCACCGCAACGAGGCCAAGCGGGAGTCCGAGGGCATCCTCTCCGCGGCTCGCCTTGAGGCGCGCGAGATCACCGACAAGGCCCGCGCCGAGGCCGCCGCGATGAAGGCCACCGCCGAGCGTGAGGCCGGCAGCGTCCGCACCGCCGCCGAGCGCGAGGCCGCCGAGGTGCGCGTGCAGGCCCGCCGGGAGGCCGACACCCTGCGCGCCGACGCCGAGCGGGAGACCAAGCAGCTGCGCACCGTCACCGCGCACGAGGTCGCCGAGCTGAAGTCGACCGTCGAGCGTGAGGTCGCCACCCTGCGCGCCACCGCCGAGCGGGAGATCACCCAGCAGCGGGCGAAGGCCGCGCGGGAGGCCGAGGAGAAGCGCGCCGAGGCGACCAAGCTCCTCACCGACGCCCGCGACAAGCGCGACAAGGACCTCCAGGCGCTGGAGCTGCAGCTCGCCGAGCGGCGCGAGAAGGCCGAGCGCGAGGAGTCCGAGCGGCACGCGGCCCAGGTCGCCCAGACCCAGAAGCTGGTCGGCGAGGCCGAGCAGCGCGCCCGGGCGGCCCAGGAGCGGGCCAAGGAGATCGAGCAGCGCGCCGAGGCCCGCCGGGTCGAGTCCGAGCGCACCGCCAACGACACCGTCGAGAAGGCCAAGGCGCTGTCCGAGAAGACCCTCAACGAGGCCAAGGCCGAGGCGAAGCGGCTGCTCACGGAGGCCCGCACCGAGGCCGACCTGACCACGCAGGCCGCCCGCCGCGAGGTCGAGGACCTCACCCGGCAGAAGGACGCCGTCACCTCGCAGCTCGGCCAGATGCTGTCGGGCCTCGCCGGCATCGTGCCGGGCGTGCCGCCGGCGCAGGCCAAGCCGGAGCCGGCCAAGGCGGACAGCAAGGACGAGCGGGTGAACGCGGAGTCCGCTGGCTGACCGACCGCACGGCCGGGGGGCATGGACACGGCGCGGGGTGACACCGGGTAACCGGTGTGACCCCGCGCCGTATGCGTTTCCCGCACTCTGGCCCGGACGCCGGTAACGGCAGTGAATCAGCTCCCATCCGGGGCGTCCGTATCGCCCCAGCCGAGCCGGATGCGTGTGAGGATGGGGGCATGTCGCACGGCGAGGAACTGTTCGCTCTCGGCGGGGATGTGACGACGGAGCCCAGCTTCGAGTCCGCCCTGCGGGGGTACGAGAAACGACAGGTCGACAGGTACGTCGCTCGCGCGGAGCACGAGATCGCGACACTGGCGGCCGAGCGGGAGCAGGCGTACACCCAGATCCACAAGCTGGCCGGGCAGGTCGAGGTGCTGCAACGCGACCTCGCCCAGGTGCGCAAGCAGGTCGGCGTGGTGGACCGGGCCTCGTTCCGGCACCTCGGCCCCCGGGTGGAGCAGATCCTCGTCCTCGCCGAGGAGCAGGCCGACGACATCCTCGCCGCCGCCAACGAGGAGATCGAGGCGCGGCGGGCCGCCGCCGAGCACATCGTCGCCGAGGCCAAGGAGCAGGCCGCCCAGGCGCTCAAGGACTTCGAGATCGCCCTCGCCGCCCGGCGGGCCGAGGAGGAGCGGCACGGTGCCGCCCGACGCGCCGAGGCGGACGCCACGCTGAAGGCCGCCAAGGACGAGTCCGCCCAGCTGCGTGCGGCGGCCAAGGACGAGTCGACCCGGCTGCGCAAGGCCGCCCAGGAGGCCCTGGAGAAGGCCCAGCAGGAGGCCACCCAGCTCCGGGACGCCGCGAAGGAGATCCACACCCGGGCCCAGCAGGAGGCGACCAAGCTGCGCGAGGCCGCCAAGGAGGCCCTCGCCAAGGCCCAGCAGGAGGCCACCCAGCTCCGCGAGGCCGCCAAGGAGGTGCACGCCAAGGCCCAGCAGGAGGCGAAGCGGCTCACTGACAACGCCACCGAGGCCGGCCGGGCGACCCACGCCAAGGCGTTGCAGGAGGCCAAGCGGATCACCGACGACGCCGAGGGCGCGGCAAAGGCCACCCGCGACCGGGCCCGGCAGGAGGCCGAGCGGCTGACCGCGCAGGCGACCGAGGCCAGCAAGCGCCAACGCGCCGACACCGAGGCGTACGTGCAGCGGATGCGCACGGAGACCGAGGCGTACGTGCAGCAGTCCCGCGCCCAGACGCAGCAGGAGCTGGGCGCCTGGCGGGCCGGGGTGGAGCAGGAGGTCAACGGCCGGCGGGAGGCCGCCGACCGGGAGCTGGCCCAGCGCAAGGAGACCGCCGAGCGGGAACACTCCCAGCGCCGCGACGAGCTGGACCGGCAGCACGCGGCCCGGCAGGACGAGCTGGAGCAGCAGTTCACGGCCCGGGAGACCGAGCTGGAGCAGCAGTACACCGCCCGGCGGGCCGAGATCGAGGACGGTGCCGCGGAGATCCGGCGCGCCGCCGAGCACGACGCCCTCGCGATGCGCCGGCAGGCCGAGGAGGAGGCCGCCGAGCTGCTGGGCCGGGCCGAGGCCGACGCGACCGACAAGCGACGCCGGGCCGACGAGCACGTCGCCGCGTCCCGTCGCCAGTTCGAGGAGTACGCGGCCACCACCCAGCAGCACCTGGCCACCACGCAGCAGCACCTCGCGGCGACCCAGCAGGAGGTGGCCGCCGGCCGCCAGCAGCTCGCCCAGGTGATGTTGGAGATCGCCCAGGCCCAGCAGCAGCTGGCCGACCTGCGGCAGGAGACCTGGCAGTCCCGGCAGGAGTCGGACGAGCTCCAGCATCAACTGCTCGACCTGCGGCAGCAGCTGGCCGGTGCCCGCCTGTCGGCCAGCGTTCCGGCGAAGGCGACCGCCCCGGCGGTGTCCCTCGACGGCGCCGCACCGGACCCGGCCGCCGACGGCACGGCCCCGGTCAAGGCGGCTGCCGCCCCGGGCAAGCCGGCCGAGGCCGCCACGTCGGGCAAGCCAGCCGCCGCCGGGCCCGGCGAGCCCGCGAAGCCCACCCCGATCAAGGCGACGGCCGACGCGGGAGCGGCGAAGACCGCACCCACCGACGACGCCGCCCCGGCCCGGACCCGGCCGGTGGCCGAGCCGGTCACCACGGTGGACGGCGGTGCGGCCAGCGCCGGGGTGGACGGCGAGCCGACGGTGGCGGCGGTGCCCGGCGAGGGCGGCCGGGGGGCGACCCCCACGAAGATCACCAGCACCGGTGAGAACGGCAAGCGGCCGACCAAGCCGACGACCGACGAGCGCAGCGCCAGGCCGAGCAAGGTGTCCGTCGAGTCCGAGTGAGCCGGGGTGGCCGGGCCGTCCGCCCGGCAACTACCCTCCTGTCGGCAGGACCCGCGCCCGGACGGGGCCGCGGGCGGCTGACGACCCTCCGGGCGCACCCGCCGGAGGGCGGAGGAGGTCTCGGTGGCGGACGGCGGACGGGCGCACGACGGGCAGCCGGACCACGCGCCGGTGGGCCACGGGCAGATGGGCCACAGGCAGGTGGGCCACAGGCAGGTGGGCCACACCGGTCCGGACGGCGTCCCGGCGGGCCGCACCGACCCGGTCGGCCCCCCGCCGATGCGCTCCGCACCCGATCGGACCGCGCCGGATCGGACCGCGCCGGATCGGACCGCGCCGGACGACGACCGGGCGGACCTCGGCGACCCCGGCGACTTCGACCCGCCCGGGTCGCCCGCCGCCAGCTCGGGCCGCTTCGGCGTGCCGGGGCGGCCCCTGCGCCGCAACAGTTTCCTCGTCGGCTTCACCGGCGCGCTCGGCGTGCTGCTGGCGTACGCCGTCTTCCTCGGCGTCCGCAACTCGGCCGGCATCCTGGTGCTGGTCGTCATCGCGCTCTTCCTCGCCGTCGGGCTGAACCCGGCGGTGGTCCGGCTGCGCTCGTGGGGCCTGCCCAACGGGCTGGCCGTCGCGGCGGTGACGCTCACCGTGCTGCTGCTGATCGTCGGCGGCCTGGTGGCGCTGGTCCCGCCGGTGGTCACCCAGTCCGGGCAGTTCGTCGAGCAACTGCCCAGCTACGTCGATGAGCTGCGCCGCAACGAGGCGGTCAACGACTTCGTCGTCCGGTACGACGTGATGGCGAAGGTGCAGGCCGCGGCCAACGCCGACACCGTCGGGCGGGCGCTGGGCGGGGTCCTCGGCGGCGCCCAGCTCATCTTCGGCACGGTCTTCCGGGCGCTCACCGTGCTGGTGTTGACGATCTACTTCCTCGCGTACTTCGACCGGCTGCGCCGCGTCGGGTACGCGCTGGTGCCCCGCTCCCGCCGGCACCGGGTGCGGCTCATCGGCGACGAGATCCTGGCGAAGGTCGGCGCGTACATGGTGGGCGCGCTGAGCATCGCCGTGCTCGCCGGGGTGACCACCTTCGTGTTCGCGCTGGCCGTCGGGCTGCCGTACCCGTTCGCGCTGGCCGTGGTGGTCGCGGTGACCGACCTGATCCCGCAGATCGGCGCCACCCTCGGCGCGGTGGTGGTCAGCCTCGTCGGCTTCGCCACCGACCTGCCGGTGGGGATCGCCTGCGTCGCGTTCTTCGTGGTCTACCAGCAGGTGGAGAACTACCTGATCTACCCGAAGGTGATGCGCCGCTCGGTCGAGGTCAACGAGGTCGCGGCCCTGCTCGCCGCGCTGCTGGGGGTGTCGCTGATGGGCGTGGTCGGCGCGCTGATCGCGATCCCGACGGTGGCCGCCTGCCAGCTCATCCTGCGCGAGGTGGTGCTGCCCCGCCAGGACGCCCGCTGACGGGCGACCGACCCGCCCCGGCTCAGTCGGCGGAGCCGGCCTTCGGGCCCGGCACCGGGACGTCGGCGAACGAGGCGACCGTCCGGTCGGCGTACGCGCTGACGTCGCCGGTGGCCATCGGGCCGTCCCAGGTGCGGGGCAGGGGCAGCGGGGCGGCCGGGTTGACCCGGCGGACGATCTCGTCGAGCACGGTCTCGGCGTCGCCGACCCACAGGTGCTTCGCGCCGGGCACCCCGACCACCTCGGCCTGCGGCACCGCCGCGAAGCGCCGCCGCGCCTCGTCGGGGCGCAGATAGTCGTCGAACTCCGGCACCAGGGCGGTCAGCGGCTTGCCCTCCTGCGCCCAGTGTTCGAGGTCGGAGGGGGCGGAGAAACGCAGCGGCGGGGAGAGCAGGATCGCGCCGGCCACCGCCGGGTCGCAGCCGTACTTGAGGGTCAGGTCGGTGCCGAACGACCAGCCGACCAGCCAGACGTTCGGCAGCTCGGCGAACTCGGCGTACTCGATGGCGGCGGCGACGTCGAAGCGCTCGCCGACGGCGTTGTCGAACGCGCCCTCGCTGGTGCCCCGCACGCTGCTGGTGCCGCGCGTGTTGAACCGGAGCACGGCCAGGTCGGCCAGCGCCGGCAGCCGCCAGGCGGCCTTGCGGAAGACGTGGCTGTCCATCATCCCGCCGTGGGTGGGCAGCGGGTGCAGGCAGACCAGCGTGCCGGCCGGCTCCTTCCCGACGGGGCGGGCCAGCTCGCCGACGAGGGTCAGGCCGTCGGCGGTGTGCAGCTCGATGTCCTCGCGGTGCCCGGGCAGGATCGAGGACGCGCGGATCGGTGTGCTCACCGTCCCAGTCTCGCGCGTCGGCACCGGCACCGCCCGCCCGGGCGGAAACAGGGTGATCCAGATCGCTCAGCCGTAGCGGGGCGCGCCCCGCCCGCGCTGGATGCCGGGGCCGCGCCGGTCCCGCGCCCGCCAGCACCCGCTGTGCCAGTGCCGGCGGTCGGTCAGGTCGCCCCGGTCGTCGGCCGGCCAGGCCACCAGGTGCGCCACCCCCGGGCGGATCTCCTGGTCGCAGCCCGGGCAGCGGTACGTCTTGACCGACGCGCCGCCGCTGATCCCGCGCACCTGCCAGTCGCCGTCGCGCCACTGCTGCACGGTGGGCACCCCGTGGCGGGCCCGGTCGGCGTCGAGGTGGGCGTGCTCGTCCCGGCGGGGACGGTTGCGACGGGGGCTCACCTCGTCAAGGTTACGGTCGGTTCCCGGCCCGGTCAGCGGGCGGTGTGGTCGCGGAAGCCGCGCCCCGCCTCGCGGCCCAGGTAGCCGGCGGTGACGAGGTGCTCCAGCAGCGGGGCCGGGGCGAAGCCGGGGTCGCGCAGCTCGCGGTACAGCGCGCGCTGACTGGCGAGCGCCACGTCCAGGCCGACCGCGTCCAGCAGCTCGAACGGGCCCGTCGGGTAGCCGCAGCCGAGCTTCATCGCGTGGTCGATGTCGTCGACGGTGGCGTAGCCGGCCTCCAGCATCTTCACCGCGTCGTTCAGGTACGGCAACAGCAGCGCGTCGACCACGAAGCCGGCCCGGTCGCCGCAGACCACGGCGGTCCTGCCGAGCGTCGCGCAGACGGCGCGGGCGGTGGCGGTGGCCTCCTCGCCGGTGCGGATGGTCTGCACGATCTCCACCAGGGGCCGCGCCGGCACCGGGCCGGAGAAGTGCAGCCCGACCACGTCGGCGGGCCGCCCGGTGGCCATCGCGATGTCGATCACCGGCAGCGACGAGGTGGTGGTGGCGAGCACGACGCCCGGCTTGCAGACGCCGTCGAGGCTGGCGAGCAGCTCCTTCTTGACGCCCAGGTCCTCCGCCACGGCCTCGACGACCAGGTCGACCTCGGCCAGCCCGTCGAGCGGCTCCGCGCCCGGGGCCACCTGGACCACGTCGTACCCGGCCCCGGCGAAGACCTCGACGAGCCCGGCGGCCGTCGCGCCGGAGCCGACGACGCCGACCCGGGCGACGGGGCGCGCGCCGTCGCCGGCCGCCGGCCGCTCCTGCGGGGTCGACTCGTCCGGTACGACCTTCGACGAGCCCGGCTTCTCGTAGGTGTAGAAGCCCTGGCCGGACTTGCGCCCGAGCAGACCCGCGGTGACCATCTGCCTGACCAGCGGCACCGGTGCGTGCCGGCGGTCCCGCCCGCCGCGCCGGTACATGGTGTCCAGGATCTCGTACGCGGTGTCGAGGCCGATCAGGTCCAGCAGGGCGAGCGGCCCCATCGGCAGGCCGCCGCCGAGCTTCATGGCGGCGTCGATGTCCTCGCGGCTGGCGTAGCGCGACTCGAACATCGCCACGGCGTGGTTGAGGTAGCCGAAGAGCAGCGCGTTGGCGATGAAGCCGGCCCGGTCGCCGATGGTGACGCCGACCTTGCCGAGCCGGGCGCAGAGGGCCTCGACGTCGGCGACCACGTCGGCGGCGGTGACCACCGTGCGGACCACCTCGACCAGCTTCATCACCGGGGCCGGGTTGAAGAAGTGGATGCCGACGACCTGCTGGGGTCGGCCGGTGGCGACGGAGACCTCGGTGACCGACAGTGAGGAGGTGTTGGTGGCGAGGATCGCCTCGGGCCTGCAGACCCGGTCCAGCTCGGCGAAGATCCGCCGCTTGAGGTCGAGGCGCTCGGGGACCGCCTCGACCACCAGGTCCACCGAGTGCAGCGCGTCCAGCCCCACCTGGAAGTCGACCCGGGCCAGCAGGGCGTCCCGGTCGGCCTCGGCGAGCTTGCCCCGGGCGACGGCCCGGTCGGTCGAGCCGGTCAGGTTGGCGCGGCCACGGTCGAGGGCGGCCTCGGAGACCTCGACCGCGACGACGTCGATGCCGTTGCGCGCGAAGACCTCGACGATGCCGGCACCCATGGTGCCCAGCCCCACAACGCCCACGCTGGTGAACTCGCGCGCCACGACCGGCCTCCCCAATGCTGCGCGGGACCGCGGGCCGAGACCCCGCGGGACCGCATGAACGGTCACTAAGGTTATGCGCGCGAGTCTGCCACGTGACGGTCCGTCGCCGGGACGCGGAGGGGGTCGACGGCTCCCGTCGGGCGATCGGGTGTCTCAGCGGCTCCGGTCGGTCAGCGCCAGCAGCTCGGCGACGAACTCCGCCGGCCGCTCCAGGTGCGGGCTGTGCCCGCAACCCAGCAACACCACCTCGTGGTACGCCCCGCCGGCCGCAGCGTACCGGTCGAGCACCGCCCGGGTCTGCCCGACCATCGGCTGCGGCGGGCAGTCCCGCTCCCCCGGCCAGCCGGGCACCGCCCCGAGCGACCCGAGGTAGGCCAGGTCGAACAGCGAGGTGTCCGACACGATCACGTCGGCGTCGCCGCGTACCCAGGTGACGGGGGGCTTGGCGGCGACGGCGACGAGGTCGTCGGCGATGCGGAAGTGGGCCGGGGCGAGGGCGTTGAGCACGCCGCGGTCGCCGGCCGCGGTGCCCGGCCAGTGCGGCGAGTCGACCGCCGTGCCGGGATAGTTGCCGTCCCCCGTAGCGGTGGACAGGAGGCTGTCCAGCAGCAGGTCCTCGTCGTCGCCGAGCGACGCCGGATCGGCCACGTACGCGGTCCGCAGCACGCTGCGGGGGCTGGTCGGGCCGTCCGCGCCCCGGTCGCCGGCGGCCAGCCGGGCCACGAAGTCCCCGTTCGCGGTGCCGCCGCCGGTGCCCGCGAAGTCGGGCGTGGTCGGCGTGCCGTCGAGGTCCCGGGTGCCGCCGAAGCCGTACGGGGAGACGGGCGCGGAGAGCAGCAGCCCGGCCACCCGGTCGGGGTGGTCGACCAGCAGCCGCATCGCCACGCCCCCGCCGAGGGAGTGCCCGACCACCACCGGCCGCGCGCCGGGGGCGAAGAGCCCCGGGGCGTCGAGCAGGGCGGCCACGTCGTCGGCGAAGTCCCGCAGCCCCCGGGTGGCGTCCACCGCGGCGGTCTCGGTGTCGCCGTAACCGCGCAGGTCCGGGGCGACCACCCGGAGGGTGTCGGGCAGCCGCCGCAGCAGCGGCTCCCAGAACGCCGAGGACGAACAGTTGCCGTGCACCAGCAGCACGGGCGCGCCGTCGGGTGGCCCGGCCACCCGGACCCGCTGGACGATGCCGTTGGCCTGCACGGTGTGCTGCGTGCTCTCCATGCCGCGGCATGCTGCCACGCGGCGACGGCCGGCTCCATGTGGCCGGCCCACATGAAAGAGGGTCAGGCGCGGGCGGCCGGCGGGGCGGCGACGGGCAGCGGCAGGGTCGGCCGGCGGTCGCGGCGCTGCGGGCCCAGTTGGGGGGCCAGCCGCAGCCCGACCGGGTCCGTCCGGGCCAGGCCCGGGTCGAAGAAGCGCAGCTCGGTGCGGCCCAGCCGGATCACGTCCCCGTCGGAGAGCAGCTCCGGCATCTCGATCCGGCGGTCGTTGAGCCACGTGCCGTTGGTCGAGCCCAGGTCCTCAAGCCACACCCCGTCGGCGGCCAGCCGCACGCTGGCGTGCCGGCGACTCAGGTGTGGATCGTCGACGCTGACCTGCACGGTCGTCGCACGGCCGATCACCTGCGGCGTGCGGCTGAGCCGGAAGCTCGCCCCACGCATCGGTCCACCCGCCACCGTCAGCAGCGGCATCAGTTCCGGAAAGTCCTCCATGGACGGTCAGCCTCCAGCCACCGGTGTCCGGCGTCAGCCTGCCAGCACACCGTATCGATGCCCACCACCGCCCGGACACCTCCCAGCCCCCGGGAGGACAACTCCCGTTAGCCGGTTCGGCTTGCGGCGCGGCGCACCAGGGCCATTGGTCCCGCCCCGGGCACGGCCCCCGGGAGCCGCCGGCCCTGCGCCGGGGACCGCTGACCAGCCCGACCGAACACCTACCGACGAGTAGCTTCGGGGTCTAGACTTCCGCCATGACGGCTGTACGTGTCCCGGGTGCCCCGATCATCTCAGACGGGCGGCTGGTCTCCACCAGCCCCGCCACCGGGGCCGAGGTGGGTCGGCTGCCCGTCGCCGCCGGGGACGACGTCACGCGGGCGGTCGAGCGGGCCCGCGAGGCCGCCGGCTGGTGGGCGGGGCTCGGCTTCACCGGCCGCCGGGAGCGGCTGCTGCGCTGGCGGGGCGTCCTCGCCCGGCGGATCGAGGAGCTGGCCGAGCTGATGCACGCCGAGGGCGGCAAGCCCGTCCCGGACGCGATCGTCGAGGTCCTCACCGCCATCGAACACATCGACTGGGCCGCCCGCAACGCCGGCCAGGTGCTGCGCCCGCGCCGCGTGCGCTCCCGGCTCATCCTGGCCGAGTTCACCGGCCACCTCGAATACCAGCCGTACGGGGTGGTCGGCGTCATCGGCCCGTGGAACTACCCGGTCTTCACCCCGATCGGCTCCACGGCGTACGCGCTCGCCGCCGGCAACACGGTCGTGCTGAAGCCCAGCGAATACACCCCCGTCGTCGGCCAGTGGCTGGTCGACAGCCTCGCCGAGGTGGTGCCCGAGCAGCCCGTCCTCACCGCCGTGCACGGCCTCGGCGACGTCGGCGCGGCCCTGTGCCGCTCCGGCGTGAACAAGCTGGCATTCACCGGCTCGACGGCCACCGCCAAGAAGGTGATGGCCGCCTGCGCCGAGACGCTCACCCCGGTCCTGCTGGAGGCGGGCGGCAAGGACGCGATGATCGTCGACAGCGACGCCGACCTCGACGCCGCCGCCGAGGCGTGCGTCTGGGGCGGGCTCACCAACGCCGGCCAGACCTGCATCGGCATCGAGCGGGTGTACGCCGTCGAACCCGTCTTCGACGCCTTCGTCGGCAAGGTCGTCGAGCGGGCCGGCCGGCTGACGGTCGGCGCCGACGGGTCCGACATCGGCCCGATCACCATGCCCGGTCAGCTCGACGTGATCCGCCGGCACATCGACGACGCGCTGGCCCGGGGCGGGCGTGCGGTCCTCGGCGGTGCCGACGCGGTGCAGCCGCCGTACGTGCGGCCGACCATCCTGGTCGACGTGCCGGAGGACTCGCTCGCCGTCCGCGAGGAGACCTTCGGGCCGACGCTGACGATCAACCGGGTCCGCGACGCCGAGGAGGCGATCACCCGCGCCAACGCGCTCCCGTACGGCCTGGGGGGTTCGGTCTTCGGCCGGCGGCGGGCCGTGGCCATCGCGCGGCGGCTGCGCTCGGGGATGGCCGCGGTGAACTCCACCCTGACGTTCGCGGGGATGTCCACCCTGCCGTTCGGCGGCGTCGGCGAGTCCGGCTTCGGCCGCATCCACGGCGAGGACGGGCTGCGCGAGTTCGGCCGCCCCAAGGCCGTCACCCGCCGCCGGGCCCGGTCGCTGCTGCCGGCGATGACCTTCGAGCGCACCCCCGCCGACGTCGCCCGCCTGGTCAAGGTCACCAAGCTGCTGTACGGCCGCAGGCGCTGACCCGGCCCGCGCAGGCGGCGCTCAGAACAGGGTCAGCTCGTCGCGCTCGATGCCGCGCAGCTTGTCGTAGTCGACGACAACGCACCGGATGCCCCGGTCCGTGGCCAGCACCCGCGCCTGCGGCTTGATCTCCTGGGCGGCAAAGACGCCGGTGACCGGGGCGAGCAGGGGGTCACGGTTCATCAGTTCGAGGTAGCGGGTGAGCTGCTCCACCCCGTCGATCTCGCCGCGCCGCTTCACCTCGACGGCGACGGCGCCGAGGTCGGCGTCCCGGCAGAGCAGGTCCACCGGCCCGATCGCCGTCATGTACTCCCGGCGCACCAGCGTGTAGCCCTCGCCCAGCGCCGTCGGGTTGGCCGCCAGCAGCTCCTGGAGGTGCGCCTCGACGCCGTCCTTGCGCAGGCCGGGGTCGACGCCCAGCTCGTACGAGGTGTCCTGGAAGACCTCCTCCAGCGTGATCCGCAGCTCCTCGCCGGCCTTGTTGACCACCCGCCACACGCCGGGGGCCTCCTCCAGCCGGCAGGGCGGGCTCATCCAGTTCAACGGCTTGTACGCCCGGTCGTCGGCGTGGATCGACACCGACCCGTCCGCCTTCACCATCAACAGGCGCGTGGCCAACGGCAGGTGCGCCGAGAGCCGTCCGACGTAGTCCACCGAGCACTTCGCAATCACCAGCCGCACCCGACGAGGGTAGCCCAGACCCCGGCGTCCGCCGCCGAGCGGCACTGGCGTGCCGGTGCCATGCTGAGACGGTGTTCGAAGTCCTCACGGGTACCGGGCTGGCCGCGTCGGCCGGCCTGAACGCCTACATACCCCTGCTGACCATGGGACTGCTGGCCCGCTACACCGACCTGATCGACCTGCCCAGCGGCTGGCAGTGGCTCGGCAACGGCTGGGTCGTCGCCATCCTCGCGGTGCTGCTCGCCGTCGAGGTCGTCGCCGACAAGGTGCCGGTGCTCGACCACGTCAACGACGTCGTCCAGACCGTGGTCCGGCCGACCGCCGGCGGCCTCGCCTTCGGCGCGGGCTCCACCTCCGAGACGGTCACCGTGAGCGACCCGGGCAGCTTCTTCTCGTCCAACGACTGGGTGCCGGTGGTCACCGGCGTGCTCATCGCGCTCGGCGTCCATCTGCTCAAGTCCGCCGCCCGCCCGGTGATCAACGCGACCACCGCCGGCTTCGGCGCGCCGGTCGCCAGCACCGCCGAGGACGCCACCAGCGTCGTCATGTCCCTGGTGGCGATCATCCTGCCGGTGCTGGTGCTGGCCTTCCTGCTCGGCCTGGTCGCCTTCACCGTCTGGTTCCTGCGCCGCCGCCGGGACCGCCGCCGCGAATGCCAGGCCGCCCGCGCCGCCGGCTACCGCGTCTGACCGGGTACGCCCCACGTAAACGCCGCCGGCCGGGCCCCGGTGATCGGGGCCCGGCCGGCGGCGTGTGTTCGCTGGGTCAGCTGTTCCAGTGCTGGGCGACGAGGTCGGCGGCCTGCTGCTCCCACTGCGCGTAGGCGTCGGGGTAGGCGGAGACCTGGACGGTCTGGGCGGCGTCGGTCAGCGGCATGTCCTGCCAGCCGTCGACCTGTCGCAGGCCCTTGAGGAACGCGGTGGTCGCGTACTCCGGGTCGGTGATCTGCTCCGGCGAACCCCAGCCGCTGGAGGGGCGCTGCTGGAACAGGCCGAGGGAGTCGTGGTCGTTGCGGTCACCCAGGTGACCCAGGTTCTGCAGCTTCGATTCCTGCAGGGCGGTGCCGATGGAGATGACCGCGGCGCGTTCGTCGAGGCCGGTCTTCTTGGTGGCGGCGATGATGGCCTTGGCGTTGGCGGTCTGCTCGGCGTCGAGGCCGATGCGCGACTGCGTGCCCTGCACGCCGTGCGGGATCAGCTTGGCCGTGTCCACGGCGGCGGTCTTGTCGGCCTGCACGGCGGCGACGGGCCGCGCGTCAACAGTGCCGGTGCCGGTGTCGGTGGTGGTGTGGTGGTTCAGGGGGCCGGCGGCGAGGCCACCGGCGAACGCGAGTCCGGCGATGCCGAGGACGCTCTTACGCAGGATGGTCGTGTTCATGGGGGTGACTCCAATCGTCGGGGGTCGGCACACCCGCACCCGCCAAAGCAAGATGGCGGGGGGTGTGCGAGCACCACGTCGAGGCGCCCGAACAACGAACAACGGGGAGAAGAAGGAGGGGTTCGGCTGCCTTGCGGCGCCGGGTCCAGGTGTAACGACCGACGACCGGCCCGCATTCCGGGAGATGACAACCCGGGGGCCTGCTGGATCCGGGGGATCCGGGGTGCTGCTGCGGTCGTCCGTCAGGTGTAACGCCCCCGCCCCGGCCAGGATTCCGGCCGCAGGGTGCCGCCCGTCACCACCCCGACCCGGCTCGACCCCGTCCCACGCACCCCGCCGGGCCGGACAAATCGCCTTTTTCGGTGGAGGGGTGACGGGATGTCGGGCAGGTGGGGGTATCAGCGGCGCGTTGATGCCGCCATGTCGCCGACATGAAGTCGATCAACCCGCCCCGCCCAGCCCCGGCCCACCCCGCGCCCGCCTCGGCCCGCCCCGCCCCGCCCCAGCCCAGCCCGGCCCACCCCGATCCAGCCCGACCCCACCCCGATCCAGCCCGACCCCACGCCGGCCCACCCACCTCGGACCGACCCGGCCGCCATTCCGGGCCCGGGGTCCGCCGATGATCCCCGGGCCGCCCACGCCAAACCCGCCCACACCCCCAGGCCCGGGCGGACAGGTGACGGGATGTCGGGCAGGTGGGGGTATCAGTAGCGCGGGATACCGCCATCTTCCCGACATCCCGCCGGGAGATCCCGCGTGGGGCGGGGCAGCCGGGCGGACACCCGCCGAGAGATCATCTCCCGGTGCCCGCAAAGAACTCTCGCGTACCCCTGATCGCGACGGTCGCCGCCCTGGCGGGCGTCGCCGCCCTCCTCGTCGCGCCCGCGCCGTCGGACGCGCCCGGCCGCGCCGCAATCGGACGGGTGCCCACGGCCGTGACGCCGCCCGCCAGCGGAAAGGACGGGACACCGCAGGGAACGAACCGCCCGACCCCGCCGGCATCCGCATCCGGGCGACCCGGGGCACCGTCACGGCCCGGCCAGGGCGGACCGACCGACGAGCCCAGCGCGGGGCCCCCGACCACGGCCCTCCCCGGCGCGAGCCGCACCGACCGACGGCCCCCGGTGGTCGACCACGGACCACGCACCGGTGACCTGGTGGCGCTGACCTTCGACGCGGACATGACGGACGCCATGCGGTATCAACTGCGCAGCGGGGCGGTGCGGTCGTACGCGAACCTGGCGATCATCGACCTGCTGGAACGGGAGCGGGTGCCGGCCACTTTCTTCCTGACCGGCAAGTGGGTCGAGGAGTATCCCGGGGTGACCCGCCGCCTGGCCGGCAATCCCCGCTTCGAGCTGGCCAACCACACGTACGGCCATCTCGCCTTCACCGCCGACTGCTATCAGCTGCCGACGATCCCCCGGCAGCGGATGGCCGCCGACGTGGCCCGGACGTTCGACGTGATCGCCCCGTACGGCGGCAGGCAGACCCGCTACTTCCGCTTCCCCGGGCTGTGCCACGACCGAGCCGCGCTGACCGAACTCGCCCCGCTGGGCGTGACCGTGGTGGACGGGGACGTCATCAGCGGCGACCCGTTCGCGAAGTCCTGGCGGCCGGTCGTCGACGCGGTGCTGTCCCGGGTACGCCCCGGCTCGGTCGTCGTCCTGCACGTCACCGAGGCGAACGCCCCGATGACCGACGAGGCGCTGCCGCGCATCCTGGCCGGACTCGCCGAGCTGGGCCTGCGGCCGGCCCCGCTCTCCGAGGTGCTGGGGGCGAGACCGGTCGGGTGACCCGGCGCCCGATCACGACCGGCGGCCCGATCCCTGCCGGCCGGGGACGCCGACCGACCGGGATGCCAACCAAGCGGGGACGCCGACCGACCGGGGATGCCGGCTGATGCCGGCCAAGCCGGGATGCCGACTGACCGGGGATGGCCGATCGCCGACGACAAAACCGACAAAAACCTAATATGGGAGGAGATTCGAGAACCCAGAGGAGGTCGTCATGACTACGGCGATGGAGATGCCCCGCGTCCAGGAATGCGTGGTCGCGGCCTGCGCCTACAACCACACCGGCGACTGCCACGCGTTCGCCATCACGATCGGCAGCACCGATCACGCGCACTGCCACACGTTCGTCGAGATGCCCGTCCGGGGCGGCATCGACACGATGATCGCCCAGGTCGGCGCCTGTCAGCGCTCGGACTGCCGGCACAACGCCGACCTGGAGTGTCACGCCCCGGCGATCCGCGTCGGGCCGGACAACGACATGGCCGACTGCATGACCTACGCCAGCCGCTGACCACCGTCGGCAGGCGTTGACAGGGCCCCCTGTACAACGGAATGCGTTGACAGGGGGCCTTTCCTACAGGTCGTTGGCGTGGCGGACCACCGTCACCAGGTCGTCGACGATGCCGGTGAGGGCGAAGTCCTTCGGCGTGAAGACCCGGGCGACGCCCGCCGCCCGCAGCGCGTCGGCGTCGCTGGCCGGGATGATGCCGCCGACCACCACCGGCAGGTCACCCCGGCCGGCGGCGCGCAGGCCGTCCAGCACAGCCGGCACGACGGCCAGGTGCGAGCCGGAGAGCACCGACAGGCCGACGAGGTCGACGTCCTCCTCCACGGCGGCGGCGACGATCTGGCCGGCGGTCAGCCGGATCCCCTGGTAGATCACCTCGAAGCCGGCGTCGCGGGCGCGCACGGCGATCTGCTCGGCCCCGTTGGAGTGCCCGTCGAGGCCGGGCTTGCCGACCAGCAGCCGCAGCCGGCCACTGCCCAGCTCCCGGGCGGTCGCGGCGACGCGCTCCCGCACGGCGGCCAGGGTCGCGTCGCCGCCCGCCCCGGTGCCACCGGCCAGGCCGGTCGGCGCCCGGTACTCGCCGAAGACCCGCCGCAACGCGCCGGCCCACTCGCCGGTGGTCACCCCGGCCCGCACGCACTCCAGGGTCGCCGGCATCAGGTTCGCGGTGGTCGCGGCGTCCGCGCGTAGCCGCTCCAGTGCCGCGTCGACCGCCGCGCCGTCGCGTCCGGCCCGCCATTCGCGTACGGCGGCCACGGCCGCCGCCTCCACCGCGGGGTCGACCTGCTCGATGGCGTCGGCACCGGCGGCGGTCAGCGGCGACGGCTCGGTCTCGGTGAACCGGTTGACGCCCACCACCGTGTCCGCGCCGGACTCCAGCCGGCGGCGGCGCTCGGCCAGCGAGGCGACCAGCGCGCTCTTGAGGTACCCGGACTCGACGGCGGCCACCACGCCGCCCATCTCCAGCACCTTCTCCAGTTCGGCCCGCGCCCCGGTGACGATCCCGTCGACCAGCGCGGTCATCACGTGCGAGCCGGCGAACAGGTCGGGATATTCCAGCAGGTCCGACTCGTACGCGAGGACCTGCTGCATCCGCAGCGACCACTGCTGGTCGAAGGGGCGGGGCAGGCCCAGCGCCTCGTTCCAGGCCGGGAGCTGCACGGCGCGGGCGCGGGCGTCCCGGGACAGGGTGACGCCGAGCATCTCCAGCACGATGCGCTGGATGTTGTTCTCCGGTTGGGCCTCGGTCAGCCCGAGCGAGTTGACCTGCACCCCGTACCGGAAGCGGCGCTGCCTGGGGTCGGTCACGCCGTACCGGTCGCGGGCGATCTCGTCCCAGAGCACGCCGAACGCGCGCATCTTGGCGGTCTCCTCGACGAACCGCACCCCGGCGTTGACGAAGAACGAGATCCGGGCGACCACGTCGCCCATCCGCCCGGGCGGCACCTGGCCGCAGTCGCGCACCGCGTCGAGGACGGCGACGGCGGTGGCGAGGGCGAAGCCGACCTCCTGCACGGGCGTCGCCCCGGCCTCCTGGAGGTGGTACGAGCAGACGTTCACCGGGTTCCACCGGGGCATCCGGAGCAGCGTGTACGCGACGAGGTCGGCGGTGAGCCGCAGCGACGCCGCCGGCGGGAAGATGTACGTCCCCCGGGACAGGTACTCCTTGATGATGTCGTTCTGCGTGGTGCCGGCGCAGCGGGCCAGCTCCGCCCCCTGCTCGGCGGCGACCGTGCCGTAGAGGGCGAGCAGCCACATGGCCGGCGCGTTGATCGTCATGGACGTGTTCATGTCGGCCAGCGGGATGCCGTCGAAGAGGGCCCGCATGTCGCCGAGGTGGGCCACGGGCACCCCGACCCGGCCGACCTCGCCGGCCGCCAGCTCGTGGTCGGGGTCGTACCCGGTCTGGGTGGGCAGGTCGAAGGCGACCGACAGGCCGGTCTGCCCCTTGGCCAGGTTGCGGCGGAACAGGGCGTTGCTCGCGGCGGCCGAGGAGTGGCCGGCGTAGGTGCGCATCACCCAGGGGCGGTCGCGCTCGGGCAGCCGGCCGGCGGGGGCCTTCTCGTCCATTTCCGGAGTTTAAGTTACCGTTCAGTAAAACGGGCTGTGCCAAACCACACAGCCCCGCCTCCACACCGGCCCCGCCCAGGTCGCACACTTGACCGCATGGATGACGAGCTGGCGATCTCCGTCCGGGGGCTGCGCAAGGCGTACGGCGACAACGTCGCGGTGGCGGGCGTGGACCTCGACGTCCGGCGGGGCGAGGTGTTCGCGCTGCTCGGCCCGAACGGGGCGGGCAAGACCACCACGGTGGAGATCCTGGAGGGCTACCGGCGGCGCGACTCCGGCGAGGTCCGGGTGCTGGGCAGCGACCCCGCCGACCCCACCCCGGACTGGCGCTCCCGGGTCGGCATCGTGCTCCAGGGCACCGGCGAGTTCGACGAGCTGACCGTCGGCGAGGTGGTCCGGCACTTCTCGGGCTTCTATCCCGACGCCGACGACCCGGCGAAGGTGGTCGAGCGGGTCGGCCTCGGCGCGAAGGCGAAGGCCCGCACGCACACCCTCTCCGGCGGGCAGAAGCGCCGCCTCGACGTGGCGTTGGGCATCATCGGCCGCCCCGAGCTGCTCTTCCTCGACGAGCCGACCACCGGCTTCGACCCGGAGGCGCGGCGCGAGTTCTGGGAGCTGATCCGGGACCTGGCCGCCGCCGGCACCACCATCGTGCTGACCACCCACTACCTCGACGAGGCCGAGGCGCTCGCCGACCGGGTCGGGGTGATCGCCGCCGGGCGGGTGATCGAGGTGGCCCCGCCGAAGCTGCTGGGCAACCGCCAGGAGTCCCTGGCGACGGTCTCCTGGCGTACCCCCGAGGGGGTGCCGGAGAGCGCGCAGAGCGCGACGCCGACGGCCCTGGTCGCCGAGCTGGCCGCGCGCTACGGCGGCGAGGTCCCCGGCCTCACGGTGACCCGGCCGACCCTGGAAGACGTCTACCTGACCATGATCGGACACCGATGACGACCACGACGAAGCCGGCGGCCCCGGCCACCGCCGCCGCGCCCGCCCGCCGGCCGGGCGCGGGCGCGCTCGCCCTGCGCCAGGGCCGGCTGGAGATCACCCAGTTCCTGCGCAGCCGGGAGTCCGTCGTGTTCACGATGGGCTTCCCGATCATCATGATCCTGATCTTCGCGGCGATCTTCAGCGACGAGATCGCCCCCGGGGTGAGCTACACGCAGTACTTCATCACCGGCATGATCGCGACCGGCCTGATGACGGTCAGCTTCCAGAACCTGGGCATCTGGATCCCGATCGAGCGGGACCGGGGGGTGCTCAAGCGGTACCGGGGCACGCCGATGCCGAAGTGGGTGTGGTTCGCCGGCAAGGTGATCATGGTGGTGGCGGTCGGCGTCGCCGAGACCGCCCTGTTGCTCGCCGTCTCGGTCGCCCTGTTCGACCTGGAGCTTCCCGGCACGGCCGGCAGGTGGCTCACCTTCGGCTGGGTCTCCGTCCTCGGGGTGACCGCGTGCACCCTGTGCGGCATCGCGATCTCGTCGCTGGCCCGCACGGCGCGCAGCGGCTCGGCCGTGGTCACCCCGGTCGCCCTCGTCCTCCAGTTCATCTCCGGCGTCTTCTTCGTCTTCACCAACCTGCCGACCTGGATGCAGCAGGTGGCGGCGCTGTTCCCGCTGAAGTGGATGTGCCAGGGCCTGCGCTCGGTCTTCCTGCCGGACGGCTTCGGCGCGCAGGAGCCGGGCGGCTCGTTCGAGCTGGGCCGGGTCGCCCTCGTGCTGGGCCTGTGGTGCGTGATCGGCCTGGTCCTGTGCCTGACCACCTTCCGCTGGACGACGAAGCGCGACGGCTGACCCGGTCCGGGCCGAGTACGCCGACGGCCGGCACGACTTCACCTACTGGGGGCGCGTCGTCCCGGACGCCTTCGCCCTGTTGGGCGCCGCCCTCGCCGGCCCCTGACGCCGACCCACCCCAGGGGGCCGGCCCGCAGGCGAGCGCACCTGCGGGCCACGCCCAACCCGTCAGTACGTGTAGAAGCCCTTGCCCGTCTTGCGGCCCAGGTCGCCGGCGGTGACCATCCGCTGCAGCAGCTCCGGCGGGAAGAACTTCTCGTCGGCCGTGTCGGTGTAGATGTTCTTCGAGGCGTGCATGAGCACGTCGACGCCGGTCAGGTCGGTGGTCGCCAGCGGCCCCATCGCGTGGCCGAAGCCGAGCTTGCAGGCGGTGTCCAGGTCCTCGGCCGACACCACGCCGGACTCGACCAGCTTGACGGCCTCGACGACCAGCGCGGCGATCAGCCGGGTGGTGACGAAGCCGGCGATGTCCCGGTTCACCACGACGACGGTCTTGCCGATCTCCTCGGCGAACGCCCTCGCGGTGGCCAGGGTCTCGTCGCTGGTCTTGTAGCCCCGGACCAGCTCGCACAGCTTCATCATCGGCACCGGCGAGAAGAAGTGCGTGCCGACGACCGACTCGGGGCGCTCGGTGACGGCGGCGATCTGGGTGACCGGGATGGCCGAGGTGTTGGTGGCGAGCACCGCGTCGGCCCTGCAGAGCTTGTCCAGGGCCCGGAAGACCTCCTGCTTGATCTCCAGCCGCTCGAAGACCGCCTCGACGACGATGTCCGCGTCGGCCACCGCCTCCAGGTCCGTCGTCGGGGTGATCCGGCCCAGCGCGGCGTCCACCTCGCCCGGCTCGATCTTGCCCTTCTCGGCGAACTTCTCCAGCGACTTCCGGATGCCGGCCAGTCCGCGCCCGGTGGCCGCGTCGTCCAGGTCCCGCAGCGTCACCTGCCATCCCGCCTGCGCCGCCACCTGGGCGATGCCCGAGCCCATCAGCCCGGCCCCGACGACCGCGAGTCGACCCGCCATCTGCTTCTCCCTCGCCTGATTGAGTGTCTGTCAGCACCCTAGCGGCGAGACTGAACGAAGACTAAGCCCAGGGCTGCGCGGTGCACAGGCTGGGACGAGGGCCACCCGATCCGCCGGGGCACAGGCCGCGCGGTGCGCGCCGGGCCCGCCCGCGCGCTCAGATCTCCAGGGCCGGTTCCTCCGGTACGCTGCCCCGCTCGACCTCCACGCCGAGCGCCCGCAGGTCGGCGACGAAGTCCGGGTAGCCGCGGTCGACGTGGTGCACGTGGGAGACCTCGGTGACCCCGTCCGCGCAGAGCCCGGCGATGATCAGCCCCGCGCCGGCCCGGATGTCCGTGGCCCGCACGGGTGCGCCGGAGAGCCGGTCCCGGCCCCGCACGACGGCGTGGTGCCCGTCGGTCTTGATGTCCGCGCCGAGCCGCATCATCTCGTTGGCGAACATGAACCGGCCGTCGAAGATGTTCTCGGTGATCAGGGACGCGCCGTCGCTCACCGCCGCGAGGCCGATCGCCATCGGCAGCAGGTCCGTGGCGAAGCCCGGGTAGGGCAGGGTGACCACGTCGACGGACGTGGGCCGGTCGGCCATCCGCACCCGGAAGGCGTCGCCCCGGGTCTCCACCAGGCCGCCCGCGCAGACCAGCTTGTCCAGCGCGACCTCCAGGAAGCCCGGGTCGATGCCGGTGACGGTGACGTCCCCCCGGGTCATCGCGGCGGCGAACGCCCAGGTCCCGGCGACGATCCGGTCCCCCACCGTGGCATGCCGCACCGGCCGCAGCTCGGGCACCCCGTCGATGTGCAGGGTGGAGGTGCCCTCCCCCTCGATGCGCGCGCCCATCCGGATCAACATCGAGCAGATGTCGACGATCTCCGGCTCCCGGGCCGCGTTGTCGATCACCGTCGTGCCCTGGGCCAGCACGGCGGCCATCACCAGGTTCTCGGTGGCACCGACGCTGGGGAAGTCGAGGACGATGTCCGCACCGTGCAGGCCGTCCGGGGCGGCGGCGATGACGAAGCCGTGCTCGCCGGAGATGTCCGCGCCCATCCGGGTCAACCCGGCGATGTGCATGTCCAGCCCCCGGGAGCCGATGGCGTCCCCGCCAGGGTGGGCCACCCGGACGTACCCCCGGCGGGCCAGCAGCGGGCCCAGCACGCAGATGGACGCGCGCAGCCGGCGGACCAGGTCGTAGTCGGCCTCCGCGCCGGGCCGCTCGGGCACGTCGATGGTGACCGACCGGGACCGCGCCACGCCGCCCCGGGCCACCATCGGGTCGACCGGTTCGTCGGCGTCGAAGCGGACGCCGCAGCCCAGCCGGCGCAGCACCTCGCCCATGATGGCGATGTCGGTGATGCGCGGGACGTTGGTGATCACGCTGCGGCCGGGGGCGAGCAGCGCGGCGGCCATCAGCTTGAGGGCCGAGTTCTTCGCCCCGACCACGTGCACCGTTCCGGCGAGGCGGGCGTCGCCGGCGACGCGGATGACGTCGACGTCGTTGACCGCCGGGTCGCCGGCGTCACCGGGGCCGAGCCCGGCGGGGCGCGCCGGGGCCGGTCGGGCGGGGATCGTCAGGTCCGGTATCCGTAGGCTGTGCGTCATGGCCGTCCACCTCACGCGCATCTACACCAAGGCCGGCGACGCCGGCATGACCAGGCTGAGCAACAACGAGCAGGTGCCGAAGACCGATCCGCGGATCGCCGCGTACGCGGACGTGGACGAGTGCAACGCCGCGATCGGCGTCGCGCTCGCCCTCGGCCAGCTCGACGACGAGCTGCGGGCGGTGCTCGGGTCGATCCAGAACGACATGTTCGACGTGGGCGCCGACCTGTCCACGCCGGTGGAGCCGGACCCGAAGTATCCGCCGCTGCGGGTCACCGAGGAGTACGTGGAGCGCCTCGAAGGATGGTGCGACGAGTTCAACGCACGCCTGGGCAAGCTCGACTCCTTCATCCTCCCCGGCGGCACCGCGGGAGCGGCGCTGCTGCACGTGGCACGGACGATCGCCCGGCGGGCCGAGCGGGCGGCGTGGACGCTGGTCGCGCACGACCCCGACCGGACCAGCACCCTCCCGGCAAAGTATCTCAACCGGCTCTCCGATCTGCTCTTCATCCTGTCAAGAACGGCGAATCCGGCGGGCGACGTGCTATGGGTCCCGGGCGGCCAGCGCTGAGCGTCCCCGTCGGCACCCTGCACCACGTCGAGGTCTGGGTGCCGGAGCTCGCCGAGGCCGTCCGTTGCTGGGGCTGGCTGCTCAACGAGCTGGGCTGGCAGCCGTTCCAGGACTGGTCCGCCGGCCGGTCCTGGCGGCTCGGCCCGACGTACCTCGTGGTGGAGGAGTCCCCGGCAATGACCGGACGAAACCACGACCGGCTCGCCCCCGGCCTGAACCACCTGGCATTCCACGCGGGCCAGCCGGCCGACGTGGATCGGCTGGTCGCGGCAGCACCGGCCCACGGCTGGTCCCTGCTCTTCGCGGACCGCCATCCCCACGCCGGCGGCGCGGACACCTACGCGGCCTACCTCACCAACACCCAGGGGTACGAGGTCGAACTGGTGGCCTCAGCGAGGAGCTGACCGTCCGGAGCGGGTGGGCTCCCCGGAGACCCCGGAGAGCGGGACGCGTCAGGCGGCGGGCCAGTCCTGGGGGGCCAGACGCGGCGAGGCCGCCCCGGGCGGGGCGGCCTCTAGCCAGGACAGGAAGCCCGTGACGGTGGAGCGGGCCATGGCGATCTCCACCGGCACGTGGCGACTGGCACAGCGCAGGATCACCCAGTCGGCGGGCATGGAGAGGCGTTCCTGCCCCTCGGGCAGCCGGCGGCGTTCCACGACCAGAGTCTTGCGGGAGAGCACCCGCTTGGGGCGCAGGGCGAAGCTGAACATCCGGTACCACCGGAGTTCGTCACCGGCGAACCGGCCGAAACCGGGCGACCAGCCCCGCCCGTCGAGCACGGTGGTCACCCGGACGCTGAGCCGGATGATCCCGCCGCTGCGGGTGACCAGCGCGCGCCGGAGGAAGAGGACGAACAGGGCCACGAGCACCGCGGCGACGCCGATTCCGATCCCTTCCACGATCTCCATCGGCGGGGCGGCTCAGCGGCTCTGCGCGGCGGTGACCGGGGTGGCGCTCTCGGCCAGTACGGTGACACCCTCGCGGCTCACCGAGAGGAAGCCACCGGCCACCTCGTACGAGACCTGCTCGCCGCCGGGCAGCTTGATGCGGACCTGGCCGGGCTCGGCGAGCTGCCCCAGCAGGGGCGCGTGCCCCGGCAGCACACCCAGCTCACCCTCGGTCGTGCGGGCGACGACCATCTCGGCCTCGCCGGACCAGACCTTCTCCTCGACGGCTACGAGCTCGACGTGAAGCTGCTGTGCCACGCTGTCTCCTTGCTGCGGCGGCGGATTGCCGAAAGTCTAGTCGCGCCCGTCGCGGGCCCCCAACGCGGGTGGCGTAAGCTGCGCCACCCGCCGGGGAAACGCTACTTCGTCTTGTTCCGGAAGTCCGGATGCTCCAGCAGGAAGGCGTCGAGCTGTTCCTTCTTCAGGGCGGTGAAGAAGTCCTCGGCCTCGGGCCGCAGCCGCTCCCCCCGGTACGCCGACCCGGTGCCGATGTTCTCCCCCGGCAACTTGATCAGCTCGACGTTGTTCGAGCGGATCCCCTTGAGGGCGATCGCGAAGTCGACCACGCTGTTGCCCCGGCCGTTGAAGATCAGCGACTGCCCGGCGGCCCGGATCACCTTGTCCAGCTTGATCGGGTTGGTCACCACGTCGGCGCTGAACGCCTGGTCGACCATCGCCTTGATGAACTGCTGCTGGTGCCGCTGCCGGCCGTAGTCGGCGTCCGGGACGCCGTTCTTCGGGTACCGCTGCCGGACGTAGTCCAGCGCCTGCCAGCCGCTGAGGTGCTGGTTGCCCTTCTTGTAGACCGCCTGGGGGCCGATGTAGCCCTCGCCGTACGGGTTGCCCTTGCGGTGCACCCCGCTCGGCTCGCGGTGCTCGGAGCGCACCTCGCGCTCGATGTACATGTCGACGCCGCCCATCGCGTCGACGATCTTCTGGAAGCCGGTGAAGTTGATGATCGCGCCCGCGTCGAAGCGGTCGATCCCGGTGACCTGCTGCACGGTCTTGGCCAGCAGCTCGAAGCCCCGGGCCGCGTCGGGGTTCTGCCCCGGCACCCGGCTGCCGTACGACATGGCGGCGTTGAGCTTGTCGGTGCCGCCGTTGAAGTCCGCCTTGCTGAACCTCGGGATCTCGACCCGCAGATCCCGGGGCAGGGAGAAGAGGTACGCCCGGTCCAGCTCGGCCGGGATGTGCAGCACCATGATCGAGTCGGCCAGCGGCGGGGTCTTCACGTCGCGCGGGTCGATGCCGACCAGCAGGATGTTGAGCGGGCCCTTGATGTCGCTCTTGCGCTCCTGGGCGCCGGCGGCCTGGTCGCCGAACAGGTCGCCCTTGCCCACCGCGCCCTCGTAGCGGGCCATCAGCGCCTCGTAGCCGACCAGCACCGCGCCGCTGAGCAGCATGAGCACGGATCCGAAGACCGTGCACACCCGGGCCCAGCGGGGCACCCTCGACCACGCCGACGGTTTCTTCCTGCCGCCCTTGCCGGCCTTACCCACGAGCATCTCCGTTCGTCACGCCCACGACTTGGAGACGGGCGTACGCAGCCGAAAAGTTGCAACGATGTTCACTCGTCCGGGGGACGGCGTGAGTCGACGGTACCTCGCGTTCGACGGAGCCGCCGATCAGCAACCGGACAGCGGAGATCATAGGGCCTGTAGATGAACAAGGGCCGCCCCGGATGTTTCCGGGACGGCCCTCGACAGTGTGACGTGCGTCTAGCTCTTCATCAGCTCCGCGGCCTTGCGCTCCAGGTCCTCCAGGCCACCGCACATGAAGAAGGCCTGCTCGGGGAAGTGGTCGTACTCACCCTCGCTGATCTTCTTGAACGCCTCGATGGTCTCGGCGATCGGGACCGTCGAGCCCGGCACGCCGGTGAACTGCTCGGCGGCGTAGGTGTTCTGCGACAGGAAGCGCTCGATGCGCCGCGCGCGCTGCACGGTGATCTTGTCTTCCTCGGAGAGCTCCTCGATGCCGAGGATGGCGATGATGTCCTGCAGGTCCTTGTACTTCTGCAGGATCCGCTTGACCTCGGTGGCCACCGCGAAGTGCTCCTCGCCGACGAACTCCGGGGCGAGGATCCGGGACGAGGACGCCAGCGGGTCCACGGCCGGGTAGATGCCCTTGTCGGAGATCGACCGCTCCAGGTTGGTGGTCGCGTCGAGGTGGGCGAACGTGGTGGCCGGGGCGGGGTCGGTGTAGTCGTCCGCCGGCACGTAGATCGCCTGGAGCGAGGTGATGGCCTGGCCCCGGACGGAGGTGATCCGCTCCTGGAGCTCGCCCATCTCGTCGGCCAGGGTCGGCTGGTAACCCACGGCGCTCGGCATCCGGCCGAGCAGGGTGGACACCTCGGAACCGGCCTGGGTGAAGCGGAAGATGTTGTCGATGAAGAGCAGCACCTCCTGCTTCTTCACGTCGCGGAAGTACTCCGCCATGGTCAGCGCGGACAGGGCGACGCGCAGCCGGGTGCCCGGCGGCTCGTCCATCTGGCCGTAGACCAGCGCGGTCTTGTCGATGACGCCGGACTCGGTCATCTCGGCGATGAGGTCGTTGCCCTCACGGGTGCGCTCACCCACGCCGGCGAACACCGACGTACCACCGAAGTTCCGGGCCACCCGGGTGATCATCTCCTGGATGAGCACCGTCTTGCCCACGCCCGCGCCGCCGAACAGGCCGATCTTGCCGCCCTTGACGTACGGGGCGAGCAGGTCGATGACCTTGATGCCGGTCTCCAGCATCTCGGTCTTCGGCTCCAGGTCCGCGAAGGCCGGGGCCTTGCGGTGGATGCCCCAGTGGTCGTCGGGGCTCAGCGTCTCGCCCTCGGTGAGGTTGAGGCACTCGCCGATGGCGTTGAAGACGTGGCCCTTGACGGTGTCGCCCACCGGCACGGTGATCGGCGAGCCGGTGTCGCGCACCTCGGCGCCGCGCACCAGGCCGTCGGTCGGCTGCATCGAGATGGCGCGGATCAGGTTGTCGCCCAGGTGCTGGGCGACCTCCAGGGTCAGCGTCTTCTCGCCACCGGAGAGGCTCACGTCCACGTTCAGGGCGTTGAACAGGGCCGGCATGGCGTCGCGCGGGAACTCGGCGTCGACGACCGGGCCGATGACCCGGACCACGCGACCGGTGGCCGTCTTGGTCTGTACTGGGGCAGTCATCACACTTCACTTCCCGACGCGGCGAGCGCGTTCGCGCCGCCGACGATCTCGCTGATCTCCTGGGTGATCCCGGCCTGGCGGGCCGAGTTCATCTCACGCGTGTACTTCTCGATCATCTCTTCGGCGTTGTCGGTGGCGCTCTTCATCGCCCGCCGACGCGACGCCGACTCGCTCGCCGCCGACTCCAGCAACGCCGCGTAGATCCGCGTGTTGATGTACTTCGGCAGGAGCGCGTCGAGCAGCGCCTCCGCCTCCGGCTCGAACTCGTACGCCGGGAGCAGGCCCTCGGACTTGGGCCGGTCCTCGACCTGCATCGGGCCGATGACCTTGGCGACCGGGGTCTGGGTCATCAGGGAGTGGAACTCGGTGTAGACGATGTGCAACTCGTCGATCCCGAGCACCCCGTCCGCCCCGGCGGAGCCGTCGGTGTCGTCCGCGCCGGCGGTGAACGCCTTGATCAGCGTCTCACCGACCTCGCGGGCGTCGGCGAACGTCGGCTGCTCCGAGAAGCCCGTCCAGTTCGCCTCGATCGGCCAGTCCCGGAACCGGTAGAACCCGACGCCCTTGCGGCCGATGACGTAGAGCACGGGCTCCTTGCCCTCGGCGCGCAGCCGGGCGATCAGCGACTGCGCGGTCTTGATCGCGTTGGAGCTGTAACCGCCGGCCAGGCCCCGGTCGGCGGTTACCAGCAGGACACCCGCCCGCCGCACCTGCTCGCGCGGGGTGAGCAGCGGGTGGTCGATCCGGGCGTTGGACGCCAGCGCCGTGAGCACGCCGGTGATGGCCTGGGCGTACGGCAGGGACGCCTGCACCCGGGCCTGGGCCTTGGCGATCCGGCTCGTCGCCACGAGCTCCATCGCCTTGGTGATCTTCTTCATCCCCTTCGCCGAGCGGATCCGTTGACGAAGAACGCGTACCTGGGCCGCCATGAGTCAGCCCTACTGCTTCTCGGCGTTGTCGCGGTAGCGGGTCACCGTCTCGCGGTTCTCGTCGCCCTCCAGCGGCGCGGCGGGGGCCTCGTTGATCCGGGGCTCGTCCTCCTTGCCGAGGAACGTCTGCTTGAAGCTCGCGATGGCCTGGTCGAGGGAGGAGATCACCTCGTCGTCCCACTTGTTGTCGGCGATCGCCGCGAGGGTGCCCTCGTGCTTGTGCCGCAGGTACTGGAGGAACTCCGCCTCGAACCGGCGGATCTCGCCGACGGGGATGTCGTCGAGCTTGCCCTCGGTGCCGGCCCAGACGGAGACGACCTGCTCCTGCACCGGGTACGGCGAGTAGTTCGGCTGCTTGAGCAGCTCGACCAGGCGGGAGCCGCGCTCCAGCTGGGCGCGGGAGGCCTTGTCCAGGTCGGAGGCGAAGGCGGCGAACGCCTCCAGCTCGCGGAACTGGGCGAGGTTGAGCCGCAGCGAGCCGGAGACCTTCTTCATCGGCTTCACCTGGGCGGCGCCGCCGACCCGGGAGACCGAGGTGCCGACGTTGATGGCCGGCCGGACGCCCTGGTTGAACAGGTCCGTCTCCAGGAAGATCTGGCCGTCGGTGATGGAGATGACGTTGGTCGGGATGAAGGCCGAGATGTCGTTGGCCTTCGTCTCGATGATCGGCAGGCCGGTCATCGAGCCGCCGCCCAGCTCGTCGGAGAGCTTCGCGCAGCGCTCCAGCAGCCGGGAGTGCAGGTAGAAGACGTCGCCCGGGTACGCCTCACGGCCCGGCGGGCGGCGCAGCAGCAGCGACACGGCCCGGTACGCCTCGGCCTGCTTGCTCAGGTCGTCGAAGACGATCAGGACGTGCTTGCCGCCGTACATCCAGTGCTGGCCGATGGAGGAGCCGGTGTAGGGCGCCAGGTACTTGAAGCCGGCCGGGTCGGACGCCGGGGAGGCCACGATGGTGGTGTACTCCATCGCGCCCGCCTCCTCCAGGATGCCCTTGATCGAGGCGATCGTGGAGGCCTTCTGGCCGATGGCGACGTAGATGCAGCGGACCTGCTTCTTCGGGTCGCCGGAGCGCCAGTTGTCCCGCTGGTTGAGGATGGTGTCCAGGGCGACCGTGGTCTTGCCGGTCTTGCGGTCACCGATGATCAGCTGCCGCTGGCCCCGGCCGACCGGGGTCATGGCGTCGATCGCCTTGATGCCGGTCTGCAGCGGCTCGTCGACGGACTGCCGGGACATCACGTTCGGGGCCTGGAGCTCCAGCTCGCGGAAGCCCTCGTTGGCGATGTCGCCGAGGCCGTCGATCGGCTGGCCGAGCGGGTTGACCACGCGGCCGAGGAAGGCGTCGCCGACCGGCACCGAGAGCACCCGGCCGGTGCGCTTGACGCGCTGGCCCTCTTCGAGCTTGGCGGAGTCACCGAGAACGACGACGCCGATCTCCCGGACGTCGAGGTTCAGCGCCAGGCCGAGCGTGCCGTCCTCGAACTCCAGGAGCTCGTTGGTCATGGTCGAGGGCAGGCCCTCGACGTGGGCGATGCCGTCGCCGGTGTCGGCGACGGTGCCGACCTCCTCGCGGGAGACGTCGGGCGAGTAGGAGGAGACGTAGCGCTCCAGGGCGCCGCGGATCTCCTCCGTCGAGATGGTCAGCTCGGCCATCCTCTGCTTCCTTAAGTATCAGGGGCCCGGGATACCTAGTACCGACCGGTCCGAATGGCGTCTGTCAATCCAGGCGTTTTCGCGGTGCGCCAGCGGGATGCCGGTCAGCGCTGCACGAGCGCGTTGCGGGTCTCGTTGAGGCGGCGCAGGACGGTGCCGTCGTACAGGTCGGACCCGACCCGGACGCTGACGCCGCCGAGGACCGAGGGGTCCACCGTCTGCTTGACGGAGACCTCCCGACCGTACATCGCGGAGAGGCGGGCACCGAGCCGGCGCTCGTCCTCGTCGCTCAACGGAGCCGCCACGGTCACGTACGCGACCTGCCGGTCCCGCCGGTCGGCGGTCAGCTCGACCAGCCGGGTCAGCGAGCCGGTGAAGGAGCGCCCGCCGAACCCGTTCAGCGCCACCTCGACGAGGCGGACGGTGACCGGGCGGGCCTTACCGGCGAGCAGCTCGCGGGCCAGCTCGGCCCGCCGCTCGGCCGGGCCGACCGGGTCGGACAGCGCCGCCGACAGCGCGGGCTGGCCGGCGACCACCTGACCGAAGCGGAACAGCTCGTCCTCGACCTCGCCCAGGTCACCGGCGGCGTCGGCGCTGGCCAACAGCGCCTCCACGCCGAGGCGCTCGGTGCCGTCGAGCAGCTCCGACGGCGCCGACCACCGGCCGGAGACCAGCCCGGTGAGCAGGTCGAGCGCGTCCGCGCCGACCTTGCCCCGGAGCATGTCCCCGAGCAGCCCGGCGCGGTCCGCGCCCGGACGGGCCGGGTCGGACAGCGCCCGGCGCAGCCGCGGCTCGCGCCGCAGCAGGCCGGCGACGGCGAGCAGGTCGTCGGCGGTGGCGGCCACCGCCGACGGCTCCGCACCCCGCGCGTACGCCGCCAGGCGCTCGGTCGCGGCCTGGTACGACTCCCGGCTGGCGGCCTGCATCAGCGGGCCCCCGCGCTCTCGAGGTCGCTCAGGAAGCGGTCGACGGTGCCCTTGCGGCGGGCCTCGTCGGCCAGCGACTCACCGACGATCTTGCTGGCCAGGTCGACCGCGATCGTGCCGACCTCGGTACGCAGCTCGCGCACGATGGTGGCCCGCTCGGCGGCGAGCTGCTCCTTGCCGGCCGCGATGATGCGGTCGGACTCCTCCCGCGCCTTGGCGAGGATGTCCTGCCGGATGCCCTCCGCGTCGGCCCGGGCGTCGTCCCGGATCTTCGCGGCGTCGGTGCGCGCCTCGGCGAGCTGCGCGCGGTACTGCTCAAGGAGCTGGTTGGCCTCGGCCTGGGCGGCCTCGGCGCGCTTGATGCCACCCTCGATCGCGTCGACCCGGGCCTGGAACGTCTGCTCCATGCGCGGGAAGACGAACTTCATCAGCACGATGCAGAGCAGGATGAAGGCGATGCCACCGACCACGATCTCCTGCCAGATCGGGATGATCGGGTTGTGGGTCGACTCACCACCCTCTGCGGCGAGCAGGTACATGGGAGACCTCCCGGTCGAAGGGGGGCGGGATTAGAGCTGGCCCTGCCAGATGAAGCCGAACGCGATGCCGAGCAGCGCGAGCGCCTCGATGACGGCGAAGCCGATCCAGACGTACGGCAGGGTCATCCGGGACGACTCCGGCTGGCGGGCCGTCGACTGGATGTAGGCGGCGAAGACCAGGCCGACACCGATGCCCGGGCCGATGGCCGCGAGACCGTAGCCGATGGCGGCGGTGCTGCCCTCTACCGCGGCGTAGATGTCCATTAGTGGGTTCCTCCTGGTTATCACGCGTGACTCTCACGCGGGACGACAACGGGTGGTGCGAGGTGGATCAGTGCTCGTCGGCGAGCGCGCCCTGGACGTAGCTGGCGGTGAGCACCGTGAAGACGTATGCCTGCAGGCAGATGACCAGGAACTCGAGGAAGGTGAGCGCGATGGTCATCACCCAGGACAGCACCGAGACCGGGGCCAGCCAGGCGTTGGCGCTGAGCATCGCGAACCCGCCGAGCGTGAAGACCAGCAGGAGCATGTGGCCGGCGAACATGTTCGCGAAGAGACGGACGGCCAGCGAGAACGGCCGGACCAGGAAGGTCGAGAAGAACTCGATCGGGATCAGCAGCGGCAGGATGTACCACGGCGCCGGCGGGATCAGGGAGTTCTTGAAGAACTTGCCGAAACCGTGGTGCCGGATGCCCACCCAGATGAACATCACGTAGCTGATCACGGCGAGGAAGGCCGGGAAGGCGATGTGCGAGTTCGGCGAGATCTGGAACAGCGGCACGATCGCGAAGAAGTTCGTCAGCAGGATGAAGCAGAACAGCGTCGTGAAGTACGGCGCGAACCGCACCCCCGCGTGCCCGATCATCTCGACGGCGATGTTGTTGCGCACGAAGCCGTAGATGGACTCGGCGAGCCACTGCTTCTTCGTCGGCACGAGCTGCGGCTTCCGGTAGGTCGCCAGGAAGAAGATGATCAGGACGCCGACGGCGATCCAGACCATGGCCGTGATCTTGGTGAACCAGTAGGAGTCGTGCGCACCCCAGGGCAGGATGCTGGGCAGGTAGAAGTCCTCCACGCTGGGTGGGAATGCCGCCTGGCCCGCTGCCAGGACGTTCGCCTGTCCGAACACCGCGTCCCTTCCTAAGTAGGCGTGCCGAGTCGGCGGACGACCAGGATGATCCCCCCGGCCATGCCGAGCACGACGCCGATCCCGGTGGCGATGCCGCCGGTGTCGAGCCACTGGTCGACCAGCCAGCCGATGAAACCCCAGACGAGCATGCCCCCGATGAGGTACGAGAGCGCGGTCCAACCCTGGCCGGCACCGGTCGGATTGTCGTCCGGGCCGCCGCTGGGTCGGGGGGTTTGGTCACCAGCCATGACGGGGCGAACGATATCAGTCGGAGAAACGAGGCTGTGCCTCACCCCCCGCACAACCGTGGTTGTGTGGGCGTCGGGCGGGCGCGTCGTCTGTGGGCACGCTACTCCCCTTGCGCCACCGAATGAATGACCGGTGTCGGACACAATCGCGCGTCGTACCGAAACGTGGGACGCTGGAGCTTCAGCCCCTGGTCCGGCGCGCGTGCACCGTACTGAGCCACCAGATGTGCGCGCCGGTCCAGACGACCACGCCGACGGCGATGCCGAGGCAGAGCGGGACGACCCCCGCCCAGCCCGTCGAGGCGACCGCCACCATCACGCCACCCAGGAGGGTGAACTTCGCGACGTACAGACCCACCCCGAACGGCAGCACGAGCTGCGGGTTGCGCGCGTCCGCCCAGGCCAGGACCACGGTGGTGAGGACGTAGCTGGCTACGGTGACGGCGACACCGGCCGCCACGCCGAGCGCCGCGTCGGCCCCGCCGAGGACCCCGCCGGCCGCCGCGCCCAGCGCCGCCACCACGGCGGAGACGGCCACCAGCACCGGCAGGTGGCGCAGCCGCCAGCTCCGGTCGTCCGCCGCCGGCTCCGCGGCCACCCCGGGCTCAGCCACGGGGGTACGCCGGGAAGGCGGCGACCAGCTCGGCCACGTCGGCGGCGACGCGGGTGAGGGCGTCGGCGCCCCCGGGCTCGCCCGGATCGGTGCGCACCGCGCGGGCGATCAGCGCCGCGACCCGGCGCATCTCCTCCTCGCCCATGCCCTGCGTGGTGACGCTGGGCGTGCCCACCCGGATGCCCGACGCGACCATCGGCGGCTGCGGGTCGTACGGGATGGCGTTCTTGTTCAGGGTGATGGCGGCGGCGTCGCAGCGCGCCTCGGCCTCGGCCCCGCTCACCCCGGCGGCGCGCAGGTCGAGCAGCGCGAGGTGGGTGTCGGTGCCGCCGGAGACCGGCCGCATCCCCTCGGCCGCGAGCCCGGCGGCGAGCGCGCGGGCGTTGGCGACCACCTGCGCGGCGTACGCCCGGAACTCGGGCTGGGCGGCCTCGCGCAGGGCCACCGCCTTGGCCGCGACGGCGTGCATCAGCGGCCCGCCCTGGGTGAACGGGAAGACGGCCTTGTCGATGCGCTGGGCCAGCGACTCCCGGCACAGGATCATGCCGCCGCGCGGGCCGCGCAGCACCTTGTGGGTGGTGGCGCAGACGACGTCGGCGTGGGGCACCGGCGAGGGCACGGCCCGGCCGGCGACCAGGCCGATGAAGTGCGCGGCGTCCACCATCAGGTACGCGCCCACCTCGTCGGCGATCTCCCGGAACCGGGCGAAGTCGATCAGACGGGGGTACGCCGTCGCCCCGCAGATGATCATCTTGGGCCGGTGGGCGCGGGCGAGGTCCCGCACCTCGTCGTAGTCGATCAGCTCGGTGTCCTTGCGCACGCGGTAGCCGACCGTGTGGAACCACTTGCCGGAGAAGTTCACCCGGCTGCCGTGGGTCAGGTGACCGCCGTGCGGCAGGTCCATCGCCAGCACCGTGTCCCCCGGCTGCACCAGCGCGGCGTACGCGGCCAGGTTGGCGCTCGCCCCCGAGTGCGGCTGGAGGTTGGCGTGCTCGGCGTCGAACAGCTCCTTCGCCCGGGCGACGCCGATCTCCTCGGCCCGGTCCACCTCGGCGCAGCCGCCGTAGTAGCGCCGGCCCGGATACCCCTCGGCGTACTTGTTGGTCAGCGTCGAGCCGAGCGCCGCCAGCACCGCCGGGGAGGTCAGGTTCTCGCTGGCGATCAGTTGCAGGCCGCCGCGCAGCCGGTCCAGCTCGCCGAGCACCACCCCGGCGATCTCCGGATCGGTGGCGCTGAGCTGCTCGAAGTCCGGCCCCCAGAAGGTGCTCCTCGCGTTCTCCACAGCGAACGAGTCTACGGAGCCGCACACTGGAGGCCGTGAGATGCCTCGTCACCGGCGCGACCGGATACATCGGCGGACGGCTCGCGCCCCTGCTGCTCGCCGAGGGGCACCAGGTGCGCTGCCTGGCCCGGCACGCCGGCCGGCTGCGCGACGTGCCGTGGGCGGCGCGGGCCGAGATCGCCGAGGGCGACCTGCGCAAGCCGGAGACCCTGCCGGCCGCGTTCGCGGACGTGGACGTCGCCTACTACCTGGTGCACTCGCTCGGGCAGGCCGGCTTCGAGGCCGCCGACCGGGAGGCGGCGGTCGCCTTCGCCGACGCGGCGCGCGCCGCGGGCGTACGCCGGATCGTCTACCTCGGCGGCCCCGAGCCGAAGGCCGACGACGGCCTCCCGTCGGCGCACCTGCGGTCCCGGGCCGAGGTCGGCCGGATCCTGCTCGACAGCGGGGTGCCCACGGCGGTGCTCCGCGCGGCGATCATCATCGGGTCCGGCTCGGCGTCGTTCGAGATGCTGCGCCACCTCACCGAGCGGCTGCCCGCCATGGTCACCCCGCGCTGGGTGCGCAACCGGATCCAGCCGATCGCCGTGCGGGACGTGCTGCACTACCTGGTCGGCTGCGCCGCGCTGCCGCCGCAGGTCAACCGGGCGTTCGACATCGGCGGCCCCGACGTGCTCACCTTCGGCGACATGATGCAGCGCTACGCCCGGGTGGCCGGGCTGCGCCGGCGGCTCATCCTGCCGGTCCGGCCGCTGACCCCGTCGCTGTCGTCGCACTGGGTCGGCCTGATCACCCCGGTGCCCAACGCGATCGCCCGGCCGCTGGTGGAGAGCCTGGTCCACGAGGCGGTCGCCGGTGAGCACGACATCGCGGCGTACGTGCCGGACCCGCCCGGCGGGCTGACCGGCTTCGACCGGGCGGTCGAGCTGGCGCTCGCGCGGGTCCGCGACGCGCAGGTGGAGACCCGCTGGTCCACCGCGAGCGGGCCGGACGCCCCGGCCGAGCCGCTGCCCAGCGACCCGAAGTGGTCCGGCGGCACCGCCTACACGGACGTGCGGGAGCGGGCCGTGCGCGCCCCGGCCGACGCGCTGTGGCGGGTGATCGAGGGCGTCGGCGGCGAGAACGGCTGGTACTCGTTCCCGCTGGCCTGGGCGGTGCGCGGCTGGCTGGACCGGCTGGCCGGCGGGGTGGGGCTGCGCCGGGGCCGGCGCGACCCGCACCGGCTGCGCGTCGGCGAGGCGCTGGACTTCTGGCGGGTCGAGGAGATCGTCCCGGGCGAACTGCTGCGGCTGCGCGCCGAGATGCGGCTGCCCGGCCGGGCCTGGCTGGAGATGCGCGCCGAGCCGACCGGCGACGGCACCAGCCGGTACGTCCAGCGCGCGGTCTTCCTGCCGAGGGGCCTGCCCGGGCACGCGTACTGGGGCGCGGTGTTGCCCTTCCACGCGATCGTCTTCGGCGGCATGGCGAGGAACATCGCCCGCGGCGCGGAAGCCCTCCCGTCGGCAGCCACCGCCCCCTCGCGCGCCCTACGCAGCTGAGTCGAATACGACATCGCCCCCGCGCGTCGTCGCGTCGCCGCGCCCGGGAGCCGGGCGCAGAGGTCGGGCAGATCTTGGAAGATTTCGGCCCCTTGAGGGGCCCTTGTTTCCAAGATCTCCCATTTCCGCAGTTCATGAGCCAGGCAGGCATCGCCAACGCAAAGCCTTGAGGCAATCACTTTCGGTTGCACATTCGCTTTGTCCGAAGACAATCGATAAGATTCGGGACAATCATGGGGGCCGGGTTGGCCGGATAGGGCAAGCGTCCTGGAAGTAGCCTGCTGTCAGGCGACAGTTGGAGAATCGGATGAACGACGCGAGCGGCCCAAAGAAGCACACCGCCGAGAGCTTCGCCGCCGAACTCAGGCACAGGATCAAGGAAGGCGCCGAGCCCTGATCACCGCAGACCAGATCGCCCCCGCCGAGACCCGCACCCGCCCCGCCGCACGGGCCGCGCTGGCCGTCGTCCTCCGCACCGGCCCCACCCCCGCTGACGTCACCCGCCTCGCCGCCACCATCGGACTGACCGGCCGGTGAGACCGGGCCAGGATCTTGGACAGTTACCGTTCACTGTGGACAGTAAGCGTCCAAGTCCTGGCGAGTTCCGGTGCCGCGCGGGCGGGCGGGGCGGACGGCGGGCGGCGACGGGTGACCGGGTCAGTTGCCGGCGCGGGGGGCCGTGGCGTGCCGGGCCACCGACTCGCTCGGCGGGACGAAGTCGCGCACCGGCTGGCCCTGGAGGGTGTCGTAGAGGGTGCGGCCCACCAGGTCGACCAGTCGGGCCTGGACCTCCCGGCCCACCGCGTCGCGGGGATCGTCCGGGTTGGCTGCGATCGAGGCGACGGCGAGCTGCGGGGTGAACGCGACGACGGTCTCCGTGCCGTTCCCCTCCGAGCTGCCGGTCTTGCCGGCCACCGGTCGACCCAGCCGACCGCGCAGGTCCTGGGCGGTGCCGCCGGCGCAGCCGCCGTACATCGACTGGTCGCCGACCGGGCACCGGGCCGCGTCGGCCGCGCCCCGGGCCACGTCCGTGTCGAGCACCTGCCGGCAGTCCGGGCGCCCGGCGGCGACCTCCCGCCCGGCGGCATCGAGGATCCGCACCACCGGCGTGGGCGCGCACCAGATTCCCTCGGCGGCCACCGCCGCGTACGCCCCGGCGAGGTCGAGCGGGGTGGTGGCGGCGACGCCCAGCGTGAACGGGCCCCAGTCCCGCGCGCCGTAGCGGGCCATCTTGGCGTCGGACTCGGCGCGCAGCCGGATGCCGAGCCGCTCGGCCATCTCCACCACCCGGTCCGCGCCGACCCGCTCGGTCAGCCAGGCGAAGTAGGTGTTCACCGACCGGCCGAACGCGTCCCACATGGTCCGGTAGCCGTCCATCCCGACCGGGTCGGCGTTGACCGGGCACCAGCGGCCCCGGCAGTCGGCGGGGCCGCCGGTCACGGGGAAGCGGGTGACGATGCGGGGCGGGGCGTCGAAGAGGGTGTCCAGGGGCAGGCCCGCCTCCAGCGCGGCGAGCACCGCGAAGATCTTGAACGTCGACCCGGCCTGGTACCCGGTGATGGCCCCGCCCCCGGCGACGAGCTGGTTGACGGTGTTCGGCCGGTTGCGCCACCCCTGCGGGTTCTCCTCGACGCTGTAGTTGCGGTTCACCGCGAGGGCGAGCACGCGGCCCGTGCCGGGCTGCACCACGGCGGTCGGCGCGGCACGGGGGTCGTCGACGTCGTAGACGTCGAGCACCTGCTCGGTGGCGGTCCGCTGCACGGCCGGGTCGAGCGAGGTGACGATCCGGAAACCGCCCCGGCGCAGGGTGCGCTGCCGCTCGTCTGCGGTGGCGCCGAACGCCGGCTGCTCGCTCCACCAGCGGGTGAACCAGTCGCAGAAGAAGCCCCAGTCGTTGTGGTCCTGCGGGACCGCCGTGCAGTCGTTCGGCGTGGCGCTGGGCTTCAGCGTGAGCGGCTCGGCCTTCGCCGCCTCGGCCGCCTCGGGCGTGACCTGGCCGGTCTCGACCATCCGGTCCAGCACGTACGCCCGGCGGGCCAGCGCCGCGTCGGCGTCGCCGTTGATCGGGTCGTCGGTGTCCGGCGAGCGGACCAGCCCGGCCAGCAGGGCCGACTCGGCCAGGGTGAGCTTCGCCGGCGACTTCGAGAAGTAGCGCTTGCTGGCGGCGCCCACCCCGTACGCGCCGGCACCGAAGTAGGCGATGTTGAGGTAGCCGGCGAGGATCTGGTCCTTGCTCAGCTCGCGCTCGACCGCCAGGGCGTACCGCATTTCCTTGATCTTGCGGGTGAGGGTGACCTCGGTGGCCTTGGCCCGCTGCTCCTCGGTGAGGTTGGGGTCGCCGGCGAGCACGTTGCGCACGTACTGCATGGTCAGGGTCGACGCGCCCTGCCGGGGCGCGCCGTCGCGCCGGTTGGCGGTGAACGCCCGGATGACGCCGCGCGGGTCCACGCCCTTGTGCTCGTAGAAGCGGACGTCCTCGGCGGCGACGACGGCCTGGCGCATGGTCGCTGCCACCTGGGCCAGCGGCACGTCGACCCGGTCCTCGGTGTAGAAGGACGTGATCAGGGTGCGGCCGTCGTTGGCGTAGAGGGTGGACCGTTGCGCCGTGGGCGGCGTGAGCAGCGACGCCGGCAGCTCCGACCACGGCTCGGTGATCCCCCGGACGCCGATCCCGAAGACCAGGGCGGCCGGCAGCGCCGCCACGGCGAGCGCCAGCCCGGCGAGCACGCCGGCGAGCACGATGGTCATGAGCTTGTGGAGACGACGGGCCCGGATCATCAGCTCTCCCCGCAGGAGCCGGTCAGGTGCGGACCCGTTCAGAATGACCCGGACGGCGGCGAACCCCGCCGCTTTTCCCCAAAGGGGTACGAATTTCGCGAGAAAGACACGCGACGCGACGCGCCGTCGCCGGCCGACGACGGCCGCGCCGCCTCAGGGCCGCAGGCCCCGCAGCCGCCTCAGGGCAGCAGCGTGGCGGCCAGCGGGTGGACGGTCTCCTCGATCTCGTCGGCGACCCGGCTGAAGCACTGGTCGCCGCGCCCCCACGGGTCGTCGAGGTCGTCGGTGTGCAGCGGGGTCGCGCCCTCCCGGGCGGCGTGCACGGCGGCGACCAAAGCCACGCCCCGGGCGTACACGGCGTCGCCGGTGGCGTCGGCCGGGGGCAGCCCGGCGGCGTCCACGGCCGCCAGCAGCCGGCCGAACTCGCCGAGCACGAACGTGCGGGACGCGGCGTCGGGGCGCAGCGCCACCACGTACTCCTGCTGGTCGGCGGTGGCGGTGAGCACCAGGTCGGCCGCGTCGATGAGGTCGGAACGCAGCTTGCGGGCAGCGAAGCCGGCCACGTCGCCGCCCCGGGCGGTCACCTGGCGGGCGGCGGGCGGGTTCATCTCCTCCCCCGCGTGCCAGCCGCCGGTGCCGGCGCTGTGGCTGTGCAGCAGCGCGTCGGCGTCGGCCGGGTCGCCGCCGCGCCGCGTCAGCCGCTCGCGGACGGCCAGCGCCAGCAGCCGCTCCGCCATCGGCGAGCGGCAGATGTTTCCCATGCAGACATGCAGGACGGTGAACGGCGGCACTCAGCCCACCCGGCTCTCGACGAGGTCCGGCACGACGTCGCGCAGCTGCTCCACCGGGATCGCCCCGGCGCGCACCAGCGTCGGTGCCTCGCCGGTGAGGTCGACGATGGTGCTCGGCACCGGGTCGGGGCACTCCCCCGCCTCCAGGTAGGCCCGCACCGTGTAGCCGAGCTGCTCCCGGGCCGCCTCGGCGGTCACCGCAGCCGGCTGGCCCACCTTGTTGGCCGACGCCACCGCCATCGGGCCGGTCTCGCGCAGCACCTCCAGGGCGACCGGGTGCAGCGGCATCCGCACCGCGACCACGCCGCTGCCGGTCTCGTCGCCGAGGTCCCACGACAGGCTCGGCGAGTGCTCCACGATGATCGTGAGCGCGCCCGGCCAGAACGCCTCGACCAGGTCGCGGGCCGACCGGGGCAGCGTGAAGACCAGGCCGTCGAGGGTGTGCCGGGACCCGATCAGCACCGGGGGCGCCTGCCGGGTGCCACCCTTGGCGTCCGAGAGCGCCTTCACCGCGTACGGGGTGAACGCGTCCGCGCCGATCCCGTAGACCGTGTCCGTCGGCAGGACGACCAGCTCGCCGTTCTTGACGGCCTCGATGGCAGCGGCGATGCCGCGGTCCCGGTCGGCGAGCGACCGACAGTCGTAGAGCATCACGAGAAGTCAGTCTGCCACGCCCCGGCCCGGTCGGCGTCCTCGGCGTGAGCGGGTCCCACAGGTCCGGATGCGGCCGCCTCCGGCGGGGCGCGGCGGGCGGCCGGTCACCGACGGCGGACGGTCACCGGCGGGCGGGCGGTCAGCGGCGGCGGGCGGTGGCGAACCGGGGCCGCCCGGCCAGGTCCCGGTGCTCCTCGACCGCCTCGTACCGGCCGTCGGCGGCCAGCAGCTCGGGCACCGCCGCGCCGTGCGTGTCGTCGTGTTCGACGCCGAGCACCCCGCCGGGGCGGAGCAGCCGCGCAGCCCGGGCGAGCACCGGGCGGATCACGTCCAGCCCGTCCGCCCCGCCGAAGACCGCCTCGTCCGGGTCGTGCGCCGCCACCTCCGGGGGCACCTCGACGGCCCTGGGCACGTACGGCGGGTTGCACAGCAGCACGTCCACCCGCCCTTCCAGGTCGCCCAGCAGGCCAGGGTCGGTGACGTCGGCGGCGACCACCTCCACCGGCCGGTCCCCGGCGGCGGCCCGGTCGGCGGCGTTGCGCCGCAGCCACGCCAGCGCCGCCGGGGACCGCTCCACGGCCACCACCCGGGCGGCGGGCGCCTCCTGGGCCACCGCGAGGGCGATCGCCCCCGAGCCGCTGCACAGGTCGACGACCAGCGGCCCGCCGACGGCCGTGGGCACGCCCGCCGGCACGGGACCGGCGGCCGGAAGCCCGCCCGTGGCCGGCGCCCCGCCCGGAGCCGGGGTTCCGCCCGTGACCGGCTGCCCGCCGACGGTCCGCAGCCGGGCCTGGTCGACGCCCCAGCCGGCGAGCAGCTCCGTCTCCGGGCGGGGCACGAAGACACCCGGGCCGACCGCCAGCTCCAGGTGCCGGAAGGCGGCCGAGCCGGTGAGGTGCTGCAACGGCTCCCGGGCGGCCCGCCGGGCGACCAGGGCGTCGTAGCGGTCGAGCTGGTCGGTGGTGAGGCCGTCGGCCAGCGCCAGCCGCCCCCGGGGTACGCCCAGCACGTGCGCGGCGAGCAGCTCGGCCTCGACGCGCGGGGCATCGATCCCCGCCGCGGCGAGGACGCGGGCGGCGCGGGCCACCGCCACCGTGGGCCTGAGGCGTTCTGACCCTTCGGACGGGTGTTGCGGAAGGGAGGTCACGACATAATCATGAAGCGTCGCGGGCCCGCGCCACGAGTTGGTGCCTCCGTGTGCACACACCGACAGGGAGGTCGCGCGTGGGGTGGCTCAACCGGGTCAACGACCAGGTTGACGTCCTGACACGGGCGCGCGCCCTGCAGGAGGTGAGTCGCTCCGCCGAATCGTGTCTCCTGCTCGACGGCGTGATCCGCAGCACCGACGACCCGTACGCCCGGGCCGACGCCCTCGTGCAGCGCCTCTCCGCGTTGATCAATCTCGGGCGCACCGCCGAATACACGCGGGCCATCGAGGAGGCGTCCGCCGCCGTACGGGACCTCGCCGAGCCCTACCTGCACGGGCACCTCAACGCGCTGGCCGCGCTCGCCGCCCACCACCAGGGGGCGCTCGACCGGTGCGTCACCCACCTGGTGAAGGCGGCCCGGGCGCTGGGCGCGGTCGAGGACCCGGACCGGGACACCGCCTGGGGCTGGCACGACCTGGCGATGGCCTACTCCTACCTCAGCTTCCACGGGTACGCGCTCGGCGCGATCGAGCGCGCCCGCCAGCTCGGGCTGGCCGCCGGCATCCCCGAGGAGACGTTCGCCGCACCCGGCATCCGGCTGCGCAACGCGGTCGCCCTCGACCACAACGGCGACAGCGACGGCTGCCTGCGGGTGCTGCGGGACGTCGCCGCCGACCTGGGGCGGTTCCTGCGCGGGGGGCGCGCCGAGGAGCTGCGCCCGAGCAGCCTGGCCGCGTACGGCTACGCCGCCGCCCGCCGGGCCGCCCTCGGCGACCGGGTGGAGGCCGCCCCCGACGCCGACCCGAACCGGCTGCTCGGCCACGGCGCGGACAGCGCCCGCGCCCGGGACATGCGCCAACTCGGCCAGGTCTGCCTGGCGATCGCGGCGGGCAACCCGATCGAGGCGATCACCCGGCTCGACACCGCCCGGGTCTCCAACGAGACCCTCGGCGCGGCGGAGCCGGCCCGGCTGCGCAGCATCGCGTACGCCCGGGCGGGCGACCACGCGGCGGCCCACCGGGCCGACCGGCACGCGTTCCGCCTCGCCGCCCAGCGCAACGACCGATTGCGGGACGTCTACATCGACGGCATCGCCGCCCGGATCGACCACGAGGAGATGCGGCGGGAGGCGGCCCGGTTCGAGGGCGAGGCGCTCACCGACCCGCTGACCGGCCTGCCCAACCGCCGCCGGCTGGAGCGCTACATCGCGGCCGTCGTGGCCGGCGGGGAGCGGGTGGTGATCGGGGTGTGCGACCTCGACGGCTTCAAGGCGGTCAACACCCGCCACGGCCACCACTCGGGCGACCTGGTCCTCCAGCGCATCGCCGGGGTGATCAACCGGGTCATGCGCCGGGGCGACTTCGTGGCCCGCTACGGCGGCGACGAGTTCGTGGTGGTGCTGTCCGGCGCGGGCATGGCCGAGGCGGCCGACGTGGCCCGCCGGATCGAGGCGGCGGTGCGCACGGAGGACTGGGAGGCGCTGGTGCCCGGCACCCCGGTCGGGGTGACCATCGGCTTCGCCGAGGTCGAGGCCAACGGCCCCGGGCTGCGCGGCGCGATCGGCGCGGCGTTCGAGACCGCCGACCGGGAGATGCTCGCCGCGAAGAACCGCCTCCGCGCCGGCTGAGCCCCTGTCCGGGCCGCCCCGCGCCGGCGGCACGGCCCGGGGGCGGCGCAGCGGCGGCAGCCCCGCCGGCACGTCTCAGCGGCGGGTCAGCTCCGGGTCGCCGGCCAGCCGCGCCGCGCGGTCCGCGTCGGCCAGGGCGTCGAGCACGCCGTCCAGCTCGCCGGCGAGGGCCAGGTCGAGGTTGTACGCCGTGTAGCCGATCCGGTGGTCGGTGATCCGGTTCTGCGGGAAGTTGTACGTGCGGATGCGCTCCGAGCGGTCCACGGTGCGTACCTGGGCCTTGCGGGCGTCCGAGGCGGCGGCGTCGGCCTGCTCCTGGGCGGCGGCCAGCAGCCGCGCCCGCAGGATGCGCATCGCCTGCTCCCGGTTCTGCAGCTGCGACTTCTCGTTCTGGCAGGAGACGACGATCCCGGTCGGCACGTGGGTGATCCGCACCGCCGAGTCGGTGGTGTTCACCGACTGGCCGCCCGGGCCCGACGAGCGAAACACGTCGATCCGCAGGTCGTTGGGGTCGATGGTGACGTCGACGTCCTCGGCCTCGGGCAGCACCAGCACGCCGGCGGCGCTGGTGTGGATGCGCCCCTGCGACTCGGTGACGGGTACGCGCTGCACCCGGTGCACCCCGCCCTCCCACTTGAGCCGCGACCACACCCCGTTGCCGCCCTCCGGGACGCCCTTGGTCTTGATCGCCAGCGAGACGTCCTTGACCCCGCCCAGGTCGGAGTCCTGCGCGTCGATGACCTCGGTGAGCCAGCCGCGGCGCTCGGCGTACCGGGTGTACATCCGCAGCAGGTCCCCGGCGAACAGGGCGGACTCCTCGCCGCCCTCGCCGGCCTTGATCTCGACGATCACGTCCTTGGCGTCGTGCGGGTCGCGCGGGATCAGCAGCTCGGCGAGGCGCTCCTCCAGGGCGGGCAGCCCGGCGGCGATCGACTCTGCCTCGCCGGCGAAGGACGGGTCCTCGGCGGCCAACTCCCGGGCCGCGGCCAGGTCGGCACGGGCCTGCTCCAGCTCGCCGGCCGCCTTGTGCAGGGGCGACAGCTCGGCGTAGCGGCGGCCGACCCGGCGGGCGACGCTCTGGTCCGCGTGGATCGCCGGGTCCGCGAGGCGCTTCTCCAGCTCGGCGTACTCGTCGAGGAGGGCCGCCAGCCGCTCGCTGCTCATGCTCGGGTGCTCCTTCGACGACGACTACCGGCCGGCAACTTCCGGACGGAAGGGGGCAATACGGACAGCGCCCGCGCCCGGCGGGAAGCCGGACGCGGGCGCCGAACGTGGAGCTACTTGGCCTTCTTGGCCTGAACCTTGGCGTACTTCTGCTGGAACTTGGCGACCCGGCCGGCCGTGTCGAGAACGCGCTGCTTACCGGTGTAGAACGGGTGGCAGGCGCTGCAGGTCTCGACGTGGATGGAACCGCCCTTGGCGGTGCTGCGGGTCGTGAAGGTGCTGCCGCAGGAGCAGGTGACCTCGGTGGTCGTGTACTCCGGGTGGATGTTGGGCTTCATGTCGCCTCGGTCCTCTCGCTTGGTGGTCGCCGGGTCGCCCGTGCGGCCCCGACGCGTCGCGTGTCGGGATCGGGCGTGAACCGGAACCGGTGGCCGATTGACCAGTGTGCCATGGGCGTGAGCCGGCCCTTCGGGCGGGCCGCACAGCAGGTCCGGCTTCGTCAACGTGCCGGTCCCCTCCCGCATTCCCCGGGCGCGAGGAAGGGCACCTTGTCAACGCATCCGGTAGAGAAGGGCCCCTCAGCGGGGGCGCGGAGGGGGCACGGGGCGCGCGGGGCGCACACCGCGCGGAAGGGCACGGCCGCTCACGGCCGTGCCCTTCCGCGCGTACTGCCTACCGGATCACTCGCCCGGTGTGGACTTCGCGATCTGCATCAGGAACTCGATGTTGGTGCGGGACTGCTTGAGCCGGTCCAGCAGGAGGTCGAGCGCCGCCTGCGAGTCCAGCGAGTGCAGCACCTTGCGGAGCTTGTGGATGATGGCCAGCTCCTCCGGCGCGAGCAGGATCTCCTCCTTGCGCGTGCCGGACGCGCTGACGTCCACGGCCGGGAAGGTGCGCTTGTCGGCGATCTTCCGGTCGAGCTTCAGCTCCGCGTTGCCGGTGCCCTTGAACTCCTCGAAGATGACCGTGTCCGCCATGGAACCGGTCTCCACCAGCGCGGTGGCGAGGATGGTCAGCGAGCCGCCGTTCTCGATGTTGCGGGCCGCACCCAGGAAACGCTTCGGCGGGTAGAGCGCGGTGGAGTCGATACCACCCGACATGATCCGGCCGGAGGCCGGCGCCGCCAGGTTGTACGACCGACCGAGCCGGGTCACCGAGTCGAGCAGCACGACCACGTCGTGCCCCAGCTCGACCAGCCGCTTCGCCCGCTCGATCGCCAGCTCCGCCACCGTCGTGTGGTCCTGCGGCGGGCGGTCGAACGTGGCCGCGATGACCTCGCCCTTCACCGACCGCTGCATGTCGGTGACCTCTTCGGGCCGCTCGTCCACCAGCACCACCATCAGGTGGCACTCCGGGTTGTTGTGCGTGATGGCGTTCGCGATCGCCTGGAGCACCATCGTCTTGCCCGCCTTCGGGGGCGAGACGATCAGCGCCCGCTGGCCCTTGCCGATCGGCATGACCAGGTCGATCACCCGCGTCGTCAGGATGTGCGGCTCGGTCTCCAGCCGCAGCCGCTCCTGCGGGTAGAGCGGGGTGAGCTTGTAGAACTCCGGCCGCCGCCGGGCCTCCTCCGGCTCCATCCCGTTGATCGTGTCGAGCCGCACCAGCGGGTTGTACTTGTCCCGCCGCTGCTCGCCGTCCCGGGCTGCCCGCACCGCGCCGGTGATCGCGTCACCCCGGCGCAGGCCGTACTTCTTGATCTGGGACATCGACACGTAGACGTCGTTCGGGCCGGCCAGGTAGCCGGTGGTCCGGACAAAGGCATAGTTGTCGAGCACGTCGATGATGCCGGCGACCGGGACGAGCACGTCGTCCTCGCTCACCTGCGGTTCGCGGCCGCCGCCGCCACCACCGGTGGCGCCGTCGCCCTCACCGCGCTCGCCCCGGCCCCGGCGGCGGTCGCGGAAGCGGCTGCGCCGGCCCCGCCGGCCGCCGCCCTCGTCGTCATCGTCGCCGCCGTTGTCCCGCTCGGCGCGCTGACCCCGGTCGTTGCGGTCGTTGCGGTCGCCACGGTCGGCCCGCTCGTTGCGGTCGCCCCGCTCGCGCTCGGCCCGCTCGCCACGGTCGTTGCGGTCGCGCTCGCCCCGCTCGGCACGGTCGGCCCGCTCGCCCCGCTCGTTGCGGTCACCGCCGCGGTCGACCCGCTCGGAACGGTCGGTGCGCTCGGCCCGCTCGCCGCGGTCGGCCCGCTCGGCCCGCTCGCCGCGCTCGGCCCGCTCGGCACGGTCACCGCGCTCGGCACGGTCGGCCTGCTCCCGGCCGCCCCGCTCCCGGCGCCCCTCGACCCGCTCGGCGGGCTCGGCGGCACCGGTGGCGGGAGTGGCGGCGGCCGGCGGCTCCTCGGCCCGGGTCTCCGCCGGCCGGGTCTCGGCCTCGGCGGGCCGGGACTCGGCCGCCGCGACGGCCCTGCTGCGCCGGGTCCGGGTCCGGCCCTCGGCCGGGGCGGCGGCTGGCTCGGCCGGGGCCCGGTTCTGGTCGGTGCCCGACGGGGCCTGGGTGACCTCGGCGCGCACCTCCTCGCGGGCGGGAGCGGCGGCGGCCGTGGCCTCGGCCCGTGGACGAGGGGTCCCGGCGGCGGCGCCGCCCTGCCGCTCGGAGATCGCGCTGATCAGCTCGCCCTTGCGCATGCGAGCCGTGCCGGAGATGCCGAGCGACGCGGCCAGGCTCTGGAGCTCCGGCAGCAGCATCGCCGACAGCCCGGTGCCGCTACGCCGACGACGGGTGGGGGCAGCGGCGGTGGCATCGCCAGCGACGTTGGAAACATCCGACGTCACGTCGGTGGTGTCGCTCAATGGATTCCTTCCCTCGATAGGCCGGGACTGCCCGGAGTCGACAAGCAGGTGGCCGGGCGGCCTCGGTGCACCCGCCTCGCATGACGCGTCGCGGGAGACTGTGACACAGCAGCCGGTCGGTTTCCCCGACTCACCAACCTCGGTGAGCAGGTCTCGCCGTCTGCGGCGACCTGCGGAAACTGCGGTGCGGCGTGGGCCTTAGGCAGGGGTGACGGGCTGACCGCCGACAGCTTCGGGGGTGCGCCGACCCGCAGGAGGATCGCATGCTTCGCGGCTGTGCTAAGTCTAGAGCGTAATCAACTCTTCCGACCTGCGGCAACAGGGTCCCGCTCGGCGTGTTCAAGTGTACCCCGTGCGACACGCGCTCCGCGGCTGTCTATACCCAACGACCAGACCTGCCAACCGGCCCCGGGCGCGAAATGTTCCGAGGGCTCGGTCAGCGCCAGCACGGTGGGCCCGGCCCCACTGATCACGGCGGCCACACCGGCCGCACGCAGCGCTTCCACCAGGGCCGACGAGTCCGGCATGCCGGCGGCGCGGTAGTCCTGGTGCAGCCGGTCGACCGTGGCGGGCAGCAGCAGCGAGGGCTCGGCGGTCAGGGCGTGCACCAGCAGCGCCGCCCGGCCGGCGTTGAGCGCGGCGTCGCCGTGCGGGACCGCGGCCGGCAACGCGGCGCGGGCCACGGCGGTCAGCCCTCGCTCGGCGGGCACGAAGACGATCGGGCGCACCTCCTCGGCCACGGCCAGCGAGACCGCCCGGGCGCCGGTCGGCTCCGTCCAGGCGATCGTGAAGCCGCCGAGCAGGCAGGGCGCGACGTTGTCGGGGTGCCCCTCGATCTCGGCCGCCAGCCGCAGCGCGCCCGCGTCGTCCAACCGGGTTGCGCCGTCGACGACCAGGGCCCGGGCCAGCTGCACGCCGGCCACGATGGCGGCCGACGAGGAGCCCAGCCCACGGGCCTGCGGGATCCGGTTGACGCACTCCACCGCGAGGCCCGGCGGCTGCCCGCCCAGCGCGTCGAAGGTGGCCTGCATGGCCTGGACGACCAGGTGCGTCTCGTCGCCGGGCAGCTCGCCCGCGCCCTGCCCGGACACCGTGACCCGGACGCCGTCGGGCACCACCTCGGCGGCCACGTCGTCGTGCAGGCCGAGCGCCAGCCCCAGCGCGTCGAACCCCGGCCCGAGGTTGGCGCTGGTGGCGGGGACCCGGACCTTCACCGGCCCGGCCACGAATGTCGTCGGCACGACGCTCATGCTAGGCCGCCGGACGGGCCCTGCGGCGTCCCGCCCGGCCCGTGGGACGTGACCCCCTTCGCTAGCCTGACGGCCGACGGGTCCGCAGGGAGGGGGACGGCGTGGAATTCCTGGGGTACGCGGCCGTGCAGACGGCCACGCAGCTGCCCACCGTGCTGGTGCTGGTGACCGGCCTGGTCCTGGCCGCCGTGAGCCGCCACCGCCTCCGCGGCCCCTCCCGGGCCCTGCTGCTGGCCGGCGTCGGGATCCTGCTGGTCACCGCGCTGCTCAACATCGCCTGGCTGGTCGCCCTACCCCGGCTCTACTCCTCGGCGTGGTCGTCGCTGCCCGCCGGCACGGTGGCCCGCTACAGCGCGGCGGTCGGCCTGCTCTTCTCCCTGCTGCACCCCGCCGGGCTGGCCCTGGTGATCGCCGGGGCGCTGACCGGGCGCGCCCCTCACGCCCCCGCCGGGGTGGGCTCGGCGACCGGGTCGGTCAGCGACAGCCGCCGGGTGGCGACCCGCCAGCCCAGCGCGTAGACCAGGGTGACCAGGCCGCAGCCGGCCAGCACCACCCGCTCGTCGACCAGGTCCACCACCCCGGCCACCACCAGCTGGCTCACCGAGATCGCGAGGGTGGCCAGCATCATGTCGGTGGCGAAGACGCGCCCGCGCAGCCGGTCCGGCACCTCGCCCTGCAGGGCGTAGTTCGACATCACCCAGTTGCTGCCGCCCGCGAAGTGCGCCACGAACACCAGCGCCAGCACCAGCGGGAACCAGTTCACCACCGACGTGCCGAGGTAGGCCAGGCCGTACAGCGACATCGACAGCGCGAGGCCGGGCAGCAGCCAGGCGCGGTTGGTCAGCACCCGTCGCATCAGGATCGGTCCGACCAGCGCGCCCGCGCCGCGCACCGCGAAGAGCAGGCCGGCGCCGATCGCGCCCACCCCGTACACGCCGGCGAGCAGCGGGAAGACGGTCAGCACCCCGTTGCCCAGGCCGACCGCCGACTTCACCGTGACCAGGCCGAGCACCCGGGGCCGGTGCCCGATGTAGCCGAGGGCCTCCCGGATCGCCGCCCAGGTGCGCTGCGCGGGCACGGCCGCGTCGCGCGGGGCCTGCAGGGGGCGGCGGATCAGCCCGGCCAGGCCCGCCGCCAGCGTCAGGCCGCCGGCGGCGACCCAGAAGCAGGCGTACGGCCCGGCGGCGGCGCTGAGCACGCCGCCCAGCGACGCGCCGACGACGGTCATGGTGCCCCAGGCCGAGCCGGCGATCGCGTTGCCGGCGGCCAGGTCCTCGGGGTCGAGGACGTTGGGCAGGGCGGCCTGGGCGGCCGGCGAGTAGAACGCCTTCGCCACCGCCACCACGGCGATCGCCACCATCGCCAGCCAGGCCGTGCCCGCGCCCCGGACGCCGAGCAGCAGCAGCACGCCGAGCAGCGCGGCGACGTTGGCCGCCATCATGATCTTCTTGCGGTCGAACCGGTCCGCGATCGTCCCCGTGTACGGCAGCAGCAGCGCCACCACGCCGGTGTCGAGGGCCAGCACGAGGGCCCCCCACACCCCGCTGCCGGTCAGCTTCGGCAGCAGGACGAGCAGCGGCACCATGACGAACCAGTCCGCGCCGAAGACCACCAGCTCGGCGAGGAAGAGGTTGCGGAAGCTGCGGTTGCGGACCAGGACCGAGAGGGTGGGAGACACGTAGGGGAAGCCTACCCGCCGGGCTGCGGCGCGCCCGCCTGCCGCAGCAGCTCGGAGACGGTGACGAAGGTGAACCCCCGGCCGCGCAGCCCGGTGATCATGTCGGGCAGGCCGCGCAGGGCGACCAGCCGGCGGGCGTCCCCGACGTCGTGGGCGAGCAGGATCGTGCCCGGCCGCACCCCGGCCACGATCCGCCGGGCGTGCCCGGCCGGGTCGTCGGGGAAGCGTGCCTCGGCCATCTGGAACGACCAGAGCACGAGCCGGTAGTCGAGCCGGGCGGCGGCGTGCAGCACCGCCCCGCCGAGGTGCCCGTACGGGGGGCGCAGCAGCCGGGGGGCGACCCCGACGCCCTCGGCGATCGCGTCGTGCGCCCGGCTCAGGTCGTCGTGGACCTCGGCGGCGTCGTGCCGGGCCAGGTCGTGGTGCGCCCAGCTGTGGTTGCCCACCTCGTGCCGGCCGAGCCGGCCGCGCAGCAGGTCCGCGTGCTGCCGGACGTGCTGCCCGACCAGGAAGAACGTGGCCGGCACGGCATACCGCTCCAGGGTGTCGAGCACCATCGGGGTCCACTGTGGGCGGGGGCCGTCGTCGAAGGTGAGCGCCACCAGCCGCTGGCCGGTGCGGGCCCCCCAGACGACCGACACCGCGCCGTCGCCGACCTCCTGCAGGTCGCCGCCGACGGTGGCGCTGGCCGGGCCGCCGGCCAGGGGCAGCCGCCGGTCGGCGATCCAGGTGGTCTGCACCGTGGCGCCGGCCCCGACGAGCGCGCCCCCGGCGAGCAGCCCGGCACGGCGCAGCACCGTCCGCCGCCCCCACCGGCCAGCGCCGTCCGCCATGGCCCGCTCCCGCGCAACAGCAGGTCACCCGGCGCGACCCGATACCGTCAGTATGCGACCTCTGACTCACCGTACCCGGTCGGATGCGCGACGCGGCCGGACACGCGAACGCCCCCGCCGGAGTGGAACCCGGCGGGGGCGTGGGCGGTCGCGTCGGCTACTCGGCCGGCGGCGGCAACGGCGACTGCCGGCTCTTCGGCAGGCGCAGCACCTCGAACTGGTCGGTGCCGTCCACCAGGGCCGCCGACGGCGCGGGCCGGGCGGGAGCGGCCGGCGCGGCGGCGGGCACGGGCTCGTCGGCCGGCGCCGGGCCGTCGCCCGTGGACTCCACCGGCGGTACGCCCCGGCGACGCTGCCGACGGGCCCGCAGCGACTCCTTGGTGTTCTCCACCATCGTGTACAGGGTCGGGACCAGGATCAGGGTGAGCAGGGTGGAGCTGAGCAGGCCACCGATCACCACGATCGCCAGCGGCTTGGAGATGAAGCCGCCCTCCCCGGTCAGGCCGAACGCCATCGGGAGCAGTGCGAAGATCGTCGCGACGGCGGTCATCAGGATCGGGCGCAACCGACGCCGGCCGCCCTCGACCACCGCCTCGCCGACGCCCATGCCCTGCGCCCGGTACTGGTTGATCAGATCCAGCAGCACGATGGCGTTGGTCACCACGATGCCGACCAGCATGAGCACGCCGATCAGCGCCGGCACGCCCAGCGGGGTGCCGGTGACCAGCAGCAGGCCGATCGCGCCGGTCGCCGCGAACGGCACGGAGATCAGCAGGATCAGCGCCTGGGTCAGGCTGCGGAACGTCGCCACCATGATCAGGAACACGATCGCGATGGCCGCGAGCACGGCCAGCCCCAGGTCGGCGAACGCGTCCGCCTGGTCGGCGCTGACGCCGCCGATGCTGATGGTCGCGCCGGGTACGTCGATGTCGTCCAGCTTCTGCTGGAGCTCCTCGGTGGTCGCGCCGAGGTTGGCGCCGGTCGCCGTGCCGGTGACCGTGACGCTGCGCTCCCCGTCGATGCGGGTCACCTGCTGCGGCCCCTCGGCCTGGGTGATGTCGGCGATGTCGTCCAGCTTGACCGGGCCGACCCGCAGTGCCCGCAGCTCCTCCACCGTCAGCGGCGGCTGCCCGCCGGAGCGCAGCACCACGTCCTGCTGGCCGCCGTCGAAGGTGACCTGCCCCAGCGGGGTGCCCCGGTAGACCTGGGCGACGAGCTGCCCGACGGCGGCCTCGGTGAGCCCCGCCCGCGCCGCGGCCAGCCGGTCCACGGTCACGTCCACCCGCGGCACCCGCTCGGCCAGGCTGGTCGAGACGTCCTCGACGTCGGCCGTGCCGGCCATGGCGGCCCGCGCCTGCTCGGCCGCCCGGGCCAGCACCTCGGTGTCGGCCGCCTGCACGACGACCTCGAGCTGGTTGGTCGACCCGCCGGCCTCGGCGCCGCCGAAGCTCAGCTCGCCGACGGAGGCGCCGAGGGAGTCGAACTCGCGGCGCAGCGCCCGCTTCACCTCGGCCACGTCGGTCTCGCCGTCGAGCGTCACGGAGAAGGTGGCGGCGTTGTTGCCGCCGCCGCCCGCCCACGGCTGGTCGCTGCCCCCGGCGCTCACCTGGTACGTCTCGACGCCTTCGGCCCGGTCGAGCACCGACTCGACCTGGCGGGCCGCCTGGTCGGTGGCGGCCAGCCCGCTGCCCGCCGGGAGCTGCTGGGTGATGGTCAGGGTGTCCTGGCCGGAGTCGTCCAGGAAGTTGGTCTTGAGCGCGCCGGACAGGACGAAGGTGCCGAGCAGCACCACCAGCCCCAGCCCGACGGTGATCCAGCGGGTTCCCCGGCTGCGGGTGGCGAACCCGATCACCGGCAGGTAGCCCCGCTGGAGCGGGCTGCGCAGCTCCTTCTCCTCGGCGGCCCGGCGGGCGGCCTCGTCGGCGACCCGCCCGGGCTTGAGGAACCAGTAGGCCAGCACCGGGATCACCGTGAGCGAGACCAGCAGCGAGGCGAGCAGGGCCACCGTCACGGTGATCGCGAACGGCGCGAAGAGCTGCCCGACGAAGCCGCCGACCAGCGCGATCGGGGCGAACACGGCCACCGTGGTCAGCGTCGACGCGGTCACCGCGCCGGCCACCTCGCGGACCGCCGTGAGGATCGCCTGCCGCTTCGGCTCGCCGTATTCCAGGTGGCGTTTGATGTTCTCCAGCACGACGATCGAGTCGTCGACCACCCGGCCGACCGCGATGGTCAACGCGCCGAGGGTGAGCAGGTTGAGCGAGTAGTCGCCGATCCAGAGCGCGATGAGCGCCACCAGCACCGACAGCGGGATCGAGACGGCGGTGACCACGGTGGAGCGCACCGACAGCAGGAAGACCAGGATCACCACGACCGCCATGACCAGGCCCAGCAGGCCCTCGGTGGTGAGGCTCTCGATGGACTTCTCCACGAACGGGGCCTGGTCGAACACGACGGTCAGGTCCGCGCCGGAGGCCGAACGCAGGTCGGCGAGGCGGTCGCGGATCTCGTGGGAGATCTCGACGGCGTTGCCGTCCGGTGCGGCCGTGACGGCGATGCCGAGGCTGTCCCGGCCGTTGGTGCGGGTGAACGAGGTGGCCGGGGCGAGCTGCTGCTCCACGGCCGCCACGTCGCCGAGCTTCACCGGGGCCGCCTTCGGCGCGGTCGAGGTGAGCACGATGCCCTTGAGGTCGTCGACGGAGCGGATCGGCGTACCCACCTGGACGGTGAGGGCCCGCGACCCGTCGCTGACCGCGCCGGCCGGCACGGCGACGCCGTTGGTCTTCAGGGCCGTGCCGATCGCGGTCGGCGCGAGCTTCGCGGCGGCCAGCTTCGCCGGGTCCGGGGTGACGGTGACGACCTGCTCCCGGGTGCCGGTCACGGCGACGGTGCGGACCCCGTCGATCCCCTCCAGCTCCGGCACCACGTTGTCGCGCAGCCGGTCGGCCAGCGCCCGCTCGTCGCCGCCGCCGGACGCGGCGATCACCACGGCCGGGAGGTCGTCGGTGGTGCCGGTGAGGACCTGCGGGTCGACGCCCTCGGGGAGCTGGCTGTCGATCCGGTTCAGCGCGGTCTCCATCTTGTTGACCACGTTGTCCAGGTCGGTGCCGAACGTGAACTCCACCTGGACGGTGGCCGAGCCCTCGCGGGAGGTGGAGGTGACCTTCTCCAGCCCGGGGATGCCCTGGATGCTGTTCTCGATCGGCTCGGTGACCTGCGACTCGACGATCTCGGGCGCGGCGCCGGGGTAGACCGCCACGACGAACGCGCCCGGGAACTCCAGCGACGGCAGGAGTTGCTGCTTCAACGACGGCACGGCGAACAGACCGAACAGCGTCGTGACCACGGCGATGAGGGCGACCAGCCCTCGGTTGGCGAGGCTGAATCTGGCGAGCAGCGACATCGGCGTGGCTCACTCCTGGGAAGAGAAGGGCGGGACAGCTCGGTAACAAGGAGTGTGCCCGACGCAATCATCCCGGCCGGGCCGGGGTCGCGCCGCCCCGCCCCGGCGGCGTGTCGCGCCCGTCGCCGCACGTGCGCGGGCCGCGCCCGGCGCCGGCCGACCCGACGGCGCGGCACGCCGTCCCCGGCCGGCCCGACGACCGGTCGCGTCGTCGCCCGGACGACAGCCGCCCGGGGCGGGCTCAGGCCAGGTCGAGGGAGCGGGCGGCGGCGAGGGCGTCGTTGCCGATGGTGATCGGGGCGGGAGCCGTGGAGATGGCCCACTCCGGGTCCTTCAGGCCATGCCCGGTGACCGTGCAGACGACCGTCGAGCCGGCCGGCACCTTGCCGGCGGCGGCCTGCTGGAGCAGCCCGGCGACGCTGGCCGCGCTGCCCAGCTCGACGAACGCGCCGACCTCGCGGGCCAGCAGCCGGTAGGCGGCCAGGATCTCCCGGTCGCTGACGGCGGCGATCAGGCCGCCGGAGGCGTCCCGGGCGTCGACGGCCTTCGTCCAGCTCGCCGGGTTGCCGATCCGGATCGCGGTGGCGATGGTCGACGGCTCGTGCACCACCTGGCCGGTGACGATCGGGGCGGCGCCGGCGGCCTGGAAGCCGTACATCTTCGGGGCCTTCGTGGCGTTGCCGTCGCGCAGGTCCTCCGAGTAGCCCATCCAGTAGGCGGAGATGTTGCCGGCGTTGCCGACCGGCAGGCAGTGGATGTCGGGCGCGTCGCCGAGCGCCTCGACGATCTCGAACGCGGCCGTCTTCTGCCCGTGCAGGCGGTCGGGGTTGACCGAGTTGACCAGCGCGACCGGGTAGTCCTGGGCGAGCTTGGCGGCCAGCGCCAGGCAGTCGTCGAAATTGCCGGTGACCTGGAGCAGCCGCGCGCCGTGCACCAGCGCCTGGGCCAGCTTGCCCAGCGCGATCTTGCCCTGCGGCACCAGCACCGCGCAGGTGATCCCGGCGCGGGCCGCGTACGCGGCGGCGGAGGCGCTCGTGTTGCCGGTCGAGGCGCAGATGATCGCCTTGTCGCCGTGCTCGACGGCCTTGGAGACCGCGAGCGTCATGCCCCGGTCCTTGAACGAGCCGGTCGGGTTGGCCCCCTCGACCTTGAGGTAGACGTCACAGCCGAGCCGGGCGGAGAGCACCGGCGCGGGCAGCAGCGGGGTGTTCCCCTCGTGCAGGGTGACGACCGGGGTGGCGTCGGTGACCGGCAGCCGGTCCCGGTACGTCTCGATCAGACCCCGCCACATGTCGCTCTCCTCACCTCTACCGCCCCGCCGACAGGCCGGGCACACCCAGCGTGGACCAGCCTCGCCGACCGGCGCACGCCGCACCTGAGCGTAACCACCAGGCGAGACGCGAACGCGCGCGCCGTGGCGTACCCGCCGCCCAAGCGAGGGCCGACGGGGGCCGGCGGACCAGCCGCGTCAGGCCCCGCCCTCGACCCGCAGCACGCTCGCCACCGACCGCACGATGTCCAGCCCGCGCAGCTCCTCCACGGTGGCGGCGAGCGCGGCGTCCGGCGCGACGTGGGTGACGATGACCAGCTCGGCGTCGCCGGAGCCGGCCGGGCCGTCCGCCGAGCCCTGCCGGACCGTGGCGATGGACACGTCGTGCCGGGCGAACACCCCGGCCACCGCCGCGAGCACGCCGGGACGGTCGGCCACGTCGAGGCTGATGTGGTAGCGCGTCAGGGCCTCCCCCATCGGCCGCACCGCGAGATCCGCGTACGCCGACTCGCTGGGCGCGCGCACCCCGGCGAGCCGGTTGCGGGCCACCGCCACCACGTCGCCGAGCACGGCGCTGGCGGTCGGCGCGCCGCCCGCGCCCCGGCCGTAGAACATGAGCTGCCCGGCCGCCTCGGCCTCGACGAAGACCGCGTTGAACGCGTCGCCGACGCTGGCCAGCGGGTGGGTCAGGGGGATCATCGCCGGGTGCACCCGCACGCTGACCGTCTCCCGGCCGGCGGCGTCGCGGCCCCGGGCGGCGATGCAGAGCAGCTTGATCGTGCAGCCCATCGCCTTGGCGCTGGCCACGTCGGCGGCGGTGACCTCGGTGATCCCCTCGCGGTGCACGTCGGCGGCGGTGACCCGGGTGTGGAACGCCAGCGAGGCGAGGATCGCCGCCTTGGCCGCCGCGTCGAAGCCCTCCACGTCGGCCGTCGGGTCGGCCTCCGCGTAGCCCAGCTCGGTGGCCTCCTCCAGGGCCTCGGCGAAGCCGGCGCCGGTGGCGTCCATCGCGGAGAGGATGAAGTTGGTGGTGCCGTTGACGATGCCGGTGACCCGGTTGACCCGGTCGCCGTGCAGCGAGTCGCGCAGCGGGCGCAGCAGCGGGATGGCCCCGGCGACCGACGCCTCGTAGTAGAGGTCGGCACCGCCCTCGGCCGCCGCGTCGTGCAGGGCTGGGCCGTCCTCGGCGAGCAGCGCCTTGTTGGCGGTGACCACGCTCTTGCCCGCCCGCAGCGCCTCGACGAGCCAGCCCCGGGCCGGCTCGATGCCGCCGACGACCTCGATCACCACGTCGACGTCGTCCCGCTTGATCAGGCCGAGCGGATCGGTGGTGAACAGCGCCTCGTCGACCGGCAGGTCGCCCCGGTCCCGGCCGAGCCGGCGCACGGCGATGCCGGCGATCTCCAGGGGGGCGCCGATGCGGGCCGCGAGGTCGGCCGACTGCTCGTGCAGCAGCCGCACCACCTCGCTGCCGACCGTTCCGCAGCCGAGCAGCGCCAAGCGCACAGGTGAGGTCATCCGACATCCAATGCGAGCAGGTCCTCTTCCGTCTCCCGCCGGACGATCAGTCGCGCCCGGCCGGCGCGCACCGCCACCACCGCGGGGCGGGGCACGTGGTTGTAGTTGCTGGCCATGCTCCGGCAGTAGGCACCCGTCCCGGGCACCGCGACAAGATCTCCGGCCTGCACGTCAGCGGGCAGGAATTCATCCTTCACCACGATGTCCCCGGACTCACAGTGCTTTCCCACCACGCGGGCGAGCAGCGGCTCGGCGGTCGAGGCCCGGGAGGCCAGCGTCGCCGAGTACGACGCGTCGTAGAGGGCGGTGCGGATGTTGTCGCTCATCCCCCCGTCCACGCTCACGTAGGTGCGGATGCCGTCGACGTTCTTGACCGTGCCGACCTCGTAGAGCGTGAACACCGCCGGGCCGACGATGGCCCGGCCGGGTTCGATGGACAGGCGCGGCACGGCCAGCCGCTCGGCGGCGCACTCCCCGTCGACGATCTTGCGCAGCCGCTTGGCCAGCTCCTGCGGGGTCGCCGGGTCGTCCTGGGTCGTGTACGCGATGCCGAAGCCGCCACCCAGGTCCAGCTCGGGCAGCTCGACGCCCCGGGCGTCGCGGATCTGCGCCTGCAGGGCGAGCACCCGGCGGGCGGAGACCTCGAACCCGCTGGCGTCGAAGATCTGCGAGCCGATGTGCGAGTGCAGGCCGCGCAGGTCCAGCACGCCCTCGTCGATGACCTTGAACGCGGCGGCGGCAGCCGCCCCGCCGGCCAGCGAGAAGCCGAACTTCTGGTCCTCGTGCGCGGTGGCGATGAACTCGTGGGTGTGCGCCTCCACGCCGACGGTGACCCGGATCAGCACGCCGGGGCGGACCCCGCGCTCGCGGGCCAGCGCGGTGAGCCGGTCGATCTCGGTGAACGAGTCGAGGACGATCCGCCCCACCCCCGCGTCCAGCGCCCGGGTCAGCTCCGCCACCGACTTGTTGTTGCCGTGGAAGCCGATCCGCTCCGCCGGCATCCCGGCCGACAGCGCGGTGGCCAGCTCGCCGCCGGTGCACACGTCGAGGAAGAGCCCCTCCTCGGCGATCATCCGCACCACGGCCCGGCACAGGAACGCCTTGCCCGCGTAGTAGACGTCGGCGTCGGGGAAGGCCGCCCGGAAGTCGCGGCAGCGCGAGCGCAGGTCGTCCTCGTCGAGCACGTACACCGGGGTGCCGAACTCGGCCGCGATCTCGCGCACGCCGAGCCCGCCGACGGCGAGCGCGCCGTCGGCGGCCCGGGTCACCGTGCGCGGCCAGAGCGGCGGCACCAAGGCGTTGACGTCGACCGGGGTACGCAGCCACGCCGGCCCCCGGCTGCCGATGTCGCCGTGCAGCGCGCCGGCCTCGTGAGCCCGCATCAGCGGTCTCCGCTTCGCGACTGCGGGGCTCGCAGGCTCACTCCTCGCGCTCGCACGCGATCACATCCTCTCCGGGGCGGACACGCCGAGCAGGCGCAGCCCGTTGGCGATCACCGTGCGGGTGGCGTCGTTGAGCCAGAGCCGGGCCCGGTGCAGGTCGGTGACCTCCTCCTCGCCGCGCGGCAGGATCCGGCAGTTGTCGTAGAACCGGTGGTACGCCCCGGCCAGCTCCTCCAGGTAGCGGGCCACCCGGTGCGGCTCCCGCAGCTCGGCGGCGGTGGCGACCACGGCCGGGAACTCGGCGAGCGCCTTGAGCAGGTCGTTCTCCTTGTCGTGGGAGAGCAGCTCGGGGCGGAACGCCTCGCCGTCGCCCCGGGTCAGCCCCACCTCGGCCGCGTTGCGGCCCACGCTGGCGGTGCGCGCCGCCACGTACTGCACGTAGTAGACCGGGTTGTCGCGGGTGGCCCGGGTCCACAGCTCCACGTCGATGTCGATCGGGGAGTCGCTGGAGTAGCGGGCCAGCGCGTACCGGGAGGCGTCCACGCCGATCGCGTCGACCAGGTCCTCCAGGGTGACCACGGTGCCGGCCCGCTTGCTCATCCGCACCGGCTGCCCGTCGCGGACCAGGTTGACGAGCTGGCCGATCAGGATCTCCAGGTTGACGGCGGGGTCGTCGCCGAAGCAGGCGGACATCGCCTTCATCCGGCCGATGTAGCCGTGGTGGTCGGCGCCCAGCATGATCACCACGCGGTCGAAGCCGCGCTCGCGCTTGTCGAGGTAGTACGCGCAGTCGGCGGCGAAGTACGTCCACTCGCCGTTGGACTTGCGCAGCACCCGGTCCTTGTCGTCGCCGAAGTCGGTGGTGCGCAGCCAGGTGGCCCCGTCGGCCTCGTAGAGGTGGCCCTGCTCGCGCAGCCGGGCCAGGGCGTGGTCCAGCTCGCCCCGGTCGTGCAGGTCCTTCTCGTTGAAGTAGGTGTCGAACTCCACCCCGAAGTCGCGCAGCGAGGACCTGATCTCCTCGAACATCAGCTCGACGCCCTCGACCCGGAACACCTCCTGGGCGGCGGCGTCGCCCAGCTCCAGCACGTCGGGCCGGCGGCTGCGGACCTCGGTGGCGATCTCCGCGATGTACGCGCCGCCGTAGCCGTCCTCCGGGGCGGGCTCGCCCTTCGCGGCGGCCAGCAGGGACCGGGCGAACCGGTCGATCTGGGAGCCGGCGTCGTTGAAGTAGTATTCCGTGCCCACGTCGGCGCCGGTCGCGCGCAGCAGCCGGCTCAGCGCGTCGCCGACGGCGGCCCAGCGGACCCCGCCGATGTGCACCGGGCCGGTCGGGTTGGCCGAGACGAACTCCAGGTTGATCTTCTGGCCGGCGAGGGCCGTGCCGGTGCCGTACGCCGGGCCGGCCTCGACGATCGACCGGGCGAGCTGGCCGGCGGCGGCGGCGTCGAGCCGGATGTTGAGGAAGCCCGGCCCCGCGATCTCCACCGACTTGACCCCGGGGGCCCGGCCGAGCTGCTCGGCCAGCGCCGTGGCCAGCTCGCGCGGCGGCACGCCCACCTTCTTGCTCAGCTGGAGGGCGAGCGTCGAGGCGTAGTCGCCGTGCTCCGGGTTGCGCGGTCGCTCGACGGCGGTGCGCCCCGGGAGCGCGGAGCTGTCCAGGCCCCGGTCGGCGAAGACTGCGTGGGCTGCGGAGAGGACGACCTCGGCCAGTTCTGCGGGAGTCACCGAACCATGTTATCGGGGGTAGACTCGGTCACTCGGCGGCCACCCTGCGCGTGAACACCGTCCGCCACCCACTCTGACCGACCGACCTGACGAGGCACGATGAGCATCAGCACCCCGGGCGGCCCGGAGCGCCGTCCGACCGTGGTCACCACCGGCAAGAAGCCGGGGGCGGGCCGGCCGGCGGCCGGCGCCAAGGCCGGGGCCGGCAAGTCGACGGGCGACGCCCCACGCCCCTCGGCGGGCGGCAAGGGCAAGGGCCCCCGCAAGCCGATCGCACCGGTGAAGGTGAGCCAGGGCCGCTCGTGGGGCCCGATCGCGCTGTTCACGGCAGTCGGTGTGCTCGCCGTCGGCATCATCGGCTTCGGCGCCTGGGCGACGTTCCAGGGCTCCAAGCCGTGGGAGGACCGGGCCGCCGACATCAGCGGCATCGTCAACTTCCGCAAGTCGGACCCGGAGCTGGTCAAGGGCAGCAACCACCAGCAGGGCTCCATCAAGTACGCGCAGTCCCCGCCGGTGGCCGGCCCGCACAACGCGACCTGGCAGAACTGCATGGGCAACGTCTACGACGCCCCGATCGCCAACGAGCACGCGGTGCACAGCCTGGAGCACGGCGCGGTGTGGATCACCTACCGCCCGGATCTGCCGGCCGACCAGGTGGCCAAGCTCAAGAGCAAGGTCGAGGGCCAGGAGAAGCTGATGCTCAGCCCGTTCGAGGGGCAGGACAAGCCGATCTCCCTCCAGGCCTGGGGCTACCAGCTCAAGGTCGACAACGCCGACGACAGCCGGATCGACGAGTTCATCAAGACGCTGCGGGTGAACGCCTCGATCGAGGGCCCCACCGCCAACTGCGGCGAGCCGGGCATCACCGCCACCGGCACCACGCCGCGTGACGGCGCCGCGATGCCCACCCAGTGACCCGGGACCGAGACCACCGAGGACGAGGACGCCGATGACCGCACCCACGACGACGGAGCCCGACACGGTCGAGGCCCCGGAGACCGGCGACGACGGTGGGGCGACGGGCGCGCGCCGTTTCGGCACGCTGGCGGTGGTCGCCGCCGTCGTGGTCGGCCTCCTCCTGGGGTACGCGGGCGGCCTGCTCACGCCGAAGCTCACCCGCCCAGGTGACGCCTCGGCCGAGGCGGGCTTCGCCCGGGACATGACCACCCACCACGCCCAGGCGGTGGAGATGGGGCTGATCGCGTTCCAGCAGGGCACCGACGCCGAGGTGGTCAGCATCGGCGGCGACATCGCCACCGGCCAGCAGGGCGAGATCGGCACCATGCAGACGTGGCTGCGCTCCTGGGGCCTCGACCCGACCGGGTCGCAGCCGCGGATGGCGTGGATGCCCGACGGCGCGGCGTCGATGAAGAACGGCCTGATGCCGGGAATGGCCACCCCGGAGCAGATGGCGAAGCTGCGGGACACCCCCCGGGGCCGGGAGAAGGACGTCCTCTTCCTGGAGATGATGATCCAGCACCACCTGGGCGGCGTCCACATGATCGACGGCATCCTGGACGCCAGCGACGACCCCGAGGTCGTGCGGGTGGCCCAGACGATGAAGAACACGCAGCAGACCGACCTCACCAACCTCACGGCCGCGCGCGACCGGCTCGCGAAGGGCTGACCCGCCGGGCCGCAGCACCGGAAGGCCCGCGTCCCGCCGAACCCGGCGACGGCGCGGGCCTTTCCCGTGTCCGCTCACGTTCCGCCGGCGAGCCATGTCCGTTTAGAAGCCATCCGACCCTTTGGCCAGCTTGAGAGAGTTTTCTACCCACATATCGTGACCAGTTGCGATTCGGGCTCGTTGCGCAGGACGTGGGGGTTGCACTCAGAGACGCACGGCGGTCGGTCACCAGCTGGTGCCGACGCCACACCATCGGCGGTGACGGGACGGTGGCAGCCGTCCGTCGCGGACAGCGGCAGGGCGAGCCGGGAGCCCTCAGCCGCGAACAGGAACTGGAGCTGATCGACGTCCTGCGCGGCGTCCACCCCGACGAGTTCGGCCTGGACGAGGAGCTGTGGACGCGGCAGAGCCTCACCACGCTCGTCCAGCGCCGCTTCGATCCCCGGGCCGACGCGGGCGCCGTCGGGGCGTACCTGCGGGCCTGGGGGTTGGGTCCGCGCGAGCCGCGCGAGCGCGCCTGCGGGCTCTGCGTCGGCGCGGTCGAGCGCTGGGTACGCCTGGAGTACCCGGCGATCACCCGGGCCGCCCAGGAGCACCTCGCCGAGGTCTACTGGCTGGGCCGGGTGCGGCTGCGCGGCACGATGCCGGCGGCCGACGTGGTCTCCGCCGTGTCGTCCCGGGGCCGGGTCCGCTTCATGATCACCACCCCGTCGGTCGACCCGCCGCTGCCCCGCGACTTCGTGCTGCGGCTCAGCGGGGCCGAGGAGAACCCGGTGCACGTCATCGTCGACGGCTCCTGGCCGAAGAACGAGTGGCCGCGCCGGCTGCCCCGGCGGATCGTCCTGCACCCGCTGCCGAGCTGCGGACGGGCGATCGCGGCCTGACCCGCCGGGCCGGATACCGATTCGGCGTTCGGTGGGGACGTTTGCTAGTCTTCTCCCGTCGCTGAGCCCCCGTAGCTCAGGGGATAGAGCACCGCCCTCCGGAGGCGGGGGCGCAGGTTCGAATCCTGCCGGGGGCACCTCGGATGAGCAACACGAAAGGCCGCTGACCAGGATCGATCAGGTCAGCGGCCTTCGTCGTGTCTCCGGCCTATCGGCTAGAAGCGGGCGCCCACGTCGGCGCCGTTGGACGGGCGCAGGAAGGTCGACGACGGGATCGAGCCGTCGGCGGTGCGCGGCCCGGTGATCGTGCCCGGGTCGGTGCTGGCCAGCGACCAGGTGCCGCCGATGTTCCACGAGTTGCCGCTGCCGGTGGAGGTCGAGCCCAGCGACGCGGCGGTGCCGTTGGCCACGGCGAGGTTCTTCGTCAGCGTGCTGGTGGACCGGTCGAACTTGAAGCCGGTCTCCGGGTTGTCCCACGCGGTGCAGTGGTCGATGGTGTGCCGGCCGGGGTTGTTGTTGTCGATGAAGCCGCCGACCGCGTTGCCCCACGCCATGCTGTTGCGCACGGTGTGGTTGGCCGCCACGCCGTTGCCGCCCAGCTTGAAGCCGTTGCCGTCGCCGGTGTAGTCCGGCAGGTTCCAGCGGTTGAAGCCGTTGCCCCAGGCCAGGCTGTTCTCCAGCAGGATGGGCGACTCGAACATCCAGAAGTCCAGCCCGTCGTCGGAGTTGTTCCACAGCCGGGCGCCCCGCACCACGTTGCCGGTGCCGGAGCCCTCCTTGATGGCCAGGCCGTCGGCGCTCTCCCCGTTCTTGCGGGGGTCGCGGTTGCCGTACGAGTCGAGGTTGACGACCTGGTTGTTGCTCGACGCGCCCTGGATCTGGATGCCCGACTCGTAGTTGTCCCGGGTCACCAAACGGTCGAAGATGGTGTTGTTGACGTCGAGCGCGAACACCGCGTACGGGCCGTGGACGATCTCCAGCCCGACGAGGCGCCACCAGTCGCCCTCGATGTGGATCGCGCCCCGCTCGGCGCGGGGGATGCTGCCGCCCACCGGCGCGGGGGTGTGCGGCATGTTCTCGCCGTCGATGACCACCCGCTCGGTGCCGTAGTTGCGCATGGTGATCGGCTGGCTCGACGTGCCGTTCTTGAGCAGCTGGAGGTTGGTGCTCGGGGCGTACGTGCCGCCGCGCAGGTAGATGGTGTGGCCGGGTTGGGCGAGGTCGACCGCGCGCTGGATGCTGCGCAGCGGGGCGGCCAGGGTGCCCGGGTTGCCGTCGTCGCCGTTGGTGGCCACGTAGAGCGCGTTCGTCGCCGGGGGCGGCGTGGTGGTGCCCGCGTCGACGTCGAGGTAGTCCACGTTGGGCAGGCCTACCGAGACGGTCGGGGTGAGCCGGACGGTGTTGCTGCCGGCGGTCAGGTTCACCGACACCGTCCTGGTCACCCACGTGCTCCAGGCGCCGGTGCCCTCGAACGCGAGGTTCTGCACGGTCGAGCCGTTGACGACCAGGTCCGCCGACCGGACCGTCGTGGCGCCGTTGGCGAACCGGATCTGCACCGTCGCCGCGCCGGCAGCGGCGGCGGTCACCGTGAACTGGGCGTACGCGCCGACGGCGTTGGTGGCGTTGCAGAAGCCGCTGCCGGAGTAGCCGGCCCAGTCCGCATCGACGGTGCCGGTGCATACCGCCGGGGAGGTCTCGGCCTCGTACCGGACGGGGGCGGCCTGCGCCGCCTGGGGTAGCACGACGAGCGCGCCGGCCAGCAGGCCGGTCGCGGCGATCATGGAGCTGACGCGCATGGGGGTCTCCAGGGGATCGAACTGGTCGCGGGACGGGATGCCCGTGGTCGGCCGGCCGGGCGCACGGCCGGCGCGCCGTCGATCGACAGCGCGCGGCCGGGGCGCAGGCGTGGCCGGTGCCGGCGTCGCCCGGAGACACCAGCTTGGAAAGCGCTTTCCACATGGAGGATGCCAAAGCCCATCAATGAAAGCAAGGCTCCCGGCCCGCACGCCCGCGCCGTCGCGGACCGGCATGGACAACCCGTCGCGGGGGCCCTTGCCAGGTGACGAACATGTTCGTTACGATCGCGTTCATGAGCCCTCGGCGCGTTCCCGTGAGTCGCCGCGACCGCCCCGCCAAGCCGCCGCTGAGCAGGGACGGCGTGATGAGCGTCGCCCTGCGTGTCATGCGCGAGGAGGGCCTGGAGCGGGTCACCATGCGCCGGCTGGCGGCGGAGCTCGACACCGGCCCGGCGTCCCTGTACGTCTACGTCGACAACTTGGCCGAGATGCACGCCGCCCTGCTCGACGCGCTGATCGCGGACCTTCCGCTGCCGTCCGGCGACGACGCCGGATGCTGGCGCGAGGACGTGATCGGCCTGCTCGACGCGTACACCCGGATCTTGATGGGTCATCCGGGCCTGGCCCGGTCGGCGCTGGTGCTGCGCCCCTCCGGGCCGCACTACCTGCGGCTGGTCGATGCGGTGCTGGGCCTGCTGCACGCGGGCGGCATCCCCGTGCGGCAGGCGGCGTGGGGCGTCGACCTGCTGCTGCAGCACGCCACGGCCACGGCCGCCGAACAGGGCACCCGGGACGGGTCGGCCGACGCCGACGGCGAGGTACGCCAGCAGGTGTCGGCCGTGCGCGACGCCGATCCGGGCGACCACCCCCACCTGCACCGCGCCCGCGACGAGCTGTTCTCCGGCACCGGCGAACAGCGGGCGCGGTGGGCGTTCAGCACCCTGCTCGACGGCCTCGCCGCCGGCCGGGGCGGCGACTGACCCTCCCCGGCCGCACGGCGGCTTTCCATGCCCGCGTCGAACGCGTTCGTCAAGAACCTGTTCGTCACCCGGAACCAGCAGCACCCACACCCGAAGGAGACCTGTGCGCACACCAGCGATCGGCATCGTCGGCGGCGGACTGGGCGGCCTCACGCTCGCCCGCGTCCTGCACGTCCACGGCATCCCCGCCACCGTCTACGAGCGGGACTCCGCACCGGACGCCCGCACCCAGGGCGGCATGCTCGACATCCACCAGCACAACGGCCAGGTCGCCCTGCGGGCCGCCGGCCTGCACGAGCAGTTCCTGCGCCTCGTCCACCCCGGCGGGCAGGCCGTGCGGGTGCTCGACCGGCACGGCACCGCGCACCTGGACGAGGCCGACGAGGGCGACGGCGACCGCCCCGAGGTCAACCGGGGCCACCTGCGCCGGCTGCTGTTGGACTCCCTGCCCGAGGGCACCGTCCGCTGGGGCGGCGGGATCACGGCCGCCCGCGCCCTCGGCGACGGGCGGCACGAGCTGACCCTCGCCGGCGGCGGCACCGCCACCACCGACCTGCTCGTGGGCGCCGACGGCGCCTGGTCCCGGATCCGACCGCTGGTCTCCGCCGCCGCGCCCGCCTACTGCGGGTTGTCGTTCGTCGAGGCCACCCTGCTCGACGCCGACCGCCGGCACCCCGCGCAGGCCGCGCTCGTCGGGTCCGGCATGCTGTTCGCCCTCGGCCCCGGCAAGGGCTTCCTGGCCCACCGGGAGACCGACGGCAGCCTGCACGTCTACGTCGCCCTGCGGCTGCCCGAGGACCGGCTCGCCGGCGTCGACCCAGCCTGCGCGGTCCCGGGGCACGAGCGGCCGGGCGACGACCCCGCCCGGTCCTTCCTGCTCGACCAGTTCGCCGGCTGGGCGCCCGAGCTGCGGGCACTGATCGCCGACGCCGACGGCCCCCTGGTCCCGCGCGCCATCCACGCGCTGCCGGTCGGGCACCGCTGGGACCGGGTGCCCGGCGTCACCCTGCTCGGCGACGCCGCCCACCTCATGTCGCCCTTCGCCGGGGAGGGCGCCAACCTCGCCATGCTCGACGGAGCCGAACTCGGCCGGGCCCTCGCCGCCCACCCCGACGACGTCGAGACCGCGCTGGCCGCGTACGAGCGGGCGCTGTTCCCGCGCGCCGAGACAGCCGCCCGGGAGGCCGCCGCGAACCTGGAGATCTGCTTCCGCGACGACGCACCGCACGGCCTCGTCGACCGCTTCGCCGCGTACGCCGAGGCCCGCTGACGGCTGCTCCGCGCACGCCGGGGCTCCGGCGGCGATCGGTGTACGCGGCGAAGCGGTCGCCCGGCCGCTACGGCGACTGCGCGGCGCGGCGGGCCCGCGCCCGCCGGCGGCCCTCGTGCATCGCCTGCACGCGGGCGACCGGGATGCCCCGCCCCTGCTCGACCAGGTCGGCGGGGAGAGGCTGCGGCGGCGGCAGCAGCCCCGCCCACGGGTCGCGGTCGGCGACCAGCGCGGGGACGGTCCGCACGGTGAAGTCGGCGGGGACGACCGCGTCGAGGTCGTCCCACCCCACGGGGTACGACACGGGCAGCCCCGGGCGCAGCCGGGGGCTGAAGGCGGCCACCAGGCTCGCCCCGCCCGCCCGGGTCGAGTCGACGAACACCCGCCCGCCCCGGTCCTCGCGGATGAAGGCGGTGGTGGCCAGCGCCGGGTCGAGCCGCTCGGCCCGTACGGCGAGGGCGCGGGTGGCGGCGGCGGCCTCCTCGGCGCTCGTCGCCCCGTCGACCGGGACGAGGACGTGCAGCCCCTTGGCCCCGCTGGTCTTGACCGCCCCGGCGAGCCCGACGTCGGCGAGCGCCTGCCGCACCAGCCGGGCGGCGGCCACGGCCACCCCGAAGTCCGCCCCCTCCGGCGGATCCAGGTCGAGCACCAGGTCGGTCGGGTGCCCCGGGCGGTCGACCGTGGACAGGGTCGGGTGGTATTCCACCGCGCGCTGGTTGGCGAACCACAGCAGCGTCCGCCGGTCGTCGCAGAGGGCGTACGACACGTCGCGGTGGGACGCTTCGGCCCAGACCGACGTTCGGCGTACCCAGTCGGGGGTGTACTTCGGCAGGTTCTTCTGCATGAACGGCGCCTGCCCGCGCAGCACCCGGACCACCGACAGCGGCCGACCCCGCAGCCAGGGCAGCAGCCGTCCGTGGACGGCGTCGAGGTAGTCGACCAGGTCCCGCTTGCTCGCCCCGGCGTCGGGGGCGAGGGGCTGGTCGAGGTTGGTCAGCGACACCCCGTCGCGGGTCTGCTCCGCGCTGCTCATCACCCCACCCTCGCGCCCCACCCGCCGGCGGGCAACCGGAACGGGCCCACCGGGTCGGCTGGCTGGGCCGGCTGGTTAGGAAGGGGCCCTTCCTGTACCGGAAGCCTTAACCAGGGGCCCTTCCTCACGCGTACGGGTTGGCGCCGGAGCGGACGGCGTCGAGCAGGCCGGCGATCCGCGCCTGACTGACCCGGTACGGGCCGGGGCCGAAGCTGACCCGGGCCACGCCCAGCCCGGCCAGCTCGGCCAGGCTCGGCCCGCCCGGCTTGAAGCCGACGTTCACCGGGGCGTCCACGGCTGACACGAGTTCCGCGATCCGCTCCGGCTCGGCGAGGAAGATCGGGTAGACGCAGTCCGCCCCCGCGGCCCGGTAGAGCCGCCCCCGGCGGATCGCCTCGGCGGTGCGGCCGTCCGGGTCGCCGGCCCCGCGCAGGTAGAGGTCGATGCGGGCGTTGAGCACCAGCGGCACCCCGGCCGCGTCGGCCGCCGCCCGCACGGCGGCCAGCAGTTCGGCCTGCTCCTCGGCGTCGTACAGCGCGCCGGTGCGCGGGTCGGAGTCCTCCAGGTTGCACCCGACGACCCCGGCGGCGAGCATCCGCTCGACCAGCTCGGCGGGGCTCAGGCCGTACCCCCGCTCCAGGTCGGCGGTGACCGGGACGGGCACCGCGCGCACCATCCGGGCGACGGCGGCGAACATCTCCTCGACCGGGGTGGCCTCGCCGTCGGCGTACCCGAGGGACTCGGCGACGGCGGCGCTGCTGGTGGCGACGGCCGCGAAGCCGGCCGCGACGACCGCCCGGGCCGAGCCGGCGTCCCAGGCGTTGGGCAGCACCAGCGGGTCGCCGGACTTGTGCAGGGCGCGCAGCGCGTCCGCGTGCTCGACGGAGGTCGATGGGTTCTCGGTCATCCCCGCATCATGGCACCCGGGGGGCGGTACCGGTTCTTCGAGCGGGCCGTGTCCGGCGTCGCTCCCGGCCGGTTCCTGGTCCGGCCCCGGCCCGTTCCGGCCCCGCCGCGGGCGGGCGTCGCTGTGGCCAACGCCACCCGATTCCTCTGACCGATCGGTCAGGGTCTGACCGATCGGTCAGGCATGCTGGTGGGCGGGAGGTGGCCGGCATGGCACGGGCGGTACCGGAGACACACGCGGAGATCCTCGCGGCGGCGGGGCGGCGGTTCGCCGTCACCGGCTACAAGGGCACCTCGCTGCAGGACATCGCCCGCGAGGTCGGCGTCTCGAAGGCCACCGTGCTCTACCACTTCGCCAACAAGGAGGCCCTGCTCAGCGAGCTGATGGCCCCGGAGCTGGCGGCGGTGGTCGAGCTCGACGAGCGGATAGCGGGGCTCGGCGGCGACCGGGCCCAGCGGGTGGCCGCCGAGGGCTTCGTCGACCTCGCGGTGCGCTTCCGCCGGCAGATCGCGCTGCTGCGCGGCGAGTTCCCCGTGCTGCTCCAGCAGCCGGCCTTCGCGCACGTGCAGCAGATCTCCGAACGGCTGGTCGCGGCGTTCGCCGGCCACTCGCCGCGCCCGGCCGCCCGGGTCGCGGCCCTGGTCGTGCTCGCCGGGATCGCCGAGACCTGCGGCGAGTTCGACGACCTCGACGACGACGAGCTGCGCGACGCGCTACTCGGCCTCGTCCGGCGCGCGCTGGTGCCCCCGGCCGACCCGCCGCCGCCCGGCCGGCCCGGCCCGCCGCCCGGCGGCTCCACCCACGACGGCTCCACCACCACGGTTTGACCCACGACGACTCCACCCACGATCGAGGACAAGGATCTGATGGCGACCCTGTTGTACCGGCTCGGCCGGGCCTCACTACGCCACCGGCGGCTCGTCGCCGTCGTCTGGCTCGTCGTGCTCGTCGGCCTCGGCATCGCCGCGGCGACGCTGCGCGGCCCGACGGCGAGCAACTTCACCATGCCCGGCACCGAGTCCCAGCGCGCGATCGACCTGCTCGCCGAGCGGTTCCCGGCGGCCAGCGGGGCCACCGGCACCATCGCCGTCAAGGCACCGGCGGACGGCCAGCTCGCCACGCCCGAGGGGCAGGCCCTGGTCAAGCAGGTGACCCAGGAGGCGGCCACCCTGCCCGGGGTGGTCGGCGCGGTGGACCCGTACCAGTCCCAGGCGATCTCCCCCAACGGCCGGTACGCGCTGATCCAGGTGCAGTTCGCCGGCCGTGCCGACGACGTCACCGACGCCCAGCGCGACGCGTACGAGAAGGTGGGCGAGCAGGCCGAGGCGCAGGGCTGGCAGATCGCCCCGGGCGGCGAGGTGCTCGGCGGCGAGCCGGAGGTCGGCTCCACCGAGGCGCTGGGCGTCCTCGTGGCGGCGATCGTCCTGGTCATCACGTTCGGGTCGCTGGTCGCGGCCGGAATGACCATGCTCAACGCGCTGATCGGCGTCGGCGTCGGCATGGCCGGCCTGTACGCGCTCTCCGGCACCATCGAGCTGACCAGCACCGCGCCGATCCTGGCGCTGATGCTCGGCCTCGCGGTCGGCATCGACTACTCGCTGTTCATCACCTCCCGCCACCGCCAGCACCTGATCGAGGGGCTCTCCCCGGAGGAGGCGGTCGGCCGCGCCGTCGGCACCGCCGGCTCCGCCGTGGTGTTCGCCGGGGCCACCGTGGTCATCGCGCTGGCCGGTCTCGCCGTGGTGGACATCCCGTTCCTCACCGTCATGGGCCTGGCCGCCGCCGGCACGGTGACCGTCGCCGTGCTGGTCGCCATCACCCTCGCCCCCGCGCTGCTCGGCTTCGCCGGTCACCGGGTCCTCCCCCGCCGGCTGCGCCGGGCCGGCAGCACCGCCGCCGCACCGGCGAACGGCAGCCCGGCCGGGGACCGGGCCGGGTCGGTGGCCGCCGAGGCGCCCGCCGAGGACCGGTCCGGCTTCGGCTTCCGCTGGGCGCACCTGGTCACCCGGCTGCGCGTACCGGTGATCCTGGTGGCCCTGCTCGGCCTGGGCCTGCTCGCGGTGCCCGCCCCCGACATGCGGCTGGCCCTGCCGGACGCCAGCACCGCCGCCGCGGGCTCGCCGGCCCGGCTGAACAACGACCTGGTCCGGGAGGGCTTCGGCCCCGGCTTCACCGGCCGCCTCGCGGTGGTCGTCACGTCCGACTCCCCGCAGGCCACCGCCGCCGCGGCCCCGCAGGTCGCCAAGCTGGTCCAGGCCACGGACGGGGTGCTCGCGGTGGCCCCGCCGCAGACCGACCCGACCGGGCGGACCGCGCTGCTCGGGGTGATCCCCCGCAGCGGCCCGACCGACGAGGCCACCGAGGAGCTGGTGCACGACATCCGCCGCCAGGTCGCCGGCGTCGACGGGGCGGACGTGCTGCTGACCGGCGCGACCGCGATCGGCATCGACGTGTCGGAGAAGCTCTCGGACGCGCTGCCGGTCTACCTGCTGCTGGTCGTCGGCCTGTCGATCCTGCTGCTGATGCTGGTGTTCCGGTCGATCCTGGTGCCGGTCAAGGCGGCGCTGGGCTTCTTGCTCACGGTCGCCGCGACGTTCGGCATCACGGTGGCGGTGTTCCAGGAGGGGACGCTGGCCGGGCTGGTCGGCCTCGACACCCCGGGGCCGCTGGTCAGCTTCCTGCCGATCCTGCTCATCGGCATCCTGTTCGGCCTGGCCATGGACTACGAGGTCTTCCTGGTCTCCCGGATGCGGGAGGACTACGTGCACGGCGACACCGCACGCCAGGCCACGATCAACGGCATGGGCCACGGCGCGCGCGTCGTCACCGCCGCCGCGCTGATCATGATCTCGGTCTTCGGCGGGTTCGTGTTCCTCGACGACCCGGTGATCAAGTCGATGGGCTTCGCGCTCGCCGCCGGGGTCGCGATCGACGCCTTCGTGGTGCGGATGACCATCGTGCCGGCGGTGATGTCGCTGCTCAACACGGCGGCGTGGTGGATCCCGCGCTGGCTGGACAGGATCCTGCCCAACGTGGACGTCGAGGGCGAGGGCCTGCGCGCCCACCTGGCCGACAAGGAACCGGCCAACGTCTGAGCTGTGCAAGGAGGGCCCCCTGTTGACGCATTCTGTCGTACAGGGGGCCCCTGCAGACACCTGCGTGCCGCCGCCCGCGCACGCGCTCAGGCGAGCGTGGTGAGCGCCTCGGTCAGCTCCGCCGGGGAGGAGAACTCCTCCGCCGGCAACGCGTGCAGCATCTGCAACACCTCGGTGCTGGCCCCGTTCTCCTGCCCCCAGCGGACCAGGTCCTCCCGGGAGACCGGGTAGTCGAGCCCGGCCAGGTACTCCTGCAACTCCACTCCACTGACGGTCATGCCGGCCGGCTACCCGTTCGGCCCGTCTCCATGCCCCCGCGCGCCCCCGGCCGGGCGCGAGCGGCGGGCGGTTTGTCCCGGCGGGGGCCGGGTAGCCGCGGACATGCTGGTACAGCGGCTCGGCGCGCCGAGCGACTTCGATCCCCTGCTGGACCGGATCCGGGGCGCCCGGATCGTCATGATCGGCGAGGCGACGCACGGCACCCACGACTACTACCGCCTCCGCGAGCAGCTCACCCGGCGGCTCATCGCCGAGCAGGGCTTCCGCTTCGTCGCCGTCGAGGGGGACTGGCCGGACTGCGAGCGCGTACACCGGTCGGTCACCGCCGCCCCCGGCGGGCTCGCCGACCCGCAGGCCGCGCTGGAGCGCTTCACCCGCTGGCCGACCTGGATGTGGTCCAACGCCGAGGTGGCGCGCTTCTGCCGCTGGCTGCGCGCCTGGAACCAGGAGCGCCCCCCGCAGCAGCGCGCCGGCTTCCACGGGCTGGACGTCTACAGCCTCTGGGAGTCCATGCAGGCGATCTTCGACTACCTGGGCGAGGAGGAGCCCGCCTCGCTGGAGGCCGCGCAGGAGGCGTACCGGTGCTTCGAGCCGTACGGACGGCGGATCGAGGAGTACGGCGCGGCCAGCCGGTTCGTCTCGGCCCGCTGCGAGGAGGAGGTGGTGCGGCTGTTGGCACGTACCCGGGAACAGGCCGCCGCGGACGGCCCGGACCGCTTCTCGGCCTGGCAGAACGCGGAGGTGGTGGCCGGCGCGGAGCGCTACTACCGGGCGATGATGGGCGGCGGGCCGCACTCGTGGAACGTCCGGGACATCCACATGGCGGACACCCTGGACCGGCTGCTGGACTTCCACGGCCCCGGCTCGCGGGGGATCGTGTGGGCGCACAACACCCACGTCGGCGACGCCCGGGCCACCGACATGGCCGCCGACGGGATGGTCAACATCGGCCAGCTCGCCCGCGAACGGCACGGCGCGGACGCCGTGGTGCTCGTCGGCTTCGGCAGCTACCGGGGCACGGTCGTCGCCGCGCCGCGCTGGGGCTCGCCGGCAGAGGAGATGGTGGTGCCGCCCGCCCGCCCCGGCTCGGTCGAGCGGCGGCTGCACGAGCTGCTGCCGGAGCGGGCGGTGCTGGTCTTCGGCGGCCCCGACCAGCCCGGCTGGGTCACCGAGGAGCACGACCACCGGGCGGTCGGCGTCGTGTACGACCCGACCTTCGAGTCGTGGGGCAACTACGTGCCGACCCGGCTGGGCGAGCGCTACGACGCGTTCGTCTGGTGCGACGAGACCCGCGGCGTGCGCCCGCTGCCGGCGCTCACCTCGTTCGGCGAGATGGAGACGTACCCGGCGGGAGTGTGACCTCAGCGGAGCAGGCGGTGCAGGGTGATCCACTGCTCCGGCCAGACCTCGCTGGGCAGGGCGTCCCGGTCGAGGCGCACCGCGCGCAGCGCCGCGTCGACCCGGGCGCGGGGGCGGTGCCGGCTCAGCGAGGCCGCGACGCCGCCGCCGACCCCGCCGAACCCGACCTCCACCAACCGGCGGTACGCGGGCCACTCGCCGGGCGGCAGCAGCGGCTCGGCCCGCCGGTCGAGGCGCAGGATGCCGGCGTCGACGCGGGGCACCGGGCGGAACGCGGTGCGGGGCACGGTGCCGGCGAGCCGCCACGCGTACCCGGGCCAGGTCAGCACCGTCAGCCGGCTCCACCGGCCGGCGTGACCGGTGCGCTTGCGGGCGTACTCCAGTTGGGTGAGCAGGGTCGCCGAGCGCAGCCGGTCGGCGGCCAGGCACCAGCGGACCACGGCCGCCGTGAGCGACCAGGGGATGTTGCCGACGACCGCGAACGGCTCGGCGGGCGGGTCCGCCGCCAGGAAGTCGGCCCGGCGCAGGGTCACGCCGGGCAGGTCGGCGCAGGTCACGGCCAGGTCCGCGGCGGCGACCGGGTCAATCTCGTACGCGACGAGCCGCCCGCACCGGGCGGCCAGCGCGCGGGTCAGCCGGCCCCGGCCGGCACCCACCTCCAGCAGCAGGTCGCCGGGGGCGGGGCGGGCCGCCGCGACGATCCGCGCGACGGCGGCCGGGTCGGCGAGGAAGTTCTGGGACAGTACGCGACGGGACCGGTCGCGTTCGGTGGCACGGGTACGGCGGGGCGCCATGGGTCGTCGTCCTGTCTGTCGCCGGCGGCGACGGGCACGGACAGGCGGCCGGCGGGCAGCCGGCGGGTGGGCCTGTCCGGTCGGATGGGGACTCGGACGGCCCTCGGCGCGGGGGACGCGGGCGGCGTTCACCGCCCGGCGGCGATCAGGCGCGGGTGGCGTCCCGGCCGGCCGGGGCCGGACGCCGGACTCGCGGGCGGGCCACCAGCAGCGGGGCCCACGCGGCCGGCGAAGCGGCCACGTCGATCAGGGCGTGCGTGAACATGCGGGCAGAGTAGGCCGGGCGACCCCGGTCACGCGACCGATTTGCCGGCCACCCAGGCACAACTCTGTCGTACGAGTTGTACAAGTCGTACGCTGGGGGCATGAGCGAATCCGCAGCGGAGCTGCCGATCTCCGAAGCCCGCGAAAGCCTCGCGGATGTGGTGTCCCGCGCCCATTACGCCGGGCGCATCACCTACATCACGCGACGTGGCCAACGACTGGCGGCGATCGTGCCGGTCGAGTTGGCCGAGGCGATCGAGCGGGCCGAGGACGCCTCCGACGTGGCAGCCGCGCGCGAGGCGCTGGACCGCATCGACGCCGGCGACACGCCGATCGCGCTGGCCGAGCTGCGGAGCGAACTCGGGCTGTGAGCGCACCGACCCCGCCGCAGGTCTACACCGTCCAGGTCGACCGGGTAGCCGCCAAGCTGCTGCGCAAACTCGACCGCCCGGTGCAGGCCCGTCTTCTTGCCGCCATCGCCGGACTCGCCATCCAGCCCCGGCCCGCCGGGGTCAAGGCGTTGACCGGACACCCCGGCCTGCTGCGCATCCGCTCGGGTAGTTACCGGATCGTCTACACCGTCCGCGACGATGAGCTGATCGTGCTCGTGGTCCACCTCGGCCACCGGAGCGACGTCTACGACGTCCTGTGACGCACCGGGCTGTCGCACACCCGGCGGTGCGGTCTCAGTCGGGCACGGTGACGGTGCGGCCCTCGGCGCGGGCGGTCTCGGCGGCGGCGAGGACGGCCACCACGTCGCGGCCGAACCGCACGTCGCACCGGTGGTCCCGGGTGCCGGCGTCGATCTCCCCCAGGAGCTGGTCGATCGCCACCCCGAACGCGGTCAGCGAGCTGCCGTCGCCGGGCGGGACCGGCTCGACGCCGCTGTCGCCGTAGAAGGCGAACTCGGCCGCGACGGCCTCGGGCGGGGCGTCGAGGGTCAGCGAAACCGTGCTCGTCGCGCCGCCGGAGTGGGTGAGCAGCAGGTGGACCAGGCCGCGCGGGCCGTCCATCGCGGCGACCCGGGTCACCGGGCCGAGCACCGGCAGGATGATCGACAGGGCGTGCGGGCCGATGTCCCACAGCGCGCCCCGGTCGCGACGCCACTGCGAGCCGCCGTACGGGCTGCCGGGCTGGAAGATCGAGGCGAACCGGACCGCCCTGGCGGTGTGCCAGCCGCCCGCGGCGGCGGTGGAGGCGAGGAACCCGGCGATGTTCGGCTGGAAGCGGCTGGTGAAGAAGACCACGGAAGCGACGCCGGACTGCGCGGCGGCAGCGACCACCCGGTCGGCGTCGGCGACGGTCAGCGCCAGCGGCTTGTCCAGCAGCAGGTGCCGGCCGGCCGTGGCGGCCCGGACGGCGACGTCGGCCTGGACGTCCGGCGGCAGCGCCACGGCGACCGCGTCGCAGGCGTCGAGCAGCGCGTCGACCTCGGTGAACGCGGGCACCCCGTGCCGGGCGGCCAGCTCGGCGGCGCGGTCGGGGTTGCGGCCCCAGACGCCGGCCAACTCTGCGCGGGGGTGCGCGCCGATGCCCGCCGCGTGCGTCTCGGCCGCCCAGTGGCCGGTGCCGAACAAGCCGAACCGCAGCACGGTCCACCCCCGGTGTCCGTCGTCGGCGCCGGCGAGCCCGGAGCCGTGATCCACGCTAGCCGCCCGCCCCGCCTTGGCGCAGCCGACGCGTCGGGCACGGGAACGCGGACCCCGGCCCGGGAGGCGGACGGGCGTGGGGCGGGGCTGCGGGCGGACCGGGCCGGGGGCGTGTACTACGCCGGTTAGTAGGCTGTCCCGGTGACCGAGACTGCGACGCCGTTGGCGTCGATGACCAGCGCGGCGGCCGGCTCGCCGGTGGACGGGGTGCTGGCGACGGCGACGATCGTGCTGTCGCTCGTACTCGCCGGGTGGGCGCTGGTGGCGGCGGTGCGCAACCGGCCGCCGGACCGGGTGCAGCTCGCCGGCCTGGCCGTGCTGGAGCTGGCGCTGCTCGCGCTGGCCGTCGTGGCGCTGGTCGCCCTCGGCGGCGGCGAGCGGCCGGGCGAGCCGGGCGCGTTCTTCGGCTACCTGGTGACGCTGGTCTGCCTGCCGCCGCTGGCCTGGGTGCTGGCCCGGATGGAGCCGACCCGGTGGGGCTCGGCGATCGTCTGCGCGATCTGCGTGGTCACGCCGGTCGTGGTGGTCCGGCTCCAGCAGACCTGGGAGGTCGTCGGTGGTTGAGACCGAGGCACCCAGGCCCGCCACCAACACCGGGCCGGGCCGGCTGCTGATCGCCGTGTACCTGCTGTTCGCCATCGCCGCGACCTCCCGGGCGGGCCTGCAGATCGCCACGCGGTTCGCCGAGGCGCCGGTGGCGTATCTGCTGTCGGCACTGGCCGCGCTGGTCTACATCGTCGCCGCCGTGGGGCTGGCCCGCGCCGGGCACGCCGGCCGGCGGGTCGCGCTGGCCTGCTGCTCGGTGGAGCTGGTCGGGGTGGTCGGCGTGGGCCTGCTCAGCCTCGCCGACCCGGAGCTGTTCCCCGACGAGACGGTCTGGTCCGGGTTCGGCAGCGGGTACGGCTACGTGCCGCTGGTGCTGCCGGTGCTCGGCCTGCTCTGGCTCTGGCGCACCCGCACCCGCTGACGCCCCGCCCTCAGTCCTTCGGGCCGCCGGCTACGTAGACGACCTGGCCGGAGACGAAGGACGCGCCCTCGCTGACCAGGAACGAGATGGTGTGCGCCACGTCCTCCGGGCGGCCGACGCGGCGCACCGGGATCTCCGACTCGGCGTGCTTCTGGAGCGCCTCGAAGTCCACCTTCATCCGGGCGGCGGTGGCGGCGGTCATGTCGGTGACGATGAACCCGGGCGCGACCGCGTTGACGGTCACCCCGAACGGGCCCAGCTCGATGGCGAGGGTCTTCGTGAAGCCCTGCAGGCCAGCCTTCGCCGCCGCGTAGTTGGCCTGGCCCCGGTTGCCCAGCGCGGAGGTGCTGGAGAGGTTGACGATCCGGCCCCAGCGCCGCTCGACCATGTGCTGCTGGGCGGCCTGGCTGAACAGGAACGCGCCGCGCAGGTGCACGCCCATGACGGTGTCCCAGTCGGCGTCGGTCATCTTGAACAGCAGGTTGTCGCGGAGCACGCCGGCGTTGTTGACCAGCACGGTGGGTGCGCCCAGCTCGGCGGCGACCCGCTCGACGGCGGCGGTGACCTGCGGCCGGTCGGCGACGTCCGCGCCGACGCCGATCGCCCGGCCGCCGGCCGCCACGATCGCGTCGACGGTGTCGGCGGTGGCCGCCTCGTCGATGTCGACCACGGCGACGGCCAGGCCGTCGGCGGCCAGCCGGCGGGCGGTGGCCGCCCCGATCCCCCGCGCGGCCCCGGTCACGATGGCGACCCGCTGCTCCTCCGACATGCCTACCTCCCGGTAACCTATGGCGACCCGGGGAGCGTAACCCACCGGCCGGAGGTCAGAACGTGTCGCCGCGGCAGAGCCGGATCCAGCGGTAGCCGTAGCCGGCGAGCTTCAGCGAGTCGAGCTTGCCCACCTCGCCGTAGTTGCGGTCGGTGAGCACGTCCAGCGGCAGGTCCGCCTCGGCGGCGAGCATGCCCAGGTCGACCTCCACGTCGTCGGTGCCGAGGTTGTGCAGGAAGACCATCGTCCCGGTCGGGCCGTCGGCCCGGTGCGCCAGCACCCCGGCCGGCATCGGCACGTCGATGTGGGTGGTCGACCCGGAGCCGATCTCCGGGGCCTCGCGCAGCGTCCGGATCATCCGCTCGAACCACGACAGCAGCGAGCGCGGGTCACCGCGCTGGGCGGTCACGTTGACCTTCTCGTACGAGTAGTCGCCCGAGTCGATCACGGGGCGGACCAGCTTCTCCGGATCCGCCGTGGAGAAGCCGGCGTTCGGCTTGAACGACCACTGCATCGGGGTACGGATCGCCTCCCGCCCCGGCAGCGACAGGTCCTCGCCCATGCCGATCTCCTCGCCGTAGCGCAGCACCGGCGTGCCGCGCAGCGAGAACTGGAGCGCGTACGCCAGCTCGACGCGGCGGCGGTCGTTGCCGAGCATCGGGGCGAGCCGGCGGCGGATGCCCCGGTCGTAGATGCGCATGTGCTCCTCGGGGCCGAACTCGGCGTACACCTGGTCGCGCTGCGCGGCGGTGAGCCGCGACAGGTCGATCTCGTCGTGGTTGCGCAGGAAGGTGGCCCACTGGCCGCCGGTGGGCAGCGTCGGGGTGTCGCGCAGCGCCTCGATGACCGGCTCCGGGTCCCGCCGGGCCAGGGCGAGCATGAGCCGGCCGTTGAGCATGAAGTCGAACAGCATGTGGATCCGGTTGCCGGAGCCGCTGCCGTCGCCGAAGAACGTGGGCAGCTCGTCGGGCTCCACGTTGGCCTCGGCGAGCAGGACGGCGTCGCCGCGCCGCCACTGGACGTGCTGGCGCAGCTCGGTGAGGAACTCGAAGTCCTTCGGGGAGTCGGGGTTGCCCGGCTCGGTCAGCTCGATGATGAACGGGACGGCGTCCATCCGGAAGCCGGAGACGCCGAGCTGGAGCCAGAACGAGACGATCTTCTTGACCTCGGCGCGCACCTGCAGGTTCGCGAAGTTGAGGTCCGGTTGGTACTTGTAGAACCGGTGGTAGTACCACGCCTTCGCCGTCCGGTCGTACGTCCATGTCTCGTTCTGCTCGCCCGGGAAGACCATGCCCTGGTGCCGGTCGGCGGGCTCGTGGTCGGCCCAGACGTACCAGTCGCGGTAGGGCGAGTCGGGCGAGGACCGGGCGGACTGAAACCACGGGTGCTGGTCGGAGGTGTGGTTGACCACCAGGTCGATGATGACGCGGATGCCCCGGTTCTGCGCCTGGTGCAGCAGCTCCGCGAAGTCGCCGAGGGTGCCGAAGCGCGGGTCCACGTTGTAGAAGTCGGTGACGTCGTAGCCGTCGTCCCGGTTGGGCGACGGGTGGATCGGGTGCAGCCACAGGCAGGTCACCCCGAGCCGGGCCAGGTAGTCCAGCCGGCCGATGAGGCCCCGGATGTCGCCGACCCCGTCGCCGTCGGAGTCCGCGTACGTGTCGATGTCGAGGCAGTAGACGACGGCCTCGGAGTACCACCTGTCACCCATGCCGGCGTACCTTCTCCGATTCGGCCCGCCGGCAAACGCGAACGCCGCCCGCGTCGGGCGGGCGGTAGCGTTTCCGGCATGAGCAGCGGATCGGGTACGGGGTTGCGCGACGTCGACTGGGCGCAGGGCGAGTGGCTGCACCGGCCGGTACGGGCCGAGCCGACGCCCGACGGCGGGCTGGTCGTCGAGCCGGGCGCGGGCAGCGACTTCTGGCGGCACACCAGCTACGGCTTCGTGCACGACGACGGCCCGGCCCTGCTCGCCCCGCTGCCCGCCGGCAGCGCCGTGGAGGTCGACTTCCGGCTCGACTTCACCGAGCAGTTCGACCAGGCGGGCGTGCTGGTCCGGGTGGACGAGCGCACCTGGGTCAAGGCCGGGGTGGAGGTCAGCGACGGCGAGGAGCAGGTCGGCGCGGTGGTCACCCGGGAGGTCTCCGACTGGTCGGTGGCCCCGGTGCCGCAGTGGTCGGGACGGACGGTGAGCGTGCGGGTGAGCCGGGCCGGCGACGCGCTGACCGTGCGGGCCCGCGCGGGCGACGAGCCGTGGCGGCTGGTCCGGGTGGCCCCGCTCGCGCCGGACGCCGAGGCGTCCGCCGGGCCGTTCTGCTGCTCGCCGACGCGGGGCGGACTGGCCGTGACGTTCACCGGCTGGCGGCGGGGCCCGGCGGACGCCGCCCTGCACTGAGCCCCTCGGGTGGGCCCGGTCACCGGGGGGTGTGATCGCCCGCAGACTGGGTAACACCTCCCGATCCCCCCGGCGGCCCACCCAGGTCCGCTCCCCGCGGCTCCACGGAAGGACACCCATGGCCCTCGCCCAGGACGTCGAACCGTCGCAGTTCACCGGGCTGACCGGGTGGGTGGCCGACGTCATCGGGGCGCTCGGCGCGGTCGGGGTGGCCCTGCTGGTGGCCCTGGAGAGCATCATCCCGCCGATCCCGAGCGAGATCGTGCTGGCCATGGCCGGCTACCTCGCCTCGCAGGGGCAGTTCAACGTGGTGCTGATCGTCGTCGCCGCGACGGTCGGCTCGCTGCTCGGGGCGCTGGTGCTCTACTGGCTCGGCGCGGCCCTGGGCGAGGAGCGGCTGAAGCGGTGGCTGGACCACATCCCGCTGGTCGACCGCGACGACCTGGAGAAGGCCGACCGCTGGTTCGAACGGCACGGCCGGTGGGCGGTGCTGATCGGCCGGGTGGTCCCGGTGGTCCGCAGCCTGGTGTCGGTCCCGGCCGGGGCCAACCGGATGCCGCTGGGCGAGTTCGTGCTGCTGACCACGCTGGGCAGCGGGGTGTGGAACGCGCTGATCGTGGGGGCCGGCTTCGCGCTCGGGTCCCGCTGGGAAGAGGTGGACCGCTACAGCAGCTGGTTCAACTACGCGATCTTCGCCGTCTTCGGGGTGATGGTCGTGAGCTGGGCGGCGAAGAAGGTGCGCCGCCGCCGCGCGCGGCGCGACCGGCAGTCGGTGACCGCCGGCCGCTGACCGCGCGCGGGTCCGCGGTTGCCGTCCCGGCTCAGTACCGGGCCGTGATGTTCGTGAACTCCCAGGTGTCCTGGGCGATGCCGGAGCAGTTGGCGACCACTCCCCCGCCGGGGCACGGCCGGTCGCGGTTGACCGACCAGAAGGTGAAGCGGGACAGGCCGCGGGCCTTCGCCCAGTCGCGGATCTGCGTCCAGGTGGCCGGGGAGGTCAGCTCCTGCTGGTCGGACAGTCCGTTCATGCCGGAGATGCCCATGTGCGCATACGCGGTCGCGTCGGACCAGCCGAACGCGTTCTTCAGCGCGGTCTTCAGCCCCTCGGACGCGTTGACGGTGTTCTGGTACATGTTCGCGCCGCCGCCGAAGTCGAACGGCATGATCGTGAACGTGTCGATGTTCGCCCCGAGCGCGGCGGCCTGGTTGATCAGCCGGGTGCCGTAGTACGACGGGCCGGTGGTCGAGGTGCCGAACGTGACGATCGTCTTGATCCCCGGGTTGTTCTGCTTCACGATCTTCAGCGCGCCGAGGATGCGGTCCTGCACCGCCTCGTTCTCGAACTCGTCGCTGTTCTCGATGTCGATGTCGATGGCCTTGAGCCCGTACGCGTTGATGACCTGCTGGTACGCCCCGGCGAGCGCGCTGGCCGAGGAGCAGTTCGGGCCCAGCTTGTTGCCGCTCCAGCCGCCGAAGGACGGGATGACGTCGCCGCCGGCCGCCCGGATCGCGGCGATGGTGGCGGCGTGCGCGCCGCCGGTCAGCGGGCCCGTGCCGTCCCACGCCGGGGTGCAGCCGCCGCCGGAGAGGACGAACGCGATGGTGAACCACTTGACGCCGGTCGCACCCATCACCGTCGCCGGTGCGGGCGGGTCGCCCCAGCCCGGGTAGAGGTACGGCGCGGCGGCCATCGGCCCGTTCCCGCCCGTGCAGCCGGAGGTGGTGGCGGACGCGGCCGCCGACTTCGCCGACTCGCCCGAGGAGTTGTACGCCGCGACGGTGTAGCTGTGCGCGGAGCAGGTGGCCAGCCCGGCCACCGTCGCCGAGGTGCCGGTGACGGTGGCCTTGAGGGTGCTGCCCTCGTACACCCGGTAGCCGGTCACGCCGGAGACGGCGTTCCAGGCCAGCGACACCGACGAGGCGGTGGTGCCGGTGACCCGCAGCCCGCCCGGGGTGGCCGGGCCGGACGGGGTGCCGCCACCGGTGCAGGAGCCGCCGTTGACGGTGCAGTTGGTCGGGTCGCCGGTGCCGGCGACGACGAAGCCGAACGAGGTGCTCGCCCCCGGGGCGAGGGTGCCGTTCCAGGACGCGTTGACGGCGGTGACGTGCTGGCCGGAGGTGGTCATCGTGGCGTCCCAGAAGGAGCCGAGGGTGGTGCCGGCGGGCAGGTCGAACTGGACGTTCCAGGAGCCGATGCTCGCCGAGGTGTCGTTGGTGACGGTGAACTTCGCCTCGTACCCGCTGCTCCAGCTCGCGGTGCGGACGAACGCGGCGGTGGCCGCCGACGCGGCCGGCGGGGCCACGAGGGTGGCCGCGACGACGGCGGCGGCGAACGCGGCGGCGAACGTCGCCGCGCGGGGGGTACGCAGTGTCGGGGCGCGCAGTTTCACGGTGGCCTCCAGGGACCGGGGGTGGGGGTGGGGCAGCAGGTCAGGGCAGGGTGGACAGGTGCGGCTTGACGGTGCGGGCGAAGCCGTTGCCGTTGCTGACGTCCCAGTTGATCGACCAGGTCATCGCGCCCCGGATGCCCGGGTAGGTGCGCGGCGGGCGGAAGCTGCCGCAGTTGGTGCCCCTGGCCAGGCAGTCGAGGGCGGCGTTGACGACGCTCGGGGCGACGATGCCGCCGCCGGCCGCGCCGGGCCCGGCGGGCAGGCCGAGGCCGACCTGGTCGGGGCGCAGCCCGGCCTCCAGCTGGATGCAGGCGAGCGCGACGATGAAGTTCACGCTGCCCTGGGGGTAGGCGGCGTTCTGGTCGCAGCCGAGCATCGCCCCCGAGTTGTAGAACTGGGTGTTGACGACGGTGAGGATGTCCCGGATGTCGAGGGCCAGCTTGAAGTAGCCGGCGGCCGGCGACTGCATGTCGATGGTCTGCGGCGCCATGGCGATGATCAGGGACGGGCCGGCCTTGGCCCGCAGGGCGCGCAGCGCCTGGCCCATGTACGTCGGGTTGAGCCCGTTCTCCAGGTCGATGTCGACGCCGTCGAAGCCGTACCGCCGCAGCAGCGCGTACGTGCTGTCGGCGAACGCGGTGGCCGAGGCGGCGTCGTTCACGGCGACCCGACCGGTCTCGCCGCCGACGGAGAGGATCACCTTCCTGCCGCGCGAGCGCAGCGCCTGCACGTCGGCGGTGAACTCGGCGTCGGAGTAGCCGCCGAGGGCGGCGGACAGGCCGGGGTCGACGGCGAAGGTGACCGCCCCGGGGGTGGCGGTGGCCTCGGCGAAGGCGACCGCGACGAGGTCGTACTCGGCGGGTACGTCGCGCAGCCGCAGCTCGACGGCCGGGTTGTCGAAGTTGTGCCAGTAGCCGGTGAGCAGGTGCTTCGGCAGGTCACCGGTGGGCGGGGCGGTGGTGGGCGGGGGTGTCGTGGCCGGCGGGGTGGTGGCCGGCGGGGTCGTCGGGGGCGCGGTGGTGGCCGGCGGGGTGGTGCCGGTCGGGGTCGGGGTGGGGCCGCCGCCGCAGGGGGCGCCGTCGAGCTGGCAGTTGGCCGGGCTGCCGGAACCGGTGGCGAGGAAGCCGAACGAGGTGCTCGCCCCGGGGGCGAGGGTGCCGTTCCAGGACCGGTTGGTGAAGGTGTGCCGCTGGCCGGAGGAGGTCAGCAGCGCGTCCCAGTAGCTGCCGAGGGTGGTGCCCGCCGGCAGGTCGAAGGTGACCGCCCAGCCGGAGAGGGTGCTGGCCCCGCCGTTGGTGATCGTGTACTTGCCCTCCCAGCCGGTGCCCCAGTCGGCGGTCTTGACGAAGGTCGCGGTGGCCCCGGCGGCGAACGCCGGCAGGGCCACCCAGGCCGCCCCGACGGTCGCCGCGCACGCGGTAACCAGGGTCAGAATCAGTGTTCGGGTACGCCTCATGCAGCCCTCCACGCCCGGACGGAATTCATATCCGTCAACGTTGGCGCTTATTATTAGGACTGTTAACTGTTTCTGTCCAGGGGCTGGCCGGCGGAAACCTGCGGGCGACGCAGCACCGCCTGTTCGAGGGCCGTCCACGCCGTCGTGGTGACCAGGTAGAGCACCGCCGCCAGCGGCACCACCAGCGCCGCCACCACGGTCAGGTACGGCAGCAGCGGCAGCACCCGGCCGAGCACGGCCGGCACCGCCCCGTCGGTCGGGGTGCCGCCGCCGGCCGTGCCCGTGCCCCCGGTCATGGTGGTGCCGGCCGCCGCCGCGCGCCGGGCCCGCCGCGACGACCACCAGGCCAGCGCCACCAGCGCCGCCAGCAACGCCCCGAACAGCGGGCCCGCCGCACCGGCCAGCCCGTCGGAGAGGTGCCAGCCCAGCGGCACCCCGGCCAGCCGCTCGGCCAACAGCCCGGCGCCGGCGTCGCCGGTCCCGCCGCCCGTGCTGCCCTCGCCGGTGCTGAACAGCCGGTACATCACCAGGAAGAACGGGGCCTGGAGCAACGCCGGCAGGCAGCCCGCGACGGGGCTCGCCCCGGCCGACCGGTACAACCCGAACAGCTCGCTCTGCAGGCGGGCGGGGTCGTCGGCGTACCGGCGTTGCAGGTCGCGGACCTGCGGGGCGAGGGCCGCGCGGCGCCGCTCCCCACGGACCTGGGCCAGGGTGAGCGGTGAGACCAGCAGGCGGACGGCGATCGTGAACAGGACGATGGCGGCGGCCGTGGCGGCCCCGCCGGTCAGCGGGTGCAGCGTGCCGGCGAGCCAGGTGACGGTGTCGGCGGCGACGCCGACGGCGGCGTGCAGTGGTGCGAAGGCGAGCATGGATGACCCCTCGGTCCGGTTTCCGGTGGTGTCCGGCCGGCCCGGGAACGGGCGCGGCGGGACGGACGACGACGGAACCGGCCGGGTGGCGCACGGCGACGACGGGCTGCCGCCCCCCGTCCACCCGGCGGGCGGGCGGGGGCGGACGCGTCCGGGGGCGCTACCCGGCCGAGGGGGCCGGGCCCGGTGCGCGGGGGCGGGGACGACCGGCGGCGTCCGGGTCGACCTGCCGGGGCACGCCCCGGCGGCGGGCGCGTTCGCGCAGGCCCACGCCCCGGCCGACGCCCCGCCTCGGCGGGCCGGCCGCCGCGGAGGGCCGCCCGGCGAGCAGCACGGTGAGCAGCACGACGGCGGCGACGGCCGCCCCGGCGAGCAGCTCGGCGGGGCGGTCCGCGAGCAGGGTCAGGTGGGTGAGCGCGTACGCCCACGCCCCTGTCACCGCCAGCAGCAGCCCCGTCACGCCGGCCAGGGTAGGAGACGCCGTCCACCGTCCCCCGGCGAAGGAAACGCCCGACCCGACACGCGGGTGGGGCGTTTCCCCGCGCCGACACGGTGGGTAATGCGCCGTCGACGTCGCGGCGCGGTACCGCGACCGGCACGGAACGGACGGTGAGTGCGATGAGCGGGTCAGTGGCCGAGCGGGAACGGGACGCCGCCCAGGGCGGGACCGACCTGCTCACCGTCGGCGTGGAGGAGGAGTTCCTGCTCGTCGACCCGCACACCGGCACCGCCGTGCCGGCCGTCGACCTGGTCATGGAGCAGGTGCCGGCGGAGCTGCGCGGGCAGGTGGAGCGGGAGTTCCAGACCAGCCAGATCGAGATCGGCAGCCCGCCGGGGCTGGAGCTGTCGTCGATCCGGCACTCCCTCGGGGTGCTGCGCCGGGCGCTGGCCGACGCCGCCGAGCGCGCCGGCGTACGGGTGCTGGCGATCGGCACGGGCCCGGTCGAGGGCCCCGTCCCGCCGGTGGTCGACAAGCCCCGCTTCGACCGGATGATCGAGCGGTTCCGGCTGCTGGTGCCGGGGCCCGGCAACAACGGCATGCACGTGCACGTCGGGGTGCCGGACGCGGAGACCGGTGTGCAGGTGCTCAACCACGTCCGGCCCTGGCTGCCGATCCTGCACGCGGCCACCGCGAACTCCCCGTTCTCCGCCGGGGTGGACACCGGCTACGCGAGCTGGCGTTCGGTGGAGTGGGAACGCTGGCCGTCGGTGGCGCCGACGCCGTACCTGGAGTCGCACGAGCACTACGAGCGGCTGATCCGGCAGCTCATCGCCAGCGGGGTGATGCTCGACGAGGGGATGCTCTACTGGTATGCCCGGCTGTCGGCGAAGTATCCGACGGTGGAGCTGCGCATCGGCGACGTCTGCCCCTCGGTGGACGACGCGGTGCTGGTCGCCGCCCTGGTCCGGGCCCTGGTGGCGACCGCGATGACCGACATCGCCGAGGGCCGGCCGCCCATCCGCACCGACCACCACCTGCTGGTGGCCGCGCACTGGCGGGCCGCCCACGACGGCCTGGAGGGCCGGGGCGTCGACCTGACCGACGGCGAGCTGCGCCCCGCGTGGGAGCTGCTGGACTCCCTCGTCGAGCGGCTCGCCCCCGCGCTGGACCGGCACGGCGACCTGGCCGAGGTGACCGACCTGCTGGGCGGGCTGCGCCGGCACGGCACCGGGGCGGCGCGGCAGCGGGCCGTCTTCGCGCGCACCGGGAGCCTGGTCGACGTGGTGCGGGACGTGGCCCGGCAGACCCGTGGCTGAGCGTGGCGGCCGGGCTCCCGCACCGGGCCGGGACGAACGCCCGCGCCGCCGGGACCGGCCCGGGGCGGGGCGCGGCGTGACAGGATGGTCGTCGTGGCGCAACGGCTGATCGTCGTCGGCGGGGACGCCGCCGGCATGGCGGCGGCCTCCCAGGCGCGCCGCCGCCGCGACCGGTCCGACCTGGAGATCGTGGCGTTCGAGCGGGGGCACTTCACGTCGTACTCGGCGTGCGGCATCCCGTACTGGATCAGCGGGGTGGTCCCGGAGCGGGATCAGCTCATCGCCCGCGACCCGGCGACCTTCCGCGCCGACTTCGACATCGACGTCCGGCTGCGGCACGAGGTCACCGCGATCGACCTGGCCCGCCGGGAGGTCGTCGCCCGCGACCTCGACGGCGGCGGCGAGGTCCGCGAGCCCTTCGACGAGCTGGTGTACGCCACCGGGGCGGTGCCGAAGCGGCCCGACTGGGCCGACCCCGAGGTGCGGGGCGTCTTCGGCGTGCAGACCCTCGACGACGCCTCGGCGCTGCGCGCGTGGCTGGACGCCGAGCCCGCGCCGCGCCGCGCGGTGGTGGTGGGCGGCGGCTACATCGGGGTGGAGATGGCCGAGGCGCTGATCCAGCGCGGGCTGTCGGTCACCCTCGTCGAGCAGGCCGACCAGCCGATGGCGACCGTCGACCCCGACATGGCGGCGCTGGTCGCCGACGCGATGCGCGGCATCGGCATCGACATCCGTACCGGAGTCGAGGTGACCGGGCTCGACGAGCGTGACGGGCGGGTGTCCGCGGTGGTCACCGCGGACGGGCCGCTGCCGGCCGACGTCGTGGTCCTGGGCCTGGGGGTACGCCCCGACACCGCCCTCGCCGAGGCCGCCGGCCTGCCCATCGGCCTCTCCGGGGGGATCCGGGTGGACCGGCGGATGCGGGTGCCCGGGGTGCCGGGGGTGTGGGCGGCGGGCGACTGCGTGGAGACCCTGCACCGGGTCAGCGGGCTGCCCGTGCACGTGCCGCTGGGCACCCACGCCAACAAGCAGGGCCGGGTCGCGGGGATCAACCTCGGCGGCGGGTACGCCACCTTCCCCGGCGTCATCGGCACGGCCGTGACGAAGGTCTGCGAGCTGGAGGTGGGGCGCACCGGCCTGCGCGAGCGGGACGCCGCGGCCAGCGGGTTCGAGTTCGTGTCGGTGCGGGCCGAGTCGACGAACCGGGCCGGCTACTACCCGGGGGCGCGGACGATGACGGTGAAGCTGATCGCCGAGCGGTCCAGCGGGCGGCTGCTCGGGGCGCAGATCGTCGGCTGGTCCGAGGCGGCGAAGCGGATCGACACGCTGGCCGTGGCGCTGTGGAACGAGATGACGGTGGACGAGATGACCGCCCTCGACCTCGGCTACGCCCCGCCGTACGCGCCGGTGTGGGACCCGGTGCTGATCGCGGCCCGCAAGGCGGTCGACGCCCTGCACCAGGTGTAAGTGTCGGGGGGCGCGGTTAGCGTGTGGGCGCAGCCGTGGTGCCGGGTCCGGCGCCCCACCCCCTCGAAAGGCATCACCATGTCGCAGGAGACGACCTACCTCGAACTGTCCGAAGCGGACGGTGCCGCGCACAAGTTCTACGAGGTGGTGGTGGACGACACCGCGCTGACGCTGCGCTACGGCCGGATCGGCGACCAGGGTCAGGTGAAGACCACGACCTACCCGGACAACGCGCGCGCCCGCGCCGCCGCCGCGAAGAAGATCGGCGAGAAGGTCCGCAAGGGGTACGCCCCGGCGGTGCCCGGCGTCCGCCAGAAGCGGCCCGTGTCGCGGCGGCAGATCGTCAGCACCCGCTCGACGGCCCGCACCGCCCCCGTGCTGTGGCGGTACGCCTCGGGCGCGCCCGCGTTCGGCATCTTCGTCGACGGGCAGCACTGCATGGTCGGCAACGAGCACGGGGTGATCACCACCCTCGACCACGACGCCCGGGTGCTCGACCAGGTCCGCCTGCCCGACGGGGTGAAGTGCATCGTCGCCGACGACGCCTGGCTCTACGCGGGCTGCGACGACGGCAACGTCTACGACCTGTCGGGCAAGGTGCCCCGGGTGGCGTACGCGATCGCCCCCGACATCGACATCTACTGGCTGGACATCCACGACGGGGTGCTGGGCGTCGCCGACGCCGACGGCGGCATCGCCGCGATCGACCACGAGGACGAGTTCCTGTGGCGGCGACCGGGGCGCGGCCGGGCGGCGTGGATGGTGCGCTGCGACGCCGACGCGCTCTACCACGGCCACTCGCAGGGGGTCACCGGCTACGACTGGCGCACCGGCCGGGAGCTGTGGCACACCCGCACCGGGTCGGTGCTGTTCGGCTGGCAGGAGCGCGACGCCGTGTTCGCCGGCACCGGCACCCGCGAGGTGGTGCGGCTGCGCAAGGACGGGCGGGCCGAGCAGACGTACCGCTGCGACGCCCCGGTCTTCTCGTGCGCCACCGCCGAGGACGGCCGGTACGTCTTCGCCGGCGACAACCAGTCGTCGATCTACTGCTTCGACGCGGCCGGCAACCGGCTGTGGAAGCTCGGCACCGGCTGCGGCTCGGCCTACTCGATGCAATTCCACGACGACCGGCTCTACGTGGTCACGACCAGCGGCTATCTGGCCTGCATCGACGCCAGCGAGCCGGCGATCCGGGCCGCCGAGGCGGGCACCGTGCCGGAGGTGGTGGACGTCAAGGCCCCCGCCCGGCAGCCCGAGCCGGCGGCGTGGACCACCGTGGAGGTGGTCACCGACGACCGGGGCGGCGTGGTGGTGCAGTGCGTCGACGACGGCGGCCGGCTGCGCGTCCACGTGCTCTCCGACGGCTACCGACGGGACTGGTCGGTGCAGTTTCCCAAGGGCATCCGCGAGCCGGGCGCGCGCTACCTGGTCACCGAGGTCCGCGAGGCGGGCCGGGGCGGCTTCTACCGGGCGTACGGCGACATCCGCCGGCTGCGCTGAGCGGTCCCCGGCGCGCAGCGGCGGTGGGGCAGGATGGTCCGATGGAGACGGAGCTGGAGATCCCCGAGCGGCTGAGCTGGTTGCGGCGGACGCCTTTCGGCCGGGCCTGGCTGGCGGCGCTGCCGGGCCGGCTCGCCGACTGCGTCGAGCAGTGGGGGCTGCGGCTCACCGGCCCGCCGTTTCCGTACGCGTTCGCCTCCCTGGCGCGGCCGGTCGAGCTGCCCGACGGCACCCGGGCGGTGCTCAAGCTCCAGCTTCCCGACGCCGACAGCGTGCACGAGGCCACGGCCCTGGCGTGCTGGGCGGGCGACGGGGCGGCCCGGCTGCTGGCCCACGACCCGGGTCGGCGGGCGCTGCTGGTGGAGCGCTGCGACCCGGGCACGCAGCTGCACGCCGTCGGTCGGGACGGAGCGCCGCAGGTGACGCTCGACGAGGCGCTGGACGTCGTCGCCGGGCTGCTGCCCCGGCTGTGGCGACCCGTCGGCGCGCCGTTCACGCCGCTGGCCGAGGAGGCGGCGGGCTGGTCGGAGCAGCTGCCGGTGCGCTGGGAGCGGCTCGGCCGGCCGTTCGAGCGCCGGCTGCTCGACGCCGCGCTCGGCCGGCTCGCCGAGCTGGTCGACACGCAGGGCGAGCAGGTGCTGGTCAACCAGGACCTGCACGCCGGCAACATCCTGCGGGCCACCCGCGAGCCGTGGCTGGTGATCGACCCGAAGCCGCTGGCCGGGGAGCGCGAGTTCGGCGTGGTGGCGATCGTCCGGGGCCAGGAGCTGGGCCACTCCCCGGCGGCGGTGCGGCGGCGGCTGGACAAACTGACCGGCGACCTGGGCCTGGACCGCGAGCGGGTGCTGGGCTGGGCGATCGGGCACACGCTGGCCTGGAGCATGACCGATGACGTCGTGTTCACCGAGCACGCCGAGATCGTCCGCTGGCTGCTCGACCTCGCCTGAGCGGCGGCGGGTCAGGGCCGGCCGGGCTGGCAGGTGGGGCACCAGTAGAGGTTGCGGCCCGCCAGCTCGCCCCGGCGCACCTCGTCGCCGCAGACGTGACACGGCTGGCCGGGGCGGCGGTAGACGTAGACCTCGCCGCCGTGCCGGTCCACCCGGGGCGCGCGGCCGGTGGCCTCCGGCAGGTGGGCGTCCCGCACGGTGTCGATCCGGCCCGCCTCGACGGCCTGGGCCATCAGGTGCACCAGGTCCGCCCACAGCTCCCGCCACCGGGCCGGGGTCAGCTCCCGGCCGGGCAGCAGCGGCGACAGGCCCGCCCGGAACAACGCCTCCGTGACGAAGATCAGGCCGGTGCCGGCCACCACCGACTGGTCGAGCAGCAGCGCCGCGAGCGGGGTCGCGCTGCGGGAGATCCGGGCGTACGCGCGGGCCGGGTCGGCGTCGGCGCGCAGCGGGTCGGGGCCGAGGCGGTCGCGCAGCGCCGCCACCTCGGGCGGGGTGAGCAGCTCGCAGGCGTTCGGGCCGCGCAGGTCCAGCCAGTGCCCGCCGTCCGACGCCGCCGGCCCGGAGCGCGTACGCGAACCGTCGCCGGTCAGCCGCAGCCGCACCTGACCGACGGGCGGCGGGGGCTCGCCCGACCCGTCGGCGAACTTGCCGTACAGGCCGAGGTGCACGTGCAGGGTCAGCCCGTTCGCGTGGTGGTGCAGCAGGTGCTTGCCGTACGCCTCGGTGCCGTCCAGGACGGTGCCGGAGAGCAGGGCCGCGCCGTCGGCGAAGCGGCCCTGCGGGCTGGTGGCCCGCACCTCGGCCCCGGCGAACAGCTCGGCGTGCCGGGCGGCGAGGCGGTGGATGGTATGTCCCTCTGGCACGGCCGCCAGCATAGTCAGCAGTGGGGTCAGCGGCCCTCGGTGACGTACGTCCCGCGCTGCGGCATGGTCATGACCAGCCCGCGCTCGCGCAGCAGAGCGATCGCGGCACGGACCGTGCCTCGTGCCACGCCGTACTCCTGCTGAAGCCGGAGCTCGCTCGGCAGCGGCTTGAGCGGCTGCAACTCCCCCGACTCGATGCGCTTGGCGATCAGGTCGGCGAGCTGCACGTACAGGGGGCGCTCGTCGGTCGATCTTCGTCCAGCCGGCCGGGCTGAGGCCGCAGTGCCCTGCACCAACCCCGCGCAGGCCGATACGGCCGGCTGCCGCCCCGAGGCCGGGCCAAGGTCACCGCCTTGCCGACATGCCGGTCGGACGCGCGGCAGGCCGCCGCTGACCACCTGCACCCACGCACACGCAGCCGAAGCAGATCTTGGTAAGTTTCGGCCCCCAGAGGGGCCATTTCTCACCAAGATCTTGGCGCCACGGCGGACTCGGCGGGGGCCGCGCGCCCCGATCGGGTGAACCGGGTGTCGCCGGATCGGCGGCTGGGTACCTCGGTGGCGTTACCGCGTGGCTGCCACCGGCGCTTCCGAGGTCTCCACGCGTTCATCAGGAGGTGATGAGGTGAAGATTCCTTCGCTGTTGTCCCGCCGGAACGAGCCGGCGACGACGTACGACAGCAACGGCGACGGCCGGGTCGACGAGCGCGACGGAGTTGTCGCGTCCGGCACCGACGGCCGCCCCGACGGGCAGCCGGTGGTCACCGACCGGGGCGGGGAGCAGACGACGTACCGCAGCAGCGCGACCGCCACCGACGGCGAGCGGGCCTCCGACGTGGAGCGACGGGCCGCCGAGCGGGGGGCCCTGGCCCGGGCCGCCACCGCCCGCGCGGCCACCGCCCGCACCCCGGACGGCGAGCTGCGCCGCCCGACCACCGCCGCGCCCACGGTGGACTCCCCGGACCCGGAGCGAGCCGCCGACCGGGAACGCAGTGCCTCCCGCTCGCTGCCGACAGCCCCCACAGCCGGCCAGGCGACGGAGCGCACCACCGAGCGCGACCGCACCGCCGAGCGGCCCCTGCCGGCCGACCGGACCGATGCCGAGGGCGAGGCCCGGCGGGAGCCGGTGCCGGTGGTGGCCGGGCCGAAGCCGAGGGCCAGCCTGCTCGCCACCCTCGGCCTGGTCGTTGGCGTCGCCGGGCTGGCCGCCGTGCTGACCGGCACCCTCGCCGGGTACGGCATCGCGGTCGGCGCGCTGGGGGCGGTGCTGTCGGTGTTCGGCCTGCTCGCCACCCGCCGCCGGCACATCGCGGGCAAGACGGACGCGCTGCTGGGCATGGCCTTCGGCGTGGCCGCCGTGGTGCTCGGGGTGCTGGCGATGACCGGGCAGTTCGTCTGGCCCACCACGGACGGCGACTGGGTGCAGCGGCTGCGCGAGTGGCTCGACTCACAGTTTGTCGATCGCCTCTGACGGGCACATTGGACCTCGCCGGCGGTGCGCCGGCACAGTTCGACCCGGCGATGCGCCGGCCCTGATCGACCCGGTGGTGCACCGGGGATGCTCGACCCCGGCGGTGCGCCGGGACTGTGGGACCCGGTGGTGCACCGGGACTGTGCGACCCGGCGACTCGCCGGCAGCCCGACTTCTCCGGTGGTTCACCGGCCGGGCACACCCTTTTCGGGGGCGGCGATTCGCCGCCCCCGAAGCATGTCCGGCGAGCATGTCCGGGTGGCACCCCCAGGGCGGGCCCCGCCCCCCGGTCCCCGCCTCAGTCCGGGTGGGCGACGCCCTCCCGGGCGTCGAGAAGCTCGTCCCAGTGCTCGCGGTTCCACGCGCAGACGGCCTCGATCGGGCCGAGCATGCTGCGGCCGAGCGCGGTGAGGGCGTACTCGACCCGGCGCGGCGGGCCGGGCTGCTCCGAGCGGCGCACCAGGCCGCTGGCCTCCAGCCGGCGCAGCGAGGCGGTGAGGGCCTTGGCGCTGACCCCGCGCAGGGGCACCCGCAGCTCGGAGAAGCGTCGGGGGCCGCCCTCCAGGCAGCGGATCACCATGCCGCCCCACTTGTCGCCGAACCGGAACGGCGACAGGTCCGACGGGCAGAGCGGGTCGAACATCTCCGGGTCCAGTGGCGTCGCCATGACACTCACCGTAATCGGTATCCGGGCGGTAACCGGCCCCCCGGCTAGCGTCGCTGCGAGGTCGCCGGCGGGGCGACCGGAGCGAGGGGGTACGTCGATGAGTGGGATCGTCGTCTTCGGGGCCGGTGGCCGGGCCGGCCGGGCCGTGGTGGCCGAGGCACGGGCGCGTGGTCACGAGGTGACCGCCGTCGTGCGGGACCCGGCCCGCCACCCCGCCCTGGCGGCCGAGCGGGGCGTCCGGGTCGCCTCCGGTGACGTCACCGACGCGGGGCGGGTCGCCGAACTGGCGGCCGGACACGACGCGGCGGTGCACGCCGCCGCCGACCTGGGCGTGCCGGCCGACGTGTTCTTCCCGGCCGCCGCCCGCGCGCTCGCGTCCGGGCTGGGGCGGGCCGGGGTGGGCCGGCTGGTGGTCGTGGGGCTGGCCGCCGTCCTGCCCACCGAGGCCGGGGCCCTGCTGCTGGACACCCCCGGCTACCCGCAGGAGTACCGGGCGTTCTGCCTGGGGCACGGTGCCGGCAACGAGGCGCTGCGCCGGGCGGAGGGCGCTCCGGACTGGCTGGTGCTCAGCCCGGCCGGGGACTTCGACCACACCGGCCAGCCCGCCGGGGGCTACCGGTTCGCCACGGCGGACGCCGGCAGCCGCATCACCTACCCGGACCTCGCCCTCGCCCTGCTCGACGAGATCGACGCGCCCCGCCACCACCACGTGCACCTGGGCGTAGCAGGCACGACCCCACCCACCCCCTAGACCCCGCTCGCTCCGCTCCCGCTCGCCCTGCGGCGATCTTGGACAGCTGTTGTCGGGAGCGAACGCGAAGTGTCCACGTTCGGGCGGGCTCGCCCCGCCGGGGCGGGACGGGGCGGGGCGGGTGGCGGGGTGGCGACAGGGCGGGGCCAGCGTAGGCGCAACGGATCGCCGCTGTTGGCGTCCGAGACGCAACGAATCGTCGGGCGACGCAACTTCCGGCGGTGGATGTCGTCGCTGCGCCCGCATACCGTTGGGCAACGGCGCCAGCCCGTGGGCCGAAGGTGGCCGGGCGCGCCCGACCCATGGGAGCAGGACAGTGACGATGGACGCCACCAGCCAGCGCTTTCTGATGTGCCGGCCGACGTACTTCGCCGTCGACTACGCGATCAACCCCTGGATGGACCCCACCGCCCCCGTCGACGCCGGGCTGGCCGTGCGGCAGTGGGAGCGGCTCCGGCAGGTCTACCGCGAGCTGGGCCACACCGTCGAGGAGATCGTGCCCGTCCCCGGCCTGCCCGACATGGTCTTCGCCGCCAACGGCGGCACCGTGATCGACGGCCACGCGATGTCCGTGCAGTTCCGCGACCCGCAGCGCGCCGACGAGGCCCCCGCCTACCGGGCCTGGTTCGCCGCCGCCGGCTTCGAGCTGCACGACCCGAAGCACGTCAACGAGGGCGAAGGCGACGTCCTGCTCGCCGGGGACGTGCTGCTCGCCGGCACCGGGTTCCGCACGGCGCACGCCTCGCACGCCCAGCTCCAGGAGGTCTTCGGCTACCCGGTGATCACCCTCCAGCTGGTCGACCCCCGCTTCTACCACCTGGACACCGCGCTCACCGTGCTCGACGAGCGCACCGTGGCGTACCTGCCGGAGGCGTTCTCGCCCGGCAGCCGGGCCGCGCTGCGCCGCCTCTTCCCCGACGCCGTCCACGCCACCGCCGCCGACGCCGAGGTGCTCGGCCTCAACGCCGTCAGCGACGGCCGGCACGTGGTGCTGCCCGAGCAGGCCACCGGCCTGGCCGCGCAACTGCGCGACCGAGGCTACGAGACCATCGGGGTGGACCTGTCCGAGCTGCGCAAGGCCGGCGGCGGACCGAAGTGCTGCACGTTGCGACTCCGTCAGGGAAAGGCGAGCAAGTGATCGTGGAAGACATGCTGCGGACGCCGGGGGCGGTCCGGGACGCCGAGCGCCACACCGCGCACAACTACCACCCGCTGCCGGTGGTGGTCAGCTCCGCCGAGGGCGCCTGGCTCACCGACGTCGACGGGCGGCGCTACCTGGACTGCCTCGCCGGATACTCGGCGCTCAACTTCGGTCACCGGCACCCCCGGCTGATCGCCGCCGCGCACGCGCAGCTCGACCGGCTGACCCTCACCAGCCGGGCGTTCATCCACGACCAGTTCGCCGACTTCTGCCGGGAGCTGGCCGAGCTGTGCGGCAAGGACATGGTCCTGCCGATGAACACCGGCGCGGAGGCCGTCGAGACTGGGATCAAGGTGGCCCGCAAGTGGGGCTACCGGGTCAAGGGCGTCCCGGCCGGGCAGGCGAACATCGTGGTGGCCGAGGGCAACTTCCACGGGCGTACCACCACCATCGTGAGCTTCTCCACGGATGAGGACGCGCGCGCCGACTTCGGGCCGTACACGCCGGGCTTCACCGTGGTCCCCTACGGCGACCTGGCGGCGCTGGAGGCGGCGATCGACGACGACACCGTGGCTGTGCTGCTGGAGCCGATCCAGGGCGAGCAGGGCGTCGTGGTGCCGCCAGCCGGCTACCTGCCGGGCGTACGGCGGGTCTGCACCGAGCGCAACGTGCTGTTCGTCGCCGACGAGATCCAGTCCGGCCTGGGTCGCACCGGGGCGACGTTCGCCTGCGACCACGAGGACGTCGTGCCCGACATGTACCTGCTGGGCAAGGCGCTGGGCGGCGGCATCGTGCCCGTCTCCGCGGTCGCCGCGAACGCCGACGTGCTCGGGGTGCTCCAGCCCGGCCAGCACGGCTCGACGTTCGGCGGCAACCCGCTGGCCTGCGCGGTGGCCACCGAGGTCGTCCGGCTGCTGGCCACCGGCGAGTTCCAGCGCCAGTCGGCGGAGCTGGGCGAGCGGCTGCACGCCGGGCTGCGCGGCCTCGTCGGCCGGGGCCTCGTCGCCGTGCGGGGCCGGGGGCTCTGGGCCGGCCTCGACATCGACCCGGCGCTGATGACCGGCCGGCAGGCGTGCGAGCGGCTGATGGCCCGTGGCGTGCTGGCCAAGGACACCCACGGCTCCACGATCCGGCTCGCCCCGCCGCTGGTCATCACCGCCGAGGAGATCGACCACGCGGTCGCCCAGCTCGCCGCCGTGCTGGCCGACTGACCGTACGACGTCGGCGGGCGTCGGGCCACGGCCCGGCGCCCGCCGACGCACCCGGCTCAGGGCCGGGGCAGGCGCATCGCCATCGTCGGGGCCTCGGCCATCACCGAGGTCGGGGTGAACGGCGCGCCCGAGGGCAGCTCGTCGGCGCGGCCGACCTGCACCCCCGGATACAGCTCGACCATGTCCCCGGCGGACAACACCCGCGACTGCTGCGGCTTGAGCGCGATCCGGTCCGCCTCCGTCATCGAGCCGCCGGGGCGGATCCCCGACCCGTTGGTGCTCACGTCGGTGACGATCACCTCGCCGACGCGAAGCTCGAAGCGGACGTGGCCGCGGCTGATCCAGCGGCGCGCCTCGTCGTTGAGCCACTGGCCGAGCACGATCCCGCCCTGCTGCTCCGGCGCGCGCCCGACCAGCACCGGCTGCTCCTCGGTGAGCACGAACCGGCGGCGGATCAGCCCGCCGATGCGTACGGCCAGCACCTCCGTGCGGGGCCGGGGCCCGGCGTCGCCGAGCCGCGCGCCGTGCCGGGGGCAGGTCGGCACGCCGCCGCGCAGGGAGGGCGGCGGCTGCCCGGCCGGGGCCCGCTCGACCCGGGCCAGGTCGGCGAACGCGCCGCCACCCCCGCCGCCGCCGAACAGCGCGCAGCCCGGCTCGGGGCAGCGCCACTGCCGGGCGAGCAGCTTCTCCCCCGTCGCCGAGCGGGTGCCGGCGACCGGTACGTTGCCGCCGCCGACGTGGGCGATGAACACCGGCCCGCCCGCGCCGGGCACCGGGGCGAGCACCCGGCCGGGCTGCTCGACGGTCCAGGGGAACCGGCCGCGCAGGCCGTCGAAGCGGGCCCGGCTGAGCACCGGCAACCCCAGCAGGTCGGCGACCTCCAGCATCCGGTCGCCTGGGTGGTCGAGCACCTCCACCAGGCCGTCGTCGGCCCAGCGGCGCACCACCATCCGCTCGTTGGAGGTGAGGTCGGCGTCGGAGAGCAGGGCCCGGTGCACGATCGCGTACACCGGGACGCTGTCCTCCTCCAGGTCGCGGGCGAGCGCGTCGATCACCATGCCGAGCCGGAGCAGGTTCGCCGGCCGGCCGCCGTCGAGGTCCTGGTAGCGGATCACCTCGGCCAGGTCGAGGACGGCCCGCGCCAGCGACGGGTCGGTGCAGACCCGCCCCTCGATGGCGTCGAGCACCTTGCTGATCTCGAATCTCATCGGGCACTCCGGAGAATGTCGTCGATGCGCCGCGCCAGCTCCAGGTCCCGGTGGGTGACCCCGCCGGCCGAGTGGGTGACGCAGCGGAAGGTGAGGGTCCGCCACCGGATGTCGATGTCGGGGTGGTGGTCGAGCTCCTCGGCCACCTCGGCGACCCGGTCGACCACCGCGACGGCCGCCGGGAAGCTCCCCAGCTCGGCGGTGCGGCTGATCCCGGTGGGATCACCCGTCCAGCCGGCCAGGCCGCCCAGCCCGTCTCGCACCGCCTCGGCGGTGAGCACGTCTGCCATGGCCAGACCCTACCGCCAGGGGACCGACGGGCCGGTCCGACGTGCGCCGGCATCGACGCCCGCCGGTCGGTGCCGGCCGCTAGGCTGAGCGCCGACTCGGGCCGGCGGGAGGCAGTGACGCCCGGCCGGCCCACCTCAACCTGGCGAGGAGCGCGTGTTGACGAAACTCCGACGGCTGGCGACCACGGGGGTCGCGTACGTCGCCGTCCTCGGCCTCGCGGTGACCGGTTGCGGCAACCCGGCCACGACCGACGCCCCGGCTGCGAACGGCGACGCCGCGAGCGCGGCCCCGGCGGGCGCGACCACCGCGGATCCGGCCGACGAGCTGCGGGCCGCCGTGCGCAGGCTCAACGAGGAGAGCATGCGGATCCACGTCAGCTCGACGGGGTTGCGCGGGACCGGGCTGTCCGACCCGAAGGTGCCGGCCATGGACATGACGATGGAGCTGGGCACGGCCGGCGAGACCCGCGTCCTGATGATCGGCCGGGACGCGTACGTCAAGATGGGCGGCCAGCTCGGCGCCGCGACCGGCGGGTCCGGGAAGTGGCTGCACCTGGACACCCGCAACCTCGGCTCGGGCGGGCAGCTCGGGCTGATGCCCGCCGACGACCCGGTGGGCGTCAGGAAGATGCTCGACGCCGTGGTCGAGGTGCGGCGCATCGGTCCGGGCACCTTCGTGGGCACCCTCGACTACTCGAAGAGCATGGCCAACAGCAAGACCCTGGCGGACCTGAGCGACAAGGCCAAGGCCGTGCCGTTCACCGCCACCGTGGACGAGCAGGGCCGGTTGAAGAAGCTCGGGGTCGACACCACGGTGGTCAGCCCGCTGCTCGGACCGATGAGCGTCATCTACTCCGACTGGGGCACGCCCGTGTCCGTGTCCCGGCCACCGGCCAGCCAGGTCGTCGAGGCGCCGACGGGGCTGACCGGGGCCGGCACCTGACCAGCGCCTGCCCACCGGGCCGGGACGGGCGTGCTGTCCCGGCCCGGCCCGGCCCCGGCCCCGGCCCCGGCCCGCGTCCCGCTCAGCCCCGCAGCGGGCGGCCCACCTCGTGCAGGTGGGCCAGCGCCTGCCGGTACGACTCGACCAGCCCGGTCTCGACGTACGGCACCCCGTGCTCGGCGCAGTACGCCCGCACGATCGGCCGAGCCCGGCGCAGGTTGCCCCGGGGCATGTTCGGGAACAGGTGGTGCTCGATCTGGTAGTTGAGCCCGCCCAGCGCGACGTCGACGAACCAGCCGCCCCGCACGTTGCGCGAGGTGAGCACCTGCTTGCGCAGGAAGTCGAGGTCCTCGTCGGCCGTCGGCATCGGCATGCCCTTGTGGTTCGGGGCGAACGCGCACCCCATGTAGAGCCCCCACAGTCCCTGGTGCACGGCGATGAAGGCCAGCGCCTTCCCCGGCGACAGCACCGCGAACAGCAGGCCGAGGTAGCCGGCCGCGTGCAGTGCGAGCAGCAGCCCCTCGACGGCCCGGTGCCGCATCGGCGTGGCGTACCGGCCGTCGGGGGTGCGCCCGAGCAGCGCCCGCACGCTCGCCACGTGCAGGGCCAGCCCCTCCAGCAGCAGCATCGGGAAGAACAGCCACGCCTGCCGCCGGGCCAGCCGCCGCCCGATCCCCCGGGTCGCGGCGGCCTGCTCGTACGACCAGACCAGCGCCCCGGCCCCGACGTCCGGGTCCTCGTCGTGGTGGTTGGGATTGGCGTGGTGCCGGTTGTGCTTGTCGACCCACCAGCCGTAGCTGAGCCCGACGGCCAGGTTGCCGGCGAGCAGCCCGGCCGCCTCGCTCGCCGCGCGGCGGCGGAACATCTGCCGGTGGCCGGCGTCGTGCCCGAGGAACGCCACCTGGGTGGTGGCCACGGCCAGGCCGGCCGCCACCAGCAGTTGCCACCAGGAGTCGCCGACCAGCGGCACCGCCACCCAGCCGGCCACGAAGGCCGCCAGGGTCAGGGCGATCCGGACGGCGTACCCGGCGGGCCGACGGTCGAGCAGGCCCGCCCCGCTGATCCTGCGGGAAAGTTGTGCGAAATCGCTGCCCCGTCGGGCTGGCGGGTCCGCTGTCGCTGCAAGCACCATCTGAGCTCCCCGCATCTCGGCACCCGGGCCACGCCGGACGGCGTGCCCTGATGTCGAGTCTCGCGGCAACAGTAGCTCTGGGTAACCCGGGCAGCACCAGCTTCCCAGGTGGGGTTTGCCCTACCCCGGGCGCGGGCCGGCACGGGCGGACCCAACGGCCCCACCAGCCCCGCCCGGTCGGCCCGTCAGCCCCACGACCCCACCCCGTCACTCGTTCCCGCCGACCCCACCGTCAGCTCATCCGTCCCACCGCCGCCCGGAACCGGGCCAGGTCGCGGCGGCGTCGCTCGTACGTCGCGGCCAGGCCGATCAGCGCCAACCCGCCGACCGCGAGGAAGATCCACCGGGGCAGCAGGTCCCAGCCGCGGGCCAGCTCGTGCAGCGCGAGCAGGACGAGGGTGACCCCGCCCAGCAGCACCGGGGCCTGCCAGCGGCGGGCCGCGCCGGCCAGCACCACGGCCAGCGCGCCGGCCCCGAGCAGCAGCCGCCGCCAGGGCTGCGGGTCGGGCGCGAAGAGCACCGACACCCCGCTGGGCAGCAGCGCGGCGACCAGCCCCGGCCCGAGCGCGAGCCAACTGTTCAGGCCCGGCCGGGTGCGCAGGGCCACCGCGCCCGCGGCCAGGGCCAGGCCCGCCGCCGGCAGGGTGTACGCCTCCAGCAGCACCACCCCGCCCGCGATCAGCAGCAGCCACGCGCCGAGCAGCTCGCTGCCCCCGGCGACGCCCGCGAACGCCCAACGCCACCCGACCGGCTCGCCCCGGCGCAGCAGCCGCAGCCCCACGGCGGCCCCCCAGAGCACGCAGACCGCGGCGGCGTACCGGGGTGACCCGGCGGCCAGCAGCACCGCCAGCAGGGCCACCGCCTGGGCGGCCACGTCGAGCACCCGGCCCCGGATCGGGTCGACGCCGGACGGGAGGGCGGCGGCGGCCAGGGCCAGCACCGCCACCGCCAGCACGGCGAAGGAGGCCGTACGCAGCGGCAGGCTCGCCGCCAGCGCGGCGGTGACCGCGAACCCGGTCGCCGACCCGACCGCCGTCAGGGCGGCGGCCAGCCGGGCCGCGCCCGTCCGGCCCGCGACGGCGGCCACCACGCCGGCCACCACCAGCGCCCCGAGGCCGGCGAGGGTGCCGGCCCGGGTGGCGAGCAGCCCGCCCAGCCCGGTCACGGTGGCCACCAGCCCCACCGGCACGGTGACCGCGACGAGCAGCGGCCGGGGCCGGGCCAGGGCGGCGGCCAGCAGGGCGGCCACCCCGGTCGCCAGCAGCACCGCCGGCACCACCGGCCACGGCGTGCCGGCGGCGGCGAGCAGCACCGGCAGCGCCGCCGCGGCGAACGGCAGCGCGGACAGCGCCGCGTCGGCGAACCCCGCCGCCCGGGGCGGCTGCCCGCCGGACGACGTGGGCAGCCCCGCCCCGGGCGGGAAGCCGTCCTCCCCGCCGACCGGAGTCGCAGAACGCCCCGGGCCGGGCGTGCGGCCCGCCAGCGCGGCGGCCAGGGTCAGCACGAGCAGGGCCACGCCGGCCGGGGTGGCCCCCGGGACCGGGCCGCCGGTGGGCGCGCCGGACCACGGCGCGGCCACCTCCCCGTACGGGGCGACGAGCACCCGCGCGAGCACCCCGGCGGCGGCGAACAGCGCCACCGCGAGCAGGCCGAGGCCGCTGACCAGCGGCGCTCCCGTCGGCCGGGTGCCCGGCCCGGCGAGCACGGTCAGCAGGACCACCACCGCGGCGTAGAGCGCCACCGGCTCGTCGACCCGTACGGCCAGGGGAGCCAGCGCCACCAGCGCGGACCCGGCGGCGAAGGCGACGGAGGCGTACCCGGTCAGCTCGGGCCACCGGCGGCGGACGGCGACCAGCGCGACCAGCGGCAGCCCGACGGCGGCGAGGGCGGCCCGTGCCTGCCACCAGGGCGGCACCGCGGCGGCGAAGAGCGCGACGGTGACCGTCGCCGGCACCGCCAGCAGCGCGGCGGCCAGGGCGGCCCCCGCGACGCCCCGCCGGACGCCGCCGGCCCGCCGGCCCAGGGCGGCGACGGCCAGCCCGAGCGGGACGACCGCGCCGAGCAGCGCCGCCTCCCCGGCCGGGTAGGCCAGGCCGACCAGGAGCGCGTGCCCGACCAGCGCCGCACCGGCGACCGCCGCCGCCAGCACGCCCCACCAGGGCCGGGCCCGGGTGACGGCGAACAGCAGCAGCCCCGCGCCGACGACCAGGCCGGCGGCCGGCACCGCCGGCCACGGCAGCGGCCCGACGCCCGACACCCCGAGGGTGGCGAACGCGACCGCGACCACCCCGATCACCGGCCAGGCCACCCGGGGCAGCAGCGCCGCCAGGGCGACCGCCGCCAGCGCCACGGCCACCGGCACCTGCCACCCCCAGGGCAGGTGCGGACCCGGGCCGACACCCGACCAGGGCGGCAGCACCCGACCCACCGCGACCGCGCCGAGCAGCACGGCGAGCAGCGCGCCGACCTGCGCCGCCCCGGCGGCGACCACCAGGGCACCGGCCCTCGGCCCGGTGCCGACCCGGCGGGGCAGCGCCCGGACCGCCCCGGCCAGCGCCAGCGCGACGAGCGCCGTGGCCAGCGTCAGCAGTCCGGAGCGCAGCTCCGCCACCGGGCGCAGCAGCGCGAGGCCGAGCACCGGGACCAGCGCCCCGGCCGCGGCGGCGCGGAACAACCGGCCGCCGGCGACCAGCGCCGCGCCGAGCAGGGCCAGGCTGACCATGAGCAGGGGCCCGCCGGCCAGCAGCGGCGACCCGGCGGCCCGGCCCACGGCGAGCGGCACCAGCGCGCAGCCGGCCGCGACGAGGAGCGCGCCGCCGTAGCCGAGCCAGGCCAGCACCCGGCCGGCGGCGGGGGCCGACCCCCCGGCGGCCCCCGCCCCGGCCGGCGCTCCCCCGGCCGGCGCTCCCCCGGCCGGCGCTCCCCCGAGCGGCGCTCCCCCGAGCGGCGCTCCCCCGAGCGGCGCTGCTGGCGGGGCCGGCGACCCCGGCGGGACCGGGGCCAGGGCCGGGCCCCGGTCGCGCAGGGCGGCGACCACGACGAGGTTCAGCGCCGCGACGCCGACGAACACCACCGTCCAGCCGGCGGCCGACGGGTGGGCCGGGCCGGCCAGCAGCGGCAGCACCGGCTGCACGGTGAACAACGCCGCGAACCACGGCACCGTCAGCCGGGTCAGCCGGCCGTAGCCCGCCGCCAGCGCCGCGCTGACCCCCCCGACCAGCGCGGCGTAGCGGGCACCGGGCCAGCCGGCCACCCCGAACAGGTCCACCGACCAGGCGGCGTACCCGTCGAGCACCACCAGCAGCAGCCCCACGGCGGCGAACGTCTCCGCCGTGCCGCGCAGCCCGCGCCGCGCCGCGACCGGCGGGACGGCCAGGGCGAGCGCGGTGAACGCGAGCAGGATCAACGCCCGGCCGGCGACGCCCACCGTGGCCCAGGCGACCGCCGTGAAGACCACCGCCGCCGTGCCCAGCAGCAGGCCGCCGAGCACGAAGAGCAGCCCCTGCACCGTGCGGGTGGAGGTCTCCGCCCCGCCGACCTGCGCCGGCACCGCCCCGACCGGCGCGGACGGCACCGCCCCGACCGGCGCGGGCAGCGCCGGGCCGGGCAGCCGCACGGCCGGACCCGGCGGCTGCGTCTGTTGGCCGGGCACCGGCAGCGCCGGGCCGGACGGCCGCACCTGCTGCCCGGCCGCCGGCACGGGAGCCGGCGCGACGAGGGGCGGCGGGGCGGGAACCGGCCCGGCCGGGCGCGGGGCACCGACCGGGGTCGCCGCCCGGACCCGGGCCGCCAGGTCCGCCCGGCGGACCTGCGCCGACCGCACCGCCTCGACCAGTTCGAGGTACGCCCGCCGGGCCTGCTCCGCCCGCCCGGAGAGCACGACGATCTCCCGGTCGAGCCGGATCACCTCGGCCGCGGTCGGGTCGGGGGCCCGCCCGCAGCGCCGGCAGCCGACGCTCAGGTCGGCCGGGGCACCGCACGCCGGGCAGGGGTAGCCACTCGTGTCCACCCGGCCATCATGGTGCCCTGGTCAAGCCCCACCCAGAGTGCGCGTACTCAGGGCCGGGTCTGCTCGTGCACCCAGACCGTGTAGTCGGGGTTGCCGCTGTCGACCCGGGTCACCAGCACCTCCGGAACTTCGTACGGATGGCTGAGGCGGATGTGGTCGACCAACGCCGGAACCCGGTCCGGGGCGGTCTTGAACAGCACCGACCACTCGGTGGTCGTCTCCACCGCGGACCGCCACCAGTAGGTGCTGTCCACCTGGCCGCCCACCTGCGCGCAGGCGGCCAGCCGACCGGCGACCGCGGCCGCCGCGAGCACGTCCGCGACCGAGCGGCTGTCCACCACGGTCGTCACCACGCTGATCTGCTCCACCAGCGCACCCTACGCGCCGTCGACGCCCCCGTCGTGGTGCGCCGCGATCCATTCGTCGATGCGTGACCACCAGTCGAACAGCCAGTCGATGCGCTCCTGCCGGCCGGCGGGGATCTCCTCCGGGGGCACCGACCAGAACCGCATGATGATCCGCTTGTCCATCGGCAGTTCCCGCCACACGTCGGCGACGGTGAGCATCCGGTCGAGGCCGGTGTGCGCCACGAAGATCACCCCGGCGTCGGGGGCGGCGTCCAGCGCGGCGAGCAGCCCGCCCGGCTGCGGGGCGAGCACGTGCCGCATCCGTTCCGCCCGCAGCGCCATCCGCTCCAGGCCGCGCGACCGCAGCCGGGCGATGGCGCGCAGCCGGCGACGCGGGGTGAAGTTGCCCCCCTCGGGGAAGATCACGAAGGCGTCGTCGTCGTCCAGGCCGGTCGCCAGGTGGCCGATCTGCTCGGTCACCGACCCCCGACGGTCGGCCGCCGGGGCGAGGAACCGGTTGGGCAGCCGGTTGAGCAGCACGTCGATCGCCGGGTCCCACTGGAGGCTCTCCTTGAGCACGATCCGGGGCTCCCGGTGGAACCAGTTGACCAGCGCGTGGATCAGGATGAACGAGTCGCCCGGCCCGGCGTGCCGGCAGAGCACCAGCTCCGGGCGGCCGGGCAGCGCCGTGTCGGGGTCGGTGCCGACCACGTCGATGCGCAGCCGCAGCGTCCACCGGGCCTGCCAGAAGAACACCTGGAGAAAGTGGCCGGCGAGCACGTAGTGGGCCCGCTGGAACGGCGGCGTCCGCTTCCACACCCCGAAGCCGGAGGCCAGCCAGAGCGCGAACAGGGCCAGCAGCGCCGCCGCGTCCCAGACCAGGTAGAGGCAGCCGATCCAGAGCAGGCGCAGCGGTCGCAGCCGGCCGGGGACCAGCGGGGACAGCGCCAGGGCGGCGAACGCCCAGACCGGCAGCGTGGTCACCACGGCCACGGCGAGCAGCACCACACCGGGCGCCAGCAGCAGCCGGCGGACCCATCGGGGCGGCAGCGGCATCAGCGGTCCAGGTGGGTCGCCAGGTAGCGGCGGGAGGCCGTGTACGCGCGGCTGATCCGCCGCCCCACCGCCGCCATGTCCCGGTAGGCCCACGGGCTGTCCTCGCGCGGGCCCGGCCCCCCGGTGGGCAGCACGTGCACCCGCACCCCGTCGGGCAGCGCCGCCATCTCCCGGGAGAACCGGTGCCGGCGGGCGATCTCGAACGCGACCTGGGCGATCTCCCAGGGCCGTCGGGGCGGCGTCAGCTCCCGCTCGATGCGGCCCACCTGGAGTACGAAGATCTCCCGCGCCCCGGCCTCGACCGCCGCGCCGATCGGGATGGAGTTGACGATCCCGCCGTCGATGAAGTGCTGCCCGTCGATCTCGGTCGGCGGCAGCAGCCCCGGCACCGAGGCGGAGGCGAGCACCGCCGGCACCAGCGGGCCGGCGTCGAACCAGTGCTCGGCGGCCCGCTCGATGTGCGCCGCGCAGCAGCGGAACGGCACCCGCAGGTCGGCGAAGGTGGTCTCCTCACCCAGCTCGGCCTCCAGCAGCCGGCGCAGCGGCCGGGGCGAGTGCAGGTGGGTGCGGGCGGCGAAGCGGCGCAGCTGCCGGGCGACGGAGTCGCCGTACACCTCGCTGGCCTCGGGGGACGCCCAGAGCCGGACCAGCCGGTCGGTGACCGCCTCGGTCGGGTCGGCCGCGACGAGCGCGCCGTTGACCGCGCCGATCGAGGTGCCGAGCACCAGGTCGGGGCGGACGTCGGCGCGGAACAGGGCGCGCAGCATGCCCACCTCGACCGCGCCGAGGACTCCCCCGCCGCCGAGCACGAACGCCACCGGACCGCTGACCATGCCGTTCATCCTGGCACGCGTGGTCACGCCCGCCGTCCGGTGCCCGGGCGCGGCCGTCCAGGCGTCGGTCGGGTGAGACCGGACGGGCGTTGACATGCCGGACACATTCGCGCAACCTGATACCGCCCCGACCTCAGGCAGGTGCGATCCGTCATGGCAACACTGCACGCCGGCAGGCTGCTGGCCCGCAGGTACCGACTCATCGACCAGATCGGCGCAGGTGGCATGTCGGTCATCTGGCGGGCCCGCGACGAGGTTCTCGACCGTACGGTCGCCCTGAAGGTGCTCGCCCCCTCGCTCGCGGCGGACGCCCGGTTCCGCGACATGGTCCGCGAGGAGGCCCGCTCCGCCGCGCAGCTCGTCCACCCGCACGTGACGGCGGTGCACGACTACGGCGAGACGCTCGCCCCGGACGGCAGCATCACCTCGTTCGTGGTGATGGAGCTGCTCGCCGGGGAGGAGCTGGAATACCGGCTGACCGAGGGCCCGCTGCCCTGGCCGGAGGCGGTGGAGATCGGCGCCCAGGTGGCGGAGGCGCTCGCCGCCGCGCACCGGCTCGGCATCGTGCACCGGGACATCACACCGGCCAACGTGATGATGACCCCGGTCGGCGCGAAGGTCCTCGACTTCGGCATCGCCACCCACGTCGGCGCCCCGGACGAGGACGAGGACGGCGGCACCTTCGGCACGCCCGCGTACGTCGCGCCGGAGCGGCTGGACGGGGCCCCGGCGCAGCCGGCCACCGACATCTACTCGCTCGGCGTGCTGCTCTACGAGACCCTGACCGGGCAGGTGCCCTACCCGGCGGACACCTGGGAGCAGCTGGGCGCGGCGCTGGAGGGCGGCGACGAACCCCCGCCGCTGGAGGTGCCGGGCCTGCCGTCCGAGGTGGTCCGGATCTGCCTGCGCTGCCTGTCCCGGCAGCCACGGGACCGCCCCACCGCGCACCAGGTGGCCCTCGCGCTGCGCGACCAACTCCTGCCGGCCGACCCGCAGGCCGCCACCATGCTCGCCCCGACGATGACCCTGCCGTCGATCGTCGCCCCGCCGGTCCCGGCCGGTCCGCCCGCCCCGGCACCGCCTCCCCCGCCGGGGGGCGCGCCCGGCGCAGCCCCGGCCCCGCCGCCCGGGGACACGCCCGGCCCCGCGACGCCCCCGCAGCCCGCCGGGTCGCCGGGCCGGTCCCGCCGCCGCTGGGCGGTGCCCGTGGTGGCGGCGGGGGCCGCGGTGGCGGCCGCGGGGGTGCTGCTGTGGCCCAGGCTCGACGAGCAGCCCGACCCGCCGCCCCGCGCCCTGCCGACCGAGTCGCCGGCCGGGGAGTCGTTGGGAGCGGCGCCGACCCGGTCGCCGAGCGCGCCGCCGACCACGACCCGGCCGCCCGCCCGGCCCCGGGCCACCCCCTCGGCCGCGGCGACGACCACGCCGCCCGCCCCGTCCGGCGGCAGCGTGACCGAGATGGCCACCGAGATCCGGCAGCTCATCGACACGGGAGTGGCCGACGGCGGGATCCGGGTCGACGTCGGCACCGACATCCGCAACCTGCTCGGCCACGCCGTCGAGGCCAACAGCGCGGGCGACCTGGCCGCCGCGGTGCAGCGGGCCCGCGACAAGGTCGCCGAACGGCAGCGCGAGGGCAGCATCACCCCCGCGTACGCCCGCCAGCTCGACACCGCGTTCCAGCGGCTCGGGGCGGCCCGGCTGTGACCGGCCCCCGCCGGGGCGGGGGTCAGCGGGCCGGCACAGGAATCGGCCGGCCCGGCGGGGCGGGCGCGAGCCCGTGCAGGAAGTCGCGGTAGACCGCCTCGTAGCCCTGCGCCATGCGGGTCGTGGAGAAGTTCTCCGCGACGTGCGCCACGCAGTCGGCCGGGTCCAGCCGGTCGGCCTCCCGCAGCGCACCGGGCAGGTCGTCGGGGCGGTCGCAGACCAGCCCGGTGATGCCGGGGCGGACCAGCTCCGGCACGGCCCCCCGGCGCAGCGCCACCACCGGCGTGCCCGTCGCCATCGCCTCCAGGATGACCATCCCGAACGGCTCCTCCCACTGGATCGGCATGATCAGGCAGCGGGCGTCGACGAGCATCCGCAGCGCGGCCTCCCGGTCGGCGTTGAACACCACGGTCACGTCGTCGTCGAGCATCGGCTCCACCACCTGCTCGTAGTAGCGACGCTCGGCGGGCTCGTTGCACTTGCCGGCGAGGACCAGCGGCAGGCCCGCCGCCCGGCAGGCCCCGATCGCCACGTCCGGGCCCTTGTCGGGGCTGAACCGGGCCAGCCAGAGCACCGGGCCACGCCCCGGCGCGGTCTTGTGCGGCACGTCGGCGACGTCGAGCGCGTTGTGCACGGTGCCGACCCACGGCAGCCCCGGGTTCAGCCGCCGCTGGGTGTGCGAGATGGCGACCAGGCCGACCCCCCGGTCGGTGTCGCTGAGCACGGTGCCGTACTCGCCGACCGGGTTGCCGTGCACGGTGGCCACCGTGGGCACCGCCCGGCGGCCGGCGACCAGCGGACCGATCGTGGTGTGGTCGTGCACGACGTCGAAGTCGGCCGGGGAGACGAGGTGGCCGACGTGCGCCAGGTGGGCCAGTTCGGGCAGGGACTCGCCGAGCCGGTCGTACTGGAGGTCGTCGCAGGTGGCGACGTAGCCGGCCCGGGTGCCGTGCCGCCGGCCCGCCCCGAAGACGGTCACCGCGTGCCCCCGGTCGACCAGCGCGTCCACCAGGCCGGCGACGACCTGCTCCAGGCCGCCGTAGCCGGGTGGCGGCACGGTCAGCCACGGCGGGACCACCATGGCGATCCGCAGCGGCCGTTCCTCCGAGCGGTCGAGCGGCAGGTGGTTCACGGCCACGAGTCCTCCCCGGTGGTCCCAGTGCGCGTGATCTGCGGCGCTTTCCCGGCCCCGGTCGGGCCAAACGGCACGGGCCCGGCACCGGCGGGGCCGGACGCCCGGGGGGTGAGCGCGGCTCACCCGGTCCGGGTGAACGGCATGCGCTCGCGACGGCTCCGGGGGCCGGGAAGGGGGAAGGGCGGCGGGTGACGAAGCCAACCCCCTTGGCTCCGCCACCCACCGCCCTTCGCGAGGAGGCAGGTCTGTTGTCGTTACGACGTCTCGGCGAGCGTCACGGTTGCCGTCGCCGCCGATCCGTTTCGCTGGTACTGCACCTCGACCCGGTCGCCGACCTTGCGGGCCTGGACGGCGCCCACCAGGTCGTCGGAGTCGTTGATCACGGTGTCGCCGAACTTGGTGATCACGTCGCCCCGCTGGAGGCCGGACTTCTCGGCGGCGCTGCCGGGGGTGACGGACGCGACCACCGCGCCGCCGTTCTCGGCCGGGCTCACGCTCACCCCGAGCGAGGGGTGGCTGACCTTCTCGCCGCGCTGGAGCTTGCCGGCCACGTCCTTGGCCTTGTTGCTCGGGATGGCGAACCCGACGCCGATGTTGCCGGTGCTCTGCCCGGAGGTGGCGATGGCGGTGTTGATGCCGATCACCTCGCCCCGCGTGTTGACCAGCGCGCCGCCGGAGTTGCCCGGGTTGATCGGGGCGTCGGTCTGGAGCAGCCCGGCGATCGAGCTGACCCCCTGGCGCGGGTCCTGCTGCTGACCCTCGCCGGCCTGGATGGTGCGGTCCCGGGCGCTGATGATGCCCGAGGTGACCGAACCCTGCAGGCCCAGCGGGCTGCCCAGGGCGAGCACCTGGTCGCCGACCTGCATCGCGTCGCTGTCGCCGAACGTGGCGGCCTTCAGCCCGCTGACACCGCCGGCCTTCACCACGGCCAGGTCGGTCTTCGGGTCGGTGCCGACGATCTCGGCGTCGGCGGACTTGCCGTCGGCGAAGACCACCTTGACGGTCTTGCCCGAGGCGGAGGCGACCACGTGGTTGTTGGTCAGCACGTAGCCGTCCTCGGAGAGGATGACCCCGGAGCCCTCGCCGCTACCGGTGCTGATCGAGACCACGCTGTCCTGCACGGACGCGGCGATCTTCGGCAGGTCGGCGCTGTTGAGCACCGGCGCGGCCGAGTAGGTGCGGGTGATCCCGCCCGAATTGCCGTCGACGGCGAGCGCGAGCGCGCCACCGGCCACGCCGGAGCCGAGCATCAGCGCGAACACCGCCACCCCGGCGCCGGCCAGCTTGGCGACGCGGCTCGGCTTCGGGGCCTGCGCCCACGCCGGCACCGGCTGGCCGGGGTGCTGGGGCGGCACCGGGCCGCCCGGGTACGCGGGACCACCGGCGTGCGGGGCGTACCCGGGGGCCGCCGGACCGTGCTGGCCCCCCGCGGCCCAGCCGGAGTGCTGCCCGGCGGAGTGCTGCCCGGCGTGCTGGGGCTGCCAGGGGCTGTTCGGGTACGGCCCGGCCGGCTGCGGCTGCCCCGACACCGGGTACGGCGACGCGGACGGGGTGGCCGGGCCGGCGTACGGCTGCGGGCCGGAACCCGGGGCGACGGGCCCGGAGACGGGGGCGGCGGGGGTGTGCTGCCCGGCGGCCGGCGCGGCGGGGCCGGGGTAGGTGGGGTGGGCGGCGGGCGCGGCCGGAGCGGCGGGCTCGACGGCCGGGGAGTCGGACTGCCCGGTCTCGATGCGGGACAGCTCGGCGGTGGGGTGCGACGGCTCGGCGTCGGAGGGCGCCGGTCGCCGCTGCGGGTCGGTCTCGTACTCGGTCATGTATCCACCTTCTCCCATGCCACTGCGACCAGCCTGGAACCCGCCTGGAAGTTCCCTGAAAGTCACTCGCCCGGGTCGTCCCCGCTGTCGGGAAGCAGGGGCACCCGGACCCGGAAGGTCGCTCCCCCGCCCGGCGTCTCGCCGACCTCGACGGTGCCGTGGTGCGCGGCGACCAGCGCCGCCACGATGGCCAGCCCCAGGCCGGTGCTGGTCATCCCGCCGGCCCGCCGGGTGCGGGCGGCGTCGGCCCGGTAGAACCGCTCGAACACCCGCTCCGCCTGCTCCGGGGAGAGCCCCGGGCCGGTGTCGGCCACCTCCACCACCGCCAGGTTCCCCGACTCGGTACGCAGCCGCAGGGTCACCGAGGCGTCCGGTGGGGTGTGGGTGAGCGCGTTCGTCATCAGGTTGCCGATCACCTGCCGCAGCCGGGCGTCGTCGCCGAGCACCACCAGCGGCCCGGAGCCCGGCTCGATCTCCAGCTCGATGCGCCGGTCCGGGGCCACCACCCGGGCGGCCTGCACGGCGTCGCCGGCCAGCAACGGCAGCTCCACCGGGCCGAGCGCGAGGGGCCGTTCCCGGTCCAGCCGGGCGAGCAGCAGCAGGTCCTCCACCAGCAGCCCCATCCGGGCGGCCTCGTCCTCGATGCGGCGCAGCAGGCCGGCGGTCTCCTCCGGGGCCCGCGCCGCGCCCTGCCGGTACAGCTCGGCGAAACCCCGGATGGTGGTCAGCGGGGTGCGCAGCTCGTGCGAGGCGTCCGCGACGAACTGCCGCATCCGCTCCTCCGAGCGGCGGGCCCGCGCCTCGGACGCCTGCGCGGCGGCGGCCGCGTCCCGCGCGCCGGCCTCGGCCGACCGGGCGGCGATCTCCGAGGCCGCGCGGGCGGTGAAGGCGGCCTCGATCTGGGCCAGCATCGTGTTCAGCGCCCGGGACAGCCGTCCCAGCTCCGAGGTCGGGCAGGGCTCGCCCTCCTCCGGGTCGGGCACCCGCCGGGTCAGGTCGCCGCCGGCGATGGCGGCGGCGGTGCGCTCGATCTCCACCAGCGGCTTGAGGCTGGTCCGCACGATCGCCGCGCCGATCGACGCGAGCAGGATCAGCACCGCCCCGCCGACCAGCAGGTCTATCCAGACCAGCCGCTTGACCGCCAGGTCGACGTCGGTGAGGTTCTGCGCGATGGCCACCATCTGCCCGTTCGGCAGCTCGGCGTAGATGATCCGCCAGCGCACCCCGCTGTCACGGGCCGGAACCGTCCGCGGCTTGCCGACCTTGGCCGCGAAGCCGGCCGCGTCGCTCGGCCAGGACGGCAGGTCCTCGATGCGGAACCGGCCCCGGTCGTACTCGGTGACCGACACCGCCCCGGAACGCCGGTCAGTGGCCACCACCAGGTAGTCGGTGGGCACGACCGACCGCGTGGGCTGGGCCGTGATCAGGGTGGTCTCGATGTTGTCCACCGAGGCGTTCAGCTCGACGTCGACCTGGGCGACCAGGTAGTTGCGCAGGAAATAGGTGGTCAGCGAGCTGATCACCAGCAGGGCCGCGGCGACCAGCGTCAGCACCGCCGCCACCAGCTTCACCCGCAGCGGTACGCTCCGCAGCCGCCCCTTCGCCAGCGCGACGGCGTTCACGCCGCCGGCTTGCGCAGCACGTATCCCACTCCGCGCAGGGTGTGGATCAGCCGGGGCTGGGTGTTGTCGACCTTGCGCCGCAGGTAGGAGATGTAGGACTCGACGATGTTGTCGTCGCCCCGGAAGTCGTAGTTCCAGACGTGGTCGAGGATCTGCGCCTTGGACAGCACCCGGTTGGCGTTGAGCATCAGATAGCGCAGCAGCTTGAACTCGGTGGGCGAGAGCTGCACGCGCTGCCCGGCCCGGTGCACCTCGTGGGTCTCCTCGTCCAGCTCCAGGTCGGCGAAGGTGAGGCGGGACGGCGTCTGGTCGCCGCTGGCCGTGCGGCGCAGCACGGCGCGGATGCGGGCCGTGAGCTCCTCCAGGCTGAACGGCTTGGTGACGTAGTCGTCGCCGCCCAGGGTCAGCCCGCGGATCTTGTCGTCGGTCGCGTCCCGGGCCGTCAGGAAGACCACCGGGGTGCGGGTGCCGCCCTCGCGGAGCATCCGGATGACCTCGAAGCCGTCGAGGTCGGGGAGCATCACGTCGAGGACCACCAGGTCGGGGCGGTGGTCCTTCGCGGCGTGCAGCGCGGCGCTCCCGCTGGTCGCGGTGGCCACGTCGAAGCCGGCGAAGCGGAGGCTCGCGGAGAGCAGTTCGAGGATGTTGGGATCGTCCTCGACGACGAGCAGTCGCGCCTCGGTCTGGGTAGCGGCCATGCCGACCATCATCCGTGACCTCGCTGCGTCGGCGCTGGGCGGTTGCTGGAAACTCCCTGAGAACTCGGAGCGGCCGGTCGCCGGCCTAGCGGAGCAGCCGGCGCAGCCCGTCCAGGGCGCCGTCGAGGACCCGGATCGCCGCGCGGAGCTGGACGTCGTCGAGCCGACCGGCCCGCGTCAACGCGTCGACCTCGACGGTGAACGCGGCCAACCGGTCGTCCAGCTCGGCCAGCAGCGGCGAGGAGCCGGTCGGGGTGGCGGACCGCGCCGGGCCCGGGGGCGGCGCGGCCTCCCACGGGGTACGCCGGAACTGCCGCGTCCGCCGGGTCGCCTCGCGCAGCTCCCGCTTGAGGTCGCGCACCGAGCCGCGTACCTCGGAACGGATCTCGCCGGCCAGGGCGGACAGGTCCGCCACCGAGGAGCTGATGTCGGACTCCAGGGCGGCCAGCTCGCCGGCCCGCTGGCGCAGCTCGGCCCGGCCCGCCTCGGTGATGTCGTAGACCTTGCGGCCACCGGCGGCGGTGTGGGTCACCCGCCCCTCGGCCTCCAGCCGCTGGAGCCGGGGGTAGATCGTGCCGGCGCTCGGCGCGTACAGGCCGAGGAAGCGGTCCTCCAGCAGCCGGATCAGCTCGTAGCCGTGCTTGGGGCCGTCGTCGAGGAGCTTGAGCAGGTAGAGCCGGAGCCGCCCGTGGCTGAACACGGTGGTCACGGCAGCTCCTCGGCGTCGTCGTCGACCGGGCGGGCGAGCAGCGCGATGCTGCCGGAGGTCGCGGACGCCCAGAGCCTACCCGCGCCGGTGCCGAGGACCCCCGCGCTGTCCCGTACGCCGCCGAGGCCACCCCCGCCGCGCACCTGGGGAAACCCGCTGGTGATCCGGCCTGCGGTGGTGTGCAGGCGGACGGCGAGGTCGCTGTCCTCGCGGACCCGGACGGTGATCGCGCCGGAGATCGTGCTCAGCTGGATCTCGCCGCCGCGCAGGTTGTCCAGGTCACAGGTGATCTCGCCGGAGACGGTGTGCGCGCGCACCGTGCCGGCGGTGCTGTCGGCGAGGACCACCTCCCCGGAGACGGTCTCCAGGCTCAGGTCCCCGGCCACCCCCAGGGCCTCCACCGGCCCGGAGACGATCTTCGCGGCGGTGCGTCCCCGCACGCCCATCAGGGTGATCCGGCCCGACGTGACGTCGGCGCGCGTCTCCCGGCGCAGGCCCGAGGCGACCAGCGGGCCGTCGATCAGCCGGAGGTCGGCCAGCACGTCGGCGGGTACGGCGATCGAGACGTCGGCCCGGAAGCGGCGACCGAGCCGGCCGAGCCACCAGCGCAGCCCGGGCGTCCTCGGGTGGCGTTCGTGCCGGACGGTCAGCACCCCGTCGCGCTGCTCGACGATCACGGGTCGGCTGCTGACCCGGGTGACGTCCACCCGGGCCGGGCCGTCCGCGGCGACGACGTTGAGCCGCCCGGTCACCAGCCGGACGTGCAGGGCGGTGACCGGCTCGTCGAGGCTGAGCCGCTGCGGGCGGTCGACGGTCCACCTGGGCATGCATCCTCCCGCCGGCAGGCGCGCCCCGGCGGCGCGCTCCTTCCGGGGAAAGACTAACGCGATACATCGCGACTGAACAAGACTGTCGCGTGTCGGAGGGACGTCAGGCAGCCAGGCCGACCTCCGGGCCGGCGGCCCGAGGCGACACGGGCGCGAGCGGCAGCACCGGGACGGCGGCCCGGGGCGGGACGGCTGGAGCGGCGGCCCGGGGCGGCACGAGGTGGACCGCCGACTCGGCCGCCCGGGCGAGCCGCCGCCGGTCCGCGTCCCGCCCCGGGTGCAGCGCGGCGGTGGCCGTGACCGTCACCGTGAGCCCCCGGGCCCCGAGGACCCGCCAGACCGACCGCCCGAGGCTCTCCGCGCCGAGGAAGGCGCCGACGGTCGTCGGCCCGCCGGCACGAGCGGAGGGAAGGCCGGGGGCGGGAGCGGCGGCGAGGTGGTAGCCGATCCGGACCGGGATGACCGGCGCGCCCGCGTCGACCGCCGCCTGGAACACGGCAGGACGGAACCCGCCGCCCGGCCGGCAGTCCAGGGCCGCGCCGCACCACGTCGTACCCTCGGGAAACACCGCGACCGGGTGACCGGCGCGCAGCACGGCGGCGACCCGGCGCACGGCGGCGGGCAGCGCCCGGGGGCGCGCCCGGTCCACGAAGAGGGTGCCCCCCGCGACGGCCAGCGGCCCGACCAGCGGCCAGCGGCGCACCTCGCGCTTGGCCAGGACCCGGGCCGGCGCCACGGCCAGCAGCGCGAGCACGTCCAGCCACGAGGCGTGGTTGGCCACCACGAGCGACGGCCGCCGGGGCAGCCGCCCCCGGGCCACCAGCCGCACGCCGAACGCCCGGGTCGTGCCCCGGGCCCAGCCGCGCAGCGCGGCCCGCCGCTCCCGGGCCGGCAGCACCGGCAGCAGCCCGGCCAGCAACGCGCCGGCCGCCAGCATCAGGAGTACGGCGGCCAGCCGCCCGAGCCGGCGGGCGACCGGGACGGCGGGGGTCTCCCCCGGGCCGGGCAGGCAGCCCGCGTCGCAGCCGGAGACCGGTCGCCAGAGGTCGCGGCGGGCGGTCACCGCTCGCCCCCGTCCCCGAGGAAGTGCCGCAGGTAGCGGGGGCTCATCCGGTCCAGCGAGAAGATCACGTAGAAGTCGGCGACCCGGAAGTCCGGGTCGTACGCCGGCTCGCCGGCCACCCAGGCGCCCAGGCGCAGGTACCCGCGCAGCAGCGGCGGCAGCGCGACCCGCCCGGCCGCGCGCGGGTCGCCGGGGGCGGTGGCGTGCGGGGCGGTGGCCCGCTGGTCGGCGGCTCGCGGCTCGGCCAGCCAGGGGCGCAGCGGCCGGACCCGCAGCGGCGGCGGGGCCAGGTGCCGGGCCCGGACGTGCTCCCAGACGCCGGCGGCGAGCAGCCCGCCGTCGTCGACTCCGACGGAGGCGCAGCCGCCCAGCCAGCGCGACCCGCGCAGGTGCAGGTAGCGGGTGATGCCGGTCCACATCAGGTTGATCACCGCGCCGGAGCGGTGCTCCGGGTGGACGCAGGACCGGCCGGCCTCGACCAGGACGTCCCGCAGCGGATCGAGCGGGGCGAGGTCGAACTCGGCCTCCGCGTACCGGCGCGGGGTCCGTCCGGGCGGCAGCAGCCGGTACGTCCCGACCACCGCGCCGGTGCGCTCCTCGCGGACGATCAGGTGGTCGCAGTAGGGGTCGAGGTCGTCGGCGTCCAGGCCGACCGGCCCGGGGCGCAGGGTGGCCCCGAGCTCGGTGGCGAAGACCTCGTGGCGCAGGCGCTGCGCGGCCGCGACCTGACGGGGGTCGTCGGCGATCGACACGGTGTATCCGCTGGTCGTCAGGGGAACGCCAGCGACGGGCAGAACAGCCATGAGCTCTGTGTAGGTGCCCCGGATGCCGCAAGCGGGGACGACCGGTGTCGATCCGGTGAACGCCACCGGGCGGACTTCCTCACCCCCCGGATCGCCCGCCCCGCGCACCGCGCCGGGCCGCCGGCCCGGCGGGGTGAGAAGGGGACCCTGCCATACCGCAGGCGTCAACAAGGGGTCCTTCCTTGCGCAGCGGGCGGCGTGCGAGGCTGCGCGGAGGAGGTACGCGTGATCATCCCCGCGAGATACAACGGGCCGCCCGGGTCGGGCAACGGCGGCTGGTGCGCCGGCGTCTTCGCCGGCGCGTCCGGGCTCGGCGGCGCCGTCGAGGTGACGCTGCGGCAGCCGCCGCCGCTGGAGACCCCGCTGACCCTCGACGGCGGCGAGGTGCACGACCCCGACGGCCGGCTGATCGCCCAGGTGCGCGGCGTCGACGAGGCGCCGGAGGCGGTGCCCCCGGTGGACCTCGACACGGCGCGGGCCGCCTCGGCGGCGTACCCGGGTCTGGTGGACCACCCGTTCCCCGGCTGCTTCGTCTGCGGGCCCGGCCGGGCCGACGGGCTGCGGATCTTCCCCGGTCGCCTGCCCGACGGGCGGACCGCCGCGCCGTTCACCGCCCCGGCCGAGGTGGGCGCGGCTACGGTGTGGGCGGCGCTGGACTGCCCTGGCGGCTGGGCGGTGATCGGCCCGGGCCGGCCGTACGTGCTGGGCCGGATGACCGCCGTGCTGGACGGGCTGCCGACGCCGGGCGACGAGTGCGTGGTGACGGGCGCGGCCGACGGCGTGTGGGGGCGCAAGGCGGTGGTCCGGACCAGCCTCTACGCCCCGGACGGCCGGCTGCTGGGCCGGGCCCTGGCCGCCTGGATCGCCCTGTCGGAGGCGTGACCGGGCGGGCCGGGAAGCGGTGCCCGGGCGGGACGATCTCGTCCCTGGGGAGGACCGGCTCCTGCCTGAGGTGGAGGCGGAGGTAGGTGTCGCGCCTGATTGACCTGGTTGCGCGGCCTTGCCAGGCTGTGCCACGGCGCGTGGAGCAACGGCGCCGCACACCTCGGCGCGCTCCGCGCGCCGTGCACGGGAGGAGAAAGATGTCTGACGGGCAGCGAAGCCCCACAACCGGCAGCGGTCAGATCGTGGTGTCCGGCCTGACGAAGCAGTACAAGAACGTCCGGGCGGTCGACAATCTGTCGTTCACGGTCGAACCGGGGCGGGTCACCGGCTTCCTCGGCCCGAACGGCGCCGGCAAGACCACCACGCTGCGCATGCTGCTGAACCTGGTCACCCCGACGGGCGGCACGGCGACCATCGGCGGCCAGCGGTACGCGGACCTGACCGACCCGCTGCGCCACGTCGGCGCGGTGCTGGAGGCGTCCAGCGCGCACAAGGGCCGCACCGGGATCAACCACCTGCGGGTGATCTGCGCGGCGGCCGGGCTGCCGAAGTCGCGCGCCGACGAGGCGCTCGCCCTGGTCGGGCTCACCCCGGCGGCGAAGCGCAAGTTCAAGGGCTACTCGCTGGGCATGAAGCAGCGCCTCGGCATCGCCGCCGCGATGCTCGGCGACCCCCGGGTGCTGATCCTCGACGAGCCGGCGAACGGGCTGGACCCCGAGGGCATCCGGTGGATGCGCGGCTTCCTCAAGGGGCTGGCCCACGAGGGCCGCACGGTGCTGGTCTCCAGCCACCTGCTGTCGGAGATGCAGCTGCTCGCCGACGACGTGGTGATCATCGCGGCCGGCAAGCTGGTCCGGCAGGGGCCGGTCGAGCAGGTGCTCGGCTCGATGGCGCAGGGCGGCGGCCGGGTGCGGGTGCGCACCCCGCAGGCCGACGAGCTGGTCGCGGCGCTGCGCGCGCAGTCGGCGACGGTGGAGACCGGCGAGCACGGCGTGCTGCTGGTCACCGGGGCGGACGCCCCGGCCATCGGCAAGGCCGCGCTGGCCGCCGGTGTGGAGCTGCACGAACTGACCCCGGAGCGACCCGACCTGGAACGGGTCTTCCTGGAGCTGACGGCCGGAAAGGCGGGCATCCGATGAACCTCGTCCGATCCGAGCTGCTCAAGATCCGCACCACCAACACGTGGTGGGTCTTCGGCCTCATCTCGCTGCCGCTGTGGGCCCTCACCGCGCTGATCAACTGGCTGCAGACCGACGCGCTGGCCAGCGGCAACTTCGGCGACGTGCCGGCCGACCAGGCCGACCAGGTGACGGCCGCGCAGTCCGTGGACAGCCTCGCGGCCAACATCTACACCAACGGGCAGTTCTTCGGGCTGCTCATCGTGATGCTGCTCGGCATCATCGTGGTGACCAGCGAGTTCTTCCACCAGACGGTGACCACCACGTTCCTCACCGTGCCGCACCGCACGGCGGTGATGACGGCCAAGCTGGTGGCGGCGGCCGTGCTGGCGATGCTGTTCTGGCTGGTCACCACCGGGCTCAACCTGGTGCTCGGCGTGCTGGTGCTCAACAGCGTCGACCTCGGCTCCCAGCTCGGCAACGGCGCGGTCTGGACGGCGACGGCGCTCAACGCGCTGGCGTACCTGCTCTGGTCGGTGCTGGGCGTCGGCATCGGCGTGCTGATCCGCAGCCAGATCGGCGCGACGGTCACCGGCATCCTGCTCTACCTGGGCGGCTCGATCGGCGCGGCCATCGCGATCAGCATCCTGGCCGCCCGTTGGGGCGAGTGGATCAACAACCTCCAGGTGCTGGTGCCCTCGCTGGCCTCGTCGTTGATGGTCAGCGGCACCCAGATCCCGGGCAACCCGCCGCGCTGGGCGGGCGCGGCGGTGCTGATCGGGTACGCCGTGGTGACCGGCGTGATCGGCACCCTCACCATGCGGCGGCGGGACATCTCCTGACCCGTGCGCAGTCGACGACCGGCCCCGGAGCGTGATCACGGATCGCGCCCGGGGCCGGCGCGGTTCCGGGCCGGAGTCAACGGGACACGCGGCGCTGACCGAACTTGTGTCATCTTCTGTGAAACCGACCACGCGCCCGAGCCGGAAATGCCTAGCGTATTCGTACGGCGTAGCCTGGGAGCCGTCCCCCGTCCGCCCCTCGCAATCGGGGCGTCGGAGGACACCGCGTGACACACAAACCCGCGTGAAAGAGGCGATTACCGGCCGTGTCGACCCAGCAGACTTCGCAGGAGAACCCACTGGCGGGTTTCGGCCCTAACGAGTGGCTCGTCGAGGAGATGTACCAGCGTTACCTCGCCGACCCGAGCAGCGTCGATTCGGCCTGGCACGACTTCTTCGCCGACTACCGCCCCGCGCCGGGCGCCGCCACAGCGCGCCCGGACGGCCAGGCAGCCAAGGCCGCCAAGGCCGCGCCGGAGCCGGCCGGGCAGCAGGAGGCCGCCGCCACCGTCGCCCAGCCGGCGACGCCGGCCGAGCCGGCCGCCGCGAAGGCCCCCGCGCCGAAGGCGGCCGCGTCCGCGGCACAGCCGGCGGCACAGCCGGCGGCGAAGCCCGCCACGAAGCCGGCGCCCGCCAAGGCCGCGAAGGCCGAGCCGGCCGCGAAGGCGGCGGCGAAGCCGACGGTGTCCGGCCCGCAGACCACCCCGCTGCGCGGCGTCGCCGCGAAGATCGTCCAGAACATGGACGCCTCGCTGAGCGTGCCGACCGCGACGAGCGTGCGCGCCGTCCCGGCCAAGCTGCTGGTGGACAACCGCATCGTGATCAACAACCACCTCGCCCGGGGGCGCGGCGGCAAGGTCAGCTTCACCCACCTGATCGGGTACGCGATGGTCCGGGCGCTCGTCGAGCACCCGGAGATGAACAACTCCTTCGCCGAGGTCGACGGCAAGCCGGCGATGGTCCGCCCCGAGCACGTCAACCTGGGCATCGCGATCGACCTGGCCAAGCCCGACGGCAGCCGCAACCTGGTGGTGCCGTCCATCAAGGGCTGCGAGACGATGGACTTCCGGCAGTTCTGGCAGGCGTACGAGGACGTGGTCCGGCGCGCCCGCCGCAACGAGCTGACCATGGAGGACTACTCGGGCACCACGATCTCGCTGACCAACCCGGGCGGCATCGGCACGGTGCACTCGATCCCGCGCCTGATGACGGGGCAGAGCGCCATCATCGGCGTCGGCGCGATGGAGTACCCGGCGCCCTACCAGGGGATGAGCGAGGCCACCCTCGCCGAGCTGGCCGTCAGCAAGATCATCACGCTGACCAGCACGTACGACCACCGGATCATCCAGGGCGCGCAGTCCGGCGAGTTCCTCAAGGTCATGCACGAGCTGCTGCTCGGCGAGCACGGCTTCTACGACCAGATCTTCACCTCGCTGCGCATCCCGTACGAGCCGGTGCGCTGGATGCAGGACGTGGCCGTCAACTCCGAGGGCCAGATCAACAAGACCGCGCGGGTGCACGAGCTGATCCACGCGTACCGGGTGCGCGGCCACCTGATGGCCGACACCGACCCGCTGGAGTTCAAGATCCGCAAGCACCCGGACCTGGACGTCCTCCAGCACGGGCTGACCCTGTGGGACCTGGACCGCGTCTTCCCGGTCAACGGCTTCGCCGGCAAGCAGCGGATGAAGCTGCGCGACATCCTCGGCGTCCTGCGCGACTCCTACTGCCGCCGGGTCGGCGTGGAGTACATGCACATCCAGGACCCGGAGGAGCGGCGCTGGATCCAGGAGCGGATCGAGCGCAAGTACGAGAAGCCCACCTCCGACGAGCAGAAGCACGTGCTCAACCGGCTCAACGCCGCCGAGGCGTTCGAGACCTTCCTGCAGACGAAGTACGTGGGCCAGAAGCGCTTCTCGCTGGAGGGCGGCGAGTCGCTGATCCCGCTGCTCGGCGAGGTGCTGGAGTCCTCCGCCGAGGCGGGGCTCGACGAGGTCGTCATCGGCATGGCCCACCGGGGCCGGCTCAACGTGCTGGCCAACATCGTCGGCAAGCCGTACGAGAAGATCTTCTCGGAGTTCGAGGGGCACCTCGACCCGCGCTCGACGCAGGGCTCGGGCGACGTGAAATACCACCTCGGCCAGAACGGCAAGTTCACCACCCCCGACGGCGAGCACTCCGTCAAGGTGTCGGTGGTGGCCAACCCGTCGCACCTGGAGGCCGTCGACCCGGTGCTGGAGGGCATCGTCCGGGCCAAGCAGGACCGGATCGACCTCAAGCTGGAGGGCTACACGGTGCTGCCGCTGGCGGTGCACGGTGACGCCGCCTTCGCCGGCCAGGGCGTGGTCGCCGAGACGCTCAACCTGTCGCAGCTGCGCGGCTACCGCACCGGCGGCACGGTGCACGTGGTGGTCAACAACCAGGTGGGCTTCACCACCGCCCCCGAGCACTCCCGGTCCAGCCTCTACAGCACCGACGTGGCCCGGATGATCGAGGCCCCGATCCTGCACGTCAACGGCGACGACCCCGAGGCCGTGGTCCGGGTCGCCCGGCTGGCGTTCGAGTACCGGCAGGCGTTCAACAAGGACGTCGTGATCGACATGGTCTGCTACCGCCGGCGCGGGCACAACGAGGGCGACGACCCGTCGATGTCCAACCCGCAGATGTACAAGATCATCGACTCGAAGCGGTCGGTCCGCAAGCTCTACACCGAGGAGCTGATCGGCCGGGGCGACATCACCGTGGAGGACGCGGAGGAGCTGCTGCGCGACTACCAGGCGCAGCTGGAGCGGGTCTTCAAGGCCACCCGCGACGCCGCCTCCGCGCCGAAGCAGGCGGCCAGGCCGCGCCGCGAGGAGGAGCCGGAGCCGCAGGTGGCGACCGCCACCACGGCCGAGGTCGTCAAGGCCGTCGGCGAGGCGCACACCAACCTGCCGGAAGGCTTCACCCCGCACAAGCGGATCCAGCAGCTGCTCGACCGGCGGGCGAAGATGTCCGTCGAGGGCAACATCGACTGGGGGTACGGCGAGATCATCGCGTTCGGCGCGCTGCTGCACGACGGGGTCACCGTCCGGCTCGCCGGGCAGGACTCCCGCCGGGGCACGTTCGTGCAGCGGCACGCCTCGGTGGTGGACGCCCGCACCGGCGACGACTACCTGCCGCTGAAGTCGCTCACCGCCGACGGCGAGCGGTCCCGGTTCTTCGTGCACGACTCCCTGCTGTCGGAGTACGCGGCGATGGGCTTCGAGTACGGCTACTCGGTGGAGAACGTCAACGCGCTGGTCTGCTGGGAGGCCCAGTTCGGCGACTTCGTCAACGGCGCGCAGTCGGTGATCGACGAGTTCATCTCCTCCGGCGAGGTGAAGTGGGGCCAGCGCTCCGCCGTCACCCTGCTGCTGCCGCACGGCCACGAGGGCCAGGGCCCGGACCACACGTCCGGCCGCCCGGAGCGGTTCCTCCAGCTCTGCGCCGAGGACAACATGCGGGTGGCCATGCCGACCACCCCGGCGAACTACTTCCACCTGCTGCGCCGCCAGGCCCTGTCGCCGAAGCGCAAGCCGCTGGTGGTGTTCACGCCGAAGTCGCTGCTGCGGCACAAGCTCTGCGTGTCGGGCGTGGAGGACTTCACCACGGGCACCTTCGCCCCGGTGCTGGCCGACACCGCCGCCCCGCCCGCCGAGCAGGTGAAGCGGGTGCTGCTCTGCTCGGGCAAGGTCTACTACGACCTGTTCCAGGCTCGGGCGGAGCGCGGCGTCACCGACACCGCGATCGTCCGGATGGAGCAGCTCTACCCGCTGCCCGTCGAGGAGATCCGGGCCGCCCTGGCGCAGTACCCGAACGCCGAGGACTTCGCCTGGGTGCAGGAGGAGCCAGCCAACCAGGGCGCGTGGAGCTTCGTCGCGCTCAACCTGCTGGAGCACCTCAGCGAGGTCCGGCTGCGCCGCATCTCCCGCCCCGCCGCCGCCGCGCCGGCCGTCGGCTCGGCGAAGATGCACGAGGTCGAGCAGAACGCGCTGATCGAGGCGGCCCTGCCCCGCCCGTGACCTGACCGCACCGCCGCGCGCCGGGGCAGCGACCGTCACCACGACGGGCGCTGCCCCGCTCGCATCCCTGACCGCACGACCCGGCCCCGGGCCGGCACAACCGATGAGGACGCACGATGTACTTCACCGACCGTGGCATCGAGGAACTGGTCGAGCGGCGGGGCGAGGAGCAGGTGAGCGTGGAGTGGCTGGGCGAGCGCCTGCGCGACTTCGTGGACCTGAACCCCGAGTTCGAGACGCCGATCGAGCGCTTCGCCACCTGGCTGGCCCGGCTGGACGACCCCGACGACGACTGACCTCGGCGACGCGCGGCCAGCCCCCGCCGGCCCGGGTCCAAGGACCCGGGCGGCCTTGGGCGCGATCTTGTAGCGTGGGGGCGTGGCCCGGAGCGTGTATCTGACCAGCGTCGGTTCCGGCGGGGGCAAGTCGACCATCGCGCTCGGCCTCGCCGAGCTGCTCTCCCGGCAGGTCGAACGGATCGGCGCGTTCCGGCCGCTGGTCCCCGGGCGGGGGCCCGACCAGATCCTCGCCCTGCTCAGCGAGCGCTACCGCATCGAGATTCCGGTCGACGAGCTGCACGGCTGCAGCTACGCCGAGGCGGGCGCGCTGGTCGCCGACGGCCGCCGGGAGGAGCTGATCTCCCGGATCGTCGAGCGGTACCGCGACGTCGAACGGCGCTGCCCCGCGGTGGTCGTGGTGGGCAGCGACTTCGCCGACGGCGGCGACGGCGCGGGCCCCCGCGAGCTGGCGTTCAACGCCCGGCTGGCCACCGAGTTCGGCAGCGTCGTGGTGCCCGTCGTCGACGGCTTCGGGCAGCAGCCGGAGGCGATCGCGGCGGCGGCGCGCGGGGCGTACCACGATCTGGTGGACCTCGGCGCGACGGTGCTGGCGGTGATCGCCAACCGGGTGCCGGGGCCGATGACGCTGCCCGAGCTGCCCGTCCCCGCGTACGCGATCCCGGAGGTGCCGGCCGTGTCGGCGCCGACGGTGGCCGAGGTGGCGGCGGCGCTCGGCGCGACCCTGCTGGCCGGCGACGACGCCGCGCTCGGCCGCGACGTGCTCGACTACGTCGTCGGCGCGGCGCACGTGCCGACGCTGCTGGACCACCTCACCGAGGGCGCGCTGGTGATCACCCCGGCCGACCGGGCGGACCTGCTGGTGGCGGCCAGCGCCGCGCACGTCGCCGGCCAGGTCTCCGTCGCCGGGCTGGTGCTCACCCTCGGCGAGCGGCCCGACCCGAGGGCGATGCGCCTCGTCGAGGGGCTCAACACCGGGCTCGCGGTGCTCTCCGTGGGCAGCGACAGCTACGACACGGTCGCCGCGTCCAGCCGGATCGAGGGGCGGCCCAGCATGGCCCACCCGCGCAAGGTCGAGGCCGCGCTCGGCGCGTTCGAGGACTGCGTCGACACCGTCGACCTCGCCCGCCGGCTGCGGGTCAGCCGCTCCGCGCGGGTCACCCCGCTGATGTTCGAGTACGACCTGATCGACCGGGCCCGCTCCAACCGCCGCCGCCTCGTCCTGCCCGAGGGGGCGGAGGAGCGGATCCTGCGCGCGGCGGAGATCCTGCTGCGCCGGGGCGTGGCCGACCTGACCCTGCTCGGCCGCCCCGACGACATCGCCCGGCGCACCCGGGAGCTGGGCGTCGACATCTCCGGGGCGGCCGTCGTCGACCCGGCGACCAGCCCGTGGCGCGACGAGTTCGCCGAGGCGTACGCGAAGCTGCGCGCCCACCGGGGCATGACCGCCGAGCTGGCCCACGACATCGTGGCGCAGCCCAACTACTTCGGCACGATGATGGTGCACACCGGGCACGCCGACGGGATGGTCTCCGGGGCCACCCACACCACCGCCGCGACCATCCGCCCCGCGTTCGAGATCATCCGCACGGTGCCCGGGGTGTCGGTGGCCTCCAGCGTGTTCTTCATGCTGCTCGCCGACCGGGTGCTCGTCTACGGCGACTGCGCCGTCAACCCCGACCCGGACGCCGCCCAGCTCGCCGACATCGCGATCTCCTCGGCCGACACCGCCGCCCGGTTCGGCATCGAACCCCGGGTGGCGATGCTGTCCTACTCGACCGGGGACTCCGGGGCCGGGGCCGACGTGGAGAAGGTCGCCGCCGCCACCCGCCTCGTCCGCGAGCGGCGGCCGGAGCTGCTGGTCGAGGGCCCCATCCAGTACGACGCGGCGATCGACCCGCACGTCGCGGCCACCAAGCTGCCCGACAGCGCCGTCGCCGGGCGGGCCACCGTGTTCATCTTCCCCGACCTCAACACGGGCAACAACACGTACAAGGCGGTGCAGCGCTCCGCCGGGGCGGTGGCCGTCGGCCCGGTCATGCAGGGCCTGCGCTGCCCCGTCAACGACCTGTCCCGGGGCGCGACCGTCCCCGACATCGTCAACACCGTCGCCATCACCGCCATCCAGGCCGCCGCCGGGGAGTCCTCATGAGTCGGGTGCTCGTCCTCAACTGCGGCTCCTCGTCGGTGAAGTACCGGCTCTACGACGGCGACGAGGTCCTGGCGAAGGGCACCGTCGAGCGGGTCGGCGAGCCCGGCGGCGGGCCCGCCGACCACGAGACGGCCGTCCGGGAGATCCTCGACCGGCTCGGCCCGGACGGGCTCGCCGGGCTGACCGCCGTGGGGCACCGGGTGGTGCACGGCGGGCGGCGCTTCACCGAACCGGTGCTGGTCGACGACGCCGTGTTCGCGGCGATCGAGGAACTCGTGCCGCTCGCCCCGCTGCACAACCCCGCCAACCTGGCCGGCATCCGGGTCGCCCGCGAGGCGCTGCCCGGGGTGCCGCAGGTCGCCGTCTTCGACACCGCGTTCCACCACACCCTGCCCGAGGCCGCCGCCACCTACGCGATCGACCGGGACACCGCCCGCAGGTACGACATCCGCCGGTACGGCTTCCACGGCACCTCCCACGCGTACGTCTCCCGGCGCACCGCCGAGCTGCTGGGCCGGCCGTACGACGAGCTGAACACGATCACCCTGCACCTGGGCAACGGGGCGAGCGCCTGCGCCGTACAGGGCGGGCGCAGCGTGGCCACCTCGATGGGGATGTCCCCGCTGGAGGGCCTCGTGATGGGCACCCGCAGCGGCGACCTCGACCCGACGATCGTCTTCCACCTGCGCCGCGAGGCCGGCATGGGCGTCGACGAGATCGACGACCTGCTCAACCACCGCAGCGGCCTGCTCGGCCTCGCCGGGGTCAACGACATGCGCGAGGTGCTGGCCCGCCGCGCCGCCGGTGACCCGGCCGCCGCGCTCGCCTTCGACGTCTACACCCGCCGGATCACCGGCTACGTCGGGGCGTACTACGCGCTGCTCGGCCGGGTGGACGCGGTCACCTTCACCGCCGGGGTGGGCGAGCACGCGGCGCCGGTGCGGGCCGCCGCGCTGGCCGGCCTGGAGCGGCTCGGCATCGCCGTCGACCCGGCGCGCAACGACGGCAGCGGCGACCGGGTGATCTCCCCGGCGGGCGCGGAGGTCGCCGTCTGCGTCGTCGGCACCGACGAGGAACGCGAGATCGCCCGCGAGGCCCGCGCCGTGGCCGAGGCCACGGGCTGAGGCGGTCAGCCCGGCCCGGCCTCCGCCCGGCTGCAGCCCAGCCCGTCTCCGCCGGGCTTCAGCCCAGCGCGAGCCAGGCGACGACGGCCACCAGCAGCACCACGGCCACCGCGATTCCGGCGACCAGCGGAACCCGGGACGCCGGGGCGGCCGGGGCCGCGCCCTCCGGTGCGTGGGCGAACGCCCGGAACTGCTCTGTGTTGCCGCTCGGGTCCACGTACTTGTCAGACATGGCCAGACCCTAGCCAAGACGGTCCACCCCGCGCCCGCCCGACCGGGCGGCACGCCGCAGGACCGCCGGATCGGCGGAGCCACCCCGACCGGGTGGCGTCGCCCACCGGTCCGGACGGCGGGGCCGCCGTGCACCGCCGGCCGCCTACCGTGAGGGCGTGTGGGTACGCCGGCTGGTCGCCGCGACGATGACGGCGCTGCTGGCCGGCTGCGGCACGGCCACCGCCGCCCCGGGGCCCCGCAGCACCCCGTCGGCCGGCCCCGCCCCGGCGACGGCGTACCCGGTCGGGGTGCACACCTTCACCCTCGACCCGGGCGGCGCGCGCCCGCTGCCGGTGACCGTCTGGTATCCGGCCGCCCGGGGCGGGGTGGCCCCCGGCCGGTTCCCCGTCGTCGTGTTCAGTCACGGGCTGGACAGCCTGCCCGCCCTGCACGCCCCGCTGACCAGCCGGTGGGCCGCCGCCGGCTTCGTGGTCGCCGCGCCCGCGTACCCGCACACCCGGCGTGGGGCGGCCCGGTTCACCCGCGCCGACGTGCGCCACCAGCCGGCCGACGGGTGGCGGCTGATCCGGCACCTGGTGCGCCTCGACACCCGCCGGGGCGACCCGCTCGCCGGTCACCTGGACGTCGCCCGGTTCGCCGCTGCCGGCCACTCGGCGGGCGGCTTCACCACCGCCGGGATGCTCACCTCCGGGCACCCGCCCCGGCTGCGGGCGGGCATCGTGCTCGCCGGGGGCGGCCTGGCCGGGGCGTTCGCCGGGCCGACCGCGCCGGTGCTGTTCGTGCACGGCGACGCCGACCCGGTCGTCGGGGTGGCCGTCGGCCGGGCCGCGTACGCCCGCACACCCGGCCCGGCCGGGTTCCTCACCGTCACCGGGGGCGACCACGGCACCTACCTGACCCCGGGCCGCCCCGGCTTCGCCCAGGTCCTCGCCACCACCACGGACTTCCTGCGCTGGGCGCTGTACGGCGACCGGGCCGCCCTGCGCCGCCTCCCCACGGACGCCACCCTCCCCACCCACTGGAGTTGCAAGGAAGGGCCCCCTGTCAACGCTTTCTGCACAGGGAGGGCCCCCTTCTGACACTCGCGCGGGGGCACGCACCGGGCGCTACCGTCGCAGCGTGGGCGGGGACGGCGAGCGGGGCGGGCGGGACGGGCTGGCAGCGCGGCAGCTCGCGGCGATCGCGGAGACGGTCACCGTGGCCCGGGTGGTCGGGGTCGCGCTGTGGCTACGGGGCGGGTGGGCGATGGACTTCGTCCTCGGCGAGGTGACCCGGCCGCACGTCGACGTCGACTGGTACTGCTGGCGCGACGACGCCGACCGGCTCGCCGAGGCGCTGGGCGGACGGGGCTGGCGGGTCGACCCCCGGCTGCCGGTCGACGTGCAGCTCGAACTCGTCCGGGGCGACGTGGAGCTGAGCGTCGCCTACCTGAGCCGGGACGCGGCGGGGCAGGTGGTGGTGGGCGCCGGACCGTGGGCCGGCACACCGCTGCCGGCGGGGATGCTCGACGCGCCGCCCGGCCGCATCGGCGACCTGACCGCGCCGGTCGTCTCCGTCGCCGCGCAGATCGAGTTCAAGGAGATGTTCCCCGTCTGGATGCCGGACCGGCCACGCCGCCCGAAGGACGCCGCCGACCTCACCCGGCTCCGGGCAGCCCACCCGCCGCCCCGTCGCCCGGGGTGAGCGCGCCCTGACCTGCGGTGCGATGCGGGCCGGTGCTCCGCCTCCGGCGAGGCACAATCGGTTTCATGTGCCGCCGCCGTCGTACCGCCGCCCTGCTGGCCACCGCCCTGCTCGCCGCCGGCCTGGCGGGCTGCTCGGGTGGCGCGGAGCCCGCCTGGCGCGAGGCCGCCCCGCCGCAGGCGCCGAAGGCGACCACCCCGGCCCCGCGCGTGCCCGCCGGCAGCGCGCCGAGCGAGAGCTTCGCCGTCGGCGTACGTCAGCTCAAGCTCAACCGCGACGGCGACCGCCCGCTGCCGGTGACGATCTGGTACCCGGCCCGGGGCACGGCGGGCGGGACGCCGCAGCGGTCCGCGACGGCCGCGACGGGCCGCTTCCCCGTGGTGATGTTCAGCCACGGCCTCAACGGGCGGCCCGACGACTACGAGCTGCTGCTCACCCGCTGGGCGGCGGCCGGGTTCGTGGTGGCCGCGCCGGCCTTCCCGCACACCGCGCGGGGCACCGACACCAACGTGCTGGACGTGCTGAACCAGCCGGCCGACGTGTCGTACGCGCTGACCCGGGTGCTCGCCCTGGACGCGAAGGCCGGCGACCCGCTGCGTGGCCGGCTCGCCACGGACCGGGTGGCGGCGGCGGGGCACTCGGCGGGCGGGGTGACCACGATCGGCCTGTTCACCGCCGGCCGGGACGACCGGCTGGACGCGGGGGTGGTCTTCGCCGGCACCTGCCTGGGCGTGGGCACCGCCTTCGCGGGGGCCGCCGCCCCGCAGTTGTTCGTGCACGGGAAGGCCGACGAGGTGGTCGACTACGCGTCGGGCAAGGCCGCGTACGACAAGGTGCCCTGGCCGAAGGCGATGCTCAGCCTGCCGAAGGGCGACCACGGGCGGGCCCTGCTCACCGACGGCGCGGCCCTGCGGGTGGTCTCGGACACCTGCGTCGAGTTCCTGCGCTGGACCCTGTACGGGGACGCGGCGGCGAAGCGCCGGCTGCCGGACGAGGCCACCCGCGGCGGCGTGGCCACCCTCGACGACCGCCTGTGACGGCGGCCGGCCTCACGCCGTGTGGTCGATGACGATCTTGCCGAACGCCTCGCCCGAGTGCAGCCGGGCGAACGCCTCCTCGATCCGGCTGAACGGCACCACGCTGTCCACCACCGGGCGCACCTCGTGCTCGGCGCAGAACGTCAGCAGCTCGGTCAGCTCCCCCGGCGTGCCCATCGAGGTGCCGAGGATCTCCAGCTGCATGGCGAAGACCCGCCGCAGGTTGACCTTCGGCTCGTGCCCGGCGGTCGCACCGGAGACCACGATCCGGGCCATCGGCGCGGCCGACTTCAGGGAGTGGTCGAACGTAGCCTCGCCGACCGTCTCGATCACCACGTCGACCCGCTCGGGCAGCCGCGCGCCGGGCTCCAGCGCGGTCGCCCCCAGCTCCGCGATCCGTTGCCGCTTGCCGGCGTCGCGGCTGGTCGCGTACACCCGCTTGCCGAGCGCGACGGCGAGCGCGACGGCGGCCGTCGCGACGCCGCCGCCCGCGCCCTGGACCAGCACGGCGTCGGCCTCGTCGACCCGGCCCTTGGTGGTCAGCATCCGCCACGCGGTGAGCCAGGCCGTGGGCAGGCAGGCGGCGTCCGTCGCCGAGAGGCCCGCCGGCAGGGGCAGCAGGTTCATCCGGGGTACGGCCACCCGCTCGGCGAAGGTGCCGGGGAAGTGCTCGGAGAGGATGGACATGCCGCGCGGGTCGCCCGGGTCGACGACCAGCGGGAAGACCACCACGTCGGTGCCGTCCGGGGCCGTGCCGACGGCGTCGCAGCCGAGGATCATCGGCAGCCGGTCGGCACCGAGCCCGACGCCGCGCAGCGACCACAGGTCGTGGTGGTTGATCGAGCTGGCCCGCACCTGCACGGTCACCCAGTCGTCCTCGGGGTGGGTCGGCTCGGGCTGCTCGCCGACGGTCAGCGCGGCGAGCGGGTTGTCGGCGTCGAAGCTCGAGGCGAAGGCGGCACGCATGATCCGCACCGTAACAAGGAGTGGGGGTGTTAAGAAGGGCCCCCTGCCATCCCGAGGCGTTGACAGGGTGCCCCTCCTTGCACGTCAGGCGCGGGCGACGCCGTCGCGACGGGCGGCCTCGGCGACGGCCTCGGCCACCGCGGGGGCGACCCGCGGGTCCAGCGGGGACGGCACGATCGCGTCGGCGGTGAGCGTGTCGGCCACCACCCCGGCGATCGCGTCGGCGGCGGCCACCTTCATCCCGTCGGTGATCCGGGTCGCCCGGGCGTCCAGCGCGCCCCGGAACACCCCGGGGAAGGCCAGCACGTTGTTGATCTGGTTGGGGTAGTCGCTGCGGCCGGTGGCCACGACGGCGACGTGCCGGGCGGCCACCTCGGGGTGCACCTCGGGCGTCGGGTTGGCCAGGGCGAAGACGATCCCGCCGGGGGCCATCCCGGCCACCGCCGCCTCGCAGATCTCGCCGCCGGAGACGCCGACCAGCACGTCGGCGCCGCGCAGCGCCTCGGCGATGTCGCCCGACCGCCCCTCGGCGTTGGTGTCGGCCGCGAGGTCCGCCTTGGTGCCGGTGAGGTCGGTGCGGTGCCGGCCGATGATGCCCTTCGAGTCGCAGACGACGACCCGGGCCGGGTCGACGCCGCCGGCGATGAGCATCCGGGTGACCGCCACCCCGGCCGCGCCCGCGCCGCTGACCGCCACCCGCAGGTCGCCGAGCTTCCGGTTGAGCAGGGCGGCCGCGTTGCGCAGCGCGGCGAGCACGACGATCGCCGTGCCGTGCTGGTCGTCGTGGAAGACGGGGATGTCCAGCGCCTCGTCGAGCCGGCGCTCCACCTCGAAGCAGCGCGGGGCGCTGATGTCCTCCAGGTTGATCCCGCCGAACGAGGGGGCGAGGGCCTTCACCACGGCGACGATCTCGTCCACGTCCTGGGTGTCGAGGCAGACCGGCACCGCGTCGACGTCGGCGAACTGCTTGAACAGCACCGCCTTGCCCTCCATCACCGGCAGCGCCGCGCGCGGGCCGATGTTGCCCAGCCCGAGCACGGCCGAGCCGTCGGTGACGACGGCGACGGTGTGCCCCGCCCAGGTGTAGTCGTCGGCCAGCGCCGGGTCGGCGGCGATCGCCTCGCACACCCGGGCCACCCCCGGTGTGTACGCGAGGGAGAGGTCCTCGCGGCTGCTCAGCGGGACGGTGGAGGCGACGGCCAGCTTGCCGCCGACGTGCAGTTGGAAGACGGGATCAGCGGGGTCCACGGTGGACGAAGACATGGTGACTCCAGGAATCTGTCGGGTAGACGAGGCGACCGGCGCCAGCGCGAGGTGAGGCGGCCAGCGGCGGTGGCACGGTGCGGGGGTCACCCGGATACCTGCCGAGCATAGTGTCGGGAGCACAAGTCGGATGTGAGTAGGGTCATACTCGCCGGTAGCCGGCGGGGCGGGGCAGCCGGCCAGGCCGGGGCCAGTAGCGGGCCACGACGCGGCCGTGCACGTCGGCCACGCCGTACGCCCGGGAGTCGTCGGTGACGAGGTCGTTGTCGCCGCGTACCCACCAGCCGCCGTCGGCGGGGCGGACCGCGCGCTTGACCACGAGCAGCTCCGGGCGGGTGCGGAAGACCGCGACCACGACGTCGCCCGGGCGGATCGGGCGGCCCCCGCGCCGCACCAGGACGGCGTCGCCGTGGCGCAGGGTGGGTGCCATCGACGGGCCGGTCACCAGTACGGCCGTGAGCGGCCCCCGCAGCCGGTCGGCGGCGGGAGTGTCGGCGGGCACCTGTTTCACCTCCGTCCCGCTGGGGAGCATCTCCAGGAGTAATGTCGTCCTGGATCATCGCAAACTTCCCATGGAGGATCCCGATGCGACTTCCGCGCATCCTCATGCCGAGCGTCACCGTCAGCGCCCACTGCGACCTGCCGTGCGGCGTCTACGACCCGGCCCAGGCCCGGATCGAGGCCGAGTCGATCAAGGCGATCGCCGAGAAGTACCAGGCGAACACCGACCCCGAGTTCCGCACCCGGGCGCTGATCATCAAGGAGCAGCGCGCCGAGCTGGTCAAGCACCACCTGTGGGTGCTGTGGACGGACTACTTCAAGCCGGCGCACTTCGAGAAGTACCCCAACCTGCACACCCTGTTCAACGAGGCCACCAAGCTCGCGGGCGCCAGCGGCGCCAAGGGCAGCGCCGACCCGGCCAAGGCCGAGGAGCTGCTGGCGAAGATCGAGGAGATCTCGAAGATCTTCTGGGAGACCAAGCAGGCGTGACCCCCGGGTCCACACCGACGGTACGGCCGGCGCGTCCCGAGGACGTGCCGGCCGTCGTCGCCATGGTGCACGAGCTGGCCGCGTACGAGCGGGCCGCCGACGAGTGCCACCTGACCGCCGGGCAGCTCACCGAGGCCCTGTTCGGCCCGACGCCCGCGCTCTTCGGGCACGTGGCCGTCGACGGGGCCGACCGGCCGCTCGGCTTCGCGTTGTGGTTCCTCAACTTCTCCACCTGGGCCGGCGTGCACGGCATCTACCTGGAGGACCTCTACGTCCGCCCCGAGGCGCGGGGCACCGGTGCGGGCCGGCGGCTGCTGGCCACCCTGGCCGCGATCTGCGTCGAGCGGGGCTACCGAAGGCTCGACTGGTCGATGATCGACTGGAACCCGGCGGCCCGGTTCTACGCCTCGATCGGCGCGTCCCCCATGGAGGAGTGGGTGCCGTACCGCCTGACGGGGGCGGCCCTGACCGCGCTCGCGGCCGGCGCGACGCCGCCGACGAGCGCCGCGCCCACGCGTCCGTCGGCCTGACGGGGTAGAGTCCCCCACCGGGGGGATGAGGCGTGACTCAACTGACCGGCCAGCCAGCCACCGACGACGACATCGTGCACCTCACGGTGCCCGCCGACGGCGGTTACCTCGGCGTGCTCCGCACCGCCACGGCCGGCCTCGCCGCCCGTCTCCAGTTCGCCCTGGACGAGATCGAGGACCTGCGGATCGCCGTGGACGAGGCGTGCGCCATGCTCCTCGCGATCGCCACCCGCGACGCCGAGCTGGAGTGCCGGTTCCAGGTGACCGAGGACGCCCTGACCGTCGAGGTGACCGTGCCGACCGTGCGCGGGGCGACGCTGCCCTCCGAGTCGTCGTTCGCCTGGAAGGTGCTGACGGCCCTCACCACGGCCGCCTCGGCGAGCGCGGCCAACGGCCGGGCCACCATCTCCCTGCTGACCCGCCGCGCCGGCTACTGACCCCCGTAGCGCCGGCTCTTCTCGCCCGCCACGGGCCACCCAGCGGGCCCGCGCCCGCCCGGCTCAGGCGAGGCCGAGGGCCCGGGTGGTCGGCGGGCTGACGAGCAGCGCGCTGACGCCGAGGCCAAGCGCCATCAGCGGCACGCCGAGCCAGCCGAGCCCGCCCTGGATCATGTACCAGCCGACCGGCAGCAGCATGAGTTGCAGGACGATCGCCGGGGCTCGGGCCCCGGCGCGGCGGCGGCCGAGCGCGCCGCCGAGCGCCCAGAGGGCGGCCGCGCCGCCGAGGGCGAACGCGGTCACCAGCAGCGCCGACGGCAGGTCGGTGGTGGTGGCGGTGAGGTCGGCCCAGACGAGCCAGGCGGCGACCAGGCCGAGGGCGACCGCCTCCGCCCGGAGCAGCCGGACCGCCCAGCGCAGCGTGGTCGGGTCCTGGTCCGAGTCGATGGTCACGCGCGCCACGATACCGGTGGTGGGGCGCGGTACAGTGCCGCCCATGCGGGCCGTCCTGGTGGTCAATCCGAAGGCCACCACCACCAGCGAACGCAGCCGCGACGTCCTGGTCCGGGCGCTGCGCAGCGAAGTCGACCTGTCGGTGCGGTACACCCGCCGGCGGGGTCACGCCATGGATCTCGCCCGGGAGGCGGCCGAGGAGGGCGTCGACCTGGTGGTGACGCTCGGCGGCGACGGCACGGTCAACGAGGTGGTCAACGGCCTGATGGCGGCCGAGCCGCCGACGATCCGCACCGGGGGCAGCCCCGCCGAGCGGCTGCCGGCGCTGGCCACCGTCCCCGGGGGCTCCACGAACGTGTTCGCCCGCGCGCTCGGCCTGCCCCGGGAGTGGCCGGAGGGCACCAGCATGATCCTGGAGGGGCTGCGGCTCGGGCGGTCCCGCACGATCGGGCTGGGCCGGGCCGACGACCGCTACTTCACCTTCTGCGCCGGCTTCGGCCTCGACGCGGCGGTGATCCACCGGGTGGAGCAGGCCCGCCGGCGCGGCCGGGTCTCCACGCCCGCGCTCTATCTGCGCTCGACGGTCAACCAGTACTTCCTCGGCTCGGACCGCCGCCATCCGACGATCTCACTGGAGCGACCCGGCGAGGTTACGGAGGGTGAGCTGGCCACGGTCATCATCCAGAACACCGCGCCCTGGACGTACCTGGGCGAGCGGGAGATCAACCCGAATCCCGCGGCGTCCTTCGACCTCGGGCTCGACGTGCTGGCCATGCGGCAGCTCCGCGTGGCGAGCACGGCACGCACAGTGACCCAGTTCTTCTCCCACACGCCCAATCCGCGAGGGCGTCAGGTGCTGCAGCTGCACGACCTGGCCGAGTTCACCCTGGTCGCGAGCCGTCCTCAGGCTTTCCAGCTCGACGGGGACTATCTCGGCGAGCGGGAAAAAGTCAGATTCGCATCCGTTCCGGCCGCACTGAGAGTAATCTGCTAGGTCTCGGGTACAGCCCTTGGTCGAGCGCGGTCCCCCCACCGCTGTCGATGCGGTGGCCGCCACACCGAGGGCGAGGTGCCGGAAATGTCAGCAATGTCACGCAGACTGTACTATATTGATCCTCGACTGTGGTACGCCGGGTAACCAGGACTCCCTGCAAACCGGACAAAGGGGTCGTGAGCTTGCTCACCGCTCGGAGTTTTTCCGAGCGTCACCCTTGACATCGCGTGAGTTCGTGAAAGTATTCACAAGCGAACTTGAGTTACCGGGACATTGCTTGGACATGCTCATTGTGTTGAGCTGTTCGAGCAGGTCCCAGTGGCTACCAGAGCCTGCTCACGCAGCGCCGAATTGATGGATGCGAACCGTGACCATCGGCGTGCGGATGCATAAAGGAAAAGCACCAACGCAATATCTGCCACCCATCCAGAATGAGGAGTGTTGCCGCCATGGACTGGCGTCACCATGCTGTCTGCCGCGACGAGGACCCGGAGCTGTTCTTCCCGATCGGGACGTCCGGTCCGGCTCTCCTGCAGGTCGAGCAGGCCAAGGCCGTCTGCCGGCGCTGCTCCGTGACCGACCAGTGCCTCCAGTGGGCACTTGAGTCCGGTCAGGACGCCGGCGTCTGGGGCGGGATGAGCGAGGAGGAGCGGCGCGCCGTCAAGCGCCGCGGTGGCCTCCGGGTGCTGCGCGCTCACTCCGCCTGACCTACTGCACGCACCACAGCTCCACGCCCCGACAGGGCAACCCCTGTCGGGGCGTTCTGCTGTGCGGCGTCCTCGCGCCCCGCTGCGCCCCCGCGCCGGGGCCGGGGCCGCCCCGATCACCCGACCGGCGCGCCGCCCGCCCGATTCCGCCGCCCGCCCGGATTCACTCCGGCGGCGCGGCGTCCGCCCGACGCAGCACCAGATCGGCCAGCTCCGGGGCGTCGGTGAGCGGCCCGGAGACGGTCACCGCGCCGGCCGCCCGCGCCCCCGCCAGCACCGCGTCGTGGAAGAGCCCCGGGGCCAGGAAGTACGCCGACACGGCCACCCGCCGGGCGCCCGCCGCGCGCAGCCGGGACACCGCCGCGCCCGCGTCCGGCGGGGCCGCCGAGGCGTACGACACCCGGCAGGGCACCCCGAGTTCCGCGCCGAGCGCCGCCGCGACCCGGCCCACCGAGCCCCGCGCCCGGGGATCCCGGGTGCCCGCGGCAGCGAGCACCAGCGCGTCGAACCGGCCGGGTTCCGCCTCCGCCAGCCGCCGCCGCAGCCCGGCCAGCAGCGCCCCGTCGACCACGCCGTCGGCCGGGCCGAGCACGTCGGAGACGCGCACGTCGATCGGCGGGCCCGACTCGCGGGCCGCCGCGACGGCCGCCGGGACGTCCACCCGCCGGTGGTACGCGGCGGTGAGCAGCAGCGGCACCAGCACCGCCCGGGGATGCCCGGCCGCCGCCAGCGACCGCAGCACCTCCGTCGGCCCCGGGTCCGTGTGGTCCAGCCAACTCGCCGACACGGCCACGCCGGGGCGGACGGCCGCGACCGCCCGGGCCAGCGCCCGGGTCGCCTCGGCCGCCCGAGGGTCCCGGCTGCCGTGCGCCACCAGGACCACCGGGTCGCCGGCCGCGACCGACGGCACCCGGGGCCCGGACACGGTCAGAGGTGCAGCCCGCACTCGGTCTTCTCGAACATCGCCCAACGACCGGCCCGGGGGTCCTCCCCCGCCTTCGTGCGGCGGGTGCAGGGCCAGCAGCCGATCGAGCCGTAGCCGCGCTTGAACAGCTCGTTGACCGGGATGTCGTGCCGGGCGATGTAGGCGTCCACGTCGGCCTGCTTCCAGGCGGCGATCGGGTTCACCTTCACCCTGCCCCGGCGGGCGTCGAACGTCACCACCGGCGTGTTGGCCCGGGTCGGCGACTCGTCGCGGCGCAGCCCGGCGGCCCAGGCGTCGTACCCGGCCAGCGCCCGCTCCAGCGGCTCGACCTTGCGCAGCTGGCAGCAGTCGTCCGGCGACCGGTTGAACAGCCGGGGGCCGTACTCGCCGTCCTGCTGGCCGACGGTGAGCCGGGGCCGGATCGACCGGACGTTGACGGGCAGCCGGCGGGCCACCTCGTCGCGCACCCGCAGCGTCTCCGGGAAGTGCAGGCCAGTGTCGAGGAAGACCACGTCGACCCCGGGCGCGACCCGGGAGACCAGGTGGGCCAGCACGGCGTCCGCCATCGAGCTGGTCACGCAGAACCGGTCGCCGAACGTCTCGGCCGCCCAGCGGGCGATCTCCAGCGCCGGAGCGCCCTCCAGCTCCCGGCCGGCCCGCTCGGCCAGCTCCCGCAGCTCCTGCGGGCTGCGCCGGGCGGGATCGGCGGGAGTCGGGCCGCCGGGGCCGACCAGCCCCAGGGTCGCGGCCGACACCAGGGCGGTCACCGGGTCACCGCCTCGGTCAGCAGGCCGGTGAACTTCACCGTGAACACGCGGGCGCAGGCGTGGCACTCCCACGCGCCGTGCCCGGCCTCGCTCGGCCGCAGGTCCTCCTCGCCGCAGTAGGGGCAGTACAGCGGCGCGGAACGAGTCTCACTCATCGGAGTTCCTCCTCGTCTACCCTGATCACCCAGTTGGCGAAGGACTCGCCCTCGGTCCGGCTCGCCAGGTAGCGGCGGGCCAGCCGTTCCACGTACTCCGGAAGCTCGTCGGCGGTGGTCTTCAGGCCGCGCAGCTTGCGGCCGAACCCGGCGGTCTGGCCCTGCGCCATGCCCAGGCCGCCGCCCAGGTGCACCTGGAAGCCCTCGACCTGGCGGCCGTCGGGGCCGACCACGAGCTGGCCCTTGAGGCCGATGTCGGCGACCTGGGTGCGGGCGCAGGCGTTCGGGCAGCCGTTGAGGTGGATGGAGATGTCCGCGTCGAAGTCGCGCAGGCGCTCCTCCAGCCGGGCCACCAGCTCCTCGCCGCGCGCCTTCGTCTCGACGATGGCCAGCTTGCAGAACTCGATGCCGGTGCAGGCCATCGTGCCGCGCCGCCAGGCCGACGGCCGGGCCTCAAGGCCGATCGTGCTCAGCTCGGCCACCAGCGATCCGGTCCGCTCCGGGGGCACGTCCAGGACCAGGAGCTTCTGGTACGGGGTGAGCCGCACCCGGCCGCTGCCGTGCGCCTCGACCACGTCGGCGAGCCGGGCGAGCTGCGTGCCGGAGACCCGGCCCACCACCGGGGCTGCCCCGACGTAGGCGCGCCCGTCGCGCTGGCGGTGCACCCCGATGTGGTCGACCGGCTTGGCGGGCAGCTCCGGGGCGGGCCCGTCGAGCAGCGTGCGGCCCAGGTATTCCTTCTCCAGCACCTCGCGAAACTTCTCCACGCCCCAGTCGGCGACGAGGAACTTCAGCCGGGCCCGGTTGCGCAGCCGGCGGTAGCCGTAGTCGCGGAAGATGCCGACCACGCCGGCCCAGACGTCCGGCACCTCGGTCAGCGGCACCCAGACGCCGAGCCGCTTGGCCAGCATCGGGTTGGTGGACAGGCCGCCGCCGACCCAGACGTCGAAGCCGGGGCCGTGCTCCGGGTGGTCGACGCCGAGGAAGGCGATGTCGTTCGCCTCGTACGGGGTGTCCACCAGCCAGGAGATCGACGTCTTGAACTTGCGGGGCAGGTTGGAGAAGCGCTTGTCGCCGACGTACCGCCGGACGATCTCCTCCAGCGCCGGGGTCGGGTCGAGCAGCTCGGCCTCGGCCACCCCGGCGACCGGGCTGCCGAGCACGATGCGCGGGCAGTCGCCGCACGCCTCGGTGGTCTGCAGGCCCACCGACTCCAGCCGACGCCAGATCTCCGGCATGTCCTCGACCCGGATCCAGTGGTACTGGATGTTCTGCCGGTCGGTGATGTCGGCGGTGTCCCGGGCGAACTCCCGGGAGATGTCCGCGACCACCCGGAGCTGGTCCAGGGTGAGCTGGCCGCCGTCGACCCGGACGCGGAGCATGAAGAACTCGTCCTCCAGCTCGTGCGGCTCCAGCACGGCGGTGCGCCCGCCGTCGATGCCGGCCTTGCGCTGGGTGTAGAGGCCCCACCAGCGGAACCGGCCGCGCAGGTCCTGCGGGTCGATCGAGGCGAAGCCCCCGTGGGCGTAGATGTTCTCGATCCGGGCCCGGACGTTCAGCGGATCGTCGTCCTTCTTGATCCGCTCGTTGGCGTTGAGCGGCTCGCGGTGGCCGAGCGCCCACTGGCCCTCCCCACGGGGGCGGCGGGGCGCCCGCGCGACGGGTGCCGTGGGTGCCTCGGGTCGGGCGGGGGTGCTGCTGACCGCCATCGCGGCGTCCTCCGTTGTCTGCTGTGCCTCTGGACGCGGGCGCGCGGCCGGCCCGTGGGACGGGGCCGTGGACAGCGGTGTCGGACGGCCGGCGCGACTACGCGCCCGAGACGGATGGGTCGGGCGTCGTCAGTGGGCCGGACAGATGGCGCTGCGCACGCGGCCGTAGTCGACGTGGCGACGGGCCACGAAGCGACGGACGACAGCGGCAAGCATGCGACCATGCTCGCACACCGGCGGTGGACCTACCACCGACCGTGAGTGTGATCCCACATCACGGGCCACCGATGCGCCACCGCGCCGACACCGCCCCCGAACAGGCCAAGCGCCCCTCGCCCGGGTGATCAAGAGGAAAGCGTCAGAGTCGATCTCGACGGTGACGCTTTCCTCTTGATCACCGGGTTGGGGGCCGGGGTGGGGGCGTAGGCCGTTCGGGTGTGGAAGGCTCGACATCGTGGGCGGATTGCCTGTAAGGCGGCTTTTGCCGGGATGGCTCGGCGCGGTCTGGCTGTGGCCGACCCTGGCGACGCTGGCGGTCACCGGCGCGGGGATCGGCTCGGCCCAGCCGTGGCGCGACGAGTTGGCCACCTGGAGCGCCGCCACCCGGCCGCTGGGCGACCTGGCCCGGATGGCCGGCACCATCGACGCGGCCACCTGGCCGTACTACCTGTTCATGCACGGCTGGGTGATGCTCTGCGGGGACTCCCCCGCCGCGCTGCGGCTGCCGTCGGCGCTGGCCATGGCGGGCACGGCCGGGCTCGCCGCCGCGCTCGGCGCACGGCTGCTCGGGCGGCACGCCGGCCTGACCGGTGGCCTGCTGTTCGCGGCCCTGCCCGGCACCTCCCGGTACGCCCAGGAGGCCCGCCCGTACGCCTTCGTCGCCCTCTTCGCGGTGCTGGCGACGCTGCTGCTGGTCCGGGCGCTGGAGCGACCCGGCTGGCGGCGCTGGGCCGGGTACGCCGCGGCCGTGGCCGCCCTCGGCCTGGCCCACCTCGTCGCCCTCACCCTGCTCGCCGCCCACGCGGCAGCCGTGCTGGCCGCCGGCCGCCGCACCCCTTCTGGCGCCGCCCCGGGCACCGCCGACCGGGCCACCCACGGTGCCGCCGACCGGGCCGCTCCGGGCACCGCCGACCGGGCAGCCCACGGTGCCGGCGACCGATCCGGCCTCCGCCCGGCCGCCGGCCGCCGGTCGCGTCGACCGGTGTGGGGCTGGCTGCTCGCGCTCCTGCCGGCGGCGGTCGTGCTGACCCCCCTGGTGCTACTGGCCGCAGGGCAACGGGGGCGGCAGCTCGACTGGGTGGACCAGGCCCGCGCCGCCGACCTTGTCGCCCTGCCCGGCGCGCTGGCCCAGAGCGGCGCGGTGGGCGGCCTGCTGCTGGGCCTGGCCGCCCTCGGTGCCGCCCGGTCGGGCCGGGGCGGGCTGCTCCCCGCCGCCTGCCTCGTCCTGCCGGTGGCCCTGGTCTTCCTGGCCGGGCTGGCCGTGCCGCTGTGGGTGCCGCGCTACCTGTTCTTCGTCGTGCCGTTCGCCTGCCTGCTGGCCGGGGCGGCGCTGGCCACGGCGGTGCTACCGGCGGCGCTGGCCGTGGTGCTCCTCGCCGGCCTGCTCGGCCTGCCCGACCAGGCGGCGCTGCGGCACAGCCACGAGTGGCCACGGGGCGCGCTGGTCGACTACCGGGGGGCGGCCCGGGTGGTCGACGCGGGCCGCCGGCCCGGTGACGTGATCGTCTTCTCGCCCCGGGACGGCTGGCTCTTCACCGACCTCGGCATCGGCTACCACCTGGGCGACCGGCAGCCCCGGGACGCGCTGGCCGTGCGGGGCCGCGACGCGCGCGGCGACTACTGGGCCGACGAGTGCCCGGACCCGGCCGCCTGCCTGGCCGGGGCGCGGCGGGTCTGGCTGGTGGTCGCCGGCCGGCGACCGGACCCGGTCGCCGCGGTACCCGGCGCGAAGGGGGCGGCGCTACGGGACGACGGCTTCGCCGTCGAGCGGGTCTGGCAGCGCCCCGGCCTGACCGTGGCACTACTCACCCGCTGAGCCGGCCTGCCCGGCTGCCCGGCCGCCCGGCCGCCCGGCCGTCCGGCCGCCCCGGGATCGCCCGCGTCATGTCGGCGACATGGCGGTATCCGGGGCGGTGGGATGCCGCCATGTCGCCGACATGGAGTCGATCAAGCGGCGCGCAGGGCAGGACGGGCGTCAGGAGCGGACGAGAGGGACCACCAGTACCGCCTCGGTGCCGCCCTCCGCGCCGTTGCGCAGCTCGATGGTGCCGCGCAGCTCGCCGGTCACCAGCGCCCGGACGATCTGGAGCCCGAGGCGGCTGCCGCGCTCGGCGTCGAACCCGGCCGGCAGGCCACGCCCGTTGTCGGCGACGGTGACGTGCAGCTGCTTGCGGAACCGGTGTGCCGACACGACGACCTCGGGTGGCACCGTCGACTCGGCCCCGGCGGCGACCTGCGGAAGGACCCCGCCCGACCCGGACCCCTCGGCCAACCCGGAACCCCCGCCCGACCCGGAACCGCCAGCCGACCCGGAGCCCTCGCCCGCCCCGGAAGCGCCGGCCGCCCCGGAACCGCTTCCGCCGGCCACCGCCGCGCCCCCGGTCGCCCCGGTCGCCCCGGTCGCCCCGGAAGCGCCGGCAAGCCCGACGGACCCGGACCCGACGCCCACCCCAGCGACCCCGGCACCGCCGCTGGCCTCCGCCCCAGCACCGCCGCCGGCCTCCGCCCCGGCCGAGGATCCGGCCGTGGGCACAGCCGGAGGCCCGGTCGGGGACTCAGCGGCCGGCGGGAAGCCGTGCTCGACGGCGTTGAGCAGCAACTCGTTGAGGACCATGACCAACGAGGTGGCGATCTCGGCCGGCAGCACGCCGAAGCTGCCCCGGCGGCGCATGCCGACGGTCTGCTCGGTCGCGGCGACCTCGGTCGCCGCGCTGGCCACCCGGTCGACGATGCCATCGAACTCGACCGCCTCGTCGCTGGACATGGAGAGCGTCTCGTGCACCAGGGCGATGGAGGCGACGCGGCGTACGGACTCCTCCAGGGCGACCCGGGCCTCCGGCATGGCCACCCGGCGGGCCTGGAGGCGCAACAGCGCGGCGACGGTCTGCAGGTTGTTCTTCACCCGGTGGTGGATCTCCCGGATGGTGGCGTCCTTGGTGATCAGGGCGCGGTCGCGGCGGCGTACCTCGGTGATGTCGCGGACCAGGACCAGCGCGCCGATCGGCACCCCGGCGGGCATCAGCGGCAGGGCCCGGGTGAGCATGGTCGCGCCCCGGGCGTCGATCTCCCGCCGGGGCGGACCCTCGCCGCGCAGCGCGGCGAGGATGCCGTTGGCCGCCTCGGTGCCCTCCAGGGGGTCGCCGGCCAGCCGGCGGTGCAGCTTGGCCAGGTCCTCCCCGACCAGGTGGGCGGCGAAGCCGAGCCGCCGGTACGCGGACTGCGCGTTGGGGCTGGCGTAGGTGACCTTGCCGCCGGCGTCGAGCCGGACGAGGCCGTCGCCGACCCGGGGCGCGGACGTCGTCTCCCCGGGGTGCCGGGGCGGCGGGAACGTGCCGTCGGCGATCATCTGGGCGAGGTCGTCGGCGGTGGTCAGGTAGTTCAGTTCGAGCTGGCTGGGCGTGCGGGCGGTGGAGAGGTTGGTGTCCCGGCCGACGACCGCGATCACCTCGCCGGCCTCCCCGTCGGCGGTGCGCAGCCGGACCGGGATCGCCTCGTGCCGGGCGGGCACGTCGCCGTACCAGACCGGGTCGCCCTCCCGCCAGATCCGGCCCTGGCCGTACGCGACCTCCAGGTGGGCCACCTCGGGCCCGCCGACGATCCGCCCCACCTGGTCGTCCTGGTACGCGGTGGGCGCGGTCGTCGGGCGGACCTGGGCCACGCAGAGGAAGGTGCCGTCGCGGTCCACCGGCACCCACAGCAGCAGGTCGGCGAAGGACAGGTCGGACAGCAGCTGCCAGTCTCCGGCGATCCGGTGCAGGTGGTCGATGTCGGCGGGACGGAGCTGGGTGTGCTCCTCGGCGAGGTCGCGCAACGTGGACACGATGCACAGCGTGCCACGCCCACCCGGGCCCCGTCCCGCTGGCCGGCCGGGCTCACACCGGTCGACCCGTGCGCAGGCCCGCCCGGCTCACCTCCGCGGGCCCGCCCACGTCCGCCGGCCGGCCCGGGGCGCTCACATCGTCGCGGTGACCTTCTTCAGGCCGCGGGGCGCGTCGGGGTCCTCGCCGCGGGCCAGGGCCAGGGCAAGGGCGAGGCGCTGCAACGGCAGGATGTCCAGCAGCGGGGCGTACCGCTCGTCGACCTCGGGGACGGCCATCCGGGTGGCCCCCTCGACGTCGGCCGAGCCGACCACGACCACGTCGGCGCGGCGCTCGCCGAGGCGGGGCAGCACCTCGCCCATGGACCGGCCGCCGGGGCCGGAGCCGACCACGGCCAGCACCGGTACGTCCGGGTCGGTCATCGCGAGCGGGCCGTGCAGCAGGTCCGCGCCGGAGAAGGCGAGCGCCGGCAGGTACGAAGTCTCCATCAGCTTGAGCGCCGCCTCCCGGGCGGTCGGGTACGCGTATCCCCGGCCGGTGGTGACGAGCTGGGCGGCGAACCGGTAGCGGGGCGCGAGCTGGGCCGGGGTGGGGTCGTCGAGGGTGCGGGCGGCCAGCTCGGGCAGGGCCGCCAGGGCGGCGCGCTCGGCGGCGGGCAGCGCCCCGTCGCCGGCCCGGACGCCCTCCACGAGCAGCAGCAGGGCGAGCAGTTCCGCCGTGTACGTCTTGGTGGCCGCCACGGCCCGCTCGTGTCCGGCGGCGATGTCGACGCTCAGCTCGGCGATCCCGGCCAGCGGCGAGTCGGGGTTGTTGGTCACGGCGAGGGTGAGCGCGCCGGACGCGCGGGCGGTGCGCAGCACCTCGGCCAGGTCGGGTGAGCCGCCGCTCTGGCTGACGCCGACGACCAGCGCGTCGGACAGGTCGGGGCGAGCGCCGAAGAGGGTGACCGCGCTGGGCGAGGCGAGCCCGGCGGGCAGGCCGAGCCGGATCTCGGTCAGGTACGCCCCGTAGAGGGCGGCGTGGTCGGAGGTGCCCCGGGCGGTGAAGACCACGTGCCGGGGGCGGCGCTGCGCGACGACGGCGGCCACCTCGGCGATCGCCCCGGCGTGCTCGGCGGAGAGCAGCCGCTCGTAGCCGGCCGGCTGCTCGGAGATGTCGGCGGCCATGCCGGCCCCTGCACGCGTCACGGAGTGCCCCTTTCCCTGCGCGATTGCCGCGCGTTTCCTGCTCAGTCTTGCATGTTTCGGCGTACGTGAACAATCTTGCGAGCAGCATTGCGCAGTGGATCACCAAGCCGAGCCAACATCACCTACGCTTGCCCGGCCCGGCGACACTGCGACGGGGGACGCATCCGCCGCCCGGCCACCCGCACCTACCACCGAGAGGCCCACGTGTCCGAGGGAAGGGACGATCCCCCGCTGTCGGCGGAGGAGGAGCTGGCCCTGGCCCGGCTCGCGCTGGACGAGGGTGACCTGGCGCACGCCGCCGGGCACGTCGCCGGCGCGCTGACCCGGTCGCCCACCCTGCCCGAGGCGCACGAGACGCTGGCCCGGCTGGCCGCTGTCAGCGGCGGCGGCGTCGACCTGTTCCCCCTGCACCAGCGCGCCTTCGTCGGCACGGTGGTGGCCCGGGCGCACCTGCTCGCCGCGGCGGGGCGGCCCGCCGAGGGGCTGGAGCTGCTGGCCGCCGCCACTGGGCACGACCGCACCGCCGACTGGGCCGGGGTGCCCTGGGTGACGGCCCCGGAGTTGCCCGAGCGGCTCGACCCGGAGGGCATCGCCCAGGTGCTGATGCAGGTGTGCGCCGCCACGCCCGACCCGGTGCCGCGCGCCGACCGGGCGCCCCTGACGCCGTACCTCACCCTGGCCCGCAACGCGGTCACCGTCCATCCCGAGCACGCCCTGCTGCTGGGCGCGGCGTCCGCGCTGGCCCGGCGCCTCGGCGAGGTCACCCTGGCGGTCCGCTGGGCGAGCCGGGGCGTACGGGTGCGCCCGTCGAAGCTCGGCGAGGTCTGGCTCGGGTACGCGTACCGCAGCGCCGGCCGCACCCGCGAGGCCCTCGCCGCGCTCGGCCGGGCCGTCGACCACGACCCGGACGACCTCGCCGTCTACGCCGACATCGCCGGCACGCTGGCCGACACCGGCCGGCTCGACGAGGCCCTGGAGTGGACCGACCGCGCCCTCGCCCGGAACCCTGCCTTCGACTGCGCCGTGCACACCGCGCACCGGCTGCGCTTCCAGCGCGACGGCGACGTGGCGCACCTGGTGGCGCTGGCCGACTTCGTCCGCGACCATCCCGACGACTCGCACGAGCACGGCGACCTCGCCGAGTGCTGCCGCAGCCGGCCGTGGCTGGGTCAGGTCACCCCGGCCGCCGGGGCGGCGGTCGCCGTGCTGCGCCATGCCCTGGCCGCCGAGCAGGACGCCCTCGGCGCGACCGTACGGCTGGAGACGCTGGAGCCGCCGAGCGCCCTGCGTACCGTGGCGGCGGCCGCGCCCGGCCTGCGGGTCGAGGTGGCGGAGGTGGCCGAGCCGGATCCGCGCGAGCCCCGCCGGGCCACCGACCGGCCGCTGTGGCGCTGGGACGGCACCGTCGCCGCCCCGGCGGTGCCGGCACCCTCGGCCGAGGCGGCGGACCGCATCCGGCAGCTCGCCCACCCGGCGTGGCCGCACCCCCCGGCGGCGTACGACGCGGCGGTCGGCCTGGCCACGCTGGGGCTGCCCGACCTGCTCGGGCTGCTGGTGCACCCGCCCGCGGCCCCACCGACCGGGCTGGGCCGGGTGCTGGCGGGGCAGGACCCGTCGCTCTGGGTGCGCTGCGTGCAGGTGTGGGCGTGCCTGGGCCTGCTGCACCACCGCACGGACGAGCCGTGGCCGTCCTCCACCCGCCGCCGGACGCTGGTCGAGCTGGTCTGGGGGGTGGAGGACTGGATCACCGAGGCGGCCCTGTTCGCCCTGGTCACCGCCGCCTGGGTGGACCCCTCGGTCCGCGAGGACGTGGCCGGCGTGGTGGCCGATCGGCTCGCCGACGCGGCGGCGGTGGCCCGGGACCGGAGCGTGCCGATCGCGGTCTCGCTGGCGTACCTGGCGCTGGCCACCCCGGCCCTCGACCCGGAGACGGCCGCGCTGGCCGGCGAGCTGATCTCCGGCCCGGCGGCGGGCCGGTCCCGACCGGGCCGGCTGCGCCGCCTCTGGGACCGCCTCACCCGCCGCCGGGGCTGAGGCCGGCCCCGGCGGCACTGCGGACCCGGGCCGCCCGCCCCGGGGTCGGGGCGGGCGGTCGTCGCCGGGTCAGACCGCCGCGGCCTTGCCCAGGGCCGCCTCGGCCTGCTCCTCCGGCGTGGCGGCCGGCGGGGCGTCGTTCGTCGAGCGCAGCGGGATCTCCCGGATGAACCAGGCCAGCACCGGCACCAGCACGGTGAACAGCACGGCCCACCAGAAGACGTGCGAGACGGCGTCGGCGAGACCGCCGAGCACCAGCTCGCGGGCCTGCGCCGGCAGCTCCTTGAGCTTGTCGAGGTCGATCTGGCCGCCCTCGCCGCCCCCGCCGCTGAACGCGGACCCGGCGGGCGAGTCGGCGAGCCGGTTGGCGAAGATCGCGCCGAACAGCGAGATGCCGAACGAGCCGCCGATGGAGCGGAAGAAGGTGGCCGCGCCGCTGGCCGCGCCGAGGTCCTTCTGCTCGACGCTGTTCTGCGCGATCAGCATCGAGGTCTGCATGAGGAAGCCCATGCCGACGCCGAGGACGATCATGTAGAGCGAGGACTCCGCCTTGCCGGTGCCTACGTCGAGCCGGGTCAGCAGGGCCAGGCCGACGGTCATCACCACGCCGCCGACGATCGGGAACATCCGGTAGCGGCCGGTCTTCGTGATCGCCCGGCCGACCACCAGCGAGACCACCAGCATGCCGAACATCAGCGGGAGCAGCAGCAGGCCGCTGTTGGTGGCCGACGCCCCCTGCACGGTCTGCTGGTAGAGCGGCAGGAAGTTCATCGCCCCGAACATGGCGAAGCCGAGCAGGAAGCCGATCATCGAGATCAGCGCGAAGTTGCGGTTGGCGAACAGCCCCAGCGGCAGGATCGGTTCCGCCGCGCGCCGCTCCACGAAGCCGAACACGACCAGGCTCACCAGGGCCAGGGCGGACAGGCCGAGGATCTGCGGCGAGGCCCAGTCGTAGGAGCTGCCGCCCCAGGTGGTGATCAGCACGATCGCGGTGATGCCGACCGAGAGCAGCCCCGCGCCGAGCCAGTCGATCCGGTGCTCGGTGCGGTACTTCGGCAGGTGCATGGTGGTGGCGAGCACCAGCAGCGCGACGCCGCCGAGCGGCAGGTTGACGTAGAACGCCCAGCGCCATGAGAGGTTGTCGGTGATGAAGCCGCCGACCAGCGGCCCGGCGACCATGGCGATGGCCATGATGCCGGCCATCATGCCCTGGTAGCGGCCCCGCTCCCGGGGCGGGACCAGGTCGCCGATGATCGCCATCACGCCGACCATCAGGCCGCCCGCGCCGAGGCCCTGGACGGCCCGGAAGGCGATCAGCTCGATCATGCCGCTGTCGGCGCCGCCGAACACGCCGGAGCCGGCCATCCCGCACAGCGCGGAGCCGACCAGGAAGATGCCGACGGAGGTCAGGAAGACCGCCTTGCGGCCGTAGAGGTCGCCGAGCTTGCCCCAGATCGGGGTGGAGACGGTGGTGCCCAGCACGTACGCGGTGACGACCCAGGTGAAGTGGTCCACCCCGCCGAACTCGCCGACGATGCGCGGCAGCGCGGTGCTGACGATCATGTTGTCGAGCATCGCGAGCATCATCGCGATCATGAGGCCGAAGAGGACGACCCGGATGTTGGGTCGTCGCTCCGCGCCCTCGACTTCCTGACTCATCGGTAAGCTCCCCCGGGGATGTGACCGACTTACTTGCCGGCCGGCTAGTTACCTTACTAGCCGCACGGTAAGTTGGTTGGCAACTGGTCGTCAAGCGAGTTGGGTGGTTCGGGTGAGAGAGAGCACAGGCACGCGGGAGCGCATCAAGGCCGTGGCCCTCGAACTCTTCACCGAGCAGGGCTACGAGAAGACGTCGCTGCGCGAGATCGCCGAGCGGCTGAATGTGACGAAGGCCGCCCTCTACTACCACTTCAAGAGCAAGGACGAGATCGTCAGCAGCTTCGTCGAGGACCGGCTGGACCGGATGGACGCGCTGATCGCCTGGGCCGACGAGCAGCCCTCCACGCTGGCGACGCGGCGCGAGCTGATCGCCCGCTACGCCGACAGCATGTTCGCCACCGAGCAGCCCTCGGTGATGCGTTTCTTCGAGCAGAACCAGACCGCGCTCAAGAGCCTCGCCGCCGGCCAGCAGATGCGCGACCGGATGTTCCGGCTGGCCGACGCGCTGGCCCGGGGCGACGAGTCGCCCGCCGCCCAGCTGCGCGCCGCCCTGTCGCTGTTCGCCGTACACAGCAGCTGGTTCGCCATCCGCGCCCCGCGCGTCACCGACGAGGAGCGGCGGAAGATCGCCCTGGACGTGGCCGACGAGCTGCTCGCCCGCATCGCCGACGGCTGAGCCGACACCGTCCGGCCGGGCCCCGCGCTCTCGTCGGCGCAGTCCGTAGGGCCGGTGCGGCGGGGTCCGTAGCCGGTGCGGCGGGCCGACCGCGCGCCGGGTCAGCTCGGGCCGGGCAGCTCCCGCCGCAGGCCGAGCAGGTCCACCCCGGGCAGCGGAGACCAGTCCCGCTCCGGCGTGCGGACGAAGCCCAGCCGCTCGTAGAGCCGGTGGGCGGCCTCGGCGAGCCCGCCGCGCACGCAGATCACCACCGCCGAGCAGCCCCGCGCGGCGGCGCGGGACAGGCACGCCTCGACCAGCGCCGCACCGACCCCTCGACCCTGCGCCGCCGGGTCCACGGCCAGCATCCGGAACTCGGCCTCGCCGGGGCCGGAGAGCTCGGCGTACGGGGTGCCGGGCAGCACGAACGTGACCGAACCGAGCACCCCGCCGGTGGCCCCGTCGACGGCGACCAGCACCTCGCCGCTCTCCGCCCGGGTCGCCACGTCGGCGAGCACCACACCGTAGCCGTGCTCGCCCTTGAGCTGACCGTCCGCCTCGTACGCGGCCACGGTCAGCCGGGCCACCGCCGAGAAGTCGGCCGGGGTGGCCCGCCTGACCCGCAGGCCGGTCAACCGATCACCGCGATCAGGTCACCGTCCTGCACCACGTCACCCTCGTTGACGACGAGCTGCTGGACGACGCCGTCGGACTCGGCGACGACGGGGATCTCCATCTTCATCGACTCCAGGATCACCAGCGTGTCCCCCTCGGACACGGTGTCCCCGGCCGACGCGACGACCTTCCACACGTTCGCCACCATCTCGGCGCGGATCTCGTCGGCCATCTCCGGGTCCTCCCTCTTCCGCCAGTGTCTGCGATCGGTATCCAATCACGTGCCGGACCGTCGCGGGCGCGTCGGCGGCCCTCGACATGCGGTACCAGTCGCGAGGGCCACCGCAACCGGGCCGGTCGGCGGAGAACCGGGCCCGCCACGGTGCCCCGGCGGACCACGGCCACCGCAGGCCGCACTAGCATCAGCGGGTCGGCCCCGGGTGACCGGGCGACCGGTACGCGACCACCGCCGCGCTCGCCGCCGGCGGACACCGACCAGCACCCGAGGAGGTCAGCATGGCGAAGAAGGCCCGCAAGAAGAAGGCCCGGAAGAAGAGCAGCGCGAACCACGGCAAGCGCCCCAACTCCTGAGTCGCGCGGCGGGCGACCGCCGACCGCTCAGTGCTCTTCGCCGGCCATGGCCGGAGACGCCGGTGGCCCGGGTCGGACTCGACCCGGGCCACCGGCACGTCCAGGTGCACCGGCCGTCAGTCGGCCAGCTCGCGGGACTCGCTCGTCTCGAAGACCACCAGCTCGGTGAGGCGGACCCGCAGCCGCTCGCGCAGCTGCTCGGGCGCGGTCTCGTTGCCGCAGCAGCGGGCCACCAGCGCCTTCACCTCCTGCTCCAGGCCGTACTCGCGCAGGCACGGCCCGCACTCGTCGAGGTGCCGCCGGATCAGCGTGCGGCGCTCCTCGGCGCATTCCAGGTCGAGGTAGAGGTAGACCTCGGCGAGCACCTCACGGCAGTCCGTCTCGTGCGGCTTCCCACAGCTCACGTCACACCTCCCGGCCGGCGGCGGCGGTCGAGCCCTTCGGGGACCGCGCAGCGCTGAAACCGCGCTCGGCGGCGTAGCCCTCGAGCAGCTTGCGCAGATTACGACGACCCCGGTGCAACCGCGACATCACCGTGCCGATGGGCGTGCCCATGATGTCGGCCACCTCCTTGTAGGAGAAGCCCTCGACGTCGGTGAGGTAGACCGCCAGGCGGAACTCCTCCGGCAGCTGCTGGAGGGCCTCCTTGACGTCGCTGTCCGGCAGCCGGTCCAGCGCCTCGGTCTCGGCCGAACGCAGCCCGCTGGAGGTGTGCGACTCGGCCTCGGCGAGCTGCCAGTCGGTGATCTCCTCGGTCGGCGCCTGGATGGGCTGGCGCTGCCGTTTGCGGTAGGAGTTGATGTAGGTGTTGGTCAGGATCCGGTACAGCCAGGCCTTCAGGTTCGTGCCCTGCTCGAACTGGTGGAAGGCCGCGTACGCCTTCAGGTACGTCTCCTGGACCAGGTCCTCGGCATCCGCCGGGTTGCGGGTCATCCGCAGCCCGGCAGCGTAGAGCTGGTCGACGAATGGCATCGCGTCCCGCTCGAAGCGGGCCCTGCGCTCGTCCGTCTTCTCGGTGGTCAACCGCACATCCCCTCGCGTCGGATGCTTTCCCGCCGAGGATACGCGCCGGGCACTGCCCGCAGATTCACTTTCGGCCGGTGTGCTGGTCCTCACCACTGCGGGCCACCGTGGCCCGACCGGCCCCGCCACCACGGGCCATTCCGGTCCGCCCAGCAGCTTCCTGAGCTGCTGCGCCTCCCGTTCGTCCCGTTCCCGGCTCCGCGTCTCGGTCGGCACCGGTCACACCCCCCTGAAGCAGAAGTCTCTTCCGTGGGAGGTAACGCGGGGCGCGGGCCCCGGCATTCCGGCCCGCCGGCCCCGTTCCTGGTCCCGGCCCCGACTCCGGCGGGTGTCGGCGCTGGGACCAGGAAGGGCCTGGGAGGGACGGTGCCGGCCGCCCGGACCGGGCCTCCGACACCATCGGAGACAACGAGGCGTTCGGCCCCGGGTCACGGCCCGGGGCCGTCAGGGCGACGCCCAGCCCCGCGCGCGCAACCAGTCGACGACCACCGCGGCCGTCCCGGCCGGATCGCCGGCCAGGTCGTGCCGCTCGCCGGGCCGGACCACCACCCGCACCCCCGGGCCGGGCTCGGGCACGCCGAAGGGGTCCCGGTCGCCGTTGACCACCAGCGTCGGCAGCCCGGTGGCCAGTTCCGCCGCCCGGGAGCGCTCCGGCCGACCCGGCGGATGCAGCGGGAACGCCAGGGCCACCACCGCGTCCGCGCCGACGGCGGTCGCGGTGCGGCAGGCCACCCGGGCGCCGCTGGACCGGCCACCGACCACGAGCGCGGGCACGGCGGGGTGCCGTCGGCGCAGTTCGGCCAGGACCGCCGTCCACGCCTCGTCGAGGTGCCCGGCGGGGGCCGGCGCGCGCCGGCCGGCGACCCGGTAGGGCTGGGTCACCCGGCACACGACGAGCCCGGCGCGGGCCGCCGCGTCCCGCAGCGCGCCCAGGTCCGGCGCGTCGACGTCACCGCCCGCGCCGTGCCCGAGCACCAGCAGCGCCTGTGGCGGGCCGGCGGGCAGGTCGGTGTCGACCCGGGCCGGTCCGCGCGGGGTGACGATCTCGTCCGCGTCTCGCACGGGCCCATTCTGCGGGTCACCGCCGCGAGCCGACGGCGCACCGCACCGACGCCGCCCGGAGGCGGGCACCACGGCCGCCCCGCCCTGGTCGGACCGCCGCCGGCCGTCCCGCCCTTGCCGGGGGGCGGGACGGCCGGGGCGGTCAGCTCAGCGGGACCAGGGTGAGCAGCCGGTCCCGCACCGGCGGGCCGGCCTCGTCGGCCGCGTCCGGGTTCGGGTCGACCTCGCTGCGCCAGGCGACCAGCATGGCCCGGCGCTCGCGCGGTGTGGTGCCGCCCCACACGCCGTGGCAGTCACCGACCTCCAGCGCCCAGGCCAGGCACGAGCCCTGCACGTCACAGCTGCGGCAGAGCGCGACGGCCGCGTCGGCCGGCTCGTTGGGCGCCGGAAAGAACGTTTCCGGATCCACGCTCTGGCAGGTGCCTCTGGTGCGCCAGGCTTCGTCCTGCCGCCGTTCACGCAACGCCCGCAACAGTCGCGGATCTCGTCGTGCGGCAGCCACCTCGTGCGGGCGGGGCATACGCGCCCGTGTCATCCACCCACCTCCCCCGTGGGACCGGAAAGATCGATGAGTGCCGTTCGCACCGTACGAATCGTCACCCACTACCGGCGCTGTGTTGTATCGCACTTTCAGACACCGGGACAAGAGTCTTCCGTAAAGATGACTAAAAGCTTGGCCGACGATTCGCCCGCAACTCTGGCAAATCAGCACGCGACAATGCCCCCGGCAACTGTCAGAAAAGCGTCACCTCGTCGGCCGGGGCGGCCGGGGCGGGCACCCGCGTGATCAACTCCGGCCCGTCGTTGCGGACGTTGCCGACCGCCGAACCGACCGGCCGGATCTCCAGCCCCGCCAGCCACCCGGGATCGGGCGGGGTCAGCAGGTCCGCCGGCTCGTCGGTCGGGCCCAGCCAGGACGCCCACCGGTCCCGGGGCAGCAGCAGGGGCATCCGCTCGTGCACCCGGGCCAGCTCGCCCACCGCGGCGGTGGTCAGCACGCTGAAGGTGAGCACGGGCCCGGCGGGCCCCTCCCAGACCGACCAGATGCCCGCCAGGGCGAGCACCGACGAGTCGGCCGGGGTCATGAAGTAGGGCTGCCGACCGCCCTCGGGCAGCCGGACCCACTCGTACCAGCCGTCGGCGGGGACGAGGCAGCGCCGACGGGCGAACGCGGGCGCGTACGCCCGGCTGGTGGCCACCGTCTCCGCCCGCGCGTTGATCATGCGGGCCCCGGCGGCGGGCGACTTCGACCAGGGCGGCAGGAAGCCCCAGCGGCCGGCGGACAGGGCGCGGTGCCCCTCCGGCGTGAGCCGCACCAACGGCACGGTCGTCGTGGGGGCGACGTTGTGGCTCGACCGGGCCCGGCCCTGCGTCTCGTCGGACGACTCGAACACGGCACTCAGGTCGACCGCGCTCCGGGTCGTGGCGTACCTCCCGCACATGGGGCACACGCTAACGCCCCGGGCCGCGTTCGGCTGTCCCGCCGGAGGCCGCCCCGGTCGCGGGCCCGGCCCCGGGACGGCCGTCCCGCCCACCGGGAGCGCGCCCGGCGGCCGTCGGGCGGCGGCCGGGGCACGGCAGAATGTGACCGTGGGGAACACGACCGCGACCCGGCCGCTGCGGCCGTGGACCGCTCCGACCGCGTCCGACCCGGTGGTTGCCACGCTGCGGCTGCCCGGCTCCAAGTCGATGACCGCCCGCGCGCTGGTGCTCAGCGCCCTGGCCGGCGGCCCCTCCACCATCGCCGGGCCGCTGCGCGCCCGCGACACCGAGCTGATGGCCGGCGGCCTGCGGGCCCTCGGCGCGCACATGTCGATCACCGACGACGATCGCTGGCTGGTCCGGCCCCACCCGCTGGCCGGCCCGGCGCACGTCGACGTCGGCCTCGCCGGCACCATCATGCGGTTCGTGCCCCCGGTCGCCGGGCTCGCCGAGGGGCGGATCACCTTCGACGGCGACCCGCAGGCCCGCACCCGCCCGCTGGGCCCGCTGATCGACGCGCTGCGCTCCCTCGGGGTGCGGGTCGAGTCCCCGGCCACCGGCAGCCTCCCGCTGACCGTGTTCGGCACCGGGAGCGTGGCCGGCGGCGAGGTGGTCATCGACGCCTCCGCCTCCAGCCAGCTCGTCTCCGGCCTGCTGCTGGCCGCGCCGCGCTTCGACCGGGGCGTGGTGGTCCGGCACGTCGGCCCGCCGGTGCCGTCCGCGCCGCACCTGCGGATGACCGTGCAGATGCTGCGGGCCGCCGGGGCGGCCGTCGACGACGGCACCCCCGACGTCTGGGTCGTCGAGCCGGGGCCGCTGACCGGGCGGGGCTGGGAGATCGAGCCCGACCTGTCGGGCGCGGTGCCGTTCTTCGCCGCGGCGCTGGTCACCGGCGGCGAGGTGACGTTGCGGGGCTGGCCGCGCAGCAGCGCCCAGCCCGTCGAGCAGCTCCGCACGCTGCTGCACCGGATGGGCGGCGAGGTGGTCCTCACCACCGACGGGCTGACCGTGCGCGGCACCGGCGTGGTGCACGGCATCGAGGCCGACCTCTCCGACGTCAGCGAGCTGACCCCAGCGCTGACCGCGCTCGCCGTGCTCGCCGACTCGCCGTCCCGGTTCACCGGCGTGGCACACATCCGGGGGCACGAGACCGACCGGATCGCCGCGCTCGCCCGCGAGTTCACCGGCCTCGGCGCCGACCTCACCGAGTCGGCCGACGGGCTGGAGATCCGGCCCCGGCCGCTGCACGGCGGGCAGTTCCGGACGTACCACGACCACCGGATGGCGCACGCCGCCGCGGTGACCGGCCTGGCGGTCCCCGGCATCGAGCTCGACGACGTGTCGTGCACCTCGAAGACCATGCCGGAGTTTCCCGGGCTATGGTCGGCGATGGTGACCGGAGAGAGCTGACACGGCGGAGGGCGTCCTGGCGACGAAGCGGCGGGAGTACGACGAGGACGACGTACGGGTCCGGCCCGGGAGGTCGTCGCGCCCGCGTACCCGCACGAGACCCCGGCACGCCGACGCCGTCGACGGCTTCGTCATCGCCGTGGACCGGGGCCGCTACACGTGCGTGCTGCCCGACGCCGGCCCCGACGCCCCGCTGGTGACCGCCATGCGGGCCCGGGAGCTGGGCCGCAAGTCGGTGGTGGTGGGCGACCGGGTGGGCCTGGTCGGGGACACCTCCGGGGCGGCCGGCGCGCTGGCCCGCATCGTCCGGATCGCCGAGCGCACCTCGGTGCTGCGGCGCACCGCCGACGACGACGAGACCACCGCCGAGGGGCGGCTGGAGCGGGTCGTGGTGGCCAACGCCGACCAGCTCGTCATCGTCAGCGCGCTGGCCGACCCGCCGCCGCGCACCGGGTTCATCGACCGCTGCCTGGTCGCCGCGTACGACGCCGACATCGAGCCGCTGCTCTGCCTCACCAAGGCCGACCTGGCCGGCCCGGAGCAGGTGCTCGGCTACTACGCCGAGCTGGAGCTGCCGTACGTGCTACTGCGGCCCGACGCCGACCTCGACGCGCTGCGCGACCTGCTCGCCGGCCGGGTGTCGGTCCTGGTGGGCCACTCCGGGGTGGGCAAGTCGACGCTGGTCAACCGCCTCGTCCCGGACGCCGACCGGGCGGTCGGGGTGGTCAGCGCGATCGGCCGGGGCCGGCACACCTCGACCAGCGCGGTGGCGCTGCGGCTGCCGCCCCGCCCCGGCATCGTCGCCGACCCGGGCTGGATCGTCGACACCCCGGGGGTGCGCAGCTTCGGGCTGGCGCACGTCTCGGCCGACAGCCTGCTGCACGGCTTCCCCGACCTGGTGGAGGGCACGGTCGACTGCCCGGCGAACTGCCAGCACACCGCCGAGGAGGCCGACTGCGCGCTGGACGCCTGGGTGGCCGCCGGCAAGGCCGACGAGCGCCGGCTCGCCTCGTACCGCCGGCTGCTGGCCTCCCGGTCCGGGGAGGGCGACAGCCGCGAGCCCGACCAGCGCAACCCGGGCGACCCGCTGGAAGGGTCGTGACCGGCGACCCGCCGACAGGAGCGTGACCGGGCCGCCGCTACCGTTTGCGGCATGACCGGGTACGCCGACGACCTCGCCCTCGCCCACCTGCTCGCCGACGCCGCGGACGCCATCTCCACGGCCCGGTTCCGGGCCCTCGACCTGCGGGTGGAGGCGAAGCCGGACCTGACCCCGGTCTCCGACGCCGACACGGCCGTGGAGCGGGAGATCCGGGCGCTGCTGGCGGCGCACCGCCCCGGCGACGGCCTGCTCGGCGAGGAGTACGGCGGGCAGCCCTCGGCCACCCCGGGCGGGCGGCGCTGGGTGGTCGACCCGATCGACGGCACCAAGAACTTCGTCCGGGGGGTGCCCGTCTGGGCCACCCTGATCGCCTTGCTGGAGGGCGACCGGCCGGTGCTCGGGCTGGTCTCCGCGCCGGCGCTGGGCCGCCGCTGGTGGGGCGCGCTCGGCGCGGGGGCGTACGCCGGCCCGGACGCCGCGCACGGCACGCCGATCCGGGTGTCGGCGGTGGGCCGCCTCGCCGACGCCAGCTTCTGCTACTCGTCACTGTCGGGGTGGGAGTCCGCCGGGCTGCTGGAGCCGGTGCTCCAGCTCATGCGGGACACCTGGCGCAGCCGGGCCTACGGCGACTTCTACGGCTACATGCTGCTCGCCGAGGGGGCCCTGGACGTGATGGTCGAGCCGGAACTGTCCCTGTGGGACGTCGCCGCGCTGGTGCCGATCGTGACCGAGGCGGGCGGGACGTTCACCGACCTGGCCGGGCGGCCCGCCCCGGGGGGCGACGCCTCGGTGGAGAACAGCGCCGTGGCCAGCAACGGGCCGCTGCACGCCGACATCCTGGCGAGGCTGGGTCGGCCGGCCGAGCGCTGAGCGCCGCCAGCCTCTATCCTCGCCAGGTGGTGTCCTCCGGTTGGTGCTTCCTGGCGGCGATGATCGTCGCGTACGGCTTCGCCAACCTGCTCCAGTCCGTCGCCGCGGCGCGGACCACCGTGCACCACACCTTCGACCCGGGGCTGCTGCTGCGGCTGGCCGGCCACCGCACGTACCTCGTGGGCCTCGCCTGCCAGGTCGGCGGCTTCGTGCTGGCCTTCCTGGCCCGCCGGGACCTGCCGCTGTTCCTGGTCCAGGCCAGTGTGGCGGCGGGGCTCGGGGTGACCGCGATCCTCGGCGTGCTGGTGCTCAAGTGGCGGCTGCCCACCGCCGAGGTCGCGCTGCTGGTGCTGCTCGTCGTCGGGGTCACCGGCCTGGTGCTGTCGGCGCAGCCGGCGCAGTCCCGGCCGCTCGGGCCCGCCGGCCTGGTCGCGCTGGCGGCGGCGCTCGGGGTGATCGCCGTGGTCGGCTTCTTCGCGGTACGGCTGCACGGCGCGCCCGGGTCGGTGGCGCTCGGCTCGCTGGCCGGGCTGGCCTTCTCCGCCGCGGCGGTGGCCGCCCGCCCGCTGGCCGCCGTGACGAGCGTGGAGGGGTTCGTCCGGGACCCGCTGCTCTACCTGCTGGTGGCCCACTCGCTGGTCGGTCAGCTCCTGCTCGGCCTGGCCATGCAGCGCGGCTCGACCACGGCGGCGGTGGCCGCGATGGACGCGGCCGGGGCGGTGCCCGCCGCGATCGTCGGGCTGCTCCTGCTCAACGACAAGATCTGGCCGGGCCGGGAGTGGCTGGCCGCCCTCGGCTTCCTGGCCACGCTGGCCGCGGTCATCGGGCTGACGCGCTACGCCGAGCCGCAGCACCACCACGAGGTGGCGGCCCGGGAACACGCCCGGGGGATGCTCCCCGCCGGCGCACCGGCCCGCCCCCGCCGGTGATCAGGCCGCCTCGACCGGCCTGCGCCGCAGCACCACCCGCTCGTAGAGCCGCTCCAGCGCGCCGGCCGTGCGTTCCCACGTGTAGCTGCACCGGACCCGGTCCACGGCGGCGTGCCCGTACGCGAACCGGCCCGCGTTGTCGGCGAGCAGCCGGCGCAGGGTCATCCCGAGGGCCCGCACGTCGCCCGGCGGCACCAGCTTCCCGGTGACCTCGTCGACGACGGCGTCGGCGATGCCGCCCATCGCGTACCCGACGACCGGCACGCCGCAGGCCATCGCCTCCAGCGAGACCCGGCCTGCGGAGGAGTAGTGCGGGGTGCAGGCCACCACGTCGGCCGAGCGGTACCAGGTGGCCATCTGGTCGTGCGGCACCGCGCCGACCAGCGTCACCTGCTCGGCCACCCCCGTGCGCTCGGCCAGCTCGCGCAGGCGGCGCGCCTCGGCGTGGCCGGCGAGCTGGTCGGCCGGCGGGCCGCCGGCGATCACCAGCTCGGCGTCGCCGACCAGCCGCATCGCCCGGATCAGGTCGTCGTGGCCGTGCCCGGGCGTCAGGCCCCCCACGGAGAGGATGCGCGAGCGCTGGTCGCGCGGGGCCGCCTCGCCGTCCGGGTGGAACTGGTCGGTGTCCACCCCGGTGGGGACCATCGCCACCGAGCTGCGTTGCAGCCCCATCCGGGTCAGCTCGTCGACCTCGTCGTTGCACTGGGCGACCGCAATGTCCACCGCCCGGGTCAGGGCCCGCTCCAGCGGGATGCGGGTGCCGGGGCCGTCGTAGCCGGGGCCGAGGTGGCGCAGCTGCTCCACGCCGAGCGAGTGGAAGGTCTGCACGACGGGGATGTCGGTTTCGCGCACCGCGTGCGCGGCGGCCAGGCCGCCGACCCAGTAGTGCCCGTGCACCACCTCCGGGGACCACCCGCCGGCCCACCGGTCGGCCAGCCACCGGCCGAACTCCGACACGTGCCCGACCAGCTCGGCGGTGGGCATCGGCGCGGCCGGGCCGACCGGCACCCGCTCCACCCGGTAGCCGTCGACCTCCGCCGTGGCGGCCAGCGCGGGATCGTCCCGGCGCTCGTAGACGTGCACGTCGTGGCCGCGCCCGGCCAGCTCGGCGGCGACCCGCGCGATGTGCTCGCGCGTGCCGACCACCGGTCCGTCGGCGGGCCGCGACGGGCCGGAGTGCGCGCACACTAGGCCGACGCGCATGGGTCACCTCCATGCGGTTGGTTGAGCTGGTGGGTCCTCCCGGTCAGAGGGTCCCATTAACCGCGCTGCTCGGAGCCGAAACCTGGCAAGTCCCCGCCGGGGCCGGGGCCGCCGGCCGCCGATCCGGTCCGGGCCGCCGGCATGAGCGGGGCCCACGGGGGTACGGGCGTGGAATGGCTCTGACCCGCACCCTCGACGACGCCGTCGTCGTGCTCACCGGCGCCTCCAGCGGCATCGGCACCGCCACCGCGTACGCCCTCGCCCGGCGGGGCGCGGCCGTGGCGCTGGCGGCCCGCAGCGAGGACGCCCTGGAGCGGGTGGCGGCGCGGTGCCGGGAGCTGGGCGGCCAGGCGCTCGTCGTGCCCACGGACGTCACGGACCCGGTCGCCGTGGAGATCCTCGCCGCCCGCGCGGCGGAGGAGTTCGGCCGGATCGACGCCTGGATCAACAACGCGGCGGTGAGCGCGGTCGGGCTGTTCGACGAGATACCGGTGCGGGAGTTCCGCCGGGTGCTGGAGGTGAACCTGCTCGGCACCGTGCACGGCATGCGGGCCGCCCTGCCGTACCTCGCGGCGGCCGGCGGCGGGGTCCTGGTCAACAACGCCTCCGTGCTGGCCGAGGTGGCGATGCCCTACCAGTCGGCCTACAACGCCACCAAGCACGGCATCCGGGGGCTGGCCGACACGGTGCGGCAGGAGCTGCGGCTCACCGGGCGGGGGAACGTCTCCGTGTGCACGGTGCTGCCGGCCAGCATCGACACCCCGTTCTTCCGGCACGCCGCCAACCACACCGGGCGGGAGCTGGTGCCGCCCCCACCGGTGTACCCGCCGGAGCTGGTGGCCGAGACCATCGTCCGGGTGCTGCGCCGGCCGCGCCGCGAGGCGTACGCCGGCGGCGCCGCCCGGCTGCTCGGCGCGCAGTGGCGGCTGGCACCCGCGCTGGCCGAACGGGCCCTCGGCTGGTATGTCCACCGCACCCAGTTCGGGCCCGCCGGTCGGCCGGACAGCGCCGGCAACGTCTTCGCCGCCGACGCGGCCGCCCGGCGGGACGGCGGGTGGCACGGCCGGCGGCGGCAACTGGTCCGGATGACCACGGCCTTCGGGCTCGCCGCGGCCGGCACGGCGGTCGGCACGATGGCGGCCCGGGCCAGGCGGTCCCGGACGGAACGCCGATGAACTCCCCCGACCGGCAGGATGCGCGGTTCATCGCCACGGCGCACAATGGGACGATCATGCCGACCGACCTGCGCTGCGTGGTGGAGACGGACGAGTCGTCCGGAGTGCTCCGGCTGACGGGGGTGCTCGACGCCGCCGGCACCGCCGCCGTCCGGGACGCGCTGCTCGTGCGGCTCTGCGACCGCCCCGGCCCGGTGGTGGTCGACCTGACCCGGCTGCGGCTGACGGACCCCGCCCGGGGGCTGTTCGCCGAGGTGCGCCGCGAGATCGCCGACTGGCCGGCGGCGGGGCTGCTGGTCGTCGACCCGACCGGGGCGGCAGCCGGCCCGGGGCTGCCGGTCTGCGCGAACCTGGCGGAGGCGGAGGCGGCGCTGACCCGCGCCCCGATGGCCGCGGCGACCACCACCGCGCTGCCGCCGGTCGTCGGCGCGGCCCGGCAGGCCCGGGCGCTGGTCACCGACGGCTGCGCCCGGTGGGGGATCGGCGCTCTGGCCGAGGCGGGCTGCATCGCGGTGACCGAGATGGTCAACAACGTGGTGGCGCACGCGCGCACCCCGATGACCCTGCGGATGGCCCCCGGCGACGGCACGCTGCACCTCGGCGTACGCGACCAGTCGCGGCGGCAGCCGCGCTACACCGGGGTCACCCCACCGCACCTGGCCGGCGGTCGGGGACTGCTGCTGATCGACACGGTGGCCCGCCGCTGGGGCAGCACCCTCCTGCCCGACGGCAAGCTCGTCTGGGCCGTGTTGGACCTCGCGCGCACCCCGGGCTGACTCCTGTCACCGCCGCCCCAGCGGTCCCCACGTGCCGGCCCGGACACCGGCGGGCGGATCGGTTACGGGCGGTGGGCAGTGGGTAGTGATCAGCCATGCGCGACGACGAGTACCCGACCCCCGTCTCCGACCCGGAGGCCGACGGCCTGCCCGACACCGCCGACGACGACTCGACGGCCAACGACGACGTCGAGACCGGTCGCGAGGCGGACGGCCCGGCGCCGGCCCAGCTGCCCGGCGACCGCACGCCCGTGGCGGTGGACCGGTACGGCACCACCGCCGAGGAGCAGCTCGACGGCGAGTCGCTGGACTACAAGCTCCAGCGGGAGAGCTTCGAGCGCCCCGCCGACGACCCGCTGGCCGGACCGGTCGACCCGGACATCGCGGCCGAGGCGGACAGCGAGGAGGCCGCCGCCCAGGCACAGCTCGACGCCGACGTGATCGACCCGGGCCCCACCTCCGACCCGCACTCCCCCGTCTCCATCTACGACCACGGCCAGCTCGGCAGCGTCGCCGACGCCGAGGTGGGCCGGCTGGTGGAACCGGACGAGGGGGCGCACAGCGACCTGGAGACCGACAACGTCGCGTACGACGCGGGGTCCGCCGGCGGCGGGGCGAGCGCCGAGGAGCTGGCGATCCACGAGACCCGGCCGCCCGGCGCGCACTGACCGGCCCGCCGCTCCCGGCCCGGCGGTCAGCGCGCCCGGCCGGGCGGGTCAGTCGTCGAGGCCCCGCTCGATCGCGTAGCGGGTCAGCTCGACCCGGTTGTGCAGCTGGAGCTTGCCGAGCGTGTTCTGCACGTGGTTCTGCACCGTCCGGTGGGACAGCCCGAGCCGCTCGGCGATCTGCTTGTACGACATCCCCTTGGCGACCAGGCGCAGCACCTCGGTCTCGCGGTCGGTGAGCCGGGGCGCGTCTGCGGGGCGGCCCACCGCGGCGGTGCCCCGGCTCGCGGCGGGACCGCCCGCGCCCGCCGCGAGCCGGCGGAACTCCCCGAGCACGAGGCCGGCCAGGCCGGGGGTGAAGACCGGCTCGCCGGCGGCGGTGCGGCGCACCGCGTCCAGGAACTCGGCCGGGGCCGCCGACTTCACCAGGTAGCCGGTCGCGCCGGCCTTCACCGCGTCCAGGACGCTCTGCTGCTCCCCGCTGGCCGAGAGCATCAGCACCCGCACCTCGGGCAGCGCCGCGCGCAGCCCCCGGATGACCTCCACCCCGGAGATGTCCGGCAGTTGCAGGTCGAGCACCACCAGGTCGGGCCGGGCGGCGGGGGCGACCCGCACGGCCTGGCGGCCCTCCCCGCTGGTGGCGACCACGAGGTGCCCGGCCTCGGTGAGGTCGCGGGCCACCCCCTCCCGCCACATCGGGTGGTCGTCCACCACCATCACCCGCACGCCGGCCGGGGCGTTCGCGGCGGGCGCGTCCGGGCCGGTGGCCGGCGACCGTGGGCCGGTCGGCGGGGGCGGGGCGTCGGCGGCGCTCACCGGGGCGTCCTCGGCACGGTCAGCTCGACCTCGGTGCCGGCGCCGGGCGTGGAGGTGATGGTGACCGTGCCGCCCAGGTCGGCGACGCGGCCCCGGATCGACTGCGCCACCCCGAGCCGGCCCTGCCGCGCCGCCTCGTCGAGCCGGCCCGCCGGGATGCCCGGGCCCTCGTCGCGTACCGAGACCGTCACCGTCTCCCCCTCGTCCTCGATGAGCACCCAGGCCCGGCCACCCGCGTGCCGGCGCACGTTGTCCAGCGTCGCCCCGGTCGCGTCGGCCAGTTCCCGGGCCACCGGCGCGGGCAGCGGGACGCCGGTGGCCGGCGCCGACAGCGAGACCGTAGCCGAGGCGTACCGGCCGAGCAGGGCACGCAGGTCGAGGGTGTCCTGCCCCGCCGGGTCGGCGTCGCCGGGGGGTGCCGCCCCGGCGATCAGGGCGCGCAGGGCGGCCTCCTGCTCCCCCGCCAGCCGGGCCAGCTCGCCGGCCTCCCCGTCCAGGTGCGCGCCGCGCCGCTGCACCAGCGCGAGCACCTGGAGCACCGAGTCGTGGATGTCCCGGGCCAGCCGCTCCCGCTCCCGGGTCGCCGCCTCCAGCTCCACCGCCCGGTGCAGCCGCTGCTCGGCGGTCACCGCCAGCCGGGCGACGTGGCCGACCACCGCCCCCGCCATCAGCAGCAGGATCCAGCCGGTGAGGGCGGACTGGCCGATCCGCTCCCGGGCCGCCAGGTCGGCCGCGCACACCGCCAGCGCGGCCACGGTGCCGCGCCGCCGGCCGCCGGAGACGGCCCAGGCGAGCACCGGCCCGGCCAGCCACACCACGGCGAGGCTGGGCGCGCCGGCCGCGAGGGCCGCCCGGCCGACCGCCCAGGGGCTGACCTGCAGCACCCCGACCACGACGGCGAGGTCGGCGACCAGCAGCGGCCAGCCCCGTCGGGCGGGGCGGGCGTAGCCGAGGGCCGTGGTCACCGTCCAGCCGAGCATCACCAGCAGGACGGCGCCGGCGACCAACGGATGGGCGTACCCGCGGGCGTCGCGCGCGACGATCAGGCCGACGTACGCCAGGGCGGCGAACCGGAACACCGCGACGGCCCGCCAGAGCGGGACCTCGAATCCACCGGGCGTCGACGGCACCCCGACACGATGCCACACGCCCCCTCCCCAGCCATGATCGTCCGTCGGGCGGGAGGCGACCCGCCGCCACCTGCCCCGGGAACGGCGGACGATCATGGCTGCCCCGACCGACACGGCGTACGGTTGTGCCCATCGACACCACCCTCCTGATCGCCGAAGCCTTCGACCAGGCCCAGGTGACCGAGCTCCGGCACTCGGTCACCTCCTGCGCGCACGCCGTCGGGCTGCGCGGGCAACGGCTGGACGACTTCGTGCTGGCCGTCAACGAGCTGCTCACCAACGCGGTGCGGCACGGCGGCGGGCGGGGGTGGCTGCGGCTGTGGCGCCAGCCGGGGCGGCTGGTCTGCGAGGTCGCCGACCACGGCCGGGGGATCAGCTCCCGGCGGCTCGACGACCGGAGCCGCCCCGCGCCCGACACCGCGGGCGGCTGGGGCCTCTGGCTGGCCCGGGAGCTGAGCGACGCGATGGACGTCGAGACCGGCCCGGCCGGCACCACGGTCCGCATCGGCATGCCCCTCGCCCCGGCCCTCGACGCCGGCGAGCGCGCCCCGGACTGACCCGCCGGGCCCGGCCGGGCGGCGGTGGGCGGCGGACCGGCGGCGGGGCGGGTACGGTGCTGCGGTGACCGGAGAGTACGTCGCCGCCATCGACCAGGGCACCACCTCGTCCCGGTGCCTCGTCTTCGACCGGGCCGGGGAGATCGTCTCCGTGGCCCAGCGCGAGCACCGGCAGATCTTCCCCCGGCCGGGCTGGGTCGAGCACGACGCCGAGGAGATCTGGGACAACGTGCGGCTCGTCGTCCGCGAGGCGCTCGACGCGGCCGGCACCGGCGCGGAGGGGCTCGCCGCCGTCGGCATCACCAACCAGCGGGAGACCACCGTCGTCTGGGACCGCGCCACGGGCCGCCCGGTCGCCAACGCCATCGTCTGGCAGGACACCCGCACCGGGCCGCAGCTGCGCGCGCTCGACGAGGCGTACGGCGAGCAGCGGCTGTGCGAGCGCACCGGGCTGCGGCTGGCCACCTACTTCGCGGGCCCGAAGCTGCGCTGGCTGCTGGACAACGTCGACGGGCTGCGCGGCCGGGCCGAGCGGGGCGAGGTGCTGTTCGGCACCATGGACAGCTGGCTGATCTGGAAGCTGACCGGCCGACACGTCACCGACGTGACGAACGCGAGCCGCACCATGCTGATGGGCCTGGACACCCTCGACTGGGATCCGGAGCTGCTCGACGCGCTCGGCGTGCCGGCCGCGATGCTCCCCGAGATCCGCAGCTCGGCCGAGGTCTACGGCACCGCCACCGACGGGCCGCTCGCCGGGGTGCCGGTGGCCAGCGCCCTCGGCGACCAGCAGGCCGCCCTGTTCGGGCAGACCTGCTTCCAGCCGGGCGAGGCCAAGTGCACGTACGGCACCGGCAGCTTCCTGCTGCTCAACACGGGCGCGAGCCCGGTGATCTCCTCGCACGGGCTGCTGACCACCCTCGCGTACCGGATCGAGGGGCAGCCCGCCGTGTACGCGCTGGAGGGCGCGATCGCGGTCACCGGGTCGCTGGTGCAGTGGCTGCGGGACAACCTCGGCCTGATCTCCACCGCCGCCGAGGTGGAGGAACTGGCCCGCACGGTCGACGACAACGGCGGCTGCTACGTGGTGCCGGCGTTCTCCGGGCTGTTCGCCCCGCACTGGCGCAGCGACGCGCGCGGGGTCGTCGCCGGGCTCACCGGCTACATCACCAAGGGGCACCTGGCCCGGGCGGCGCTGGAGGCGTCGGCCTGGCAGACCCGCGAGGTGGTCGACGCGATGAACGCCGACTCCGACGTGGCGCTGCGCCGGCTGCGGGTCGACGGCGGGATGACCGCCAACGGCCTGCTCATGCAGTTCCTCGCCGACGTGCTGGACGTGCCGGTGGTCCGCTCCCGGATCACGGAGACGACCTGCCTCGGCGCGGCGTACGCGGCGGGCCTCGCCGTGGGCTTCTGGCCGGACCTGGCCACTCTGCGCGCCCAGTGGCGCTCCGACGCGCAGTGGACCGCCGCGATGGACCCGGACGAGCGGGACCGGGAGCTGCGCCAGTGGCGCAAGGCCGTGCAGCGCACCCTCGACTGGGTGGACTGACCCGGCACCGGTCGGCCCGGCACCGGGCCGGCGGGCGTCAGGACCAGGTGCGGCCGGTGAGCTTCTCGTAGACCTCGACGTAGCGGGCCCGGGTCGCCTCGATCACCTCGGCGGGCACCTCGGGGGCCGGGGGCCGCTTGTCCCAGCCGCCGCCGGTCGCCCAGTCGCGGACGTACTGCTTGTCGTAGGAGAACTGGGCCCGGCCCGGCTGGTACGACTCGGCCGGCCAGAACCGCGACGAGTCGGAGGTGAGCACCTCGTCGCCGAGGACGAGGGTGCCGTCCGCCGCCCAGCCCAGCTCGATCTTGGTGTCGGCGACCAGGATGCCCCGGTCGGCGGCCAGCTCCGCGCCCCGGCAGTAGATGTCGAGGGTGATCTGCCGCAGCCGCGCGGCGGTCTCCGCGCCGACCTTGTCCACCACCTGCTCGTAGGAGATCGGCTCGTCGTGCTCGCCCTTGGGGGCCTTCGTCGACGGGGTGAAGATCGGCTCGGGCAGGATCGACGCCTCGACCAGGCCCCGGGGCAGCCGCACGCCGGAGACCGCGCCGGTGCGCTCGTACTCGGCGAGGCCGCCGCCGGTGAGGTAGCCCCGCGCGACGCACTCGACCGGGACCATCTCCAGCCGCCGGCAGCGGATCGCCCGGCCGGCGAACTCCGCCGGCACGTCCGTGGCGGAGACGACGTGGTTCGGCACCAGGTCGGCGAGCTGCTCGAACCACCACAGGGACAGCGCGGTGAGCAGGCGGCCCTTGTCCGGCACCGGGGTCGGCAGCACCACGTCGTAGATCGAGATCCGGTCGGAGGCGACCAGGATCAGGTCGTCGCCGTCGGCGTAGACGTCCCGGACCTTGCCCGAGTGCAGAAGTTCCACGCGCCCTAGTACACCACGGGCCGGCAGACGCCCCGGGACGGCCACCCGTCGGGCCGCACGGCCGTTGACACCCGCCCGCGCCGGCTGTGTAAATGGTCCGACCCCACGTTGGAAAGATCAGGAGCGCCCGTGCCCGACGCCCGTACCCCACCGACCCGCACCGGCCCGGACCCGGGCCGGCGGCGGCTGCTCGGTGCGCTGCTCGGGGCGCCGTTCGCGGCGACCGGCCTCGCGGGCTGCGGCAGCCGGGAGGAGGACCGGCCGGTCGAGGACGGGCCGGTCGAGCTGTCGGTCTTCTGGTACGGCACGGCCGCCCGGGCCGAGCTGACCGAGAAGGCGCTGCGGCTCTACTCCTCCCGCAACAACCTGGTCAGCTTCCGGGTCACCTGGCAGGGCCTGCCCGGCTACTACGACCGGCTGGCCACCCAGGCCGCCGGCGGCAACGTGCCCGACCTGATCCAGCTCGACGACACCGTCCTCGCCGAGTACGCCCGGCGGGAGATCCTGCTCGACCTCGGCGGATACGTCGCCGACCACCGGCTCGACCTGCGCGGGCTCCCGCCGGACCTGGCGCGCTACGGCGAGGTGGACGGCCGCACCGTGGCGGTCGCCGCCGCCCAGACGACCGCCGCCCTCGTCTACAACCGCAGCCTGCTGCGCCGGCTCGGCGTCGCCGAGCCCCGCACCGGCATGTCCTGGCCCGCGTACGTCGACTGGGCCGCGCGGGTCACCCGGGCCGCCGACGGCCGGGTGGCCGGCACGATGGACCCGTCCGGGGACCACCGGGCGCTGTGGCTGTGGCTGCGGTCCCGGGGCGCCGAGTTGTACCAGGGCCGGCAGCTCGGCTTCGGCGCGAACGAGCTGGTCGACTGGTTCGAGCTGTGGCAGAACGCGCGGGCCCGGCGCGCCACCCCGAGCGCCGCCCTCGTGGACCAGGCCGACGGCGGCGAGCCGACCCGGCAACTGGTGGTGACCGGCCATACTGCCGCGTCGTTCGCCTGGGCCCACCAGTTCCCCGAGTTCCGGCGGCAGACCCGGGACGAGCTGGCCCTGGCCGCGTTCCCCGGGCCACCGGCGGCGCAGTGGCCGCGCGCCTCGATGTACTGGGCGGGCTTCCGGGGCACCCGGCACCCCGCACTGGTGGCCGACGTCATCCAGTTCCTCACCAACAACATGGAGGCCGGCCTGGCACTCGGCCACGAACGCGGGGTGAGCCCCAACCTCGCCATCCGCCGGTACGTGCGGGAGAGCCTGACCGACCCGGGGCAGCAGGCCGCCGCCGCCCTCGCGGAGGCCGTGGCCGCCCAGCTCGGCCCGGCCCCCGGCCCGCCGCCGAAGGGGCACGCCCGGGTCCGGACCCTGCTCGTCGAGACGGCGGAGGGCGTCCGCTCCGGCCGGGCCGGGATCCGCGCGGCCACCACCCGGTTCGTCGCCCAGGCCGAGGCCGCCCTGGCGTCCTGACCACCCGTCCGGGACCCGCCACCCGTCCGGACCCGCCCGCGGGTACCCGTTCTCGGGTGCCCGCTTTCGGTGCGCGCCCTCGGGCGCCCGCCCGCAGGTGCCCGCCGGCCCCCGGGTGACCGCCGGCCCCTGGGTGACCGCCGGCAAGATCGTGCTCAATCGCGGATCGAGTGGCCTCCGAGCGGCCGGAGGCCACTCCTTACCGGTTCGAGCGCGATGTTGGGCACGCGGACGCGGGCCCGGGCAGGGGCGGGGCGGGGCGTGGGCCGCCGGGTCAGCGCGGCGGGCGGTTTCGCCGGTTGCGCATGAGCAGCAGCACCAGCAGCACGATCCCGCCGACGACGACCAGGCAGCACAGCAGCCCGAGGAAGCCGACGCCGCCGCCCCGGGACCGCCGCTTGGCGGCCTCCACCACAAGCTCTCCCGTGCCGGTGGACGCCCAGGCCGCGACCGGGACGAAGACCGACAGCACGACCGCACCGAGGACCGTGCTGAGCCGGCCCCACCACTTGTTCCACGAAGACATGCCCCCATCCTCGCCGAGGAACGCAAGTGGGGCACGCGGGACGGCCAGGGATGCGCCCGACGGCGCGAGGACGGCATCGCCCGACGGCGCGACGGACAGCGCGCCCCAGCTTCGCGGCCGAGAGCTGGACAGGACCTCGCGCGAGGAGGCGACACGGAGCTTTTCGCGCGCAGGAAAAGGCGAAGGGCCCCGGAGCGAACTCCGGGGCCCTTGCGAACGAGTAGCGGGGACAGGATTTGAACCTGCGACCTCTGGGTTATGAGCCCAGCGAGCTACCGAGCTGCTCCACCCCGCGTCGGCTTTCATAGCTTAGCCCATCCCCGCGGCGGAGATCAGCGGGCCCCCCGAAAGCCGCCCGCCCCATCCGAGAAGCCAGCATCCGAGAAGCCAGCACGCGAAACGCCAGCACGCGAGGACCAGCGTGCGAAGGGCCAGCACGCAAAAGGCTCTCACGTGGAAGGCTGTCACGCGAAAGGCCCCGGAGCGAACTCCGGGGCCTTTCCGAACGAGTAGCGGGGACAGGATTTGAACCTGCGACCTCTGGGTTATGAGCCCAGCGAGCTACCGAGCTGCTCCACCCCGCGTCGGCTCGTTAACCCTAACCCACCGCCCCCGCGGGCCGCAAAACGGCCCACGGGGCGGGGCGTAACCGCTGGTCATCCCCCTGCCGGCGCCGACGGCGACGGGGCGGAGCCACCGCTGGGCGAGGCGGACGGCGACGCCGAGGGCGCGGCCGGGGCGGCCGGGCTGGCCGCCTGCTGGGCCTGCTGGAACGCCGTCATCGCCTCGTCCAGGGCCTTGAGCGCCCGGCCGTACCGCTCGAAGTCGCCGGACGTCTGCGCGGCCTTGACCTCGGCGATGGCCGACTGCACCTTGGCCGCCGCCTCGGCCAGCTCGCCGGTCAGCGGCGGGGCGTTGCTGCCGTCGCCCGGGGGCGGGGTGCCACCGGTCGGCGGCGGGGTTCCGCCCTCGGCGGCCTGCTTGCCCTGCTCGACGAGCTGCTTGATGCCGTCGGTCAGGTTGTTGGCCAGCACCACGTACGAGCCGCCGTCGCCGTAGGAGAGCAGCACCTTCTGCAGCAGCGGGTACGCGTCCTGCTGGTTGCTCTTGACGTAGACCGGCTCGACGTACAGCATCCCGTCGCCGAACGGCAGCGACAGCAGGTTGCCGTACTGCACCTGGGCCTGGTTGGAGGAGAGCAGGTTCAGCTGCTGCCGGATGTTGGCGTTGTTGGTCATCTGCTGGTGCACCTGCACCGGCCCGGAGATCCGGGTCTGGTCGGGCAGCTCCAGCACCTCCAGCTGCGGTTTGCCGTCGACGTACGAGCCGGAGATCAACGCGGCGAGGTTCTGCCGGCCGTTCGGGGTGACGGCGGAGGTGAGCTGGAAGCGCGGCGCGGTCTGCCCCGGGAACTGCGTCCACAGGTAGTACGGCGGCTGCTTCTGCCCACCGTCGGGGTTGTCCGGCACGTTCGGCACCTGCCAGAAGTCCTGCGCCGAGTAGAAGTCGCCCGGGTCGGTGACGTGGAACTTGGTCAGCAGGTTGCGCTGCACCTTGAACAGGTCGGCCGGGTACCGGAAGTGCTCCCGCAGCTCGGCCGGGATCTTGTCGTTCGGCAGCACCAGGTCCCCGCCGAACGCCTTGTTCCACGCCTTGAGCACCGGGTCGGTCTGGTCGAACTCGTACAGCCGGACCGTGCCGTCGTACGCGTCGACCGTGGCCTTGACCGAGTTGCGGATGTAGTTGACGTTCTCCCGGGCGAGCTGGAACGTGCCCCGGCCGGTCAGCTCGTCGGTGGTCTCCGACTGGAGGTTGACCCGCTCGGCGTACGGGTAGGTCGCGGCCGTGGTGTAGCCGTCGACGATCCACTGCACCCGGCCGCCGACCACCGCCGGGTACGGGTCACCGTCGAGGGTGAGGAACGGCGCGACCTTCTCCACCCGGTCCCGGGGGTTACGCACGTACAGCAGCTTCGAGTTCTCGTTGACGGCCTCGGAGAGCAGGAAGTTGGACTCCTGCTCCTTGATGGCGTAGAGCAGCCGGCGGCTGAACGAGCCGATCTCGACGCCGCCCTCGCCCGTGTACGTGTAGTACTGCTCGCCGCCGGTCTGGGTCGGCCGGTCGAACTCGGCGTTGCGCTCCGGGTTGGCCTGCCCGACGATCGCGTAGTCCTCGGGCTCCATCCGCTCGCCGTAGTAGATGCGCGGCTGGGTGGCCGGGATCTGCTCGGTCTGCGCGGAGCACGCCTCCTGGGTCTTCTCGCCGAGGAAGCCCGAGACGAAGTACGGCTGGCCGCCGCACACCACCTGGTTGGCCGGCGCTGCCACCAGCCCGTAGCCGTGGGTGTAGACGGTGTGCCGGTTGATCCAGGTGTTCTGCTGGTCGGTCAACTCGCCGTAGTTGACCTCCCGGACGCCGACCACGTAGTCGGAGGTCTTGCCGCCCACCGCGTACCGGTCGATGTCCAGCTTCGGGCCGAAGTCGTAGAAGCCCCGGACCTGCTGGAGCTGGGTGTACGTCTCGGAGACGAGCTGCGGGTCGAGCAGCCGGACGTTCGGCACCACGGAGGCGTCGGTGCCCAGGCTCGCCGGTGGCACCAGGTTGCTCGCCGCGTACGGCTGGATCTTCGTGTCGGCCAGCCCGAACGCGGCCCGGGTGGCGTCGATGCTCCGCTCGATGTACGGCGCTTCCTTGTCCTTGGCGCTCGGCTTGACCTCGAAGGTCTGCACGGCCCACGGGTAGATGCCGCCGATGGCGACGGCGGAGACGCCGAGCAGGGCCAGCGAGATGCCCGGCCACACCAGGTTCCGCATCACCGCGTTGGAGAACACGATGATCGCGATGGCGACCACGACCGAGATGTAGGCGAGGATCTCCTTGGCCGGCAGCAGCGCGTTGATGTCGGCGTACCCGGCGCCGTAGAGCTTCGCGCCCTCGTTGTACTCCAGCAGCATGCTGCGCCGGTCCAACACGTACGCCACGGCCTTGAGCAGGACGAAGACCGCGACGAGCGTGCTCAGGTGGGCCCGCGCGGCGTTGGTCATCCGGTCCCCGACGCCCTGCAGGCGCACGCCGCCGAAGATGTAGTGCACGGCCAGCGCGCCGAGCAGGGCCAGCACCACCGCCGTGAAGCCGACGCCCAGCACGTAGCGCCAGAACGGCAGCTGGAAGACGTAGAAGCCGACGTCGACGCCGAACTCCGGGTCCTTGACGCCGAAGTCGCCGCCGTTGCGGAACAGCAGCCACTGGTTCCACCGGCTCTGCGCCGACAACCCGGCGAAGAGGCCGACCACCAGGGCGACCAGGCTGATCCAGAGGCCGAGCCGGGGGCCGAGCACCATCCGGTAGCGTTCCAGGGTGGCCTGCTCCAGCGAGTGGGGCCGCAGCTTGGGGCGCAGCCGGTGCGCCAGCCAGAGGTTGCCGCCGACGACCAGCGCCATCGCGAGGCCGACGACGAGGAAGAGCAGCAGCCGGGTGGCCAGCACGCCGGTGAAGACCTGTGTGTATCGCACCTCGTCGAACCACAGCCAGTCCGTCCACGCCTGCACCCCCCAACCGAGGAGGGTGAAGAGGACGAACACCCCGACCAGGACGCCGATGGTGACGCGTCCGCGCCGGCTCATCCTCGGCAGGGGGCTGCTACGCATGACCACTGTTTGGCTCCGCACGCTCGATGTGATCGGCTCCGACCAGGCACCCAGAGTACGGGGTGTTCCTGAGAGTGTCGGCCCACGGTCACGCCGGGCGGCGGGTCGGGCGGGCGCATCGGTCAGCAGCGGGTGGGCTGGCCCCCGGCGCGGAGGGTCTCCAGGGCGGTGAGCGCGTCGGCCAGCGACCCCACCCTGAGCAACGGCAGGTCGGGCTGCGGGTTACGCACCGCCTCCGCGCAGTTCGCCTCCGGCACCAGGAAGACCTTCGCCCCGGAGTCCTTCGCGCCGACCAGCTTCTGGGCGATCCCGCCGATCGGGCCCACCCGGCCCTCGTCGTCGATGGTGCCGGTGCCCGCGATGATCATCCCGCCGGTGAGGTCGGCCGGTTCCAGCTTGTCCACGATCCCGAGGGCGAACATCAGGCCGGCGCTCGGCCCGCCGATGTCGCCGAGGTCGATGGAGAGGGTGAACGGGTGCGGCTGCTGCTGGTCGATCTCGACCCCGATGCGCGGCCGGCCGTCGGACTCCCGGCTGGTGATCCGGGCCGTGGCGGCGGTACCGGCGCGGGTGTAGCCGACGGTCAGGCTGGTGCCGGCCGGCTTGGCGCGGATCAGCTCGGTGAGCTTGCCCGCGCTGGTGACCGGCGTGCCGTCGACCGAGGTGACGACGTCGCCCGGCTTGAGCACCCCCTCCGACGGGCCGCCCGCCGTCACGGTCTTGACCAGCACTTGGACGGGGAACCCCAGCTCCCGCAGCGCGGCGGTCTCGGCGCTGGTCTGGGAGTTGCGGAAGTCCTCCTCGTTGCGCTGCTCGACCTCCTGCTGGGTCTCCCCCGGCGGGTAGACCAGCTCGCGGGGCACCACCGCCTCGTCGGCGGAGAACCAGCCGGCCAGCGCGGACCGCAGCCGCACCGTGGGCTGCACGCCGACCGTGGTCAGCCGCAGCTGGCCGGCGGAGGTGGACGTCGCCCGCCCGGTCACCTGGATGACCTCCTTGCCGTCCACGGTGCCGAGCGTGTTGACCGTCGGGCCGGGGCCGAGCACCACGTACGGGATGGGCGCGTTGAGCACGCCGAAGCTGAGCAGGGCGGTCAGCAGGGCACCCAGGAGGACGGTCACGCCGCGACGTCTCATGGCGGTGAGCGTACCGAGGTCGCGGCGGGATGCCCGAGGGTGACGGGGACTTCGCCCTCAGCGCAACGCCGGTGGCGGCTGCCTGGGGCGCAGCCCGCGTACCGTAGAGGTCGTGCCTGATATTCCGTTCGGTTTCGCGCTCCCGGGTGGGCAACCACCAGACCCCAACGATCCCGCGGCGATGCAGCAGTTCATGTCGCAGTTGCAGCACCTGCTCTCGGCGCAGGGCGGCGGACCGGTCAACTGGGACCTGGCCCGGCAGGTGGCCGCCAGTCAGCTCGCCGCCACCGGGGACCCGGCGGCCTCACCCTACGAGCGTCACGCCGTCGAGGAGGCGCTGCGCCTGGCCGACCTCTGGCTGGAGCCGGCCACCGCCTGGCCGACGGGCATCCGCACCTCGCTGGCCTGGAACCGCAACGAGTGGATCTACAAGACGCTCGACGTCTGGCGCAAGCTGTGCGACCCGGTGGCCAGCCGGATGGTCGGCGCGATGGGCGACCTGGTGCCGCCGGAGGCCCGCGCCCAGCTCGGCCCGATGCAGTCGATGGTGGCGACGCTGGGCGGCGCGCTCTTCGGCGGGCAGCTCGGCCAGGCCCTCGGCTCGCTCGCCGCCGAGGTGCTCTCCGCCGGCGACATCGGCCTGCCGCTCGGCCCGGCCGGCACGGCCGCGCTGATCCCGGCCAACATCCGGGTGTACGGCCAGGGCCTGGAGCTGCCCGAGGACGAGGTCCGGCTGTACGTGGCCCTGCGCGAGGCGGCCCACCAGCGGCTCTTCGAGCACGTGCCGTGGCTGCGCGGGCACGTGCTCACCGCCGTCGAGACGTACGCCTCGGGGATCCGGGTCAACCGGGAGGCGATCGAGGAGGCGATGGGCCGGGTCGACCCGACCGACCCGGAGTCGATGCAGGCGATCGCCCTGGAGGGCATCTTCACCCCGGAGGACACGCCGGCGCAGAAGGCGTCGCTGGCCCGGCTGGAGACCGCGCTCGCCCTGGTGGAGGGCTGGGTCTGCCACGTGGTGGACGACGCCGCCGGTGAGCGCCTGCCCAACGTCGTACGCCTCGGCGAGGCGTTCCGCCGTCGACGGGCGGCCGGCGGGCCGGCCGAGCAGACGTTCGCGGCGCTGGTCGGGTTGGAGCTGCGCCCGCGCCGGCTGCGCGAGGCGGCGACCCTGTGGGCGGCGCTGACCGAGCACCGGGGCATCGCCGGCCGGGACGCCGTCTGGGGCCACCCCGACCTGCTCCCCTCCGACGACGACTTCACCGACCCGGTGGCGTTCGCCACGGCCCGGCTCGACCTCGACGACGAGCTGGCCACCTTCGACTTCACCGCCCCGGGCGGCCCCCAGGAGCAACCCCCGCCCACCCCCGGCACCCCGGAACCCCCGGACTCCCCCGACTCCCCACCCCGCCCCTAACCCACCCCACCCCACCCCGCCCCACCTCGGCCCCGCCCCACCTCGGCCCGGTGATCAAGAGAAAAGCGTCAAAGTCGATCTTCACGGTGACGCAAACCTCTTGATCACCGCGGGCTGGGCAGGCTGGGTGGGTTGGGCGGGCGGGCCGGGCGTTGGGTGGGTGGGGCGTCAGGGGTGGGGCGTCAGGGGTGGGGTGATGAGAGGAGGGCGCGGGTGGTTTCCCAGCCCTCCACGGCGGGATTCAGGGCGGCCAGGTCGGCTGGGCCGCGCATCCGCCGCCAGGCGGCGGTGACGGCCACGTCCCCGGGGCTCGGGGCGGCCCGGCGCACATCGGCCGGGTGGGCGACGTCCAGGTCGACTTCGGGCAGCCACACGGGCACAGGCAGCCGGGACGCGACGCCGAGCAGGCCGGTGCCGGAGCCCTCGACCGGGGCGAGGGCCACCGGCCGCGTGGTCAGCGGGCGGAGCAGCTTGCCGACGGTCAGGCCGGGCAGGTCCGGGGCGTCGGCGGCGACGACGGCAGCCTCGTCGTACCCGGCCCCGGCCAGCGCGGCGAGGACGGCGGTGCCGGTGGCGGCGGGCACCTCGTACACGGCCATGCCGGGCCAGGTGACGGACTCGGCCAGGGCACGGTCGGCCGGGACGGCCGCGATCGCGGTCTCGACCTCCTGGAGGGTGGCGAGCAGGTCCACCACGTCCTCGGCGAGCGCGGCCCGCCAGGCCGCCGGGTCGATCCCCGGGGGCGTCCACGCCACCGGTCCGAGCAACGCCACCACCACACGTCGGGCCACGCCCCGACCCTAGACGAGCCCCACCGGAGACCCGCCTCCCCGCCCCACCAGCCCCGTCAAACTCGCCGATCTTGCACTTTCGGCCCCTCGAAAGCCCGTTTCACACCTTCTGCCCGGGCCCCAACTGCAAGATCGGCGCGGGCAGGGAGCGCGGGCTGCGGGCGGGTGGCGCGGGCTGCGGGCGGGTGGCGCAGGTGGGTGGGTGGGTCAGTCGGTCAGAGGGGTGCCGGAGGCGGCGGCCACGCCCTCCAGGTAACCGCGGGCGCGCTCGGCCTTGGGGTAACGCCCGACCAGCGCCCAGAACCGGGCGTTGTGGCTGGGCACGATGAGGTGGGCCAGCTCGTGCAGCAGGACGTAGTCGATCACCCAGTCGGGCATGTCCTGGATGCGGTGCGAGATGCGGATGGTGCGGTCGGCGGGGGTGCAGGAGCCCCACCGGCCGTTCTGGTTGGTCACCCAGCGGACGCTCACCGGGACGGCCTGGTCGCCGTACTCGGCGAGGTAGAGGCCGCGCAGCCGGGTGGCGCGGCCGAACAGCTCGTCGTCGGTGCGGACCAGGCGCCCCTCGCGGGCCGCCAGCCGGGCCAGCATCCGGTCGACCCACTCGGTCTCCTCGGCCCGGGAGAACTGGTCGGGGATCAGCACCACGACCCGTTCGCCGTCGCGGTAGGCGGACACCGTGCGTCGCCGGCGCTGGCTGCGCCGTACTTCGACGACCGGCTTCCGCGCCCCTGCCATCAGCGGGCCGCGCAGCCTTGGATTGCTGTCACGAAGGAAAGCTAATGGGTACTGACCAGGGGTCCGCAAGAGTCAACACCACGACACGCGCCCGGAAAGTCATGGTTGGTGACCAGGAGTCCCGAAAAAAATCCTTGCGGACCGTCACGGAGGGGCTCCGTCACGGTTCGTGGTCGCCGCGTCGGGAAGCCGCGCGCCTCCGCCCCACGGTATGTGATCACGCCGCCGGCCGCCCGCCGGGGGCCGCCTCTCGGGCGATCTGAGGGGGTTCACCCGGCGTGTCCCCGCGAAACTGACTTATCCGACGTAATTCGGCATGCACACTCTCGACGTCGACTTGCTCACAGTGTCGAAGCACAGCTGACATGGAACCACCCGCACCTGGGTAGGGTCCGCGGACCAGCGGTCACGAGCGTGGCCGCGGAGAAGTCCCAGCGTCGGCGCCCCCCGTGGCCCGCCGCCGGGCAACCCGCCGGAACCGGATTGACCGGCGGACGAGACGAGGAGGACAACCGTGGCCGACCAGGCCCAGACCTACAACGGTTACTGCGTCAAGTGCAAGGAGAAGCGGGACTTCGAGGGGCACGTCGAGGTCTCGAAGACCGGGATGAACATGGCCAAGGGCAAGTGTCCGGTGTGCGGCACAACAGTGAACCGCATCCTGGGCAAGGCGAAGGTCTGACCCGTTCGGGTCCAGCACGGGGGAGGGCGGCCACCGGTCGCCCTCCCCCGTCACGTTCCCGGCGCGCGCCCGTGTCGGTCACCCGACACAGCTACCGGCCGGTTGTGGATAACCCGCCGTTCGCTGTGGATAACCCTGCGTAGGCGGGTGCGCACCTGTGGACAACGATCGACGGAAAGCAGGGACTCGGTCACGATTCGTCGTCATGGACCGCGAACCGCTGCCCCGCCCCACCCTGCTGCCCGGCCTGACCCGCCTCTGGCGGGACCGGCACACCCTCCAGCTCGGGCTGGAGCCGGGCCGGGCCGTCCTCGTCGAGGTGGCCAACCCCCGCGCCGTCCGGGTGCTCGACCTGCTCGACGGCACCCGCAGCGAGCGCCTCGTCCTCGCCCACGCCGCCGGGGCCGACGTGCCACGGGACGAGGCGCGCGGGCTCGTCGACGCGCTGTGCGCCGCCGGGCTGGTCGTACCCGCGCACACGTTGCTGCCCCGCGACCTCGCGGGCCCGGCGCGGCGGCGGCTCAGCGCGGAGGCCGGGGCGCTGGCGTTCGCCGCGCCCGCGCTGCCCGGCACACCGGCCCAGGTGCTGCGGCGGCGCCGCGCCGCGCGGGTGCTGGTCACCGGCGCCGGACGGCTCGGCGCACCGGTCGCCGTCGCGCTCGCCCAGGCCGGGGTCGGGCACGTACGCCCGGACCTTGCCGGGCCGGTGTGCCCGGCCGACCTGGTGGGCACGGGTCTCGCCGCCGCCGACCTGGGCCGGCCGCTCGCCGCCGCCGTACGCGACGCGGTGGACCGGGTCGCCCCCGGAACCGCCACCCGCCCGCTGCGCGGCGGTCGACCCGATCTCGTGCTCCAGCTCGGCGTCGACCGGCCGGCGGCCCTCGTCGCGGCCGGTTTCGCCCAGCGTCGTCAGCCGCACCTGCTGCTCGGCCTCCGCGAGGGGGTGCCCACGGTCGGGCCGCTGGTCCGTCCGCCGATCGGGCCCTGCCTGCGCTGCGTCGACCTGCACCGGACGGATCGGGACCCGGGCTGGCCGACGCTCGCCGCCCAGCTCGCCACCGACGCCCCGGACCAGGCCTGCGGCGCGGCGACCCTGCTCGCCGCAGCCGGGTACGCCGCCGCCGAGGCGCTGGCCCACCTCGACGGCGGCACCCCGGAGACCCTCGGCTGCGCCGTGCAGGTCGCCGGACCGGGCCGGCTACGCCGGCGGACCTGGCCGCCCCACCCGTCCTGCCGCTGCGCCGGGCCGAGCCGCTGACTCCCGCCCCCCGTTCCGGCCGCCCCACGCACCGCCCCCACTCGACGGGCCGCCGTGCCGGGCCACCGCGCCGGGCCGAGCCGCTGACCCACCCGGCGGGCCCTGCCCGGCGGCGGCAGGGGACGACCACGATCCGGGGGCGGACCGCCACGATCCGGGGGCGGACGGCCCCGGCCCGGCAGCGGAGCAGCCGCAGGGCCGCCCAGTCGGTAACAATGGCCGGGTGACCGACATCCCGCGCCGGGCCGTGTCCCGGACCGCCAAGCTCGCCGCTCTGCCGCTCGGCTTCGCCGGCCGGACCGTCCTCGGCATGGGCAAGCGCGTCACCGGGCTGGCGTCCGACGTGATCTCCGCCGAGATCCAGCAACGCACCGCCGAGCAGCTGTTCAGCGTGCTGGGCCAGCTCAAGGGCGGGGCGATGAAGTTCGGCCAGGCGCTGTCGGTCTTCGAGGCGGCCCTGCCCGAGGAGATCGCCGCCCCCTACCGGCAGGCCCTCACCAAGCTCCAGGAGGCCGCCCCGCCGCTGCCCGCGGCCACCGTGCACCGGGTGCTCGCCGAGCAGCTCGGCCCGGCCTGGCGGGAACGCTTCGTCTCCTTCGACGACACGCCGGCCGCCGCGGCCAGCATCGGCCAGGTGCACCGGGCCGTGTGGCGGGACCCGGACGACGGCGCGCCCCGGGACGTCGCCGTCAAGATCCAGTATCCGGGGGCCGGGGACGCGCTGCTGGCCGACCTCAAGCAGCTCTCCCGGCTGGGCGGCATGTTCCGCGCGATCCAGCCGGGTCTGGACGTCAAGCCGCTGCTGGTCGAGCTGCGGGAGCGGATCACCGAGGAACTGGACTACGAGCTGGAGGCCGAGTCCCAGCGCGCCTTCGCCGCCGCGTACGTCGGCGACGACGAGATCTTCATCCCGGCGGTGCTCACCGCCACCCCCCGGGTGCTGGTCACCGAGTGGATCGAGGGCACGCCGCTCGCCGAGATCATCCGCGAGGGCAGCGAGGAGCAGCGCGACGAGGCCGGTCGGCTCATGGCGATCCTGCACCTCTCCGCGCCGGCCCGCGCCGGGCTGCTGCACGCCGACCCGCACCCGGGGAACTTCCGGCTGCTGCCCGACGGCCGGCTCGGCGTCATCGACTTCGGCGCGGTGGCCCGCATGCCGGAGGGCACGCCCGAGCCGATCGGCCGGCTGGCCGGGCTGGCCCTGCGTGGCGAGGCGGACGCGGTGGTCGACGGGCTGCGCGAGGAGGGCTTCGTCAGCCGGACCGAGCAGATCGACGCCCAGGCCGTGCTCGACTTCATCCGGCCCATGCTGGATCCGGTGGCCGAGGAGGAGTTCCGGTTCACCCGGGCCTGGCTGCGGGCCGAGGCGACCCGGCTGGCCAGCCCGCGCTCGCCCGCGTACCAGCTCAGCCGGCAGCTGAACCTGCCGCCGTCGTACCTGCTGATCCACCGGGTGACGCTCGGCTCGATCGGGGTGCTGTGCCAGTTGGAGGCGAAGGCACCCTACCGGTCGATCCTGGAGCGCTGGCTGCCGGGCTTCGCCCCGGTCGGCTGAACCGGGGCGGTGAGGACCGCCGGCTGAGCCGGCACGACGCGCACGGCCGGGCTGAGCCGGCACGACGACGCGGGGCGGGTCGGCCGCCGGCCGACCCGCCCCGCGCGGGTGTGGTGATCGGTTAGTAGACGCCCAGGTCGCGCGCCGACTGGCTGCGGCTGCTCATCGCGACGGTACGGGCGGTTCGGGTGGTGCGGGTTGCCTCAGTGCTCGTGGTGGTGCGACCGGCCTGAGGCCGGGGCATTCGGGCCCGGGACAACGCTTCGTGGAGTAGTTGCATCTCGACGGCTCCGTGGGGCATGTGCAGCATGGGTATCGACCTTCTCTGATGTGCTCGGGCCGGTGGACACCGGCGGGGGGGGTGGTGCGGATCGGGTGTGTCAGGCAGCCAACCGGACGGCGTGACGCGACGCGGACAGCCCACTGGCCGCCAGTCGCGCCTCGGCCTCGACCTTCAGTGCGGCGTCCCGCGCGACGTCCTCCTTGCGCGGGCGGCCCCGGGGCCGCTTGCGCGGGACGACCGCGCCACGCTCGAAGATCTCGCCGCCCCAGACGCCCCAGGGCTCGGCCCGCTCGACCGCGCCGGCGAGGCACTCGACGCGCAGCGGGCAGTCCCCGCAGAGCGACTTGGCCAACTCCAGCTCGGCGGGCTGGTCGGAGAACCACAGGTCGGGGTCGAACTTCCGGCAGGGCAGGTTCGCCTCCAGCTCGACGCTCAGGTCGACGGGGGCCAACGCCAGACTCATCTCCCGGTCACCTCTCTCTCACTTCGATCTCGTGGATCGGATTTCCGACGTACTTCGGCGGGCAAAAAACTGAGGCCGCGGATCCCGGTAGCGGGTTCCGCGGCCTCGAGGTGAGCCGGTTGGTCTGGTGATCAGACCGGTCTACCTCGAGGTGGAACGCCGCGGACATCAGTGCGCTGCTTGGCGCCGTCGATGCCCATGCCCGTGAAGCCACTGGTCCCCTCGGCTTCGGTGAGCGGCGCGACGGTCAGGTTCAGCTCGGCCTGAACCCGGACCTGGTGCGCCCACGGAGCCGACGGTCGAGCGGCCGGGGCCACCCGGACAGCCGACAGCGGGACGACGGCAGCGGGCAGCGCCAGCGGACGCTCGTTGATGTAGATCTCCATTGGTGCCACCTCCCTGACGTTTCCTCGATGCCGACTGGGTCTCCACCCCCGTGAGCAGCCGGAATGGCGCTGCTCGCGAGGTGTGTCCTGAGGCTATTCCTCGCCCCGGGGCGAGGGCAAACGAATTTACGGGTCGATTTCCAAAGTTTTCTCTGGGCAGACTTCGTCGACCGCCGCGCCGGCCACGAGGGCCAGCACCGGCTCGCCGTACAGGCCGATCTTGCGGGGGCCGATGCCGGCGATCGCGATCAACTCCTCGGCCCGGCCGGGCCGCCGCTCCGCCAGCGCGGTGATGGTGGCGTCGGTGAAGACCACGTACGCGGGGACCTTCTGCGCGGCGGCCACCCGGGCCCGCCAGTCGCGCAGCCGCTCGTACAGCTCCTCGTCGATGTCGGAGGGGCAGGTGGGGCAGCGGCCGAGCTTGCGGTCGGGGCCGGCGAGCAGCGTCGCGCCGCAGATCCGGCAGGAGACCACCTGGTTACGGCGACGCTCGGCCCGCCGGGGCGCCGCCGCGCCGGCCCGCTCCGTTCCACCGCCGGAGCGGTCGAGCTGGGGCAGGAACCGCGACGGCCGCCGGGCCCGACCGCCCGGCGAGCGGGCCACCGCGTACGACAGCCAGAGCCACTGCCTGGCGCGGGTGATGCCGACGTAGAGCAGCCGGCGCTCCTCCTCGACCTGCTCGGCGGTGCGCGCGTACGTGGTGGGCAGGGTGCCCTCGGAGAGCCCGACCAGGAAGACGGCGTCCCACTCCAGGCCCTTCGCGGAGTGCAGGGACGCCAGGGTCACCCCCTCGACGGTCGGCACGTGCTGCGCGGCGGCGCGACGGGCCAGCTCGTCGTTGAAGTCGGCCAGCGTCACGAGGCGCTGCACGGCGGCGGCCTCCCCGATCGGCAGCACGGGTGGGGTGGCCGCGTGCTCCTCGGCGAGCTGCACCAGGGCCGCGAGCGCCTCCCAGCGTTCCCGGGCCGCGCCGCCGGCCGGTGCGGCGTCGGGGGTCCAGCCGACCGCCGCGAGCCCCTCCACCACGGCGTCGCGCAGCGGGGTCTCGCCGGGGATCGAGCGGGTGGCGGCCCGCAGCGCCACCATCGCCTGGCGCACCTCGGCCCGCTCGAAGAACCGCTCGGCCCCCTGCACCACGTACGGCACCTCGGCCTCGGTGAGCGCCTTCTCGTACGCCTCGGACTGGGCGTTGGTGCGGAACAGCACGGCGATCTCCCGGGCCGGGGTGCCGGCGTCGACCAGGGCCTTGCAGCGGGTCGCCACGGCGGCGGCCTCGGCCGGCTCGTCGGTGAAGATCCGCAGCTCCGGCTCGGGGCCCGGCGGGCGCTGCCCGACCAGCTCCAGCCGCAGCCGCGCCTCGGTGCCCCGGGCCTGGGAGATCACCGCGTTGGCCAGGCCGACCACCTGCGGGGTGGAGCGGTAGTCGCGGACCAGCCGGACCACGGTCGCCCCGCGGTGGCGGCGGGGGAAGTCGACCAGGTACGCCGAGGTGGCCCCGGTGAACGAGTAGATGGTCTGGCTGGCGTCGCCGACCACGGTCACGTCGTCCCGGCCGCCGAGCCACGCCTCCAGCAGCCGCTGCTGCAACGGGTTGACGTCCTGGTACTCGTCGACCACGAAGTGCCGGTACTGCCCCCGGACCTGCTCGGCGACGTCCGGGTGCTCCTCGATGCCCCAGACCGCGGCGCGCAGCATGTCCTCGAAGTCGATCACGCCGTTGGCCCGCTTGAGCTTCTCGTACGCGACGAAGACCTCGGCCACCTTCGCCGGCTCGTGCGGGGTGTCGCGCAGCGCCTTGGCGGCGGCGACCACGTATTCCCCCGGCTCCACGAGGGACGACTTGGCCCACTCGATCTCGCCGGCCAGGTCCCGGGCGGCGGCCCGGTCGGCGCGCAGGCCCACCCGGGCGGCGGCGAGCGTGACGATCCGCGCCTTGCTGTCCAGCAGCTCCGGCATCGCCCGCCCGGCGAGCAGGCGGGGCGCGAAGTAGCGCACCTGCCGCAGCGCGGCGGCGTGGAACGTGCGCGCCTGCACCCCGCCGACCCCGAGCGCGGTGAGCCGGGCCCGCAGCTCGGCGGCGGCGCGGGCGGTGAAGGTCACCGCGAGCACGTGCCGGCCGGAGACCTCGCCGGTCAGGGCGCGGTGGGCGATGCGGGAGGTGACCGCCCGGGTCTTGCCGGTGCCGGCGCCGGCCAGGACGCAGACCGGGCCGGCCGGGGCGGTCACCGCGGCGCGCTGCTCCGGGTCCAGCCCGGCGAGCACCCGTTCCGAGCCTGAGTGAACCCCCACAGCGAGGAATCATCTCAGCTGTCCCGGATGTTGCAGCGGTTAGCCTGGCCTGACCGGACGGGCGAACGGACCTTGGAGGACGCGATCATGTTGACGATGTACTCGACCCCGTGGTGCGGCTACTGCCACCGGCTCAAGTCGCAGCTCGACCGGGAGGGCATCGCCTACCAGGTGGTCGACATCGAGCAGGACCCGAAGGCGGCCGAGTTCGTGATGAGCGTCAACGGCGGCAACCAGACCGTCCCGACGCTGCGCTTCGCCGACGGCAGCGCGCTCACCAACCCGTCGATCACCCAGGTCAAGCAGCACCTCGCCGGTCTGCCGGGCTGAGGCGGACCCCGCGCCGCCCGAAGGTGGCCGCCCCGAGCTGCGGGGCGGCCGCCTTCGCGCGTCAGCGGGTGGGGTGCGCCACCTGCGGCTCGGGCTCGGCCCCGGCTGCGGCGGGCCGGCGTTGCAGCGGGATCCGGGGCACGCTGGGCGCGGGCGCGGAGAGCCGGCGGCCCCGCCAGAGGAAGATGCCGGCTGCGGTGGTGACCACGCCGACGAGCACGAACAGCACCCGGTAGTCGAGCACGCCGACGAGCAGCGCGCCGGCCCCGATGGAGATCGCCTGAGGCCCGCTGACCAGCGCCTCCGCCGCCGAGACCACCCGGCCGAGCAGGCCCGGCGGGGTGCGGCGCTGGATGAGCGTGTTGAGGCCCACCGTGATCAGCGGGAGCGAGAGCCCGGCCAGCAGCAGCGCCGCGAACCCCAGCCAGATGCTCGGGTAGGCGAGGGCGACGGCGGCGGGGCCGAACAGGGTCACCCCGGTGGCCAGCGCGCCGACCTCGCCGGCGCGGCGCACCAGGGCGGCGGAGAAGAGGCCGCCGACCAGTCCGCCGATGCCCTGCACGGTGACCAGCACGCCGACGAACGCGGCGTCGCGGCGCAGGCCCTGGTCGACGTACGCGAAGATCAGTGACTCGGTGAAGCCCATCACCAGGGAGCCGAGGCCGTAGCCGAGCAGGGCGCGGCGCAGCGCCGGCTCGCCGGCCAGGTGGCGAAGCCCGGCGCCCAGCTCGGCCGTCCAGCGCGACCCGCCGTCGGCGGGCGTGGCCTCGGGCGCGCGCAGCAGGGCGACCACGGCGGCGGCCGTGACGAACCCGGTCATCGCCAGCCCGGTCAGCAGCCAGCCGCCGACGGCGGCGTAGAGCGCGGCCCCGGCGAGCGGGCCGACCAGCCGCAGCCCCTGCCGCACGGTCTGCAGGACGCCGTTGGCGTCGGCGAGCAGCTCGACCGGCACGAGTTGCCGGATCAGCCCGGCCAGCGCCGCGCTCAGCGTCAGGTACGACAGCCCGTAGAGACCCGCGACCACGTAGATGATCCAGACGTCGCCGGCCCGGGAGACCGTGAACAGCGGGGTGAGCAGGGCGGCGGTGGCGAGGTTCGCGGCGACGAAGAAGGGCCGCCGGGGGTACCGGTCGACGGCCCAGCCGACCAGCGGCGCGAGCACCATCGGCGCGATGATCGCGAAGATGGTCGCGCCGGCCAGCCCGTCGGAGCCGGTCAGGTCCTTGACCCAGATCGCCAGGGCGAGCAGCAGGATCGACTCGGCGGCCATGCTGGCCAGGAGTGCGCCGAACAGCAGGCGGAAGTCGGGGCGACCCAGGACGGTGCGCATCGGGTTCCTCTTCTCGGGGCGGGGAGGGGTTTCTGTTCTCGGGTTTCTGGAAGACACGCGCCTGTCGGAGGCTCCCGACGCCGGCCGCGCCGTCCATACTGACCGTGGGGGGCGAATTTCATACAGTTACCGTCGCGTCCCGCGGCGGTCGACGGAGATGAGGACACCGTGCCTCCTACCGGACCGAGCCCAGTGCTGCGCCGCCGCAGGTTGGGCCTTGAGCTGCGTAAGCTGCGCGAAGCCGCCGGCCTGACGGGCGACCAGGTCATCGCGCGGGTCGGCTGGGCATCCGCGTCGAAACTGTCCCGGCTGGAGAACGGCCGCAGCCGCCCCGACCCCGCCGACGTCGCCGCGCTGCTCGACCTCTTCGGCGTGACCGAGGCGCAGCGCGACGAGTTGCTCGGCATCACCGGCGAGGCCGGGGACATGCGGGGCTGGCTGCGCAAGTATTCGGTGATGACCCCGCAGCAGCGGAGCTTCGCCGAGCTGGAGGCGGGCTGCGCGGAGATCCTGGAGTACAACCCGGTCCTGGTTCCGGGGCTGTTGCAAACCATCGGGTACGCCCGGCTGCGGATCGTCTCCGCCCGCCGGGTCGAGTCCCGGGCCGGCGAGTCGGAGCACGGCGGGACGCCGGAGGACGAGGTGGCCGCCCGGGTGGCCCGCCAGTCGCTGCTGAGCCACCCCGACGCGCCGCGCTACACGGCGGTGCTGGAGGAGGCGGCGCTGGGCCGGCGGGCCGGTCCGCCGGAGGTGCTGCGGGAGCAGCTCGCCCAGCTGTGTGATCTGGCCATGCTGCCGCACGTCACCCTGCACGTGCTGTTGCGGGACACCCCGATCGGCAACTGGTACCTCCCGCCGACCGCGTTCTCGATCTACCGGTTCGCCGACCCGCTCGACCCGGAGACGTTGGCGATAGAAGGTGGCTTCACCAACGCCATGTCGACCGAGGCAAACACCCTAAATGCCTATAAAGTGGCTTTCGAGTGGTTGCGCTCGGCGGCGCTCTCCGCGACGGACACCACCTCCTGGCTCTTCGAGGCGGCGGGGCGGCTGGCCGAGGCGGCAGGCCCGTCCACGGCGGCCCACGGGTCGGCAACGGCGCCGGCCCAACGTCGCCGGCACTCCGACCGCCTGACGGATCGGTGAGGACCGGCTCGCCCGGGCGCGCGAAGCCACTCGTTCCATCGGTACAGTCCAATCAGGAGCAGACCATGAACGAGATCCCCGACATGTCCTCCGTTCTCGCCCGGCGGCTGGCCGACGCGCCCTGGCGGACCAGCACCCGCAGCCAGACCTCCAACTGCGTCGAGGTGGCCCCGTTGCCCGGCGGCCCGGCGGCCGTGGCGCTGCGGGACAGCAAGGACCGCGGCGGGCCGGTGCTGCTCTTCGACCGCGCCGGCTGGGCGGGCTTCATCGCCGGCACGAAGAACGGGCAGTTCGACCTGAGCTGATCGTCCCGGCCCGATGGGGGCCGCCGGCCTTGTGCCGGCGGCCCCCATCTGCCGTTCAGGCCCGCGACCACGCGCTGCGCGGCGTCATCCGATCGAGGGATACGACGCTCCGACCGTCTCGTTCCATTTGCTGGGACGCGGGCCGGGCGTACCATGTGTCGACAGAGTGACGTGGAACTTCCACCGAGTGCCGTCCGTCACCGTCGCATCCGGAGACCATCATGCGGTTCCTGATCGTTCGCACCGACATCCGCGCCGCCGCCGACGTCGACATCGCGGTCGCCTGGGCCGGCGGTGGCCGGGTGCGCGACGAGATCGTCTCCCCCGAACCGCGCCGCCAGGTGGTGCACGCCGAGGACCGGGAGGCCGCCCTGCTGCTGGCCCGGGCCCTGTCCACGGTGGGCGCGGTCCGCCGCGGCAGGCAGCGCGTCAAGGTGCTACCGCTCGACGACGCCCCTCCCCGCTGAGCCCGGCCCCGCCAAACCCGGCCCGCTGCTGGACCTGATCCCTGCTGGACCCGGCCCCTACGCCGCTCACTCTCCGCACTGACGGCCGAGGCGCTCCCAGACTTTGGCCGATCTCACCCTCCGTCATGCCTATCGACCCCCGCCACACATCCCGCGCTCCCTTTGCTCTGCACCCATCCACGCAGCACCGTGGTGAGCAGCGGCTTTGCAAGGGGGCGGCCGGCGGCGACCAGATGGTTCCACTACTTCCGGCAACCGTTGCGGATCCGGGTGCAGAGCAAAGGGGGCGGAGCGCAGGGTTGCCGCCGGGGCCGCCCGGGCGGATTCTGCGAACTCAGCGTGACGGCGAGCCGCCCCTGCGGGCCGAGCGTCGGGCGCCCGCCGCGGCCGCAGCCGTCGCCGCCAGGTCGCCGCGAGCAGGAGCCGAGCCGGTGTCAGCAGTGGCCGTCGAGCCAGCGGTGGATCAGGAAGAGCGCGATCGACGAGGGCGGGGGCAGGAGCAGGTGCTCGCCGTCGTCGACGGCCACCGGCCGCCCGGCCAGCGCCGCGCCGATCTCCCGGCGGCTGAACCAGCGGGCGTACGCGATCTCCGTCGGGTCCACGCGCACCGGCTGCGCCGGGTCGGCCAGGGCGACGAAGCCGAGCATCAGCGAGCCGGGGAACGGCCAGGACTGGCTGCCCGCGTACGTGATGTTCCCGACCGCGACGCCAACCTCCTCGTGGACCTCGCGCACGACGGCGTCCTCGGCCGACTCGCCGGGCTCCACGTAGCCGGCGAAGCAGGAGAAGCGGCGGTGGCCCCCGGTGCGCGGCCAGGCCGCGTTGCTGCCGAGCAGGCAGGTGCCCTCGGGCCCGGCCACCCCGTCGTGCACCAGCGCGATCATCGCCGGGTCGGTGCGCGGCCAGACCCGGTCGCCGGTCTCGTCGATGCGGGACCAGCCGGCCTCATCGACGCGGGTCGGCTGGCCGGTGACCGAGGAGTAGCCGTGCCGGGCATGCCAGTTGGTCAGCGCCAGCGCGGCGGTGAAGATGCCGGCGTCGCGGTCCAACAGCAGGTGCCCGACCTCCCGCAGGCCCACCGCCCGGGTGCCCGGCAGCTCCGGCAGCGGCGAGTCCACCGCGAACACGGGCGCGCCGTCGGGCTCGACGCCGAGGAACATCGGCACGGAGCGGGGCACCTCGGGCAGCTCGCCCGAGCCGAGCAGCACCAGCTCCGGCGGGGACGCGTCGGCGCGGACCAGGGCCCGGCCGTCGGCGGCGGAGTCGAGCACCAGGACCCGGGCCCGCTCCCACGCCTCGGCCAGCCACTGCGGGTCGGTGCGCCGGTGCGCGGCCCGGTCCAGGGTGGACCGGGCCAGCGGCGGGGCGGTCTCCCCGCCCCCGCCCCGGACCGGCCCGCCCCCGGCGGTCACGGCCGGACCGGCTCGGTGCGGACGAGGGCGAGGGCCGACAGCGCGGGGGCGACCCGCTCGGCGTCGCCGAGCACCACGGTGACCGCCCGGGCCGGGGCCAGGTAGCGCTGGGCCACCTCGGCCACGTCGTCGACCGTGGCCTTCGCCAGCCGGGCGGCGTGCTCGGCGAGGAACTCCAGGCGCAGCCCGCTGCCCGCGTACGCGCTGGTCAGCGACGCCAGCCCGGCCTGGGTGGACATGCCGAGCTGGAGGGTGCCGAGGGCATACTGGCGGGCCTGCTCCAGCTCGTCCGGCTTCGGCGGGAGCGTGGCGAGGCGGCCCAGCTCGTACGTCGTCTCCAGCAGCGCCGGCCCGGTCACCTCGGTGGCCACCTCGGCACCGGCGACCAGCACCGACCCGGCCACCGAGTGCTCGACCAGCGAGTGCGGCCCGTACGTGTAGCCCTTGTCCTCCCGGATGTTCTCCACCCAGCGGGAGGAGAAGTAGCCGCCGAAGAGCAGGTTGGCCAGTTGCAGCGCGGCGTGGTCGGGGTGGGTGCGGGGCACCGCCGGCAGGGCGATCCGCAGCGACGACTGCACCGAGCCGGGCCGGTCGACCAGCAGCAGCGGGCCCGGCTCCAGCGGCGGGGCGGGCGGCAGCTCGGCGGTGTGGCCAGCGCCGTTCCAGGCGGCGAGGGCCTTCTCGGCGGCGTCCAGGGCCCGCTCGGGCTGCACGTCGCCGACCAGCACCAGCACCGCGTCGGCCGGGTGCACCCGCTCGGCGTGCAGCCGGCGCAGCGCCGCCGGCCGGACCGCGCGCACCTGCTCCGGCTCGGGGGTCTGCACCGCGTACGGGTGCGTGCCGTAGACCCGGCGCAGCAGGGCGGTGCGGGCGAGGTGGGCCGGCTGGCTCTGCGCCACCTGGATGCGGTCGACCAGCCGGTCCCGCTCGGTGCCGACCTCCTGACCCGGGTACGTCGCGCCGGTCAGCACGTCGGCCAGGATCTCCAGCATCCGGTCCAGCCCGGTGACCAGGCCCGCGCCGGAGAGCATCAGCCGGTCCGGGTCGATGCCGGCCGACAGCCCGCCCCCGACCGCCTGCAGCTCGGCGGCGATCTGCACGCTGGTCATCGACTGCGTGCCGGAGAGCATGGTCTGCGCGAGCATCGCCCCCCGGGCCAGGTGGGTCCGGCCCGTCGGCATCCACAGCCGCAGCTCGACCAGGGGGACGGCCGGGCGGCGTACCGCGATGACGGTCAGCCCGTTGCCGAGCCTCCGCTCGGCCTGCTTGGGCAGCTTGAGCCTGCGGTTCGGGCCGAGCGGCGGCAACGCCCGCGGCGACACGTCTGCCACACTCATCGGGCACCCCCAGGAACAACCTCGATGGACGCGCGGCGCTCCGGCCGCAGGGTGGCGGCGGCGGCCCGGACCTGCTCGTCGGTGACCTCGCCGACCAGCCGGGGCAGGTCGTTGAGCAGCCCCGGCTCGCCGCGCTGCTGCTCCAGCACCGCCATCCGCAGCGCCCGGCCGAGCACCGCGTCGGTGTCGCGCAGCAGGTGGGTGGCCATCCGGGCCTGGGTGCGGGCCAACTCGCCGTCGGTGGGGCCGTCGGTGGCCAGCCGGTCGAGCTCCTCGTCGACGGTGCGCAGCACCTTGTCGACGTCCCCACCGGGCGGCAGGTGCGCCTGGAGCAGCAGGGCGGTGGGGTCGCGCACGTCGAACGGGTCGCCCATGAAGCCCACGTACCCGCCGAGGCTGGTGACCGCGCGGTCCCGTTGGACGAGCCGCTCGACCAGCCGGGACGCGTCGCCGTCGGTGAGCACCTCGGCGAGCACCACGTAGGGCAGGTAGTCGGCGAAGTCGGTGATCGGGTCGGGCACCCGCCAGGCCGAGGCCACCGCCGGCAGCGGGGCCAGGGCGTCGGTGTACGACGAGCGTCGCTCGGCGGTCAGGTCGGGCTCGGCGAAGTCGGGGCGGTCGGGGGCGGGCCGGGCCGGCACGTCGCCGAAGTGCCGCTGCACCAGCGCGGTGGCCTCGGCCACGTCGACGTCCCCACTGATCGCGAGGACGGCGTTGCCGCTGGCGTAGTAGCGGCGGAAGAAGTCGGCCGCGTCGTCGACGGTGGCGGACTCCAGGTCGTCGAAGGAGCCGTAGCCGTCGTGCGCGTTGGGGAACGTGTCGAACATGACCGGCGGCAGGGTCAGCCAGGGGAACCCGCCGTACGGCCGGTTGAGCACGTTGACCCGGATCTCCTCCTTGACCACGTCGACCTGGTTGCGCAGGTTCTCCTCGGTCAGCCGGGGGCCGCGCATCCGGTCGGCCTCCAGGAACAGCGCCCGCTCCAGGGCGTTGCTCGGCAGCGTCTCGTAGTAGTCCGTGTAGTCGTGGTGGGTCGACCCGTTGAAGGTGCCGCCCGCGCCCTGCACGTGCCGGAAGTGGGCCAGCTTCTCCAGGTTCTCCGAGCCCTGGAACATCAGGTGCTCGAAGAGGTGGGCGAAGCCCGTGCGCCCCTCGGGCTCGGAGCGGATGCCGACGTCGTAGACGACCGCCACCCCGATCACCGGTGCGCTGCGGTCGGGGGTGAGCACCACCCGCAGGCCGTTGCCGAGGGTGAACCGCTCGACCGGGTACTTCGTCGCTGGAATTCTGGATCTCCGCGCCGCCACGGGTCGACCCTAGCGCGTCGGGTCAGCCCACGGGTGCGACGGCGGCGACCCGGGGCAGGACCTCCGCGCCGACCCGCTCGGCCTCCTCCCGGTGCGGCCAGCCGGACAGCACGAACTCGTCGACGCCGTGCGAGGCGTACTCGTCGATTCTGGCCGCGACCTCGGCGTAGCTGCCGACGAGCGCGGTGCCCGCGCCCTCGCGGACCAGGCCGATCCCGGCCCACAGGTTCGGCGCGACGGTGAGCGCGTCGGCGGACCCGCCGTGCAGGGCGGCCATCCGGGCCTGGCCGACGGAGTCCATCCGGCGGAACCGGGCCTGCGCGGCGGCGATCCGCTCGGGGCTCATCCCGGCCAGCAGCCGGTCCGCCTCGGCCCACGCCTCGCCCGCGGTCGGCCGGGCGATGACGTGCAGCCGCAGGCCGGTGCGCAGGGTGCGGCCCCGCTCGGCGGCCAGGGCCCGCACCCGGGCCACCCGGGCGGCGATCGCGGCCGGCGGCTCACCCCACATGAGGTACGCGTCGGCGTGCCGCGCCGCCACCGCCTCGGCGGCCGGGGACGCCCCGCCGAGGTAGACGGGCGGCGGCTCGGTCAGCGGGGCGGTCAGGCCGCCGCCGGCGATCCGGTAGTGCGCGCCGGTGAAGTCGAACGGGGTGCCGCGCCAGGTGCGGCGGAGCACGTCGATGAACTCGCCGGTGCGCGCGTACCGGTCGTCGTGGTCGAGGAAGTCGCCGTACGCCCGCTGTTCGGCGGGGTCGCCGCCGGTGACGACGTTGAGCGCGAGCCGCCCGCCGGAGACGGCCTGGAACGCCTCGGCCTGGGCGGCGACGAGCGTGGGCAGGGCGAACCCGGTCCGCACGGCGACGAGCATGCCGATCCGGTCGGTGTGCTGGGCGACGGCGGCGCAGACGATCCACGGGTCGGGGCAGCCGGAGCCGACCGGGGTGAGCAGCGCGGCGAAGCCGGCCGCCTCGGCGGCCCGGGCGACCTCGGCCAGGTAGCCGACGGTGGCGGCCCGCTCGTGCCGGGCCGCGCCGGCGGTGACGGTGGCGGCGCCGACCTGGTGCCCGTCGCCGGACGTGGGGAGGAACCAGTGGTAGGTCACGTCGACCAAACCTAGCAAGAAGGTAGGAAAACCGGGAATAATCCCGAGCGAGAATCCCGCGATGTGGACGGGTCTTGACGCCGCCCGAACGCTGCCCCAGTCTTCCTACCAACTAAGTAGGAATACTGCGGATTGGACAGACGATGAGACGGCTACCCCTCCGTCGGACGGTGACCCTGGCCGCCCTCGCCGTGCTGGGCGCGGCGACCCTGGGAGCCACCGCCGCCTGCGGCGAGGACGACGGCGCGGCTGCGGGCGGCTCGGGCCCGGTCACGCTCCGGCTGGGCTACTTCCCCAACATCACCCACGCCCCGGCGGTCGTCGGGGTGGAGAAGGGCATCTTCGCCGAGAAGCTCGGCGGCGACGTCAAGCTGGAGACGAAGACCTTCAACGCCGGCCCGGCCGCCATCGAGGCCATCTTCTCGGGCGCGCTCGACGCGACGTACATCGGTCCCAACCCGACGGTCAACGCGTTCTCCAAGTCCAAGGGCGAGGCGGTCCGGGTGATCTCCGGCGCGGCGTCCGGCGGCGTGGCCCTGGTGGTCAAGCCGGAGATCACCTCCGTCGAGCAGCTCAAGGGCAAGAAGATCGCCACCCCGCAGCTCGGCAACACCCAGGACGTGGCGCTGCGCTACTGGCTCAGGGAGAAGGGCCTCACCGCCACCAAGGAGGGCGGCGGCGACGTCAAGGTCGTCCCCCAGGAGAACGCCCAGACCGTGGAGACGTTCAACAGCGGGACGATCGACGGGGCGTGGGTGCCCGAGCCGTTCGTCTCCCGGCTGGTCAACGCCGGCGGCAAGGTGCTCGTCGACGAGCGCGACCTGTGGCCGGACAAGAAGTTCGTCATCACCAACCTGATCGTCTCCACCAAGTTCCTCAAGGCCCACCCCGACGTGGTGAAGAAGCTGGTCGAGGGCCAGGTGGCGGCCAACGAGTTCGTCAACACCAAGCCCGACGAGTCGCAGCAGGCCATCTCCGACCACATCGGCAAGATCACCGGCAAGCCGCTGGACGTGAAGCTCATCAAGCAGGCGTGGCCGACGCTGGAGTTCACCAACGACCCCATCGCCTCCTCGCTGAAGGCCGGTCTGGACCACGCGGTCGCCGTCGAGCTGACCCAGCCGGTCAGCCTCGACGGGCTCTACGACCTGAAGTACCTCAACGAGGTGCTGAAGACCCAGGGCAAGCCCGAGGTCACCCAACCATGACGTCGACCACGACGACGCCCCGCAGCGCGACCGGCTCGGTCGCGCTGCACGGCGTGACCAAGGTGTACGGGCAGGGCGAGCACGCCGTCCTCGCCCTGGACGGGGTCTCCCTCGACGTCGCGCCCGGCGAGTTCGTCTGCCTCGTGGGCGCCTCCGGCTGCGGCAAGAGCACCCTGCTCAACCTGGTCGCCGGCCTGGACAAGGTCAGCGGCGGGCGGATCGAGCTGGGCGACGGGGTCAACCCCGGCCTGATGTTCCAGGAGTCCGCCCTCTTCCCGTGGCTCACCGTCGAGGGCAACGTCGACGTGCCGCTCAAGCTGCGCCGGCTGCCCCGGGCACAGCGCCGGGAACGGGTCGCCGAGCTGCTGCGCACGGTGCACCTGGCCGAGTTCGGCCGCAAGCGCCCGCACCAGCTCTCCGGCGGCATGCGGCAGCGGGTCGCGCTCGCCCGCACCCTCGCCCTGGACACCCCGGTCCTGCTGATGGACGAGCCGTTCGGCGCGCTCGACGCGATGACCCGCGACATCCTGCACGACGAGCTGGAGCGGATCTGGGCCGAGCGCAAGCTCACCGTGCTCTTCGTGACGCACAACGTCCGGGAGGCGGCGCGGCTCGCCGACCGGATCATCCTGCTGTCCAGCCGGCCCGGCCGGATCATCTACTCCACCCGGGTCGACGTGCCCCGGCCCCGACGCATCGACTCCCCGGAGATCGCGTCGATCGCCGCCGACGTCACCGACCGGCTCCGTACGGAGGTGGGCCGCCATGGCCAGTGACACGATCGCCGAGGCGCGCGCCGACGCGGAGATCTCCGGGCTCGACGCGCTGGAGATCGCCGGCCGGCAGAAGACGACCACCCGGGCCGCCACCATCTGGGCGTCCACCTGGCCGAAGCTGGCCGCGCTCGCCATCGCCATCGCCGCCTGGCAGGTCGTGGTGTGGGCGGAGATCTGGCCGCCGTACTCCCTGCCCGGGCCCGGCCCGGTGTGGCAGGAGCTGGTCCGGCAGGCCAGCGGGGCGCAGCTCTGGGACGGCCTGGTCACCACCCTGCGCCGGGCCGCCCTCGGGTACGTCTTCTCCGTCGGCGTCGGCCTGCTGCTCGGCCTCGCCGTGGCCCGGTTCCGGGTGCTGCGGGCGGCCATCGGCTCGATGATCACCGCGTTGCAGACCATGCCGTCGATCGCCTGGTTCCCGCTGGCGATCCTGCTGTTCGAGCTCAGCGAGAAGGCCATCTTCTTCGTCGTGGTGCTCGGCGCGGCCCCGTCCATCGCCAACGGGGTGATCAGCGGGGTGGACTACGTGCCGCCGCTGCTGCAACGGGCCGGGCGCAACCTCGGCGCCCGGGGGCTCAACCTCTACCGGTACGTCATCGCCCCGGCCGCCCTGCCCGCCATCGTCGCCGGGCTGAAGCAGGGCTGGGCGTTCTCCTGGCGCAGCCTGATGGCCGGCGAGCTGATCGTGGTGGGCATCTCGCAGACCTCGCTCGGCGCGCAGCTGACGTACGCCCGGGAGCTGGCCGACGCGCCCTGGCTGCTCTCCACGATGATCGTCATCCTGGTCGTCGGCCTCGGGGTCGACGCCGCGTTCGGGGCCGCGGACCAGGCCATCCGCCGCCGCTGGGGCGTGCTGGACCAGGCCGGGCAGTGACATGTACGTCTCCGCGCGCAGCGACTACGCGCTCCGGGCCATGCTGGCCGTCGCCGCCACGGCCCGCGGCTCGGGCCCCGCGCCCGGCGGCGAGCTGGTCAAGGCGGCGGCCCTGGCGGAGAGTCAGGCCATCCCGCTGAGCTTCCTCCAGGGCATCCTGCTCGACCTGCGGCGGGCCGGGCTGCTGTTCAGCCACCGGGGCACCGACGGCGGCTACGCCCTGGCCCGGCCGGCGACCGAGATCAGCGTCGGGGACGTGCTCCGCGCGGTCGGCGGGTCGCTCACCTCGGTGCGCGGCCTGCCGGCCGAGGTCGCCGGCTATCACGGCGTGGCCGCCGGACTGCGCGACGTGTGGCTGGCGGTCGACGGGGCGATCGCCCTCGTGGTGGACCGGACGACCCTGGCCGACCTGCTCACCGGGGAGGGCCGGGAGCCGGCCGCCCGGGACGGGGCCGCGGCGACGGCCGGGGCCGCCGCCGCGCCCGTCGCCGACCCGGTCGGCGGGGCCTGACCGGCCGGTCCACCGGCGAGGCGGTGCCGGCTCAGCGGGCTGGGCGGCACGGGCTCGCCAGCTGGTCGCCGGCCGGCAGCAGCACCCCGGCAGTCGGAGGTGCGGGCTCAGCCGGCGGACCGGTCGGTCACCCCGATGACGGCGCCGGTGAGCTTCGCGTCCGCCCCGTCCGGGTTGTGCAGCCCCACCACCCCGGCGGGCTGTCGGGCACTGCGGGTGGGATGCCACGGCGAGAAGGCCGCCGCCGTGGCGAGCAGCAGCCCCGCCCCCGCGACCGCCAACACCACCAGCAGCTCCCGTGCCGCCCCCGACTCGACGTCGCCCGTCATGGTCTTCCTCCCCCCAGCAAGGCCGGTCCCCACCGGCCGTGTTCCCCCACGGCTAGCATCTTCCACCAGGCGCGCGGGCGACAGTCACCGATCGGACCCGCGCCTGCCTGATTCCCGACTCAGTAGCCTGATTATCGACTCAGCCAGGAACCGGGGCGCGGTCCGCGACCGGCGAGTGGGGCAGCCAGGAGCCGGGGCACGGCCCCTCCGAGCGGCGACGGGTCAGGCGGAACGGGGGCGACGCGGGCGACGCGACCGGCCCGACGCGCGGTGCCCGGTGCGTCGCCCGTCACCGCCCGCCGCGTCACGGCCGGCCGGGGTGTCCCCCTGGGCACCGGCGGAACGGGGCGTGCCGCCGGACGCGGCGGTGCCGTGGGCGGCGCGGGCGGACCGGGAGCCCCGGCCGGATGCCGCCGGGGCGGACCGCTGCGGCGGCGGGGCGACGACGGTCACCGGCACACCCGACGGCTCGCGGGCACCGGTGACCCGGGCCAGCGCCGCCTCCTCGCCCGGGCGGACCTGGGTGGCCTGCGGCCGGATGCCGGCGGTGGCCATCAGCCGGGACACCTCCCGGCGCTGCTCGGGCAGGACCAGGGTGACCACGGTCCCCGACTCGCCGGCCCGCGCCGTGCGCCCACCCCGGTGCAGGTAGTCCTTCGCCTCGGTCGGCGGGTCGACGTTGACCACCATGTCGAGGCCGTCGACGTGGATGCCCCGGGCCGCCACGTCGGTGGCGACCAGCGCGGTCACCTGACCGGTGCGGAACTGCTCCAGGATCCGGGTGCGCTGCGGCTGGGACTTGCCGCCGTGCAGGGCGGCGGCCCGCACGCCCTTGGCCAGCAACTGGCGGGCCAGCCGGTCGGCGCGGTGCTTGGTGCCCATGAACAGGATGGTGCGGCCCTCGCGGGCCGCGATCCGGGTCAGCGTGGCCGGCTTGTCCTCCGCCTCGACGTGCAGCACGTGGTGGGTCATCGCGGTGACCGTGGCCGTGCCGGGGTCGACGGAGTGCGAGACCGGGTCGGTGAGGAACCGGCGGACCAGCTTGTCCACGCCGCCGTCGAGGGTGGCGGAGAAGAGCATCCGCTGGCCGTCGCCGGCCACCTGCTCCAGCAGCTTGGTGACCTGCGGCAGGAAGCCCATGTCGGCCATCTGGTCGGCCTCGTCCAGCACCGTCACGGCCACCTGGTCGAGCCGGGCGTCACCGCGGTTGATCAGGTCGTGCAGCCGGCCGGGGGTGGCCACGACCACCTCGGCGCCGGCGCGCAGCGCGTCCGCCTGCCGCCCCAGCGACAGGCCGCCCACCACGGTGGCGACGCGCAGTCCCAACACCCGGGCGTACGGGGCGAGCGCGGTGGTCACCTGCTGGGCCAGCTCACGGGTCGGCACCAGCACCAGCGCCAGCGGACGCCCCGGGCGGGCGCGGCGGCCGGCGGTGCGGTGCAGCAGCGGCAGCCCGAAGGCGAGGGTCTTGCCCGAGCCGGTGCGGCCCCGGCCGAGAACGTCCCGGCCGGCCAGCGAATCCGGCAGCGTCGCCGCCTGGATCGGGAACGGCTCGGTGATGCCCTGCGCGGTCAGCTCGGCGAGCAGCGCGGGCGCCAGGCCGGTGGCGGAGAAAGAGGGCAGAACGGTGGTCATGGAAAAGCCTTCCTCGACGCGGCACGTGTCGAGGAAGGGCGCCGGGATGGCGCTGTCGACCGGCGGACGGGGCCGCCGGGACTCGCAAGCACGAACCGAATGGGGTCGTGGCCGGCCCGCCGCACGAGGGGCGGACCGGCCACGTCGTCACGCCCGGAGGGCGCGACGGATGTTACGGGTGGAACGGGTGCCGGAGATCAGAGCGGACGGATGTTCTCCGCCTGCGGGCCCTTCTGGCCCTGGGTGATCTCGAACTCGACCCGCTGGTTCTCGTCCAGGCTCCGGTAGCCGGAGGTCTGGATCGCCGAGAAGTGGGCGAAGACGTCGGCGCCGCCGCCGTCCGGGGTGATGAAGCCGAAGCCCTTGTCAGCGTTGAACCACTTGACGGTGCCAATTGCCATGTGTTTCGTCTCCTTGACGGAACGTCGGACCCGCACCTGTTGCGGGCCCGAAGAGGAGCGCTCCGCGCGGGATGCGCGAATCGCCTGTCGCTTCTGGTCGCCCCGCCCGGAGAACTCCGGACACAACAAAGAGCGCCTGGGGCCACAATCCGCCAGGCGCACACAGAGTCTCTGGGAACCATAACTGCAACGCAGCAAGGCTAGCACGGATCTCGTCGCCCGTCGCCTGTCACCGGGAATTTGCCGGCCGCTGGCCGCCCGCCGGGGCGTCGGCGTTCGTGGGGACGTGGTCGCGGCCGGCCTCCGGCACGCCCGCGACCAGCGCGGTGAGCCCATCGGCGTCCAGCAGGTCCGCCGGGCGGACGGTCACCCCGTCCCGCACGTAGTGGAAGGCCGCGCCGACCCGGTCGACCGGCACCCCGGCCAGCTCGGCCCAGGCCAGCCGGTAGACGGCGAGCTGCACCGCCGCCGCCTCGGCCTCCACCCCGACCGGCTGCCGCCCGGTCTTCCAGTCCACCACGTCGAACCGCCCGCCCGGCCGGGCGAACACCGCGTCCATCCGGCCCCGCACCACCACCCCGGCGATCACCGTGGCGAACGGCACCTCCACCTCCACCGGCACCCGCTGCGCCCATTCGCCGGCCAGGAAGCGCGCCTGCAACTCCGCGAGGGCCTCGTCCGGCGCGGCGTCGGCGTCGGCCGCCCCGGGCAGCTCGTCCACGTCGAGCAGCCGGTCCGCGCCGAAGCGCTGCTCCAGCCAGGTGTGGAACGCGGTGCCCCGCCGGGCGTACGGGTTCGGCGCGCTCGGCATCGGCCGGCGCAGGGCGCGGGCCAGCTCACCCGGGTCGCGGCGCAGCGCCACCAGCTGGGTGACGGAAAGCTGCCCGGGCAGGACCACCTCGACCGCCCCCGCCCCGGCGACCAGCTCGGCCCGCTCGGCGAGGAGCAGGTCGGCCTCCCGCCGCCAGCGCGCCACCTCCGGGTCCTCGGCGACGACCGGCCCCCGCTCGTCGCCGGCGCGGCCGGAGCGTCCACCCGGGACGGCGGCCTCGCCACCGAGGGCGGCCGGGCCGGCGTCCGGGTCGGCGAGGAAGCGGCGCACCAGGGCGGCGGCCTCGGCCAGCGCCGGACGACGCCCGCCCAGCGGATCGGCCGGCCACTCGGCGCGCAGCACCACCTCCGTGGTCGGGTTCACCGCGTCACCGGCCGGCTCCGGGGCCCACCGGTCCACCAGCAGCCCGTCGCCGTCGCCGGAGCACGCGTCGTGCACCTCCCGCAGGAACGCCGACGGGCCGCGCGGGCGCTTCGTCCCCTCGCCCCACCAGTAGCCGGAGCAGAGCAGCAGCCGCCGGGGGCGGGTCACCGCCACGTACGCCAGGCGGCGCTCCTCCCGCTCGTCGTGCGCCCGCCACGCGTCGGTGAAGTCGGCCAGCGCCCGCGCCACCGCGCGCTGGTCGGCGGCGTCGGCCAGGCCCAGCTCGGGCAGCCCGTCGGCGTCCCCGCGCAGCGGGAACGGCAACACCCCCAGCCCGCCCAGCCAGTGGTCGGAGTTGCGCACCGGACCCGGCCAGACGCCCCGGCTCAGCCCGGCGACCGCCACCACGTCCCACTCCAGGCCCTTCGCGGCGTGCGCGGTGAGGATCTGCACCGCGCCGTCGACCACCTCCACCTCGCCCGGAGCGAGGCCGCGCTCCTCGTCCTCGGCGGCGGCCAGGTAGGCGAGGAACCCCGACAGGGTCGCCGCCGGGGACTCACCGCTGAACCGGGCCGCCACGTCGCCGAGGGCGTCGAGGTGGCCCCGGGCCAGGCCGGCGTCGCCGGTGCCGTCCCGGCCCGCCCGCACCGCCACCTCCACGTCCAGGCCGATGGTCCGCTCCACGTCCGCGATCAGCTCCGGCAGCGTCTGGTCCAGGCGGTACCGCAGCAGGGCCAGCTCCTCGCCGTACGCGCGCAGCCGCGCATAGCCCTGGTCCGAGTACGCCTGGGCCGGCCCGAGGTCGGCCAGCGCCTCCACGAGGGTGGCCTCGTCGAGCAGGTCCACGGCGACCTCCGGCTCGTCCCCGGCGGCGAGCCGGCGACGCTGGGCGGCGATCGACCGGGCCCGCCGGTGCAGGGCCACCAGGTCGCGCGGCCCGATCCGCCAGCGCGCCCCGGTCAGCAGCCGCAGCAGCGCCGCCCCGTCGGTCGGGTCGGCGAGCACCCGCAGGGTGCACACCACGTCCCGCACCTCGGGCGTGTCCAGCAGCCCGCCCAGCCCCACCACCTCGACGGGCAGCCCCCGGGCGCGCAGCGCCGTGGCCAGCGCCGGGATCTGGCTGCGCAGCCGCACCAGCACGGCGGTGGTGGGCCGCAGCGGCACCGGGACGTGCTCGGGCAGCGCGCCCGGCATCCCGGCCGCCCCCCGCCACGCCGCGAGGACGCTGTCGGCGATCCAGTCGGCCTCGTCGGCGTACGTCGGCAGGAGCGCGCAGTGCACGGTGCCGGCGGCCAGGCCACCCGGCGTGCGGTGGCCGATCGGGTCGGCGACGCTGAGCGCGGCGCGCAGCTCCGGCACCCGGGCCCCCGCCGCCCGCAGCGGCGTGGCCAGGGCGTTCGCCACCCCCAGGATCTCCGGGCGGTTACGCCAGCTCGTGGTGAGCCCCAGCACGGCGGCGGGCGCGCCGTCGGCGCGGGCGAACTCGGCCGGGAAGCGGTCCAGGGTGCCCGCGCTTGCCCCGCGCCAGCCGTAGATGGACTGGCAGGGGTCGCCGACGGCGGTCACCGGGTGGCCGCCACCGAACAGCGCGTTGAGCAGCACCACCTGGGCGTGGCTGGTGTCCTGGTATTCGTCGAGCAGCACCACCCGGAACCGGTCCCGCTCGATCGCGCCGACCGCCGGGTGGTCGCGGGCCACCCGGGCAGCCCGGGCGAGCTGGTCGGCGAAGTCCATCGCCTCGAAGTCGTCCTTGCGCCGGCCGTACGCGCGGACCAGCGGCAGCAGCTTCAGCCGGGTCTGCTGCAGGGCGAGCGCCCTGCGCACGTCGGCGTAGACGCGGCCGGGGCGGGACTGCACGTCGGCGAAGAACCGGCCCGTCCAGGCGGCCAGGGCGTCCGGGTCGACCAGGTGCTCGTCCAGCTCGCCGGCCAGGGCCAGCACCGCGTCGGTGATCGTGCTGGGCATCCGGTCCACGCCGGTCATGTCGCCGTCGTAGTTGCGTACCAGCAGGTCCACGAGCTGCCAGCGGGACGCCTCGGTGAGCAGCCGGGTGGTCGGCTCGTACCCGGCGCGCAGCCCGTGCTCGGTGACGATCCGCCCCGCGTACGAGTGGTAGGTGGACACCGTCGGCTCGCCGGCCAGCGGGTCGTCGAGCGGGTCGCGGCCCCGCCGCCCCAGCCGGCGCACCAACTGGTCGAGCCGGGTACGCACCCGGTGCGCCAGCTCGCCGGCCGCCTTGCGGGTGAACGTCAGGCCGAGGACCTGCTCCGGCCGGACGTACGCGTTGGCCACCAGCCAGACCACCCGGGCGGCCATCGTCTCGGTCTTGCCCGAGCCGGCCCCCGCGACCACCAGCAGCGGCTCGACCGGCGCGGCGATGATCGCGGCCTGCTCCCGGGTGGGCGCGGGCAGCCGGAGCAGCTTCGCCAGCTCGACCGGCGTGTACCGGGGGCCGGAGTCGGCGGCCCGGGGCGCCGGGGTAGCGGCGCTGAACAGGGCGGGCTGGGTCACGGGACGTCCTCAGGTCGCGACTGCGCGGCTCGCAAGCTCACTCTGGCTGCTCCCGGCGGGGGGTCGGCGGCTCGACCACCTGGCGCCCCTGCCCGGACACCGGGCAACTCGTGCGCACCGGGCAGACCCGGCACTTGGAGTTGGCGACCGCGGCGAAGGTGGCGGCGGCCATCGTATCGGCGGTGCGCCGGACCAGCGCCGTCGCCCAGCCGGCCGCCGGCCCCTGCCCCGCCGCCGGCTGGCTCTGCTCCCGGGCGTCGCGCGCCCCCGTGCCGAGCTGCACCAGGGCCGCCCCGCCGGACTCGTCGCCGTACTCGGCGAACGCCCCCGCCTCGACCGCCGCCTGGTACGCCCCGAGCTGCGGGTGCTCGCCGATCTCCCGCTCGGTGACCACGGTGGACTTGCCGGTCTTCAGGTCGACCACCACCAGCCGGCCGTCGGCGTCGACCTCCAGCCGGTCGACCCGGCCGGTCAGCTCGACGGGCCGCTGCGGGTCGTCCAGGCGCACGGCGAACTCGTGCTCGATGGCCAGCAGCCGGCGCGGGTTGCCCGCCAGCCAGCGCAGCAGCTTGTCCACCATCGCCTCGGCGCGTTCCCGCTCGGGGCCCACCATCCACCGGGCGGCCAGCTCGATCGCGTCGAACCGGGCCGCCACGTACTCCAGCAGCGCGGACCGGTCGGCGCTGGCATCCTCGGCGAGCATCGCGGCGGCGTGCACAAGGTTGCCCACCCCCTGCGCGGCGCTGGCCGGGCCGCTGCCGCCGTGCCGCTCCAGCAGCCAGCGCAGGCTGCACCGCAGGGCGCTCTCCATGCCCGACGGGGTCACCCGCACCGGCTCCCCCTCGTCGACCAGCGGCCGGTCGTCGGAGAGGCCGCGCAGCCCCCACCAGTCGTCGGGGTGCGCGCCGGGCACCCCGGCGGCGGCGAGGCGGGCCAGCTCGGCCGCCGCCGCGCTGCGCCGGTGGTAGGGCGCGGCCGGGTCGGCCACGGCGGTACGCAGCTCCGCCACCAGCGCCGGCAGGGTCAGCGCCCGGGGCGGCCCGGCCACCGGCAGGCTCCCCCGGCCGGGCTCCGCACCACCGTCGGCCGGCTCGCCGGCCCCCGCCTCGCCGCCCGCATGGCCGTCGCTCGCCACGGGGCCGGTGTCGCCACCGCCGTCCGGGCCGCCGTCGGGGGTCTGGCCGGCGGAGTCGCCGCCCGGCGTTGGGGTCGGATCCAGCTCGTACAGGAATCGGCTGGGCTGCTCCTCGTGGTCGTCGCCGCCCACCGCGGCCGAGGCGACCGCGCTGACCAGCAGCCGGCGGCGGGCCCGGGTCACGGCCACGTGGAAGAGCCGGCGCTCCTCGTCGAGCAGGGCGGAGGTCTGCCCGACGAGGACCGCCCGCCCGCCGTCACCCGGGCCCCGACCACCGTGGCCGCCGTCGCCCGGACCCTGCCCACCGCGGCCGCCGGCGCCGGCGGCCCGCCCGGTCTGGCCGATGTCATGCCCGCCGACGTCGTGCCCGCCGACGTCGCGGCCGGCGAGCACGTCCACCAGCCGCTCGGAGCCGAGCAGGCTGCCGCGCAGCCGCAGGTCCGGCCAGACACCCTCCTGCGCCCCGGCGACGGCGACCAGGTCCCACTCCAGCCCCTTCGCCGCGTGCGCGGTGAGCAGCCGGACGGCCTCCCCCCGATCCGCCGTCGGTGCCAGGGTGTCGGCCGGCAGGTCCTGGCCGAGCACGTGGTCGAGGAAGACCTCGGTGCGCGCGCCGGGCAGCCGGTCGGCGAACCGGGCCGCCGCGTCGAAGAGCACCAGCACGGCGTCGAGATCCCGGTCGGCGGCCTCGGCCCGCCACCGCCGCGCGGTCTCGTGCTCCCCGGTCGCCGCCCGGCCGAGCGCGATCGCGCCCGCCCAGCGCTCCGCCAGCCCGCTGGCGTCCCACACCGCCCAGAGCACGTCCTCGGCGGTGGCGCCCGGCCGCTGGGCCGCCTCCCGGGCGATGGCCAGCAGCCCGGCCACCGCCTGCGCCGGCTCCGCCCAGTGCCGGTCGATCCCGGACAGCTCCTCCGGGTCGCGCAGCGCGTCGACGATCAGCTCGCCGGAGGGGCGGCGGTCGCCGACCGCCAGGGCGAGCGCCCGCAGCCCCTGGCGCAGCCGCCGCTCGGCCAGCGGGTCGGCCCCGCCCAGCGGCGAGTGCAGCAGCGCCACCGCCGCCTCCTCGTCCAGCCGGGCCGGCTCCAGGGCGCAGCGCAGCAGGAGCAGCAGCGGGGCGACCGCCGGCTGGAGGTGCAGCGGCAGGTCCTCGCCGTGCACCACGGTCGGCACCCCGGCCGTGTGCAGGGCCCGACGCAGCGCCGGCAACTGCCGGGCCGTCGAGCGCACCAGCACCGCCATCCGCGACCACGGCACCCCGTCGAGCAGGTGCGCGGCGCGCAGCGCCTGGGCCAGCCAGGCGGCCTCGCTGGTGGCCGAGCGGAAGGTGCGCACCTCCACCGTGCCGGGTGGGGCGTCGGGCAGCGGGCGCAGCCGCCGGTGGGCCGCCGGGCCACGCAGCCGGCCGGCGAGCCGCCGGGTCGCGGCGATCAGCCCCGGCCCCGCCCGGTACGACGTGGTCAGCACGACCTGGGCGGCCGGCGCCCCGGAGGCGGTGCGGAAGCGGTGCGGGAAGGCGGCCACCCCGGCCGGATCGGTGCCCCGGAACGCGTACGTGGCCGAGTCGGGGTCGGCGAACGCGACCAGGGACTTGCCGCCGCCGGCCAGCACGGCGAGCAGGTCGAGCTGGGCGGGGTCGGTGTCGGCCAGCTCGTCGACGTAGACGTGGGCGAGGCGGCGGCGCTCGGCGTCCAGCAGCCCCGGGTCGTCGAGCAGCAGGCCGGTGGCGGCCCGGACCAGCTCCGCCGGGTCGTACGCGACCGAGCCACGGTTGCTGACGTCGCGCAGCGCGAGCACGGCGACGTACTCCCGCAGGAAACGCGCGGCGGCCGGCCAGTCGGCGCGGCCCAGCCGCTCGCCCAGCCGGGCCAGCTCCGCCGGGCCCACCCCGCGCTCCGCCGCCCGCATCAGCAGGTCGCGGAGCTGGGCCGCGAACGCCCGGGTACGCAGGGCCGGCCGCAGGTCCTCCGGCCAGCCGACCGGGTCGTCGTCGGGCTCCTCGCCGACCACGTCCAGCAGCTCCCGGATGATCAGATCCTGCTCGGGGCCGGTGAGCAGGCGCGGCGACGGCTCGCCCCGTTCGGCGGCGGCCCGGCGCAGCAGCCCGTAGGCGTACGCCGGGAAGGTGCGCACCAGCGGCTCGCGCAGCACCCGCTGCCCGTCGCCGGCCACCCGGGCCTCGATCCGGCGGCGCAGGTCGGTGGCCTGCCGCCGGCCGAAGGTGAGCACCAGGACCCGCTCCGGGTCGACCCCCTCGGCCACCCGGGCGGCGACCGCCTCCACCAGCACGCTGCTCTTGCCGGTGCCCGGCCCGCCGACGACCAGCATCGGCCCGTCGGTGTGCGCCACGACCTCGGCCTGCACCGGGTCGTCCCGCCACCCGTCGCCCCACGCCGGCCCCGCCGCGCCACCCCGCTCGCCGTCGCCCGGCCGTGCGCCATCGTCTTGCCGCGTGCCATCGTCTTGCCGCACGTCGACGTCCTGCCGCAGGTCAACGCGCTGCCGAACGTCGTCGCCCGGCCGCACGCCAACGCCCTGCCGCGCGCCGTTGTCGAACCCGCCGTGACCGGTCTGCCCGCCGTGGTCGGCCTGCCCGCCATCGCCGCCCGGCCCGCCGGCCCGACGCTCCCGCCCGGCCGCCCCTTCGGGCCGACCGCCCCCCAACGCCGCCCCGTCGGACCGGCGGTCCCCCCGGGCCGCCTCGACAGGCCGGCGCACCAGCCGGTACGCCTGCATCCCCCCATCCCACCACGCCCCACCGACACTCACCCCACCCCGCCCACCCCGTGCTTCCCCGCCCTCTTGCCCCACCCCACCCCACCCCCTCCCCCCCTCCCGCCGCAGCCTCGCCCTGCCTCGCCCTGCCTCGCCCTGCCTCGCCTCGGTGATCAAGAGGTTTGCGTCAAAGTTGATCACCAAGTTGACGCAAACCTCTTGATCACCGAGGCGGGAGAGGGCGGGGCGGGGGCGGGAGGAGGCGGGGCGGGGCGGGGCGGGGCAGGGGGCAAGGGGGTGGGTCAGGGGAGGTGGGATTCCAGGGTGGTCAGGGCGTTGGGGATGGTGTCGGCCACCAGGAGGAGGTCCTGGCCCGCCGGCTTGAGGAAGTGGCGGTCCGTGAGGGTGGTGAGCCAGTCGAGCAGGGGGCGGTAGAAGCCGTCCGCGTCGACCAGCACCATCGGCTTGGTGTGCAGGGCGAGGGTGGCGGTCGTCCACACCTCGAACAGCTCGTCCAGGGTGCCCAGCCCGCCGGGCAGGGTGAGGAAGGCGTCCGACTTCTCGATCATCAGCGTCTTGCGGTCGGCCATGCTGGCGGTGACCAGCAGCTCGTCCGAGGCGAGGTCGGCGACCTCCAGGTCGACCAGGGACTGCGGGATCACCCCGACCGTGCGGCCGCCGGCCGACCGGGCCCCGTCCACCACCGCCCCCATCATCCCGACGCAGCCGCCGCCGCTGACCAGCGTGTGCCCGCGCCGGGCGATCTCCCGGCCGGTCTCGGCGGCGAGGTCCAGCCAGCGCTGGTCGAGGGTGCGGGAGGACGCGCAGAACACGCAGATCGCGGCCACCGGCTCAGCCCTCCCGGGCCTGGTCGGCAGCGGCCCTGTCGGCAGCGGCACCCTCCGCAGCAGGACCCTCGGCGGCGGCCCGCTGGTCGGCGGCGGCCCGCTCGACGGCAGCCTGCTCGACGGCGGCCCGGTCGGCGTCGGCCCGGTCGGCGGCCCGCTGGCCGTTCCCGGTACGCGCGACCGCCTCCTCGCGGATCGCCTCCTGCTCGGCGGAGAGGGCCGCCTCGGCGGCCACGATGTGCCGCACGGCGGCGTCTACGTCGTCGGTGAGGCAGATCAGCTCCAGGTCGACCGGCCCGATCTTGCCGTCGGCGGCCATCGTGTCGCGCAGCCAGTCGAGCAGGCCCCGCCAGTAGTCCGTGCCCATCAGCACCACCGGGAACCGGGTGACCTTGCCGGTCTGCACCAGCGTCAACGCCTCGAACAGCTCGTCCATGGTGCCGAACCCGCCGGGCAGCACCACGAACGCCTGGGCGTACTTGACGAACATGGTCTTGCGGGCGAAGAAGTAGCGGAAGTCGATGGCCAGGTCGACCCAGTCGTTGAGGCCCTGCTCGAAGGGCAGCTCGATGCCGAGCCCGACGGAGAGCCCGCCGGCCTCGCTGGCGCCCCGGTTGGCCGCCTCCATCACGCCCGGCCCGCCGCCGGTGATCACGGCGTACCCCGCACGGGCCAGGGCGGCGCCCAGCTCCTCGGCCAGCCGGCACTCGGGGCTGTCCGGCTTGCTGCGGGCGGAGCCGAAGACGCTGACCGCGGGCGGCAGGTCGGCCAGGGTGTCGAAGCCCTCCACGAACTCGGACAGGATGCGCAGCGCCCGCCAGGCGTCCTTCGTCTTCCAGTCGCCACGGCCGCGCGAGTCCAGCAGCCGCTGGTCGGCGGTGCTGGTCGGGATCGCGCCGCGACGCAGCGTGACCGCGCCCCGGTGCCGCTCCCGCCCCGGCTCGCGGGCCGGACCGCGCCCGCCGCTGTCGCTCCTGGCAGCCCTGTCACTCATGGAAGCAACCGTAGTGGAGGGGCGGTAGCGGGGTGCGACGCCCGCACCAGGGGCGGGTCGGAGAAATTTTCCGCGACCAGGGCAACTAATTCGCTCGCCCGTACGTCTTACCATTCATATACCGGGTATGCCCCGGCACGCGCCTTCGGGGGAGGAGCCAGCGTGATCAGCAACAGCGAGATGATCCGGATCCGTCGGCAGATGCAGCGGCGGATCCGGGACGTGGTGGCCGAGCGCCGCCGCGCCCGGCAGATGGAAGCCCCCGTCGCCGACCTCACCGGCGACCCGACCGACACCCGCCCCGAGTCGTCCCTGACCCCGACCGCCTGACCGACCGACGCACGTCGCCGGGGCGGCCCGCCCACCGCAGCGCGGTACAGCGGGCCGCCCCGGCGCGTCCGCGCCGGCTCCGGGGCGCTCAGGCCGGGGCGAGCCAGCGGTGCAGGGTCGCCGCGCCGTCGCGGATCTTGCCGATCTCGACGTGCTCGTCGGGGTGGTGGGCCAGGTTGGGGTCGCCCGGGCCGAAGTTGAGCGCGGGGATGCCCATCGCGGCGAAGCGGGCCACGTCCGTCCAGCCGAGCTTGCCGATCGGCGCGGCGCCGACGGCGGCCAGGAACTCCTTCGCCGGGGCCGCCTCCAGTCCGGGCGCCGCCCCGGCGGCCACGTCGGTCACCCGCAGCTCGAAGCCGTCGAAGACCTCGCGCAGGTGCGCCTCGGCCTCGGCCGGCGTCCGGTCGGGCGCGAACCGGTAGTTGACCTCGATCTCGCACCGGTCGGGCACCACGTTGCCGGCGACCCCGCCGCTGATCCGCACCGCGTTCATGCCCTCGCGGTAGTCGCAGCCGTCGATGGTGACGCGCCGCGCCTCGTACGCCGACAGGCGGCGCAGCACCTCGCCCGCGCCGTGGATGGCGTTCACCCCGTGCCAGGAGCGCGCCGAGTGGGCCCGTACGCCGGTGGTGGTCACCACCGACCGCATGGTCCCCTGGCAGCCGGCCTCGACGATGCCGTACGTCGGCTCCAGCAACACGGCGAAGTCCGCCTGGAGCCACTCCGGGTGCGCCTCGGCGACGAGGAAGAGCCCGTTGTACTTGGACTCGATCTCCTCGGCCTCGTAGAAGAAGTACGTCACGTCGTAGCGCGGCTCGGGCAGGGTGACCGCCAGGTGCAGCGCGTACGCGACGCCGGACTTCATGTCGGAGGTGCCGCAGCCGTACATGAGGTCGCCGCGCATGGTCGACGGGAAGTTGTTGTTCAGCGGCACGGTGTCCAGGTGCCCGGCGAGCACGACCCGGGAGGCCCGCCCCAGGTCGGTGCGCGCCATCACGGTGTTGCCGTGCCGGAACGTGGTCAGGTGCGGCACCCCGCGCAGCACCTCCTCGACGCAGTCGGCGATGGCCTTCTCGTGGAGGGAGACGGACTCTATGTCGACCAGTGCACGGGTCAACGCCACCGGATCGGCGAGGACCTCGGGGGTCAGCGGGTTCTCCATGGTTCGCACGGTACCGTCACAGGCGTGACGACTGCACAGCCTGCGTGGGGCATCGGCCTGGCCACGATCACCGCTGACGAGCAGGTGCTCGACACCTGGTATCCGACGGGCAAGCTGGGGCTCGGCGAGCTGCCGCTGGTCCCGGGCGAGGACGAGGCGGACGTGCTGGACCTGCCGCCGGGGGCGGTCGGCGAGCGGGCGCTGCCGGGGCTGCGTACGGTCCAGGTGGTCACCGTGATCGGCTCGCTGGACGACCCGATCTCCGACGCCGCCGACGCGTACCTCAGGTTGCACCTGCTGTCCCACCGCCTGGTGCGGCCCAACGAGCTGAACCTCGACGGCATCTTCGGCAAGCTGGCGAACGTGGCCTGGACGTCGGCCGGGCCGTGCCCGCCGGAGCGGGTGGACGAGCTGCGGGTGATCGAGCGGGCCGCCGGCCGCCACCTGGCCGTCCACGGGGTGGACAAGTTCCCCCGGATGACCGACTACGTGGTGCCCTCCGGGGTGCGGATCGCCGACGCGGACCGGGTGCGGCTCGGCGCGCACCTGGCCGCCGGCACCACGGTCATGCACGAGGGCTTCGTCAACTTCAACGCCGGCACGCTGGGCACCTCGATGGTCGAGGGGCGGATCGTGCAGGGCGTGGTGGTCGGCGACGGCTCCGACATCGGCGGCGGCGCGTCGATCATGGGCACCCTCTCCGGCGGCGGCACCGACCGGGTGCGCATCGGCGAGCGGAGCCTGGTCGGCGCGAACGCGGGCGTCGGCATCTCGCTCGGCGACGACTGCGTGGTCGAGGCGGGCTGCTACATCACGGCGGCCTCGAAGATCACGCTGCCGGACGGCCGGGTGGTCAAGGCCCGCGAGCTGTCCGGCGTCGACGGGCTGCTGTTCTGGCGCAACTCGGTCACCGGCGCGCTGGAGGCCCGCCCGCGCACGGGCCGGGGCATCGAGCTGAACGCCGCCCTGCACGCCAACGACTGACGCCCCGCGCGGCCGACGCCGGCCTGCGCGGCGACGGGCGATGGTAGGGCCGCACGTCCGGGCCCGGCGGGATGGGACCGCCGGGCCCGGACGCAGGCTCACTTCAGCCGGTACGCCTGGATGATCCGCGTGGTCACCGTGTTGCCGGCGGTGTCCTTCGCGGTGGCGCGCAGCGACGCGTAGCCGGTGCCCGCCGGGTGGTGCAGCGTCGCCACCCAGCCGGCGCCCTGGCGGCGCAGTTCCGCCTTGCGCCAGGTCTTGCCGCCGTCGTAGGAGGCGTCGACGGTCAGCGAGGCCACCTTCGCCGTCGGCGCGCCCTCCTGCGGTTCGACCCGCACCGGCACGGTGAAGGTGCGGCCCGCCGGGGCGCTGTTGTCGGGGCGCAGCGCCGGGGCGAAGCGCACCGCCGCCGCCGGCTGCGGCACGAAGTCGTCACCGGCGGCGTGCTTCGAGCGGAACGTCCACGCGGCGGTCACCTCGGTGCTCAGGTCGGCGATGTCGCGCGTGGCCAGGGTCTCCACCCGGTAGTTCGCCGCGCCCGGGGGCACCTCGAACTCGCCGTAGCCGGGATATCCGCTCTCGCCGACCAGCTTCCCGTTGCGGTAGAGCCGGGTCCACTGGGTCTCGTTGAGGGACCCGCCGACGTGCCCGGCCGCGTCGCTGTGCACGGCCAGGTCGACCACGATGAGGTCGCCCTGGCGGGTGATTCCCTCGGTCCCCCAGCGCCGCGCCGGGAACGACGGCGCGAACGGGGCCGCGCCCCACGTCTCGTGCCCGGTGCTGCCGGCCCGGTACCTGGTCGACGGCGACATCAGCAGCGCCTTCACGTCCAGCCAGCCGTCCTCGGTCGGGGCGCCGAAGTCCAGCTCGGTGCTCCAGCTCACGGCGTTGGTGCTGTAGTGCTCGACCCGCTTGCCGGGCACCGCCGTGGGCACGACCAGCGCCGACCCGCCGGTGTTGTACTCCGGCTCGCCGTAGACGATCCGTTCCGCCTCCATCCCCGGGTACGCGTCCCGGAAGGTGTGCACGACGGTGGCGAGGTCCTTGGCGCGGTAGTGCTTGACGAAGCCGGTCGGCAGCCGACCCGGGAACGCCTCCAGCAGCGCGTAGAGGTACGGGCTGCTCTCGGCGTCCGCGTCGACCCACTGGCTGCCGATGGTGGCGACGAAGCGGTCCGGCGTGCTCGCCGGGCCGAGCTGCGCGCTGGTCAGCCCGGCGAAGCCGGAGCTCCACAGGCTGAACGAGTAGATGCTGTCGTCGGCCCCGTAGAAGATCGCGCTCACGTCGACCAGTTCCGCCGTCGCGCCGCGCTGCGGCACCGTGGCCAGCACCGGCTTGCCGGCGCGGGCGTCGAGGGTGAGCTTGACCGGCCCGTCGACGACCAGCTCGGGCCGGGCGAGCAGGGTGGCCCCGGTGGGTTCGCCCGTCTCGTCGGTGGCGAACAGGTAGCTGGCCAGCCCGTAGCGGCCCTTCGGCACACGCACGGTCGCCGTCCCGGTGCCGCCGTAGATGTCGATGGGGAAGGTGAAGCCGTCCAGGTTCATCAGGCTGGTGCCGTAGTCGGTGGTGGGCTTGCCGTCGACCCCGAGGTGGCTGATGGTGACGTCGTAGCTCTCCACCTCGCGGTGCACGGCGATCGGGGTGACCGCCACGGTGTCGCCGGAGCGGGCGACGACCCGGCCGGTGTGGTAGCCGTCCGGGGCGTCGACCCGGGTGTCGGCGCTGACCTGCACCCCGGCCGTGCCGCCGGCCGGCACGGTGACGCGGGGCGCGCCGAGGCGGAACAGACCGGCGGGGGCCGGCTTGCCGTCCGGCCCGGTGGCCTCGATCGTGAGGTCGAGGGTGACCGGGGCGGTCCCGGAGTTGTGCCAGGTGACCGTGCGGTCGAGCACCGGGTCGTCGTCGTGCGGCCACAGTGCCCGGCCGAACGACACGCTCGCCGGGTCGCTGGTGACCTGCTGCCCGATGGCCCGGGCCACGTCGACCCGGCCCGCGCCCTGCTGGTAGGCGGTCTGCTCGGGGTGCGGCTTCGCGGCGGCCATCAGGGTGGCCTTCAGCGCGCCGGCCTTCCAGTCGGGGTGCCGCTGGGCGAGCAGCGCCACCGAGCCGGCGACGTGCGGGGTGGCCATGGACGTGCCGGAGGCCGCCACGTACTGGTCGCCGACCGGCTCGCCGAGGGTGGTGCCGGCGGCGCGGGCCGCGACGATGTCCACGCCGGGGGCGGTGATGTCGGGCTTGAGGGCGTCGTCGCCGGTGCGGGGGCCACGGCTGGAGAAGTCGGCCAGTTCGTCGTCCCGGTCGACCGCGCCGACGGCGAGGGCGGCGTCCGCGCTGGCCGGGGAGCCGACGGAGGCGTCCGTGCCGTAGTTGCCGGCGGCGAGGACGAACAGGGTGCCGGTCTGCGCGGTGAGGGTCTGCACCGCCTCTTCCAGCGGGTCGACCTCCGGGGTGTCCCAGCCGCTGAGGCTCATGTTGACCACGGTGGCCCGCTTGTCGACGGCGGCCCACTGCATGCCGGCGAGGATCGCCGAGTCGGAGCAGCCGTTGTCCTCGCACACCTTGCCGGAGACCAGCGTGGCGTCCGGCGCGACGCCCCGGTACTTCCCGCCGGAGGCCGCGCCGCTGCCGGCGATCGTGGAGGCGACGTGGGTGCCGTGGCCGATCGTGTCGCCCGGCTCGGGCACCTCGCTGAAGTTGCGCGACTCGGCGAGCCGGCCGGCGAGGTCGGGATGCTCGGCGTCGACGCCGGTGTCCAGCACCGCGACGGTGACGCCCCTGCCGGTGAGGCCGGCCGCCCACGCGGTGGGGGCGCCGATCTGCGGCACGCTGTGGTCGAGGGTGACCCGGCGCCTGCCGTCCAGCCAGAGCCGGTCGACACCCCCCGCCGTGTCGACACGGGCCGCCGCCCGGCCGGTGGTCACCGCGCCCCAGACCACGCCGGCCCGGGCCTTCTCGGCCGTCACGGCCGCGCCCCGGATGGCCGGCAGGTCGCGGGTCACCCGGGTGCCGGCGATGCCGGCGACGGCCCGGCGGGCGTCACCCGGCCGGTACGACACCAGCAGCGGCAGGCTGTCGCGGCGGGCGTCGTCGTAGCCGGCGGCGATCAGCTCGGTCACGTCGAACAGCCGGGGGTCCACCCGGCCGGAGCGCAGCAGGGGCAGGGCGTCCTGCGGCTGCACGGTGACGTGGCCCCGGTCGCGCCGGACCAGGAAGCGCAGCTTGTCGCGCCCCGCGCCGGGGCGGATGCTCACCGTGCCGGAGCCGGTGACGGTCACCCGGTCGCCGGTGACCAGGGTGACGGTGGCCGGTCGGCCGGCGACGGGCCCCGCCGGACCGGTGCCGCCGGTCGCGGCGGCGGGCGTCGCCGGTGACCCGGCTGCGGGGGCCGTGGCCGGGGCGGCGGCGGCCGGGGTGGGCAGGGGCGCGGCGAGCACCAGGCCCAGGGCCAGCGCCAGGCTGGTTGGCTTTCTTCCCTTTCGATGCAACTCGATCCTCCTCATGAGGCGTCATCAATGACGGGGTCGCATTGACAGGAGAAGAATTGCATACTCGGTATGCACAGGTGAAGACATAAACGTGACGAACTTCGCACAGAGTCGAGATCCGACGGGGCATCATCGTCCGATGACCTCCATGAAGGACCGCATGCTGGCCGGCGAGCTCTACCGCGCCGAGGGGCCCGAGCTCCTGGCCGACCTGGACCTCGCCGCGCGCCGCAACGAGGCGTTCAACCGCACCTCCGCCACCGACCCCGAGGCCCGACTGGCCGCGCTGCGCGAACTGCTCGGCTCGGTCGGCGAGGGCACCTCGGTCCGCCCGCCGTTCCACTGCGACTACGGCTGGAACATCCACCTCGGGCCGCGCGGGTTCGTCAACTTCAACGGCGTCTTCCTCGACGTCGCCCCGATCACCATCGGCGCGGACGTCCAGATCGGACCGAACGTGCAGCTCCTGACACCCACCCACCCCGTCGACCCGGAGCCCCGGCGGCAGAAGTGGGAGGCGGCACAGCCGATCACCCTCGGCGACAACGTCTGGCTCGGCGGCGGGGTGATCGTGCTCGCCGGGGTCACCATCGGCGACAACACGGTGGTCGGCGCCGGGGCCGTGGTGAACCGCGGCCTGCCGGCGAACGTCGTCGCCGTGGGCAACCCCGCCCGGGTGGTACGCACCATCGGCTGAGCGACCGAAGATCCGGTCAACACGGCGCTTACCTGCGAAAACATCTCGCCCCAGGGGTGGCAGAAGCGAGCCCGGAAGGTGCACTCTGGGTAGTGGAGCCATCACTAGGAGGTACCGATGGCCGGTCGGGTGCTCGAACTACGCGTACACGGGGTGTCCAACACTCCCCCGGACCAGGTGCTCGGCCTGGACCCACAACCCGGCGACGACGGCCCCCGCCCCTGGCTCGTCGCCGGCGACGAGGTCACCGGCTTCTACCGCTCCACCGACGTCGGGCCGGACGACTCGGTGGTCGTCGAGGCGTACAGCTGGGGGCAGTTGACCTCCGGCGCGCGGACCGCGCGGGACGTCGAGCGGGCCCTCTGGACGCTGCTGCTGCCCTTCACCCTGGCCAACGTGGCGCTGCACGCCCGGCCCGGCATCCCGCCCGACCCCGACGAGGAACGCTGGGGCAGCCGGTCCGGGATCACCGCCTGGCTGGTCCGGCTGTTCTGCCTCAGCCTCACCGGGACGCTGGTCCTCGCCGCCACCGGCATCGGAGTGGACCTCGTCGCCTGGCAGTGCGTCGACGAGGAGTGCCTGCGCCGCGTCCCGGGCGTGTGGGAGTTCCTCGCCCACGGCTGGTGGCGGCAGGGCGCGCACTCCCTCGTCGTCGGCCTCGTGATCCCCCTCGGCCTGCTGGCGCTGCTCGGCCTGCTCGCCTGGCGCACCTACCAGTACGAGGCGGAGATGCCGGCCGCGCCGGCCGCCCGCCCGGCCGCCGAACCCTCCCACGACTCGACCCCGCCCCGCGACCCCGCCGGCGGGCCGCCTCCCGGCGACGGCCCGCCGCCGGAGCAGGCCGCCAGCGCCAACCCGTTGCAGGACCCCACCTTCTGGTGCGGGGAGGGGCAGCTGCGCCGCGCCGGGGTGCTGCACCTCTGCGTCGGCGCGGTGGTCGCGGTGGCCGTGCCGCTCGGCGCGGTGCTCGCCATGGACCCGCCGCTGGGCGTACGGGCCGCCGTCGCCTGGCCCACCGTGGCGCTGCTCGGCGCGGTGGTGCTGATCGCCGTGGTGGCCCTCGGCCGCCCCTGGCTGAGCCGTCGCGCCGGGGACACCCCCCTCGGCCCGTGGAGCGTGGCGGTCATCGTGCTGACCTGCGCCGGGGTGGCCGGCACGGTGCTGCTCCTGCTGCTGCCGGACGGTCCGGCCGGCACCCCGCTGGCGCAACTGCGCCCACCCGCCGGGTGCATCCGCGACCCGACACAGGCCGGCTGCCTCGTCGACCGCTCGCTGCCCGGCTACGACTGGGTCATCGCCTGGTACGGCACCGGGCAGGTGCTCCTGCTCGCCGCCATCGGCGCGGTGGCCCGGTCCGGCCGGCGGGCGCTCGCCGCGCCGGTCGCCGCCGCGCTGCTCCTGCCGCTCGGCGTCGCCTGGATCGCCGGCTGGCTGCCCGCCACCCCGCCGGCCCCGCAACGGCTGGACGACTGGATGCTCACCGTCCCCGCGATCGCGCTGGCCGGCGGCGGCCTGCTGCTGCCCCGCACCGGCCCCGCCGCGCCGCCCCGACCCGGGCAGCCGCACGCCGACCTCGGCTGGGGCGGGCGCGGGCCGGCGGTGATCGCCGGGTTCGGCTGGCTGCTCGGCATCGCGTACTGCTCCGGGGTGCTCTACTGGGTCACCGACCGGCTCACCGACGGCAACCCGGCGGGCGGCCGGACCGGGGTCGTCCCGCCGCTGCCGGTGATGTGGGCCGGCCTCGCCTTCGCCGTCGCCGTGCTCGCCCTGGCCGGCGTCGCGCTCCGCGCCGGCCTGCTGTTCCACCGGCTCCGCCGGCAGGAGTACGCCGCGCTGGTGCCCACCGACAACACCCTCTCCGCGCACGACCGGCGGCGCTGCCGCGACGTGAGCGCGTACCGGGCGCTGCACCGGCTGGTGGGCGAGCACGCCCTGCGCCTCATCGGCTGGTACGCGGCGGTCGGCGCCGCCCTGGCCACCCTCGGCTCCGCCGCCGCCCTCTCCCACGTCCCGCCGGACGTGACCGCCGTGACCGGCTGGCCGACGGTGGTCAAGGCCGTGGCCGACGCCGGCGACACCCTGCTCGGCTGGCTGCCGGTGGCCATCGCCGCCGTGGGGCTCATGGTCTACCGCAACGACACCGTGCGCCGCTCGGTCGGCGTGCTCTGGGACATCGGCACCTTCTGGCCCCGGGCCGCGCACCCCCTCGCCCCGCCCAGCTACGCCGAACGGGCCGTGCCGGAACTCCAGACCCGCACCGCCGGCCTGCTCGCGCTCGGCGAGCACGATCCCCGCCGGGTCGACGGGATCATCCTCTCCGGGCACAGCCAGGGCGCGGTGATCTGCGCGGCGGTGCTCCTCCAGCTCCCCGCCCGGTGGCGACGGCGGATCTGGTTCTTCTCCTACGGCTGCCAGCTCACCCGGCTGTACGGGCGGATCTTTCCCGCGTACTTCGGGCCGGACCGGCTGCCGGCGCTGGCCGACGCGCTGCGCGGGCCGTCCGGGCGGCCCGGCTGGACCAACTTCTGGCGGGACACCGACCCGCTGGGCTGGCCGGTGACGGCCGGCGAACGGAACCTGCCCGTCCACGACCCGGACGCGCTGCACCCCACCGGCGGGGAGGTCGCCGACCCGCCGATCCGCAACCACAGCGCCTACCCGGACGCCGCCGAGTTCCGCCGCGAGCGGGCCCGGGTGACCTGGCTGCTGCGGCGCGGCGTCCCGGCGCCCCGGCAGGGCGTCGGCTGACGTGCCCGGGCAGGTTCCGTTCGCCGGGGACGCCGGCTGGCTCGGCGTCGGCCGGACCGCCCGCCGGGGTGCGGCCGGTGCCGCCGCCCCGGTCAGGCCGGCGGCGGGTCGGCCAGCCGGACCACCAGGTCGGCCCGGCCGGCGGTGCCGGCCACCAGGGCCGCGTTGGCCTCGTCGCTGCCCAGCGCCCAGGCCCGCGCCTGCTCCGGCGACCGCCCGTACGCCTCGTGCCGGGCGGTCAGCCGGCGGTGCCGCACCTCGGCGTCCAGGTCCAGGAACCACGCCTCGTGCAGCAGCGACCGCACCTCGTCCCACGGGTAGTCCGGCAGCAGCAGGTAGTTGCCCTCGGTCACCACCAGCCGGACCTCCGGCGGCACCTCGATCGCCCCGGCGACCGGCTCCTCCAGGTCCCGGCGGAACTCCGGCGCCCACACCGAGGTCGGCTCCAGCCGGTGCAGCCGGCGCAGCAGCGACACGTACCCGACCACGTCGAACGTGTCCACCGCGCCCTTGCGCGCGTCCCGGCCGAGCCGGCGCAGCTCCGCCTGGGCCAGGTGGAACCCGTCCATCGGCACCAGCCGGGCCACCCCGCCCAGCTCGGCGACGACCCGCTCGGCCAGCGTCGACTTGCCCGCCCCGGGCGCGCCCGCGATGCCCAGCAGCTGGCGGGGGCCGGCGTCGGCCAGGACGCGGGCCCGCGCCACCAGCTCCTCGACGGCCAGCACGTCGGCGGTCGGCATCAGCCCAGCACCGGCTCGGAGATCGTGAACCGGGCCTCCACCGCCGCGTGCACGGACTGCGGCTGCGGGTCCAGGTCCAGCTCCGGCGGGCCGCCGGACTCCCCGCCGCCGCCACCGGCGAACGCGGCGCGGGCGAACATCGGCTGCGGGGCCGGCCCGGTGTCGGCCAGCTCCAGCAGGGCGGTCACCCGGGCGCCGAGCGCCTCCGCGTACTCCCGGGCGCGGGCCAGCGCGTCGGCGATCGCGGCGTGCCGGGCGTCGCGGTGGGCGGGGCTGTCCGGCCGCAGCGACCACCACGGGCCGGCGATCTCGACCTGGTCCTGGTCGGCCAGCCGCAGCATCAGCTCGCCCAGCGCGGTGAAGTCGGTGACGGTGACGGTGGTGCCGACGCTGCCGTGCCAGGCCACCACCCGCTCGCCGGAGCGGCGCGTCTGCGGCCACACACGCAGGTCGCCGGTCTCCCGGCGGTCCACGGCCGGCTCGGCGGCGTCGAGCAGCACCCGCACGGCGGCGGCCCGCTCGGCGAGCCGGCTCAGCACGGCCTCCCGGCTGCGGTCCCGGGCCGTCGCGGTCACCGTGAACCGCGCCAGCTCGGGCGGAACCTCCCGGTACGCCTCGCCGCGCACCGCCACGACCGGTCCGTCCACCATGCTCTCACCCTAGAGGAAGGGCACCTTGTTGACGCATTCTGTAGAGCAGGGGCCCCTTCTAACACCCGCGGGGCAGGTGGGCGGCGTAGGTGACCGTGGCGTCCGTGACCTCGCAGCCGGTCAGGTAGCCGCCGGCCGCACCGAGCGACAGCAGGTAGGCCAGCTCCCCGTCGGCCGCCGCGTCGTCGGGCTCCGCGCCGGGCGGGAGGGCGCGCGGGAAGGTGCGGGGGGCGGCGGCGGGCAGCTCCCGGTCGAGCAGCGCCAGCCGGAGCCCGCGCGCCCGCTGCTGGAGGTCGGCCAGGGCCGCCGCGTCGCCGCCGCGCAGCGCGGCAGCGTACCGGTCGAGGAGACCGCGCACCCGGTCGAGCTGGGCGAGCAGCTGGTCGCGGTTGTTCAGCAGCATGTCCACCGTGCGGGCGGCCGGCGTGCCGACGACGCGCGTGCCGTCGCGGAAGCTGCCGGCGGCCAGCCCCAGCGCGGCGTCGCGCAGGTCGGCCTCCGCCACCGTCGCGGCCAGGGTGCCGGCCAGCAGGTGCGGCAGGTGCGAGGCGAGGGCCGCCGCCGCGTCGTGGGCGTCCGGATCCAGCGGTACGATCCGCGCGCCGAACACGTCCACGAGCAGGACGGCCAGCGTCCGGAACCGGTCGAGGCCCGCCGCCGTGGGGCAGAGCACCCAGGCCGCCCCGTCGAAGAGGGCGGGGCTGGCGGCGGTCAGCCCGGCGCGCTCCGTCCCCGCCATCGGGTGACCCGGCACGAACCGGCCGGTCAGCCCGTGCCCCGCTGCGTACGCGGCGATGCCGCCCTTGGTGCTGCCGACGTCGGTGAGCACGCAGTCGGGGCCGGTCAGCCCGCCGACGGTGCGCAGGGTCTCCGGCAGGCTGGACAGCGGGCCGCAGAGGAACACCACGTCCCGGTCGCGGACGGCGTCGGCGAGCGCGTCGGGGAAGTCGATCCCCCGCGCGCGGCCCTCCGCCCGGGTGGCGGCGTCCGGGTCCCAGCCAGCGACGTCGACGCCCCGCTCCCGCAGCCGGAGCAGGATCGAGCCGCCGATGAGCCCGGTGCCCACCACCGCGGCCCGGAGACTGTCCACCATCACGCGCCGTCAGGGCTGGGCGAGGCGGGCGGCGACCGCCGCGACGTGCTCGTCGGACTCGGTCAGCGCCGCCCGGACGTGCTGCGCGCCGCCCGGGCCGTAGAAGACGCCGGCCGCGACCAGGATGCCTCGGCGGGCCAGCCAGTCGACGGTCGCCCAGCAGTCCTCGCCCCGGGTCAGCCACAGGTAGAGCCCGGCCTCGGAGTGCTCGACGGTGAACCCGGCCCCGGTGAACGCGGCCAGCAGCCGCTCCCGCCGGGCCCGGTAGCGCTCCCGCTGGGCGTCGGCGTGCTCCTGGTCGCCCAGCGCGGCGATCATCGCCGCCTGCACCGGGGCCGGCACGATCATGCCGGCGTGCTTGCGCACCTTCAGCAGCTCCGCCACCAGAGCGGGATCCCCGGCGACGAAGCCCGCGCGGTAGCCGGCCAGGTTGGAGCGCTTGGACAGCGAGTGCACCGCCAGCAGCCCGTCGTACGACCCGCCGCTGACCTCGGGCGCGAGCACCGAGACCGGCTCGGCGGCGGCCGACCAGCCCAGCGGCAGGTAGCACTCGTCGCTGGCCACGACGGCCCCCCGCTCCCGCGCCCAGTCGACCACCTTGCGCAGGTGGTTGGCGGGCAGCACCCGGCCGGTCGGGTTGCCGGGCGAGTTGACCCAGACCAGGCGGACCCGGGGGTCGGGGCCGAGCGCGGTCAGCGAGTCGGTGCGCACGGTGGTGGCCCCGGCGATCCGCGCCCCGTCCTCGTACGTCGGGTAGCAGATCGACGGCACCACGACGACGTCACCGGGCCCGAGGCCGAGCAGGGTGGGCAGCCACGCCACCAGCTCCTTGGAGCCGATGGTGGGCAGCACGCCGAGGCCGTCGACGCGCGCGTCGCAGGACCGGGCCACCCACGTCGCGACGGCGTCCCGCAGGGCGGGGGTGCCGGCGGTCAGCGGGTATCCGGGTGCGTCGGACGCGTCGGCCAGGGCCTGCCGGATCACCGGGGGCACCGGGTCGACCGGAGTGCCCATCGACAGGTTGATCAGGCCGTCCGGGTGCGCCGCGGCCAGGGCGGCCGCGGCGTCCAGGGTGTCCCAGGTGAACTCGGGCAGCCGCGACGAGACCGGCGCGGGCCGGTTCAGTGGCCCTCTCCGCGCGGCGGCTGGCCCGCGACGAACGTCGCGTCCTTCTCCACCTTGCCGATCTTCGAGGCGCCGCCGGGCGAGCCCAGGTCCTCGAAGAACTCGTAGTTCGCCCCGGTGTAGTCCTTCCACTGCTCCGGGACGTCGTCCTCGTAGAAGATCGCCTCGACCGGGCAGACCGGCTCACAGGCACCGCAGTCGACGCACTCGTCGGGGTGGATGTAGAGCATCCGGTTGCCCTCGTAGATGCAGTCGACCGGGCATTCCTCGATGCATGCCTTGTCGAGCACATCCACGCAGGGCTCGGCGATGATGTAGGTCACCGGTCTTCTCCTCCGCAAGACACGCCGCGATCACCGCGACGGTTAGAGCCTAGTATCTCGCCGGGGAGGGGGTCGATCGTGCTCCGACAGCAGGATGTGGGACACCGGATCGTGGTCCGCCGAATTGTGGGGGTTCGCGAGGGTCGGCCGCTTTTCTCCGATGCCCTCGGCGAGCTGGTCGAGCTGACCGAGACCCACGTCACCCTGGCCACCGACCAGGGTCGGCTGCGGGTGCCGGTGGCCGAGGTGCACCGGGCCAAGCGGGTGCCGCCGGCGCGCCGGCCGACCGCCGCCGCCGTCGTGGCGCTGGAGCTGGCCTCCGACGAGGCGTGGCCGGCGCCCACCCGGGGCCGGCTCGGCGACTGGCTGCTGCGCAGCGCGGAGGGCTGGACCGGCCGGGCGAACTCGGCGCTGCCGGTCGGCGACCCGGACCGGCCGCTGCCGGCCGCGCTGGACGCCGTCGAGCGCTGGTATGCCGACCTCGGGCAGCCCGCCCTGGTCAACACGCCGCTGCCGCTCGCCGCCCCGGTCGGCGCCGAGCTGGACGCGCGGGGCTGGACCTCCCGGCCGCTGACGCTGGTGCAGACCGCGCCCCTCGCCCCGCTGCGCGCCGGCCCACCACCCGGCCGCCCCGACACGCCGCCGGGCCAGGTCGACGCGCCGCCGGGCCGGCACGGCGAGGTCGAGCCGGGGGCCGGCGCCCCGCCCGCCGCACCGGGCCGCGCCGGCCTGCCGCCGGTGGAGCTGGCCGCCGCGCCGTCCGACGACTGGCTCGCCGTCGCCGCCGGGCGCAAGGGCGGCCTCCCGGACGCCGCCCGCCACGTGCTCACCGCCGTGGGCCAGGTCCGCTTCGCCCACGTGTACGCCGACGGCGTGCTGCTCGCCATCGCCCGGGGCACGGTCACCGGCGACGGGCGCTGGCTCGGGCTGAGCCTGATCGAGGCGCTGCCGCACGCCCGCCGCCAGGGCCTGGCCACCCACGTCGTCCGCGCCCTGGCCGACTGGGGCGCCGCCCTGGGCGCCTCCGGCGCGTTCCTCCAGGTGGAGCAGCGCAACACCCCGGCGGTGACCCTCTACCGGCGCCTGGGCTTCACCACGCACCACACCTATCTCACCCGCGTCGCGCCCTGATTCCTGGCGGCGACGGGAAACCGGTCAGCGGCGCACGGGGCGGCGCGGCTTGGCGGTCTTGATCTCGGCGTAGCGCTTGAGCATCCGGGAGCGGTGGTCGCGGCCGAGCGCGGTGACCGTCAGGTAGCCGACGAGGACACCGGCGGCGGTCGCCGCGAGGTAGAGCCAGATCTGGGCGAAGAAGGTGCCCGCCCCACCGCCGAACGGGTTCTGCCCGACCAGCAGCGGCCCGACCAGGACGGTCAGCAGCAGCGCCACCCCGACGCCGGCGGCCACGTCGGCCGCCCAGCGGCCCAGCGGGTGGTCCTGCCCCCAACGGAACGCGAGCACGGCGAGGATCAGCCCGATCACCAGGAACATCGCCAGCGACACCCGGTCGGCGGCGGTGTCGTCGCCGTCGAAACCGAGCCGGATGACCACCCGGGCGACCACGTTGACCGCGAACAACGCCACCGCGAGCAGCCCGACCGCCCGCCACCGATCCCTCATCGCACGCCTCCCGCCGCACCGCCCGCCCCGACGGCGGGCCTCCTGGCAGGAATATCTACCACCGCAACCTGTGCGTCGTCATCACCCGTCGCGACGGGCCGGTGGCGGTGCGAGCACCTGCCGGAACCCCATCACCGCGAACGTCATCGCGCCCGCCACGATCATCGCCAGCCCGACCCAGTTGTCGCCGGCCAGCAGCAGGTCGCCCTCGCTGGTCCGGATCGCCGCCGCGCCCATGAGCACGAACCACGGCGTGGCGGGCAGCACCACCGCCCAGCGGCGGCCCACCGCCGCGTGGGCGAACCAGCTCAACGCCACGTTGGCGAGGACCACCACCGGCACCGACGCGCCGACCAGCGTCCCGGAGACCCGGACGGTGGACAGGATCAGCTCCAGCAGGCCCGTCGCCACCGCGCCCACCACGGCCACCACGCCACCGGCGACCCGCAGGGCGAGGTCGAGCAGCCGCCACGACCGCCCCGGCGGGGACGGGACGGGGGCCTGCGGCGGGAGGACCGACATCGGCGCGGCGGGCAGGGTCACCGGACGCCGGCCGCCGCGACCGGGGTCCGCCCCGCGCCGTCCCCGTCGAGGTCGAGCCCCGCGAACAGGTCGTCCTCCCAGCCGTACGGGCCGCTGCCCGGCCCCTTCTCCCCCACCGCCAGCGTGAAGTACTCCACGCCCATGAACTCGGCCCCGAAGTTGCCGGCGATCGAGTAGAGCCAGGAGTTGGCCGGGATCTGGGTGGCGTGCGCCCGCATCGCCGCCTCCTTCGCGGCGTGCTGGTCGGTGGCGTCGATCCGGGCGGCGATCTGCTCGTCCGGGGTGCCGAAGGGCAGGTCGTCGATGCTGCCGATGCCCTCGAACGGGTTGTCCGCCGCCTCGGTGAAGTGGCTCAGGCCGGCCTCCAGCACGCTGCGCGGCATGGCCGTCCAGTAGACCTTGGCCGGGGCGAACCCCTCGGCGGCGGCCAGCTCGTGCGCCCGCATCGCCACCCGGTGCGCCTGGATGTGGTCGGGGTGGCCGTAGAAGCCGTTCGGGTCGTACGTGATCATGACCTGCGGGCGTACCTCCCGCATGACCTCCACGACGAACCCGGCGGCCGTGTCGAGGTCGGCCTGCCAGAACGCCCGGGGGTGGTCGTTGGTGGCCAGGCCCATCATCCCGGAGTCGCGGTAGCGGCCCGCGCCGCCGAGGAACCGGTGGTCGGTGACGCCGAGCGCGGCGCAGGCGGCGGCCAGCTCCCCGATGCGGAACCCGCCGAGCTGGTCGGCCTCGGCGGCGGCGAGCTGCGCCAGCTCCGGCACGTGGATCTCGCCCTCCTCGCCGAGCGTGCAGGTCACCAGCGTGACGTGGGCACCGGCGGCGGCGTAGTGGGCCATCGTCGAACCGGTGCCGATGGACTCGTCGTCGGGGTGCGCGTGGACCAGCAGGAGGCGGCGGTCGGGCAGCGTCGTCACGACGGTCACTCTAACCGGCGGTTCGCCCGCGCCGGCCCCGACGCGTCCCGCCAGGTCCGCCACATCACCCCCGGGGCGGCTCTACGATCCGACGTGTGGACTTTCCGGAGCTGGCCGCCCGTACCCGCCGGTTCGGCCACGGGGCGCCGCGCGCCGTCACCGTGGCCGGCGACGGATCCCGGGTGATCTTCCTGCGCTCGGCCGGTCCGGAGGATCCCGCCGACGCGCTCTGGCTGCTCGACACGGCCACCGGCGAGGAGCGGCTGGTCGCCGACCCGACGGCCCTGCTCGGCGCGGGCGGCGACCCGGCCGCGCTCACCCCCGGCGAGCGGGCGCTGCGCGAGCGGCGGCGGCTCAGCGCCGCCGGCATCGGCTCGTACGCGCTGGACGCGGCCGGCCGGATCGCGGTGTTCGCGCTGGCCGGGCGGCTGTTCCGGGCCGACCTGGTGCACGGCGACGTGGTCGAGGTGGCGACCGTCGGCCCGGCGCTCGACCCGCGCCCCGACCCCACCGGCGAGCGGCTGGCGTACGTCACCGACGCCGCCGCCGGGGTCCGCCGGGGCGAGCTGCGGGTGGTGGCCCCCGACGGCACCGACAGCCTGCTGGCCGGCGAGGACGGCGGCGTCACCTGGGGGCTGCCCGAGCACGTCGCCGCCGAGGAGTTCCACCGGTTCCGGGGCTACTGGTGGGCGCCCGACGGGCGCGGCGTGCTGGCCGCCCGCGTCGACGAGTCCCGCCTGCCCCACTGGCACCTGCACGACCCGGCCGACCCGGCCAGCCCGCCGACGACCGTGGCGTACCCGCAGGCGGGCGGGCCGAACGCAGAGGTCAGCCTGCACCTGCTCGACCTCGACGACGGCTGGGTCGACGTGCACTGGGACCGCGAGACCTACCCGTACCTCGCCTCCGTCGACTGGGCCGACGGCAACCCGCTGCTCACGGTGCTGCGCCGCTCGCAGCAGCACGGCCTGGTGCTCGCGGTCGACCCGCGCACCGGCGAGACCCAGGTGCACGCCGAGCTGGCCGACCCGCGCTGGGTCGAGCCGATCCCCGGCACCCCGGCCCACCTGCCCGACGGGCGGGTGCTGGTCGGCGGCGAGCTGGCCCACGACGGGTACGACGCCCGCTGCCTGTTCGCCGACGGCACCCTGCTCACCCCGCCGTCGCTGTACGTGCGCCGGGTGGTGGGCCGGCTGCCCGCCGGCAACGGCCCGGCCGACCTGCTGGTGGAGGCGAGCGAGGGCGAGCCCAGCCAGCGGCACCTCTACCGGGTGCGCACCCTGATCGGCGGCGGGGTGGACGCCCGCCGGATGAGCGGCACCCCCGGCTGGCACACGGCCGCCGTGGGCGGGGACACGCTGGTGGTCGGCACCGCGTCGCTGGACCAGCCGGGCACCACCTGGGCGGTGTGGCGCGGCGACCGGGAGGTCGCCCAGTTGCGCTCGCTGGCCGCCGCCCCGCCGTACGCGCCCCGGCCGACGATGGTGCGGGTGACCGACCGGCGGCTGCCCAGCGCGGTGGTCTACCCCACCCAGCACGTCAAGGGCACCCGGCTGCCGGTGCTGCTGGACGTCTACGGCGGCCCGGGGCACCAGGAGGTGGTGGCCGCGCGGGCCGCCTGGCTGGAGCGGCAGTGGTGGGCCGACTCGGGCTTCGCGGTGGTGACGGTCGACAACCGGGGCACCCCGGGGGTGGCCCCGTCGTTCGAGAAGGCGGTGCACCGCCGGCTGGCCGACGTGGTGCTGACCGACCAGATCGACGCGCTGACCGCGCTCGCCGACAAGCATCCCGACCTGGACCTGGAACGGGTCGGCATCCGGGGCTGGTCGTTCGGGGGCTGGCTGGCCGGGCTGGCGGTGCTGCGCCACCCGGAGCTGTTCCGCTGCGGGATCGCCGGCGCCCCGGTCACCGACTGGACGCTGTACGACACGGCGTACAGCGAGCGCTACCTGGGCCTGCCGGAGGACGGCATGGACGTGTACGCGCACCACTCGCTGCTGGAGCTGGCGGCCGAGCCGCCGGTGTCGGGCGAGCCGGCCCGGCCGCTGCTGCTGGTGCACGGCCTGGTCGACGACAACGTGGTGGCCGCGCACACGCTGCGGCTGTCGGCGGCGCTGCTGGCGGCGGGCCGGCCGCACTCGGTGCTGCCGCTGACCGGGGCCACCCACATGGCGGCCGGCGGCCTGTCGGAACGCCTGCTGCGCCTGGAACTCGACTTCCTCCGCACCCACTTGGGGTAAGGAAGGGCACCTTGTTAAAGCTTTCCGTATAGCAGGGGCCCCTTGTTAACCGACAGGAAGATCGCGGTCCCAGACGTCTGCGATGATCACACTCCCCGCCGTCCGAACCCCACCGGAGAGACGACATGCAGCCGTTGCAGCCAGCGCCGACCACGCGGCGTTCGGGCTGGATGTGGGTCGGCGCTGCAGCCGGGCTCGCGCTCGCCGTCAGCATGTTCGTGAACAGCGGCAGGTCACACGCCCCTGCCGCAACCAGTCGACCGCCGACGGAGACGTTCGTGGTCTCCGGCGCGGTGCTGTTGGGCGACGGCGCGTCCTTCGCCAGGGACGACCACGGCGGCTGCGCCGGCACCGGCGACCACACCGACATCAAGGACGGCGCACCGGTGATCATCACGACCGGCGGCTCGTTCGCCGGCGGGAAGCTGACCGACGCCCGGGCACTCACCGACGGCACCTGCCGGTTCTGGTTCTCCGTGCGAGGGGTCCCGACCCGGCAGGACGCCTACCTGCTCATGGTCGCCGACCTCGATGCCCGCCAGTACAACGAACACGACCTCAAGAGCGCCCTGCTGGCCCTCCGCGCCGACTGAGCCGCCCGCCCCGCCCCACCCCACCCGGTGATCAAGAGGAAAGCGTCAAGTTTGATCTCGACGATGACGCAAACCTCTTGATCACCAGCGCGGGGCGGGGCGGGCAGGGCGCGGGCGACGCGGGGCGGGTGGGGTCAGCCCTTGACGTACGCGTTGACGAAGGACGGGTAGCCGAAGACGCTGGAGATGAAGACCCCGCCGGCCTTGGAGCCGTGCACGTTGTACGCCACGTCGACGTAGAGCGGCACCACCGGGGCGTGCTCCTTCATGATCCGCTGGTCGAGCTTGGCCCACTCCGGGCCCTGCTTGGCGGGCTCAAGGGCGAGGATCCGGTCGAACTCGGCGTTGATGGCCGGGTCGTTGAAGTACGACTGGTTGCTGTTGCCCTCGGCCTTGATGGTGCGGCCGTCGTAGAGCACCGGCAGGATCGACGCGCCGCTGGGCCAGTCCGCCGCCCAGTTGCCGATGTACAGGTCCCAGGGGTTGTTCTTCTTCTTGACCTCGTCGAGCTTGGCGTCGTCCGGGATGTTCCGCACGGTGATCTTGAAGCCGGCCCGTTCCAGGTTGCCCTTGAGCTGGGTCGCCTGCACCTGCTCGTTGGTGTTGTCGGCCACGCCGAGGACCAGCTCCGGCGTCTGCCCGCCGAGCAGCTCCTTGGCCTTGTCGACGTCGCCGTTCGCCCCGGCCGGATACGCCTCGTACGCCTCGAAGCCGATCGTGGCCGGCGGCATCAGGGTGGTCAGCGGCTGGGCGATGGTCTGCCCGCCGAGTGCCTTGACCAGTCCCTCCCGGTCGATGGCGTAGTTCAGCGCCTGGCGGACCTTGAGGTCGGTCACCCGCTGGTTGTTGATGACGAGCTGGTTGGCGCTCGGCGTCGGCGAGAGGATGGTGCGCGACTTCAGCGCCGCGTCCTGGGCCACCCGGGCGACCAGCGAGGGCGGCACCGAGTTGAAGGCGAGCGCGCTCTGGTCGGGGCCGTTGTCGGCGATCACCCGGTTGTTGGCGGCGTCGGCGGTCGGGCCGAAGCTCCACACGAACTGGTCCGGGTACTGGTGGCGCACCGGGTCGGTGGCCGGGTCCCAGTTCGGGTTGCGGTCGAGGGTGAGCTGCACGCCGACCTGGTTGTTGGCGATCTTGTACGGCCCGGACGAGAACGGCCGCTGGTCCAGGTTGACCCCGGTGTCCTTGTCGGGCCGCAGCGGCGCGGTGGTCGGCAGCGACACCGCGAACGGCAGGTCGCAGCGGGGCTTGGCGAACTCGAAGCGCAGGGTCCGCTCGTCCGGGGTGGTCAGGCCGGGCGGGAGCGCGCCCTTGTTCTTCTTGAAGTCCCACTTGGTGTCGAACTGCGGGGTGTCGGCCAGCCACTCCTGCAGGTAGGTGGGGCCGCCGGCGAGGTCCGGATCGAAGGACCGGGCGATGCCGTACGCGATCTCCTTCGACGTGATCGGGCTGCCGTCCTCGAACTTCACCCCCTGCTTGATCGTGAACTGCCAGACCTTGCAGTCGTTGTTGACGTTGGTGCCCGGGGTCTCGGCCAGGTCGCCGACGAGCACGAGGCCGCCCTTGCCGTCGTCCTTCCAGGTCGTCAGGTAGCGGGCGAAGAGCGGGTTGGCCATCAGGCCCGCGAACGAGTACGTCCGCTGCGGGTCCAGGTGGGAGATCGGGGTCTCCCGGATGATGGTGAACGTGCCGCCCTTGCGCGCCCCGCTCACCTCGGCCGCCGGGCCCTGCGAGTCCTTCGGGTCGGTGGCGATGACGCCGGTCTGCTGCCGGCCGGTGTCGACCGTGGTGCCCTCGCCCGTGTTCTCCGAGCACGCCCCCAGCGCCACCACCAGTGCGATGGCGCCGCCGACGCCGGCCGCTGCGCGTGGTCGCATCTCCTACCTCCTCTGTCGATGAATCCGGTCGAAACGATCAGCGCAGCCGCACCCGAGGGTCGATCGCCGCGTAGAGCAGGTCCACCACGACGTTGGCCAGCACCACGAACACCGCCGCGATGAGCACGGTCGCCATGATGGTGGGCAGGTCACCGGCGCGGACGGCGTCGACGGCCGTACGCCCCAGCCCCTGGATGCCGAACGTGGTCTCCGTGATGACGGTGCCGCCCAGCGCCCCGCCCACGTCGAGCCCCGCGATGGTCACCACCGGGGTGATGGCCGCGCGCAGCGCGTGCCGCCCGTACACCTTCGGTTTGGTCAGGCCCTTGGCGCGGGCCGTGCGGACGAAGTCCTCCGACAGCGTCTCCAGCATCTGTGCCCGCGACAGCCGCGCGTAGATGGCGGAGAAGAGGAACGCCAGCGAGACCCACGCCAGCACGAGGCCGCTGGCCCACTTGAGCGGGTCGTCGAACAGCGACGTGTAGCTGGGCACCGGCAGCAGCCGCAGGTGGTAGACGAAGACCAGCAGCAGCACCGCCCCGACGAAGTAGAGCTGCAACGACGCGCCGGTCAGCGAGAAGCCGATGGCCAGCCGGTCCAGCCAGGTGCCCCGGCGCAGCGCCGAGACCATGCCGAGGCCGACGCCGAGCAGCAGCCACAGCACCGCCGCCGGGATGACGATGCTCAGGGTCACCGGCAGCACCCGGGCGATGGTGTCGCTGACGGCCTCGTTGGTGACGTACGACCAGCCCAGGCAGGGCGCGTCGCACCGGCCGCCCTGGGCGCTGCCGAGGTCACGCCCGGTGACGATGCCCTTCATGTAGCCGGCGTACTGGGTGACCAGCGGGTCGCGCAGGCCCAGCTCCTGGCGGACCCGCTCCAGCCGCTCCGGGTTGCAGTTCTTGGGGCACATGCCGCTGACCGGGTCGCGCGGCAGGGCGAAGAACATCAGGAAGCTGAGCACGCTCACCGCGAACAGGGTGAGCGTCGCCGAGAGCAGCCGCTTGACCAGGAACCGCGCCATGGTGCAGCCCTCCTACCGGGACGACTTCGGGTCGAGCGCGTCGCGCAGCGCGTCCCCGAAGAGGTTGAAGGCGAAGACCAGCGCGAAGATCGTGACGCCGGGGAAGAAGACGTACGCGGGGTCGGTCTGGAGGTAGTCGAGGCTGCGGTAGATCATCCGGCCGAAGCTCGGCGTGGCGTCGGTGAGCCCGACCCCGATGAACGACAGCGCCGCCTCGCTGGTGATGTACGACGGCACGGCCAGCGAGAACGACACCAGGATCGGCGCCCAGAGGTTGGGCAGGAGCTGGCGGAACAGCATGTGTCCCAGCCCGGCGCCGCTGGCCCGGGCGGCCTCCACGAACTCCCGCTCGCGCAGCGCGATGACCTGCCCGCGCACCAGCCGGGCGGTGCTGGTCCAGCCGAACAGGGCGAAGATGGCGATCAGCACGCCGATCTGGAACGCGGGCGGCACCTCCTCGCGCTGGCCGTAGAAGCGCAGCGCGATCGTCGGGGTCAGCGCCAGCGCGATGATCAGGAACGGCATGGCCAGGGTCAGGTCGGTGATCCAGTTGACCACCGCGTCGAGCCAGCCGCCGAGGTAGCCGGCGAGGGTGCCGAGCACGACGCCGATCGCGGCGGTGACGACGGCGGCGGCGATCGCGATGAACAGCGAGGTGCGCAGCCCGTGCACCATCCGGATGAAGATGTCCCGCCCCAGGCCCGGCTCCAGCCCGAACCAGTGTTCCCCGGTGACGCCGCCGGCGTAGCCCAGCGGCATGCCGAAGCCGTCGAGCCGGCTCTGGAACTGCTCGCGGGGGCCGATGCCGTACAGCGCCTCGATCAGCGGCACGGCCAGCGCGACCAGCAGGAAGAAGGCGAGCATGGCGGCGCTGACGACGGCCGTGCGGTCCCGGCGCAGCCGGGCCCAGGCGAGCTGGCCGGGCGAGCGGCCGACGACGCGGGAGCCCCCGGGGCCGTCGCCGGTGGACTCGATCTCCGCGAGGGCCACGCCCTCGACCGGGGACAGGCTCACGCCGTCACCTCCGCACCGCTCGCGCCGGCCGCGTCGCGCCCGTCCGGCTCCGGGAAGTCGCCGGCCCCGTCGTGCCCCGGGAAGTCGCCGGCCCCGTCCGGCTCCGGGAAGTGGCAGGCGACCGACTGCCCGCTGCCGTCGCGGGGCACCAGCGCCGGCTCCTCGGTGGCGCAGATGTCGCGGGCCTTGGGGCAACGGGTGCGGAACCGGCAGCCCGACGGCGGGTTCAGCGGCGTCGGCACGTCGCCGGTGAGCCGGATCCGCCCGCCGGGGCCGAGCCGCGTCGCGTCCGGGATCGCCGACAGCAGGGCCCGGGTGTACGGGTGCCGGGGCCGCTCGTAGATGTCCGCCCGGTCGCCGATCTCCACGATCCGCCCCAGGTACATGACGGCGACCCGCTGGCAGAAGTGCCGCACCACCGCGAGGTCGTGGGCGATGAACACGAACGCCAGCCCGAGGTCGCGTTGCAGGTCGCGCAGCAGGTTGACGACCTGCGCCTGGATCGACACGTCGAGGGCGGAGACGGGCTCGTCGGCGACGATCAGCTTCGGCCGCAGCGCGAGGGCCCGGGCGATGCCGACGCGCTGGCGCTGCCCGCCGGAGAACTCGTGCGGGTAGCGGTTGTAGTGCTCGGGGTTGAGCCCGACCAGCTCCAGCAGCTCCTGCACCCGGCGGCGCACCCCGCCGGGCGGGTCGATCCCGTTGACGCGCAGCGGCATCGCCACGATCCGGCCCACGGTGTGCCGGGGGTTCAGCGACGCGTACGGGTCCTGGAAGATGATCTGGAGGTCCTGGCGCAGCGGGCGCAGCTCCCGCCGCCCGGCGTGGGTGATGTCGCGGCCGGCGAACTCAATGCGCCCGGCGGTCGGCTCCAGCAGCCGCACCAGCATCCGGCCGGTGGTGCTCTTGCCGCAGCCGGACTCCCCGACCAGGCCGAGCGTCTCGGCGGGGCGCACCGCGAAGTCGAGGCCGTCGACGGCCCGCACCAGGCCGGTGGCGCGGAACCCGGTGCGCACCGGGAAGTGCTTGGTCAGCCCGCTGACCCGCAGCAGCGGCTCGCTCATCGGGCCGCCCCCGTGGGCGCGACGCCCTCGGCGTGCAGCCGGGCGCGCTCGTCGGTGGGCAGGTGGCAGGCCGCCAGGTGGCCGGGCTCGCCGGCCGGGGCCAGCGCCGGGACCTCGGCGCGCGAGCGGCCGCCGGTGCGGTCGGCGTACCGGCAGCGGGGGTGGAAGGCGCAGCCGGGCGGCAGGTCGATCAGGCTGGGCGGGTTGCCGGGGATGGGCACCAGGTCCGCGTCGGCGTCGCCGTGCAACGACGGCACGCTGGAGAGCAGACCCCAGGTGTACGGGTGCCGGGGCCGGCGCAGCACCTGCTCGGCGCTGCCGTGCTCGACCGCCCGGCCGGCGTACATGACCAGCACCTCGTCGGCGACCTGGCCGACCACGCCGAGGTCGTGGGTGATCAGGATGATCGCCGAGCGGAACTCGGCCTGGAGGTCGGCGAGCAGGTCGAGGATCTGCGCCTGCACGGTGACGTCGAGGGCGGTGGTCGGCTCGTCGGCGATCAGCAGGGCCGGGTCGTTGACCAGGGCCATGGCGATCATCGCCCGCTGCCGCATGCCGCCGGAGAACTCGTGCGGGTACTGGTCGTAGCGCCGCTCCGGCTGGGGGATGCCGACCCGGCCGAGCATGTCGACGGCCCGCCGCCGGGCCTCCCGCCGCCCGGCACCCGGGTGGTGCACCCGGTACGCCTCGGCGATCTGCCGGCCGACGGTGTAGTAGGGGTGCAGCGCCGACAGCGGGTCCTGGAAGATCATCGCGACGTCCCGGCCGCGCAGCCGGCGGACGTCCTGTTCGGGCAGGCCGACGAGCTGCCGGCCGCCGACGGAGATCCCGCCGGTGACGGTGGTGCGCCTCGGGTCGTGCAGGCCGAGGATCGCCAGCGAGGTGACGCTCTTGCCGGAGCCGGACTCGCCGACGACGGCGAGGGTGCGGCCCCGCTCGACGGCGAAGGAGACCCCGTCGACCGCGCGGACGGTGCCGTCGGCGGTGTCGAAGCGCACCCGCAGGTCGTCGACCCGCAGGTACGGGTCGGACGCCGGTGCTGGCTCGCCCACGACCACCTCCCCCAGTGACGAAGAGAAACTACAACAGATCACTGAGGCTGAAAATAAGCTACAGATCGAGGGCTGTCAGCGGTGCTGAGCGTAACGACTCGGCAACTCCCTCCGACACCCCTGATCGCGAGACCGGCGAAGCCGCACAGGTCGCACGTCGGGTGCGACCATGATGGGGGTGGCCGGCAGAGGATCCGTGCCCGATCGATCGAGGTGGGGGTGACCATGACCGCGGCGGTGTTCGACCACGACGGACCGTGGACCGAGGAGGAGTACCTCGCCCTCGGCGAGACGTCGCAACGGGTCGAACTCTTCGACGGGAGCCTCCACGTGACCCCAGCCCCCACCCCACGGCACCAACGGATCTCCCGCAAGCTGGGCAACATCCTCGAACCGGCCGCCGAGGCGGTCGGGCTGGAGCTGCTGGAGGCGGTGAACGTCCGGCTCCAGTCCGGGCGGGTCCCTGTCCCCGACCTCGTTGTCACGGACCCGGTCGACCTCGACGACGTCTACGTGGCGGCGGCCGACGTCCGGCTGGTCTGCGAGATCATCTCGCCGGGGAACGCGTCCACCGACAAGGTGCTGAAGATGCACTATTACGCCGCCGCCCACATCGACTGGTACCTCCTGGTCGAGCAGGAGACCGGCGCGCTGCGCCTGCACCGGCGTCGGCACGCCCACTACGTGGAGCACTCCGTCGCCAAGCGGGGCGAGGTGCTGGAGTTGGTCGAGCCCGTCCGGGCGAAGATCCGGCCCGAGGATCTCGTCCCCTGACGGATGTCGGCCCCGTCCCCTAGGGTCGGGCGCATGAGCGAGCGCCAGCGAGCGAATCATCCAACTGGCCCGGTGTCCCAGGGCGGCGCGCAGCGCAGCGGGGCGTCGTCATGACCGGATTCGATGCGGCGTCCGCCGCCGTGCAGGCCGCCCTGGACGCGGGCGCGCGGTACGCCGACGCCCGGGTGATGCACCGCCGCTACGAGTCGATGTCGGCCCGCAACGGCGACGTCGAGGAGCTGACCCAGGACGAGAGCCTCGGGCTGGGCGTCCGGGCGCTGGTCGGGTCGGGCTGGGGCTTCCACGCCGTACCGGAGCTGTCGGACGCCGCCGCCCGCGACGCCGGCCGGCGGGCCGCGCTGATCGCCGCCGCGAGCGCCCGGGTCCCCGGTCCGCCGGTCGACCTGGTGCCGGCCGAGCCGGTCGTCGCGAGCTGGTCCTCGGCGTGCGAGGTCGACCCGCTCGGGGTGGCCCTGTCCGACAAGGGCGACCTGCTGGTCGGCGCTACCGCGACCATGCGGGAGCACGGCGCCGACCTGGCCGAGGGCCTCTACCAGGTGTGGGACACCACGAAGTGGTTCGTCTCCAGCGAGGGGCACCGCATCGACCAGCGCATCCGCGAGTGCGGCGGCGGCATCTCGGCCACCTCGATCGGCGACGGCGAGACCCAGCGCCGGTCCTATCCGAGTTACCGCGGCCAGTACGGCACGACCGGCTGGGAGCTGGTCACCCGGCTCGACCTGGCCGCGCACGCCGCCCGGGTCGCCGAGGAGAGCCGCGCGCTGCTCACCGCGCCCGAGTGTCCGGCGGGCGAGACCGACCTGATCCTCGGCGGCGAGCAGCTCGCGTTGCAGATCCACGAGTCCGTCGGGCACGCCATCGAGCTGGACCGCATCCTCGGCTGGGAGGCCGCGTTCGCCGGCACCTCCTGGCTGGACCTGGCGCAGCTCGGCTCGCTGCGCTACGGCTCCGAGCTGATGAACGTCACGATCGACCCGACCATCCCCGGCGCGCTGGGCAGCTTCGGCTTCGACGACGAGGGCTCCCCGGCGGTGCGGCGGGACGCGGTGCGCGAGGGCCGGTGGGTGGGGGTGCTCGCCGGCCGCGACTCGGCCGCCGTCGCCGGCCTGGACTACGGCGGCAGCGTACGCGCCGACGGCTGGGCCCGGCTGCCGATGGTGCGGATGACGAACGTCGGGCTGGAGCCCGGCCCGCACACCCTCGACGAGATCATCGCCGCCACCGACGACGGGGTGCTGATGGACATCAACCGCTCCTGGTCGATCGACGACAAGCGGCTCAACTTCCAGTTCGGCTGCGAGATCGGCTGGGAGGTGAAGCGGGGCCGGCGGGGGCGGATGCTGCGCAACCCGACCTACACGGGCATCGGCCCGCTGTTCTGGCGCTCGATGGACATGCTCTCCGCCGAGACCGTCGCCTGGGGCACGCCCAACTGCGGCAAGGGTCAGCCCGGCCAGGTCGGCCACACGGGTCACCCGGCCGCGCCGGCCCGGTTCCGCAACGTCCGAGTGGGGGTGCGCGCATGAGGCAGGACGGTGGGCGGGACGTGCTGGGGCTCGCCGACCAGGTGGTCGACCTGGTCCGCCGGCTGGCCGGGCCGCGGGCCGAGGCGGAGGTGGTGGTCACCCGCGCCGACCTGGCGCTGACCCGGTTCGCCAACTCCTTCGTGCACCAGAACGTCGCCGAGTCGGGCGTCTCCGTGCGGCTGCGCGTGCACGCCGAGGGGCGCACGGCGGCCGGCGGCGGCAGCGTGGTCACCCCGGACGGGCTGGCCGCCCTGGTCGAGCGGGCCCTCGCGGCAGCCCGCCTATGCCCGCCGGATCCGGCCTGGCCCGGGCTGACCCCGCGCTCGCCGGTGCCCGCCGCCCCGGCCTGGGACGAGGCCACGGCCTTCGCCGAGCCGGGCGAGCGGGCCGAGCGGGTGCGCGCGTTCGTCGACGCCGTGGGTGGGTTGGAGGCCGCCGGCTACTGCCGCACCGGCTACCGGGCGGCAGCGTTCGCCAACTCCACCGGGCACTCGGCGCAGGGCGTCGCCGCCGAGGCCGCGATGGACGGCATCGCCCGCACCGGCGGCGCGGACGGGGTGGCCCGGCTGCACGTCGACCGGCTGGCCGACCTCGACGGGGCGGCGCTGGGGGCCCGGGCCGCCGCGAAGGCACGGGCGGCCGTGGACCCGGTCGAGCTGCCTCCGGGCCGCTACGAGGTGGTGCTGGAGCCGGCCGCCGTCGCCGACCTGCTGCACAACTTCGCCCTGTGGGGCTTCAACGGCAAGCGGCACGCCGAGCGGCAGTCCTTCGCCGAGCCGGGCGTGGCCCAGTTCGACCCGGCGGTCACGCTGGTCGACGACCCGCTCGCCGGGTCGGGGCTGCCGTTCGACGTGGAGGGCACGGGCCGGCGGGCCCTGACGCTGGTCGACGCCGGCACCACCGTCGCGGTGGCGCACGACCGGCGCAGCGGCGCGGCGGCCGGGGTGGGCTCCACCGGGCACGCGTCGCCCGACGCGGCCACCTTCGGCCCGATGCCGGTCAACCTGCGGCTGTCGGGCCCCGCCCCGGCGGGCGACGCCGGCGCCCCGGCGCACGCGCCGGCGGCCGGCGGCCACCGGGCTCAGCACGCCGCCGGGACAGGGCACGGCGACGGGGCTCAGCACGGGTCGCCAGCACCGGCGGGGCCGCTGGTCGACGACTCCACGGCCGACCTGGTCGCCGGGATGGAACGCGGCCTGCTGGTCAGCGACCTGTGGTACACCCGGGTGCTGGACACGAAGAGCCTGGTGATCACGGGGCTGACCCGCAACGGGGTCTGGCTCGTGGAGGGCGGGGTGCCGGTGCGGGCGGTGCAGAACTTCCGGTTCACCGAGTCCTACCCCCGGGCGCTGGGCCCGGGGGCCGTGCTCGGGATCGGCCGCCGGGCGGTCCGGCAGCCGGACCGCGTCGACGGCGTCTGGTGGGACGCGCCGGCGCTGCGCCTGGCGGCCTGGAACTTCACCGGGGGCGCATCCGGCTGACCCGGGCGGATGATCCTCGCCGGTTCTGGCGGCGGCCGGAGAGTGAGGTTCTTAACATCCGACATCGATCGTGTTGCGGGGACTTTTCCGCAGGCCGGACACACGGGACACTCCCTTGCGCGGACGGCCCACGGAGATCGGCGTAACGTGTGTCAACTAGCTGCGCCGGTACGGCCGGTGTGGTCGTTGGTGTGCGCGGTGAGGTGGCAGCGGGTACGGGGTCGCCGGTCCGCGTGCCGACCGGAACAACTGCCGCCCGTGAGGGCCCCGTCAGGGAGACGACCGAATGACTTCAACGGCAACGAGGCCGCGGGGAGCGCGAGCGCGCGCCGCCATAGCGGCGAAGACGTTGCGGACGGACCGGTGGTGGTTCGCTCCGCTGATCACCGTCATCGGGCTCAGCGCCTGGGTGGCGTACGCGACGGTCCGGGTCTTCATGCACAAGTGGTACTGGGTCGAGCAGTACCACTACCTGACCCCGTTCTACTCCCCCTGCGTCACGGACCGGTGCGTCGAGGGGGCCTCCCACTTCGGCCAGTTCCTGCCCGGTTGGTGGATCATCCCGGACGCGGCGCTGACCCTGCCGTTCCTGCTGCTGTTCCGGCTCACCTGCTACTACTACCGCAAGGCCTACTACCGGTCGTTCTGGCTGTCGCCGCCGGCCTGTGCCGTGCCGGACAAGCACGACAGCTACTCGGGCGAGACCCGGTTCCCGCTGCTCGGCCAGAACCTGCACCGCTACTTCTTCTACGCCGCCGCGATCATCTCGCTGATCAACACCTGGGACGCGGTGCTGGCCTTCCACTCGCCGGAGGGCTTCGGCTTCGGGCTGGGCAACATCGTCCTGCTGGTCAACGTGGTCATGCTGTGGGCGTACACGATCTCCTGCCACTCCTGCCGGCACATCATCGGCGGGCGGCTCAAGCACTTCTCCAAGCACCCGGTGCGATACAAGGCCTGGACCGGCGTGTCCTGGCTGAACGTCCGGCACATGCAGCTCGCCTGGATCACCCTCGGCACCCTGGCGCTGACCGACTTCTACGTCATGGCGGTCGCGGCCGGCTGGTTCAACGACCTGCGGTTCATCAACTAGAGGGCCTGACATGACGACCACGAATCGCATCGAACGACACCACTACGACGTCGTCGTGATCGGGGCCGGCGGCGCCGGCCTGCGCGCGGCGATCGAGGCCCGGCTCGCGGGCAAGAAGACGGCGATCATCTCGAAGTCGCTGTTCGGCAAGGCGCACACCGTGATGGCCGAGGGCGGCGCGGCCGCCGCCATGGGCAACGTGAACAGCCGGGACAACTGGCAGGTGCACTTCCGCGACACCATGCGCGGCGGCAAGTTCCTCAACAACTTCCGGATGGCCGAGCTGCACGCGAAGGAGTCGCCGCAGCGCATCTGGGAGCTGGAGACGTACGGTGCGCTGTTCGACCGCACCAAGGACGGGAAGATCTCGCAGCGCAACTTCGGTGGCCACGAGTACCCCCGGCTGGCGCACGTCGGCGACCGGACGGGCCTGGAGCTGATCCGCACCCTCCAGCAGAAGATCGTCTCCCTCCAGCAGGAGGACAAGGCCGAGTTCGGCTCGTACGACGCCCGGATCAAGGTGTTCGCCGAGACGACGATCACCGAGCTGCTGCTCGACGGCGAGAAGGTCGCCGGGGCGTTCGGCTACTACCGGGAGTCCGGCGAGTTCATCCTGTTCGAGGCCCCGGCCGTGGTGCTCGCCACCGGCGGCGTCGGCCGGTCCTACAAGGTGACGTCGAACTCCTGGGAGTACACGGGCGACGGGCACGCGCTGGCCCTGCGCGCCGGCGCGACGCTGATCAACATGGAGTTCCTCCAGTTCCACCCGACCGGCATGGTCTGGCCGCCCTCGGTGAAGGGCATCCTGGTCACCGAGTCGGTGCGCGGCGACGGCGGCATCCTGAAGAACTCCGACGGCAAGCGGTTCATGTTCGACTACGTCCCGGACGTGTTCCGCAAGCAGTACGCGGACAACGAGGCCGAGGCGGACCGCTGGTACAAGGACCCGGACAACAACCGGCGTCCGCCGGAGCTGCTGCCCCGCGACGAGGTGGCGCGCGCGATCAACAGCGAGGTCAAGGCCGGTCGGGGCACGCCGGCCGGCGGCGTCTACCTCGACATCGCGTCCCGGCTGCCGGCCGAGGAGATCCGCCGTCGCCTGCCGTCGATGTACCACCAGTTCAAGGAGCTGGCCGACGTCGACATCACCAAGGAGCCGATGGAGGTCGGGCCGACCTGTCACTACGTGATGGGCGGCGTCGAGGTGGACCCGGACTCGGGTGCCGCGTACGGCACGGTGCGCGGGCTGTTCGCCGCCGGTGAGGTGTCGGGCGGCATGCACGGCTCCAACCGGCTCGGCGGCAACTCGCTGTCGGACCTGCTGGTCTTCGGCAAGCGGGCGGGCGGCCACGCGGCGTCGTACGCCGATCAGTTGACCTCGCGCCCGAAGGTGTCGATCGGCGCGGTCGAGGCCGCCGTGGAGACGGCGCTCGCGCCGTTGCAGCGCGACACCGGGGAGAACCCGTACCACCTCCAGCAGGACCTCCAAGCGGTCATGGGGGATCTGGTCGGGATCATCCGCCGGGAGGGCGAGCTGGCCGACGCGCTGGTCAGGCTGGCCGAGCTGCGCGAGCGGGTGGCGAAGGTCAGCGCGGCCGGCGGGCGGCGCTACAACCCGGGCTGGCACCTCGCGCTGGACCTGCGCAACATGCTGGTGGTCTCGGAGTGCACGGCGAAGGCGGCGCTGGAGCGGCAGGAGTCGCGCGGCGGCCACACCCGGGAGGACTTCCCGGCGATGGACCCGAAGTGGCGCCGGGTCAACCTGGTCTGCGCCCTGGACGGCGACACGGTGCGGCTGACCCACAAGCCGCTGCCGAAGATGCGCGCCGAGCTGGTCGCCCTGTTCGACCGGGCCGAACTGGCCAAGTACCTGACCGACGAGGAGCTCGCGGACTTCGACGCCCTCGCTGAGGAGGCGGGCAAGTAATGGGAACCAAGCGTCACTTCAGGATCTGGCGGGGCGACGAGAGCGGCGGCGACCTGCAGGACTACCAGGTCGAGGTCAACGAGGGCGAGGTGGTCCTCGACGTCATCCACCGGCTCCAGGCCACCGACGCGCCGGACCTGGCCTGCCGGTGGAACTGCAAGGCCGGCAAGTGCGGCTCCTGCTCGATGGAGATCAACGGGATGCCCAAGCTGGGCTGCATGACCCGGATGTCGACGTTCGAGGAGGCCGAGACCGTCACGGTCACCCCGCTGCGCACGTTCCCGATCATCCGGGACCTGGTCACCGACGTCTCGTTCAACTACGAGAAGGCGCGGGAGACCCCGGCGTTCGCGCCGCCGGCCGGGGTCGCCCCGGGCGAGTACCGGATGCAGCAGGTCGACGTCGAGCGCTCGCAGGAGTTCCGCAAGTGCATCGAGTGCTTCCTGTGCCAGAACGTCTGCCACGTGGTCCGCGACCACGAGGAGAACAAGCAGGCGTTCTCGGGTCCCCGGTTCTTCATCCGGGCCGCCGAGCTGGACATGCACCCGCTCGACGCGAAGACCGACCGCAAGGAGTATGCGCAGGCGGAGCAGGGCCTCGGCTTCTGCAACATCACCAAGTGCTGCACCGAGGTCTGCCCCGAGCACATCAAGATCACTGACAACGCGATCATCCCCATGAAGGAGCGCGTGGTCGACCGCAGGTACGATCCCCTGGTATGGCTCGGTAGCAAGATCTTCCGGAGGGGTCAGGTGCCTCAGACCAGCGTCACCAGCGGCTCGCACAGCGGCGCCGTGCACTCCCACGCCGCCGCCGGCGGGGTCCACTCGCACGCGGGTGGCTCCCACGACCAGGCTGCCGAGGCGCAGGCCCAGGCCGGCGTCAACTGGCACCGCGAGGTGCCGAAGCCGACCGCCCCGGCCGTGGACGACAACGGCAAGCTGCCGCTGACGGAGCTCACCTTCGACCGGGCCGCCGCGCCGTCGCCGTTCGGCGACGACGTGCAGTTCCCGCTGCCCCCGGAGCACCTCAACTTCGCCCACCCGGAGCAGGACAAGCACTGACGACGACAGCGACGGCGGGGGTTGGCGGCACAGGCCGCCGGCCCCCGTCGGCGTTTCCGCGGGCTGCTGCGCCTGCGGTCCAGTCAGTGGCTCGGTGGGCGGCTCAGTAGGTGGCTCAGTCGGCGGCGAGCAGGGGGCGCAGGGCGGCGACGATGGGGGCGTCGGCGGGCAGCCAGGTCACGGTGTCCAGCTCGGCCGCGGAGAGCCAGCGCAGCGCCGAGTGCTCCAGGGCCTTCGGCCGGTCGCCGTGCAGCAGGCGGGCCGCGTACACCTTCAGCACCGAACGGCCGTGGGCCATCCGCACGTTGCGGCCGACCCGGTCGCCGATCTCCACGCGTACGGCCAGCTCCTCGGCGCACTCGCGGACCAGGGCGGCGGTCTCGCTCTCGCCCGGCTCGACCTTGCCGCCGGGGAACTCCCACATGCCGGCCACCTCGGGCGGGGCCGACCGGGCGCAGGCGAGCACCCGCCCGTCCGCGATGATCGCCGCGCCGACGACCACCTTCGGATCCCGTCGCTCGGTCTGTCCGCTTTCGTTAGCCCGTTCGGTCCGCACGGGCTCCCAGCGTGCCAGATCAATCGGCGGTTTGGGTACCGTGGCCGTCCGCTAGGCCAGTAGAAGTGGGAAGTGTGGGCGTGGACACACCCTCGGTCGGACGACAGACTGGGGTTACCGACTTAGACACGGGACGGCGACGATTTGGCCACAAGCCGGCAACGACGCCTGGGAGGTGCGGTGATGCGGGTGCTGTTCAGGAGCCGGGCGAAGCACGACTACCTGAGCGACGCACTCACCCTGCTGACCGGGTGGACCCGCGAGGGCGAGCAGATCCGGCGCACGCTGGTGATCGACGACACCCAGCACGCCGCGCTGACCGAACGGGTCAAGGTGGTCGCCGACGCCCTGCACCTGCGCCCCGAGATCAGCCGCCGCGACGACCGGACGCAGATCCGGGTCGGGCACGGCGACGGCGCCCCGCTGAGCGAGGGCGAGGTCCTGCTGGCCGCCCGCATCGAGGACGCGTACCGCACCGTCACCGGCTCCTGATCCGCCCTCCGCGCTGACTCCTGGTCCGGGCCGTGCGCGACGGGGAGTTCCGCGACCCGCAGCTCGTGCCCGTCTACGACGCCGAGTGCCCGTGGGGGCCCGACGACGACTTCTTCCTCTCCCTGGTGACCGGTCCCCTGGCCTCCGATCCGGCGTCGGCCGGCACGCCTCCCGCGCGCGTGCTCGACCTCGGCTGCGGCACCGGCCGCCTCACCGTCGCCCTGGCCGCCGCCGGGCACCCCGTCACCGGCGTCGACCCGGCCGGCCCGGCCCTCGCGGCGGCCCGCCGCCGGCCCGGCGCGGACCTGGTCACCTGGGTCGAGGGCACCTCCGCGTCGCTGCCCCGCGCGGCGTTCGACGTGGCCGTCCTGACCAGCCACGTGGCGCAGGTCTTCGTGACCGACGACGAGTGGGCGCGTACCCTCGCCGACCTGGCGCGGGCGCTCGGGCCCGGCGGCCGGCTGGCGTTCGACTCCCGCGACCCGGCGGCCCGGGCCTGGGAACGCTGGAACGCTGTCGACTCGCGGCGGGTGGTCCGCCTGCCCGACGGCCGCGAGGTGCGGGCCTGGACGGAGGTCACCGCCGTGCACGCCGGGGTCGTCGACTTCACCCACCACTACGCGTTCCCCGGCGGCGACGCGCGGCGCAGCTCGGCGAGGCTGCGCTTCCGGGGCGAGGCGGAGCTGCGCGCGTCCGTGGAGGCCGCCGGCTTCGCCGTCGAGCGGGTGTACGGCGGCTGGGCGCGGCAACCGGTCGGCACGGGCGCCGGGGAGCTGGTCGTGGTGGCCCGCAGGCTCTCGGCCCCGGGCTGACTTGGCACGTCCGCTTACCGTGGGGTCATGGCGAATGCGACATACGACCGCAAGGAGCAGTTCCAGCAGATCCAGAGCGGCCTGCTCACGGGTGAGCAGATCATCGCCGTCTACGACGCCGTCGGCACCGGCACCGGGTTCATCGGCCTCACCGACCGGCGGGTGATCATCCAGGACCGCTCCTTCGTCGGCAAGCGGTACGCGATCACCAGCATCCCGTACTCGAAGATCACCAGCGTGAGCGTGGTGAGCAACAAGTCGTGGGGCGGGGAGTTCTTCTCCACCGGCTCGATCGCCATCCACGTCGGCACGCACACGTACGAGGTCGAGTTCCGGGGCGCGCAGAAGAGCCACCACGTACACAACGTGATCCTGCACTACATCTCCTGACCTCCCGGGCGCTGGCCGGCGGTGCCGGTCGCGATGAGCGCGTCGAGGATGTCCCGGGCTGCGGCCAGGCGCTCGATGGCCGCGGTGATCCGCGTTCGCTCCTCGGCCAGTCCGTCGAGGAGTTCGGGACAGGTGGGGGCGAGCACCGTCGTGTCGTCCGGGACGCAGGGCAGGATTTCGGCGATCACCGCCGTGCCGAGCCCTGCCGAGAGCAACAGCCGGATGTGCCGCACGGTCGACACGGCGGTGTCGCCGTAGTCGCGGTAACCGCTCGACCGGCGCTCGGGCCGCAACAGCCCCTGCTCCTCGTAGTAGCGCAGGGCCCGGGTGCTCACGCCGGTCCGCCGGGCCAGTTCACCGATCCGCATGCCCTACAGCAGACCTTCGGCTTGACCTTCACGTCAACGTCAACCTCTAGCGTCTCCTGACATGACCGATCAACACCTCACGGAACGTCCGCCGGTGGCGGTGCTCGGCCTCGGGCCCATGGGCCGGGCCCTCGCCGCTTCCCTCGTCTCCGCCGGCGTCCCCACCGTCGTCTGGAACCGCACGCCGGAGCGGGCCGCACCCCTCGTCGCGCTGGGCGCGACCGCCGCGCCGACCGTCGCCGACGCCGTCCGCGCGTGCTCGCTCGTGGTCACCTGCCTGATCGACCCGCCGACGGTCCGGTCCGTCCTGGCCCACCACGACGACTGGGCCGGCCGGACGCTCGTCGACGTCACCACGGCCTCGCCGGACGCGGCGCGTGGCCTGGCGCAGTGGGCGGCTGCGCGGGGCATCGACCTGGTCAAGGGGGCCATCCTGACGCCGACCCCGTCGATCGGCACCCAGGCCGCCGGGGTGCTCTACTGCGGATCCCGCCCCGCATTCGATGCCTGCCTGCCCATCCTGGCCGCCTTCGGCGGCACGCCCGCGTACCTCGGCGAGGACCCGGGCGCTGCCGCCGCGTACGACGTGGCGTTGCTCGACCTGTTCGCTACGACGGTCAGCGGCCTGACCCACGCCTTCGCGCTGGCATCGGCCGAGGGCATCGCCCCCCGCTCGTTCGCCGGGTACGCGGCGGGGATCGCCCCCATGATCGGCGAGATGGCCGGCCGCTTCGCCGACCAGCTCACCGACGGCCGGTTCCCCGGCGAACGGTCCACCGTGACCTCGGCCGCCTCGGGCATCGCCCACGTCATCGAGGCCGCCGACCTCCACGGGATCGATACCGGGGCGCTGCGCGCCGCGCAGGCCGTCATCGACCGGGTGATAGCGAACGGTCACGGCGGGGACGGCCTCGCCCGACTGGCCCAGGCACTGACCCCCGCGTGATCTGACGAATGCCTGCCGTCGCCCGCTCGGCGGCCGGGCTCGACCGGGTGGCCTACCGTTGGGATATGACGACGCTGATGGTTCTCTTCGGGGCGACCCTGGCGCTGATCGTGAGCGCGTTCCTGGTGGTCGCCTGGCGGGACCGGCGGCGGCAGTCGTCGCCGGAGGACTCGGCGGCGGCCCGCGAGGCGGCCCGCACCCAGCAGCGCTACGCCGCCGAGCGGCACGGCAGCCAGGGCGACGTATGGCGCAACGGCCAGTCGCAGGCCTCCCCCTGACCCCCGCACCGCCCGCAGGCGGCCAGGCGCGGATCTTGGAAGGAAAAGGCCCCTTGATCCACACCATGTCGGCGACATGGTCCGGTCGGGGGCCGGTTGATACCGCCATGTCGGCGACATGAAGTCGATCAAAGCTGAGTTGATCAGGAATACTCGTACCCATGCGGCGTCGACTGTCCACCATGATCGGCAGGCTGCGAACGGCCGGCGGCACGCGCAGGCGCTGGCGCTGGCTGCGCCGCGCCGCCGTCACGGGCGTCGTCGGGGCGGCGCTGCTGACGGGCGGCACCGTGGCCAGCGTGACGTGGATCCGCGACGGCGCGCAGGGGCACATCTTCGCCGAGGCGGACGTCCCGGAGGCCCCCGTCGCCCTGGTGCTCGGCACGAAGGTGCACCCGGACGGGACGCCGTCGCCGTTCCTCACCGCCCGGCTGGAGATCGCCCGGCGGCTGTTCGTCGCCGGGAAGGTGCGCGCCGTCCTGCTCTCCGGCGACAACATGAACGCGGACTACGACGAGCCGACCGCGATGCGGCGCTGGCTGCTCGACAACGGGGTGCCGGCGGAGAAGATCGTGCTGGACTACGCGGGCTCCGACACGTACGACTCGTGCGCCCGCGCGAAGCGGATCTTCGGGGTGGAGCGGGCCACGGTGGTCACGCAGACCTTCCACCTGCCCCGCGCCGTGGCGGTGTGCCGGCGGCTCGGCGTCGACGCCAGCGGGGTCGGCGACGAGACCGCCCGCGCGTACGCCAGGACGTGGCAGATCAGCTCCACCCGGGAGTACGGGGCCTGCGTGAAGGCCGCCGTCGACCTGCTCTCCGGCCGCGACCCCGCGCACCTCGGCCGCCGCGAGACCGGCGTCGACGACGCCCTGCGCAGCGCTTGAGCCAGACCCGCTAACCGGCGGGCAGCCGGGCGTCCAGCCAGCTCAGCAGGGCGGCCGTGTACTGCGGGCTGATGCTGTCGAGGCTCGTGCCCTCGCCGAGGGTCGGGTAGTGGTCGCAGCCGTCCAGCCGGCAGACGGTGGGCGGATCGGCCGCCCCGGCGGTGGCGCGCCGCCAGGCGGCGACGCTGTCGTCGATGGGGATCCACGCGTCGGTCGCACCGTAGAACAGCAGCACGGGGCAGCTCACCCGGGCGAACACCGGGACCGGGTCGAAGTCCATGTCGCGCCAGGTGCCCGGCTGGTCGGGCAGCGCGCGCGGCAGGTGGACCAGCGGAAACCAGGGGCGGGCGGCGGCGCGGTCCACGGCCGCCTGCGCGGTCGCGCGGTCGAGGTCGCCCCGCAGGTACGCCTCCGTCGCGGCCCGCACCCGACCCAGCTCGGCCAGGTCGGCGTCGCCGTACCCGTTGCGGCGCAGCTGCTCGGCGGTGCCGTAGCGCATCTGCACGGCGGGGCTGACCCCGCTGCCGGAGACGAGCACGAGGAAGGCGACCAGGTCGGGCCGGAGCCCGGCGGCCAGCGGGGCGGCCCAGGCGCCCTGGCTCAGCCCCCACAGCCCGACCGGCACGTCGCCGACGTGGCGGCGCAGCACGTCGACCGCCGCGATCGCGTCGGCGGCCTGGTCGGCCAGGGGCACGTCGTGGCCGTCGACGCGGGGCCGGCGGTCGAAGCGCAGCACCGCGACCCCCGCGCCAGGCAGCAGCCGGGCCAGGTGTTCGTAGCAGAAGTGCGACCGGTGCCCCGCCTCGGCCGCGTGCAGCACGACCAGCCCGCCCCGCACCGGGCCGGTCGGCAGGCTCAGCGTGGCCGGCAACCGCGTGCCGGCGACGTCGACGCTCAACTCCACACGCGACACCCCATCACGCCGGCCCGTCCCGCGCTGCCCCGCCCCGGCACCCCGGCGTTTCCCGACCCTGGACGGTTGTCGTCGGCTGGTGACGACAACCGTCCAAGGAATGTGGGCCGGATCAGGCGGGGACGGTGCCGACCCGGATGCGGTTGCCGTCGGGGTCGGTGAGCTGGAACTCGCGGCCCCAGTCCCGCTCGGCGACCTCGACGCCGCCGCAGGCCGCCGCGACCGCGTCGACGTCGTCGACGTACAGGTAGAGCGAGGTGCCCGGCCGGGCGTCCCCCGCGTGCTCCGACAGGTGCACCTCGATGCCGCCCCGCGCGATGCTCACGTATCTCGGCAGCTCCGGCGCGAACCGGTGCTCCCACTGCTTGCGGAAGCCGAGCCGGGCATACCAGCCGGCGGTGGCCTCCGCGTCCGCGACCCGCAATACGGGTGCCAGTCGTTCCGTCATCCGCACAGTGTGCACGCAGGGACCGACAGCCGACGGGGACTCAGGAGACGTCGCTGAAGCGCCGCAGGGTCCAGCGGGGCGGCGGCCAGCCGGTGGGATCACCGTCGGTGGTCCACTCGGTGATCGAGGCCGGCGCCACCTCCATGTCGAACGCCCGGAACAGCGGCTGGGCGGCGAGCGCGTGGAAGGACGCCTCGACCGTCTCGGTGTGCCCGACCAGCACGGCCGTGCCGCCCCAGTGCCGGTGCGCGATGTCCATGATCGCGCGGCTGACACGGACGACGAGCTCGGCCCAGCTCTCGTTGCCCTCCTCGAACGGCCGGAACACCCCGCCGCCCTCCACGGCGTGCTCGGTCTGGAACTGGGCGGTGGGCAGCCCGTCGGCGTACGGCGGGGTGTGCCAGGCGCAGAGCCCGCAGTCGGGCACCGGGCTGACGCCCAGCGCCTCGGCGATGGGCCACGCGGTCTCGACGGTCCGGCGCAGCACCGACGAGTAGACCGCCACCGGACCGGCGACGGCGAGTTCGTCGCGCAGTCGGTCAGCCAGCCGGCGCGCCTGCTGGTGGCCAGAGTCGGTCAGTCCCCGGCAGCCACCGGGGCCGCCCACGACATCCTCGACCTTGTGCACCGACTCGCCGTGCCGGACGAAGAGGAGCCGAGTTCGCATCAGGACATCATGTCCTGCGCCGGGGCACCCTGTCGATCAAGCAGCGGCAACGTTCAGCGCACGACGCGGTACCAGTGGGCCGTCTCGCCGGGGATCGGCGTCAGTCGAACGGCAGGCCCGCCCGGGTCGTCGAAGATGCGCACCCCCGCGCCGAGCAGCACCGGAGCGAAGAAGATCAGGACCTCGTCGAGCAGCCCGGCGCGGACGCACTGCCGGGCGACGTCCGCGCCGAGGACGTTGACGTACCTGTCGCCGGCGGCCTCCCTGGCCTGCGCCACGGCGCTGGGCAGGTCGCCGACGAACGTGATCCCCGGGGGCGGCTCGGCCGGCGGCCGGTGGGTGAGGACGAACACCGGGCCGTGGTACTGCCCGCCGAACGCGCCCTCCTTGTCGGTGCCCCGGTTGGGGTCGCCGCCGCCGAAGGTGCCGTTGCCCGCGAGGATCGCGCCGACCCCGGCCAGCAGGCGCTCCGCCGTCGGGTTCTCGCCGGTCAGGTGCTCGGTCAGCCAGGACATGTCGCCGCCGGGGCCGGCGATGTAGCCGTCGAGCGACGCCGTCGCCGAGTACAGCAGCTTGGCCATGGTGCTCCGTTCGTCGGTGTCACCCGGGTGGACCGTCGCCGGCCGGCGAACCCGTCGGCAGGCCGCCTCAGACGTTGAAGCGGAACTCCACGACGTCGCCGTCCTGCATGACGTACTCCTTGCCCTCGATGCGGACCTTGCCCGCCGCCTTCGCCGCCGCCATCGAGCCGGCCGCGACCAGGTCGTCGTAGGAGACCACCTCGGCCTTGATGAACCCGCGCTGGAAGTCGGAGTGGATGACCCCCGCGGCCTCCGGGGCGGTCGCGCCGACCGGGACCGTCCAGGCCCGCGCCTCCTTGGGCCCGGCCGTGAGGTACGTCTGGAGCCCGAGCGTGCGGAAGCCGACCCGGACGAGCTGGTCGAGCCCCGGCTCGGACTGCCCGATGGACTCCAGCAGCTCGCGGGCCTCCTCCTCGGGCAGGTCCACCAGCTCGGACTCGATCTTGGCGTCCATGAAGACCGCCTCGGCCGGCGCGACCAGGGCGCGCAGCTCGTCGAGGAACTCGGCGTTGGCCAGCTCGGCCTCGTCGACGTTGAAGACGTAGAGGAACGGCTTGGTGGTGAGCAGGTGCAGCTCGCGCAGGTGCTCCAGGTCGATCTTCGCGGCGGCGGCGCCGGCGTACAGGGTGGTGCCGCCGTCGAGGACCTCGACGGCCTGCTTCGCGGCGGTCACGGCGGCGGCCCGGTCCTTGCGGAGCTTGGCCTCCTTCTCCAGCCGGGGCAGCGCCTTCTCCAGGGTCTGGAGGTCGGCCAGGATCAGCTCGGTGTTGATCGTCTCGATGTCGTCGGCCGGGGAGACCTTGCCGTCGACGTGCACCACGTTCGGGTCGGAGAAGGCCCGCACCACCTGGCAGATCGCCGACGCGTCCCGGATGTTCGCCAGGAACGCGTTGCCCCGGCCCTGCCCCTTCGACGCGCCCCGGACCAGGCCGGCGATGTCGACGAACGACACCGGCGCGGGCAGGACCTTCTGCGAGGAGAAGATCTCGGCCAGCTTGGTCAACCGCTCGTCCGGCAGCCCGACGACGCCGACGTTGGGCTCGATGGTGGCGAACGGGTAGTTCGCCGCGAGCACGTCGTTCTTGGTCAGCGCGTTGAACAGGGTGCTCTTGCCGACGTTGGGCAGGCCGACGATCCCGATGGTGAGGCTCACGGCCGGCCAGTCTACGCGGCCGACCCCCGCCGCCTCCCGTCAGCTCGCCTCACCGGGTCACCGGCCGCCTCCGGTCGGCTCACCTCGGTCGGCCAGCAGCCGCGGCTCGATCCGGGTCTCCCGGACCTCTCCGTCGGCGGCGCGCGCGACCTCGTACGCGGCGACGCCCGGCCGGTCGGCGACCGCCTCGACCAGGCGGGTGCCCCGGTAGACGAGCCCGACGCCGTCGTCGGTGCAGTGGCTCGTCGGCAGCGTGCCGTCGGCGACCAGCGCGTGCATCAGGGGTCGCCGCTGCTCCTCGCTGTCGTAGTGCACCCCGTTGCCGTACGGCAGCCAGCCCAGGCCGTCGGTGAAGCCGCGCAGCCGGGGGCCGAAGCTGTCGGTGGCACCGCCGAGGTGCCAGCAGATCGAGCCGGCGGAGACCCCGGCCAGCACCACCCCAGCCTGCCAGCACTCGTGCAGGATCTCGTCGAGGCCGTGCACGCGCCACACCGCGCACAGGTTGGCGACGCTGCCGCCGCCGACCCAGAGCACGTCCTGGGCGAGCAGGTGCGCCCGGACGTCGTCGACGTTCGGCATCGGGAACAGCGCCAGGTGCGACGCGCGGAACCGGGTGCCGGCGAACGCCGCGTGGACGGCGGCGATCGAGGAGTCCCGGTCGCCGACGGCCTGGCCGAGGTAGCACAGCCGGGGTGCGGGACCGGCCTCGGCCAGCTCGGCGGCCAGCTCGAAGACCGGCCCGGGGCGCAGGTCGTAGGGCCCGCGTCGGCGGCTGAGGAAGCCCATGCTGGTGGCGACGATGGTGGGTTCGCTGGCGGGCACGGCGGGTCCTCTCCTCGGCGGGCCGTCGCGACGCGGCGTCGGGCGCGCTACGCGGCCTCAGGGCGGGGTGGGGTCAGGGGCGGGTGGGGTCAGGGGCGGGTGCGGGGGCGACGGTTGGTGGCGTCCGGGGCGGCAGCGGGGGCGGCAGCGGCGAGCAGGTCGCGCAGCAGCTCCGCGAGCCGCTCCTGGTCCCCCTGCGGCAGGGCGTCGAGCAGCCGCCGCTGGGTGGCCAGCCCGGCGTCGGCGGCCTCCTCGGCCACCTGCCGGCCGGTGTCGGTGAGGGTCACCTGGAGACCCCGCCGGTCGGCCGGGTCGGGGGCGCGGCGGACGAGGCCGGCGCGCTCCAGGCGGTCGAGGCGGCCGGTCATCCCGCCCGAGGTGAGCATGAGCCCGGCGGCCAGGGCCTTGGGGGCGAGCGTGTACGGGGCACCGGCCCGGCGCAGGGCGGCCAGCACGTCGAACTCGCCCCGGCTGATGCCCCAGGCCGCGTACACCCGCTCCTGCTCGTCGCCGACCAGCCGGGCCAGGCGGAAGATCCGGCCGAAGACGGCCATCGGCTCGGGCCGCATTCCGGCGCGCTCGCGCCGCCACTGGTCGACGATGGCGTCGACGTCGTCCCGCTCGGTCACCCCGGCATTGTGCCCCACCTCGCACTGGCGCTGTTAACTCGGAGATGATTAGCTTAGCTTCAAGCTACTTAGCGACTAATGATTGGTCTCCCATGCCCCGCCGCACCGCCGACCTGCTGGCCACCGCCGCCGCGCCCGCCGCCTGGGGCACCACCTACCTGGTCACCTCCGAGCTGCTGCCGCCCGACCGGCCGCTCTGGTCGGCGGTGGTGCGGGCCCTCCCGGCCGGCCTGCTGCTGCTCGCCGTGACCCGACGCCGCCCCCACGGCGCGTGGTGGTGGCGGGCCGCCGCGCTCGGCGCGCTCAACATCGGCGCGTTCTTTCCGCTGCTCTTCTACGCCGCGTACCGGCTGCCCGGCGGCACCGCCGCCGTGCTCGGCGCGGCGCAGCCGCTGCTGGTCGCCGCGCTGGCCGTGGGCGCCCTCGGCGAGCGCCCCCGGCCGCCGGCCCTGCTCGCCGCGCTCGCCGCGCCGCTGGGCGTGACGCTGGTCGTGCTCCGCCCCGACGCCGGCACCGACCCGCTGGGCGTGGCCGCCGGGCTCACCGGCACCGCCGCGATGGCGGCCGGGCTGGTGCTGACCCGCCGCTGGGGCCGCCCGCCCGGCGTCGGCACCCTCGCGGCGACGAGCTGGCAGCTCACCGCCGGGGGCCTGCTGATCGCGCCGCTCGCGGTCGCGGTCGAGGGACCGCCGCCGCCCGTCGACGGCCCGGCCCTGCTCGGGTACGCCTGGCTCGGGCTGGTCGGCACCGCCGCCGCGTACGCCCTGTGGTTCCGCGGCGCGGCGCGGCTGCCCCTGACCCAGGTCTCCGTGCTCGGCGCGCTGAGCCCGCTGACCGCCGCCGCGCTCGGCTGGCTGGCGCTGGGCCAGGCGTTGAGCGCGACGCAGCTCGCGGGCTTCGCCCTGGCGATCGCCGCGACCGTCGTCGGTCAACTCCCGGCGCTGCCCGGCACCCGGCCCGGACGACGCGCCGCCGGCCGCCGGCGTCCCCCGACGACGCTCTCCGCAGGCGCGTCGCCGCCCGCCGGCTATCGGAACTCGCGGCTGCCGGCACCGGAGAGCACGTCGGTGGCGAACTCCCGGCGGACCGTCGGCGGCAGCTCCCCGGCCGCCGCGCCCGGCAGCGTGAACCGGTGCGCGGCGGACGGGCCGGCCGCCTCCGACTCCCCGAGCATCCAGCGCACCTCGTCGACCGTCCAGCCCAGCCCGGTGCGACCGGCGATCTCCCGCACCAGGCGCAGCCCCACCCGGGTGTCGTCGTCGTAGAAGCGCATGCACCAGTGGTGCGCCCACATGCCGAGCGCACGCAGGCCGGCGGCGTCGAGCGAGGCGACGAGCCGGCCGCAGGCCGTGTCCGGGAACGCCCGCCCCGGGTCACCCGCCCGGTCCCGCTCGATCGCCCCGTACGCCGCCGGGGCGACCGCCCGCATCCGGTCGTAGAAGCCCTGGACCACCGTGCGGTCGAGCCGCGCCCGCCCCGACCGCATCAGCGGACCCCTCGCCCGGCCACGCTCGCCATCGCCGCACCCCTTCTTGAGTTGGTGGCGGGACGGTACCGGCCACGACCGACACTTTCCCGCCCGGTTTCGCCCGCCCCGGGGCGCGCGGGCGGGCTGACCTGGAGCGCCGTTGTCAACAGGGGCCCTTCCTCCACCGAAGGCGTCAACAAGGTGCCCCTCCTTGCAACCAGGTCCGATTTCCGCGAGCCGGGCGCGGGGAGGGCGGGGCAGTATCGGGGGCGTGGAGTTGGACTTCGAGCGTTGCTACCGGGCCGTCGACAGCCGTGACCAGCGGTTCGACGGCTGGTTCTACACGGGCGTGACGTCGACCGGGATCTACTGCCGGCCGTCCTGCCCGGCGACGACGCCGAAGCGACGCAACGTCCGGTTCTTCCCGTCGGCCGCCGCCGCCCAGTCGGCCGGGCTGCGGGCCTGCCGCCGGTGCCGCCCCGACGCCGCCCCGGGCTCGCCCGAGTGGGACGTCCGGGCGGACGTGGTGGGCCGGGCCATGCGGCTCATCGCCGACGGGGTGGTCGACCGGGACGGGGTGCCCGGGCTGGCCACCCGGCTCGGCTACACCGAGCGGCACCTGCACCGGATGCTCCGCGCCGAGCTGGGGGCCGGGCCCCTGGCGCTCGCCCGGGCGCAGCGCGCCCAGACCGCCCGCATCCTGATCGAGACCACGGGCCTGGGCATGGCCGAGATCGCGTTCGCGGCCGGGTTCGGCAGCGTCCGGCAGTTCAACGACACGGTGCGGGAGGTCTACGCCGCCGCGCCGTCGCAGTTGCGGGTCGCCCGGGGTGGCCGGCCGACGCCGGGCGGGGCGGGCACGATCACGCTGCGGCTGGCGTACCGGCCGCCGCTGCACGCGGCGGCGCTGCTGGACTTCCTGGCGCTGCGGGCGCTGCCCGGCGTGGAGGAGGTGCGCGACGGGACGTACCACCGGGGGTTGCGGCTGCCGCACGGCGCGGCGGAGGTGGCGCTGACCCCGGCGGACGGGCACGTCTCGGCGACGCTGCGGCTGGCCGACCTGCGCGACCTGGCCCCGGCGGTGGCCCGCTGCCGCCGGCTGTTCGACCTCGACGCCGACCCGGCGGCCGTCGACGGCACCCTCGCCGCCGATCCCGCGCTGGCCCCGGCGGTGGCGGCGGAACCGGGCGTACGCCTGCCCCGCGCCGTCGACGGCCTGGAGATGCTCGTCCGCGCCGTCGCCACCCAGCAGGTCTCCCTGGCCTCGGCCCGCACCACCCTCACCCGGCTGCTGCCCCCCGCCGCCACCGACGGCGGGCTGCGGGGTTTTCCCGGCGCGGAGGAGCTGCTGGCGCTGCCGGACGAGGCGTTCCGGATGCCGGCGGCGCGGCGGGAGACGATCCGGGCCGCCGCGCGGGCCGCCGCCGACGGCTCGCTCGACCTCGACCCGGGCGGGGACCGGGAGGAGGCCGCGCGGCGGCTCCTGGCGCTCCCCGGGATCGGCGCCTGGACGGCCGGCTACGTGGCCATGCGCGCCCTCGGCGACCCGGACGTCGGCCTCACCACCGACCTGGCCGTCCGGCGCGGCGCCGCCGCGCTCGGCCTGCCCCACGACCCATCGACCCTCGACGCGTACGCCGGGCGCTGGCGCCCCTGGCGCTCGTACGCGGTGATCCGACTCTGGAGAGCAGCATGACCACCACCCTCGACGGCGCGGTCGTCGACACCCCCGCCGGCCCGCTGAGCATCGTGACCGGCCCCGACGGGGCGGTCCGGGCGGCCGGGTTCACCGCCGAACCGGAGTCGCTGCTGCCGCTCGTGCACCCCGGGTTGCGCGGCCCGGTGCGGCGGCGCGCCGACCTCGGGCCGGTGACCGCCGCCGTCGCCGCGTACCTCGACGGCGAGCTGACCGCCATCGACGCGGTGCCCGTGCAGCAGCACACCGGCGGGGCGTTCCAGGCGCACGCGTGGCGGGTGCTGCGCGAGGTCGGGCCCGGCCGCCCGGTCACCTACACGGCGTACGCCGGGCTGGCCGGGCGGCCGGCGGCGGTGCGCGCCGCGGCGGCGGCCTGCGCCCGCAACGCCGCCGCCCTGTTCGTCCCGTGCCACCGGGTGCTGCGCACCGACGGGAGCCTCGGCGGCTACCGCTGGGGGCTGGACGTGAAGCGCTGGCTGCTCGCCCACGAGGCCCGGACGGCGGCGGAAACCGTTGCGGACAAAGAGGACTGCCGAAAGTTGACAGCATCAATCATCCACTCAGGCGCTACCGTCGGTTAGTGCCTGCGGAGAGCGACGGCGTCCCGACCCACCGTGGCGACGCCGCTCGCCCGCTGCGCAACCTGTGGCGGCTGCGCCACTACCTCCGCCCGCACGCCGTCGCGTTCTGCTGGCTGCTCGTGGCGGCGCTGGCGGCCACCGGGGCGAGCCTGGCCGTGCCGCTGGTGGTGCAGCGGGTGGTCGACGGCCCGGTCGCCCGGCACGACCCGGGCGGCCTGGTCCGGCTCGGCGGGCTGGCCCTGCTCCTCGGCCTGGCCGAGGCCCTGCTGATCTTCATCCGCCGGTGGGCCCAGACCTCGTCCTCGGTGGGCATGGAGGCGACGATCCGGGCCGACATCTACGCCCACCTGCAGCGGCTGCCGGCCGGCTTCCACGACCGGTGGCAGACCGGGCAACTGCTGTCGCGGGTCACCAGCGACCTGTCGGTGATCCGCCGGTTCCTCTCCTTCGGGCTGCTGTTCCTGGTGCTCAACCTGGTCACGTACGTCGCCGTGGTGGTGCTGCTGGTCCGGCTGCACCCGACGCTGGGGCTGCTGGTGGCGGCCAGCGCCGTGCCGCTGTTCCTGATCAGCCGCCGGTTCGGCCGGTATTACCACGCGGCGTCGCGGCGGATGCAGGACCAGCAGGGCGACGTGGCCACCCTCGTCGAGGAGACCGCGCAGGGCCTGCGCACGATGAAGGCGTACGGTCGGGGGCCGGAACTGGCCGCCCGGTTCGCCGACGGCGCGCGGGCGCTGCACGACACCGGCGTGGCCAAGAGCCGCCTGCTGGCCCGCACCTCCGCGCTGTTCGACCTGGTGCCCAACCTGACCCTCGGCGTGGTGCTGGTCGCCGGGGCGGTCGCCGCGGCCCGGGGCGCGCTGACCATCGGCGAGCTGGTCGCGTTCGTCAGCCTGCAGCTGATGCTGATCTGGCCGGTGCAGTCGCTGGGCTGGATCATCGCCAACGGTCAGGAGGCGGCGACGGCCGCCGACCGCATCCAGGAGGTGCTGGACACCGAGCCGGCGATCGTGGACGCCCCGCACGCCGTCGGCCTGGCCCGGGCGGGCGTCCGGGGCCGGCTGGCGTTCGAGGGCGTGTCGTTCCGCTACCCCGGCACGCCCGCGCCGGTGCTGCGCGGCATCGACCTGACCGTGGAGCCGGGCGAGACGCTGGCCCTGGTGGGCGCCACCGGGGTCGGCAAGAGCACCCTGCTCTCGCTGGTGCCCCGGCTGCACGACGTGTCCGCCGGCCGGATCACCCTCGACGGCCACGACGTGCGGGACCTGCAGCTGGCCTCGCTGCGCCGGCTGGTCGGGGTGGCCTTCGAGGAGCCGACGCTGTTCTCCATGTCGGTCTGGGAGAACCTCACCCTGGGCCGCCCCGACGCCGACGCCGACGAGGTCCGCGCGGCGCTGGCGCTGGCCCAGGCGGACTTCGCGTACGAGCTGCCGTGGGGGCTGGCCACCCGGGTCGGCGAGCAGGGGCTCACCCTCTCCGGCGGGCAGCGGCAGCGGCTGGCGCTGGCCCGGGCCGTCCTCGGCCGGCCGGCGGTGCTGGTGCTGGACGACCCGCTGTCCGCCCTCGACGTGCACACCGAGGCGCTGGTCGAGGCGGCGCTGCGGCGGGTGCTGCGGGACACCACCGCCCTGCTCGTGGTGCACCGGCCGTCGACCGTCGCGCTGGCCGACCGGGTGGCGCTGCTGGAGCGGGGGCGGATCACGGCGGTCGGCACCCACTCGCGGCTGCTGGCCACGGTGCCGGCGTACCGGGCGGTCCTCTCCGCCGACCCCCCTTCGACCGATCCGCCCCCGGCCGAGGCCCGCCCCGCCGGCAGGCTCCCGGCCGGGCCGGACGGCCGTGGGCTGGTGCGCTCGTGACCACGACCGCCGACGACGCCGAGCGGCACGGTGCGGCGACGCACCTGGACCTCCAGCGGTGGCGGGGGCGGGCCACCGACCCGGAGGCCGACCGGAGCCGGGCCGAGGAGGCCACCCCCGAGGCCATCGCGCGGCTGCGGGTGCGCAGCCGGGCGCTGCTGCGCGACCTGCTGCGCCCGCACCGGGGCCGGCTGGGGCTGGCCGTGGGGCTGCTGCTGGCCCAGAACGCCGCCGCCATGTCCGGGCCGTACCTGGTGATGCTCGGCATCGACCGCGCCATCGGGCCGCTGCGGGCCGGGGACAGCGGGCCCCTGGTCGCGATCGCCGGCGCGTTCGCCGCCGCCACGGTCGTCGAGTACGCGGCCCGGCGCGGCTTCCTCACCCTCTCCGCCCGGATCGGCCAGGCCGTCCTGCTGGAGCTGCGCCAGCGCGTGTACGGCCACTTCCTGCGGCTGTCCGTCGGCTTCCACGAGCGCTACACGTCCGGCCGGATGATCTCCCGGCTCACCAGCGACCTGGACTCCATCGCCGAGCTGCTCGACGGGGGCGTCGACAGCCTGGTCCTCGCCGGGCTGTCGATCCTGTCGGTGGCCGGCATCCTGCTCTGGCTGGACCTGCCGCTGGCGGCGGTGACGCTGCTGGCGTTCCCGTTCCTGTTCTGGCTGTCCCGCTGGTTCGCCCGCGCCTCGGCCGGCGCGTACCGGCGGACGAGGGAGGCCGTGTCGCTGGTCATCGTCCACTTCGTCGAGTCGCTGCGCGGCATCCGGGCGGTGCAGGCGTACCGGCGGGAGCCACGCAACCAGCGGATCTTCGCGGCCGTCAACGACGACTACCGGCAGGCCAGCCTGCACGCGTTCCGGCTGATCGCCACGTACTCCCCGGGGATCAAGGTGATCGGGAACGTGACCGTGGCGGTGGTGCTCGGCTACGGCGGGGCCCGGGTGCTCGGCGGCGCGATGGAGGTGGGGGTGCTCGCCGCGTTCCTGCTCTACCTGCGCCGCTTCTTCGAGCCGATGCAGGAGCTGAGCCAGTTCTACAACTCGCTCCAGTCGGCGACGGCGGCGCTGGAGAAGCTCGCCGGGGTGCTCGACGAGCGGCCGGGGGTCGCCGAGCCGGCGCGCCCGGCGCCGCTGCCCGGCGGCGACGCGCGCGGCGCGGTGGAGTTCCGGTCGGTCTCCTTCGGCTACCGGGCCGGCGCCCCGATCCTGTCGGGGCTGGACCTGACCGTGCCGGCCGGGCAGACCGTCGCGCTGGTCGGGGCCACCGGGGCGGGCAAGTCCACCATCGCGAAGCTGCTGGCCCGGTTCCACGACCCGGACGCCGGCACGGTCGCCCTGGACGGGGTCGACCTGCGGGACCTGGCCGACGCCGAGCTGCGCCGGGCGGTGGTGCTGGTGACCCAGGAGAACCACCTGTTCAGCGGCTCGGTGGCGGAGAACATCCGGTTCGGGCGGCCGGGCGCGGACGACGCGGCGGTGCAGGCGGCGGCCCGCGCCATCGGCGCGCACGACTTCATCGCCGCCCTCCCCGACGGGTACGCCACCGAGGTGCGCCGCCGGGGCGGCCGGCTCTCCGCCGGGCAGCGGCAGCTCGTGGCGTTCGCCCGCGCGTTCCTCGCCGACCCCCGCGTGCTGATCCTCGACGAGGCGACGTCCTCGCTCGACGTGCCCACGGAACGGCTGGTGCAGCGGGCGCTCGCCACCGTGCTGCGGGACCGCACGGCGCTGGTGATCGCGCACCGGCTCTCCACCGTCGAGACGGCCGACCGGGTGCTCGTCCTCGACGGGGGCCGGGTCGTGGAGGACGGCCCACCGGAGCGGCTGACCGCCACCGGCGGCCGGTACGCGGCGCTGCGCCGACAGTGGCGCGACTCCCTGGTCTGACTGTGGGCACGGCGACCCGATAAGCCGTGGTCGCTGCGGTCCACGGTGCCTACCATCGACCGATGACTGAACCGGGCAGGTCGGCCCGCGCCGGTGTCCCCGAGCGTCCCACGCTCGACGGGATCGAGGACACCTGGGCGCGCCGCTGGCAGGACGACGGCACGTACGCGTTCGACCGCACGAAGACGCGGGCCGACGTGTACTCCATCGACACCCCGCCGCCGACCGTGTCGGGCGAGCTGCACATGGGGCACGTCTTCTCCTACACGCACACCGACACCGTCGCCCGGTTCCAGCGGATGCGCGGCCGGACGGTCTTCTACCCGATGGGCTGGGACGACAACGGCCTGCCCACCGAGCGCCGGGTGCAGAACGTCTACGGGGTGCGCTGCGACCCGACGCTGCCGTACGACCCGCACTGGCAGCCGCCCGCCGCGCCCGTGGACGACGCCGCCCGGAAGAACCCGACCCCGATCTCCCGGCGCAACTTCGTGGAGCTGTGCGGGACGCTGACCGTCGTCGACGAGCAGGCGTTCGAGGCGCTGTGGCGGCGGCTCGGGCTGAGCGTGGACTGGTCGCTGACGTACACGACGATCGGGCGGGCGGCCCGGGTCGCGTCGCAGCGGGCGTTCCTGCGCAACCTGGCCCGGGGCGAGGCGTACCAGGCGGAGGCCCCGACGCTGTGGGATGTCGGCTTCGCCACCGCCGTGGCGCAGGCGGAGCTGGAGGACCGGGAGCGGCCGGGGGCGTACCACCGGCTGCGGTTCGCCGGGCCGGGCGGGCGGGAGGTGCTGATCGACACCACCCGGCCGGAGCTGCTGCCGGCGTGCGTGGCGCTGGTCTGCCACCCCGACGACGAGCGCTACGCCGACCTGGTGGGCGCGGTCGTGCGTACCCCCGTGTTCGGGGTGGCGGTGCCGGTGCGCGCGCACCCGCTGGCGGACCCGGCCAAGGGCACGGGCGTCGCGATGGTGTGCACGTTCGGCGACCTGACCGACGTGACCTGGTGGCGGGAGCTTCAGCTCGACACGCGGGTGGTGATCGGCCGCGACGGCCGGCTGCTGCCGGAGCCGCCGGCCGGGGTGCCGGCGGGGCCGTACGCGGCGCTGGCCGGGCAGACCGTGGCCGGCGCCCGGCGGGCCGTGGTGGGGCTGCTCGCCGACGCGGGCGACCTGGTGGGCGAGCCGCGCCCGGTCGTGCACCCGGTGAAGTTCTACGAGAAGGGCGACCGGCCACTGGAGATCGTCTCGACCCGGCAGTGGTATCTGCGCAACGGGGGCCGCGACGCCGGCCTGCGCGCGGAGCTGCTGGCCCGGGGCGGGGAGCTGAACTGGGTGCCGGGGCACATGCGCAGCCGCTACGAGCACTGGGTGGGCGGGCTGACCGGTGACTGGCTGGTCAGCCGGCAGCGCTTCTTCGGGGTGCCGGTGCCGGTGTGGTACCGGCTCGACGACACTGGCGAGCCGGACTTCGCCCACCCTCTCACACCGGACGAGTCGGCGCTGCCGGTCGACCCGTCCGGCGAGCCGCCGCCCGGCTACGACGAGTCGCTGCGCGGATTGCCGGGCGGTTTCGTCGGCGACCCGGACGTGCTGGACACCTGGGCCACGTCGTCGCTGACCCCGCAGATCGTGGGCGGCTGGGAGACCGACCCGGACCTGTTCGGGCGGGTCTTCCCGATGGACCTGCGCCCGCAGGGGCAGGAGATCATCCGCACCTGGCTGTTCGCCACGGTGGCCCGCGCCCATCTCGAACACGGGGTGCTGCCCTGGCGGGACGCGGTGCTGTCCGGCTGGATCCTCGACCCGGACCGCAAGAAGATGGCCAAGTCCAAGGGGAACGTGGTCACCCCGATGGCGCTGCTCAAGCAGTACGGCTCCGACGCGGTCCGCTACTGGGCGGCCAGCGGCCGGCCGGGGATGGACCTGGCGTTCGACCCGGCGCAGATCCGGGTGGGCCGGCGGCTGGCCACCAAGCTGCTCAACGCGTCGCGGTTCGCCCTGGGGCTGGGCGCGGCGGACGCCCTGCGCGCCCCGTACGACAGCTCCAGCTCGGCGCGTCTGACTCCGCGCCGCGACCTGGAGCTGTCGGCGACACAGCCGCTGGACACCGCGATGCTCGCCGAGCTGTCCGGCGTGGTCGCCACCGCCACGTCGGCCTTCGACGCGTACGACCACACGGCCGCCCTGCAGGCGACCGAGTCCTTTTTCTGGCGGTTCTGCGACGACTACATCGAGCTGGTGAAGGAACGCGCCTACGGCACCGGGCCGGGGGCCGACTCGGCGCGGGCGGCGCTGGCCACCGCCCTGTCGGTGCAGCTGCGGCTGTTCGCCCCGGTGCTGCCGTTCGTCACCGAGGAGGTGTGGTCGTGGTGGCGCTACGGTTCGGTGCACCGCGCGCCGTGGCCCACCACGTACGAGGTGGACCGGGCGATCGGGGGCGCGGCCGACGCGGGGCTGCTGCGGCTGGCATCCGACGCGCTGGGCCAGGTGCGCCGCGCCAAGTCGGAGCGGAAGCAGTCGATGAAGGCGGAGGTGCCGCTGGCCGAGGCGCTCGGCCCGGCCGACCTGCTCGACCGGCTGACGCTGGTCGCCGACGACGTGCGGGCGGCGGGGCGGATCGGCCGGCTGGACCTGCTGCCGGGCCGCGCCCCGGAACTGGTGATCGCGTGCGCCGTGTAAGGAGGCCGCCGGTCACCAGCCGCGCAGCATGCGCACGCCGAGCAGGGCGGCGACCACGGCCGGCCCGAGCAGCAGGGTGACCGCCTGGAGCCGGTACGGCATCCGGTGCCGGGCCACCTCGACGGCGTTCCCGCCGACGAGCAGGCCGGCGGCCAGCACGAAGCCGCCCCACCAGTGCGTCTCCCCCGGGTCGACGAGGCGGTGCCGGATCAGCATCAGGGCCACGCCGACCCCCGCGCCGGCCAGGGCGAGCAGGGCGACCGTGCGGTGCAGCCCGCGCGCCAGCGGGTCGGTGGGCCGCCACAGGTAGGTGCCGACGCCCGCGAGGCAGGGCAGCATGACCAGGACGGGCCAGCCCTCGCCCATCGTGCCGGTCATCAGCAGCGCGCCGACCGTGAAGACCAGCAGGCCGACGCAGCCGACGACGTACCCGGCGAAGGCCCGGCCGCCACCGCGCGCCAGCAGCGCCCCGCCGGCCGCGCCGATCAGCGCGCCGGGGATCAGCACGAAGCCCGCCCACCAGTGGAACCGGCCGGCCGTCTGGGCGACCGAGGTGGTCGCCGCCACGGCCGCACCGGCGGCCGCCAGGCTGGTCACCCAGTGCCGGGTGTGCTTCGGGTACGTCCGCCGGGGCGTCGCCCGGCCCGTGTCGGCCACCATGCTCCCAGCCTGCCGGGCGGGGCGGGCGGGAGCCATCCGGCAGGCCCTACCTTCTCCGTTCCGGCGGCCGGGTGGGGAGCCGGCGCGGCGGGTCCGCCGTGCCGGCTCCCCCGGCTCTCCCAGGCTCAGCTCCGGGTGATCACCTCGTTGTTCTTGAGGCTCTCGGTGCGCTGCTGGACGAGGGTGCGCAGCCGCTCGGCGTCGGAGTCCACCGCCGCCGCGTCGACCCCGTCGACGGTCTTCAGCACACCGGTGATCGCGTCGAGCGCCCCGGTCGCCCGGCCGCTGGCGTAGACCTGCTGGTACAGCTCGCGGTACGCGTCCTCGTAGACCTCCTTGAACGCGTCACTGGCCAGGAACCGCTCCTTGAGCTTGTGGCCGGTCATCATGCCGCCGACGCGGCCCCGCTCGGCATTGCCGCCCTCCTGTTCCGTGGCCCCGCCGCCCGGCGGTTGCATGCCCTCGGGAAGGTCCATGCCCTCAGGGAGCTGCATACCCTCGGGAAGCTGCATCCCCTCGGGGAGCTGCATACCCTCCGGTGGCTGCATGCCGCCCCGCATGCCGAAGCCGCCGCTGTCGTGCGGGCCCTGGGAGGCGTTGCCGCTGAAGGTCAGGTTGTGGTCCCAGCTGATCACGCTGAACTTCTTCGTCTCCAGGTCGTACCAGAGGTAGTAGTTCTTTCCCGGCCCGGACATGTCGTCGAAGTTGAGCAGCAGGTTCTGCAGCGCGACGTAGCGGGCGAACGATTCCACGTCGACCCGGTCGGCGAGCTGCGCGTCGAACTCCTCGTCGCTGGCCGAGTTCACCCACTTGATCAGGTTGATCACGGGTTGCAGGTCCTGGCTGCCCTTCATCGTGATCTGCTTGAAGTCGTCGGTGTAGTCGGTCTGGTCGTCGCCCTGGTCGGTGAAGCTGCTGCTGGCCAGGGACTTGTAGAGCACGCCGGTGCCGCCCATCTGGTCGGCGAAGTTCTCGTCCGGGTGCTCGACCAGCAGCCGGGCCGCGGTGGGCCGGTCGTTGACCGTGAACGACGAGTACGCGTACCGCTGGGCGGCCTCGCCGGTGCTGTCGAGCAGGGACAGCGCCAGCGCCTCGTTGAGCACCGTGGAGCCACCGCCCATGCCGGCGACCCGGACGGCTACCTCGCGGTGCCCCTGGTAGCGGCGGCCGTCGACGAACTCGTCGAAGCTGATCAGCCAGGGCAGCGTCTCGGGCTCCTCGGCCTTCAGGCTGGTGCGGGTCATCCCGCCGCCGGGGAACCCGCCGCCGGCCTGCCGCTGGCCCGTCTGCTGGCCGGTCTGGCCGCCCTGCTGGCCGGTCTGGCCCGGCTGGCCGCCCTGCCGCTGGCCGGCGTCGGCGGGGCGCTCGCCGCCGCCGGGCATCCCGCCGGGCGGGCCACCGCCGTTCCCGCGCGGCCTGGACTCGCCCTTCCAGGTCAGGCTCTGCAGGGTCGAGTTGCCCTTGAGCCGGATGCCGACGCTGGGGAGGGTGGTGCCGTCGACGGTCAGGTCCGCCTCGACGTACCCCTTCTCCCCCTCCTTCCAGTAGGTCTCCAGCATCTGCTGGTAGTCCGTGTCCTTGAAGGTCAGCGAGATCGAGTGGGCGACGGTCGCGTCGAACAGGTCCGTCGTGCCGGCGATGTTCACGGTGACCGTGTCCGATCCGACGTCGCCGGCGCTGGTCACGTACGGGCGGATCCGCTCGGTGCCGAGCACCAGGGTGAGGACGGCGAGGAACGCCGCGCAGGTGGTGAGCAGCTTCCAGTTCTGGCGGACCCGGGCGGGCAGCCGGCGGCGCAGCGCCCGGGGCAGCGGGGACCTGGCCCGGGGTGGCTCGGCCATCACAGGTCCGTCTGGTCGTAGCCGGTGAGCACGGTCACCCGCTGGCCGGAGGTCCGCTCGCTGAGCGCCGAGATCAGGTCGCCCGGCTCGGTGCCCTTCTTGAGCCGGACGGTGTACATCAGCTCGGTGAGCGCGCCGGCCCGGATCGACTCCAGGCTGACCAGCTCGAACTCGGTGGTGTAGCGGACCAGCACGTCCTGGATCTCGGCGGTGTGGTTGCCGCCGGCCGGGAGCTGGACCTTGACCACCTGCCGCTGCACGTTCAGCGCGAACCAGTTGAACCGGTACATCACCACGATGATCAGGCTGATCGCGATGGCGGCGGCGATCGCCAGGGTGTAGAACCGGGTGCCGCAGGCCATCCCGACGCCCATCACCAGGAAGATGAACCCGACGTCCCGGGTCTCCTTGATGGCGTTGCGGAACCGTACCACCGACAGCGCCCCGACCAGGGCGAACGCCCGCGCGATGTTGGAGCCCACCACCAGCATGATCAGCGAGATCAGCATGCCGAGGATGATCAGCGTCTGCACGTACGACTGGCTGTAGGACACGTTGCGGTGGGTGGCCCGGTAGACCCAGCCGATCATGGCGCTGAGCAGGAACGACAGCGACAGCGCGATGGCGATGTCGCCCACGCTGAACGTGCCGGACAGGTCCTGGAACGTGATGTCCATCGGGGTTCGGGCCTCACTTCTCGAAGGTGGCCGCCGCCAGATCGGCGGCGGGGTCGGTGTCCTGGACGTGGAAGACCGAGCGCGGGGCGCGGCCGAACGCCTCGACGCTCTGGCAGTACTTGGAGACCCGCACCACCGAAAGCTCGGCGCGGGCGGCGAGATCGGTGAGCCAGTACGGCACCCGCTCGTTGGCCTTGATCTCGACGACGGAGAGCCGGGCCGGCACGATGAGCCGGTTCTCGGCGTCGGCACCGAGGTGGAAGTCGCGGTCCCGGCCCCGGACCCGGTGGTCGAGGGTGACCCGCAGGCCGAGGTCGGAGTCCTGGCCGACGAACGCCTCGCGGTGGTAGCCGGTCATCGCCACCGGCCGCAGGTCGAGCCCGGAGACGAGTTCGAGGACCTCCTCGACGAACCCCCGCTGGGACGGGTCGTGCTCGACCATCGCCCGCTCGTCGCAGAGCCGCCGGGCCTCCCGGTAGGGCAGGGCGATGCGGCGCTTCTGGGTGACCCGGTTGACCCGCTGCTTGATCTCGACGTACACGGTGGTGTCGTCGTCGATGGTGGACCGGTCGCCGTAGTGGCGCACGCGCAGCTTGCGGCGGAACCTGAGCCCCTCGATCTTCTCCCAGTAGAACCGCAGGTCGGCGGTGTCGTAGTAGACGCTCCACACGCCGTACCCGCTGTTGCCGCCGTTGCTGTCCGTGGCCAGCCGGGCGGCCAGCTCCCGCCGCAGCGCCGCCACCTTCGTGGTCTCCACGAGATACTTGATCTCGTACCGGTTGAAGGCGTGCAGCTTGCTCGGCGCGCGCAGCGCGTGCCCCGCGTGGTCCCGGCCGGTCGTCGGGGGCCCCGCTTCCGGAGCCGGATCGCCACGGTGGTCAGCAGCCGGGTCTGGGGGCCGGGCTCGGCGGTTGAACCGTAGACGCATGAACGCACTTCCTCCGGTCTGGATGGCACGGATCGGTCAGAGGGCAGCCAACCGGTCGGGCATGCGAACGGCGTATGAACGACCTGTGGATGGGCTATGGACGGCAGGTGACGGGCGGCCCGACGCGCCGGTAAGGCTTCCGTAACCGGCGCGACGGTGCCGCCGGGCGCGGGCCGGGCGAGACTGGACGCATGATCGCCCGCCTGCTGCACAAGCCGCTGACCTGGATCGCGGTCGCCGTGGTCGCCGCCGGGGCCGCCGCCGGCCTGGCCTGGTTCCAGCCCTGGAAGCTGGTCACCGACACCGAGGTCGACGAGACGCTGTCGGCCGTGGCGGCCACCACCGCCCCGGCCGCGTCGGGACCCGCCGGCACACCCGCGACCGGCCCCGGTTCCGCCAGCAGCCCGGCCGCCGCGCGCGCCCCGGCCGGGCCGACGCTGGTGAGCCGGGGCGACTTCGTCACCCACGAGCACGACACGTCGGGCAGCGCCCGGATCGTCCGGACCCCCGACGGGCGGCACCGCCTGGAACTCGTCGGGCTGGACACCAGCAACGGGCCGGACCTCCGGGTCTGGCTCACCGATCAGCCGGTACGCGAGGGGGTGGCCGGCTGGCGGGTCTTCGACGACGGTCGTCGGGTGGAGTTGGGCCGGCTGAAGGGCAACCGGGGCGACCAGGCGTACGACATCCCGGCGGGCACCGACCTGACCGCCCTGACCAGCGTCTCGATCTGGTGCAAGCGGTTCTCGGTCTCGTTCGGCGCGGCCCCGCTGCGGGCCGCCGCCTGATCCGTGGCGGGGATCAACCCCTAGTGATGGGAATGGCACTCTCGACCGATCGGCGACGGGCTGAGAAACTGTGAGCCGGCCAGAGAGTGGGGGTGCGATGAGCAACGGGTGGGTGCTGCCCGACGAGGTGCTTCGGGACGCGCCGGCGTACACGCCGCGGCCCGGGGAACTGGCCGATCTCGAGTTGCTGGTCTCCGGGGCGTACGCGCCCCTGACCGGCTTCATGACCCGGGCGGATCTGGCCTCGGTGAGCCGGCGGGGCCGGCTCGCGGACGGGGCGCCGTGGCAGGTGCCGGTGGCCCTCCAGGTGCCGGCGGCGGTCGCCGACGGTCTGGATCCGGCCGATCCGGCCCGCCGGGTGCTGGTGCTGTCCGACGGCGAGGGCGCCCCGGTGGCCTCGCTGGAGGTGACCGATGTGTGGTCGGCCCGCGAGGGCGTCGCCGGGGTGGGCGGCACGGTGCGCCGGCTCGGCGACGGCGGCCACGGCCCGTTCCAGCGGCTGCGCCGCAGCCCGGAGGAGATCCGGGCGCTGCTGCCCCCGGGCCGGGTGCTGGGGGTGCTCGCCGACCGCCCGCTGCACCGCCCGCAGCTCGCGCAGATCGCCCACGCGGCCCGCACGCTGGGCGCGCACCTGCTGGTGATGATCCCGGTCGGCGAGGGGCCGATCAACGGGCTGCCCTCCGAGTCGCTGGTGCGGGCGGTCTTCGCCGCCCGGGACCGGATGCCCCCGGCGACCCTGGTCGCGGTGCCGCTGGCCCGCCGCCGGGACGAGATCAGCGACGCCCTGCTCCAGGCCCGGGTCGCCGCCGCGTACGGGGTGACCCACCTGCTCTCCACCGGCGAGATGCTCTCCGGCGCGGGGCTGCGGGTGCTGGTGCCGCGCGAGCTGGCCTACGACAACCGGGACGGGCAGTGGCGCTGGCGGGAGGACATCCCGCCGCGGAATCGGCGGCTGGCGCTCAGCCAGGCGGAGATCGACGACCTGCTCGACCGGGGCTTCCCGCTGCCGGAGTGGCACACCCCGCCGGCCGTGGCGAAGGAACTGGTGCGGGCCCGGCCGCCCCGGCGGCACCGGGGGCTCGTGGTGTTCCTCACCGGGTTCTCCGGCTCCGGCAAGTCGACCATCGCCCGGGGCCTGGCGGACGTGCTGCGCGAGGGCGGCGACCGCACGGTGACCCTGCTCGACGGCGATGTGGTGCGCCGGGAGCTGTCCGCCGGGCTGACCTTCAGCAAGGCCGACCGGGACCTGAACGTCCGGCGGATCGGCTGGGTGGCGGCCGAGATCGCCCGGCACCGGGGGGTCGGCATCTGCTGCCCGATCGCCCCGTACGCGGCGGCGCGGACCACGGCCCGCGAGATGGCGCACGCGGCCGGGGCCGGTTTCGTGCTGGTGCACGTGGCGACCCCGATCGAGGTGTGCGAGCAGCGTGACCGCAAGGGCCTGTACGCCCGCGCCCGGGCCGGCCTGCTCACGGGCATGACGGGCATCGACGACCCGTACGAGGTCCCCACGGACGCCGACGTCGTGGTCGACACCACCGGGATGTCGATCGACGAGGCGGTGCAGGCGGTGATGCACCACCTGACCGAGACCGGCTGGGTGGAGCCGCGCCTCCAGTCCACCTGACCCGCCGCCTCCCGACCCGTCGCCGCCGCCCGGTCCTCCTCTCCGTCGAGGGGGCCGGGCGGCGGTGCGTGCGCCGGGCACGTGTCGGTGCCCACCGCCCCCTACGGCTCCGCTTCCGCAACGGCCACCCGCCGCGCTAGTGTTCACCTTTGTTGGAACGCGTGCGACCACGTGAGAAGTGGGCGCGGGAACCGGAGGTGCGGAATGCTGGCGCGGCAACGGCAGGCGGCCATCCTGGAGCGCGTCCGGGCCACCGGCGGCGTCCGGGTGACCGAGCTGGCCGCCGAGTTCGGCGTCTCCGACATGACGATCCGGCGCGACCTGGACACGCTGCACGAGCAGGGCGTGCTGGCCAAGGTGCACGGCGGCGCCACCACGACCGGCCCCGGCTCCACCCACGAGCCGGGCTTCCACGCGAAGTCGGTGCGCCAGCTGCCGGAGAAGGCGGCCATCGCCGCCCGCGCCGCCGAGCTGGTGCGTCCCGGCGCGGCGGTCGCCCTTTCCGCCGGCACCACCACGGCCGAGCTGGCCCGCCGGCTGGTCGACGTGCCGGGGCTGACCGTGGTGACCAATTCTCTGCCGGTCGCCGAGATCCTGCACGCCGGGGACCGCACCGACCAGACCGTGGTGCTCACCGGCGGGGTGCGGACGCCGTCCGACGCGCTGGTCGGGCCCCTCGCGGTCGCGGCGATCCGGTCGCTGCACCTGGACCTGCTCTTCCTCGGCGTGCACGGGATCAGCGAGCGGGCCGGCTTCACCACCCCCAACCTGATGGAGGCCGAGACCGACCGGGCCCTGGTGGCCGCCGCCGACCGGCTGGTCGTGCTCGCGGACCACACCAAGTGGGGCACCGTCGGCATCTCCTCGATCGTCGAGCTGTCCGCCGCCGACGTGCTGGTCACCGACGACCGGCTCGACCCGCAGGCCCGACAGGTGCTCGACGAGCGGGTCGGCGAGCTGGTCCTGGTCGCGGGGGCGGGGACGACGAGCAGATCGGCACCGGGTCGGACGCCGGCCCCGGATCGTGGCCCCGGCCGCGTGGCCGCGCCGACGAGGGAGGGAACGGCGGAGTGAAGCGTACGACGATCGAGCTGGCCGACGGCCGGGAGCTGATCTACTTCGACGAGCGGGACGACGCGGTCCGCGACCAGCCGGACCGGCGCGAGCTTCCGCCGCCGCCGCCCGCGTCCCAGCTGCGGTACGACCCGCTCACCGACGAGTGGGTGGCGGTCGCCGTGCACCGGCAGAGCCGGATCTTCCTCCCCCCGGCCGACCAGTGCCCGCTCTGCCCGTCCCGGGGCGACCGGCTCAGTGAGATCCCGGCCCCGGACTACGACGTGGCCGTCTTCGAGAACCGGTTCCCGTCGCTGAGCCAGCGGATCGCCGAGGAGCCGGCGGAGATCACCCCGTTCACCCCGGTCCGGCCGGGGCAGGGGCGGTGCGAGGTGGTCTGCTTCACCGACGACCACCACGCCTCGTTCGCCGGCCTGCCGCCGGCCCGGGTGCGTACTGTGCTCGACGCCCTCGCCGACCGGACGGCGGCGCTGGCCGAGCTGCCCGGGGTGGAGCAGATCTTCTGCTTCGAGAACCGGGGCGTGGAGATCGGGGTGACCCTGCACCACCCGCACGGCCAGATCTACGCTTACCCGTTCGTCACGCCGCGCACCCGGGCGATGCTCGGCGCGGCCCGCCGCCACGCCGAGTGCACCGGAGGCGGCAACCTCTACGCCGACGTGCTCGCCGCCGAGCGCGCCGCCGGCACGCGCGTGGTGGCGGCCAACGAGCACTGGACGGCGTACGTGCCGGCGGCGGCCCGGTGGCCGTTCGAGGTGCACGTCGCGCCGCACCGGCCGGTGCCGGACATCCCCGCCCTGACCGACGCCGAGCGGGACGCGTTCGGCCCGCTCTACCTGGACCTGCTGCGCCGCTTCGACGCCCTGTTCGACATGCCGATGCCGTACATCGCGGCCTGGCACCAGGCGCCGGTGCGGATCGACCGCGAGCTGGGGCACCTGCACCTGCAGCTGTTCAGCATCCGGCGGGCGACGGACAAGCTGAAGTATCTGGCCGGCTCGGAGTCGGGCATGGGGGTGTTCATCAACGACATCGCCCCGGAGCGCGCCGCCGCCCTGCTGAGAGGAGGGGCCCCTGCTTGACGCTTCCGGTAGTGCAGGGCCCACTTGTCAGGGGCTCGGGGCAGCGCAACAGGGCGCGGGGGGCCCGGGACGGGCCCCCCGCAGGGAAGGGACGGCTGGCTGTGTGCGACAGCCGGGGAGGCTGGCTCATCGGCACTCGTGCCGCGCGGCGACCGCGGTCAACCTCCCTGGACGCGACTGGCACCACGTCCATCCTGCACAACGAGCCACCTCACCCGGGGTGACGGCGCGACGGCCGGGGACGCGGCGAAGCCCGCCGGCGCGTGGCCGGCGGGCTTCGGCGGTACGGCGGTGCGATCAGGCGGCGAGCCGACGCGCCAGGTTCTCGTCCAGCGCGTTCATGAACTCGTCGGTGGTCAGCCACGGGGCGTCGCGCGAGATCAGCAGCGCGAGGTCCTTGGTCATCTGGCCACCCTCGACGGTGTCGATGATGACCTGCTCCAGCGTGTTGGCGAACTCGGTGACGGCCGGGGTGCCGTCCAGCTTGCCCCGGTGGGCCAGGCCCCGGGTCCAGGCGTAGATCGAGGCGATCGGGTTGGTCGAGGTCTTCTCGCCCTTCTGGTACTGCCGGTAGTGCCGGGTCACCGTGCCGTGCGCGGCCTCCGCCTCGACGGTGCGGCCGTCCGGGGTCATCAGGACCGAGGTCATCAGGCCCAGCGAGCCGAAGCCCTGCGCCACGGTGTCGGACTGCACGTCACCGTCGTAGTTCTTGCAGGCCCAGACGAAGCCGCCCTCCCACTTGAGCGCGGCAGCCACCATGTCGTCGATGAGCCGGTGCTCGTAGGTGATGCCGGCGGCCTCGAACTCGGCCTTGAACTCGTTCTCGAACACCTCGGCGAAGATGTCCTTGAACCGGCCGTCGTACGCCTTGAGGATGGTGTTCTTCGTCGACAGGTAGACCGGGTAGCCGCGGTCCAGGCCGTAGCGCATGGAGGCGCGGGCGAAGTCGCGGATCGAGTCGTCGAAGTTGTACATGCCCATGGTGACGCCGCCGCCGGGGAAGTTGGCGACCTCCATCTCGACCGGGGCGGAGCCGTCGGCCGGGGTGTAGGTGATGGTCACCGTGCCCGGGCCGGGGACGACGAAGTCGGTGGCCTTGTACTGGTCGCCGTGGGCGTGCCGGCCGATGATGATCGGCTTGGTCCAGCCCGGGACGAGACGCGGCACGTTCGACATGATGATCGGCTCGCGGAAGACGACGCCGCCGAGGATGTTGCGGATGGTGCCGTTCGGCGACCGCCACATCTTCTTGAGGCCGAACTCCTCCACCCGGGCCTCGTCCGGGGTGATGGTGGCGCACTTGACGCCGACGCCGTGCTCCTTGATCGCGTTGGCGGCGTCGATGGTGACCTGGTCGTCGGTGGAGTCGCGGTACTGGATCGAGAGGTCGTAGTAGTGCAGGTCGACGTCGAGGTAGGGCAGGATCAGCTGCTCCCGGATCTGCTTCCAGATGATCCGGGTCATCTCGTCGCCGTCGAGCTCAACGACCGGGTTGTTTACCTTGATCTTCGCCATCGACCGGCGCTCCTCTCGGGGGACACGTGCTCAACAGTACGAGCGTACTGGAAACCGGCTCGCAGTCCCCAGCCGGCCCGCGCTGGCCGGGGAAAAACGGGATGCACGGCACAACCGACGGCTGGGACGATCGCCGGATGCCGCCGCGCCGCACCCTCGGGTCTATCACGGTCACCGCCCTGACCGACGGGGAGGGGCCGTTCTTCCAGCCGCGCGAGGAGGCGTTCCCGGCCGCCACGGCCGAGCAGTGGGCCGCCGCCGACCGGCGCGACCCGGCCACGGTCACCGACGACGGCCGCTGGTGGCTGCCGTTCCGCTGCTTCGCCCTGCGCGCCGGGGACGGCCCGGTCACCCTGGTCGACGCCGGCATCGGCCCGGCCGGCGCCCCCGCCGCGAGCTGGGCCCCGGTGCCCGGCCGGCTGCCCGCCGAGCTGGCCGCCGCCGGGATCGACCCGGCCGACGTCCGCACGGTCGTGCTGACCCACCTGCACACCGACCACGTCGGCTGGGCGGTCGTCGGCACCCCCTGGTTCCGCAACGCCGACTACCTCGTCCAGCGCGCCGAGCTGACCGCCCTCGCCTCGCTCAACCCCGGGCTGGAGGCGGGCCTGGTCGCGCCGTTGCGCGCCGCCGGCCAGCTCCGGGTCCTCGACGGCGACACCCCGCTCACCCCGGGGGTACGCGTGCTGAGCACCCCCGGGCACACCCCCGGCCACCAGTCGGTGCTGGTGGACTCCGGCGACGAGCGGCTGCTGGTCACGGGCGACCTGCTGGTGCACGCGGTCCAGCTCGTCGACCCCGACCTGGCGTACGCCCACGAGGAGCAGCCGGGGACGGCGCGCGCCTCGCGGGTGGCGCTGCTGCGCGACCTGGCCGCGCGGGGCCCGGCGGCCCTGGCCACCCCGCACCTGGGCGAGCCGTTCGTGGCGCTCTGAGCGCCGACGGCCGCCCGGACGGGCGGCGGAAACGGCGAAGGGGCGGGCCCGGCGTCGGCCGGCCCGCCCCTTCCGCGTGGCTCACATGCTGGCGACGTCGGCCTGCTTCGCGCGGACGGCCTCGGCGGCCTCCTTGAGGCTGGCCAGCTCGTCGGCGTCGAGGTCGGTCTCGACGACCCGCTTGACGCCCTCGGCGCCGATCTGGGCCTCGACGCCCAGGTAGACGCCGGAGATGCCGTACTCGCCGTCGACCCAGGCGCAGACCGGCATGACCTCGCCGGAGTCCTCCGCCACGGCCTTGGCCATCCGGGCGGCGGCGGCCGACGGGGCGTAGTAGGCCGAGCCGGTCTTCAGCAGCGCGACCACCTCGGCGCCGCCGTTGCGGGTCTTGACGACCAGCTCCTCGATCTGCTCGGCCGGCATGGCCTCGCGCAGCGGCTTGCCGTCGACGGTGCTCTGCGACGGCACCGGGACCATGGTGTCGCCGTGCGAGCCCAGGGTCAGCGTCTTCACCGACCGCACCGGCACGCCGAGCGCCTCGGCGACGAAGTTGGTGAACCGGGCGGTGTCGAGCATGCCGGCCTGGCCGAGCACCCGGTTCTTGGGGAACTGGGTGGCGAGCTGGGCCAGCGCGGTCATCTCGTCGAGCGGGTTCGACACGACGATGACGACGGCGTTCGGGGCGTACTTGGCGACGTTCTCGGAGACCTGACGGACGATCTTGGCGTTCGTCTCCAGCAGGTCCATCCGGCTCATGCCCGGCTTGCGCGGGAGGCCGGCGGTGATCACCACGACGTCCGAGCCCTCGATGGCCTCGTAGCCCTCGCCGTTCGGGCCGGTGGTGACGCCGACGACCTTGGTCTCGAAGCCCTCGACGGCCCGCGACTGGTTGAGGTCCAGGGCCAGGCCGGCGGGCTTGCCCTCCACGATGTCGGTGATCACGACGGTGTCGAAGACGTCGTACTCGGCCAGGCGCTGCGCGGTGGTGGAGCCGTAGAAGCCGGCCCCGACGACAGTGACCTTCTTACCCATGGTCGTCCCACTCCCTGTTACCAGTCGTTTTCCGGACCGTATCAGTCATCCTGGCAGCCCACCGGCCAGGGGCGGCGGCCATCGGCGGGATGGGGCGAACGTCACCGTCGCCGGGTTCGCCCCGGCGACTGCCGGGTCGGGCTCAGCCGCGCCCGGCCCGGCAGGGCGGGACGACCCGGCCGCGCCGGACCGGCGGGGACTCAGCCGCGCTCGGCCCGCTCGACGACGTTGGTCAGCAGCATGGCGCGCGTCATCGGGCCGACGCCGCCGGGCATCGGGACCACCTTGCCGGCCACCTCGGCCACCTCGGGGTCGACGTCGCCGGTGTAGCGGCCCTTGCCGTCCGCCCCGATCACCCGGGTGATGCCGACGTCGACCACCGTCGCGCCGGGGGTGACCATGTCGGCGGTGAGCAGGCCCGGCACCCCGGCCGCGACGATCACGATCTCGGCCGCGCGGGTGTGGCCGGCGAGGTCGAGCGTGCCGGTGTGGCAGAGGGTGACCGTGGCGTTCTCGCTGCGCCGGGTCAGCAGCAGGCCCAGCGGACGGCCGACGGTGTTGCCCCGGCCCACGACGGCGACGTTCGCGCCGCGCAGCGGCACGTCGTGCCGGCGGAGCAGCTCGACGATGCCGCGCGGGGTGCAGGGCAGCGGGCCGTCGTAGCCGAGGACCAGCCGGCCGAGGTTGACCGGGTGCAGGCCGTCGGCGTCCTTGTCGGGGTCGATCATCTCCAGCGCCCGCTGGGTGTCCAGGTGACCGGGCAGCGGAAGCTGGACGATGTAGCCGTGGCAGGCCGGGTCGGCGTTCAGCTCGGCGAGGACGTCGTCGACCTGCTGCTGGGTGGCGTCGGCGGGCAGCTCGCGGCGGATCGAGGCGATCCCCACCTCGGCGCAGTCGCGGTGCTTGCCGTTGACGTACGCCTGGGAGCCCGGATCGGCCCCGACCAGGACCGTGCCCAGCCCGGGCACGACGCCCCGCTCCGCCAGTGCCTTCACCCGCGCCCGCAGCTCGTCCTTGATCTCCGCCGCGGTCGCCTTGCCGTCCAGGATCGTCGCCGTCACGCCCAGATCGTCTCACGTCCGCCCGCCCCGCTGCCTGCGGACCCGGGGCGGGTCGGTCGAGGCAGCGGGGCCGGGCGGGCAGCGGGACGGCGGCGCGGTGCGGTCAGTGGAAGAAGTGGCGGGTGCCGGTGAGGTAGAGCGTGACGCCGGCCTCCTTGCAGGCGGTGGCGACCTCCTCGTCCCGGATCGAGCCGCCCGGCTGGACGATCGCCTTCACCCCGGCCGCGATGAGGACCTTCGGGCCGTCGGCGAACGGGAAGAACGCGTCCGAGGCGCAGACCGAGCCGGCCGCCCGGTCGGCGCCGGCCCGGGTCACCGCGAGCTGCGCCGAGTCGACCCGGTTGACCTGGCCCATGCCGACGCCGACGGTCGCCCCGTCCTTCGCCAGCAGGATCGCGTTGCTCTTCACCGCGCGTACCGCCCGCCAGGCGAACGCCAGGTCGCGCAGGGTGGCCTCGTCGGCCGCCTCGCCGGTGGCGAGCCGCCAGTTGGCCGGGTCGTCGCCCTCGGCGTCGACGGCGTCGCGCGTCTGCACCAGCATCCCGCCGGTGACCTGCCGCCACTCCGCCGGCAGCGGGGCGTACGCCGGGGCGCGCAGCAGCCGCAGGTTCTTCTTCGCCCGCAGCAGCTCCAGCGCGTCCTCGTCGAAGCCCGGCGCCACCAGCACCTCGGTGAACACGTCGGCGACCTGCCGGGCCAGCTCGGCGGTCACCGGCCGGTTCACGGCGATCACCCCGCCGTACGCCGACACCGGGTCGCAGGCGTGCGCCTTGCGGTGGGCGTCGGCGACGTCGGCCCCGACGGCGATCCCGCACGGGTTGGCGTGCTTGATGATCGCCACGGCCGGCTGCTCGGCGAAGTCGTTCGCCGCCCGCCACGCGGCGTCCGCGTCGACGTAGTTGTTGTAGGACATCTCCTTGCCGTGCAGCTGCTCCGCCTGCGCCAGGCCGGCGGGGCTGGCCGGGTCGGCGTAGAGGGCGGCGGCCTGGTGCGGGTTCTCGCCGTAGCGCAGCACCGCCGAGCGGCGCAGCGACAGCCCGGCGAACTCCGGCCACCCGGCGGCGTCGGGGGCGAGCGTGGTCGCGCACCACTGCGCCACGGCCACGTCGTACTCGGCGATGGCGGCGAACGCGCGGGCCGCCAGCACCCGGCGCTGGGCCAGGGTGAACCCGCCCGCGCCGAGGGCGGCCACCAACTCCGGGTACGCGGCCGGGTCGGTGACCACCGCGACGGACGCGTGGTTCTTGGCGGCGGCGCGCACCATCGCCGGCCCGCCGATGTCGATCTGCTCCACGCACTCCTCGACGTCGGCGCCGGAGGCGACCGTGTCCTGGAACGGGTAGAGGTTCGACACCAGCAGGTCGATGCCGGCGATGCCGTGCTCGTCGAGCTGGGCGGCGTGCGCGGGCTTGCGCAGGTCGGCCAGGAGCCCGCCGTGGATCAGCGGGTGCAGGGTCTTGACCCGGCCGTCGAGGATCTCGGGGAAGCCGGTCACCGACTCCACCGGGGTCACCGGCACCCCGGCGGCGGCGACGGTCGACGCGGTGCTGCCGGTCGAGACGATCTCCACGCCGGCCGCGTGCAGGGCCTGGGCCAACTCGACCAGGCCGCTCTTGTCGTAGACGCTGACCAGCGCCCGCCGGATCGGGCGGCGCTCGTCCTGACTGGAACTCACGGGACCGTGACCTTTCTTCCGGTGATCGTCCAACCTTCGCGGACCAGCCGACCGACCTGCTCGACGAGCTGACGCCGCTCGGCGGACTTGATGCGCTCGGTGAGCGTCTCCTCGTCGTCGTCGTCGCACACGGGGACGGCGACCTGGGCCACGATCGGCCCGGTGTCCATGCCGGCGTCGACGAAGAAGAGGGTGGCCCCGGTGATCTTCACCCCGTAGGCGAGGGCGTCGCGGGGGCCGTGGATGCCGGGGAACGCCGGCAGCAGCGTGTTGTGGGTGTTGAGGTAGCGGTCGCCGAAGGCGGCGAGGAACTCCGGGCCGACCAGCTTGAGGAAGCCGGCGGAGACCACCAGGTCGGGGCGGTGCGCGGCGACCTGCCTGGTCAGCGCGGCGTCCCAGTCCGCCCGGGTCGGGTGGTCCTTCACCCGCTCGACGAAGGTCGGCACCCCGACGGCGGCGGCCCGGTCCAGGCCCGCGATCCCGTCGCGGTCCGCGCCCACGGCGACGACCCGGGCACCGTACGCGGGGTCGGCGGCGGCGTCGAGCAGCGCCTGGAGGTTGCTCCCGGAGCCGGAGACGAGGACGACGATGCGGGCGACGGACGCGGGCTCGGTCACGCGGCCACCCTATCGGGCAGGTCGGGGCCACCCTCGGGTGGGCGGCCAGGTCGGGGCCGCACCGCTACGCGCGGGGCGTCAGGCCCGGGCCGAAATCGGTGACGCTTCCTGTCGCCCGGACCCTGTACGCTGCCGGTCGCTCGGTGCCCGGCGCAGGCCGGGTCCCGCACCTGTCAGTGACGCGACACGCGCGGTGTGTCGACGGAATGAGGAGCACCCAGGATGCAGCCCGGTTACCAGTCCCCCCAACCGCAACAGATCAATAACAACATGACGATGTCCATCGTGGCCATCTTCCTCTTCTGGCCGCTGGCCATCCCCGCCATCATCAACGCGTCGAAGGTCAACCCGCTGATCCAGCAGGGTGACTACGCGGGGGCGCAGGCGGCGGCGGCCGAGTCGAAGAAGTGGTCCAAGTGGGCCCTGATCGTCGGCATCGTCTGGCTCGTGATCGTCCTCGTGTGCTGCGCGCTGGGTGGTCTTGCCGGGATCATGGGTGGAGCCAGCAGCACCAGCAGCTACTGACAGCAGCCCGAAGCAAGGAGCACCGACGCATGCAGCCCGGTCAGGACCCGTACGGCCAGCAGCCCCACGACCCGAACCAGCCGCAGTACCACGACCCGTACGCCCCGCCGCCCCCGGCGCCGTACGGGCAGCAGCCGACATCGGGTCAGCCGTACGGGCAGGACCCGTACGCCCAGCAGCCCCCGGCGCCGTACGGGCAGCCCACCTCTGGCCAGCCGTACGGGCAGGATCCGTACGCCCAGCAGCCGCCCTACGGGGCCGCGCCGGGCTATCCGAACGCCGGCTACCCGCAGCCGCAGGGGCAGAACAACACCCTCGGCCTGGTGTCGATGATCCTCGGCATCGCGTCGATCCCGCTGGTCTGCTGCCTGTACCTGGGCGTCCCGGTCGGCATCGCCGCCGTGGTCACCGGCTACCTGGGCCGGCAGAAGGCGGCGCAGGGGCTGGCCAGCAACGACGGCCAGGCCAAGACCGGCCTGATCTGCGGTGCGATCGGCGCCGGGCTCGGCGTCCTGCTGTTCATCCTCGGGATCGTGGGGAACGTGACCCTGCCCACCACCTGAGGCGGGCCGCAGGCCACCTGGTCGCAGGACATCGCGAGGGGCGCTCCGGAGTTTCCCGGGGCGCCCCTCGCTGCGTCCGACGCGTCAGGAGGGGGGCCTTCCCTTCCCGCGCAGCGCCCGGGTGGCGGCGGCGCCGAGCAGGGCACCGACCGCGATCACGGCGGTGGCCACCCCGGCCACCTGCCAGCCGACCGGGCCGATCTCGGCCAGCCGGCCGCCGCCGAGCGGGCCGCCGGAGACCGCCGCGAGCGCGCCGAGCAGCAGCCCGGCGACCGGGCCGGCCAGCGCCGCCGGGGCGAGCAGCGCCGGCCAGGCCACCTCGGCGCGGTCCTCGGCGGCGATCCGCAGCAGCCGGCGGGCGAGCAGCCACCCGGCGGCCATGCCGGCCAGGACGGGCACGGCGAGCAGGCCCGCACCGTAGCCGTCGACGGGCCCGCTGGGCAGCCCCGCCAGCAGCGGCACGGCCGGCAGCGCGCCGACGGAGACCTCGCTGGTGCGGACGGCGGTGTCGACGCCGACGGCGAACCCGGGGCCGAGCAGGTAGCTGGCCGACCAGATCGTCGCGTTCGGCGCGTAGGCGAGGCTGACCAGGGTGATCCCGGCCTGCCCGGCCACCCCGGTGCGGTAGGCGCCGATCATGTCGGCGGCGTCGCCGCCCCCGGTGGCCACCGCGAGCCCCGCTGCTCCGGCCCCCGCGCCGAGCAGCAGCAGCCCGGCGACGAGGCCGGTGCGCACCCCGTCCCGGAGCTGCGTGGGGGCCCGGGCGGCGAGCAGGCGGGCCACGGCGGTGGTCCGCAGCGCCCCGGCCAGGGCCGCGAGCGTGCCGACGAGGGCGAACGTCGCCCCGGCGCGGGCCGGGGCGGCACCGGCGGGCACGGCGGCGAGCGCGCCGAGCAGCGCGTACCCGATGCCGACCGCGCCGGCGGCGGTGAGCGCCTGGCGCGGGGAGCGCCCGCCCCGCGCCCCGATGGCCCGGCTGGCGTGCACCCCGGCGCGGGTGAGCCGCCAGACGGCCAGCGCGGTCAGCGCGAGCGGGGTCAGGCCGAACGGCCCGGCGTCGGTGGTGAGCGGGACGCCGTGGCCGAGCAGCCAGCCGGCGAGCCCGGCGCGCAGCGCGCCGGTGACGGAGCCGGCGTCCTCGGTGAGCTGGGCGAGCCCGAGCACGAGGGCGACCGGCAGGTAGGAGGTGAGCGCGGCCCAGGCGGCGGCGACCCCGGCGGCCACCGCGAGCGGGGCCCGGCCCCGGGGGGACTCCCCGGGCCGGGGCGCGGGCCCCCGGGGGCCCGGGACGCGGCCGGCGGGCCGGGCGTCGGCGCCGACCCTGGCGGCCGGACGGCGGGGCTGGTCAGGGGTGACGGAGGACATCGGCTCTACTCTGGCACGTCGCGCCGTCGCGGGCAGTCCGATACCGCCCCCGACCGGCCGGAAGTTCGGTGATCCACCGACCTGGCACCCCCGATCCGGTCTAGCCTCGGCCCCAGGACGCGAATTCCTGTCGCGGCCGCGGACCGCTCGGAGGAAGCCGTGAATGCTCCGTATCCACCGCCCCCTGCGCAGGCCGGGGGCCGGGACCGCACCACGCTGTGGGGCGTGCTCGGCATCATCCTGGGCCTGCTCTGCTGCGGCATCCTGGGGATCATCTTCGGGTACCTGTCGATCCGGGACGCCAAGCGGTACGGCCAGTCCCCGGTGCTGGGTTACCTCGCCATCGCGTTCGGCGTGATCAACATCATCGGCAGCGCGATCCTGCGGGCGAGCGGCAACTACCCGTTCTGGAACAACAACTGACCCGTCACCGCGCGACGATCGGGCGCCGTGACGACGCGAGGGGGCCGACCGGCTCGGTCGACCCCCTCGGCGCGTCTCGCGGCGGTCAGCCGGCGGACATGATCTCCCGCATGAGCTTGGCGGTCTCGGTCGGGGTCTTGCCGACCTTCACGCCGACGGCCTCCAGCGCCTCCTTCTTCGCCTCGGCGGTGCCCGCCGAGCCGGAGATGATCGCGCCGGCGTGGCCCATGGTCTTGCCGGGGGGCGCGGTGAAGCCGGCGATGTAGCCGACCACCGGCTTGGTGACGTTGGACTTGATGAACTCGGCGGCCCGCTCCTCGGCGTCGCCGCCGATCTCGCCGATCATCACGATGGCGTCGGTGTCCGGGTCGGCCTCGAACGCGGCCAGGGCGTCGATGTGGGTGGTCCCGATGATCGGGTCACCGCCGATGCCGACGCAGGTCGAGAAGCCGATGTCGCGCAGCTCGTACATCATCTGGTAGGTCAGGGTGCCGCTCTTGCTGACCAGGCCGATGCGGCCGGAGCCGGTGATGTCGGCCGGGATGATGCCGGCGTTGGACGCGCCCGGCGAGGCGATGCCGGGGCAGTTCGGCCCGATGATCCGGGTGCGCTCGCCCTTGGCCACGTTGTACGCCCAGAAGGCGGCGGTGTCGTGCACCGGCACGCCCTCGGTGATGACCACGGCCAGCGGGATCCCGGCGTCGATCGCCTCGATCACGGCGGCCTTGGTGAACTGCGGCGGGACGAAGATGACCGTCACGTCGGCGCCGGTCTCGGCCATCGCGTCGGCGACGGTCGCGAAGACCGGCAGCGCGGTGCCGTCGAAGTCGACGCTCTGGCCCGCCTTGCGCGGGTTGGTGCCGCCGACGACGTTCGTGCCGGCGGCGAGCATCCGCCGGGTGTGCTTGGACCCCTCGGAGCCGGTCATCCCCTGCACGATGACCTTCGAGTCCTTGGTCAGCCAGATAGCCATTGTCAGACCCCCGCAGCCGCCAGCTCGGCGGCCCGCTCGGCCGCGCCGTCCATGGTGTCGACCCGCTGCACCAGCGGGTTGTTCGCGCCGTCGAGGATCGCCCGGCCAGCCTCGGCGTTGTTGCCGTCCAGCCGGACGACGAGCGGCTTGGTGACCTTCTCACCGCGCTGCTCCAGCAGGGCCAGCGCCTGCACGATGCCGTTGGCGACCTCGTCGCAGGCGGTGATGCCGCCGAAGACGTTGACGAAGACGCTGCGCACCGACGGGTCGGACAGGACGATCTCCAGCCCGTTGGCCATCACCGCGGCGCTCGCGCCGCCGCCGATGTCGAGGAAGTTGGCCGGCTTGACGTTGCCGTGCCGCTCGCCCGCGTAGGCCACGACGTCGAGGGTGGACATCACCAGGCCCGCGCCGTTGCCGATGATGCCGACCTCGCCGTCGAGCTTGACGTAGTTGAGGTCCTTCTCCTTGGCGGCCTGCTCCAGCGGGTCCACGGCGGCCTGGTCGACGAGCGCCTCGTGGTCCGGGTGCCGGAACGCGGCGTTCTCGTCCAGGGTGACCTTCGCGTCGAGCAGCAGCAGCTTGCCGTCGCCGGTCTTGGCCAGCGGGTTCACCTCGACCAGCGTGGCGTCCTCGGCGACGAACGCCTGCCACAGGCCCACGGCGACCTCGACGACCTGGTCGGCGACGTCGGCCGGGAAGCCGGCGGCGGTGACGATCTCGCGGGCCTTCGCCTCGTCGACGCCCTTGACGGCGTCGATCGGGGCCTTGACGACCTTGTCCGGGGTGTCGGCGGCGACCTGCTCGATGTCCATGCCGCCGGCGACGCTGGCGATGCAGAGGAAGGTGCGGTTCGCCCGGTCGAGCAGGTAGGAGAAGTAGTACTCCTCGGCCACGTCCGCCGTCACGGTGATCATGACCTTGTGGACCGTGTGACCCTTGATGTCCATGCCGAGGATGTCGGTGGCGCGGGCCACCGTCTCATCCGTGCCCTCGGCCAGCTTGACGCCGCCGGCCTTGCCACGGCCACCGACCTTCACCTGCGCCTTGACGACCACCCGGCCGCCGAGGCGTTCGGCGATCGCGCGGGCCTCCTCCGGGGTGTTGGCGACGCCGCCGGCCAGCACGGGCAAGCCGTGCCGCTCGAACAGGTCCCGCCCCTGGTACTCGTACAGGTCCACGATTGCGCGTCCCGTCCCGTCTCCGCGGCGCGCCGTCGCGCCGCCACCAGCGTTGTGGAATCAGTTTGACGCCTGTCATCAGTTGAAACAGGCCATTGGGCGCAGCCTAGCGAGGTCGGCACCGGCGGCAACCGAGCGGGTGCGCGGTGTGCCCTACTCCACAACCAGCGGGATCGCGGCCGTCGGCGGGGTCCGCAACAGCGCGCGTGGGAATTCCGCAGACGATGTTCCCAGGTCGGCGTAACCCCACGGTCAGGGCGTCGTTGAGTCAGGTGTCGGAGCGCTGCTGAGCGCAAAGACGGGAGACGGCCGATGCCCTGTCGGTCGAGGGGTGGCGGCGGGGCATCGTGCATAGAGGGGCCGGACGTGTGAGGGGTGCGTCCGGCCCCTCCCCCCTGCCCGGGGAAAGGTGCCGGGGCGCGGGTCAGGCGACCGGCTGGGCCACGTTGGCCCGCACCCACTCGACGATCGACTGCGTGGTCGCACCCGGGGTGAAGATCTTCTTGACGCCGAGCTGCTCCAGCTCGGGGATGTCGGCGTCGGGGACGATGCCGCCGCCGAAGACGACGATGTCCTGCGCGTCCCGCTCGCCCAGCAGCTCGACGACCCGCCGGAACAGGGTCATGTGCGCGCCGGAGAGCACCGAGAGCCCGACCGCGTCGGCGTCCTCCTGGATGGCGGTCTCGACGATCTGCTCCGGGGTCTGGTGCAGGCCGGTGTAGATGACCTCCATGCCGGCGTCGCGGAGGGCGCGGGCGACGACCTTGGCCCCCCGGTCGTGGCCGTCGAGGCCCGGCTTCGCGACGACGACCCGGATACGAGAGCTCATCAGCGGACACCTTTCGAGGGCGCTACGACTGTCACCTGAACGAACGGTAACCCGGCGGGTCGTCGGCAGGGAATCCGACCGGCCCTTCGAAGGAGGAGCCTAGGGGGCCGGGCCAGGGGGCCGGACATTCGGGCGACAGCGGTCACGGTGCGCGACGAACGGGCAGGTGAGGGCACGTATGACCAAGTGACGAGGCGTGACAATAAAGGACGTAAACGGACAGATCGACACGCCAATTACCCCGTCTGGCTTGTGACGGGCGTGGCGGTTGGCTACCGTGTCCACGGTTGTCATCAGGTCCACGGACGGGTGACGACGCGGCCAGCCGACGTTCACCACCGCTTCACGAGCGCCGGCCGACCGCATCGGAACCCCGACAACGGAGGGTGTGCGTGCGCCAGCGCCTGTCGTCTGAGCCCGATCGATATCGCGGCCGCCGCCGCGTACCCACCCCGCCGCGGAGCCGCTACGCCGCCGTCGTCACCACCGCGTTCGTCGGTGCCGGCATCGTCGCGATCGGCGCGGGAGCCCTGCCGGACGCCAAGAGCGTCAGCCCGTCGGTCCTCGACGAGCTGAAGCAGGCCTCCATCACCAGCCAGGACGCGGCGGCCCGCGCGGACGCCGCCGACCGGGCCTCCCGCGACAGCCGGGCCGAGACGAAGGCCGCCGGCGAGCAGGAGGTCTGGCTCCTGCCGCTGCAGGGCTACGACTTCAACTCCCCCTACGGCATGCGCTGGGGCAAGCTGCACACCGGGATCGACCTGGTGGCCCCCGAGGGCACCCCGTACGTGGCCATCCACGAGGGCACCGTCACCAAGGCCGGCTGGTTCGGCGGCTACGGCTACGCGGTGATCGTCAAGCACGCCGACGGCAGCGAGGCCATCTACGGCCACTCCTCCGCCGTGAGCGTCAAGGAGGGGCAGCAGGTCAAGGCCGGCGACCAGCTCGGCCTGGTCGGCAACACGGGCCACTCCTACGGCTCCCACCTGCACCTGGAGATCCATGTCAACGGGGACCCGCTGGACCCGGTGCCGTGGCTGCAGGAGCGCGGAGTGGACATCAAGATGCAAATCGAGCTGTACTACAGCGACGTAGCCGCTTCCTGACGCTACGCATCGACCGATGACCGCCCGGATCGACCGATCCGGGCGGTTCTTCGTGCTGCACCCCCGCCGGAATGTCTGCTGCGTCACAGCCCCTGATGTGACCAGCCACACATCACTGATGATCAATTATCGGGACGAGCGGGTCGACCCCGGGACGCGGCGGACACCGCCCTCCTGCGCCCACGCCGGTTCCCCCGTCCCCCACCCGCCTCCTCACCAGCACGAACACCAGTATTTCGAGGTCCACGTCCCCTCGAAGGTGTAGGTCCGCCGTGCACGAAGAGAACATCCGCAACAGCAGCACCCCCGACGCGCCGGCCCGCCACCGGATGCGCCCCCGGCCCGGCACCCGGGCCCTGGTCGTCGGCGCGGTCGCCCTGCTCGGGCTCGGTCTCGCCGGTGCCGCCGTCGCCACCACCGCCAGCGACGACGACCCGGCCCCCGCCACCGTGGCGGTCGACTCCCCGGCCCGCGCCGAGGCCGCCGCCCGCGCCGACCGCGCCGCCCGTGAGTCGGCCAGCCCCGCCGCCAGCCCCAGCGCCGTCTCGCCGAGCCCGTCGAGCGCCAGCCCCAGCCCGACGGCGACGAAGGCCACCGCCAAGCCGAAGCCCAAGCCCAAGCCGACCCCGAAGCCCACGCCGAAGAAGACCAGCAAGCCCGCACCCGCCTGGGTCATCCCGATGGCGGGGGCGACGATCACCTCCTGCTACGGCCCGCGCGGGGGTGCCCTGCACGCCGGCATCGACTTCGCCATGCCCGCCGGCACCCCGATCCACGCCGCCGCCGCAGGCACGGTCGTGAAGGCCGGCGACGTCGGCGACGGCTACGGAATCTCCGTCTTCGTCGACCACGGCAACGGCTACCTGACCCACTACGCCCACCAGAGCCGCACCGCCGTCGGCGTCGGCGACAAGGTCAAGGCGGGCCAGGTCATCGGCTACGAAGGCTCCACCGGCGACTCCACCGGCCCGCACCTGCACTTCGAGGTGCACCAGGGCCAGATGTGGAACCAGATCGACCCCGCGCCGTTCCTGCGTGCCCGGGGCATCGACGTGGCCTGCTGACCGCCCGGCGACGCGCCGGCCGCCGAGGAAACCACCGGCGGCCGGCGCCCACCCTTCAGCCCAACTGCTGCGCCAGCCTGTCCAGGCCGCTCCGGATCAGCTGCCCGTACGCGTCGTCGCCGAGCGCGTCGATGCCCGCCCGCGCCTGCCGGAGGCACTCGCGGGCCCGGTCGAGGTCGCCGAGCCTGCGGTAGCACTCACCGAGGTTGAGGTGCAGCGACGGATAGAGAGCGGCCACCGACATCGGCACCCCGGCCTGCGCCACCCGGCCGTCGGTGAGCAGGTCGGCCGCCGCCAGGGCCCGCTGGTCCCAGAGCAGCTCCTCGTGGACGTCGTCCTGCACGTCGGCCATCGAGTGCGCGAGGACGCACACGTGCAGCGGATCACCCCGCTCCCCGCCGATCTCCTCCCAGACCTGGGCGAACAGGTCGCGGGCCGCCTCGCGCCGGCCCTGCTGGTGGTGCAACTGCACGCCCTCGTTGATCCGGGTGAGCGTCTCGTCCATGTCGTCGGCCGGCTCAAAGCTTGTCGATCGGGGCGTGCCGCAACACCAGCCACATCGTCTGGTCACCGAAGTCGATCTGCGCCCGCGCCCCCGGGCCGTGCCCCTCCACGGCGAGCACCCGGCCCAGGCCGTACCGCTGGTGGTTGACCCGGTCCCCGGCCGCGACCTTGGGGCCCTGGGGCAGCTCGCTGGCCGTGGCCAGCCGGCTGCCGTCGACACCCAGCCGCTTGGCGAGTTGCGCGGCCTTCGGGGTGCCCCCGGTGAAGCCGCCGCCGCGCGGCGTGCGGTCCGCGCGCCCGCCGACGCCGCCGCCACCGCCGCCCCACGAGGTGTACGTCCCCTCGGTGCGCTCCCAGCGGACCAGCTCCGGCGGCAGCTCCTCCAGGAACCGCGACGGCGGGTTGTAGGCCGGCTGCCCCCACGCCGAGCGGGTCACCGCCCGGGACAGGTAGAGGCGCTGCCGGGCGCGGGTGATCCCCACGTACGCCAGCCGCCGCTCCTCCTCCAGCTCCCGGGTGTCGCCCAGCGCGCGCAGGTGGGGGAAGACGCCGTCCTCCAGCCCGGTCAGGAACACCACCGGGAACTCCAGCCCCTTGGCGGTGTGCAGGGTCATCAGGGTTACCACGCCCTGGTGGTCGGGGTCGTCGGAGGGGATCTGGTCGGCGTCGGCGACCAGCGCCACCTGCTCCAGGAAGCCGGCGAGGGTGGCCCGCTCCCCCTCCTCCCCCAGCGCCTCGACCCGCTCCGTGTACTCCCGGGCGACGCTCACCAGCTCCTGGAGGTTGTCGACGCGGCCGGCGTCCTGCGGGTCGAGGCTCTCCTCCAGCTCGGTCAGGTAGCCCGAGCGGGTCAGCAGCGCCTCCAGCACCTCCTCCGGGGTGCCGGTCTCGGCCAGCTCCCGGGCCCCGTCGAGCAGCGCCACGAAGTCGCCGATGCCGTTGGCCGCCCGGGTGGAGATGCCCGGCGCGTCGCCCGCCCGGCGCAGGGCCGCCCCGAAGGAGATGCGGTCCCGGCTGGACAGGGCCTCCACGCACGCCTCCGCGCGCTCGCCGATGCCCCGGCGGGGGGTGTTGAGGATGCGGCGCAGGCTGACCGTGTCGTCGTCGTTGACCACCGCCCGCAGGTAAGCCAAAGCGTCGCGGACCTCCTTGCGCTCGTAGAAGCGCACCCCGCCGACCACCTTGTAGGGCAGGCCGATCCGGATGAACACCTCCTCGAACACCCGGGACTGGGCGTTGGTGCGGTAGAACACCGCCACGTCGCCGGGGCGGGCCTCGTCGTCGTCGACCAGCCGGTCGACCTCCCGGCCCACCCAGTCGGCCTCGGCGTGCTCGGTGTCGGCCACGTACCCGACGATCTGCTCGCCGGCCCCGGCGTCGCTCCACAGGCGCTTGGGCTTGCGGGAGGTGTTGCGGTCGATCACCGCGTTGGCGGCGTTGAGGATGGTCTGGGTGGAGCGGTAGTTCTGCTCCAGCAGGATCGTCCGGGCGTCGGTGAAGTCCCGCTCGAACTCCAGGATGTTGCGGATCGTCGCGCCCCGGAACGCGTAGATCGACTGGTCGGCGTCGCCGACCACGCACAGCTCCGCCGGCTCGATGCCCTCGGTGCCGGAGACCAGCTCCTTGATCAACGTGTACTGCGCGTGGTTGGTGTCCTGGTATTCGTCGACCAGCACGTGCCGGAACCGGCGGCGGTAGCCCTCCGCGACGTGCGGGTGGGACTGGAACAGGTGCACCGTCGTCATGATCAGGTCGTCGAAGTCCAGCGCGTGCGCCTCGCGCAGCCGCCGCTGGTAGAGCGTGTACGCCTCGGCGAGGGCCCGCTCGTTGGGCCCCTTGGCCCGGCCGGCGAACTCCTCCGGGTCGACCAGCTCGTTCTTCAGGTTGGACACCTGGGCGGCCAGCCCCCGCGCCGGGTAGCGCTTCGGGTCCAGGTCCAGCTCGCGGGCGACGAGCTGCATCAGGCGGCGGGAGTCGTCGGCGTCGTAGATCGAGAAGCTCGACTTCAGGCCGGCGTGCTCGTGCTCGGCCCGCAGGATGCGCACGCACGCCGAGTGGAACGTCGACACCCACATCAGCCGGGCACGCGGGCCGACGAGCTGGGTCACCCGCTCCTTCATCTCGCCGGCGGCCTTGTTGGTGAAGGTGATCGCGATGATCTCGCCGGGGTGGACGTCCCGGGCCGCCAGCAGGTAGGCGATCCGGTGGGTGAGCACCCGGGTCTTGCCGGAGCCGGCGCCGGCCACGATCAGCAGCGGCGAGCCGGCGTGCACGACGGCGTCGCGCTGCGGGCCGTTCAGGCCCTCCACCAGGGCCTGCGGGTCGAGGCGGACGGCCGGGCCGGACCGGCGCGGCGGGGCCGGCGCGGGCTCGGGCTCGGACGGGGACGCGGGGATGTCGAAGAGAGGCTGCATCGCACGGCGAGTCTATGCCGCCGGCCGGACACTTCCCGACAGCGCGGCCCCCGACGCGACCGGTCAGGGCGAGCGGGGAGACCGGGGGACACCAGGAAGAGACCAACCCGTCACCCGTCCGGCTCTGGCGCGGCCGTCCCCGATCCACAACGATGGCTGGTGAACCCCCACTTCCTCCCCCGTACACGATTTTGGGAGAAAAACCATGAGTCAACCGCGCTCGCGCGGTCGGGCGGTGCTGCGTCACCTCGCCGCGCCGGCCCTCGCACTGGCTGTCGTCGCCACGCTGCCGGCCGCCACGCGGCCCGCGCCGGCCCCGGCCGCCGACCCCTGGGCGGCCCTCGCCCCGGTCTCGGTCTCCTACGCCAAGCCCACCGGCGGCGAGGTCAAGGGCAACTTCCTCAGCTACAACGACTTCCACGGCGCGATCGACCCGCCGGCGGGCAGCGGCGCCGTGGTCAACGGCACCCCGGCCGGCGGCGTGGAATACCTCGCCACCTGGCTCAAGAAGCTGCGCGCCGAGGCCAAGGCCGAGGGGCGGGTCACCACCACCGTCGGCGCGGGCGACCGGATCGGCGCGACGCCGCTGGTCAGCGCCGCGTTCCACGACGAGCCGACCATCGAGCTGATGGACGAGATCGGCCTGGAGATCAGCTCCGTCGGCAACCACGAGTTCGACGAGGGCGTCGACGAGCTGATCCGGCTCAACAAGGGCGGCTGCCACCCGGTCGACGGCTGCCAGGACGGCGACGGCTTCGCCGGCGCGAAGTTCACCTACCTCGCCGCCAACACCATCAGCAAGAAGACCAAGCTGCCGATCCTGCCCCCGGTCGACGTCAAGTTCGTCGGCGGCGTGCCCGTCGGCTTCGTCGGGGTCACCCTGGAGGGCACCCCCGGCATCGTCAACCCGGCCGGCATCACCAGCGTCACGTTCAAGGACGAGGTGGAGACCGCCAACAAGTGGGGCGGCCTGCTCAAGCTGTTCGGCGTCAAGGCGATGGTGCTGCTGGTGCACGAGGGCGGCGCGCAGTCCCCGCCGCCGAGCACCCCCGGCGTCTCCGACTGCGCCAACTTCTCCGGCCCGATCGTCGACATCGTCAAGGGCCTGCGGCCCGAGTTCGGCCTGGTCGTCTCCGGCCATACCCACCGGTTCTACTCGTGCTCGCTGCCGAACTCGTCCGGCCAGCCCAGCGTGGTCACCAGCGCCGGCAACAACGGCCAGCTGATCACCGACGTCGACTACTCCCTCAACCGGCGCACCGGCCGGTTCACCGGGATCTCGGCCCGCAACGTCATCGTCGAGAACGGCGTCCGCAACGCCGACGGCACCTGGCAGCAGACCAGCCCCGGCGTGTACGCCCGCAACCCCGACCTGGTGGACGCGGGCGCGAAGGCGCTGGCCGACAAGTACCGCACGGCGGTCGCCCCGATCGCCAACAAGGTGGTCGGCAAGATCAGCGCCGACATCGTCCGCGACGCCCTGCCCAACGGCGAGAGCCCGCTCGGCGACGTGATCGCCGACGCGCAGCTCGCGTACACGAAGAGCAACGGGGCGCAGATCGCGCTCATGAACCCGGGCGGCGTGCGGGCCTCCATGTCGTACGGGGCGTCGGCCGGCGGCGAGGCGCCGGGCGAGGTGACCTACGGCGAGGCGTTCGCCGTGCAGCCGTTCAACAACCTCGTGGTCACCCAGACCTTCACCGGGGCGCAGCTCAAGAACGTGCTGGAGCAGCAGTTCGTGGGCTTCAACGGGCAGACCGCCCAGCGGATCCTGCAGGTCTCGGCCGGGCTGACCTACTCGTACGACAGCACCGCTCCGGCGGGCTCCCGGGTGAGCGCCCTGGCGCTGAACGGGACCCCGATCGACCCGGCGGCCAGCTACAAGGTCACCACGAACGACTTCCTGGCCAACGGCGGCGACGGCTTCACCGAGCTGAAGGGCGGCACCGGCCGCACCACCGCTCCCGGCTTCGACGTCGACGCGCTGGTGGCGTACGTGGGCGCGGGCGACCCGGTCGCCCCGGGTCCGGCGAACCGCATCACCCGCCTCGGCTGAGCTGGTAAGGAGGGGCCCCTTGTCGACGCACACGGTCGAGAAGGGGCCCCTTCTCACACCTCCCGCCCGGGGAGTGGGCGGCAGTGCTTGCGCAGGTGGCCGGGAGGTCGGCATACTCGACGACGTGTTCGGTCAGCGCTTCTACTTTTACTACGGCTCCGGGAGTCCGGCAGCCGTGGGTCGCGCCTGATCAGATCAGACCTACGAAAGCCCCGGGCTCTGGAGAGCCCGGGGCTTTTCCGTCCCGGGATCCGGGCACCGGGCCCGACGTCCGAGGGGTACGGCGATGATGACAGACGTGATGGAGCAGAACGGCAGCTTGGCGCGGTCGCGGTCGCAGGGTGACCAGAGCGGCGGCGTCCAGGCCAACGCCGGCAACGGTGGCACGGGCAGCGGGAACGCGGGCGCTGTCGGCGGCGCGAACGCGGGCGCTGGCCTGCCCGCCAACGGGAACGCGGGCGCGGGTGCCGCCGGCAGCGGCAACGCGGGTGCCGCCGGCAAGGCCGGCAACGTGGGTGGCGGCAGCGGCGGCCCGGCTTCCGCCGGCAAGGCGGGCAACACGGGCGGCGGGCGGGGCGAGGCGGCGCCGTCGGCTGCCGGGTCGACCCGGACCGGCACCGACGACTCGGTGGCGGCGGAGCGGATCGTCGCCATCCGGGAGCGGATCGACGAGATCGACCGCACGCTGATCGCCCTGTGGCAGGAACGGGCCGCCCTGTCGCAGGAGGTGGGCGCGACCCGGATGGCCTCCGGGGGCACCCGGCTGGTGCTGTCGCGGGAGCGGGAGATCCTGGAGCGGTTCCGGCAGGTCCTCGGGGCTGACGGCACCCAGCTGGCCCTGCTGCTGCTCCGCGCCGGCCGCGGCCCGCTGTAGGGGCGCAGGCGGGCCCAGGCGGAGAACCGCCTGCCGGCGTCCTGGGGACGCCGGCAGGCGGTCGGATGTCGCAGGCCGGTCGAGCTTCGGCAGGTCAGGCGGGACTCGGTCGGTCAGCCGGGGAGGCTCACGCCTCGTGGCTGGCGACGATCTCGCGCTTCTCCGCGAAGTGGCAGGCGCTCGGGTGGTCCGAGCCGGAGCGGATCTCCAGCAGCGGGACCTGCTCGGCGCAGACGTCCTGCGCCTTCCAGCACCGGGTGCGGAACCGGCAGCCCGAGGGCGGGCTGACCGGCGACGGCACATCTCCGGTGAGCCGGATGATCGCCTTCTGGTCGCGCAGCGTCGGGTCCGGCACCGGCACCGCCGACAGCAGCGCCTGCGTGTACGGGTGGGTGGGGCGCTCGTAGATCTCGTCCTCGGTGCCGATCTCGACGATCTTGCCGAGGTACATGACCGCGACCCGGTCCGACAGGTGCCGGACCACCGACAGGTCGTGGGCGATGAAGACGTACGACAGGCCGAACTCGGCCTGGAGCTTCTCCAGCAGGTTCATCACCTGGGCCTGGATGGAAACGTCCAGGGCCGACACCGGCTCGTCGCAGATGATGATCTCCGGCCGCAGTGCCAGGGCCCGGGCGATGCCGATGCGCTGCCGCTGGCCGCCGGAGAACTGGTGCGGGTACCGGTTGATGTGCTCCGGGTTCAGGCCGACGAGGTCGAGCAGTTCCTTGACCTTGTCCCGCCGGCTGCCCTTCGGGGACACCTCGGGGTGGATCTCGAACGGCTCGCCGATCAGGTCGCCGACCGTCATCCGCGGGTTCAGCGAGGTGTACGGGTCCTGCATGACCAGCTGGATCTGGCGGCGCAACCGGCGCAGCGCGCCGCCGGAGAGCTTGGAAATGTCCTGGCCCTTGTAGTTGACGCTGCCGGCGGTCGGCCGCTCCAGGTTCATCAGCACCCGGGCCAGCGTGGACTTGCCGCAGCCGGACTCGCCGACCACGCCGAGCGTCTCGCCGGCCTTGAGCTCCAGCGACACCCCGTCGACGGCCTTGACGTGCCCGATGGTCTTCTTGAACACCACGCCGCGGGTGACGGGGTAGTGCTTGACCAGGTCACGGACTTCGAGGATGTTCTCAGTCACGGTTCACCAGATCCTCAGCGAAGTGGCAGGCGCTCGCCCGGTCGGTGCCGATCTGCAGCAACGGTGGCAGCTTCTCCCGGCAGACCGGCTGCGCCATGGGGCAGCGCGGGTTGAACGGGCAGCCCGGCGGGATGTTCATCAGGTTCGGCGGCAGGCCCTTGATGGTGCGGAGCTGCTGGCCCCGCTCGTCCATCCGCGGGATCGAGTCGATCAGGCCCATCGTGTACGGGTGCGCCGGCTTGGCGTACAGGTCGTAGACGTTGGCTTCCTCGACGATCCGGCCCGCGTACATGACCGCGATCCGGTCCGCGACGTCGGCGACCACGCCGAGGTCGTGGGTGATCAGGATCATGCCCATCTGCCGCTCGCGCTGGAGCTCGGCGAGCAGGTCCATGATCTGGGCCTGCACGGTCACGTCGAGCGCGGTGGTGGGCTCGTCGGCGATCAGCACCTCCGGGTCGAGCGCCAGCGACATCGCGATCATCGCGCGCTGCCGCATGCCGCCGGAGAACTGGTGCGGGTAGTTGCTGAACCGGCCCTTGGCGTTCGGGATCTTGACCTGGTCGAGCATCTCGATCGCGCGCTTCTTGGCGTCGGCGCGGCTGAGGCCGCGCCGGATGCGGAACTGCTCGGCGATCTGGAACCCGACGGTGAAGACGGGGTTCAGGGCGGAGAGCGCGTCCTGGAAGATCATCGCGATGCCCTCGCCGCGGATGCGGCGGCGCTCCTCGGCGGACATGGTGAGCATGTCCTTGCCGTGGAAGCGCACCTGGCCGCCGGTGACGAAGCCGGGCGGCGTGTCGAGGATGCCCATGATGGTCTGCGCCGTGACGCTCTTGCCGGAGCCGGACTCGCCGAGCACGGCGAGGGTCTCCCCCGCGTCGACGTGGTAGGTGACGCCGTTGATGACCTTGGCGACGCCGTCGCGGGTGCGGAACTCGACCCGCAGGTCCTCGACCTCCAGGAGGCGACCCGAGGGGCGGCCGGATCCGGCGGCACCCGGCTTGGACTGCTCGGACACGAGAATGTCGGACAACTCAATCTCCCCTAGCGCAGTTTCGGATCGAGGGCCTCGCGGACCGCCTCACCGAGCATCACGAAGCTGAGCACGGCGGTGACGAGGAACGCGGAGGGGAAGAAGAGCAGGAAGGGCGAGACCCGGATGTAGTTCTGCGCCTCACTGATCATGATGCCCCAGGAGACCACCGGGGTCTTCAGGCCGATGCCCAGGAACGACAGCGTGGCCTCCGCACCGATGAACGACCCGACCATGATCGTGCCGTAGACCAGCAGCGGGGCGAGGCAGTTCGGCAGCAGGTGCTTGAGGATGATCCGGCCGTGGCCGGCGCCCAGCGCCCGGGCCGCGACGATGTAGTCGGCCTCCTTGGTGGCCAGCACCGAGGAGCGCATCAGCCGCATCACGACCGGCCAGCTCAGCACGACCAGGGACATGATGACCAGTCCCATGATCTGCCACTCACCGTTGCTCGACTCGGCGCCGTTGAAGGTGGTCAGGATGACGATCGCGCCCAGCACGAACGGCAGGCCGAAGAAGATGTCGGCGAAGCGGGACAGCAGGGCGTCGACCCAGCCGCCGGCGTAGCCGGCGATCATGCCGATCGCGCCGCCGATCAGCAGCGTGCCGATGGTGGAGATCAGGGCCACCACGATCGAGGCGCGCGCGCCGTAGATCGTCCGGGCGTACACGTCGCGGCCCTGCACGTCGTAGCCGAACCAGGCGTCGGCGGACGGCTTGACCTGGCTGTTGGCCAGGGCGCCGTTGACCGGGTCGCCGGAGCTGAACAGCGACGGGAAGGCCGCCATCAGCACGAAGATCACGATGAGGGCCGCGGAGACCCAGAACAGCGGCTTGCGGCGCAGGTCGCGCCAGGCGTCGCCGAGCAGGCCGCGCGGCTTCTCCTTGCGGGCGTTCTCGGGCAGGCCGGCGTCGACGGGCGCGCCGGAGCCAGCCTCGGTGGGCATGGTCGCCGGCGGGGTCGAGACGATCGATGCGGTGCTGGGGTCACTCATGCCGCCACCTCGCTGCGCTCGGTGCCGGGACGGTGGCCCCGGCACGCTGCGTTCTTGACTCGTTCGCGACGCTGCTCACTCATAGCGGATCCTCGGGTCGAGAGCGGCGTAGAGCAGGTCCACCAGCAGGTTCATCAGGAGGTAGACGAGCACCAGGACCACCACGATGGAGACAACGGTAGCGCTCTCCTTCGTGACGATCGCCCGGAGCACGGCGCGGCCGATGCCGTTGATGCCGAAGATGCCCTCGGTGACGATGGCGCCGCCCATGAGCGCGCCGAGGTCGGTGCCGAGCAGGGTGACGACCGGGATCAGCGAGTTGCGCAGCAGGTGCACGCCGACGACGCGCCGCATCGGCAGGCCCTTGGCGATGGCGGTGCGGACGTAGTCGGCGCGGCGGTTCTCCGCGATGCTGGTGCGGGCCACCCGGGCGACGTACGCCATGGAGGCGCTGCCTAGCACGAAGCCCGGCAGGAGCAGCTCGGACAGCCGCATCTCGCTGGAGACCGTCGGGTGGACGATGCCCCACTTCACGCCGAGCAGCCACTGGAGGACGAAGCCGACGACGAAGACCGGCAGCGCGATCAGGAAGAGCGTCGAGACGAGGACCAGGTTGTCGAGGAAGCCGTTGCGCCGCAGACCGGTCAGGACACCGGCGCTCAGGCCGATGATCGCCTCGATCGCCAGGGCCACCACGGCGAGCTTCAGGGTGTTCGGGTACGCGGTGGCGATGATGTCGCCGACGGCGCGGTTGTTGTACGTGACGCCGAAGTCCCCCTGGAACAGGTTCTTCATGTAGGTGGCGTACTGCACCCAGATCGACTGGTCGAGCTGGTACTTCTCGGTCATGAAGTTGATGTACGAGTCCGGGCACCGGCGGTCGCCGCACTTGCCGGCGAACGGGTCGCCCGGCACGGACCAGACGAGCCAGTAGATCAGGAACGTCGTACCGATGAAGACCGGGACGAGTTGCAGTAGCCGTCTCAACAGATAACGGCCCATGGGGGGTCCTCCTGACAGGGGGCGCGTCGGACGACCGCCGACACGGGGTGACGTCAACGTGGCGGGGAGTGTTGTGCACTCCTCGCGGAACGGCCCCGGGTCGGACCCACCGGTAGGTGAGCCCGACCCGGGGTCAGACCGAACGGATCAGAGCTCGACCGAGGTGATGTCGAGTTCGCCGACGTTGCTCAGCTCCATCTTCTTGACCTTCTCCGAGTGGCCGGACTGCTGGCCACCGAAGTAGATCGGCATCGACGGAACGTCCTGGTCGATGAGCTTGACGGCCTCGGCGAACTTGGCGTGCGAGGCGTCGAGGCTCGGCGCGGAGCTGGCCTCCTTGGCCAGGGCGTCGACCTGCTTGTTGCTGTACAGACCGTCGTTGGAGGAGCCACCGGTCACGTAGAGCGGGTTGACCCAGTTCTCCACGTCCGGGTAGTCCTGCTGCCAGCCGGCGCGGTAGGCGCCCTTCATCTTGTGGGCGTTGATGTTCTGACGGAACACCGCGAAGGTCGGCACGCCCTCGGCGCGGGCGTTGATGCCGAGGTTGGTCTTGACCTGCTGCGCGACGGCCTCCATCCACTCCTTGTGGCTGGCGTCGGCGTTGTAGTACATGACCAGCTCGCCCGAGAAGCCGCCGGCCTCGGCGAGCAGCTTCTTGGCCTCGTCCACGTTGAACTGGCACGCGGTGCAGTTGCCCGGCGCCGCGCCCGGGGTCAGCGGGTTGGCCCAGCTGTCGGCCGGCTTCCGGTTACCGAAGAAGATCTTGTCGGTGATCTCCTGCCGGTTGATCGACAGGGAGATGGCGCGACGCAGCTTCGGGTTCTGGAAGCGCTTGTCGTAGATCGGGAAGGCGATGATGCCGGTCGACGGGGTGGTCGACGAGATCGCGCGGTCGGTCAGGTCCGACTTCCACTTGTCGCCCGCGAGGGCGGAGACCGGCACCTGCTGCATGAAGTCGAGGTTCCCGGAGACCAGGTCGCTGTAGGCGGCCGTGTCGTCCTGGTACATCTTGACGGTGACGTCCTTGATCTTCATCTTGTCGCGCAGCTGGTAGTCGTCGAACCGCGTCAGCTTGATCTGGACGTTGTTCTCCCAGGACACGAACTTGACCGGCCCGTTGCCGATCGGCTTCTTGCCGAACTCCTCGGCGCTGCCGGAGAAGAAGGCGTCCGGCAGCGGCATGAAGGTGCTGTAGCCGAGCTTGGTCGGGAACACGGCGGTCGGCGCGGAGAGCGTGACCTCGAAGTTCCAGTCGTCGACGACCTTGAGGCCGGACATCTCCTTGGCCTTCGGCTCCGGGGCCTTCTGCGGGCCCTCGGGGCCGTCCGGGTCCGCCGTGTTGACGTCGGCGAAGCCCTCGATGTCGGCGAAGAAGCTGGAGTTCTGCGCGCCGTTCGGCGAGTAGGCGCCCCAGTTCCAGGCGTCCACGAAGTTCTTGGCCTTGACGACGGTGCCGTCGTGGAACTTCGTGTCCTGCTTGATCTTGATCTTGTAGACCTTGGAGTCGGTCGTCTCGATCGACTCGGCCAGGGCGTTCTGCGGGGCACCACCGTTGTTGGGGTACTCGACCAGACCGGTCCACATCCAGTCGATGATCTTGCCGCCACCGGTCTCGGTGGTGTTCGACGGAACCAGCGGGTTCTCCGGCTCGGTGCCGTCGACCGTGATCGCGCCGTCCGCGCTGGTGGCGTCGCCACCCTCTCCGTCGCTGCTGGAGCAGCCGGACGCGACGAGCGCGAAAGCCGCGCCCAGCGCGATCGCGCCACTCGCCCGCTTCGAGACTCTCATTCCGAGGGGCCTCCTCTTTCTAACCTGTTCCGTCGTGGGTTTCACGCACGCATGGGGGGTGACACCGCCGGCGGTCGCAACCACCGACCGCCGGTTACCGCAGGAAATCGGGACACCCCTGATGTACCGATCCGCCGGGCTGCCGCACCGTACCGGATTCGGCCCCCGCGCAGGAATCGACGACCACGAACCGTGACTTCTCGACGCATCCGTGGTCGCGCGACCGTGCATGGGCGCCTCACACCGGGGGTGAGGTGCTGCAACTGTGACACCTGCCGGCCCGTTACGTGAAGGTGCCGTTATCAAGCCGTTAGTTGCCCGCAGTGCGGCCGATACTTGAGAAATGATCTTGAAACAAGCCGGCCGCGCCCCGCTGAACAGCCAAGATACAACCGACTTTCGCGTTCCGCCCAACGCCCGCGACCAGCCTGTGAGCTTCCCCGCCCCCGCACTGCGGGCACGCTGGAGCGGGACGGACACCGACACGGTCTGCCCGTCCGGGCGAGGCGGCCTTCGGCCGCCCGGGGAGCAGCACCGACCGAGCGGGGGATGCGAGCGGAATGACCAGACTCACAGTTACGCTGCGTCACACCGACCGGCACCCAGGATCATCGTCGGGGCCCGGCCGGAGTCAGGAGTCGATCACACCAGGCGACGGTCCGCAGCCCAGCGCGACAATTCATACCTGTTGGACATCTGGAGCTTGCGCAGGACGTTCGACACGTGCGTCTCGACCGTCTTGATCGAGATGTAGAGCTCCTTGGCGATCTCCTTGTACGCGTACCCCCGGGCGAGCAGGCGGAGCACCTCGCGCTCCCGGTTGGTGAGCTGGTCCAGCTCCGGATCGGCCACCGGGGCGTCCGGCCGGGCGGCGAACGCGTCCAGCACGAACCCGGCCAGCCGGGGGCTGAACACGGCGTCCCCGTCGGCCACCCGGCGGATCGCCGCGGCCAGCTCGTCCGGGGAGATCGTCTTGGTGACGTAGCCCCGGGCGCCGGCCCGGATCAGGCCGATCACGTCCTCGGCGGCGTCGGACACGCTCAGCGCCAGGAAGCGCACCTGCGGGTGGCTGCGCCGCATCGCCTCCAGCACCGCCCGGCCGCCGCCGTCGGGCATGTGCACGTCCAGCAGCACCACGTCGGGGACGCTGGCGGCGATCCGGGCGACCGCCTCGGCCACCGTGCCGGCCTCGCCCACCACGTCGACGTGCACGCCCAGCTCGGCGCGGACCCCCGCGCGGAACATGGCGTGGTCGTCGACGAGGAAGACGCGCAGGCGCGCAGGCGCGCCCGCCCCGCCCTCGACCGGTCCGGTCGGCTGCTCGGCCATGGTCATCTGTCCCTTTCCGCCGTGGACTGGTCGCGGGAGATCGGCAGGATCAACCGGACCTCCGTCCCCTCACCCGGCTCGGAGCGGATCTCCGCCCGGCCGCCGTGCCGCCTCATCCGCCCGACGATCGACCCCCGGACCCCGTGCCGGTGGTCCTCCACCGTATCGGGATCGAAGCCCTTGCCCCGGTCCCGGACGAAGACGCTCACCTGCTCCGGTTCGACCTCGGCGTACAGCGAGACCGTCCGCACCCCGGCGTGCCGGGCCGCGTTCACCAGCGCCTCGCGGGCCGCCGCGACCAGCGCGCCGACCCGCTCGTCGGTGCCCCGGTCGCCCACCACCACCGTCTCCACGGTGATGGCGAAGGTGTCCTCGACCTCGGCCGCCGCCTGCTCCAGGGCCGCGGCGAACCGCTCCGTCGGCGAGGCGGTCGGCTTGTAGAGCCAGTTGCGCAGCGACCGTTCCTGCCCGCGCGCGAGCCGCTGCACGGTCGTGGTGTCGGCGGCGTTGCGCTGGATCAGCGCGAGGGTGTGCAGCACCTGGTCGTGCACCATGGCGGCCAGCTCCGCCCGCTCCTGCTCGCGGATGCGCCCCTCGCGCTCCGAGCGGAGCTGGTTGTACGTCCGCCAGAGCACCGGGGCCGCCACCACCCCCACCCCGGCCAGCCCCACCAGCGCGAAGATGACACCGTTGACCACCGCGTCGAAGTTCTGCGCGGGCGAGTAGACCGCCGCCACGCCGATGATGCCGACCGCGACCAGCACCCCGCCGCCGATGAACCGCAGCACGAACGCGCGCCGGTCGTTCTCCTCGATCACCGCGCCGAGCCAGGGCACCGGCATCCGCTCGCCCCACTGCCGGCGGCGCTCCGGCGCGGACTGGTGCCAGATCACCCCGGCCCCGACGGCGATGATCGCGACCAGCCAGCCGGCGGTCCCCGCCGCGCCGACGGAGTCGAAGAGCACCGTCTGGAGCACCAGCACCACCAGCCCGATCGCCACGAACGGCAGGAGCTGGCCGGGATCCCGGCGGGCCGGGACGGCGGCGTCACCGGGCCGCAGCGGGACCACGGCCCAGAAGGCGGCGTAGAGCAGCAGTCCGAGCCCGCTGAGGCCCAGCAGCACCATGAACGCGATCCGCACCCGGACCACCGAGATGCCGAGGTGCTCGGCGATGCCGGCGGCGACGCCGGCGGCCATCCGGTGCTCGGGCGCCCGGTAGAGGCGGGGCGGCTGGGTCACGGCGCTGATCGGAGGCTCCCTGCTCGGGCGGGGCGCACGCCGGGCCGCCGTGCGGCGCGGGCGCGGGCGCGCCGGGGCCGGCGACGCCGATCCGATCGTCACACGCCGCGAGGGCCACAGACCACGGGGAACGCCCGGACATCCGGGCCCGCCCGATCTCAGGGTGGGGTCAGGGTCGGTTCCGGAGGTCTCTCGCCGGCCCGCGCAGCAGGATCGAGGCATGACCGAGGAAGCTGCCCCGCCGCCCCGCCCCGGGACGGCACCGCCGGGCGGGCCACCACCGCCCCCGCCGCCGGCCCCGGCGGCCCCCACCACCCCCGCCGCCTGGACCGCGCCGACCGATTTCGGCCCGGCGACGGCCGCGCCGGGCGACCCGGAGGCGACCGCCACGCCGGGCCCGCCCGGGCAGACCGGCCAGGCCCCCGGCGGCTGGCCGCCGCCGCAGCCGCCGGGCCGGGGCGCGCCACCGCCGCCGCCCGGGGGTGACGGTCCGGGGGCGGGCGGCCCACCACCCGGTGGGTACGCGGCCCCGCCGCCCCCGCCGCCCGAGGGCGCCGGCTTCACCTCCCGGTACGGGCTGGTCCGGCCACGCGAGGGTCGCTACCTGGCCGGCGTCTGCGCGGCGATCGGCCGGGCCACCAACACCGACCCGGTGCTCTGGCGGGTGCTGCTGGCGGTGCTGGGCTTCTTCGGCGGCATCGGCATCCTGGTGTACGTCACGGCCTGGCTGATCATCCCCGGCGAGGGCGACACCGCCTCCCCGGTCGAGTCGATGCTCGGCCGGGGCCGGTCCAGCATGTCCCCGGTCACCGTGATCGTGCTGAGCATCCTGGTCGCGGTGAGCTTCGGTTACATCGTCACCGACGCGTTCCGGGCGGTGCTGCTCGGCGCGGCCATCCTGGTCGGCGGCGCGCTGCTGCTCAACCGCGACCACGCCGCGGCGGGCCGGGGCGCGGCGGGCCCCGGCACGCCCGCCGCCGCCCCGCCGGGGCCGGTGCCGCCGGCCGCGTGGCCGGCGCGGGGCACCGTCGTCCCGCCCGCGCCGGGGCTGTTCACCCCGCCCGCCGGCCACGGGGCCGTGCCCGGGACGCCGCCCGCCGGCCCCGGCGTCCCCGGTCAGCCGTCCGGAGCACCGCTCGCGGGGCAGCCCGCCGGGGCCCTGCCGAGGCAGTCGTTCGGGACGCCCGTCCCCGGGCAGCCCGCCACCGGATGGGCCGCACCCGCCCGTCCCCCGGGCGGGGCGACCGCCGGGCTGCCGGCCTGGCCGCCCGCGCCGACCCCGCCGGTCGGCTCCCCCTCCCCGACCGGCCACCCGCCGGTCACCCCGCCCGCGCCGCCCGGCTACCGGCCGCCGTTCGCCCCGCACGGCCCGTACGCTCAGGGGCCGCAACCGGCCCCGGCGGCGCCGCCCCCGCCGGCCCGGCCGCCGAAGCGGCCCCGGGAGCGGTCCCCGCTGGGTGCCGTGACCTTCTCGCTGATCTTCCTGGCGCTCGGCGTGGTGGCCGTGCTCGACCTGCTGGACGTGGTCGAGGTGGGGGCGGCGGCGTACTTCGCGGCGGCCCTGGCGACCATCGGGCTCGGCCTGCTCGTCGGCGCCTGGTTCGGCCGGGCGCGGTGGCTGATCGCGCTCGGGCTGGTCACCGCTGCGGCGCTCGGCGTCGCCACGGTCGCCGAGTCCTACGACCGGGTCCGGGGCGTGGACGGGGACGTCACCTGGTCCCCCACGGACCGCCGCGACCTGGCCGACCGGTACGAGAACAACTTCGGCGACGCCGTGCTGGACCTGCGCGCCATCGACTTCGACAAGCAGGAGACCCAGATCACCGTCGCGATCAACTTCGGCAAGGCGACCGTGGTGGTGCCGCCGAACGTCGACGTCACCACGATCGCCGACGTCAACGCCGGGGACGCGACCATCTTCGGCAACCGCTCCGGTGCCCTGGACGGTCGGCTCCGGGAGATCACCGACCTCGGCGCGGACGGTCCCGGCGGCGGGAAGCTGCGCCTCTACGTCCACGTCAACGCCGGAGACCTGGAGGTGACCCGGTGAAGGCGCACCGCACCGACGTCGTATCGCTCGGCTTCGGCCTGTTCTTCGTCGCGCTGGCCGCCTGGTGGCTGCTCGCCCAGCTGCTCGGCCTGGCCCTCCCCCCGGTCGGCTGGTTCCTGGCCGGCGGGCTGCTCCTGATCGGCGTGCTGGGGCTGGTCGGCGCGCTGCGCTCCGGCCGGGGCAACCGGGCGGCCGGCCCGCAGGGGGCCGCCCCCGAGACGGCACCGGCCGCCGGGCCCGGCGCCGGAGCCGGGGCCGCGACGGAGGCCGAGGAGCCGGGTGCCGCGCGGACCGACGAGTGGCCGACCGCCGCCGTCTCCGACGACCTGCCCGAGGCGGTCGAGGACCGGCCGGTCAGCGGCGGCGGGGCGCCCCGCGGGGACGAGCGGGCGGGCGGTTGACCGCTGCGGTGCGGGCCCCGGCGGAGGGCGCATATGCTGGCCGTGGAGATCTCGCCTCCGCCGGCCGGCCCACGCCGCGGGCCTCGCCCGCGACGAGCCGCCGGGCCGTCGACGACCGGGCCGCGTCGCGGGGCCCCGCCCCGGCCCGCCGCCCGGTCGTCGGGCCCGTCCGCGGTCGACCCCGACCGGTTCGCCGTGGCGATCCCGCCGCGATTGCCGTCTCTACCCCGTCAGGAGCCCGTCCGACATGACCCAGTCCCCCGCCGTGCGCACCTCCGGCCGGCCCGGTCCGGTCCGCATCGGCGAGCGTGCCGCCCGTACCCTCGTCACCGAGCTCGCCCGGCGCAACGACCCGAAGGCCGCCCTGCTGGTCGGCGCGACCCCGGACTCCGCGGTCCTCGCCGCGGCGATCGACGCCCTGCTGCCCGGCGACGCCCTCACCGTCGTGCCGGCCGGGTCGGCGACGCCGGCCGCGCTGCGCGAGCACGTGACGGCCCAGGGCCGTTGGGTCGCCGACCGGGTACGCGTGGTGGACTCCCTCGCCGAGGCCGACGCCGTCGAGGTGGTGATCGCCGCCGAGCCGCTCACCGGCACCGCCGACGAGACCCGCACGACCGTCGACGGCCTGGCGAAATACCTGGCCGACGGTGCGGTGCTCGCCGTGGCGGTGCCGGCGACCCCGGCCCGGACGGCCGGCGCGGCGGCCGAGCTGGAGCGGCAGGCCGCCCTGCACGGCGCCGGGAGCGACCTGGTGCTGCGCAACTCCCCGCCGGTGCGGGTGCACCGGCTCCGGTTCACCCCGGCCGACGCGGCGGTCGCCGCCCGCCTCGCCCCGGCCCACCGGCCGTCGAGTGTCCCGCTGACGCGGGGCATGCACATCGACTCCAACGGGGTCGCGGCGGCCGGCATCACCCTCGGCCTGGCCGCGCTGACCCGGGTCGCCCGGCCCAAGTCGAAGCTGTGGCTGGTGCCGGCCCTCGCCGCCGTCCCGGTGGCCGCGTTCTTCCGGGACCCGCAGCGGGACGTCCCCGAGGACCCGTCGGCCGTCGTGGCCGCCGCCGACGGTCAGGTGCTGTCGGTGCAGCGGCTGCACGACGAGCGGTTCGGCGACGGCGAGTGGCTGCGGGTCGCGGTGTTCCTGTCGGTGCTGGACGTGCACGTCAACCGCTCCCCGGTGGCCGGCAAGGTGGTCGACTACTTCGTCGCCGACGGCGGGTTCGTCAACGCCATGAAGCCGGACGCCGAGCACAACGTGGCGGCCTACACGGTGCTCGACACCGACCACGGGACGGTCGTCGTGGCGCAGCGCACCGGGCTGATCGCCCGGCGCATCGTGCAGCGGGCCCCGATCGGGTCGCTGCTGGCCCGGGGCGAGCGGTTCGGCCTGATCCGGTTCGGCTCGCGCACCGACGTCTACCTGCCGGCCGACGCCGCCGACCCGCTGGTCGGGCCGGGCGACCGGGTGGTCGGCGGGTCCACGGTCATCGCCCGCTGGCGCTGAGCCGGGCACGACGAAGGGGGCGCCGCGACTGCGGCGCCCCCTTCGTCGTCGAGCGTCGGATCAGGCGGTGCGGCGCTGGTGCAGCCAGAGCACAGGGCCGCTGACCAGGTAGCCCACCACGATCAGGGCGAAGGTGAGCCGGATGTCGACCAGCGCGCCGACCACCGGGGCCAGCCAGAGCCACGGCGGCAGCTTCACCAGCCGGGCCAGCTTCGCGTACGGGAAGCTGGAGACCATCGCGAAGGCCAGCAGCGCCACCCCGGCGATCTGCACGAGGCCGGGCAGCGGCAGGCCCAGGGCGACGGTCAGGGCCAGCACGGCCGCGGCCATCGTGGTCGGCACGCCGCAGAAGAAGCGGCCGTCCTTCGGCGAGACGTTGAACCGGGCGAGCCGGATCGCCGCGCAGGCGGCGACGAGCGCGGCGGCGACCGCGGCGGCGGCGCGCGGCGCCTCGCCGGCGAGCGAGGCGTAGACCACCACGGGGGCGGCCAGGCCGAACGAGCACATGTCGGCCAGCGAGTCCATCTGGGCGCCGAACGGGCTGGCCACCCCGAACCGGCGGGCCAGCGCGCCGTCGAGCCCGTCGAACGCCACGCAGGCGATCAGCAGGAGCGCGGCGAGGCGCACCTGGCCCTGCATGGCCACGAAGATGGCGTTGATGCCCAGCACGAGGCTGGCCAGGGTGCAGGCGTTGACCAGGGCGAACTTGACCCGGCGGGCCGTCGTCCGCGCGCCGGGCAGCAGCGGGATCGACATCGACGCCGCGTCGTCGACCGGGGCGGCGGGGCCCACGGCCGGGCTCACCGGCACGACCGCCTCGACCTCGGTGCGCTGGTAGCGGTCGAGGCCGTAGCGGCGGCGCTGCCGGTCGAGGTAGCGGTGCTCGGGCGAGGTCAGGTCGGTGCCCGCGGCGGCGACGCCGTCGCGGCGTCCCACCCGGACGAGCAGCACCTGGCGGGCGAACGTGCTGCTGCGGCGCAACGGGCCCGCCCAGCGACGCCCTGCGGGGCGCGGACTGTCAGTCGTACGACGCCGGCGCCATGGGGCTCTCGGCACGTTTCCTCCATCACCGGATCGGGCTGGCCGCCACGAGGGCGGGTGTCCGGCTGTCTCGTGCCGGACCGCTTCGGGCCCGGCAGCCGTCAAAGCGGAGTACACCATTGCACAGGGGTAGGGGGCTTGGCGATAGCTGCCGGCGGACCTTATATCTCCGTTAAACCGCGCGAATCGCCTCTTCTATTCCCATCTCGGGCCTGATCGCCCGATCCTCCATCAACCCCGCCTTCAGCCTACCGGAGGTCGTCGATACCGGCTCGGCGGGCGGACGCTATGCGACCCCATGTCCGGTTACCAGGGCCGCCACCTCGGTCAGCGGCAGGTCGCCGAGCGCGTCCGGCGGGAACCAGGCGGCGGCGGCCGTCGATCCCCCGGCCAGCTCGGTGACCCGGGCCTCGGTGGGGTCGTCGACCGCCACCCGGTAGACCACCCGCACCCCGTGCCAGTCCATCGGCCGGCCCTCCGGCCCCAGCGCGCCGGGATCGTAGCGGTGGTGGACGGTGAGCAGCTCGACGACCCGGCCGAGCTGCCCGGCCTCCTCGACCAGCTCGCGGAGCAGGCCGGCGGCCGGCTGCTCGCCGTGGTCGGTGCCGCCGCCGGGCAGGTGCCACAGCCCGGCCCCCGGGTAGCCGTCGGCGATCAGGGTGAGCAGCACCCGCCCGCCCGGGTCGGTGACCAGCCCGTACGCCGCGAAACGCTGCCGCCGGTCGGTCGGCGCCGGCGGGTACGGCGTGCCGGGGGACGCCCCGGGATCGGGCCGCCGAAGCGGGGTGACCGGCAGGCCGAGCGCCTCGGCGGTGAACGGCAGCAGCGGCAGCCCGGCGGCCTCGTCGAGGGTCGACCAGCGCACCAGGTCGGTGGTGCCGTCGGGCTCGTCGCGCAGCGTGCCGCCGGTCGCCTCGACGGCGAAGACGATCCGGTCGGTGTGCAGCGCCACGCCCGGCAGCCCGGTGACGTCCGAGACGGCGGCGAGCAGGCCCGTCACCCGGACGGCGAGGCCGGTCTCCTCGGCGAACTCCCGGACCACGCCGGCCTCGGGGTGTTCCCCGTGCTCCAGCCCGCCCCCGGGCAGTTGCCACACCCCGGGGTGGTCGGCCGACGCGGAGCCGCGCACGAGCAGCACCCGCCCGTCGCGGCCCCGGCACACCCCGTAGACCCCCACCCGCCGTCGCTGCTCCAGCACGCCGCGCCTCCCGATCCCCGGGCGGGGCGCCCGGTCGATCAAGAAGCTATCGCGGGCGACGGCCGCGCGGGCGACGACGTGGGCCGCCGGGGCGGGACCGCAGGTCAGGCGAGGCGGGCGGCCTGGACGGCCTCGGCCGTGACCTCGGTGAGCCGGTCGGCCGGCAGCGCGCCCAGCTCCTCCCGGGCGAACCAGCGGGCCTCGCAGGTGGAGCCGCCGACGTCGGTCACCGTGGGCGGGGCGGGCTGGTCGACCATCACCCGGTAGAAGGCGCGCACGCCGTGCCAGTCGATCGGGTAGCCCTCCGGGCCGAGGGAGGCGGCGTCGCGGTGGCTGGCCACCCCGAGCAGCTCGACGAGGCGGCCCCGCTGGCCGGTCTCCTCGACCAACTCCCGGATCAGCGCCGCGCCCGGCTGCTCGCCGTAGTCGGTGCCGCCCCCGGGCAGGTGCCAGCAGCCGGCCCCCGGGTAGCCGTCGGAGACCCGGGTGAGCAGCACTCGGCCGTCGGGGTCGGTGGCCACCGCGTACGCGGCGAAGCGCTGGGCGCGGTGCAGCCCGTCGGGGCCGGGCACCGCGTAGAAGGAGGGGAACTCCGGGGGCTCGTCGGGCACCACGTCGGCCGAGGAGGCGGGCAGCCCGAGGGCCCGCGCGGTGAACGCGCGCAGCGGCAGCTCGCGCGCCTCGGTGGGGGTGACCCAGCGGGCCAGGTCGGTGGGGCGGTCGACCCGGTCGGTGAGCGTGCCGCCCCGCACCGACACCCGGTAGATGAGCCGGTCGGTGTGGATGGTGATGCCGCGCTCGGGCAGGGCCCGCATGTCGGCCAGCACGTCGTCGAGGCCGGAGACGGCGACCGAGAGCCCGGTCTCGGCGGCGGTCTCCCGGACGACGGTGTGGTTGGGGTCCTCGCCGTGGTCGACCGCCCCGCCGGGGAGGGACCACGTGCCGGGGGTGCCGGAGCGCTCCGATGCGCGGACCAGCAACACTCGGCCGACTGAGTCAGCACAGACTGCGTATGCCGCGATCCTGCGGAGCGGCTCCAGCATGGTGGTCACGGGGCCAAATTCTCCCCGCCCCTCGTTACCGGCATCGAAAAGTGTCAGATTCCTGACTGAATACTGGATCATCAGGGATCGGTCAGGGTAATGATCCGGGCCGTCACCGAGGTCGCCCCGCCGCCCGGCGCGGAACGTTGAGGCATGACCTCGACACCGCACCAGGCCCCGTACAAGCAACTCCGCCGGCCCACCACCGACCGGATGGTCGCCGGGGTGGCCAGTGGCCTCGGCCGCTACTTCGCCGTCGACCCCACCCTCGTCCGGGTGCTCTTCGCCGTCGCGACGCTCGCCACCGCCGGGGTGGCCGCGCTCGCGTACCCGATCATGTGGTTCCTCATGCCGGAGGAGCCGGCCGACGCCCCGGCGTGGCCGCACCCGACGGACCCCGCGTCACCGACCGGCGGCTGAGCCGGCGGGCGGGTGGGGTCACTCCCACTCGATGGTGCCCGGCGGCTTGCTCGTGACGTCCAGGACCACCCGGTTCACCTCGGCCACCTCGTTGGTGATCCGGGTGGAGATCCTGGCCACCACCTCGTAGGGCAGCCGGGACCAGTCGGCGGTCATCGCGTCCTCGCTGGAGACCGGGCGCAGCACCACGGGATGGCCGTAGCTGCGCCCGTCGCCCTGCACCCCGACGCTGCGCACGTCGGCCAGGAGCACCACCGGGAACTGCCACACGCCCCGGTCCAGGCCCGCGGCGGTCAGCTCCTCGCGGGCGATCAGGTCGGCCTGACGCAGCAGGTCCAGCCGCTCCCGGTCGACCGCCCCGATGATCCGGATGGCCAGACCCGGGCCCGGGAACGGGTGCCGCCAGACCATCGCCTCGGGCAGGCCCAGCTGGAGGCCCAGCGTGCGCACCTCGTCCTTGAACAGCGTGCGCAGCGGCTCGACCAGGGCGAACTTCAGGTCCTCCGGCAGGCCGCCGACGTTGTGGTGGCTCTTGATGTTGGCGGTGCCGGTGCCGCCGCCGGACTCCACCACGTCCGGGTAGAGGGTGCCCTGCACCAGGAACTCGACGTCACCGTGCGCGGCGATCTCCCGGGCGGCGGCCTCGAAGACCCGGATGAACTCCCGGCCGATGATCTTGCGCTTCTGCTCCGGGTCGGTCACCCCGGCCAGCGCGCCGAGGAACCGGTCGGCCGCGTCGACCACCTTCAGCTTGATCCCGGTGGCGGCGACGTAGTCCTTCTCCACCTGCTCGGCCTCGCCCGCCCGCAGCAGGCCGTGGTCGACGAAGACGCAGGTGAGCTGGTCGCCGACGGCCTTGTGCACCAGCGCGGCGGCGACGGCCGAGTCGACCCCGCCGGACAGGCCGCAGATGACCTCCTTGTCGCCCACCTGGGCGCGGATGCGGGCCACCTGCTCGTCGATGATGTTCTCGGGCGTCCACGTCGGCTCGATGCCGGCGATGTCGTAGAGGAACCGGGTGAGCATCTCCTGGCCGTGCGCGGTGTGCCCCACCTCCGGGTGGAACTGCACGCCCGCGCGCCGCCCGGCCAGGTCCTCGAACGCGGCGACCGGGGCGCCGGCCGACTCGGCCGTCACCGCGAAGCCCGCCGGGGCCTCGGTCACGCAGTCGCCGTGGCTCATCCAGACCGGCAGGTCGGCCGGCAGGTCGCGCAGCAGCACCCCGGGCTCGGTGAGGCGGGGGCGCAGCGGGGTGCCGCCGTACTCGCGGTTGCCGGTGCGCGCGACCGTGCCGCCGAGGGCCTGGGCCATCGCCTGGAAGCCGTAGCAGATGCCGAAGACCGGCACGCCCGCGTCGAACATCCCCGCGTCGACCTGGGGGGCGTCGGGCGCGTAGACGCTGGCCGGGCCACCGGACAGGATGATCGCGGCCGGGTCCTTCGCCAGCATCTCCGCCACCGGCATCGAGTGCGGCACGATCTCCGAGTAGACCCGCGCCTCGCGCACCCGGCGCGCGATGAGCTGGGCGTACTGGGCTCCGAAGTCCACCACGAGGACGGGGCGAGGCGTGCTCATGGGCAGGAAGCCTACCGACAGTCACCCCCGCCCCGGCGCGGACCCCGGCGTGCGCTCAGCGCAGCGCGCCCGGGGCGTGCGCCGGCACCGCCGGGCGTACCGGCGGCACCGCCGCCACCCGCCGGTACGCCTCCCCCAGCGGCGGCCGGGGATCGGCCTCGCCCCGGTTGGGCCAGAACGACATCGCCCGTTCCGCCTGGGCGGTGATGGTCAGCGACGGGTTCACCCCCAGGTTCGCCGACACGGCCGCCCCGTCCACCACGTGCAACCCCGGGTGCCCGTGCACCCGGTGGTACGGGTCGATCACCCCGTCGGCCGGGGTGGCCCCGATCACCGCCCCGCCGAGGATGTGCGCGGTGATCGGGATGTCGAACGGCTCGGTGAGCGACCCGCCCGGCGTACCGCCGATCTCCTCGGCGAGCAGCCGCGCGGCGGCGTTGCCGGCGGGGATCCACGTCGGGTTGGGCTCGCCGTGACCGGGGCCGGCGACCAGCCGCCGCCCGAGCGGGCCGCGCCGCCAGCGGGTGGTCAGCGAGTTGTCGGCCGACTGCATGACCAGCGCGATGACGGTGCGCCGCGACCAGTCGCGGACGGTGAGCATCCGCGCCGCGAGGCGGGGCTGGGTGAGCAGCCCGACCAGCCAGCGGCGGACCCGGTGCGGCCCGCCGTCGACCAGCAGCGACTGGAGCAGCCCCATCGCGTTGGAGCCCCGCCCGTAGCGGACCGGCTCGATGTGGGTCTGCGGGTCGGGGTGGAACGAGCTGGTGATCGCCACCCCCTCGGTGAAGTCCAGCCCCTGCGCGCGGGCCGGCCCGGGTGGCACGGACGCGCCGAGGATCGCCTCGGAGTTCGTCCGGGTCAGCTCGCCGAGGCGGTCGGACAGGTGGGGCAGCGCCCCGGTGGCCTTCATCTCGTGCAGCAGCCGCTGGGTGCCGAGCGCCCCGGCGGCGAGGACCACCTGGTCGGCGTGCCACACCCGGCGGCGCCTACGCGGCCAGGCCCCGGTGCGCACGGTCTCGACCCGGTAGCCGCCCCCGTCGGCGGGACGCACGGCGGTGACGGTGGTCAGCGGGTGCACCTGCACGCCGAGCCGCTCGGCCAGCCACAGGTAGTTCTTGACCAGGGTGTTCTTCGCCCCCTGCCGGCAGCCCGTCATGCACGCCCCGCAGTGCGTGCAGCCGGTGCGTTCCGGGCCGACGCCGCCGAAGTACGGGTCGGCGGCCCGCTCCCCCGGCCGGCCGATGTGCACGCCGACGGGGGTGGGGTGGAAGGTGTGCCCGACCCCCATCCGGTCGGCGACCGCCCGCATCGCGGCGTCCGCGCGGGTGTGCAGCGGGTACGTGGTGACGCCGAGCATCCGCTTCGCCTGGTCGTAGTGCGGGGCCAGCTCGGCCCGCCAGTCGGTGACGTCCCGCCACTGCGGGTCGGCGTAGAACGCGTCGAGGGGCTCGTAGAGGGTGTTCGCGTAGACCAGGGAGCCGCCGCCGACCCCCGCGCCGGAGAGCACCAGCACCCCGCCGCCGGTCCTCCGGTCGGCGGAGCGGAGCAGGGTGATCCGTTGCAGGCCGTAGCAGCCGAGCCGCGGGGCCCACAGGAACCGCCGCAGCCGCCACGAGGTCTCGGGGAACTCGTCGTCGGCGAAGCGCCGCCCGGCCTCCAGGACGCCGACCGAGTAGCCCTTCTCGGCCAGCCGGAGCGCGGTGACGCTGCCGCCGAAGCCGGACCCGATGACGAGCACGTCGTACCGCATGAACGCATCATTACCGACGGGTAGCTCTCGCGCCATAGCCGGTTTTCGCGGGACCATGCACCCCGCCGCCGGTGATCCGCGGCTCAGCGGCCGCAACCCGGCGTGGCCCTCGGAGCGTTGTAGGGGCGGGGGTGCGGACATGGCCGGACAGGCGGGTACCGGACGGCGGCGGTGGCGGGTGGGGCTGGCCGTCGTCGCGGCGGCCGTCGTGCTGGCGGTCGGCGGCACGGTGGCGGCCCGGCTGGTCGCCGACCGGCAGACCGAACGCGGAGCGGGGCGGATCACCGCCGCGCCCACCCCCACGCCGTCGCCCACGCCGAGCCCGACCCCGCCGCCGGGGGCCGACGTCACCGGGCCGCTGAACCTGCTGCTCGTCGGCGTGGACACCCGCGTCAGCGTGCCCGGCTGGGAGCCGCACGGCGACGCCGTGCTGGTGGCGCACGTGCCGCAGGGGCTGGACCGGGCGTACCTCTTCTCGCTGCCCCGGGACCTGCTGGTCGACATCCCGGCCTACCCGAAGGCCGGCTACTCCGGCGGGAAGACCAAGCTCACCCACGCGATGAGCTACGGCAGCCGGGTGCCGGGCAAGCCCAAGAAGCCGAGCACCGCCCAGGGGTACGAGCTGCTGCGCAGCACCGTCAGCGGCTACACCGGGCTGCGCTTCGACGCCGGCGCCGTGGTCACCTTCACCGGCTTCGAGAAGCTGGTGGACGCTGTCGGCGGGGTCGACCTCTACGTCGACCAGCGGACCGTGTCGCTGCACCGGCGGCCGGACGGCCGGCACCGCGAGGCCGCGCCGGGCGGCGGCGGCTACGTCGGCCCGCAGATGGTCTACGCCAAGGGCGAGCGGCACCTCAACGGCTGGCAGGCGCTGGACTACGCCCGGCAGCGCTACGGCCTGAAGAACGGCGACTACGACCGGCAGCGCCACCAGCAGCAGCTCATCCGGGCCATCGTGGCGAAGATGCAGTCCGAGAGCCTGCCCCGGCAGCCCGACCGGGTCGAGCAGGTCGTCGGGGCGCTCGGCGACACCCTCCTCTACGCCGGCGGGCCACGGATCGTCGACCTCGCGTACGCCCTCGGCGGGCTGCCCGCCGACCGGCTCGTCCTCGTCGGCCTGCCCGGCGAGGGGGTGGGCAAGGGCAGCGGCTACCGCGGCGAACAGCTCAAGCCGGTCGGCCGGCAGTTCCTCACCGCGCTGGAGGAGGGCCGGGCCGAGCAGTACCTCGCCGACCACCCGGAGCTGGTGGTGAAGAACTAGGCCCGGCTAGAGGCCGAGCGCCGTCCGGATCAGCACGGCCAGCGCCCGGGACCGGCTGTGCGGCGGCCAGGCGATCACCGTCGTCACGCTCGGCGCGTCCGACACCGGCACGGCGGCGATGTCGCGGCGCAGGTGGACCCGGCACGACTCGGGCAGGACCGCCGACGCCCGGCCGAGCGCGATCAGCTCGTACAGCTGCGCGTGGTCGCGGACCTGCGGGCCGGGACCGTCCGGGTAGCTGCCGTCGCGGCGCGGCCAGCGCGGCAGCGGCAGGCCGGGAAGATCGGCGACGTCGGCCTCCCGCAGCTCGGCCCGGCCGGCGAGGTGATGCCCGGCCGGCAGCAGCACCACCTGCCCCTCCGTGTACAACTCCTCGGTGTCGAACCCGACGACCGAGTCGAACGGCCGGTGCAGCAGCGCCACGTCCGCCCGTCCGTCGCGCAGCAGCCGCTCCTGCTCGCCGATCCCGCACAGGTGCACGTCGACGGCGACCGCGCCGGGTTCGGCGGCGTAGGCGTCGAGCAGCTTCGCCAGCAGTTCGCTGGACGCTCCGGCCTTGGTGACCAGGACCAGGCCGGGGTCTCCGGTCGCGGCGCGAGCGGCGCGGCGGGTGCGCCGGTCGGCGGCGGCGACGGCGTCGAGGGCCGCCCGGCCCTCGACCAGCAGCACCGAGCCGGCCTCGGTCAGGGTGACGCTGCGACTGCTGCGTTCCAGCAACGTCACCCCGAGCCGCCGTTCGAGTTGCGCGATCGCCCGCGACAGCGGCGGCTGCGCGATGCCGAGCCGCTGCGCCGCCCGCCCGAAGTGGAGCTCCTCGGCGACGGCGACGAAGTACCGCAGCTCCCGCGTCTCCATGCCCCCACGGTACCCGGGGCCGATACCCGCCGGGTATCGCTGCCCACTCAGCCGGTGTTGGTGGCCCGGCCGGACCCGGCCAGGATCGACCACATGAGCGAAGCGAAGATCGCGCTGGTCACCGGCGCCAACAAGGGAATCGGGTACGAGATCGCCGCCGGCCTGGGCGCCCTCGGCTTCAGCGTCGGCGTCGGCGCCCGGGACGGGCAGCGCCGGGAGACCGCCGTGGCGAAGCTGCGCGCGGCCGGCGTCGACGCGTTCGGGGTGCCGCTGGACGTGACCGACGACGCGAGCGTCACCGCCGCCGCCGCGCTGGTCGAACAGCGTGCCGGCCGCCTCGACGCGCTGGTCAACAACGCCGGGGTGACCGGTGACCGGGCGCAGCTGCCCACCACCGTCGACCTCGCGGTGGTGCGGGCCGTCGTGGAGACGAACGTGCTCGGCGTCATCCGGGTCACCAACGCCATGCTGCCGCTGCTGCGCCGGTCGGCGTCGCCCCGGATCGTGAACATGTCCAGCGGCGTCGGCTCCCTCGCCCGGCAGTCCGCCGCCGAGGGTGAGCTCACCACGGGCCCGGTCGCCGTCGCGTACTCGCCGTCGAAGACGTTCCTCAACGCCGTCACCGTCCAGTACGTCAGGGAGCTGCGCGGCACGAACATCCTGATCAACGCCGCCTGCCCCGGCTACGTCGCCACCGACCTCAACAACTTCCAGGGGGTCCGTACCCCCGAGCAGGGTGCGGCGATCGCGATCCGGCTCGCGACCCTGCCCGACGACGGCCCGACCGGCGGCTTCTTCGAGGACGCCGGGGTGGTGCCCTGGTGACGGGGTGACGGAATGACGGGGTTCGGCGGGCCGCGTACCCCCGGGGTCAGCGGGCCGTGGGGCGTTCCGGCTGCTCGGTGCCGTAGAGCCAGGCGTCGAAGAGCGCGTCGAGCTGCCTGCCGGAGACCTGCTCGGCGTGGGCGACGAAGTCGGCGGTGGTGACGTTGCCGTCGCGCCGGTCGGCCGCCCAGCCCCGGACGATCCGGAAGAACGCCTCGTCGCCGACGGTGGTGCGCAACGCGTGCACGGTCATCGCGCCCCGCTGGTAGACGGAGTCGCCGAACAGGTTCGCCGCCCCCGGCCGGCCGGGCGGCGTCCGCCACAGCGACGCCGACGCGCCGACGTACTCCCCGTCGAACGACTGCTGCACCGTCCGGCCGCCGTCGTGCTCCAGCCAGAGCCATTCGGCGTACGTGGCGAAGCCCTCGTTGAGCCAGATGTCGCTCCACCGGGCCAGTGAGACACTGTCGCCGAACCACTGGTGGGCCAGCTCGTGGGCGACCACCCCGCTGTTCTCGCCGCGGCGGAAGAAGTTGGCCGAGTAGACCGGGCGGCTCTGCGTCTCCAGGGCGAACCTGATGCCCGGATCGTCGACGACCACCCCGCCGTACGACCCGAACGGGTACGGCCCGAACACGCCCTCCAGGTAGTCGGCAACCTCGACGGTGCGGGCGATCGAGGCGTCCGCCGCGCCCTCGGGCAACCCGGTGGTGACCGCGCTGAACACCGGCCGTCCCTTGTGTTCGGCGCGGGTCACCCGGAAGTTCCCGATGGCCACCATGCTCAGGTAGCTGGCCATCGGGGACCGCTCGGCCCACTTCCAGGTGGTCCAGCCGGCGCGGGTGGTCTTGCCCACCGGCACCCCGTTGCTGACGGCGGTCAGCCCCTCCGGGACGGTGATCTCGAAGTCGTAGGTGGCCTTGTCGGCGGGGTGGTCGTTGACCGGGAACCAGGTGCTCGCCGACTCGGGCTGGCCGAGGGCCACCGCGCCGTCGGAGGTGTGCCGGAAGCCGCCCTCGCCGAGCGCCTCGTTGGTCAGCGGCTTCGGCGAGCCCTCGTACCGGATCTCGGCGGTGAAGCCGTTGCCGGAGGTCAGGCCGGCGGCGGGGGTGACGACCAGCTCGTCGCCGTCGCGGGCGTGCCGGGCCGCGACGCCGTCGACCGTCACCCCGCGCACGGTGAGCCCGGCCAGGTCCAGGTGGAACGCGGACAGGCTCGCGGTGGCCGTGGCCTGCACGGTGGTGGTGCCGGTGAGGCGGTCCGTCGCCGGGTCGTAGCGGACCTTCACCACGTACCGGGTCACGTCGTACCCGCCGTTGCCGTACCGGGGGAAGTACTCGTCACCCACCCCGGCCGCGCCGGGCGTGAACTGCCGCGACGCCGTCGGCGACGGGGTGGCCTCCCGGGCGGCCGGCTCGGGCGTCGAGGAGCAGGCGGCCAGCCCGAGCGCGCCGGCCAACAGCAGCCCGGTGCGCAGGCGCAGGCCCCGCAGGCGCAGCATCATGGCGTCGTCCCTCCCGGCGGAGGCCCCCGGCCCGGCGGCGGCCCTCCGGCCCACCCGGCCGGCCCGGCTCGTCCGGGCCGCTCCACCCGCGGCAGCCTACCGAGCGCGGGCGCGGCGCGGGGCGGCGCGGGCACGAGGGGTCACCGGGCCGACTGCCCCGGGTGCCGGTGCCGCTCAGGGCAGCGCGGGCGCGGTGCCGCCGACGAGCCAGGCGTCGAGCAGCGCGCCCAGCCGCCGGCCGGAGACCCGCTCGGCGAGGGCGACGAAGTCCGCCGTGGTGGCGTTGCCGCCGCGCCGCTCGGTGGTCCAGGCGCGCAGGACCCGGAAGAAGACGTCGTCGCCGAGGGTCCGCCGCAGCGCGTGCACCGCGAGCGCCCCCCGCTGGTAGACGGCGTCGCCGAACATGTTCGCCCGGCCCGGGTCGACCGACGGCTGCGACCAGTCCGTCGCGGCGTAGCGGGCCGCGACGGTCTGCTCGACGGTCCGGCCGCCGTCGTGCTCCAGCCAGAGCCATTCGGCGTACGTGGCGAAGCCCTCGTTGAGCCAGATGTCGCTCCACCGGGCCAGCGAGACACTGTCGCCGAACCACTGGTGGGCCAGCTCGTGGGCGACGACCCCGGTGTCGGGGCGGCCGGAGCGGAAGAAGCCCGGCCCGTAGACCGGGCGGGACTGGGTCTCCAGAGCGTACGAGATGCGGCCCTCGGCGAGCGCGATCCCGCCGTACGACTCGAACGGGTACGGCCCGAAGCGGTCGGCGAGGAAGTCGGCGACCTCGCCGGTGCGGGCCAGCGAGGCGGCGGCCGGCCCGTCGGCGGGCAGGCTCGCCGCGACAGCCGTGACCAGCGGCTTCCCCCGGTGGGTGCCGGTGGCGACCCGGTAGTCGCCGATCACCAGCGTGCTCAGGTAGCTGGCCATCGGGGACCGCTCGGCCCAGCGCCAGGTGGTCCAGCCGCCGGCGCTGGTGCGCCCCACCGGCACGCCGTTGCCGAGCGCGGCCAGCCCGTCGGGGACGGTCACCTCGACGTCGTAGGTGGCCTTGTCGGACGGGTGGTCGTTGACCGGGTACCAGGTGCTCGCCGAGTCGGGCTGGCCGAGCGCGACCGCGCCGTCGGCGGTGGCGAGGAAGCCGCCGAGGCCCAGCGTGCTGCTCTCGACCGGCTGCGGCACCCCCGCGTACTCCACGTCGACGGCGAACCGGGCGCCCCGGGCCAGGCCGCGCGCCGGGGTGACCACCAGTTCCTCGCCCTCGCGGGCGTGCTCGGCCTTCGCGCCGTCGACGCGGACCGCGCCGACGGTCAGGCCGGACAGGTCCAGGTTGAACCGGGACAGCCCGGCCGTCGCGGTGGCCGTGATCGTGGCGTGCCCGGTGAGCCGGTCGTCGGCGGGGTCGTAGCGGACCCGCAGCCGGTACGCGGCCACGTCGTAGCCGCCGTTGCCGCGCCCGGGGACGTACGGGTCGCCCGCGTCGGCCGCCCCGCGGCGGGCGCGGTCGGCGTCGGGCGGCGTCCCGGTGCAGGCGACGAGGGCGCCCACGACGAGGCAGGCGGCCAGGACTGCGCGGCCGACCGGTCGTCTTCCTGTGCGGACCATCGCTCTCCCTCGCCTGTCGGGGGCGAGCCTAGCCGACGCCGGCCAACAAAAGCCTCCAAAACCGACAATAGGTCCACACCTCAACCGGGCGGAGTCCGGCACCAACTGACCCCACCCCGACTGGAACGGCCCCGCCGCTTTCCCGCGGCGGGGCCGTTCCACGTGCTTCCCGGGTCGCCCCGGAGCCAGGGTCAGCGGTCGAGGACCAGGCCGACCTTCTGGAACTCCTTGAGGTCGCGGTAGCCGCACTTGGCCATCGCCCGGCGCAGCCCGCCGAACAGGTTGAGCTGGCCGTCCGGCTCGTCGGCCGGGCCGAACAGCAGCCGCTCCATCTCCCCGAGCGGCTCGCCGGCCACCTCGAACGCGCCGCGCGGCAGCGACGGGTGGCTGGCCGCCGAGTGCCACCACGCGCCGCCGGCCGGGGCCTCCGCGCACAGCGACAGCGGCTCGCCGAGCATCACCGCGTCCGCGCCGCAGCCCAGCGCCTTGGCGATGTCGCCGGAGGTCTGGATGTCGCCGTCGGCGATCAGGTGCACGTACCGGCCGCCGGTCTCATCGAGGTAGTCGCGGCGGGCCGCGGCGGCGTCGGCGATCGCGGTGGCCATCGGCACCCGGATGCCCAGCACCGACTCGGTGGTCGACCAGCCGTCGCCGCCGATGCCGACGATCACCCCGGCCGCGCCGGTGCGCATCAGGTGCAGCGCCGTCTTGTAGTCGGTGCAGCCGCCGACGATGACCGGCAGGTCGAGGTCGGCGATGAACTCCTTGAGGTTCAGCGGCTCGTCGGTGGTGGAGACGTGCTCCGCCGAGACGATCGTGCCCTGGATGACCAGGATGTCCACGCCCGCGTCGAGGATCACCGGGGCCAGCGCCAGGGTGTGCTGCGGGGAGACCCGCACGGCCACCGTGCCGCCGCCGGCCCGCAGCTCGCGGACCCGCTCGGCGATGAGGTCCGGGCGGATCGGCTCGGCGTACACCTCCTGGAGCCGCTTGGTGGCGCGGGCGTCCTCGTCGAGGGAGGCCAGCTCCTTGAGGACCTTGGTCGGGTTCTCGTACCGGGTCCACAGGCCCTCGACGTTGAGCACGCCCAGCCCGCCGAGCTGGCCGAGCCGCACGGCGGACGCCGGGCTCATCGTCGCGTCCGAGGGGTGCCCCACGCAGGGGATGCCGAACTGGTACGCGTCGAGCTGCCAGGTGGTGGAGACGTCGTCGACGTCCCGGGTCCGGCGGCTCGGCACGATGGCGATGTCGTCCAGGTGGTAACCGCGCTGCGCGGTCTTGCCCAGGCCGATCTCGACCACGTCACGCATGGTGGCTCCAGGTGGTGTCGGGGTGGTGGTGGGGTCAGCGGGAGTGGTAGTTCGGCGCCTCGACGGTCATCTGGATGTCGTGCGGGTGGCTCTCCTTGAGCCCGGCCGCGGTGATCCGGATGAGCTGGCCGCGCCGGTGCAGCTCGGGGATGCTCTCCGCGCCGACGTACCCCATCGCGGCGCGCAGCCCGCCGATGAGCTGGTGGGCGACGGCGGCCAGCGGGCCCCGGTAGGGAACCTGGCCCTCCACGCCCTCCGGGACCAGCTTGTCCTCGGCGAGCACGTCCTGCTGGAAGTAGCGGTCCTTCGAGTACGACTTGGCCTGCCCCCGCGACTGCATCGCGCCGAGGGAGCCCATCCCCCGGTACGCCTTGTACTGCTTGCCGTTGATGAAGATCAGCTCGCCGGGGCTCTCCTCGCAGCCGGCCAGCAGGCTGCCGAGCATCACGGTGTCGGCCCCGGCCACGAGCGCCTTGGCGATGTCGCCCGAGTACTGGATGCCGCCGTCGCCGATGACCGGCACGCCGGCCGGGCGGGCGGCCCGCGCCGCCTCCATGATCGCGGTGATCTGCGGCACGCCGACCCCGGCGACGATCCGGGTGGTGCAGATCGCGCCCGGACCCACCCCGACCTTCACCCCGTCCGCGCCGGCCTCGACCAGGGCCTTCGCCCCGGCGTACGTGGCCACGTTGCCGCCGACGATGTCGATCGTCACGTCCTTCTTGAGCTGGCGGACCATGTCCAGCACCGCCCGCTGGTGGCCGTGGGCGGTGTCCACGATGATCACGTCGACGCCCGCGTCGACCAGCGCCCGCGCCCGCTTGTACGCGTCCTCGCCCACGCCGACGGCGGCGGCCACCCGGAGCCGGCCGGCGTCGTCCTTGGTGGCGTTCGGGTACTGCTCGCTCTTGGTGAAGTCCTTCACGGTGATCAGCCCGCGCAGCCGGCCCGAGCCGTCGACGATCGGCAGCTTCTCGACCTTGTGCTGACGCAGCAGGGCCAGCGCCTCGTCCTTGCTGACCCCGACCGGGGCGGTGACCAGCGGCGTGCGGGTCATGATCTCGCGGACCGGGGTGGCCGGCTCGGAGACGAAGCGCATGTCCCGGTTGGTGACGATGCCGACGAGCTGCCCCTCGCCGTCGACCACGGGGACGCCGGAGATCCGGTAGCGCCCGCAGAGCGCATCGACGTCGCGCAGGGTGTCGTCGGGGCTGGCGGTCACCGGGTTGGTGATCATGCCGGACTCGGAGCGCTTGACCAGGTCGACCTGGAGTGCCTGGTCCTCCAGGGAGAGGTTGCGGTGCAGCACGCCGATGCCGCCCTGGCGGGCCATGGCGATCGCCATCCGCGCCTCGGTGACCGTGTCCATCGCGCTGGACAGCAGCGGGACGGTCAGCTCGACGTTGCGGGTGAGCCGGGTGCGGGTGTTGACCCGGCTGGGCACCACGTCCGACTCGCCGGGCTGGAGGAGCACGTCGTCGAAGGTGAGGCCGAGCGGGACCACCCGGGCCGAGCCGGCGGGCAGCTCCGGCAGGTGGCCGCCCAGCTCGCCGGTGTCGGCGCCGGCCGGAAGATCGATGCTGGGCGAATTGTCCACGATTGCTCTCCTGAGCTGGGTCGGGCGGGCTTCGGCGAGGAGGCGCGCGCGGACGTCCGGCGCGCGCCGGGTGAGGACGCGTCAGTGTCATCGTACCCATCGGCCCAGGCCGGCCCCGCCGGTGCCGGGCCGGTGGACGACGCTGCGTGACGTTCACCCCCGCCGAGGCCGACGCGGGGTGACCGGCCGGACGGGGGCGGGCGTCCGGCCGGCGCGGGGTCTACGGTGAGGGGGTGCACGACGAGCCCATCGACCCGTTCAACGGCGACCCGGCCGATCCGGCGGCGGAGCTGCACGACCCGGCGGACGACGACACGCTCGACCCGCTGACCGAGGTCGAGCGGCAGGACGTGCTGGAGGACCTGGCCGACCTGGAGATCTACCAGGCCCTGCTGGCCCCCGTCGGCGTGCGCGGGCTGGTCATCGAGTGCGAGGACTGCCGCGAGCCGCACTACTTCGACTGGGACCTGCTGCGGGGCAACCTGCGCCACCTGCTCAGCTCCGGCCGCCCCCGCGTGCACGAGCCGGCCTACGACCCGGATCCGGACCACTACGTCACGTGGGACTACGCCCGGGGATACGCCGACGGCGTGCACGACACCCTCACCGAGGGCACCGACGACGACCCGACCCCCTAGGGTCCCCGTCACCACACCCCCACCGCACGGCCACACGCCGCGTCGCCACGTCTGCGCGCCACCCGGCTCCCGCGCGGCACCCGAGCCCACGCCCGAACCCCGTCGACCACTTTCCGTCACGATCGCCGGGGCGACCACCGCAGCCCGCGACCTGACTCTGGGTAAGGGCCGCCGGACTCCCCCACACATCGCCCCCTCCCTTTGCCCTGCACCCACCCACGCATCACCGGCACTGAGCTGGCGATACGCCATTCGCGCACGGCACGCACCCGCCACGGCCGGATACCCAGCGTGAACCGTTGCGTATCCGGGTGCAGAGCAAAGGGAGCGGTGGGGTTGGCGCTGCCGGGCAGGGAGATCACGCGGCGTGACCAGCGGGGGCGGACGGGACGACTGCGGACAGCGCCACGGCGATCTTGCACTCGCGGCCCGATGGGCCGGTCTCGCGGCCTCCGCCCGGGCCGCACCTGCGGGACGGGCGGGAAGGCGCGCGGGTGGGCGGGTAGCTGGGTGGTTGGTCAGGTGACCAGGCCGGCGCGGAAGCCGGCGGCCACCGCGTGCGCGCGGTCCCGGGCGCCGAGCTTGCGGAACAGCCGGCGGGCGTGCGTCTTGACGGTGTCCTCCGAGACGAACAGCTCACGGCCGATCTCGGCGTTGCTCTTGCCCTCGGCCATGCCGAGCAGCACCTGGAGTTCCCGCTCCGTCAGGCCGATCGCGCTCCGGCCGCCCCTGGCCGGGGCGGGACGCTGCCCCGCCGCGGCCGGGGTCTCGCCCTCGCCGCCCGCCTCCACCTCGTCGTCGCCGCGCTGCACCGGCACCACCGGCGGCGTACCACCGGGCGGCTCCTCGGGGCCCGCCGGCCAGGCCGGGCCAGGCTTGGCCGGGGGGCGTCCGGCCGGGGCGGGGCGGGCGGGCCCGCCGACGGAGGCGGCGTCGCGGGCCGGGTCGGTCACCCGGCTGCGGGTGGCGCGGCCGGGCGCCGAGAGCAGCAGCAGCGCCTTCGCCACCGCGCTGGTCAGGTCGTGGTCGGTGCCCTGGATCAGCCCCCGGGCGCCGGCGCCGATGGTCGCGGCGGCGGCCTCGGACTCCTCCGCGCCGAGCAGCAGCACCGCGGCCTGCGGGGCGCGGGCCAGCACCCGCCGGACGAAGCCGGCGCTGTCCGGCCGGGTGAGGGCGGTGTCGGCGAGCACGACGTCCGCCGGGATCTCCGCCAGGCGCAGCATCACCTCGGGATCGGAGACGGCCGTACGAACGGCGGCGGACAGTCCTAGCCGCGCCGCCGCGGAGTTCAGTTGCTGCGCGGCGAGCGGTGTCCGAACGCACACGAGGACAGTACGCACTGTGGTCTCCTCTCCGACCCCGAGCAGACCATGGGGAGGCGGCGTCGGGTGGGCGTTCCCGGCAATCCTTCGAACTTTTCCGACAGTTAGGGCATATCAGTCAGGTTGTCCGACCTTTTCGATCACAGACGTGTGAGCGGAAGCGAGGCGGGGTAACGGGGAGCCCGAGCCGGAAACGGTGCGCCAGCGCGGCCGCCGCCCGGACACCCGTCAACTGAGGATCTCCGCGGTGCCGCGCGGAAGGAGGGGTGCTGATGTCGAACGTACGCAGGCTGCCCGGACCCATCGTCGACCTCTGGGACTGGCAGCGGCTCGGTGCCTGCCGGGGCCGCGACAGCGCCCAGTTCTTCCACCCCGACGGCGAACGCGGCTCCTCCCGGCTGCGCCGGGAGTCCGGCGCCAAGACGGTCTGCCGGGCCTGCCCGGTACGCGCCGAGTGCGCCGCGCACGCCCTCGCCGTCCGTGAGCCCTACGGGGTGTGGGGCGGCTTCAGCGAGGCGGAGCGGCTGCGGCTGCTCGCGGTGGGCTGGGAGGACCTGGCCGACCGCCGGCACTCGCGCGTCGACGTGGCCCGCCTGGAGGCCCGCCTGGGCCGTCCGCACAAGTCCACCGTGCCGGCGCAGCGCAGCGTCGCCTGACGACCGCCGCCACGCCGCCGCCCTTCGCCACGCCCACCGTCGGGCGGCCAGGCCACCGGCGTGCCGCCCGCCATCCCCACCGCCGGGCGACCAGGCCACCGGCGTGTCGGCCGCCACGCCCACGGCCGGGTGACCCGCCTGCCGGCGCGGGTCCGCCCGGCGGTCAGCCCACGGTGACCCGGACGGTGTGCCAGCCGGTCGCGCCGTCCGGGTCGACGCGCTGCCGGCGCTCGGTCTGCGTCTCGCCGTCGGCGTCGGTGGCCCGCACCTGGAGGGTGTGCTCGCCGGAGGTGGCCGCCCACTGCCAGGACCACTGCACCCAGGTGTCCACCGACACCGTCGGGGCGAGCGTCGCCTCCCGCCACGGGCCGTCGTCGACGCGTACCTCGACCCGGCGGATGCCCCGGTGCTGCGCCCAGGCCACCCCGGCGACCATGACCGGGCCGGCGGTGAGCCGGTTGCGGGGGCGGGGCGTGTCGATCCGCGACTGGGTCTTGATCGGCCCCTGCGCCGACCAGCCCCGGGGCACCCAGTACGCGTCGAAGTCGGCGAAGCTGGTCAGCTCCAGCTCGGTCACCCACTTGCACGCGGAGACGTAGCCGTACAGGCCGGGCACCACCATGCGTACGGGGAAGCCGTGCTCCACCGGCAGCGGCTCGCCGTTCATGCCCACCGCGAGCAGGGCGTCCCGCCCGTCGCGCAGCGCCGCCGTCGGGGTGCCGCAGGTCCAGCCGTCGACCGAGCGGCCGACGACCTGGTCCGCGCCCTCCTCCGGCTGCGCCTCGTCGAGCAGTTCCCGGATCGGCACGCCCAGCCAGCGGGCGTTGCCGATCAGGTCCCCGCCGACCTCGTTCGACACGCAGGCCAGGGTGACGTACCGCTCGACCATGGGGCGGGCCAGCAGGTCGGCGAAGCTCAGCTCGATCGGGTTGCGCACCCGGCCGTGGATGCGCAACCGCCAGGTGTCCGGGTCGACCTGCGGCACCACCAGGGCGGTGTCGATGCGGTAGAACCCGGACGTCGGGCTGACGTAGGGGGCGAGCTGGGTGAGGGAGAGGTCCGCCCCGGCCGGCACCGCCGGCGCGGGCGAGGCCGGCGCGGGCAGGGCGACCGCCCGCCGGGCCTCCGACACCCCGCGCCGCCCGGCAAGCCAGTGCCCGCCCAGCCCGGTCACGACGGCCGCGCCGGCCAGCGCGCCGACGCCGGTGAGGAACCGCCGCCGCCCCTCCGGGCGCTCGGGGTGCAAGGAAGGGCCCCTTGTTGACAGGGGGATGTCGACAAGGGGCCCTTCCTTGCCGGCGGCGGCGGTGGGCGGGGTCCACGGCCAGGGGTCGGGGTGCAGGGGGCCGGCCAGCAGGAGCCAGAGCGTCAGCGCGCCGAGGGCCGCCCCGGCCAGCGCCGGCAGCGCGTCGGTGGCGTCGGCGCCGGCCCGGGTCAGCGCGGCGGCCACCCCGAGGGCCGCGAACGCCCCGATGCCCGCCAGGCCGAGCCACAGCCGGCGGGCGGCGAGGACGCCGAGCAGCGCCGCGAAGCCGGCCAGCAGCAGCGCCGTCCCGACCAGCAGGGCGATCTTGTCGTACGTGCCGAAGACGGCGATGCCGAACTGCTTGACCGGCTCGGGGACGGTGTCGACGACCAGCCCGCCGACCGCGACCAGTGGTGCCGACCGGGGGCCGGTCAGCACCGCCACCGGTTCGGCGGTGCCGATCGCCACGGCGGCGGCGGTGATCCCGGCCAGCGCGGCGTACCCGCGCGAGATGGTGCCCATCCGCCCAGTGTTTCCGACGGGGCCGGGAAGCGACAGGCACGTCAGCGTTCCGTAAGCAACCAGCCCCGGCGAACGCGGGGCGGATACGCGTCAAGGCACGCCGTGGGGAGCCGGCGTGCCTTGAACGTGTGGTGTGGCTGGGTCAGCCGCCGTGGGTCAGAAACCCGGGCCGTGCTGGTGGCCGTGGCCGTGCGAGTGGCCGTGGCCACCGGCGGCGGCCGGCTCGGCCTTCTCCGGCTTCTCCACCACCAGGCTCTCGGTGGTGAGCAGCAGGCCGGCGATCGAGGCGGCGTTGGTGACGGCGTTGCGGGTCACCTTCACCGGGTCGATGATGCCGGACTTGGCCAGGTCGACGTAGTCGCCGACGGCCGCGTCGAGGCCCTGGCCCCACTGGCTGCCGACGACCTTCTCCACCACCACGTAGCCGTCGTGGCCGGCGTTCTGGGCGATCCAGCGCAACGGCTCGACCAGCGACTTGCGCACGATCGAGACGCCGGTCTTCTCGTCACCGGTGAAGCCGAGGTCGTCGTCGAGCACCGGCAGGATCTGCGCCAGGGCGGCACCGCCACCCGGGACCGTACCCTCCTCGACGGCGGCCTTGGTCGCGGCGATGGCGTCCTCGATGCGGTGCTTGCGCTCCTTCATCTCGACCTCGGTCGCCGCGCCCACCTTGATGACCGCGATGCCGCCGGAGAGCTTCGCCAGCCGCTCGGCCAGCTTCTCCCGGTCCCAGTCGGAGTCCGAGGCCTCGATCTCCTTGCGGATCTGGGCGACCCGGTCGGCGACCTCGCTGGCCTGGCCACCACCGTCGACGATGGTGGTGGTCTCCTTGTCGACCACGACGCGCCGGGCGGTGCCGAGCACCTCCAGGCCGACCTGGTCGAGCTTGTAGCCCAGCTCCGGGGCGACCAGCTCGGAGCCGGTGAGGATCGCCATGTCCTGGAGCATCGCCTTGCGGCGGTCGCCGAAGCCGGGGGCCTTCACCGCGCAGACCTTGAGGGTCTTGCGGACCGCGTTGACCATGAGCGTCGACAGGGCCTGGCCCTCGACGTCCTCGGCGACGATCAGCAGCGGCTTGTTGTTCTGGAGGACCTTCTCCAGCAGCGGCAGCAGCTCCTCGATCCCCGAGATCTTCTGCGTGGTGATCAGGATGTACGGGTCCTCCAGGACCGACTCCTGACCCTCCACGTCGGTGACGAAGTTGGGGGAGATGAAGCCCTTGTCGAACTGGAGGCCCTCGGTCACGTTGAGCTCGGTGGTGAGCGCGGAGCCCTCCTCGACGGTGATGACGCCGTCGCGGCCCACCCGCTCCATCGCCTCGGCGATCAGCTCGCCGATGGTGGCGTCCTGCGCGGAGATCGTCGCGACGTGCGCGATCGACTCCTTGCCGGCGACCTCGACGGCCCGGTCGAGCAGGGCCTCGGAGACCTTCGTGGCCGCCGCGTCGATGCCGCGCTTGAGGCCGGACGGGCTGGCGCCGGCGGCCACGTTGCGCAGGCCCTCGCGGACCATGGCCTGGGCCAGCACGGTCGCGGTGGTGGTCCCGTCGCCGGCGACGTCGTTGGTCTTGGTCGCCACCTCCTTGACCAGCTGCGCGCCGAGGTTCTCGTACGGGTTGGTGAGCTCGATCTCCTTGGCGATGGTCACGCCGTCGTTGGTGATCGTGGGCGCACCGAATTTCTTGTCCAGGACGACGTTGCGCCCGCGCGGGCCGAGAGTGACCTTGACCGCGTCCGCGAGGGCGTTGACACCGTGCTCCAGCAGGTGCCGGGCGTCGTCCGAGAAGCTCAGGATCTTCGCCATCTGTATCCCTTCGAAGCGTCACTGCCCCGGCCCGGCGAGCCGGACCGGGGCAGTGACGCGGATCGGTTGTTACTTCTCGATGACCGCGAGGACGTCGCGGGCGGAGAGCACCAGGTACTCCTCGCCGGCGTACTTGACCTCGGTGCCGCCGTACTTCGAGTAGAGGACGGTGTCGCCGACCTTCACGTCGATCGGCACGCGGTTGCCCTTGTCGTCGATCCGGCCCGGGCCGACAGCGAGGACGGTGCCCTCCTGCGGCTTCTCCTTGGCGGTGTCGGGGATCACGATGCCCGACGCCGTGGTGGTCTCAGCCTCGTTCGCCTGGACCACGATGCGGTCCTCGAGCGGCTTGATCGCAACCTTGGTCGCGGTAGTCACGGGCATACCCTCCTGGGGTACTGGTTTCGTTGCCGGACGGCGGGGCCGACCAGCGTCAATCTGCCACATGCCACCGGGCGGGGCCGTCGTCGCGGGTGCCGGTCCGCCTGGCGTCAACCCCCGGGCACGGGGCCCGGAAGCTGGCACCCTCGATGGGAGAGTGCTAATCGCAGGTTAGGCCGTGGCTAGCACTCCGTCAAGGAGAGTGCCAACGCGTCGCCCGTCGTGTCGCCACAGTTCCGCCACTCGTCACCGCGACACGCCGCCACCGCCGACCCCCGGACCTCGTCGACCTCCGACACCACCACCGCCGTCGGTCCACCGCCGCCCGGGCCCGACAATGGGCGCGTGGATCTCGACCAGCTCGCCGCCCTGCGTACCCCCGACGGGTCGGCCGCGCTCGCCGCGGCGACCGAGGTGGCCGGCGGCGACCCGCTGGCCGCAGCGGCCGCGCTCCGCTCGGCCGGGGTGACCGCCGGGCTGGCCGCCGCCGCGCTGACCCAGGCCGAGCTGCGCCGCCGGGCCGTCGGCAAGTTCGGGCCGGCGGCGGCCGGCATGTTCCTCACCCGCGCCGGCCTGGAGCAGGCGACCCGGGGGGTGGTCGCGGCCCGGCGGGCCGACCGGCTGCGCGCCGCCGGGGTGCGCACCCTGGCCGACCTGGGCTGCGGCCTCGGCGCCGACGCGCTCGCCGCCGCCCGCGCCGGCATCCGGGTGTACGGGGTGGAGGCCGACCCGGTCACCGCCGCGATGGCCGCCGCGAACGCCGAGGCCGCCGGGCTGGCCGACGTTTTCACGGTGGAGTGCGGCGACGCCACGGCGTTCGACGTGTCCTCCGTCGACGCGGCGTTCTGCGACCCGGCGCGGCGCAGGGCCGGCACGGGCCGGCGGATCTTCGACCCCAACGCCTACTCGCCGCCGTGGGACTTCGTCACGGCGCTGGCCGATCGGGTGCCGCACACGGTGGTGAAGGTGGCCCCCGGGCTCGACCACAGCCTGATCCCGGCCGGCGCGGAGGCGGAGTGGGTCAGTGTGGGCGGCGACCTGGTCGAGGCCGCCCTGTGGTGCGGCCGGCTCGCCGAGGTCCCCCGCCGCGCGACTGTGCTGAAGGAAGGGCCCCCTGGCAACGCTTCCGGCACAGGCCACCACACCTCCCACCAGCTCACCGGCTCCGGCGCGGCCGAGGCGGCGGTCGGGCCCGTCCGGCGGTACGTCCACGACCCGGACCCGGCCGTCGTCCGCGCGCACCTCGTGGCGGAGCTGGCCGGCGAACTGGATGCCACGCTCGCCGACCCGACCATCGCCTACCTGTACGCCGACGCTCCCGGCGCGACGCCGTTCGCCCGCTGCCTGGAGGTCACCGACGTGCTGCCGTTCTCGCTGAAGCGGCTGCGCGCCCTGCTGCGCGAGCGCAGGGTGGGCCGCGTCGAGATCCTCAAGCGCGGCTCGGCGCTGGAGCCGGAGCGGCTGCGGCGCGACCTGCGGCTGGCCGGCCCGGAGGCGGCGAGCCTGGTGCTGACCCGGGTGGCCGGCGCGCCGACCGTGCTGGTCTGCCGCCCGGTGACGTATCCGCTGGATCACGAGGCGACGGCCGGCTAGCTTGTCGGCATGGCGGGACAGGGGACTCCGGCGACGGCGCTGCTGACGAAGCGGAAGATCCGGCACAGCACCCACCCGTACGACGTGTCGCCGGACGCGCCGAACTACGGCGCGCTCGTCGCGGCGGCCCTGGGCGTGCCACCGGAGCGGGTGTTCAAGTCCCTCGTCACCGAGGTCGACGGCGCGCTCGCGGTGGCGGTGGTGCCGGTGACGGGCGAGCTGGACCTCAAGGCGCTCGCCGCCGCGCTCGGCGGCAAGCGGGCGACGATGGCCGACCGGGCGGTGGCGGAGCGGGCCACCGGGTATGTGCGCGGCGGGATCAGCCCGCTCGGCCAGCGCAAGCGCCTGCCCACGGTGCTGGACGCCTCCGCGCTGGCCCACAACACCGTGTACGTCTCGGCGGGCCGGCGCGGGCTCCAGCTCCAGCTCGCCCCGGCCGACCTGGTCGCGCTCACCGACGCCACCACCGCCCCCATCGCCGCCGGCTGACCGCCGCCGCGAGCCGAGCGGCATCCCGAGCCCGCCACCCCGAGCCGGGGCGTCGGCATGCGGCAGGTTTGGCGGCCTGCGGCATCGGCAATTCTCATGATCGCCGCGTCGAGGCGCGGCCCTTCGGTCTGCCCGCTTTCGGGGCGGTTAGGGCACAGTGTCGATCACGTTGCTGAATTGTTACCGCCGCCAACAAACTTCTGACCTCGGCGGTCTTGTGCCGGGAGTGTGGCGCGCAATACGTTGCCGGACACAACAAAACACCGCTCCACTCCCACTCCCCCACCCCCGAAAGGACCCGTGCAGATGCGCAAGGGCTTCCTCACCTTCGCCGCCGTGGGCCTGCTGGCCGCCGGCAGCATGGCCGCCTGCGGCGAGAACTCCGACGGCGGCGACCAGGCCGGATCCTCCGAGAAGAAGCCGAAGATCGGCGTGATCCTGCCGGACAGCAAGTCCTCCGCCCGCTGGGAGGGCGCCGACCGCAAGTTCCTGGAGGCCGCGTTCAAGGCCGCCAACGTCGAGTACGACATCCAGAACGCGCAGGGCGACAAGACCGCGTTCCAGACCATCGCGGACCAGATGATCACCAACGGGGTGACCACCCTGATGATCGTCAACCTGGACTCGGGCACCGGCAAGGCCGTGCTCGACAAGGCCAAGTCGCAGGGCGTCGCCACGATCGACTACGACCGGCTCACGCTGGGCGGGTCCGCGCAGTACTACGTCAGCTTCGACAACGAGGCCGTCGGCAAGCTCCAGGGCGAGGGCCTCGCCAAGTGCCTGACCGACAAGGGCGTCAAGAACCCGGCCATCGCCTACCTCAACGGCTCGCCGACCGACAACAACGCGACCCTGTTCAAGAACGGGTACGACTCGGTGCTCAAGCCGAAGTTCGACTCGAAGGAGTACACCAAGGTCGCCGACGACTCGGTGCCGGACTGGGACAACACGCAGGCCGCCACGATCTTCGAGCAGCAGTACACCAAGGCCAGTGGCAAGATCGACGGCGTGCTGGCCGCGAACGACGGCCTCGGCAACGCCGCCATCTCCGTGCTGAAGAAGAACAAGCTCAACGGCAAGGTCCCGGTGACCGGGCAGGACGCCACCGTGCAGGGCCTGCAGAACATCCTCGCCGGTGACCAGTGCATGACCGTCTACAAGGCCGTCAAGAAGGAGGCGGACGCCGCCGCCGAGCTGGCCATCGCGGTCGCCAAGGGCGAGAAGAAGGACACCGGGCAGACCGTCAAGGACGTCGAGGGCAACCGGGACGTCCCGGCCGTCCTGCTGGAGCCGAAGGCCATCTACAAGGACAACGTCAAGGACGTCGTCGCCGACGGCTTCGTCACCAAGGAAGAGCTCTGCACCGCCGCCTACACCAAGCTCTGCACCGAAGCCGGCATCAGCTGACCCGTACGCCGACCGTCGTACCCGCCAGGCGACGCCGCCCGGCACGGAGACCCCGTGCCGGGCGGCGGCCCGCGCCGGACGGGCTCCGCGATCTCCCCTCCGCGCATTAGGAGACCCTTGTGTCCGCAACCCCCCTGCTGGAACTACGAGGGATCGACAAGAGCTTCGGTCCCGTCCAGGTGCTGCGCGACGTCGCCCTCACCGCCCACCCCGGCGAGGTCACCGCGCTGGTCGGCGACAACGGCGCCGGCAAGTCGACCCTGGTGAAGTGCATCAGCGGCATCTACCCCATCGACTCCGGCGAGTTCCTCTTCGAGGGCCGCCCGGTCAGCATCAACAGCCCCCGCGACGCCGCCGCCCTGGGCATCGAGGTCGTCTACCAGGACCTCGCGCTCTGCGACAACCTCGACATCGTGCAGAACATGTTCCTCGGCCGCGAGAAGCACACCGGCCTCGTCCTCGACGAGCCGACCATGGAGCAGATGGCCGCCGAGACCCTCGCCGGGCTGAGCGTCCGGACGGTGAAGTCGCTACGCCAGCACGTCTCCAGCCTCTCCGGCGGCCAGCGGCAGACCGTCGCCATCGCCAAGGCGGTGCTCTGGAACAGCCGGCTGGTCATCCTCGACGAGCCGACCGCCGCGCTGGGCGTCGCGCAGACCGCTCAGGTGCTGGAGCTGGTCCGCCGGCTGGCCGACAACGGCCTCGCCGTCGTGCTCATCTCGCACAACATGAACGACGTCTTCGCGGTCTCCGACCGGATCGCCGCCCTCTACCTCGGCCAGATGGTGGCCCAGGTGAAGACCACCGACATCACCCACTCGCAGGTCGTCGAGCTGATCACCGCCGGGCGTTCCGGCGCCCTCGGGCTCGCCGCCGAGCCGGCGGGTGGCAACGGCACCGGCGGCGCGGCCGTCGGCACGACCCGGGGAGCCCTCCGATGACCACCACCGTCGTGAAGAAGGAAGGGCCGGCGGCGGTCACCCCGCCCGTCACCGTCGGCGGCCACGTGCGCAGCTACGTCAGCCGGGTACGCGGCGGCGACATCGGCGCCCTGCCGGCCGTGCTGGGCCTGATCGTGCTCTGCACGGTCTTCGCGATCATGCGCCCCTCGTTCCTGTCCGCCGGCAACTTCGCCAACCTGTTCACCCAGGGCGCGGCGATCACGCTGATCGCGATGGGGCTGGTCTTCGTCCTGCTGCTCGGCGAGATCGACCTCTCCGCCGGCTTCGCCAGCGGCGTCTGCGCGGCCGTCCTCGCCAACGTCGTCACCGTGCTCGGCTACCCCTGGTGGGTCGCGGTGCTCGCCGCGCTCGTCACCGGCGTGCTCATCGGCACCGCGCTGGGCTTCCTGGTGGCGAAGGTCGGCATCCCGTCGTTCGTGGTCACCCTCGCCGGCTTCCTCGCCTTCCAGGGCATCGTGCTGATGCTGATGAAGGAGGGCGCCAACATCTCCGTACGCGACGAGACGCTGGTGGCGATCTCCAACCGCAACCTGCCGCCCGCGATCGGCTGGGCGCTGGCCGCCGTCGCCGTCGCCGGCTACGCGGCGGTGCAGCTCATGCGGCACCGCAACCGGTCCGCCCGGGGCCTCGTCACCGACCCGCTGGCCGTCGTGGCCGCCCGGGTGGGCGTGCTGGCGGTCATCCTCGGCGTCGCCGTGTACGTGCTCAACCTGGAGCGCAGCCGCAATGTCCTGATCACCTCGCTCAAGGGCGTGCCGATCGTGGTGCCGATCATCGCGGTGCTGCTGATCGTCTGGACGTTCGTGCTCCAGCGCACCAGCTACGGCCGGCACGTCTACGCGGTCGGCGGCAACAAGGAGGCGGCCCGCCGCGCCGGCATCAACGTCGACCGGATCCGCATCTCGGTCTTCGTCATCTGCTCCTCGATGGCCGCGATCGGCGGCATCGTGGCGGCGAGCAGGGCCAACTCTGTCGACCCCAACACGGGTGGCAGTAATGTGCTGCTCTACGCCGTGGGCGCGGCGGTGATCGGCGGCACCAGCCTCTTCGGCGGCAAGGGCCGGGTGCTCGACGCCGTGCTCGGCGGCGCGGTGGTCGCCGTGATCGACAACGGCATGGGTCTGATGGGCTACAGCTCGGGGGTCAAGTACGTGGTCACCGGCGTCGTGCTGCTGCTCGCCGCGAGCGTGGACGCCCTGTCCCGCCGCCGGTCGGCCGCCACCGGCAACCGTTGACGCCCGCACGGAAGTACCGGTAACGATGCGCGTGGGACCGAGTCAGGACGAGATCCGTCGGCAGAACCTCGGTGCCCTGCTGCGCTACGTGCACGTCCACGGCGCGACGACCCGCGCCGAGCTGACCACCACGCTCGGGCTCAACCGCAGCACCATCGGCGCGCTCACCGCCGACCTGGCCGGCGCCGGACTGGTCAGCGAGGGCGCGCCGAAGGAGACCGGCCGGGCCGGACGACCGTCGCTGGTCGTCCGGCCCGAGTCGGAACGGGTCTACGCGTACGCGTACAGCGTGGAGGTGGACCGGCTGCGGGCCGCACGGGTCGGCCTGGGCGGCGCGGTGCTCGATCGCCGGGAACTGGACCGGCCCCGCAACCTGGTGGCCGGGGAGGCCGCGCCGCTGCTGGCCGGCGCGGTCAAGGAGATGCACCAGTCGGTGCCCGCGGGCGCGGTCTGCGTCGGCGCCGGGGTCGCGGTCTGCGGCATGGTCCGCCGCGACGACGGCCTGGTCCGGCTCAGCCCGACCACCGGCTGGGTGGACGAGCCGATCGGCGCGGCGCTCGCCGCCGAGCTGGGCATCGACGTGCCGATCACCGTCGGCAACGTGGCCGACGTGGCGGCGTTCGCCGAGCACGCCCGGGGCGTCGCCGCCGGCTGCGACAACGTCATCTACCTGTACGGGGACGTCGGCGTCGGCGCGGGCATCATCGCCGGCGGCCGGCGGCTGACCGGGCACGGCGGGTACAGCGGCGAGGTCGGCCACATGGTGGTGGTGCGCGGCGGGGAGCCCTGCGAGTGCGGCTCCCGGGGCTGCTGGGAGACCGAGATCGGCGAGCACGGTCTGCTGCGGGCCGCCGGCCGGTCCGACGCCCGGGGGCCCGACGCGGTGCTGGCCGTCTTCGAGGCCGCCGACCGGGGCGACGCGCGGGCCCAGACGGCGGTACGGCAGGCCGGGGACTGGCTCGGCTTCGGCGTGGCCAACCTGGTCAACATCTTCAACCCCGAGATGGTCATCTTCGGCGGCACGATGCGGGACCTCTACCTGGCCGCGGCGGCCCAGGTCCGCAGCCGGCTCAACTCGATGGGGCTCCCGGCCTGCCTGGAGCACGTGCGGCTGCGTACCCCGAAACTCGGCGACGACGCGGCGCTGATCGGCGCGGCCGAGCTGGCGTTCGAACGGCTCCTCGCCGACCCCCTCGACGCGGCCTGACCGCCCCGTTCCGCGTGGGGCGCCCCGGGCGGGCGCGGCTGCGTACGCTGTCCGGCGTGGACGTCGAGCTGCGCGCCTCCGACGACGACCGGCAGCGGGCGGTCGCCGACCTGCAACGGCACGCCTCGGCGGGCCGGCTCACCCTGGACGAGTTCTCCGAGCGGGCCGCCGACGCCTGGGCCGCCCGCACCCTCGGCGACCTGGCCGCGGTGACCCGGGACCTGCCGGCCGACCCGGTCCTGTCCGCCTCGCCCGCGCACGGCCGGCGGGACCTGCTGGTCGTCTTCGCGGTCGCCGTCGCCACCCTGATCCTGCTCGGCCTGCTGATGGCCGCCACCCGCTGACGCGCTCCCGCCGCACCTGACCCGCCGCGCCCGCGCCCGCCCCCGCCGCCGCGCGCCCGCCGCCGGATTCACTCCGCCCGATTCCCCCCGCCTGATTTCGCGAGACGCTCTTCCGGGATTCGGATGAACTGATCGCGGCGGCGATCCGTACCAGTGACCGGAGGGGCGGCCCGGGGGACCCGGCCGCCCGGACGGACGCGTTCGGCCCGGACCGAGGAGGCACCGCACCCATGGCACCGCTCAGATCCGCACGTCGCCGGCCAGGGCACCGGACCCACCGGATGGCGGCGCTGGTGGTCACCTTCGTCGCCGCGCTCGGGGTGCTACCCGGCGTGGCCGTCGCCGCACCCGCCAACGCCCAGCTCAACGCCGCCGACATGACGCTGCTCGCCGGCGTACGGCTGGCCGGCCTGTGGGAGATGCCGGCCGGCGAGATGGCCGCCGAGAAGGGCCAGTCGGCCCGGGTACGCGAGATCGGCGCGGAGATCTCCCGGCAGCACGGGGTGCTGGACCAGCTCGTCGTGGACGCCGCCAACAAGCTCGGCGCGACCCTCCCGTCGGACGCCACCGCCGAGCAGAAGGGGTGGCTCAAGGAGATGCAGGAGTCCACCGGCGGCCGGTTCGACCAGATCTTCGTGACCCGGCTCCGGGTGGCGCACGGCAAGATCTTCCCGGTCATCGGCGCGGTGCGCGCCAGCACCCGGGACGCGACCGTCCGCAAGCTCGCCGACGAGGCCAACGACTTCGTCTCCGACCACATGGCGATGCTGGAGAGCACCGGCCTGGTCCGGTGGGAGCAGCTCCCGCCCGCCGCCCTGCCGCCGGCGCAGAGCGACTCGCTGGTCGCGGCGGCAGCCGCGAACGTCGGCAGCGGCGGCCGGCTCGGCGTCAGCACGACGGTGGTGTGGCTGGTCTTCATCGCCGCGCTCGGCACCGGTGGCATCGCCACGTACCGCATCCTGCGCCGCAACTGACCGGAGCTTGTCAGGAGGGGTCCCCTGTGCAACAGAATGCGTTGACAGGGGGCCCTTCCTTGCACGCTTACGCCGTCAGCGGTCGACCTCCGTGAAGTCCCACGCGTGCGGGGGGCGGGCCAGCAGCGTCGCGGGCGGGTCGGGCAGCGGCCGAGGGCTGCTGCGCCACTTCGAGATCACCACCACCCGGTGGTCGGTGGAGCTGAACACCTCGCTGGACACGTGCAGCGGGTCGTGCTCGACCTCCGGCAGCGCGGTGTCGCAGACCCAGGTGATCAGGTCGGCGAAGCCGTAGGGCTCCGCCCGCGCCTCCCACATCCGTACGATCACGTCGTCACTCCCCTCGCTCGTGTCGGGCCGCCGGCGGCGCTCCCGGGCCGGGCCGTCACACGCTGACCGTGGTCAGCGGCAGGGCCGAGTCGGCCGGCAGGTCCAGCCGGCTGGGCGCGACCCCCGCCGCGACCAGGTGCGAGCCCAGCGCGGCCACCATCGCCCCGTTGTCGGTGCACAGCTTCGGCCGGGGCACCCGCACCCGGATGCCGAGCTTCGCCGCCCGCTGCTCGGCCAGCACCCGCAGCCGCGAGTTCGCCGCCACTCCCCCGCCGATCACCAGCGTGTCCACCCCGTGGGCCTGGCACGCGGCCAGCGCCTTCGCGGTGAGCACGTCGCACACCGCCTCCTGGAACGACGCGGCCACGTCGGCCACCGGCACCGGCTCGCCGGCCCGCTGCCGGGCCTCCACCCAGCGGGCCACGGCCGTCTTCAGGCCGGAGAACGAGAAGTCGTAGCGGTGGGCGGCGAGGTCCTTCGCGGCGGTGAGGCCGCGCGGGAAGCCGATCGCGGCCGGGTCACCGGCGGCGGCCTCCCGGTCGACGTACGGGCCGCCCGGGAACGGCAGGCCGAGCAGCCGGGCCACCTTGTCGAACGCCTCACCGGCGGCGTCGTCGATCGTCGCGCCGAGCGGGGTCACGCCCCGGGCCAGGTCGTCGACGAGCAGCAGGGACGAGTGCCCGCCGGAGACCAGCAGGGCGATCGCCGGCTCAGGCAGCGGCCCGTGCTCCAGGGTGTCCACGGCGACGTGCGCGGCGAGGTGGTTCACCCCGTACACCGGCTTCTCGGCGGCCAGCGCGTACCCCTTCGCGGCGGCCACGCCGACCAGCAGCGCGCCGGCCAGCCCCGGGCCGGACGTCACCGCGATGGCGTCGATGTCGGCGATGGTCACCCCCGCCTCGGCCAGCGCCCGGTCCATGGTGGGCACGATGGCCTCCAGGTGGGCGCGGCTGGCCACCTCGGGCACCACCCCGCCGAACCGGGCGTGCTCGGCGACGCTGGAGGCCAGCGCGTCCGCGAGCAGGGTGTGCCCGCGCACGATGCCGATGCCGGTCTCGTCGCAGGAGGTCTCGATGCCGAGGATGAGCGGTGCGTCGGCCATGGCTCCTCAGTCCTGGTCGCGCCGCATGACCAGCGCGTCGGTGTTGCTGGGTTGGTAGTAGCCGCGGCGGACGCCGATCGGCTCGAAGCCGTACGTCGCGTAGAGCCGCTGGGCGGGGGCGTTGTCCGCCGCCACCTCCAGCAGCGTGCTGCGTACGCCCCGGCGGGCCGCCTCGGCGAGCAGCGCCTCCAGCAGCGCCCGGCCCACCCCGCGCCGCTGGGCGTCCCGGGCGACGGCGATGTTCTGCACCCACGCCTCGTCCGGGGCGGCGACGGCGAGCCCGGCGTAGCCGAGCACCCGCTCCCCGTCGGCCGGGGTGGCGACCAGGTAGAAGTGGCCGTTGGCCAGCTCGTTCCAGAACATCGCCGGCGACCACCGCTCGGCCCCGAACAGGTCCGCCTCGATCGGCAGCACCTCGTCGACGTGCCACCAGCGGAACCGGCCCAGCCGGATCCCGTCCGGGCCGGGCCGCTCGGGCCCGCTCACGGCCGGCGCTCCCGCCCGCTCACGGCCGGCGCTCCCGCCCGCTCACGGCCGGCGTTCCTGTCCGCCCGGCCTCCCGCCGGCTCACGGCAGGACCGACTTGCGGGCGGTGGCGGCCACGGCGTCGGGGCGGCGCAGGTACAGCGGGGTGAGCGGCTCGCCGGGCGCGCCGGCCCGGATCCGCTCGGCCGCCAGCAGGGCCAGCGCGGTCGGGTCCGGGTAGCGGGGCTCGTCGCGCAGCGGCAGGCCGAGCACGTCGGCGTACCGGTGTGCGCCGTCGCCGACCGCGGCGGTGACCCCCAGGTCGCGGGCGCGCTGCGCGGCGACCGCCGGGGCGTCGACGTCGGGGCCGGCGATCCGCTGGCCCGCGCCGTCGTACACCGCCCAGTAGACCTCCCGGCGGCGGGCGTCGCCGGCCGCCAGGACCGGCTCGCCGGCCGCCGCCGGGTGGCCGATCCCGTCCAGCGAACACACGCCGTACGCCGCGACGCCGAGCACCTGGGCCATGGTGGCGGCGGTGACCAGCCCCACCCGCAGCCCGGTGAACGGGCCGGGGCCGAGGCCGGCGACGATCGCGGTCAGGTCGGTCGGGCGGGCGTCGACCTCGGCGAGGACGGCGTGCACCTGTGGGGCGAGCAGCTCGCCGTGCGCGCGGGCGTCGACGGTGCGCCGCTGGGCGCGCGGCGTCACGCCGTCCGCCGTGACCTCCACCAGCGCCGCGGTCACCGCAGGGGTCGAGGAGTCCACCACCAGTACGAGCACGAACGCAACCCTAACCGCCCGCCCACCGCCCCTCCCGCACCCCCACGCCGCGCCCCGTCCTGGCGGGGCCGATCTCGACGATGGCGCGAACCCCTTGATCGACAGGCGGGGCGGGGTCAGCTGGGGGTGCGCAGGACCCGCAGGAAGGGGAACAGGAGCCAGGGGCGGCGGCCCCGGATCGAGACGCCGCCGGTGAGGGCGGTGCGGACGCGGCTCACGCGGCCGAACAGCATCAGGTTGAGCGCCGCCGGGTCGAATCGCACCCGCACGTCCGGGCGGGCGCCCGGCGCGGCGATCGACACCAGCCCCCGGTGCAGGACGAGGGTGATGTCGGCGCAGTACGCCGATCGGAACTCCACCGTGATCGGGCGCTCCCGGGGCGGCTCGTCGTTGTCGAGCAGCCGCCCGTAGCCGGCACGGACCACCCCGACGAGGAACACCTCGAAGAACAGCACGGCCTCCCGGCCGGGCATCTCCCACGGCCGGCCGGTGGCGCGGGCGATGTCCCACCCGTGCACGAGCAGCTCGTTGACGAGGTGGCCGAAGAGGCCGGCGAGCGGGGCGCGGGCGTCGCCGAACCAGGGCAGCAACTCGTCGGGGTCGCGGTCGGCGGCGATCGAGAGGATCTTCGCCACGTCGGCGCGGAACTGCGCCAGCAGCGGCGCGGGATCGCGCTCCGTCAGGTGGGCCAGGACCAGGTCGTTGACGCCCTCGATGGTGTCCACGGTGACCGTCGGCAGCCGGGCGTCGAGACCCGGGATCGGCAGCGGCGGGTGCTCCGGGTCGAGCTTCGTCGCATACCACCAGGCGACCGAGACCAGGTGGACGACGGTGTCGGCGACCGACCAGTGCGCGGTCACCATGCTCTGCGGCCGGTCGACCGACTCGACGAGCCGGGCGAACCGGTCGGTGGCCGCCGCCAGCGCCTCCTGGGCCGCGCGCCACTGCTGCGGGTTGACCGTCGCCGTAGCCGCCACGTGCCGCCTCCGATCCGTGGAGCCGCCGGGATACCAGGATGCCGACAGTCTAAATCAGACGGTGATCGCCCGGTCACTCCGAAAGTGCGGTGTGACCGGGCGACGCTACCCACGCGCCGGGCAGCCCTCCCCGCCGGGCGGTCCACCCGGCGATCCGCCCGGCCGGGCGGTGGAGCCCGCTCAGCCCGCCGAACGCTCCCAGTCGATGGTCGGCAGGCCCGCGTCGGCGAGGGCCTTGTTGGTCGCGCTGAACGGGCGGCTGCCGAGGAACCCGCGCGGGTTCATCGGGCTCGGGTGACCGGCCTCCAGCACCACGTGCTGCGGGTTGGTGACCAGGGCCGCCTTCTTGCGGGCGTACCCGCCCCAGAGCAGGAAGACGACCCGCTGGTCGAGGGCGTCGAGGGCGCGGATCGTCGCGTCGGTGAACTCCTCCCACCCCTTGTTGGCGTGCGAGCCGGGGGTGGCCTGCCGGACGGTCAGCACCGAGTTGAGCAGCAGCACCCCCTGCGCGGCCCAGCCGTCGAGGTTGCCGCTGCGCGGCTTCGCCACCCCCAGGTCCTCGGTCAACTCCTTGAAGACGTTGCGCAGCGACGGCGGGACGGAGACTCCCTCGCGGACGCTGAAGCTCAGCCCGTGCGCCTGCCCCGCCTTGTGGTAGGGGTCCTGCCCGAGGATCAGCACCCGGGTCTGGCCCGGCCCGCACAGCCGGTACGCGGAGAACAGATCCTCGACCGGCGGGAAGACGGTCTGGGTGGCGTACTCCCCGGCGACGAACTCGGCCAGCGCGGCCGTGCGGGCCGGGTCGAGGTGCGGGGTGAGCAGGGCGCGCCACTCCTCGGGCAGCAGGGAGAGCAGGTCGAGGGTGGGGGCGTCGTGGGGCATCGGCAACCTTTCGCAGTCGGTCGGCCCCCTTCCTACCAGCCCGGTCCGACACCCCGCGCGGGGCGGGCCGACGGCGGGCACGGAAGCCTCGGGCCGACGAAAGACCACGGAAAGCCTCGGGCCGACGGCGTCCGGTCAGGCGAGGGCGGCCAGCCTCGCAGCCCAGTCACCGCCGACCGGCTCCAGCTCGACCAGCCGGGTGTCGTCGTCGCGCCGGTCGATCCGGACCCGCAGGTGTGCGTCGACCAGCTGCTCGACCAGCCCCTCGCCCCACTCGACGACGGTGACCGAGTCGTCGACCGACGCGTCCAGGTCGAGGTCGTCGATCTCGGCGCGCGGGTCGGCCGCGTCCCCGAGCCGGTACGCGTCGGCGTGCACCAGCGCGACGCCCCGGCCCCGCACCGGATCGGGCCGGTGCACCCGGGCGATCACGAAGGTCGGCGAGGTGATGTCGCCGAGCACGCCGAGGCCCGCGCCGATGCCCTGGGTCAACGCGGTCTTGCCGGCACCGAGTGGACCGGTGAGCAGCAGCAGGTCACCGGCGTGCAGCACCCCGGCGAGCCGGCGGCCGAACGCGTGGGTGTCCGCCACCGTCGGCAGCGTCACGCGCACACCGGCACCGGCCGCGTCGGCTCGGCTCACAGCCCCTCCAGGAAGCGGACCAGGGCTCCGTTGACCTCGTCGGCATGCTCCAGCATCACCACGTGCCCGCTGTCGTGGATCTTGAGGTATTCGGCGTGCGGCAGCCGCCGGACGATCTCCTCCGAGTGGGTCACGGGGGTGATCATGTCCTTGTCGCCGACCACCACCAGCACCGGGGTGCCGGCCAACGCGGCCAGCGCCGGATATCGGGAGTGGGTGGCCAGCGTGCGCAGGTAGCGGGTGACCGTGTCGGCCGACGTGCGGGAGTTCATCAGCTCGACGTACGACACGAGGGCCGGGCTGGGCCTGGGGGTGCCGAAGCCGTACTTGCGGGTGAGCAGCCAGGCCACGTTGGACGTCGACTTGCGCGCGGCGTCGATCGCCGGCCCGCCGTAGCGGGTGGCGTTGCTCACCATGTAGAGCACCGGCGCGCCGACCCGGCCGAGCAGGGCCGGGGCGACGAGCTTCGTCTCGGCCAGCAGCCCGCCCGAGGTGGCCATCAGCACCGTGCCGACCACCCGGTCGCCGAACAGCTCCGGGTAGAGCTCGGCGAACGCCATGATGGTCATGCCGCCCATCGAGTGGCCGACCAGCACCAGCGGGCCCTCCGGGGTGGTCCGGTCGATGACCCGGCGCAGCGTGCGGCCGAGCGCGGCGAGATCGTATTCGCCGGTCTCCAGCCGCCCCGACCGGCCGTGCCCCGGCTGGTCGTACGCGACGATGCGGTGCTCGCCCCGCTCGGCGAGCATCTTGCGCTGGAAGTGGAAGGTGCCCATGTCCAGGCAGAAGCCGTGCACCAGCACCACCGTCGGGTGCCCGGGGACGGGCCGGGTCGGCTCCACCACCTCGACGTGGATGTCGGTGCCGTCGGGCAGCTCCAGCCGGAACGCCTCGTCGTAGCGCTGCTGGCCGAAGACCTCGTCGGCGTAGGGGTCGGCGGGATCCGCCTTGAGCCGACGGACCAGGGCGCGCTCGCTCACCACGCCCGCCGCGAGCCCGGCCGCGGCCACCCCGACGGCCGCCCCGACGACCCCGGCCACCCGGCCGGCGGCGGTGCGCGGCCGGGGGATGCGGAAGCCCCTGCGCTCGCTCACGGCCGCTCGCCGTCGTAGACGCGGGGCACCCGGACCCCGCCGAACCGGGTGACGATCTCGTAGTTGATCGTGCCGACCGCCTCGGCCCAGTCGTCGGCGGTGGGCTCGCCGTCGGCCCCGGGGCCGAACAGGGTCGCCACGTCGCCGGCCGCCACCGGGTCGTCGCCGCAGTCGACCACGAACTGGTCCATGCAGACCCGGCCCGAGACCGTCCGCCGCCGGCCGGCGAGCTGCACCGGGCCGGTGTTGGAGGCGTGCCGGGGCACCCCGTCGGCGTAGCCGAGCGGCACCACGGCCAGGTTGGCGTCGGCGTCGGTGAGGTAGGTGTGCCCGTAGGACACGCCGCTGCCGGCGGGCACCCGCTTGGTGAGCATGACCCGGGCCCGGGCGGTCATCGCCGGGCGCAGCCCGAACCGCTCGCCGGCCACCGGGGACAGCCCGTAGGTCGCGATCCCCGGCCGGACCAGGTCGAAGTGGGTGTCGGGGCGGGTCAGGGTCGCGGCGGAGTTGGCCAGGTGCCGGTAGCGCGGGCGCAGCCCCGCCCGCTCGACCATGGCCAGCCCCTCGTGGAAGACCGCGAGCTGACGGTCGGTCGTCGGGTGGCCGGGCAGGTCCGCGTAGACGAAGTGGCTCCACACGCCGACCACCTCGACCAGGCCGTCGGCCTGGGCCTTCGCGGCGGCCTCCAGCAGCGCCGGCCAGTCGGCGACGGTGGCCCCGCCCCGGGCCAGCCCCGTGTCGATCTTGAGGTGCAGCCGGGCCGGGCGGTCGGCGAGCCGGCCCGCCTCGACCATCTCGTCGAGCTGGGTGAGGCTCGCGGCGGCCAGGTCCACCCCGGCCGCGACGCCCTCGTGCAGCGGCAACCCGGGGGCGAGCAGCCAGGCCAGCACAGGCGCGTCGAGGCCGGCCCGGCGCAGCGTCAGCGCCTCGTCGAGGGTGCAGACGCCGAGCCAGTCCGCGCCGGCGTCGAGCGCGGCGCGGGCCGACGGCACCATGCCGTGGCCGTAGCCGTCGGCCTTGACCACCGCCATCAGCTCGGCGCTGGTGCCGGCCCGCAGCCGCGTCACGTTCTCCCGGATCGCGTCAAGATCGACCCGCACCTCGGACTGCCACATGTGCCCAGCCTACTGACCGGGGTGCCGGAGGCTTTGCCATGTCGGGCGGATGGCGGTATCCGTGGGCGAACGACCCCGCCATGTCGCCGGCATGGTGTCGATCAGCCCGAGCCCGGCCGCCCGTGGAGCAGGCCGGCCACGACCGGGCGGAGCGCGGCGGCCACGTCGGGCGCGGTCACCGGGCCCGACCGGGCCGCCTCCCGCCCGGCCAGCCCGTGCAGGTACGCCGCCGCAGCGGCCGCCCGCTCCGGGGCCAGCCCGGCGGCGAGCAGCGAGCCGAGCAGCCCGGCGAGCACGTCGCCGGTGCCCCCGGTGGCCAGCGCCGGGGTGCCGGTCGGGTTGACGTACGCCCGGCCGTCGGGGGTGGCGACGATCGTGCGGTCCCCCTTCAGCAGGACCACCGCGTTCATCCAGGCGGCCAGCCGCAGCGCGGCGGCGGCCCGGTCCGCGCCCGGCTCCTCCCCGCAGAGCCGCGCGAACTCCCGGTCGTGCGGGGTGACCACGATCGGCGCGTCCCGCTGGCGCAGCCGGTCCGCCATCGACCCGTCCACGAGCAGGGTCAGCGCGTCGGCGTCGAGCACCACCGGCACCGGGGCGGCGAGCACCGCCCGCAGCTCGGCGGCGGCCTCCTCGCCGGTGCCCAGCCCCGAGCCGCAGACCCACGCCTGGACGCGGCCGGCGTCGGCGACCCGGCCGCTCGCGATCACGGAGGGGTGCTGGAGCAGCACGTCGGCGCGGGCGCTGCCGGCGTAGCGGACCAGGCCCGTCGGGCCGGCGAGCGCGCCGCCGACGGAGAGCACGGCCGCGCCCGGGTACGCCGCCGAGCCCGTCGCCAGGCCCACCACGCCCCGGGTGTACTTCTCGGCGGCCGGGCCCAGCTCCGGCCACCAGTCGACGACGTCGGAACGCTCGGTGACCCGCAGCGCGGGCGTGCCGCGCAGCCACGGCCCCAAGCCGATGTCGACCAGCTCGACCTGGCCGGCCAGCGCCGCCGCCGGGCCCACCACCAGGGCGGGCTTCAGCGCGCCGAACGCCACCGTCACGTCGGCCCGGATCGCGGTCGGCCGCCCGGAGGCTGCCGGCGGCACGTGGCCGGTGTCCACGGCCACGCCGCTGGGCACGTCCACGGCGACCACCGCGGCCCGCCCGCCGTCGCGGCCGCGCAGGCCGGGCAGCTCGCCGGACAGCCGGTCGGCCGCCTCGCGCAGCCCGCCGGTGCCGCCGATCCCGACGATCCCGTCCACCACCAGGTCGACCACGGCGGGCGGCCGGTCCACCAGGCGGCCCCCGGCGGCACGCAGCGCGGCCAGCCCCGCCGCGTGCGCCCGGCCCGGGGTGAGCAGCAGCACCGAGACGCCGGCGCCCCGGCGGGCCAGCCGCTGGCCCGCGTACAGGGCGTCGCCGCCGTTGTCGCCCGTGCCGACCAGCAGCAGCACCCGGGCCCCGTACACCCCGCCCCGGTCGGCGAGCAGCAGCGCGCAGCGGCGGGCCAGCCCGGCCGCCGCCCGGTGCATCAGCGTGCCGGCGGGGAGGGTGGCCATCAGCCCGGCCTCCGCCGCCCGGACGTCCGCGACCCGCCACACCGGTTTCATGCCGCCACGCCCCGTCCGGCGGCCGCGCCGGGGCCGCCGTCGCCGGCATCGTCCGCGTGCCGGGTCCACCCCGGCCCGTCGAGGATCATGGCCTCACCCTACCGGCGGAGGCGGCCGCAGGTTACCCGTCGGGTCGACTGTGGGCAATGCCTGTGGACAACCCGGGGGTACGACCGCCGCCCGTTGTCCACAGGGCGTTCCGGTCGGCGGGGCGGCTGCCTAGCGTCGACGGCGTCGCTGTCCACCCGTCGACGGCGGGGTCGCCGGCCCATCCGGGCCGGCCGCGCCGCCCGTCATCTCGTGACGGGGCACCGAGCCGGAGGAGTCCGCCGATGACCGAGGAGCCGTTCACCGTCCGCCCGGAGCTGCTGCGGGAGGTCGCCGGGGCGTTGGGCGACCTCGCGTTCCAGCTCGGGCACGGGCTGTCCGGCGTGCCCGGGCTTGCGGTGCCGGCGCCCGGCTGGCGGTCGGCGGGCGCCCTGGCCGGCCTGGAGTCGGCCGCGCACGCCTGGTGTGGCGCGCTCGGCGCACGGGTCGCCGCCGCCCAGGGGGCGCTCACCGTCGCCGCCGAGGGCTACCAGGCGGCCGACGAGCGGGCCGCCCACCGGCTCACGACGCTGCCCCGGTGAGCACGGCGGCGCGCGGGCGCGCGGGCGGCGGGAGCCCGGCGGCGGCCGGCGGGGAGGGCGGCCCGGCCAGGCCCGGTGCCGGTGGGGCGGGCCGTGCCGGCGGCACCGACGCGGCCGGCGGGCGGGCGTCCCCCGACGCCGGGGGCGACGCCTACGCCCGGCTGTGGGCGGCCGACCCGGGCCGCTGGGCGGCGGCCGGCGCGGCCTGGCGGGGGCTGACCGGGCTGGTCGACCGGCGGGCGGCCGAGCTGGACGGGGCGGCCCGGGCGCTGCGGGGCGGCTGGGCGGGCGCCGCGGCCGGGGCGGCGGGCGGGCGGATCGGCGCGCTCCGGTCCGAGCTGGCGGCCCTCGCGCCGGCGGTGATCGAGACCGACCAGGTGCTCGCCGAGCTGGCCGGGCGGTTGCAGCGGGCCAAGGCCCGGCTGACCGAGGCGGTCGTGCTGGCCGACGTCGGCGGGGTGCGGCTGGACCGGCGGGGCCGGGCGAGCGCCGACCCGGCGCGGGCGCAGCCGGGCGGGCCCGCCCCCGTGGCGCGGGTCGCCGCCGCCGTGGCAGCGGCCCTGGAACTGGCCGACGCGGCCGACCGGGAGGCCGCCGGCCGGCTCGACGAGCTGACCCGGGCGGCCGGCGCGGGCTGGGTGGCCCCGCCCCCACCCTGGCGTCCGCCGCCGGGTGCCGGCCCGGCGACCGTCCGGTCCTGGTGGGCCGGGCTCACGCCCGCGCAGCGCCGCTGGCTGGTGGCCCGGGAGCCCGAGCTGGTCGGCCGCCTCGACGGGGTGCCCGTGGCGGCCCGGGACCAGGCGAACCGGCTGCTGGTCGACCGGCGGCGGGCGGTGCTGCTGGCCGAGCGCCGCCGGCTGCTCGACCGGCTGCCGCGCGGGCCGGTGGAGCTGGCCGGGCTGGCCCGGGTGGAGGGGGCCCTGACGGGGCTGGACGCGTTGGCGGCCCGGCTGAACGGCGGCGGGCAGCCCCGGGCGTACCTGCTGGGGCTGGACACGGGCGGCGAGGGGCGGACGGTCGTGGCGCTGGGCGACCCGGACCGGGCCGACCGGGTGCTGACCTACGTGCCGGGGATGACCGCCGGCCTCGCCGACGCCACGGGTGAGCTGGGCCGGGCCGCCCGGGTGCAGGCCCGCTGCGCGGCGCTGGACCCGACGGCGTCCACCGCGGCGGTGCTCTGGCTGGACTACGACGCGCCGGACTTCCTGCACGAGGCCGTGCTGCCCCACCAGGCCCGGGACGCCGGCCCGGCGCTGCACCGGTTCCAGGAGGGGCTGCGGGCGACGCACGAGGGCCAGCCGGCCCGGCAGACGGTGCTGGGGCACAGCTACGGCTCGTTGGTCGTGGGCACCGCCGCCCGCGACCACGGGCTCGCCGCCGACGCGCTGGTCTTCGTCGGCTCGCCGGGCGTCGGCGTGGACCGGGCCGACGGGCTGCGGCTGCCCAGCGGCGAGGTCTGGGCGAGCACGGCACCCGACGACGCGATCCGGCTGGCCCCCGCCCCCGACGAGCTGCCCCGCCGCGTCCTGCGCGGGCTCAGTCCGCTGGCGGCCGTGCTGACCGGCCGGGACGACCACGCGCTGTGGTTCGGCCACGACCCGGCCGACCCGGGCTTCGGCGGGCGCACCTTCCCCAGCGGCCGGTACGGCCACACCGGCTACTGGGACCCGGCCAACCCGGCCCTGGACGGCATGGCCCGCGTCGTCCTGGGCCGGTGACCGGCCACTCCCGCAGGCGGCCGAGCCGCCGGCCCCTGGGCGGCTACTCGACGGTGACGGACTTGGCGAGGTTGCGGGGCTGGTCGACGTCGTGGCCCCGGGCCGCCGCGATCTCCGCCGCGAGGACCTGCAACGGCACGGTGGTCACCAGGGGCGCGAGCAGCGTCGGCGTACGCGGCACCCGGATCAGGTGGTCGGCGTAGCGGACGACCGCCTCGTCGCCCTCCTCGGCGATCACGATGGTGCGGGCCCCCCGGGCGCGTACCTCCTGGATGTTGGAGACGACCTTGTCGTGCAGCATGCCCCGGCCGACGGGCGACGGCACGATGCAGATCACCGGGGTGCCCTGGTCGATGAGCGCGATCGGGCCGTGCTTGAGCTCGCCGGCGGCGAAGCCCTCGGCGTGCATGTACGCCAGCTCCTTGAGCTTGAGCGCGCCCTCCAGGGCGACCGGGTAGCCGACGTGCCGGCCGATGAACAGCACGGTCGGCTCGGACCTGATCTCCCGGGCCAGCTCCCGCACGGGCTCGATCCGGTCCAGCAGCTCGCGCAGCTTGCCGGGCATCTGGTGGAGCTGGTCCACGACGGCGGCCACCTCGTCGGCGAACTTGATCCCACGCACCTGGGCGAGGTGCAGGCCGATGAGATAGCAGGCGACGAGCTGGGTGAGGAACGCCTTGGTGGAGGCGACGGCGATCTCGGGCCCGCCGTGGGTGTAGAGGACGGCGTCGGACTCGCGCGGGATGGTCGAGCCGTTGGTGTTGCAGATGGCGAGCACCCGGGCCTTCTGCTCCTTGGCGTGCCGCAGCGCCATGAGCGTGTCCATGGTCTCGCCCGACTGGGAGATCACGATGATCAGCGTGGAGCGGTCGAGGACGGGGTCGCGATAGCGGAACTCGCTGGCCAGCTCCACCTCGCAGGGGATCCGGGTCCAGTGCTCGATGGCATACTTCGCGACCAGACCCGAGTGGTAGGCGGTGCCGCACGCGACGATGAAGATCTTGTCGACGTCGCGCAGGTCCTGGTCGCTGAGGCGGACCTCGTCGAGCATGATCTCGCCGCTGTCGGTGAGCCGGCCGAGCAGGGTGTCGGCGACGGCCTGCGGCTGCTCCTCGATCTCTTTGAGCATGAACCAGTCGTAGCCGCCCTTCTCGGCGGCCGAGGAGTCCCAGTCGATGTGGAAGTCCTTGCCGGTGGCCGGCAGGCCGGCGAAGTCGGTGATCTCGATCGAGTCGGCGGTGATCAGGACGATCTGGTCCTGGCCCAGCTCGACCGCGTCGCGGGTGTGCTCGATGAACGCCGCGACGTCGCTGGCGAGGTAGTTCTCCCCGTCGCCCCGGCCGACCACCAGCGGCGAGTTGCGGCGGGCCCCGACCACCGCGCCGGGCACCGCCGCGTCCACGGCGAGCAGCGTGAACGCGCCTTCGAGGCGCTGGCAGACCACCCGCATCGCGGCGGCGAGCAGCTGCGGGCCGTCGGGCTCGCCGGCGGCGCGCAGGTCGGCCAGCGCGGCGGAGAGCAGGTGGGCGGCGCACTCGGTGTCGGTGTCGCTGCTGAACTGGACGCCGTCGTCCTCCAGCTCCGCGCGGAGCTTCGCGAAGTTCTCGATGATGCCGTTGTGGATCACGGCGACCCGCCCGTCCGGGGCGAGGTGCGGGTGGGCGTTGCGGTCGGTGGGGCCGCCGTGGGTGGCCCAGCGGGTGTGCCCGATGCCGGTGGTGCCGTCGCCGATGCCGATCGGGCTGGCGGCGCAGGCCTCCGGGTCGGTGGCGGCCCGCTCGGCGAGCACCTTCTCGAGGTTGGCCAGCTTGCCCGCCTTCTTCTCGACCAGCAGCTCGTCGGCGCACACGACGGCCACCCCGGCCGAGTCGTAGCCCCGGTACTCCAGGCGGCGCAAGCCGTCGAGCACGATGCCGAGCGCCGGGCGCGCGCCGGCGTAACCCACGATTCCACACATGGTCCGCAGCCTAACCCAGTTTCGCTCACCACGCGTGCGCAGAAGCCGGGTAAACAAGCATCGAGCTTGAGCGAATTGGTGGGGTGGGCCGCTCCGGGGACGAATCTCCCGCCCCGCCGTCCCGGCTTCGCCCGGGGCACCGCGCCGACGCGCCCACCGGAGGCCACCTGCCCGCGCCCCGAGGCGGGGCCAACCGACCACGACCGGCCGGCGGCCGAGGGTGGGCGCGGTCGGGGCGAGCCCGTAGGCTGACGCGGGTGACGACGACGCCCGCCGATGTCGATCCGCTGGTGGCCCGGATGCGGCCGTTCGGGACGACCATTTTCGCCGAGATGTCCGCCCTGGCCGTCCGCACCGGCGCGGTCAACCTGGGGCAGGGCTTCCCCGACACCGACGGGCCGCCCGAGATGCTCGCCGCCGCCGCCGAGGCGCTGCGCGGCGGCCAGAACCAGTACCCGCCCGGTCCGGGCATTCCCGCGCTGCGGGCCGCCGTCGCCGCCCACCAGCGCCGGTTCTGGGGCCTGGAGTACGACCCGGACGGCGAGGTCGTGATCACCGCCGGGGCCACCGAGGCGATCGCCGCGAGCATCCTCGCCCTCTGCGAGCCGGGCGACGAGGTGGTCTGCTTCGAGCCGTACTACGACTCGTACGCGGCCTCGATCGCCCTCGCCGGCGCGGTGCGGCGGCCGGTCACGCTGCGGCCCGAGGCCGACGGCCGGTACGCCTTCGACCCGGCGGCGCTGCGCGCCGCGTTCGGGCCGCGTACGCGGCTGGTCCTGCTGAACTCCCCGCACAACCCGACGGGCAAGGTCTTCACCCGCGAGGAGCTGGCCCTGGTCGCCGAGCTGTGCCGCGAGCACGGCGCGTACGCGGTGACCGACGAGGTGTACGAGCACCTGGTCTTCGCCGACGCCGCCACGCCGCACGTGCCGCTGGCCACCCTGCCCGGCATGCGCGAGCGCACCCTGCGGATCTCGTCGGCCGGCAAGACGTTCTCCTGCACGGGGTGGAAGGTGGGCTGGGTCAGCGGGCCGGCGCCGCTGGTCTCGGCGGCGCTGCGGGTCAAGCAGTTCCTCACCTACGTCAACGGCGCGCCGCTGCAGCCGGCGGTGGCGGTGGCGCTGGCCCTGCCGGACGCCTACTTCGCGGAGTTCGCGGCCGGGATGCAGGCCCGCCGGGACCAGCTGGTCGCCGGGCTGACCGACGCGGGCTTCGGCGTCCTCACGCCCGAGGGGACGTACTTCGTCACGGCCGACATCGGCCCGCTCGGCGGGCGGGACGGGGTCGAGTTCTGCCGGTCGCTGCCGGCGCGGTGCGGGGTGGTGGCCGTGCCGACCCAGGTGTTCTACGACGACGCCGAGGCGGGCCGGCGGCTGGTCCGGTTCGCGTTCTGCAAGCGACCGGAGGTGCTCGCCGAGGCCGTCACCAGGCTGCGCCGCCTGGCCTGACCCGGGCCGTCGGCGGGCTGACCAGCCGCGGGCGTCGCCCCGCCTGAGCCGCCCCGCGCGCCGTCAGCCGGCGGCCCGGGCGGGGCCCGCCGGGGGCACGGCGGGCCGGGAGAAGTCGGCGGGCCGGGGCGCGGACGACAACGCGTGCAGCAGCGCCCCGTCGTCGGCGAGCAGGACGGTCTCGGCGTCGTCGACGAACGCGAGGTCGGCCTCGACGTGCCGGCTCGCGGCGGAGAGCAGCAGGGCCACCACCACGTCGTCGGCGCGGCGACGCAGCCCGTCGAGGTTGCGCAGCTCGCGCATGAGGTGCCCGCGCTGGTTGCCGAGCACCGCACGGACCGTGTCCCGCGCACCGGAGCGGGCCGCCGCGGTGACCTTGAGGAAGAAGTCGTCCCGGAAGCCGCCGCTGCGCGGGCTGGGCTCGCCCAGCCAGCGGTCCAGCTCGGCGCGGCCTGCGGGGGTGATCTCGTATACCACCCGGTCGGGCTTGACCGGTTGCGCCTGCCGCTCCGCGACCACCAGCCCGTCACGGGAGAGCCGGTCGAGGATCTGGTAGAGGTGCCCGATGTTCAGCGTCCCCCACTGCGGGCCCACCGCCTGCTCGAACGCCCCCTTGAGCTCGTAGCCGTAGCTGGGGCCCCGGGCGAGCAGGGCCAGGACCGCGTGCTGGATCGCCACCGTCTCCTCCGTTCGACGGCGGGTTGCCGCCCGCCCGTCCCCACGATTCCAGACGCGACAGTTTCAGGCGCGCGCCTTGCATTGTCACAATGTATCGCGCACAGTGTGGTCAGCACACGGGGAGGCGCGACATGCTCAACTTCGTCTGGAGGCAGCTACGCGGCCGTGCGGGCCGGTCGGTGGCGCTGCTGGTCGGCGTGCTGGTGGCGACCACCGGCTTCGTCGTCCTGACCGGCGCCACCACCACCTCCCGGCTGGCTGTCACGGGCACCGTCGAGCAGAGCACCGCCGCCGCCTACGACATCCTGGTGCGCCCGAAGGGCGCCCGCACCCCCCTGGAGGCCGAACGGCGGCTGGTCCAGCCCAACTACCTCTCCGGGCTGTTCGGCGGCATCACCACCGCCCAGTACGAGCGGGTGAAGGCGGTCGCCGGGGTCGACGTCGCCGCCCCCATCGCCATGCTCGGTTGGTCCACCGCCCGGGTGCCGACCCCGCTGGACCTGACCGACGCGGTGGACCGGTCGCTCGACCGGCAGGTTATCCGCGTCGACCCCCGGTTCGTCGCCGAGCGCGGGCTCTCCGCCGCGCCGGGTCGACCCCGCTACGTGTACGTCACGACCCACCCGCTGATCCACCCCCGCGTCGACCTGCCCCAGAGCAGCGACGCCACCCCGTACACGGACGGGCGGAGCTACCCGTGGGTCGCCGCGTGCGGGCCCGCGCCCCGGGAGGTGCTGCCCGACGGCCGCACCCGGGCCGTCTGCGACCCGCGGTATGCGCTGGGCAGTCCGGGGACCTACTCGGAGCTCGACGAGTGGTCGCTGGTGGCCGTACGACTGCGGCCCGACGGCCGGTTCGAGGCCGGCGCGGGCGTGCTCGCCGATGCGGGGCCCGGCTCCTCCTCCGCCTCGGACCGGCTGCGGATCGCGGTCGGGCTGACGGTGCCACTGCTGCTCGCGGCCGTCGACCCGACGGCCGAGGACCGCCTCGTGGGTCTCGGCGGGGCGGTGGTCGACGGGCGGTCGCTGCGCCCGGACGACACGGCGAGCGTCCGGTCCGCCGGCTCGTCGGAGCTGCTCAACGTGCCGGTGCTCGCGACCAACCGGCCCTTCGTCGACGCGGAGCTGCGCGCCCACTTCACCCGGCTGCCCGCCGCCCGCCCCGCCGGCGTGGACCGTGACGAGTTGGAGCGGGCCCTGCGGCGCGGGCCCACGCTCGCGGCCGGCGAGGGCCGGGGCGACGTGGTCGCCGGCTGGCGCGGCCGGCTGTCCGCGGGCGTTTCCCCGGACGGCTGCTGCTCCGGGCAGCTCCAGGCGATGGTCCAGGCCGGCCCGACACGGTACGACCGGCTGCCCGACGGCACGCTCCGGGTGGGCGCGGTCGCTGCGGCCGATCCGCAGGTCTACGGCGACCAGCAGACGTTCAACCCCTATCCACGCCCCTGGCTGGCCGGGGACACGGGCGCCCGGGTGTTGAGCCGGGTGCCGTTGAAGCAGGGCAGCAGGAGCAGCCCGCCGTACCGGGGCTGGCGGGCCGTGGGGGTCTTCGACCCGGGGAGGCTGGCGGGCTTCAGCGACCTCGGGCGGGTGCCGCTGGAGACGTACGAGCCGCCGGCCGCCCAGGGCGCCGACGCCGCCAGCCGGAGCGCACTGGGCGGGCGACCGCTGGAGCCGGGCGGCAACCCCGCCGGCCACCTCGCCGCGCCGCCGCTGCTGCTGACCAGCCTGGCCAGCGTGCCGCAGCTGCTGGCCGGGGGCGGCAGCCCGCAGGTGGGTGCCCCGATCAGCGCGATCCGGGTCCGGGTCGCCGACGTGGGCGGATACACCGAGCAGTCAGCCGAGCGGGTCCGGCTGGTCGCCGAGCGGATCGCCCAGGCGACCGGGCTCGACGTCGACATCACGCTCGGCTCGTCCCCGGCCCCGCAGGCGGTGGAGCTGCCCGCCGGCTCGTTCGGACGGCCGGCGCTGCGGCTGGCCGAGAACTGGTCCGCCCTCGGGGTCGCCTCCGTGATCACGAAGGCGGTGGACCGCAAGAGCGTCGCGCTCTTCGTGCTGGTGCTGGTGGTCTGCGCACTCTTCCTCGGCAACGCGGTCGCCGCCGCCGTCCGGGACCGCCGGTCCGAGCTGGCGGTGCTCGCCTGTCTGGGCTGGCCGGCCCGGCGGATCGGCGCGCTGATCCTCGGTGAGGTCGCCGCCCTGGGGTTGGTCGCCGGGCTGCTCTCGCTGGGCCTGGCGTTCCCGCTCGGTGCCGCGCTCGGCATCGACGTGGGGTGGCGGCGGGCGCTGCTGGCCGTGCCGGTGGCCCTGCTGCTGGCGCTGGTCGCGGGCCTGGTGCCGGCGCTGCGGGCCGCGCGCGCCCACCCGGCCGCCGCGCTGCGCCCACCGGTGGCGACGGCCCGCTGGGTACGCCGCCCGCGCACTCTGGCGGGCCTGGCCCTGGCCAATCTGGCCCGCACGCCGGGGCGCACCCTGCTCGGCTCCGGTGCGCTGGCCATCGGGGTGGCCGCGCTGACCCTGGTTACCGCCGCCGGGTACGCGTTCCGCGGCGCGATCGTCGGCAGCCTGCTCGGCGACACGGTGTCGGTGAGCGTGCGCGGCGCTGACACCCTGGCGGCCGTCGCGACGGTGCTGCTCGGCGCGGCGGCGGTCGCCGACGTGCTCTACCTGAACATTCGGGACCGGGCCGCCGAGCTGGCCACGCTGCGGGCGGTCGGCTGGACGGACGCCGCGCTGGCCCGACTGATCGGCTACGAGGGGTTCCTTCTCGGCGTGCTCGGTGCCCTCGCCGGGGCGGCGCTCGGTCTGGGCGGCGCGGCCTGGCTGGTCGGCGGCCTGCCGGGCGCGCTGGTGCTGGTGGCCGCCACGGTCGCCGGGGCCGGGGTGCTGGTCACCTGTGCGGCGGCGCTGGTCCCGGCCGCCCTGCTGCGCCGCCTGCCGACCGCTCGACTGCTCACGGAGGAATGACGATGGACGCGACCATGGGCAGCACCGTCCGGGTGACCGGGCTGGTCCGGCGGTTCCGCTCCGGCACGGAACGGTTGACCGCGGTCGACGAGGTGTCGCTGGAGGTCGCCGCCGGGTCGGTGGTGGCGCTCACCGGGCCGAGTGGTTCGGGCAAGTCGACCCTGTTGCACCTGATCGGGGCGATCGAGCAGGCCGACAGCGGCACGGTGACGGTGGACGACGTGGAGGTCACGGGCCTGCGGCGGTCGGCCCTGGCCCGGTACCGGCAGCGGATCGGCTTCGTGTTCCAGCGCTACCACCTGCTGCCGGCGCTGACCGTGCTGGACAACGTGATCGCCCCGATGCTGCCCCGCCGGGGCCAGGCCGACCACGCCGCCCGGGCCCGGGAGCTGCTGGACGCGGTGGGCCTGGCCGGCCGGGAGCGGTCCCTGCCGGCGCAGCTCTCCGGCGGCCAGCAGCAACGCGTCGCCATCGCCCGCGCGCTGATGGGCGGGCCCAACCTCCTGCTGGCCGACGAGCCGACCGGCAACCTGGACTCGACCACCGGCGGGCAGATCCTCGACCTGCTGCTGGACCTGCGGGACCGGCACGGGATGACGATCCTGCTGGCCACCCACGAGCGGGCGATCGCCGCCAGGTGTGACCGGCTGGTCCGGCTCGGCGACGGGCGGATCGTCGAGGACGTTGACCTCACCGACGGCGAGGACCCGGCCGACACGTACGACCGGGTGGCCCGTCTCCGCCTGTGAGCCCGACCCCGCCGGCCGGGCCGGCACGGCGCGTCGCGAGGCGACCCGTCATGCCGAGCCGGCCACCGCAACGCGAGGTGCGGGGCGGCTCAGGAGGCGGGGCTGGCGGCGCGGACCTGCTCGGCGATGCGCTCGGCGACCTCGCGGGCGGCCTGCTCGGTGGCCGCCTCGACCATCACCCGGACGAGGGGCTCGGTGCCCGAGGGGCGCAGCAGCACCCGGCCGGTCTCGCCCAGTTCCGCCTCGGCCCGCTCGACCTCGGCCCGGACGGCCGGCGCGGCGGCGCCCACCGAGCGATCCCCGACCGGCACGTTGATCAGCACCTGGGGCAGCTTGGTCACCACGGCGGCCAGGTCGGCGAGGGTGCGGCCGGTGGCGGCCATCCGGGCCATCAGGTGCAGCCCGGTGAGCACCCCGTCGCCGGTGGTCGCGTAGGCCGGCATGACGATGTGCCCGCTCTGCTCGCCGCCGAGGGCGAGGCCGGAGCCGCGCAGCTCCTCCAGGACGTACCGGTCGCCGACCTTCGTCTCGATCAGCCGGATGCCCTGCGCGGACATGGCCAGCCGCAGGCCGAGGTTGCTCATCACGGTGGCGACGAGCGTGTCGTCGGTGAGCGCGCCGGCCTCCCGCATGGCCACGGCGAGGATCGCCATCACCTGGTCGCCGTCGACCTCGACCCCGTCGGCGGTGACCGCCACGCACCGGTCGGCGTCGCCGTCGTGGGCGATGCCCAGGTGCGCCCCGTGCTCGACCACGGCCTCGCGCAGCGCGTCGATGTGGTTGGAGCCGCAGTCGTCGTTGATGTTGAGGCCGTCCGGCTCGGCGTGGATGGCGACGACCTCGGCCCCCGCTTCCCGGTACGCCACCGGCGCGACCTCGGCCGCCGCGCCGTTGGCGCAGTCGACCACGACCTTGATGCCGTCGAGGCGGTGCGGCACGGTGCCGACGAGGTGCTGCACGTAGTGGTCCGCGCCGTCGAGCAGGTCGTGCACGCGCCCCACCCCGGCGCCGGTCGGCCGGTCCCACGCGGTGACGGCGTTCGCCTCGACGGCCGCCTCGATCCGGGTCTCGATCTCGTCGGGCAGCTTGTGGCCGCCGGCCGCGAAGAGCTTGATCCCGTTGTCGGGCATGGGGTTGTGCGAGGCGGAGAGCATCACGCCCAGGTCGGCCTTGGCCTCGGCGGTGAGGAACGCCACGGCGGGGGTGGGCAGCACGCCGACGCGCACGACGTTGGCGCCCGCGCTGGTGAGGCCGGCGACCACGGCGGCCTCCAGCATCTCGCCGCTGGCCCGGGTGTCCCGGCCGACCACGGCCAGCGGCGGATGGCTGCGGTCCGTCTCGGCCAGTGTGTGGGCGGCGGCCACCGCCACCGCGAGCGCGAGCTCCGGGGTGAGATCCGCGTTCGCGCGTCCGCGTACGCCGTCCGTGCCGAACAACCGGCCCATACCCGCCAACCTCCGATGAAATGGTGCAAGAGAGAAAGCGAAACGGCCGGGCCACCTCCCGGCGAGGAGAGGTGGACCCGGCCGTTTCGTCAGAAGTACAACGTGCCGCTGTTGGTCAGCGCTTCGAGTACTGGGGAGCCTTACGGGCCTTCTTGAGGCCGTACTTCTTGCTCTCCTTGACCCGGGCGTCACGGGTCAGGAAGCCGGCCTTCTTCAGGGCCGGGCGGTCGTCGGGCTCGCTGACGATCAGCGCCCGCGCGATCGCGAGCCGCAGCGCACCGGCCTGGCCGGTGGTGCCGCCGCCCCGCAGGTTGGCGATGACGTCGAACGCCTCGGGCTTCTCGGCGGTCACCAGCGGGTCCTTGATGAGCTGCTGGTGCACCTTGCTCGGGAAGTAGGCCTCGAGGTCGCGGCCGTTGCAGGTGATCTTGCCGCTGCCGGGGACGATGCGCACCCGGACGATGGCCTCCTTGCGGCGGCCCACGGTCTGGATCGGGCGGTCGCCGCGGGGCGCGCGGACGACGGGCGCCGGCGCCTCGGTGGCCTCGGGGGCAACCTCGGTCTCGGTGATGTCGGTCATGCTGTTTCCTTCGCCCGCGCTCACTGCGCGATCTGCTTGATCTCGAACGGCGTCGGCTGCTGCGCGCCGTGCGGGTGCTCGGCACCGGCGTAGACCTTCAGCTTCTTGATGAGCTGACGGCCGAGCTTGTTGTGCGGGAGCATCCCCTTCACGGCCAGCTCGATGGCCCGCTCGGGGCGCTTGCTGAGCAGCTCCTCGTAGCCGACCTGCTTGAGGCCGCCCGGGTAACCGGAGTGGCGGTAGGCGACCTTCTGCTGGCGCTTGTTGCCGGTCAGCGCGACCTTGCCCGCGTTCACGACGACGACGAAGTCGCCCGTGTCGACGTGCGGCGCGAAAGTCGGCTTGTGCTTGCCACGCAGCAGCGTGGCGGCGTGGGTCGCGAGGCGGCCCAGCACGACATCAGAGGCGTCGATGACGTGCCACTGACGCTCGATCTCACCCGGCTTCGGGCTGTACGTACGCACAGGTCTACCTTGTCTCGTCGTCGGTCTGGGGTCGCGCGCCGAGGTGACCAGGACAACCCGGCCGGACCAGCGCGCACGAACGACCAAGCGTACCTGATGCGGCACGCCTCTAAATGTCGTACAACAGCAGGCAACGATACCCGGGGCCGGGTCGGCAGGTCAAAACGGGGGGCCGCCCGGCGCGGCCCCCCGTTTCGATCATGACCAGGGTCACACTCCGGCGCGGGCCATCCGGGAGCCGGGCCGCACGTACGCGACCCAGGTGACCACCAGCAGCACCAGGAAGAAGCCGACGTAGAAGCGCAGCGCCGGCTGGATGCCGCCGTAGGTGGACTTGGCCCAGGCGTAGCAGATCGGGACGAGGAAGCCGCCGAACGCGCCGACGGAGGAGATGATGCCCAGCGCCCCGGCCGCCTGTCGGCGCATGGACAGCATGGTCTCCGGGGAGCCGCCCAGGTCCTCCCCCTTGACCCGGAAGATCTTGGAGATCATCCGGTACGTCGACCCGTTGCCGATCCCGGTCGCCACGAACAGCAGCATGAACGCGGCGAAGAACACGCCCAGGCTGCGCTCCTGCACCGACCAGAGCGCGCCGTACGCCCCGACGGCCATCAGCACGAAGCTGCCGATGGTGACCCGGGCCCCGCCCATGCGGTCGGCCAGCCGCCCGCCCAACGGGCGGAAGAACGAGCCGATGCCGGCGCCGATGAACGCCCAGCTCAGCGCGATGTCGGGCCGGCCGAACACCGAGTTGAGCAGGGTGGGGAAGGCGGCCGAGTAGCCGATGAACGAGCCGAACGTGCCGATGTACAGCAGCGACATGATCCAGGTGTCGGCGTGCCGCAGCGAGGACAGGACCGGCTTCACGTCGGCCTTCGCCTCGGCCAGGTTGTCCATGAACAGGTACGCGCAGACGGCCGCGGCGACGGCGAGCGGGACGTACATCAGGCCGGCCCGGGAGAGCGCGAGCCCGCCGCCCAGCACGACCACCTGGGGCACCAGGAACTGCACGACCGCGACGCCGATGTTGCCGCCGGCGGCGTTGAGGCCCAGCGCCCAGCCCTTCTCCCGCTCCGGGTAGAAGAAGGAGATGTTGGCCATGCTGGAGGCGAAGTTGCCGCCGCCGAGGCCGGCGGTGGCGGCGATCAGCAGCAGCGGGACGTACCCGATCTCCGGGTTCTCGACCGCCCACGCCAGGCCGAGGCAGGGCAGGACCAGCAGCAGCGCGGAGACGATGGTCCAGTTCCGGCCGCCGAAGATCGGCACCGCGAAGGTGTACGGCAGCCGCAGCAGCGCGCCGACCCCGCTGGGCACGGCGGTCAGCCACAGCGCCTGGCTGGTGCTGAGCTGCCAGCCGACGTCGTCGAGCCGGACGACGACGATGCTCCAGAGCAGCCAGACCGAGAAGCCGATGTGCTCGGCGAAGATCGAGTAGACGAGGTTCCTGCGGGCGATCGACCGGCCGACGGTCCGCCAGAAGCCCTGGTCCTCGGGGTCCCAGTGCCCGATCCACCGGCCCGGCCGGCGTTGCAGGTCGATCTCGCCTGTGGGTTCGGTCTCGACCACCGTGCTGGTCATCCGCTGTCTCCTCCCGGCCGGGCGCTGCGTCCACGTCACCCGGCGCCGAGGGGACGGGCGACGGGCGGTTCCGCCAGAAAGTTAGGAGGCCGGGATTACCGGAAGATTCGTCGCGGGAGTCGCCGACGCAACAGCCGCCGCACAGGGCGGGTCGGGACAATCGTGAGATCCCGGTCGGGGCGGGGCCAGCGGCGCGGGGTGCGGTCAGAGCTGTTGCAGGATACGCAACGCGCGGGCGACCCGCTGCATGGTGTCCGCGTCGGCCACGTCCACGCACTCGGTGAACCACTGCTTCATGGGCGAGGAGAGCCGGTCGGGCATCACCACGTGCCCGCCCATCGGCACGGCCAGCGGCGAGTCGCGCAGCAGCGCCGCCTCGACCACCTCGGCGACCATCACGATGGGCACGTCGGTGGAGTTGTAGACGTCGGAGCTGATCACCAGCCCGAGCCGCTCCCGGGCGCCGGAGATGCGCCAGACCTCTCCCCTACGCAGCACGCGGCCGCCCACCGAAGAGCACGTCGTCGACCATCGCCACCTCGCGGGCGTCGGCGACGGCGGCGGTCTCCAGGTCGAGCCCGGCCCGGTTGACGGCGTCGGCGTGCGCCGTGAAGACCTCGCGCAGCGCCTTCTCCCGGGCGGCCTGGTCCATCCAGGCGGAGAGCGACAGCCCCTCGCGCTTGGCGAACCGGCGCGCCTCCTCGATCGTGTCGTCGGAGAACGAGAGTGTCACCTTCGCAGTCATGCCACCCAGCCTACTCCCGGTATGACCACAGGTCATCCCCCTGCCCCGGGCCATCAACCCCGGCGAAGGGCTCACGCTGTCGAGAGGTGGGTGTGGCCGGGAGGGCTTCCTGCCGCCACTAGGCAGCTGAGTCGAATACGACATCAGGGCCCGCCACGCCCCAGGGCCCAGGACCGACAACCCGCGACCCGCTGCCGACCACCGACCGGCAACCGGGCAACCGACCGGGCGACCGGCGACCGGCGACCGGCGACCGGCGACCGGCGACCGGCGAGGATCATCCGTCGGCCGTGATGGCGTAGATGACTCAGCTCCCTATGTGGCACGAGAAGGGGCGCCCGCTCCCCTTGATCCGGCAGCCCTGGATGATCGAACAGGAGGTCCGGCGGGTTTCTCCTGTGCGGTGTGAGGCGCTCTTGACAGGACCGAAACAAACGGGACGCTGACCCGAAACCGCCCGGCGGCACGCTTTGCCGACATGACAGACGGTGCACGACCGGCGACTGCCCCGGGGGACTCCCCCCGGGAGGCGGCGACGCACTGCCCGTACTGCGCCCTCCAGTGCGGCATGACGCTGCGCGAGACCGGTGGGCGGGTCGAGGTCCTCCCCCGGGACTTCCCCACCAACCGTGGCGGCCTCTGCCAGAAGGGCTGGACGGCCGCCGAGCTGCTCGACCACCCCGACCGCCTGACCACCCCGCTGGTGCGCGACGCCGGCACCGGGCAGCTGCGCCCAGCGTCCTGGGCCGAGGCGATGGAGCGGGTCGCCGGGGGCGTGCGCGCCGTCCAGGACCGGCACGGCCGCGACGCGGTCGCCGTCTTCGGCGGCGGCGGGCTGACCAACGAGAAGGCGTACGCGCTGGGCAAGTTCGCGCGGGTGGCGCTGCGGACCCGGCACGTCGACTACAACGGGCGCTGGTGCATGTCGTCGGCGGCGGCGGCCGGCAACCGCGCGTTCGGCGTCGACCGGGGGCTGCCGTTCCCGCTGGCCGATTTGGGCCGGGCCCGCACCCTGCTGATGGTGGGCGCGAACCCGGCCGAGACGATGCCGCCGCTGATGCGCCACGTCGCCGACCAGCAGGCCGCCGGCGGGACGCTGATCGTGGTGGACCCCCGGGCCACCGCCACCGCCCGGCAGGCCGACCTGCACCTGCAACCGGTGCCCGGCACCGACCTCGCGCTGGCCAACGCGCTGCTGCACATCGCGCTCACCGAGGGCTACGTCGACCGGGCGTACGTCGCCGAGCGCACCACCGGCTTCGACGAGGTGCGGCGGACGGTGGCCGGCTACTGGCCGGCCGAGGTGGAGCGGCTGACCGGCGTACCGGTGGCCGACCTGGAGGCCACCGCGCGGGCCCTGGCCACGGCGGGCAGCGCGATCATCCTCACCGCCCGGGGGGCCGAGCAGCACGCCAAGGGCGTCGACACGGTCACCGCGTTCATCAACCTCGCGCTGGCGCTGGGCCTGCCCGGCCGGCCCGGCTCCGGCTACGGCTGCCTCACCGGCCAGGGCAACGGCCAGGGCGGGCGAGAGCACGGCCAGAAGGCCGACCAGCTTCCCGGCTACCGCAGCATCACCGACCCGGCGGCCCGCGCGCACGTCGCCGGGGTGTGGGGGGTGAGCGCCGACGAGCTGCCCGGGCCGGGCGTGCCCGCGTACCAGCTCCTGGATTCCCTCGGCACCCCGGCGGGCCCGAAGGCGCTGCTGGTGTTCGGCTCCAACCCGGTGGTGTCCGCGCCCCGCGCGGCCCGGGTCGAGGGCCGGCTGCGCGACCTGGACCTGCTGGTCGTCGCCGACCTGGTGCGCTCGGAGACCGCCGAGCTGGCCGACGTGGTGCTGCCCACCGCCCAGTGGGCCGAGGAGGACGGCACGATGACCAACCTGGAGGGCCGGGTGCTGCGCCGCCGCGCGGTGCGTACGCCTCCGGCGGGCGTGCGGACCGACCTGGCGATCATCGCCGACCTGGCCGACCGGCTCGGCGCGAAGGCGGGCTTCGGCGACGACCCGGCGGAGGTCTTCGGCGAGCTGCGCCGGGCCTCGGCCGGCGGGGTCGCCGACTACGCCGGGGTGAGCTACGACCGGATCGACGCCGCCGGCGGGGTGTTCTGGCCCTGCCCGGACGCGGACGCGCCGGACACGCCGCGGCTGTTCGCCGACGCGTTCCCCACCCCCGACGGGCGGGCCCGGTTCCGCGCGGTCGACCACCGGCCAGCCGCCGAGGAGGTGTGCGCCGAGTATCCGCTGCGGCTGACCACCGGCCGGGTGCTCGCCCAGTACCAGTCCGGCGCGCAGACCCGCCGGGTGGCGGCGCTGCGCCGGGCCGCGCCGGGGGCGTTCGTCGAGCTGCACCCGGACCTGGCCGCCCGGCTCGGCGTCGGCGACGGCGAGGACGTACGCGTCACCTCGCGGCGCGGCGAGCTGCGCGCCCCGGCCCGGCTCACCCCGACGATCCGCCCCGACACGGTCTTCGCGCCGTTCCACTGGGGCGGGGCCGCGCGGGCGAACTCGGTCACCAACGACGCCGTCGACCCGGTCTCCGGGATGCCGGAGTTCAAGATCTGCGCCGTCCGGGTGGAGAGGGCCGAAGCATGACCGCCGTCGTGATCGTGGGCTACGGGATGGCCGGCGCGCGGCTCGCCGCCGAGCTGCACGCCCGCCCCGGGGACCGCAAGGTCACCGTGCTCGGCGCGGAGCCGCACCGGGCGTACAACCGGATCATGCTCTCCACCCTGCTGGCCGGGAAGGTCGACGAGCCGGACGTGGAGCTGACCGAGGCCGCCGGGCACGGCGTGGACGTGCGCACCGGGGTCGCGGTGACCGCGATCGACCGCGCCGCCCGCGAGGTGCGCACCGGCGACGGCGAGCGCATCGGGTACGACCACCTGGTGCTCGCCACCGGCAGCCGGGCCGTGGTGCCGCCGCTGCCGGGGCTGGACCCGGCGCGCCTGCCGGACCGGGTGGCCGTCTTCCGCACCCTGGGCGACTGCCGACGCATCCTGGCCCTGTCCCGGGGCGCGCGCCGCGCGCTGGTGCTCGGCGGCGGCCTGCTCGGGCTGGAGGCGGCCCGGGGGCTCGCCGCCCGGGGGCTGGACGTCACGGTGGTCCACCCGAACGGGCACCTGATGGAGCGGCAGCTCGACCCGACGGCCGGCGCGGTGCTCGCCGGCACGCTCGCCGACCTCGGCGTACGCGCCCACCTCGGCGCGTCCGCGACGGGGCTCGCCGCCGACGCCGACGGCGTCCGGCTCGACCTGTCCGACGGCTCGTCGCTCGCCGCCGACCTGCTGGTGCTCTCCTGCGGGGTGCGCCCCGACACCGCCCTCGCCGCCGCGGCGGGGCTGGCGGTGCAGCGGGGCGTCGTGGTCGACGACCGGCTGCGCACCAGCGACCCGCACGTCTCGGCGATCGGCGACTGCGCCCAGCACGACGGCACGCCCAGCGGGCTGGTCGCGCCGGCCTGGGCGCAGGCCCGGGTGGTGGCGCAGCTGCTCAGCGGCGCGGACGCGCACGCGGCGTACCGGCCCCGGCCGGCGGTGACCCGGCTCAAGGCGGCCGGGATCGACCTCGCCGCGATGGGCGACACCGCCGCCGGGGGCGACCGGGCCGGCGACGGGCCGGTCGAGGAGCTGACCTTCGCCGACCCGGCCCGGGGCACGTACGCCCGGCTGCGCATCCGCGACGAGCGGCTGACCGGGGCGATCCTGCTCGGCGACAACCCGGCCGTCGGCACGGTGGTGCAGCTGTTCGACCGGGGCGCTCCGGTGCCGTCGGACCGGCGGGCGCTGCTGCTGGGCCGGGCGCTCGGCGGCGCGCCGGCCGCCCCGGCCGCGTCACCGGCGCTGATGCCGGACGCGGCGACCGTGTGCCAGTGCAACGACGTCAGCAAGGGCGCGCTGGTGGCCTGCTGGCGGGCCGGGGCCCGGACGGTCGCGGCGATGTCGGCGGCGACCCGGGCCGGCACCGGCTGCGGCGGGTGCCGCGACGCCCTCGCCGGCATCGTCGGCTGGCTCGCCGAGGTCGACCCGGCGGCCGACGAACCGGCGGACCCGACCGACGACGACAGCCCGAGGGCGCGACACGACCGCGTGGAGGTGGCGTGATGAACGGCGACACGACAGGGCCGGGCACCGCCGGAGGCGACGCCGCCACCGGCGGCAGGGTGGTCGTCATCGGCAACGGCATGGTGGGGCAGCGGTTCACCGAGGCGCTGCGCGCCCGGGACACCGACCGCCGCTGGCAGGTCACGGTGCTCGCCGAGGAGCGCCGGCCCGCGTACGACCGGGTGCGGCTGTCGGCGTTCTTCGACGGGGTGTCCGCCGAGGAGCTGAACCTGCACACCCCCGACGACGGGGTGGAGCTGCGCCTCGGCGAGCCGGCCACCGCCATCGACCGCCAGCGGCGGGTGGTGGTCACGGCGGCCGGCGAGCATCCGTACGACGCGGTCGTGCTGGCGACCGGGTCGTACCCGTTCGTGCCGCCGGTGGCGGGCCGGGACCTGCCCGGGGTGTTCGTCTACCGCACGCTCGACGACCTGGAGTCGATCCGGGAGCACGCCCGGGGCCGGCGCGTCGGCGCGGTGATCGGCGGCGGGCTGCTCGGCCTGGAGGCGGCGAACGCGCTGCGCCTGCTCGGCCTGGCCACCCACGTGGTCGAGTTCGCGCCCCGGCTGATGCCGGTGCAGGTCGACGAGGCCGGCGGGGCGATGCTGCGCCGCTACGTCGAGGAGCTGGGGGTCACCACCCACCTCGGGGTGGCGACCACCGCGCTGCGGCCCGGCGCGGACGGCGCGGTGGCCGCGCTGGAGCTGTCCGACGGCCGCACGGTCGACGCCGAGCTGGTGGTGGTGGCGGCCGGCATCCGGCCCCGCGACGACCTGGCCCGCGCGGCCGGCCTGGAGCTGGGCCCGCGCGGCGGGGTGCTGGTCGACGCGACGTGCCGCACGGGTGACGAGCGGATCTGGGCGGTCGGCGAGTGCGCTGCCGTCGACGGGGTCTGCCACGGCCTGGTCGCCCCCGGGTACGCCACGGCGGAGGTGGTGGCCGACCGGCTGCTGGGCGGCGCGGCGACGTTCCCCGGCGCGGACACCGCGACGAAGCTGAAGCTGCTCGGGGTGGACGTGGCGTCGTTCGGCGACGCCCACGGCACCACCGACGGCAGCCTGGACGTGACGTTCACCGACCCGGCGACCCGGTCGTACGCGAAGCTGGTCCTCTCCGACGACGCGAAGACGCTGCTCGGCGGCGTGCTGGTCGGGGACGCGAGCGCCTACCCGACGCTGCGGGCCAGCGTCGGCGGGCCGCTGCCGGCCGCGCCGCTGGCGCTGCTGGCCCCGGCCGGCGGGGCGGCGGCCGGGGCCGGGGCGCTGCCCGGCAGCGCGCAGGTCTGCTCGTGCAACGCGGTGACCCGCGACGACATCGACGCGGCGATCGCCGGCGGCTGCGCGGACGTGCCGGCGCTGAAGGCGTGCACCCGGGCCGGGACGAGCTGCGGGTCATGCGTGCCGATGCTCAAGCAGCTCCTCGACGCGGCGGGGGTGAAGCAGTCCACGGCGCTGTGCGAGCACTTCGACCTGAGCCGGCAGGAGCTGTTCGACGTGGTGCGGGTGCGCGGCATCCGCACCTTCTCTCGGCTGATCGCCGAGCACGGGCGGGGCCGGGGCTGCGACATCTGCAAGCCGGTGGTCGCCTCGATCCTCGCGTCGCTGGGCACCGGGCACGTGCTCGACGGCGAGCGGGCGTCGTTGCAGGACACCAACGACGCGTACCTGGCGAACCTGCAACGCGACGGCAGCTACTCGGTGGTGCCCCGGATCCCCGGCGGCGAGATCACCCCGGAGAAGCTGATCGTCATCGGTCAGGTGGCGCAGGAGTTCAAGCTCTACACGAAGATCACCGGCGGGCAGCGCATCGACCTGTTCGGGGCGCGGGTCGACCAGCTCCCGCAGATCTGGCGGCGGCTGGTGGACGCGGGCTTCGAGTCGGGCCACGCGTACGGCAAGGCGCTGCGCACGGTGAAGTCGTGCGTCGGCGAGACCTGGTGCCGGTACGGGGTGCAGGACTCCGTCGGCCTGGCCGTGGCCCTGGAGCTGCGCTACCGGGGGCTGCGCGCCCCGCACAAGCTCAAGTCGGCGGTGTCGGGCTGCGCCCGGGAGTGCGCCGAGGCCCGCAGCAAGGACTTCGGCATCATCGCCACCGACACCGGCTGGAACCTCTACGTCGGCGGCAACGGCGGCTTCCGGCCCCGGCACGCCGACCTGTTCGCCACCGACCTGTCCACGGCGGAGCTGATCCCGCTGATCGACCGGTTCCTCATGTACTACATCCGCACGGCGGACCGGTTGCAGCGCACCGCCGCCTGGATCGAGGCGATGGAGGGCGGGCTCGACCACCTGCGCGCGGTCATCGTGGACGACTCGCTGGGCCTCTGCGCCGAGCTGGAGGCGGAGATGGCCCGGCACGTGGCGGCGTACTCGGACGAGTGGCGCGACGTGCTCGACGACCCGGAGCGGCTGCGCCGGTTCACGTCGTTCGTCAACGCGCCCGACGTGCCGGACCCGTCGATCACCTTCGCCGTCGAACGCGGCCAGCCCGTGCCCGCCGGCCGGGCCCGGCCGGTCGCGGCACCCGACGGCGAGGCGCCCGCCCGCCGCCGGCAACCGGTCACCCTCGGCCTTCCGGAGGTACGGCGATGAGCATCGCGACGGACACGTACACGCGCCGCCCGGCGGCGGACACGCAGGGCTGGAGCCCGGTCTGCCCGCTGGAGAAGCTGGAGCCGGAGCGGGGCGTGGCGGCCCTGGTCGACGGGGCGCAGGTCGCCCTGTTCCGCACCGGCGACGAGCTGTTCGCCCTGGACAACCTCGACCCGGTCGGCGGCGCGTACGTGCTGTCGCGGGGCATCGTGGGCAGCCGCGGCGGCACGCCGACGGTCGCCTCCCCGCTGCACAAGCAGGTGTACGACCTGCGCACCGGCGCCTGCCTGGACCTGCCCGGCGTGGCGGTGCCCCGGCACGACGTGCGCTGCCGGGACGGCCTGGTCGAGGTGCGGTTGAGACGGGAGGGGTGAATGGCCGACGAGCTGGCCGGCTTCACCATCGGGGTCACCGCTGACCGCCGGCGCGACGAGCTGGCCGCCCTGCTGCAACGGCGCGGCGCGCGGGTGGTCATCGCGCCGGCCCTGCGGATCGTGCCGCTGACCGACGACACGGACCTGCGCGAGGCGACCCGGGAGTGCCTGGCCCGCCCGCCGGACGTGCTGATGGCCAACACCGGCATCGGGATGCGCGGCTGGCTGGAGGCGGCCGAGGGCTGGGGGCTGGCGGAGCCGCTGCGCGGCGTGCTGTCGCAGGCGTACGTGGTGGCCCGGGGTCCCAAGGCGCGGGGGGCGATCCGCGCCGCCGGCCTGCACGACCAGTGGTCGCCGGACTCGGAGAGCTGCGAGGAGGTCGTCGAGCACCTGGTGCGGCGCGGGGTGGCCGGCCAGGTGATCGCCATGCAGTTGCACGGCGACCGGCAGCCCGAGTGCACGAGCGCGCTGGAGGACGCCGGGGCGACCGTGATCGAGGTCCCGGTCTACCGGTGGGCCCCGCCGACCGACCCCGCGCCGCTGCACCGGCTCATCGACCTGGTCGCGGGCCGGCTGGTGGACGCGGTCACGTTCACCTCCGCCCCGGCGGCCGAGGCGCTGCTGCGCGCCGCCGGGGACCGCACCGAGACGGTGCTGGAGGCGCTGCGCGGCGACGTGCTGGCCAGTTGCGTGGGCGCGGTCACCGCCGAGCCGCTGGTGCGGCGGGGGGTGCCGGTGAGCGCGCCGAGCCGGGCCCGGCTGGGCGCGCTGGTCCGGACCATCGTGGACGAGCTGCCCCGGCGTACGGTCAGCATCAAGGCCGCCGGGCACCTGCTGACCCTGCGCGGGCACGCGGCCGTGGTCGACGGGGAGCTGCGCCCGCTGGCCCCGGCGCCGATGGCGGTGCTGCGGGCCCTGGCCACCTCACCGGGTCGGGTGCTGTCCCGCACCGCCCTGCTGCGAACGCTGCCGCGCGGCGCGGACGAGCACGCGGTGGAGATGGCGGTGGCCCGGCTGCGGGCCGGGCTGAAGGCCCCCCGGGTGGTGCAGACGGTGGTGAAGCGCGGCTACCGCCTCCGGATCGACTGACCCCGGCCGGAGCGCTGGCCGGCGGCGGCACAGCGTGTGACACGGGCCGGGGAACGTCGGCTGCCTCCACCACACGACACGCCGACGTGGTTCCACCGCAACCAGCCACCGATCGCGCGCCCCGGCCTGGTCAGGCCCGGGGACTCGTCGGCTGCCGGCCGCCCTTCCTCGCCTCTTCGCCGCCCGACCCGCCGAGCGACAGGTCGACCAGCGCCCGCAGGAACGCCGACGCGTGGTCGGCCTCGTCGTGGGCGATCTCGGCGAACAGCGCCGCCGCCCGGTCGTCGCCGGCCGCCGCCGCCTGCCGCGAGAAGGACGGGTACATGGTGGTCGCCTCGTACTCCTCCCCCGCGATCGCGGTGCGCAGGTTGTCGGCGTTGCTGCCGACCAGGCCGGCCAGGATGGCGGTCTGGGCGAAGTGCTCGCCGAGTTCCTGCCCGGCGGTGTTGTCCCAGAGCCGGGCCAGCCGGCGCTGCCCGGTGGCGCGGGCGTGCTCGGCGTACAGGGTGTACTTGGCGTTGGCGAACGCCTCACCGCGCAGCGTGGTCTCCAGGTTGTCCTGGGTCCGCCCCGAGCAGGCCGGCGTGCTGCGGACGATCGGCACCGGCGGCACCACCTCGCCGACGGGAACGACGACGCCCGCGCCGGGGTTCAGCAGGGCCTCCAGCGCGACCCGGAACCGCGCGGCGTGCTTCGCCTCGTCGCCGGCCAGCTCGGTGAACAGGTCGGCCGCCTCGGGGCAGTCGTCCAGGCGGGCCTGCTCGGCGTACGACGGGTAGACGACGGTCGCCTCGTGCTCCTCACCGGCGATCGAGTCGCGCAGGTTGGCCTGGTTGCCGTGCACGAAGTTGGTCAGCTCGGCCTCGGCCGCGAAGTGGTCGTACCGTTCGGTCTCCGCCGTGGCGCGGAACAGGCTGGCGATGCCCTCCTGGTCGGTCCGCTCCGCCTCCTGCGCGTACGCGAGGTAGCTGGCGTGGGCGTACGCCTCGCCCTCCATCGCGGTCAGGGCGTTGCGGCGGGTCTGCGGGTCCAGCCCGGCGGCCTGGGCCGGGCCGGCGAGGCCGATCACCGCGCCCGCCACCACGGCGGTCAGCACTGTGACTCTGCGCATGCGCTCCTCCTGTGTCGAGCGTGCCGTGGCGCACTGGTCACGCTGCGTCAATCTCTTGGAGAAGGGTAAGTTGCCGCAGGTCAAAGGGGATGCGGGGCGCGCTGAGGCGCGCGTGGGTCCACGAATGTGAACGCGGAGGGTCGCGCCCGTAACGACAAACCGGACCCGCGCCGGGCTAGACGGCGCTGGCGGCGGTCCGGACGACCCGGACCGCCGCCAGCCTTTCCGACGTCAGCCGACCGGAGTCGGGAAGCCCCGGCCGTGCTCGGCCTGCAGTCGCATCATCGCGTGCTCGACGACCGTCACCAGCACCTGCTTGACGGGCTCGCGGTGCCGGGCGTCGGTCATGATCAGGGGCACCTGGGGCGAGATGGCGAGGGCCTCGCGGACCTCCTCCAGCTCGTACTGCGGGGCCCCGTCAAACCGGTTGAGCGCCACCACGTACGGCAGGCGGCGGTTCTCGAAGTAGTCCAGCGGGGCGAACGCGTCGGTGATCCGGCGGGTGTCGACCAGCACCGCCGCGCCCACCGCGCCCTTGATGATCTCGTCCCACATGAACCAGAACCGGGTCTGGCCGGGCGTGCCGAAGAGGTACAGGATCAGGTCCTCGGCCATGGTGATCCGGCCGAAGTCCATGGCGACCGTCGTCGTCTGCTTCCCCGGCACCTTCGACGGGTCGTCGATGCCGACGCCGGCCGAGGTCATCACCGCCTCGGTGGTCAGCGGAGTGATCTCCGAGACCGCGCCGACCAGGGTCGTCTTGCCCACGCCGAAGCCGCCCGCAACCACGATCTTCGCGGAGGTGATCCCGCGGTTGCGGCGCGCCCCGGCGGGGTCATAGCCTGCGAAGTCCACTTAGCACCCTTCCAAGAATTTCCATCCGCTCCTCGTATCCCTCGGCGGGAGCGGCAGTATGCAGGGTCAGCAGGCCCTCGGCCACCATGTCGGCGACGATGACCCGGGCGACACCCAGGGGCATCCGGGTGTACGCGGCAACCTCGGCCAGCGACTGGGGCCGACCCTCGCAGATCGTGGCGATCCGGTGCTTGTCGTGACCGGCGAACCTGGACTCGGCGACGGCTGTCGGGCTGGCCGTCAGCACCGCCTCCAGCGCGATGTCCTGGCGTGGCTCGGTACGGCCCCGGGTGACCGCGTACGGACGCACCAGCGCGCCGCGCGGGTCCTCCCGTCGTTGGTCCATCCGCGATCACCTCCTCCCGGTCGACGTCGTCGCTCGACGTCTGGTCATCTGTCCGTGCAGCCCGGCCGCGCTACGCGCGCACCGCGTCGCGGGGCAGCGGCACCAGCGCGGCGCCCACCCGCTCGACCAGCAGCGCCATCTCGTAGCCGACCTGCCCCACGTCGCAGCTGCGGGCGGCGAGCACCGCCATCGACGAGCCGTCGCTGATCGACATGAGGAACAGGTATCCGCTGTCCATCTCGATGACCGTCTGGAGCACCCCGCCGGCGCTGAACATGCGGGCCGCGCCCTCGGTCAGGCTCACCACGCCGGAGGTGATGGCGGCGAGCTGGTCGGCCCGGTCCGGGGGGAGGTCCCGGGACGAGGCGAGCAGCAGCCCGTCCGCGGACACCGCCACCACGTGGGCGATGCCCGCCACGCTGTCGGCGAAGTTGGTGAGCAGCCAACCCATGTCCTGCATGGCCGCTGGCCTGTTCATCGGCTCGTCTCCTTGGTCGAATTGCTGGTCTGGTCCGCCCCGCCGGCCGTCCGCCCCCGCTGCACGCCGCGGTGATAGGCCGACAGCAGGCCGCGTACCTCGTCGGGGGTGCGCCGGCTGCGGTCCCGGCCGCTCTTCGGTTCGATCCCCCCGGGGACGAGCTGGGCCTGGGGCACCCGCTTGGGCAGGCCGGAGCGGGTGGTGCCGGCGGCCGGCGGTTCGGCCGCCCGGCTGGCCCGGGACCAGCCCTCGTCGGCGGCGGTCCGCCACGCCTCCGGGTCCACCGCCGGCGGCGGGGTGGGCGCCGCCGGCCCGCCGGTCGCGGAGGCGGCCGGCTGCGGGGGCGGTGCCACCGGCATGGTGCTGGCCGGCGGCGCGGTCGTCGCGCTTGGGCCGTCCGTGGCGGTGGCCCCCGGGGTACGGGTGGGCAGCGGAGCCCGCGGCGGGGCGGTGGCCTGTGCCGGGGCGGTGGCCTGTGCCGGGGCGGGCGCGTCGTCGAAGTTGGGGCGCTGGAAGATCGCGGTCACGTCATCACCGTGCGAGCGGAACCATACCGCCTCCATCTCGCGGAAGATCGGCGCCTCCGCCTGCTGGGCCGGGCGAGCGACCACCGGGGTGGCCGGTGCGGCCGGCACGGGCGGGGCGGAAGGGGCGGAGGGTGCCATCCCGGCGACCGGGCCACCCGGCAGCGCCGGGGCCGCCGGCGCGAACGACGCCGGGGTCGCCGGCGCGAGCGGTGCGGCCGGCGCGAACGACGCCGTCGGGGTGGCCGGGGCGAGCGGGGTGGCCGGCTGGGCGGACTCCCCGTTCGGCGACCGTCGGGGCAGCGGGTCGATCGCCGGGAACGCCACGGTCGGGCTGCCGATCGCGCCACCGCCGGGCGCGTACGCCGGCTGGGCCGGCCCGGCCGGCTGCGAGGCGGGCGGCTGCGACACGGGTGTCACGGTCGGGATCGTCGGCTGGGACACGGTCGGGCTGCCGAACGGCGCGGCCGTCGCCGCGTCCCGGGCGTCGCCGGGCACCTGCCACCGGGCCGGCGTCGGCGCGGCGGTGCGCCACTGGTCGGTCAGGGTGGCGGTGCGGCCGGCGGTCGCCGGCTCACCGAAGCTGGCCGGGCTCGGCGGGGCCTGCTCCACCGCGGCCGGCTGGCGTGCCGGGGTGAGCGGGGCCGGAGCCGGCTCGCGTCCCCGCAGCGACGGCAGCACGACGGTCGAGGCGGGCAGGGTCACCTGGGCGACGGTGCCGCCCTCCACGTTGCGCCGCAGCTCCACCCGGATGCCGTACCGGGAGGCGAGGCGGCTCACCACGGCCAGACCCATCAGCCGGAACGCGGCCACGTCCACCGTCGACGGCGCGGAGAGCCGGCGGTTGAGCGAGTCGAGCTGCTCGTCGGTGAGGCCGAGGCCCCGGTCCTCGACCTGGATGAGCACGTAGTCGCGGATCCGCCGGCCGTCGGCGACCACCACCGTGTTCGGCGGCGAGAAGCGGGTGGCGTTGTCGAGCAGCTCGGCGACCAGGCGGACGACGTCGTTCACCGCGTGCGCGGCGACCGAGATGTCGGTGTCGACGGTGCCGAACTCGATGCGGTTGTACTGCTCGACCTCAGACTGGGAGGCCCGCAGCACGTCGATCAGGAGGGCGTCGTCGCGGCGCGGCACGGCGGAGTCGGCACCGGCGAGGACCAGCAGGTTCTCGTCGTTGCGGCGCATCCGGGTGGCCAGGTGGTCCAGCTCGAAGAGCTGGGCGAGCCGCTTCGGGTCCTCCTCGCCGCGCTCGATCGCGTCCAGCTCGCCGATCATCCGGTCGACCAGCGTCTGACTGCGCCGGGCCAGGTTGAGGAACATCGCGGAGACGCTGGTGCGCAGCGCGGCCTGCTCGGCGGCGACCCGGACCGCCTCCCGGTGGACGACGTTGAACGCCAGGGCCACCTGGCCGACCTCGTCGCGGTTGGTGAGCTTGATCGGGTCCCGGACCTGCCGGACGATCTCCTCCACGCCGCCGTCGCCGACGTTGCCGATGCTCTGCAGCCGCTGCACCGCGTCGGGGAGATCGTGGTTGGCCACCGACAGCGCGCCCTCGCGCAGCCGGCGCAGCGAGTGGTTGAGCGAGCGGGCCAGCACCACGGCCAGCGTGACCGCGATGATCAGGGTCAGCAGCACCAGCACCGACTCGATGACGGCCTGCTGGATGACGTCCGCGCGGGCCTGCTCGGTCTGGTCGAGCAGCCGCCGCTGGAGCTGGATCTCCGCCCACCGCATCAGGTCGTTGACCGAGCCGACGGAGGCGGACACGTCGGCGGCGGTGACCAGCGGGGTCTGCCCGACCGACCGGGTCAGGTCGGCGGCCACCCGGTCGGCGAGCACGACGGCGTCGCCGGAGACGGTGCCGTCGACCAGGGCCCGCTGGGCCGGGTCGGCCGACAGCGAGAAGGAGACCAGGGCCTCCTGCTGGCTGGTGAGCGTGGCCACGAAGGAGGAGAACTGCTCCTCGTCGAGCCGGCCGGAGGACAGCGCCGTGTAGGCGACGGCCTGCTCCTCGGCGACCGCGGCCTTGGCGTGGGCGAACGCGGCCACCGCCCGGCGGTTGTCGGCCAGCGCCTCCTGGCCGGGCAGCTGGGCGAGCGTGTCGTTGTAGGAGACCAGGTCGGTGACGATGACGCCGTAGCGCAGCGACGCCTCGGCCACCGGCATCTGCTTGCGGTCCAGCACCTCCTGGCGGGTGCTGTTCAGCGTCTTCAGGTGGTCGTCGATGACCTTGAGCCGGTCCCGCACGTCGGCCGGGACCTCGCCGATGCCGGCCCGCTCGGCGTTGTACGCCTCGATGCGCGCGTCGGTGCTGCGCACCCGCAGGTTGAACTCGTCGACCCGGCCCTTCTCCCCCGGGCGGGCCAGCAGGGTGGCCGCGGCCATCCGCTCCTTGTGCAGGTCCTGCGTCAGCGCCGAGACGTCGATCGACAGGGCGGTCAGCGACCGCAGCTGGGTCGCCTCCAGCGCGCCCTCACCGGTGGAGATGAGCCGGATGGTGGCGAGCGCGATCACCGCCGCGACGGGCACCACCAGAATCAGCGCCAGCTTCGAGCGGATCCGGGCATCCCGGAGGCGGGGCAGCCGTCGCCGGCTCCGCTCGTTCGACTCGCCGCTCTCGGGCAGGGTCGTAGGTCCGGTGCTCACGACATCGCCTCCGTCGTTTCTTCCACGCCTGAACCGCCGACCCGTGCCCGGTGCAGCGGACAGCGCCGCGCGCGGCACGGCCGCGATTTCATCAGAGAAGATCGTGTTTGGGAAGCCGCGGTGAGGTAGGAAACGGTCGCACGGCACTCATCGCGTGATCCGGTCAACTAATACCTTCATTTCCCCAAGCCCCTGATCAGGGGATGTGACTCCAGAGTGGTCGCGCGCTTATGCAAAGTAAGCGTTTGCAAACATCGGGTTACCCCAACATGTGGGACGCCCGTCCCGAAAAGCTTCGGAGCATCCGCGCTTGACCACAGGGCCCGGCATTGGCAAGGTTTTGCAGGCTTCGCGCACACCGTACGGCAGACCAATCCCGTTTCTCCACTGAGGACGGAACAAGCGGCGGTGACCGGGCATCTGCCCGCGCCGCACCTGGAGGACAGAGTTGACTCCCATCCGCTCCGTGACCATCGCGGCGCTCGCCTCGGCCGTCCTGGCCACCACGCTCACCGGCTGCCAGTTCGGCGCGGCGGAGCAGGATACGAGCCCGATCGTGATCGCCGTGGACCTGGAGCTGTCCGGCTCCGCGGCCCCGGTAGGCAAGGCGTACCAGCGCGCGCTGGAACTGAAGGTCGACCAGATGAACGCCTCGGGCGCGCTCGGCGCCCGCAGGATCGAGCTCAAGGTGAAGGACAACCGGTCGGACGCGAGCGAATCGCTGCGCAACATCGGTGACTTCAGCAACGACTCCCAGGTGAGCGCGATCATCATGGGCGGCTGCAACGAGTGCGCCGTCGGCGCGGCTCGTACGATCAACGAGAAGAAGATCCCGACGATCGCGCTCGCCTCGTCCAGCGCCGTGGCCACCCCGGTCGCCGACCGGCGGTACCTGTTCAAGCTGGCCCCGAACGCGGCCGACAGCGCCGCCGCCCTCACCACGGAGCTGCGCCGCCGCGGCATCCGCAAGGTGACCGTGCTCAACAGCGACGACAGCTACGGCCGGGAAGGGCTGGACGTGCTGCGGCGCGAGTTCGACAAGACCAACATCAAGTTGCTGAGCGACCAGTCGGTGAAGACCACCGACACCGACGTCAGCCAGCAGGTCGCCACGCTGGCCGCGCGGGAGCCGGAGGCGATGGTGGTCTGGACCCCGCCGGAGCAGGCGATGCTCGCCGCGGGCGCGGCCCAGACGGCCGGGTTCACCGGCTCGCTGTTCTTCGACGCCTCGGCCGCCGGGGAGCTGTTCCTGGGCGCGTCGTCCCGGTCGGCGGAGCGGGCCACCCTGATCTTCACCCAGACGATGGTCATCGACGACGTCATCGCCACCACCCCGGCCAAGGCGGCCCGCCGCCAGTGGTTCCAGGACTACACGGCCCGCTTCGGCGGCTACAACGGCTTCTCCTCGTTCGCCGCGGACGCCGTGCAGCTCATCGCCGACGCCGAGCTGCGGGCCGGCGGCGCGCCCGGCAAGGCCGGCCGCGACGGGCTGCGCAACGTGCTGGAGACGTCCCAGATGGACGGCCTCTCCGGCCCGATCCGGATGACGCCGGACAACCACTCGGGGCTAATGCCGCAGGCCCTCACGACGCTGGTCGCCCGGGGCGGCCGCTGGCGGCTCGCCGGCTGACGGCACGCACGACGACGATGGGCCTGCCGGTCGACCGGCAGGCCCATCGTCGTCTCACCTCGACGAGGTGGTCGCCCGCACCCAGGGCAGGGCCAGGCGCTCCACGAACACCAGCGCCGAGTAGAGCAGGATGCTGACCAGCGCCACCAGCATGATCGCCGCCCAGGCGGTCGCGGTGTCGCCGATGCCGGCATACTGGGTGATGACGTACCCGAGGCCGCTCTCGCCGGCCTGGAACTCCCCGATCACCGCGCCGATGGCGGCCAGCGGCATCGCCACCTTCAGGCCGACGAAGATCTGCGGCAGCGCGGCCGGGAAGCGCACCTTGCGGAACGCCTGCCACCAGGAGGCGTTCAGGGAGCGGACCAGCTCGGCCAGGTCGGACGGTGTGGTGGTCAGCCCGGTCGCGGTGGAGAGCACGATCGGGAAGAAGCAGAGCAGGAAGACCATGGTCAGGATCGGCTTCTGACCCCAGCCGAGCGCCACCACGAGCAGCGGCCCCAGGGTGATCTTCGGGACCGCGTTGACCGCGACCAGCAGCGGGGTGAACATCCGCTCGACGGTGCTCGAGGCGGCCAGCGACAGCCCGAGCAGGACGCCGGCCACGGCGGAGAGCGCGAAGCCGATCAGGATCTCCAGCATGGTGTCGAGCGTGTGCTCCAGCATCCGGTCCGGCTTGTCGGTGAACGCCGACAGCACCGAGCCGGGGGTGGGCAGCGCGGCGGGGTGCACCAGCTCCAGCCGGGCGGTGAGCCACCACACCGCGAACGCGACCAGCAGGCCCGCGCCGGGCAGCAGCAGGCCGTTCGCGCCGGCCCGCGCGCCGACGCCGAGGGCGCCGCGCCCCACGGCGGGGCGGCGCTGGTCGACGGGCGGGCCCGCGAGCGCCGGTTCCGGCGACCGGAGGTCGGTCATCTTGTTCTCCTCATCCATCCGGCGCGGCGGCCGGGAACGGAACGGGGGTACGTCCCGCCGGAGGCCGGCGGGACGTACCCCTGCTGACTTGTCGGACCGGTCAGGACTGCGGCACGAGGTTGAAGTCGATGATCTGGTCGGGGGTGAGGTTCTGCTTGAGCGAGCCCGCGCCCTGGAGGATCGCGATGCTCTTGGCGACCCGGCCGCTGTCCAGCGTGCCGATCTTGGTGCCGGAGTTGTTGGAGCGGACGTACCCGGCCATCAGCTGGAGCTCGGCGGCGGCCGCCGCCGGGTTGGTGGCGTCGACGTTCTTCTTCAACATCTCGGCGGCCTCCTGCGGGTTCGCCAGGGAGTACTCCAGACCCTTGATCAGCGCGGCGCTGAACCGCTTGACCATCTCCGGCTTCTCCTTGGCGATCTTGCTGGAGGTGATCAGCACGTTGCCGTAGAGGTCCTGCATCACGTTGCTGTAGGGCAGCAGGACGGCCTTCTTCTTGGTGACCGCCTCGACCGTCGGCTGGCCCACGACGAACTGGCCGATGCCGTCGACGGAGCCGGAGGCGAGGGTGCCCATCAGGGTCTGCGGCTCGCCGTTGACCCAGGTCACCTTGTTGACGTCCACGCCGGCGAGCCGGGCGTACGTCGGGAAGAGGTTGCGGACCACGGACGCCGGAGCGTCGGCGAGCTTCTTGCCCTCCAGGTCCTTCGGCGAGGCGATGTTCTTGCCCTCGACCGTCACGATGGCCGCCATGGTGCGCTGCTGGATCGCCGCGACGGCGACGAAGTCCTTGGCCTGGCCGTTGCCGAGCTGGAGCAGACCACCGGTGAGGTCGATGGGGCCGAAGTCGGCCTGACCGCCGACGATGGTCTGGATCACCGCGCCCGTACCCTGACCGGGCTTGATCTCGACGTCGAAGCCGGCTTCCTTGAAGAAGCCCTTCTCCTTCGCCACCCAGGCGTAGGAGTCCCGCCCGAAGTTGCCAAAGGAAGTGAGGTACGTCACTTTCTCCAGTGACTTGCCGTCTCCACCCTTGGCGTCGGACGCGTCCGAGTCGCTGCTGCACGCGGACACCAGGGTGAGGGCGGAGGCCAGGAGGGCCGCGGCGACCGTGCGGGTCAGCCTGTTCATCTGTGCACCATGTCCTTTCCGACCAGGGGCGATGCGCCTCCGGGCGGGTCGTCGAGAGCAACGGCGTCGACAGAGGGGGGAGCCGACGCCATCGTCGTGAGGGGACTCTTCGCCGGCACAGACTACGCAAGAGACCTGCCGGTGTAGCGAGGAGTGTGTGTTTCGGAACGGAAACGAACTGATCTCCACCCCGGACCGTTGCGTCCGGACGGCGGCGGGCTACCCTAGCTGCGATCCTGATGGTCCACTCAGGGAGGACACCGGCGATGATCCGACTGTCCGGCGTGTCCCGCACCTTCGACGGCCGGGCCGGCCGGGTCGAGGCGCTGCGGGGCATCGACCTCGACGTCGCCGAGGGCGAATTCGTCGCCGTGCTCGGGCGCTCGGGCTGCGGCAAGTCCACCCTGCTGCGGATGATCGCCGGCCTGCTGCCGGCCACCGCCGGGGAGATCACCGTCGCCGGCACGCCCATCACCCGCCCCCGCCGCGACATCGCCATGCTGTTCCAGCGCCCCGCCCTGCTGCCCTGGCGGTCGGTGCTGGACAACGTGCTGCTGCCCGTGGAGATCTTCGGCTGGAAGCGGGCCGGGCACCGCGAGCGCGCCCGGGAGCTGCTCGACCTGGCCGGGCTCGCCGGGTTCGAGAAGCGGCTGCCGCACGAGCTGTCCGGCGGCATGCAGCAGCGCGTCTCGCTGTGCCGGTCGCTGATCGGCGACCCCCGGGTGATGCTCATGGACGAGCCGTTCTCCGCCCTGGACGCGCTCACCCGCGAGGAGCTCTCCGGTGAGCTCCAGCGGGTGCACATGACCAGCGGGGCCACCGTCGTCTTCGTCACCCACTCCATCGACGAGGCGGTGCTGCTCGCCGACCGGGTGGTCGTGCTCAGCCCTCGGCCGGGCCGGATCCGCGCGATCGTCGAGGTCGACATCCCCCGGCCCCGGACCCTCGGCCGCAACGCCCACCTCGCCGACGTCGCCCGGGTCAGCGCCGAGCTGCACGAGCTGCTGATGGAACGCGACGCCCCCGCCGCGCCCGCCGCCACCGGGGCCGGCGCGGAGGGGCGGTGACCATGCGGGTCAGCGTCTTCACCGAGCCGCACCGGGGCGCCACCTACGACGACCAGCTGCGCTTCGCCCGGGCCGTCGAGGCGGGCGGCTTCGAGGGGTTCCTGCGGGCCGACCACTACCAGTTCCTGGGCACCGAGCCCGGCCTGCCCGGCCCCACCGACGCCTGGCTCACCCTCGCCGCGCTGGCCCGGGAGACCACCCGGATCCGGCTCGGCACCCTCGTCACCTCGGCCACCTTCCGGCTCCCCGGGCCGCTCGCCGTCATGGTCGCCCAGGTCGACCAGATGAGCGGCGGCCGGGTCGAGCTGGGCATCGGCGCCGGGTGGTACGAGCGGGAGCACACCTCGTACGGCATCCCGTTCCCCGCCGTCGGCGAGCGCTTCGACCGGCTCGCCGAGCAGCTCGAAGTAATCACCGGCCTGTGGCGCACCCCCGTCGGCGAGACGTACAGCTTCACCGGCGAGCACTACCGCCTGGTCGACGCGCCCGCCCTGCCCAAGCCGGTCCAGCGGCCCGGCCCACCGGTGATCGTCGGCGGGAGCGGCCCCAGGCGCACGCCCGAACTGGCCGCCCGGTACGCCGACGAGTTCAACGTGCCGTTCAAGAGCGTCGCCGAGACCGCCGCCGCGTACGAGCGGGTGGTCGAGGCGTGCGACCGGCACGGCCGCCCGGCGTCGGGGCGGGCACCGCTCGTCCTCTCCGCCGCCATCGCGGTGGCGATCGGGCGCACCGACGCCGAGGCGCGGCTGCGGGCCGCGCCGTTGCACGCCAAGAGCGCCCTGCCGCCGGAGGAAGCGGTGGTCGGCTCGCCCGCCCGGCTCGTCGACCGGATCGGCGAGTTCGCCGCCGTCGGGGCGACCCGGGTGCACCTGCGGCTGACCGACCTCGCCGACCTCGACCACCTGGAGCTCGTCGCCGCCGAGGTGCTCCCGCACCTGGGGCACGCCGACGCTCCCGCCACTGGAGGCTGACCGCATGACCGACGTGATCGACGGAACCGAGCTGGGCCCGGTGGGCCAGGAGATCGTCTACGAGAACGACCGGGTGCGGGTGTGGCACATCCGGCTGGAGCCGGGCGAGCGGCAGCCGCTGCACCGGCACGACCACCCGTACCTGGTGATCGCCGTCCAGGGCGCGAAGAACGTGGTGCAGACGATCGACGGCACCACCATCGACGCGGACGAGCCGACCGGCGGGGTCGTCTACCGCGACCCGGGTGCCGTCCACATGCTCACCAATGTCGGGGATACGACGTACCTGGCGCGGCTGGTCGAGCTCAAGTAGTCCCAGGCCGGGCGCGTCGGGCGCGCCGCGCGGTGCCAAGGTGGCGATCGGGCGCACCGGGCCGTAACGTGCCCGACATGGCCTTTCGGACGTGGGGCAAGCCGCTGTCCACCGCGCTCGGGGTGAGCATGCTGGCCGGGGCCGGCCAGCTCGGCGTCGCGTACGGCTTCGGCATCGTGCGGATCGCCGGCGACTTCACCGACGCCACCGTCAACCGGTGGCCCGCCCAGCTCGTCTGGGTGGGCTGGTGCGCGGCGCTCGCCGCCGTGGTCGGCGCGGTGGTAACCGAGCGGCTCGTCAGCGCCGACCCGGTCACCGGCACCACGACCGGGCGGCTCGCCCTGGCCGGCGCGGCGGCCCTGGGCGCGACCGTCGTCGCGCCGCTGTGCATGCAGCCGGCCCGGGCCACCCAGCTCAACAGTGTGGACCCGGTCTGGGCGATGGGCATCTGCGCGACCCTCGGCGCGGTGGTCGGCGCCGGCGCGGCGCTCGCCGTGCTGCTGCGCCCGCCGCTGGGCTGGAACGTCGCGGCGGTCGCCGGCACGGTCTGGTTCGTCGCCCTGGTCTCGGCCCTGCCGGCCCTCGTCGGCACCGGCCCGCTGCCGACCGTACGCCTGGGGGTGTTCGAGCCGGGCTGGCTCGCCGCCGACGCGGCGCAGGGGCTGGCCACCATCGTCCTGCCGTTGGTGGCCCTGCTCGCGGGCGCGGCCTCCGGCGCGCTGGCCCGCCGACGTGGGCACCCGCCGCTGATCGCCGGCGCGACCGGGGCGGCGGGCCCCGTGCTGGTCGCCTTCGCCTACCTGACCGCCGGCCCCGGCGACTCGGCCGACCGGTACCAGCTCGCGCCCTACTACGGTGCCCTGCTCGCGGTCGCCACCGGCCTGCTCGGCGCCACGGCCGCCGCCCTGGCCCGCTGGCCCCTCCTCGCCCGCTCCGCCAGCGCCGATACGCTGGCCGACGGGCCGGCCGGCGGCGTCGATCCGGCGGCCGGCGTGCCGACGGCCGACCTGTCCGGGGCCGGGGGTGCGCCCCTGACCGGAGCGCTCGGTGCCCGCCCGCCCGGGACGCTCCGCGCGGCCCTGTCCGGGATGCGCGCCGCCGGCCTGACCAGGGGACGCGGCGTCGGCCTGCCCGGCTCGCCCCGCGCAGGCGGGCAGCAGGGCGCGATCGAGCCGACGGACATTCTCCGGCCGCTGCCGACCGGGCCCACCCCGCCGGTGGCCGGCGACGCCGACGGGCCCGACGGCCCGGCCGACCTGGCCGCCCAACCGGGCGCGACCACGGCCCGCCGGGTCCCGGCGACCATCGGCGACCCGCTGCCGGACGACCGCACCGGCGACGCCGCCCGCAGCGGAGGCCCCCGCAGTCGGGGCGACGAGGGCCGGGACCGGGTCGGGGTCGACGGTCCGGCGGGCGCTCCCCCCGCCCACTGGGAGTGGCCGATGGCCTCCGGCACGACCGCCGCCCGACCCACCGACGCGGCCAAGCCCACCGACGCGGCCAAGCCCACCGACGCGGCCGGGACCGGCGAGGCGACCGGTCCGACCCCGAGCGGCGGGGGCGTCGATGCCACCCCGGGCGGGGAGCCCGCCACCCCCGCCCAGGCCGGTGGGCCCACCACCTTCACCGAAGGCGGCGAGGCCGCCGGCCCCGCCCAGGGCGGTGAGGTCGCCGCCGCAGGTGAGGTCCCCGCCGCATCGGCGGGCGAGGCCACCAGCGTGAGCGGGACCGGCGAGGCCGCCGGCCCGGCCCTGACCAGCGGACTGATCGACCCGGTTTCGACCGGCGGACTGATCGACCCGGCCCTGACCGGCCAGGCCGCCGAGCCGGCCCCGCGGCCCCGCCCCCGGCTGCCCCTGCCCGACCTCGACCAGGCGGCGAGCTGGGACGCGTTCGGCAACGCCGCCCGGCGGTTCGCCAGGCCGGCGCCCGAGCGCCACGTGGTCGGCGAGACGCCGCTTCCACGCAGCGAACCGGGTGAACCGGGCGGGCTCTGGCAGGCCGCGGCGAGGACGACCGGCGCGGCCCTCACCGACGGGACAGGCGTTGCCCCCGCCGACGGGACGGGACCGGCCGGCGAGCCCGGTGCCGCCCTCCCCGCAGCGGCCGGTACGCCTCCGGAGGACGCGCCCGCCGGCCGGTCCCGGCTCCTGCGGCCCCTCTTCCGGCGCGGCCGGACGCGGGCGGGAGACGACGTGGGCCCGGCGGCCGAGCGGGACGACCGCCACGACCCGGAACCGCTGCCGGCGCAGGACGAGGAGTACGTCGACTGGGTCACCGGCCTCGCCCGCCCCGTGTCGGGCGAGGACGGTGGGTCGACGGACGCCGACCGGCGCTCGCTGCGCCCCTCCGGCCGGCACCACCGGGACTGACCCCGCCGCCATGTCGGCGACGTGGCGGGGTAAGCCTCGACGGGATACCCCCACGTCGCCGACATGGCTCCGGGCGCAGGCCCGGCAAGGCCAGCCCGGCGGGGCGCGGGCCGGGGTCAGGCCAGCGGCAGGTACACCCGGCCGCCGGAGGAGACGAACTCCGCCGACTTGTCCTGCATGCCGCGCGCCGCGTACTCCTTCAGCTCCTGGGTGATCTTCATGGAGCAGAACTTCGGGCCGCACATCGAGCAGAAGTGCGCGGTCTTCGCCGGCTCGGCCGGCAGGGTCGCGTCGTGGTACGACCGCGCCGTCTCCGGGTCCAGCGAGAGGTTGAACTGGTCGGACCAGCGGAACTCGAACCGCGCCTTCGACAGCGCGTCGTCCCACGCCTGCGCGCCGGGGTGGCCCTTGGCCAGGTCCGCCGCGTGCGCCGCGATCTTGTACGCGATCACGCCGGCCTTCACGTCGTCCCGGTCGGGCAGGCCGAGGTGCTCCTTGGGCGTGACGTAGCAGAGCATCGCGGTGCCGAACATGCCGATCATCGCCGCGCCGATCGCCGACGTGATGTGGTCGTACGCGGGGGCGATGTCGGTGGTCAGCGGGCCGAGGGTGTAGAACGGGGCCTCGTGGCACCACTCCTGCTGGAGGTCCACGTTCTCCTTGATCTTGTGCATCGGCACGTGGCCGGGGCCCTCGATCATCACCTGCACGTCGTACTCCCAGGCGATCCTCGTCAGCTCGCCGAGGGTGCGCAGCTCGGCGAACTGGGCCTCGTCGTTGGCGTCGGCGATGGAGCCGGGGCGCAGCCCGTCGCCGAGGGAGAACGTCACGTCGTACCGCGCGAGGATCGTGCACAGCTCGCGGAAGTTGGTGTAGAGGAAGTTCTCCTCGTGGTGCGCCAGGCACCAGGCCGCCATGATCGACCCGCCCCGGGAGACGATCCCGGTCACCCGGTCGACGGCCAGCGGCACGTACGGCAGCAGCACCCCGGCGTGCACCGTCATGTAGTCGACGCCCTGCTCGGCCTGCTCGATCACCGTCTCGCGGAACACCTCCCAGCTCAGCTTTACGGGGTCGCCGCCGACCTTCTCCAGGGCCTGGTAGATCGGCACCGTCCCGATCGGCACCGGCGAGTTGCGCACGATCGCCTCGCGGGTCTCGTGGATCCGCTTGCCCGTGGACAGGTCCATCACGGTGTCCGCGCCCCACCGGGTGGCCCAGGTCAGCTTCTCCACCTCCTCGGCCACCGAGGAGGTGACCGCCGAGGTGCCGATGTTGGCGTTGACCTTCACCAGGAACGCCTTGCCGATGATCGCCGGCTCGCACTCCGGGTGGTTGACGTTGAGCGGCAGGACCGCCCGGCCGGCGGCGATCTCGTCGCGGACGAACTCCGGGGCCATCCCCTCCCGGATCGCCACGAACTCCATCTCCGGGGTGACGACCCCGGCCCGCGCGTACGCGAGCTGCGTCGGGCGCTTCCCGTCCGCGCCCGCGAGCGGGGTGCCCGCCCCCCGCACCGGCGCGACGTCGCCGCGCTCGGCGATCCACGGTCCGCGCAGCGGCGGCAGCCCCACCTCGGGGTCGGAGCCGGGGCCGGAGGTGTCGTAGAGCCGGACCGGCGGGTTGTCGCCGGTCAGGTCGACCTCGGCGAACGGCACCCGGACGTCCGGCCGGGCCCCCTCGACGTAGACCTTGCGTCGTGCCTGCATGACTGCCTCCCAGGTGGTGGTCAGGACCAGCCGAAGTGGTCCAGCGGGCCGCGTCCCGCGCCCAGTTCCCAGTCCCGCGCGCCGGTCAGCGCGCGGGTGACGTACTCCTTGGCGGCCGCGACCGCCGCCGGCACCGGATCCCCGGCCGCAAGCCGCACGGCGATCGCCGCCGAGAACGAGCAGCCGGTGCCGTGGCTGTGCCGGGTGCGCACCCGCCGGGCGCGCAGCAGCGTGGTCGCCCCGCCGCCGACCAGCACGTCCACCGACTCGCCGGCCGCGTCCACGTCGCCGCCGGTGACCACCACGTGCGCCGGGCCGCCGGCGGCGAGGGCCTCGGCGGCGGCCACCATCTCCTCGACCGTGGTCACCGGGCGTCCGGTGAGGGCGGCGGCCTCCGCGCAGTTCGGCGTCGCCACCTCGGCGTACGGCAGCAGCCGCTCGACCGCCTCGACCACGCCGAGCCGGTGCCCGCTGGTGGCGACGAGCACCGGGTCGACGACGAGGTGCGGCAGGCGTCCCGCCCGCGCGGCGTCGGCGACCGCGTCGGCGACGGCCGGGTTGCCGAGCATCCCGGTCTTCACCGCCCGCACCCGGAAGTCGCCGAGCACGCTGTCGAGCTGCTCGGTGACGGTGCGCGGCGGCAGCGGCAGGACGGCGTCCACGCCCCGGGTGTTCTGTGCGGTGACGGCCGTGAGGACGCTGGTGCCGTACGCGCCGAGCGCCGCGAAGACCTTGAGGTCGGCCTGGATGCCGGCGCCCCCGCCGGAGTCGGAGCCGGCGATGGTGAGCACGGTCGTCGGGGTCACTTGGTCGCCTCGCTCGCTCGGTCCACCAGGGCTGCGGCGGTGGTCCCGGTTGAGGGCTGGGGCGTCTCCGCGCACGATTGGCCGGCTCGCGCCTCGGCCCAGGCGGTCGTCAGCGTGGCGGCTGCCTCGGCCGGGTCCGGGGCGCGCATGATCGCGCCCTGCACCGCCACCCCCGCCGCGCCCGCCGCCAGGCAGGCGCGCACCTGCTCCGGGGTCTCGATGCCGCCGAGGGCGAGGACCGGCACGGGGCTGAACCGGATCAGCTCGCCGAGCCGCCGCGGCCCGAGGGGCGGGCCGTAGCCGGGCTTCGACCTGCTCGGATACACCGGGGAGAGGGTCGCGTAGTCCTCGGTGGTCAGTCGCGCCAGCTCGGCCGCGTCGTGGCAGGAGCGGCCGACGAGCCACGGGCGGGGACGACCGGCGGGGCCGGGGCGCGGCGGCGGGTACGGGCCGGTGGCCGGAAGGTGCACGGCGTCGCCGCCGAGCGGGTCGGGGCCCGCCACGACCAGGGTGCCGCCGGCCTCGGCGAGGATCGGGCGCAGGTGCGCGGCGAGCGCGGCCCGCTCGGCGCGGGGCAGGTCCTTCTCCCGCAGCACCACCCAGCGCACTCCCCCGGCCACGGCACCCACCACCACCCGCACGAGCGCCCCCGGCGCGCTCCCTCCCGTGGCGTCCCCTCCCCGATCGGCGAGCAGGACGACGCCGCAGGGCGTCGGCGGCAAGATCTTGGAAGATTCCGGCCCCTGGAGGGGCCATTTCCTTCCAAGATCCGCAAGAGGCGGGGTGGGGGGTGGGGTCATAGGGCTGGCCTTCCCTCGTCGGGGGTGGAGGCCAGCGCGTGGAAGCGGCGCGGGATGCGGCCCGCCCCGTGGGCCAGGCGGCCCGCCTCGACCGCGTACCGCATGGCGCTCGCCATGGCGACCGGGTCGGCGGCGCGGGTGACGGCGCTGGCCAGCAGCACGGCGTCGCAGCCCAGCTCCATGGCCAGCGCCGCGTCGGACGCCGTGCCGATCCCCGCGTCGAGGATCACCGGCACGTCGACGCTCTGCCGGATCAGTCGGATGTGGTGCGGGTTGTTCACGCCCAGTCCGGAGCCGATCGGCGCGCCCGCCGGCATCACCGCCGCGCAGCCGACGTCGGCGAGCCGCCGGGCCAGGATCGGGTCGTCCGACGTGTACGGCAGCACGGTGAACCCGTCCGCGACCAGGGTCTCGGCGGCGCGCAGCAGCTCCACCCCATCGGGCAGCAGCGTGCGCTCGTCGCCGATCACCTCCAGCTTCACCCAGTCCGTGTCGAACGCCTCGCGGGCCAGGTGGGCCACCTTCACCGCCTCGCCGGCCGTGTAGCAGCCGGCCGTGTTCGGCAGCAGCCGCACCCCGCACCGGTCCAGCAGGTCGAGCAGCCCGCCGCCCATGCCGGGGGCGGTGTCGACGCGGCGCAGCGCGAGCGTCACCAGCTCGGTGCCGGACGCCCGGATCGCCTGCTCCAGCGCGTGCAGGCTGGCCGCGCCGCCGGTGCCGAGGATGAGCCGGGACCCGAACGTCACGCCGCCCAGCTCGAACGAGGAGCCCTCGTGGGACATGTCGTCACCCGCCCTGGGCGGCGCTGAGCACCTCGACGTGGTCGCCGTCGCGCAGCGGGGTCGCCGGCCAGCCGCCGCGCGGCACGACCTCGCCGTTGACCGCGACGGCGAGGCCGCGCCGCTCGTCGGTGACCAGGCCGACCGCGTCGGCCACGGTCGCGCCGGCGGGCAGCGTACGCCCGGTGCCGTTCACCGTCAGTTCCATGTGGGTGCTCCTCCTCGGATGCGTCCTCGGCCCGCCACCGGGACGGGATGCGCCGGGCCGGACGCGATCGGCCGGGTCGGCGGCGGCGCGGTCGGACCGGTGACGCGGACCGGTGACGCGGATCGGTCGCGCGGATCGGTCGGGTCGGTCGGGGTGACGACGGTCAGCCGGGCCGGCGCTGGCCGGCGAACCGCTCGGGGGTGCAGGGGGCGAGCAGCGGGTCCGCCGTCGCGGGGGCCGTGGGCTCGGCGACGACCAGCTCGGTGACGAGGTCGGCGGTGAGCGGGGTGAGCACGATGCCGTGCCGGTGGTGGCCGGTGGCGACGAGCACGCCGGGCCGGCCGGGCAGCGGCCCGATGATCGGGGCGTTGTCGGGGGTGCCGGGGCGCAGCCCGGCGGTCGCCTCGACCAGCTCGTACTCGGCCAGCTCGGGGACGAGATCCACGGCGGCGCGGAGCAGCCGCAGCACCGCCCCGGCGGTGACGTCGGTGTCGGCGCGTTCCTCGACGGTCGCGCCGACCACCACCTCCCCGTCCTCGCGGGGCACCAGGTAGACGGGTTCGCCGTCGGCGTACCCCCGGACGACGTGCCGGAAGCCCGGCGGACCGCCGTCGGGCGCGCGCAGCCGCAGGATCTGGCCCTTGACGGGCCGGACCGGCAGCCCGGTGAGCGCGGCGGCCCCGCAGCCGGCGGCGACGACGGTGACCCGGGCGTCCAGGTCGGACAGCGCCCGCACCGCGCCGGTGACGAGGGTCGCGCCGGCCCGCTCGGCGGCGGTGCGCAGCGCCGTGACCAGCCGCCGGGGGTCGACCTGGTGGTCGCCGGGGGCGACCGCGCCGCCGCGCACCCGGGTGGCGAGCGCCGGTTCGCGGTCGCGCAGCTCCGACGGGCGCAGCGGGCTGATGGGCAGCCCCAGGTCCCGCTGGTACGACCACAGCCGCTGTGCCTCGGCCAGGTCGTCGCCGGTGAGCCCGACGACGAGGGTGCCCTCGGTGCGGTATCCGAGGTCGACGCCGCTGGCGGCGGTCAGCTCGGCGGCGAACGCGGGCCAGCGGGCGGCCGAGGCGACCAGCAGCCCGGTCAGCTCCCGCTCGCCGAAGTAGGCCTCGGCGACCGGCGACAGCATCCCGGCCGCGACGTGGGACGCGCCCGACCCGGGGGCCGGGTCGTGCACGGTGACGCGCAGCCCGCGCGCCGCGCACCGCCACGCGACCGCCAGCCCGACGGCCCCGCCCCCCACCACCGCCACGTCGGTAAGGAAGGGCCCCCGGTCAACGCCTTCTGCATAGGAAGGGTCCCTTCCTAACCCGTCGGCGCGGGCTGGCACCTCGGCGCGGGCTAGCACGTCAGCGCCCCGAGCAGCTCGGCGGTGGCCCGTGCGGGATCGGCGGCGGCGGAGAGCGCCCCGACCACCGCCACCCCGTACGCCCCGGCGGCGCGCAGCGCCGGCACCGCTGCGGCGGTCACCCCGCCGATGGCGATCACCGGCACCGCCACGGCCCCGGCCACGGCGCGTACCCCCTCGGGGCCGATCGGGTCCGGCAGGCCCGCCTTGGTGTCGGTGGCGTGGCAGGGGCCGACGCCGAGGTAGCTCGCCCCGCCGGCCACCGCCTCGGCGGCCGGCCCGGGTGCGCGGGCGGTCGCGCCGAGCACGGCGGTGGGGCCGAGGACCCGGCGGGCCGCCGCGACCGGCAGGTCGTCCGCGCCGACGTGGCCGCCTGCGGCGCCGACCGCGAGCGCCACGTGCAGCCGGTCGTTGACCAGGCACATCGCCCCGTACGGGGCGCAGAGGGCGACCGCCCGCCGGGCCAGGTCGTACGCCTCGCGGTCGGTGGCGTCGTCGGTGACGCGGACCTGGACGACCAGCTCGGCGCGGGCCACCGGCAGGGCGGCGCGAAGCACGGCGAGCGGGTCCCGCCCCGGCCGGGTGTCGGTGATCAGATGCAGTCGCCCAAGGGACGGCACGGCAACTCTCCTCCCTGCGCCGGCATTACCCGGATCAGGTTCGACGGTCGGGGGCTCCAGCCCCCCTCTCAGCCCGGTACACCGGGCTCCCGTGGGTTACGTCCGTGTCACCGTACGACGAATCGGCTGATCCGCCAAGGGATCCGACCGGTGGTCCAGACCACGGTCAGCCGGCCGGCGAGCCGCTTCTCCCCATTCCTCCGCATGCGCCGGATAGGTCGATCGCCGATACCGAATCGTTACACGCCGACGCCTTGCCGGAAACGAGTCCAGCGGCGCTAATTTGTTCAACCGATCGACATATTTCGGCGCGTGGCCTCGGCGTGGCCCGCACCGACCTACCGGTACGCGGCCCTGGCGTGGCCGCGCACCCGATCCGACCGGTGAGCGGCCCTGGCGTGGCCGCGCACCGACCAGCGGTATGCGACCCCCTCGCGTACCGGTCCGACAGGTGCGGGCCTGGGCCCGCACCGACGTTACAAGGTGCCTGGGCCCTGGTCTGACCCAGGCACCGCACCGACCGGGGACGGTCTGCGGCGAAGTCGTCCCCGAGCCCACCACTGTCCAGCTCGGACAAAAGGAGCATGGAGTGTCTCCATCCCGCCGCCGCCGCATACCTCGCGGCATCCTCAGTTCCTCACTTCTCAGCCTGTCCCTCGTCGCCACCGGCCTGGTCGCCGGCACCCCCGCGCAGGCCGCACCGGCCGCCGCGCAGGCGGCGCCCCTGGCGGCCCCCGCAGCGGCAGCCGCCACCGACCCGTTCTCGGTGCTCGTCTTCTCCAAGACCGCCGCCTTCCGGCACGACGCGATCCCGGCCGGCATCGCCGCGATCCAGAAGCTCGGGACCGACAACGGCTTCACCGTCGACACGACCGAGGACGGCGCCGCGTTCAACGACGCCAACCTCGCGAAGTACCAGGCCGTGATCTGGCTGTCGACCACCGGTGACGTCCTCAACGCCGACCAGCAGGCCGCGTTCGAGCGCTACATCAAGGCCGGCGGCGGCTACGCCGGCGTCCACGCGGCCTCGGACACCGAGTACGACTGGCCCTGGTACGGCAAGCTGGTCGGCGCGTACTTCAACAACCACCCCGCCAACCAGCAGGCCACCGTCAAGGTCGAGGACCACGCCCACCCGTCCACGGCCACGCTGCCGGACAAGTGGTCCCGGTTCGACGAGTGGTACAACTTCCGGACCAACCCGCGCTCCAACGTGCACGTCCTGGCCAGCCTGGACGAGAAGTCCTACACCCCGGGCAGCGGCGCGATGGGCGCCGACCACCCCACCGCCTGGTGCCAGGACTACGACGGCGGCCGGGCCTGGTACACCGGTGGCGGCCACACCCAGCAGTCGTACCAGGAGCCCGAGTTCCTCGCCCACCTGCTCGGCGGCATCCGCACCGCCGCGGGCGTGGAGAAGGCCGACTGCGGCGCCTCGAAGACCTCGAACTTCGACAAGGTGACGCTGGACAGCAACACCAACAACCCGATGGAGCTGGACATCGCTCCGGACGGTCGGGTGTTCTACGCCGAGCGTGACGGCCGGGTGCAGATCATCAAGCCGGACACCAGCAACACGGTCACCGCGACCAAGCTGGACGTCTTCACCGGCAACGAGGACGGCCTGCTCGGCCTCCGCCTCGACCCGGACTTCGCCACCAACAAGTGGATCTACCTCTACTACGCGCCGGCCGGTGGCGGCCCCCGCAACTACCTGTCCCGGTTCACCGTCAACGGTGACGCCATCGACAAGGCCACCGAGAAGGTCGTCCTCCAGGTCGACACACAGCGCAACACCTGCTGCCACGCGGGCGGCAGCATGACCTTCGACTCGAAGGGCAACCTGTACCTGGCCACCGGCGACAACACCAACCCGTTCGAGTCGAACGCCTTCACGCCGATCGACGAGCGGGCCGGCCGGCAGGACTACGACGCGCAGCGCAGCGCCGGCAACACCAACGACCTGCGCGGCAAGGTGATCCGGATCCACCCGGAGGACGACGGCACCTACACGATCCCCACGGGGAACCTGTTCGCGCCGGGCACCGCGAAGACCCGCCCCGAGATCTTCGGCATGGGCTTCCGTAACCCGTTCCGGATCGGCGTCGACCAGAAGACCGACACCCTCTACGTCGCCGACTACGGACCGGACGCCAACTCGGCCAACCCGGACCGCGGCCCCGAGGGCCTGGTGGAGTGGAACATCGTCGCCACCGCCGGCAACTACGGCTGGCCGTACTGCACCGGCAACAACAAGGCGTACAACGACTACACCTTCCCGAACGGGCCGAGCGGGGCGAAGTTCAACTGCGCCGCGCCGGTGAACGACTCGCCGAACAACACCGGCCTGACCAACCTGCCGCCGGCCATCCCGGCGACCGTGGACTACGGCTACGCGGGTGACCCGCGCTTCCCCGAGATCGGCGGCGGCGGCGCCCCGATGGGCGGCCCGGTCTACCGGTACGACGCCGACAGCACGTCGGACCGCAAGTGGCCGGCGTACTACGACGGCAAGGCGCTCCTCGGTGAGTGGAACCAGTCGAAGATGTACACGATGCAGGTCAGCCAGGACGGCAAGTCGCTGATCGACATCAACCAGCTGCTCACCGGCATGACCATGGTCCGCCCGATGGACTTCGAGTTCGGGCCGGACGGCGCGCTCTACCTGATCGAGTGGGGCAGCGGCTTCGGCGGCAACAACGACAACTCCGGGGTCTACCGGATCGACTACACCGCCGGTTCCCGGGCCCCGATCGCCCAGGCCAGCGCCGACCCCACCTCCGGGCCCGCACCGCTGACCGTGAACTTCTCCAGCGCCGGTTCCCGCGACCCCGACGGCGGCACGCTGACCTACTCCTGGAAGTTCGGCGACGGGCAGACCTCCACCGAGGCGAACCCGACGCACACCTACGCCACCGCCGGTGACTACATCGCCCAGCTCACCGTCACCAACCCGGCGGGTCGTACCGCCGTGGCGAACGTGCCGGTGACGGTCGGCAACACCGCCCCGACGGTGACCATCGAGTTCCCGCCGAACGGCGGTTTCTTCGAGTGGGGCGACCAGATCAAGTACACGATCAAGGTGACCGACCCGGAAGACGGCACCATCGACTGTGACCGGGTCCAGCTCCAGGTGCTGCTCGGCCACGACGAGCACGCCCACCCGCTGGAGCAGCACACCGGCTGCACCGGCACCGTGCAGACCTCGCTGGCCTCCGGCCACGGCGCGGAGGCGAACGTCTTCGGCGTCTTCGAGGCGACGTACACCGACAAGGGCGGCGCCGGCGGTGCCGGCTCGCTGACCGGCCGGGCGATCGAGCAGCTCCAGCCCAAGCGCAAGCAGGCCGAGTACTTCACCGCCACCGGCCGGGCCCCCGGCAGCACCGGCGGCGGCGACCCGGGCGTGCAGAAGGAGACCACCACCGACACCGCCGGCGGCAACCAGAACATCGGCTTCATCGAGGACGGTGACTGGTGGTCGCTCGCCCCGGCCAGCCTGACCGGGATCGACTCGATCCGCTTCCGGGCGGCCTCGTCGGTCCAGGGCGGGCGGATCGAGGTCCGCTCGGGCACCGTCGACGGCCCGCTGGTCGCGACCGCGAACGTGCCGGGCACCGGCGGCTGGCAGCAGTTCGTCGACGTGACCGCCCCGGTCACCGGCCCGGCTGAGGGCACGCTGTACTTCCTCGCCAAGGACCCGGCCGGCGGCACCGGTTCGCTGTTCAACGTCAACTGGATGGACTTCATCGGCCGCGGCGTCACCGAGAACGCGCCGCCGCAGGTCAGCGCCACGGCGACGCCGACCACCGGCACCGCGCCGGTCACCGTCACCTTCGACGGCACGGCCACCGACGCCGAGGGCGACACCCCGCTGACGTACGCCTGGGACTTCGGCGACGGCAAGACGGCGTCGACCCTCGACGCCACCCACACGTACACCGTGCCGGGCACCTTCACCGCCACCCTGACGGTGACCGACGCCCGGGGCGCGAAGGCGTACGTGACCGTCCCGGTGAAGGTGGAGGCGGCGAACACGTCCTGCTTCGGGGCGCGTTCGGACGACTTCCTCGGCACCAGCCTGGACAAGAACCGCTGGACCGTGGTCCGGGAGAACCAGCTCTACTCGGTCTCCGGCGGGTCGCTGCGGCTGCCCACCGCCTCCGGTGACCTGTACGGCACGACCAACGGCGCCACCAACCTGGTCCTCCAGCCCGCGCCCAGCGGGGCCTGGCAGGCCACCACGAAGGTCACCCTGCCCGTCACCGCCAACTACCAGCAGGCCGGCCTGCTGATCTACGGCGACGACGACAACTACGCCAAGCTGGACCTGCTCTACAGCGGGTCCCGCCGGGTGGAGTTCATCCGGGAGACCGCCGGTTCGCCCCGCAACGAGGGGGCGGACGCCACCGCTGCGCCCGCCGGTGACTCCATCTGGCTGCGGCTGACCAGCGACGGCACCAACCTGACGGCGGGCATGTCCGCCGACGGGACGACGTTCACCCCGGTCGGCCGGTCCGCCGCGCTCGCCGGGATCACCAACCCCCGGATCGGCCTGTTCGCCCTCAACGGCGGCACCACCGCCCCGGTGGTGGACGCGGCGTTCGACTTCTTCCAGGTCACGCCGGACGAGCCGGCCGGCCCGGTCGACCCGTCGGACGAGTTCGGTGGCACCGCGCTCGACAAGTGCCGCTGGAACGCGATCCTGCGGGAGGACGCGGCCACCTACCGGGTGACCGGTGGCGCGCTGCAGATCGACGTGCCGAAGGGTGACATCTACGGCACCGGCAACACCGGGCCGACGAACTTCATCCTCCAGACCGCGCCCAGCGGCGACTGGACCCTGGAGACGAAGGTCGACGGCAGCCTGCTGGCCGAGCAGTACCAGCAGGCGGGTCTGATCGTCCACGCCGACGACGACAACTACGTCAAGTTCGACTTCATCGTGGACAACCAGGCCGGTCAGACGGTCTCCCGGCGGATCGAGTTCCGCAGCGAGGTCGGCGGTACCGTGCAGAACCCGCAGCCGGAGGTCACCAACCTGACCTCGGGGGTGTGGCACCTGCGGGTGGCGCGCACCGGGAACGACTTCACCGGGTCGTACTCGGCTGACGGGCAGGAGTGGACGACGCTCGGCACGGTGAGCAACACCGCCGTCGGGGCCACCCCGAAGATCGGTCTGTTCACGCTCGGGGCCAACGCGGCCACGTCGAAGACCGCGTCGTTCGACTACTTCCGGCTCTCCACCAAGGTGGCCGACACGGCCGCGCCGGTGACCACCGCCACGGTCTCCGGCACCCCGACCGAGGGCTGGCACACCGCGCCGGTCACGGTCACGCTCGCGGCGGCCGACGAGGCCGGCGGCAGCGGGGTGGCCTCCACCGAGTACCAGCTCGACGGTGCCACCACGTGGACCGCGTACACCGAGCCGGTGCAGGTCACCGGTGACGGGTCGCACGAGGTGCGGTTCCGGTCGACCGACAAGGCCGGCAACGTGGAGACCGCCAAGAAGGTCAACGTCAAGATCGACGGCACCGCGCCGGTCAGCTCGGCCGCGTTCGCCCCGGCGAACGACGACGGCTGGCACGCCGGCACGGTTCCGGTGGTGATCACCTCCACCGACGCCGGTTCCGGGGTCAAGAAGCTGGAGTGGTCGCTCGACGGTGGCGCCTGGACGGCGTACACCACGCCGGTCGAGGTGACCGGGGACGGCACGCACGAGCTGCTGTACCGGGCCACCGACGCCGCCGGCAACGTCGAGTCGCTGAAGTCGGCGGTCGTCAAGATCGACGGCACCAAGCCGACGCTGCTGGTCTCCGGCATCGCCGACGGCCAGCTCTACGGTGACAGCCAGGACGTCCGGATCTCGTGGCAGGCGGTCGACCCGACCTCCGGCATCAAGACGACCTCCGGCAAGTTGGACGGCACGACGTACGCCAGCGGCACCCTCCAGGCGCTGTACGAGCTGCCGCTCGGCCAGCACGAGCTGACGGTGACCGCGACCGACAAGGCGGGCAACTCCACCTCCTCGACGGTCCGGTTCTACGTCACCACCTCGTTCCGGGACATGCAGAACCTGCTGGACCGGTTCAAGGCGACCGGACGACTCTCCACCAAGGCGCACCGTCAGCTGTCCAACAAGCTGGACGCGGTGCGGGCCTCCGAGGCGGCGGGCAACGACAAGCGGGCGGTGCAGCAGTTGACCGCCTTCAAGGCGTTGGCCACCGATGCCGCCCTGGTGACCGACACGGACGTCCGGGACGTGCTGGTCCGCGACGCCGACGCCATGATCGTCCGGCTCGGTGGCGCGGCCACCAAGGCCGGCGTCAAGGCGAACGACAACAAGTCGGTGGACGGGGCGGGCCGCCTCGGCGCCGACCCCACCCGGATCGCCGAGGGCGGTTCGCTGTAACGGAAGACGGGGCCGCTCCCGCCGTGCACCACGACGGCGGGGGCGGCCCCACCCGAACCGAACGAGTGGAGCACGGGTGATGCGTACCCTCAGGATCCTCGCCGCCGCGCTCGTCGCGGCGTGCCTGGTGGCGCTGCCGGCGGGCCCGGCGGCGGCGCACGGCGGAAAGCTCAAGCTGTCGGTGGGCGGCGACGGGGCCGGCGGGGTCACCGTGCTGGCCGTCTACTCCGACGGCCACCGACTGGACCAGCCGGTGCGGTTGACCCTCACCGCCAAGGGCGAGGGCGACCGGACGGCCGGTCCGGTGCAGCTCGAAATGGCCGGGGAGGGGCAGGGCTTCTACTCCAGCGGCCCGCTGCTCTCCCCCGGCCGCTGGAGGGTGACGGTCACCGCGCCGGCCCCGTACAAGACGTCGGCGACCGCGACGGTGCAGGCCCGCCCCGCGCAGACGCCGCCCGCGCCACGGCCCGTCGCCGTGCAGTCCGCCCCGGACGCGCGGGACCGGTCGGGGGGCGGCTGGTGGACGTACGCGGCCGGCGGGCTCGTCGCCGTCGCGCTGCTGGCGGCGGTGCCGCTGCTACTCGTGCGGCGGCGTCGGCCGGCCGGGCCTGGGGGGCCGGCTGCCTGACCGGGCCGGAAGCCGGACGAGGGACGCCGGGGGCGAGTTGCCCCGGCGTCCCTCGTCGTTTCGCCCCTCGTCGTTCCTCGACTGGCGTCGTTTCGCCGCCGTTTCTCGACCGGGCTCAGAGGATGGCGTCGAGCGCGGCCAGGTCGTCGTCGTCGGGCTGCCACGCGCCGGCACCTGCGTTGGCGCGCACCTGTTCCGGGGTGGTGGCCCCGGCGATGACCGAGGTCACCGCGGGCCGGGCGGCCAGCCCGCCGATGGCCACCTGGAGCATGGTGAGCCCCCGCTCGGCGGCGTACGCCCCGATCGCCTCGATGGTGTCCCAGCGGGCCGCGGCGAGGCGCTCGGCGTACCGGCCGCCGCCGGAGAGCCGGCTGCCGGCCGGGGCGGCCTCCCCGCGCTGGTACTTGCCGGTGAGCAGGCCGTTCGCCAGCGGGAAGAACGGCAGCATACCGAGGCCGAAGCGCTCGCAGGCGGGGATGACCTCGGCCTCGACGCCCCGCTCCAGCAGCGAGTAGTGGTTCTGCGCGCTGACGAACCGGGTGTGCCCGTTGGACGAGGCGATCCAGTCGGCGTCGGCGATCTGCCAGCCGGCGAAGTTGGAGTTGCCCAGGTAGCGCACCTTGCCGGCGCGCACCAGGTCGTCGAGGGCGGCGAGCGTCTCGTCGATCGGGGTGCCCGGGTCGGGCTCGTGCATCTGGTACAGGTCGATGTGGTCGGTGCCGAGCCGCCGCAGCGACGCCTCGACCGCGCGGGCGATGTAGCGCCGGGAGCCCCGGGCGCCGAAGTCCGCCCCGTTGGCCCCGTGCATGTCCATGCCGAACTTGGTGGCCAGCACCACCTCGTCGCGGCGGCCCTTGAGCGCCTGACCGAGCAGCTCCTCGGAGGCGCCCTGCGGCTCGCCGTAGATGTCGGCGGTGTCGAACAGGGTGATGCCGGCGTCGAGCGCCGCGTCGACCACCGCCCGGGTGCCGTCGAGGTCGAGCTTGCGGCCGAAGTTGTTGCAGCCGATGCCGACCACGGACACCACGAGCCCGGAGTCGCCCAGCCGGCGGTACGTCATCTCAGTCACGCGCCCAACCCTATGCCAGAGGTAGGGAAGGGCCCCTTCTACACCGTTATGCGTTGACAGGGGGCCTCCCTTACCCCTGCTCACACGTCCCAGACCGGCTCCGGGGTCTCGGTCACCTCGCCGTCCTTGCCGAACAACACGAAGCGGTCGAGGGAGCGGGTGAACCAGCGGTCGTGGGTCACCGCGATCACCGTGCCCGCGAACGCCGCCAGGCCGGCCTCCAGCGCCTCCGCGCTGGCCAGGTCCAGGTTGTCGGTCGGCTCGTCGAGCAGCAGCAGCGTCGCCCCGGACAGCTCCAGCAGCAGCACCAGGAAACGGGCCTGCTGGCCGCCGGAGAGGGTGCCGAAGCGCTGGTCGCCCTGCCCGGCCAGCTCGTACCGGCTCAGCGCCGCCATCGCCGCGTGCCGGTCCATCCCGGCCCGGTGGTCGTCGCCGCGCCACAGCACCTCGACCAGGGTCTTCTGCATCAGCTCGGGCCGGTCGTGGGTCTGCGAGAAGTGGCCGGGCCGGACCCGCGCGCCGAGCCGGACCACCCCGTCGTGCGCCACCGGGGCCAGCGCGGCGGCCCCGTCGACCGGGCCGTTGGCCGGGTCCGGGTCGGTGCCGCCCCGGGCCAGCAGCCGCAGGAAGTGCGACTTGCCGGTGCCGTTGGCCCCGAGCACCGCGACCCGGTCGCCGAACCAGATCTCCAGGTCGAACGGGTAGGTCAGGCCGTCCAGCTCCAGCTGCTCGGCGATCACCGCGCGCTTGCCGGTCCGCCCGCCGGTCAGGCGCATCCGGATGTCCTGGTCCTTCGGCGGTACGGGCGGCGGCCCGGCCTCCTCGAACTTGCGCAGCCGGGTCTGCGCAGCCTGGTACCGCGACGCCAACCCGTCGTTGTACGCGGCCTTCTGCTTGTACATCAGCACCAGGTCGCGCAGCTTCTGGTGCTCCTCGTCCCAGCGGCGGCGCAGCTCGTCGAGGCGGGCGTGCCGGACCACCCTCGCCTCGTGCCAGCTCGCGAAGCCGCCCGGGTGGACCCAGGCGCTGCCGCCCTCGACGGCGACCACCCGGTCGGCGGTGCGGGCCAGCAGCTCCCGGTCGTGCGAGACGTAGAGCACCGACTTGGCCGACTCGCGCAGCCGGTCCTCCAGCCACCGTTTGCCCGGCACGTCGAGGAAGTTGTCCGGCTCGTCGAGCAGCAGCACCTCGTCGGGGCCGCGCAGCAGCAGTTCGAGGGCGAACCGCTTCTGCTGGCCGCCGGAGAGGGTACGCACCGGGCGCTCCCGGGCCGCGTCCCAGGGCACGTCGAGGACGATCGTCGCGACGGTGTCGAAGACGACCTCGGCGTCGTACCCGCCGGCCTCGCCCCAGGCGGCGAGCGCATCCGCGTACGCGAGCTGGGCCTTGGCGGCGGCGTTGCCGAACTTGCCGCGCAGCTCGGCCGCCCGCATGGCGGCCTCGGTCTCGGTGAGCCGGCGGCCGGCGTCGCGCAGCGCCGGCGGGGCGAGCGACAGGGCCAGGTCGGCGAGGGTGGAATCGTCGCCGATCATGCCGATGAACTGGCGCATCACGCCGAGCCCGCCGGAGCGGGCGATCCCGCCGCTGCGCACGGGCAGGTCGCCGGCGACCATCCGCAGCAGCGTCGTCTTGCCCGCGCCGTTCGGCCCGACCAGGGCCACCTTGGCGCCCTCGCCGACCCGGAACGACACGTCGGTGAAGAGCTCCCGGCCGTCGGGGAGGATGTGCCCCACGGCTGCCACGTCCACATATCCCACGCCGGCATCCTGCCTGAGCGGGCTGGCCCGGCGACAGCCGATTACCGGTGCGCAGGTCAGCGGGTGACCCGCAGCACCCGGTAGCCCTTCTGGCTGGCGTGCCGGCCCACCTGCCAGCCCTGCTCGGTCAGCCAGCGGTGCAGCGAGTCGCCGCCGAGGTGGCGGGCGACCACCAGCCAGGCCACGCCGTCGGGGGCGAGCCGGGGCAGCCAGCGCAGCAGCAGCTCGTGCAGGCCCTCCTTGCCGATCCGGATGGGCGGGTTGGACCAGAGCTGGGCGAACGTCACGTCGTCCGGCACGGCGTCGGGGGCGGCGACCCGGACCCGGTCGGCCGCGCCGACCCGCTCGGCGTTGGCGGCGGTGAGCGCCCGGGCCCGCTCGTTGACGTCGACGGCCCAGACGGTGGCGGCCGGGGCGCTGCCGGCCAGCACGCAGGCGATCGGGCCGAAGCCGCAGCCCAGGTCCAGCAGGTTCCCGGCGGCGTCGGGGGCCGGCAGGTCGGCCTTGCGCAGCAGCACGGCGGTGCCGGGGTCGAGGCGGTCGGCGGAGAAGACGCCGCCGGCCGAGGTCAGCGTGTAGTCGCGCCCGGCGACGGTGAACTCGACCTCCCGGTGGCGGGCGGCGGTTCCGGGTTCAGCGGAGAAGTAGTGGTCGCCGGTCACGCCCGGCATTCTCGCACTGGCGTCGCCGCCCGCCGGGCGGGGTCCGGGGCGGCGGCCCGGCCGCGCGCCCGCCGGGGCGGCCCGGCGGACCCGCCGCAGTTTCCGGGTATTACCCCCTAAAGGGACAATAGCCCCTACTCTGGGTCGCATGGTGTATCGGTACGAGTCCGATGAGGACGCTTTCGAGGGGCACCCCGGGCCGGGGTCGGACCTGTCGGTGGCCTGGAACCGCCCGCCCGCCCGTACCGGGCCCGCGCCGTCCCGCTTCCCGACGCCGTCACTGCCCCGGACCAGCCGGATCGCGCTGCCCGCGGCCGCCCCGCCCCCGGCGTCGGCCTTCGCACCGCCGCCACCGGCCGCGCCCCGTCCCGCCCCGCCGGCCGGCGGGTACGCCACCACGCAGCCGCTGCACCTCCCCCGGTCCCGGCGCGCCCGGGACACCGGCCGCCACCGCGCCCGGCTCTGGCAGGTGGTGTTCGGCGGGGCGGCGGTCCTGGCGCTGTTCGCCCTCTGCGGCCTCGGCGGCGCCGCGCTGCTGGCCAACCGGGCCACCGACCCCCAGGTCGCGCCGAGCCCGCCGGCCGCCGCCGCCCCGTCGCCGTCCCAGACCGAACGGCAGGACATCGACTCGCGGGACACCGACTCCGCTCCCCTGACGGTCAAGGAGGTCTTCCCCGGCCGGCAGGTCACGGTCGGCGACGGCGCGGACCCGTACGAGGTGCTCAAGACCCAGTCCAGCGGCAGCTGCGCGGTCGCCGCCAGCGGCGAGGTGGCGGACCTGCTCGCCACGCTCGGCTGCAACCAGGTGGTCCGGGCGAGCCTGCGCTCCCCCGACGGGGACCACCTGCTCACCGCCGGGCTGTTCAACCTGACCGACAAGGCCACCGCCCAGCGCGTCCGGGACCGGCTGCGGCAACTGCTCGACGAGCGGGAGGGCCGGTTCCGTGGCCTGCCGGCCGGGGACGACACCGAGGCGCTGACCGAGGCCCCCGCCCGGGTCGGCTGGCAGGTACGCGGCCACTACCTCGCGTACTGCCTCGTGGTCCGCGCCGACGGCGAACCGGTCAAGGCCGCCGACCCGGCGGTACGCGAGATCCTCTTCGACCTGATCGAGACGCACCTCACCAAGGGGGTGCTGGAGCGCCGGGCCACCGGCGGCAGCGCCGGCCAGCCGACGACCACCCCGAGCGGCAGCGACGAGGACGACAGCGACAGCGAGAACGACTGAGGCGACGGCGGGAACGGCCGGGACGGCTCTCAGCCCTCGACGGCGGGCCCGCCCGTGGGCACGCGGAGCCGGCGGGTCGCCTCGGCGCGGCGGGCGTACTCGGCGGGGTCGTCGGGATAGCCGACGGCGACCAGCGTGAGCCCGTGCGCCGGGGCCACCGTCACCTCGCTGGACCGCTCCCGCCGGGTCAACAGGCTGCCCGGCCACTGCACCGGACGCCGCCCGTCCCCCGCCACCAGCATCGCCCCGACCAGGCTGCGCACCATCGCCTGGCAGAACGCGTCGGCCTGGACGGTGGCGACCAGCAGGCCGTCCGGGTCGCGCCGCCAGTCCAGCCGGGTCACCTCGCGCAGGGTGGTGGCGTGCTCCTTGCGCCGGCAGTACGCGGCGAAGTCGTGCTCCCCCACCAGCCCCGCCGCCGCGGCGTTGAGCAGGTCGAGGTCGAGCGGCCTCGGCCAGGCCAGCACCTCGTGCCGGCGCAGCGGCTCGGCGCCGAAGGGCGCGTCGGTCACCCGGTACTCGTAGCGCCGGAAGGTCGCCGAGAACCGGGCGTCGAAGTCCGCCGGCACCGGCGTCATCGCCCGCACCCGCACGTCGGTGGGGAGCAGCCGGGCCAGCCGGCGCAGCAGCCGCCCCTCGTGCCCGGCCCACACGGCCGCCGGCAGGTCGAGGTGGCAGACCTGGCCGGTGGCGTGCACCCCGGCGTCGGTCCGCCCGGCCACGGTCAGCCCCGTCGCCACGCCCGCGCCGAGGACCAGGTCCAGGGTCTCGGCGAGCACGCCGGCCACCGTCCGCCGGGTCGGCTGGGCCGCCCAACCGGAGAAACCGGTCCCGTCGTACGCGACCGCCAGCCGCAGCCGGACCCGCTCGTCCACCTCGTACCTCCTCACGGGTCGGGCCCGGCACCCCAGGAAGGGATGCCGGGCCCGACGGTGCTGCCGTTGCTCAGGCCTTGTTCTCGGTGCCCTCGGCGGCCTCGTCGCTGTCCTCGCGGGCGGCGGCGGTGTCACCGGACGCCGACACCGGCGCCTCGGAGTCCTGGTCGGCCTGGGCCGACGCCGGGGTCTCCTCGGCCGGGGCGAGCGCCTCGACCTTGTCCTGCTGCGCGGCCTTGCGGGTCGCGGTCTTCTTGTTCGCCTTCGGCTCGGCGACCTGAAGCTCCTCGACCAGCTCGATGATCGCCATCGGAGCGGCGTCACCCTTGCGCGGGCCGGTCTTCACGATCCGGGTGTAGCCACCCGGACGGTTCGCGTACCGGGGCGCGATCTGGTCGAACAGGGCGTAGACCACGTCCTTGTCCTTGACGACGCCCAGCACCCGCCGCCGGGAGGCGAGGTCGCCCCGCTTGGCCTTGGTGATGAGCTGCTCGGCCAGCGGACGCAGCCGCCGGGCCTTCGTCTCGGTGGTCTGGATCTTGCCGTGCTGGAACAGCGCGGTGGCCAGGTTGGCCAGCATCAGCCGCTCGTGCGCGGGGCTGCCGCCGAGGCGGGGGCCCTTGGTGGGCGTGGGCATGCTTGGTGCTCCTCAGGTGTGGCGGCAGCGGGGACTAGAGCTGCTCGGTCTCGCGGTAGTCGTCGGTGTCGTAGTCGGCCTCACCGAAGGCGTCCACGACGTGCGCCGGGTCGAAGTTCGGGGCCGAGTCCTTCAGCCCCAGACCCATCCCGGCCAGCTTCATCTTGACCTCGTCGATCGACTTCTGGCCGAAGTTGCGGATGTCGAGAAGGTCGGCCTCGGTGCGCCCGATCAGCTCACCGACGGAGTTGATGCCCTCGCGCTTGAGGCAGTTGTAGGAGCGGACGGTCAGGTCCAGCTCCTCGATCGGCAGGGCCAGGTCCGCCGCCAGCTGGGCGTCCTGCGGGGACGGCCCGATGTCGATGCCCTCGGCGGTCTCGTCCAGCTCCCGGGCCAGCCCGAAGAGCTCCACCAGCGTCGAACCGGCGGAGGCCAGCGCGGTGCGCGGGCCCATCGACGGCTTGGTCTCGACGTCGATGATCAGCCGGTCGAAGTCGGTCCGCTGCTCGACCCGGGTCGCCTCGACGCGGTACGTCACCTTCAGCACCGGCGAGTAGATCGAGTCGACCGGGATCCGGCCGATCTCGGCGCCGGCCTGCTTGTTCTGCGCCGCCGTCACGTAGCCGCGACCCCGCTCGACGGTCAGCTCCATGTCGAGCCGACCCTTGCCGTTGAGGGTGGCGAGCTTCAGGTCCGGGTTGTGCACCGAGACGCCGGCCGGGGGCTGGATGTCGCCCGCCGTCACGTCGCCCGGGCCCTGCTTGCGCAGGTACATGCTGACCGGCTCGTCGTGCTCGGAGCTGACGCACAGCTCCTTGATGTTCATGACGAGCTCGACCACGTCCTCCTTGACACCGGGGATCGTGGTGAACTCGTGCAGCACGCCGTCGATCTTGATGGAGGTGACCGCCGCACCCGGGATCGACGACAGCAGCGTGCGCCGCAGCGAGTTGCCCAGGGTGTACCCGAAGCCCGGCTCCAGCGGCTCGATGGTGAACCGGGAGCGGGTCTCGTTGATCGACTCTTCGGACAGAGACGGTCGCTGGCTGATGAGCATGTCTTCTCTTCTCTTCCGGGACGCCCGCTATTTGACGTCCGCGACACAAACCGTTCCGGTGGCCCGCCCCGCAGGGCGGACCACCGCAACGAGCCCGACTACTTGGAGTAGAGCTCGACGATCAGCTGCTCCTGGACCTGGGTGTCGATCACCTGGCGGGCCGGGAGCGAGTGCACGAGCACCTTCATCTGGCTCGGGATGGCCTCCAGCCACGCCGGAACCGTCTTGGAGCCGGCCTCGGCCTGCGCCACGATGAACGGGGTGAGCTCCTTGCTCTTGCCCCGGACCTCGATGATGTCGTGCTCCTTGACGCGGTACGACGGGATGTCGACCTTCTTGCCGTTCACCGTGAAGTGACCGTGCTTGACCAGCTGGCGGGCCATGTCCCGGGACTTGGCGTAGCCGGCCCGGTAGACCACGTTGTCCAGCCGCGACTCGAGGATCTGCAGGAGGACCTCACCGGTCTTGGCCTGCTTGGCCACGGCCTCCTCGTAGTAACCGCGGAACTGCTTCTCCAGCACGCCGTACACGCGGCGGGCCTTCTGCTTCTCACGGAGCTGGAGCAGGTACTCCGTCTCCTTCGTGCGGCCGCGGCCGTGCTGCCCGGGCGGGAACGGCCGGGACTCGAACGGGCACTTCGGGCCATCGCACTTGCTGCCCTTGAGGAACAGCTTCATCTTCTCCCGCCGGCAACGGCGGCAGTCAGCACCGGTGTAACGAGCCATCTCTCTCTAACCTCTCAGACCCGGCGACGCTTCGGCGGACGGCACCCGTTGTGCGGCTGCGGGGTCACGTCGGAGATCTGACCGACCTCCAGCCCGACGGCCTGCAGCGAACGGATGGCGGTCTCCCGGCCGGAGCCGGGGCCCTTGACGAACACGTCGACCTTGCGCATGCCGTGCTCCATCGCCCGACGCGCGGCGGCCTCGGCGGCCAGCTGCGCGGCGAACGGGGTCGACTTGCGGGAGCCCTTGAAGCCCACCTGGCCGGCCGAGGCCCAGGAGATGACCGCACCGGTCGGGTCCGTGATGGACACGATGGTGTTGTTGAAGGTGCTCTTGATGTGCGCCTGCCCGTGGGCGACGTTCTTGCGTTCCTTGCGCCGGACCTTCTTGACGGCGGCTCCGGCACGAGCCTTCGGTGGCATAAGTCTGTGCGCTCCTAATTACTTCTTGCCGGGCTTCTTCTTGCCGGCGACGGTCCGCTTCGGGCCCTTGCGGGTGCGGGCGTTGGTCCGCGTCCGCTGGCCACGCACCGGGAGACCACGGCGGTGGCGGATACCGGCGTAGCAGCCGATCTCGACCTTGCGGCGGATGTCAGCGGCGACCTCGCGGCGCAGGTCGCCTTCAACCTTGTAGTTGCCCTCGATGTGGTCGCGGAGCTGGACCAGCTCCTCGTCCGTGAGGTCCCGAGCGCGCTTGTCCGGAGAGATACCGGTCGCGGCGAGCGTCTCCAGGGCACGGGTGCGGCCGACCCCGAAGATGTAGGTGAGCGCGATCTCCATCCGCTTCTCGCGGGGGAGGTCCACGCCGACTAGACGAGCCATGTGCGGGCGTACTCCTTGTGGTTTCCTGGCGGAGGTCTGCACCCGCCCCACCCCGCTCCGGTCGTCCGACCGGCGCCGTGGCGCCGGGAGGAACGACCGCTGCCCGAGCGGGCCCCGGCCTCCGACCGGGGGTCAACCACGCAGGGGTACGCGATGCGCACCGCTCGCGGCTGGGACGAGCTGATGATGTGTTGGCTGGATCTGCGACGCCGGGACCGGACCGACCGGCCGTGGATTCACGGTCGGTCGGGCTGGATCAGCCCTGGCGCTGCTTGTGGCGCGGGTCGCTGCAGATGACCATGACCCGGCCGTGCCGGCGGATGACCCGGCACTTGTTGCAGATCCTCTTGACGCTCGGCTTGACCTTCACGGTTGCCTTACTTCCCATCTGGCCCGGAGGCGCGACGACGCGCGACGCCGGACGTCGAGGACGGACACGGGGACTACCCGGCCGTCGTCAGGTCGCTTACTTGTAGCGGTAGACGATGCGCCCGCGGGTCAGGTCGTACGGCGAGAGTTCGACGACGACGCGGTCCTCCGGCAGGATGCGGATGTAGTGCTGCCGCATCTTGCCACTGATGTGAGCCAGCACCTTGTGACCGTTCGCGAGCTCCACCCGGAACATGGCGTTCGGCAGGGGCTCGATGACCCGACCCTCGATCTCGATGGCTCCGTCTTTTTTCGGCATGTCCTCCGCTGTCCTGACGTCGGTTACTCCGGACGGCCCACAACGTCTTACACGGGCCCCGACGGTTGTCGGGTGCCCGCGCCAGCCGCGGCTCCGGCCCCACCGAAGCGCAGGGTGGGCATGCCGGAGTGGACGCTGTGCGCCGATCAGAAAGTGTACGCCCGCCTGCGCGCCGCCGCCAAACCGGCCACCCGTCAGGTCACCCGGCCGGATTACTTCCCGCCCCGCCCGGGGCCGGGAGTGACGGGGGTCACCCCTCTCGCCGACCGGAGGGGCCACCCGACGGTCAGATCGCCGGCGAGTCGGCGGGCTGGCGGGCGGTCACCAGATCACCCAGGCGCCCCCGGCCGCCGTCGAACGCGGTCAGCACCCAGACCCCGTCCGGGAGCAGCGCCATCGAGTGCTCGACGTGCACCGCCATCGAACCGTCCCGGGTGACGACGGTCCAGCCGTCGGCCAGCTCGACCGTGCGGGGCGAGCCCATCGTGATCATCGGCTCGATGGCCAGCGCCATGCCGTGCACCAGTCGGGGGCCCTTGCCGGGCCGGCCGTGGTTGAGCACGTGCGGATCCTGGTGCATCTCGGTGCCGATGCCGTGCCCGCCGTACCCGTCGACGATGCCGTACCGACCGCCCCGGCGGACCGCGTTCTCCACCGCGTGCGAGATGTCGGTGAGCCGGCCGCGACCGTTGGCCGCCCCGCGCGCCGCCGCCGCGATCCCGGCCCACATCGCGTCCTCGGCCACCGCGGCCATCTTCAGCAGCGCCGGGTCGACCTCCCCCACGCCGACCGTGATCGCGGCGTCGCCGTGCCAGCCGTCGAGCACCGCGCCGCAGTCGATCGAGATCAGGTCGCCCTCCCGGAGCACCTGGGCGGGCGACGGGATCGCGTGCACCACCTGCTCGTTGACCGACGAGCAGATCGAGGCCGGGAAGCCGTGGTAGCCCTTGAACGACGGGACCGCCCCCGCCTCCCGGATGGTCGACTCGGCGATCGCGTCCAGGTCGGCGGTGCTGACCCCGGGGGCCACCGCCTCCCGCATCCGACGCAGCGCCTCGGCCACCACGAGGCCGGCGGCGCGCATCTTCTCGATCTGGTCGGGGGTCTTCAGCTGGATGTCCAGCTGGGGACGACGCATGGGGCCGTTACCTTTCGTCGCGCGGAGCAGCGGGGCACGTCGCACGTACCCCGCTGTTCGCACTCTATCCGCCGGGACCCCGGCGTCCGCCAGTCGCCGGACGACCTTCCGTCAGCCGCGGTGCGACCGTTCGTCAGCCGCCGTACGAGCGCAGGGCGTCGATGGCGCGGACGGTGACGTCCTCCACCGGGCCGGTGGCGTCGATGCCCACCAGCTTGCCCTGGGCGCCGTAGTAGTCGACCAGCGGCGCGGTCTTGTCCGCGTACTCGCGCAGCCGGGCGGCGATGGTCTCGGGCTTGTCGTCGTCGCGCTGGAACAGCTCGGCGCCGCAGCGGTCGCAGATGCCGTCCCGGGTGGTCGCGTCGAACTCGACGTGCCAGATCTTGCCGCAGCCCCGGCAGGTGCGCCGGCCCGACAGCCGCCGGATCACCTCGTCGTCGTCGACGACCAGCTCCAGCACCAGGTCCAGTGCGGTGCCCAGGTCGGCGAGGAGCTTGTCCAGCGCGGCGGCCTGCGGCGTGGTGCGCGGGAAGCCGTCGAGCAGGAAGCCCTCCGAGGCGTCCGGCTCGGCGAGCCGGTCCCGGACCATGTTGATGGTCACCTCGTCCGGGACCAGCTTGCCCGCGTCCATGTAGCGCTTCGCCTCGACACCCAACGGCGTGCCCTGCGAGACGTTCGCCCGGAAGATGTCACCGGTCGAGATCTTCGGCACCGAGAGGTGAGCGGCGATGAACTCCGCCTGTGTGCCCTTGCCCGCCCCCGGCGGGCCAACCAGAACGAGTCGCATCTACCGCAGGAACCCTTCGTAGTTCCGCTGCATGAGTTGGCTCTCGATCTGCTTCACGGTCTCCAGACCGACGCCGACCATGATGAGCACAGCGGTGCCGCCGAACGGGAAGTTCTGGAACTGCTCGCTGTTCAGCCAGATGAAGAAGAAGTTCGGCAGGATCGAGACGATGCCCAGGTAGAGCGCGCCCGGCAGGGTGATCCGGCTGAGGATGAAGTCGAGGTAGTCGGCGGTCGGCTTGCCGGGGCGGATGCCCGGCACGAAGCCGCCGTACTTCTTCATGTTGTCCGCGACCTCGGTCGGGTTGAACGTGATCGACACGTAGAAGTACGTGAAGAAGATGATCAGCAGGAAGTAGATCGCGATGTGCAGCGGGCTCGACGGGTCGACCACGTTGTTCTGGATCCAGGCCTGGGTCTTGCCCGGGTTCGTCTGGTCGAAGAACTGGAGCGCCAGCTGCGGCAGGTAGAGCAGCGACGAGCCGAAGATGACCGGGATGACACCCGCCTGGTTGACCTTCAGCGGGATGTAGGTCGAGGTGCCGCCGTACATCCGCCGGCCGATCATCCGCTTGGCGTACTGCACCGGGATCCGGCGCTGCGCCTGCTCGATGAACGTCACCGCGGTGATGACCACCAGGACCAGCGCCAGCACCAGGAAGAACTTCCACCAGCCCTGCTGGGTCTTGATCCGCCAGCCCTCGCTGGGGAGGCGGGCCGCGATCGAGGTGAAGATCAGCACCGACATGCCGTTGCCGACGCCCCGGTCGGTGATCAGCTCGCCGAGCCACATCACCACGCCGGTGCCGGCGGTCATCGTCATGACCAGGATCGTCAGCGTCAGCCAGTCCGGGATGCCGGTGCCCTTGGGCACGATCGGGAACTGGTCGCACTGGTTGTTGAACAGCTGCCCCGAGCGGGCCAGCGCCACGAACGCCGACGACTGGAGGATGCCCAGGCCGAGCGTCAGGTAGCGGGTGTACTGCGTGATCTTCGCCTGGCCGGCCTGGCCCTCCTTGCGGAGCTGCTCCAGCCGCGGGATGACCACGGTGAGCAGCTGCAGGATGATCGACGCTGTGATGTAGGGCATGATGCCCAGCGCGAAGACCGAGAGCTGCAGCAGCGCCCCGCCGGAGAAGAGGTCCAGCAGGTTCAGCACCCCGGTGTTCGCGCTGCCGATGGTGTCGAGGCACTTCTGGACGTTGCCGTACGAGACACCAGGGCTGGGCAGGGTGGCGCCGAGCCGGTAGACGGCAATGATGCCTACCGTGAACAGCAGCTTCTTGCGCAGGTCAGGCGTACGGAACGCACTGAGAAAGGCGGACAGCAACTTCTTCCTCCTGCGCGAGGCGGGCCGCCGGTGGTGGTCCCTGGCGGATCGGGGTGGGTGCCGGGCGAGCGCCCGATATCCATAGCTGGGATGGGAGCCTAACAGCCCCGTCCCGGTCCGGGCAGGTGTGCCCGGCTACATAAATCGAATCCGATATTACCCGGTGGAGACGCCCGGGGTAGACCGAGGCGCCCGCCCAGTCACGAAGAACTGAGCGGGCGCCACGGACACTGCCTTACAGCTCGGTGACCGAGCCACCGGCGGCGGTGATCTTCTCCTTGGCCGACGCGCTGAAGGCCTGCGCCGACACCTGGAGAGACACGCCGTTCAGGTCGCCGGTGCCGAGCACCTTGACCGGGTGGCCCTTGCGGACCGCGCCGGCCTCGACCAGCTCCTGCGGGCCGACCTGACCGCCGTTCGGGAACAGCTCGGCGAGCTTGTCCAGGTTGACCACCTGGAAGACCACCTTGAACTTGTTCTTGAAGCCCTTCACCTTCGGCAGGCGCATGTGGATGGGCATCTGCCCACCCTCGAACGCCGCCGAGATGTTCTTGCGGGCCTTGGAACCCTTGGTACCGCGGCCGGCGGTCTTGCCCTTGGAGCCCTCACCGCGACCCACGCGGGTCTTCGCGGTCTTGGCACCAGGCGCCGGGCGCAGGTGGTGGACCTTGATCGTCATTACTCGACCTCCTCGACCTTCACGAGGTGGTTGACCGCGAAGATCATGCCCCGGATCTCGGGACGGTCCTCCTTGACCACCACGTCGTTGATCCGCTTCAGGCCGAGCGAACGCAGCGACTCACGCTGGTTGCGCTTGGCACCGATCTCGGACCGGAGCTGGGTGACCTTCAGGCGAGCCATCAGGACGCCACCCCCGCCCGCGACGCGAGCATCGCGGCCGGCGCGACGTCCTCGACCGGCAGGCCGCGACGGGCCGCGACGGCCTCCGGGGACTCCAGCCCCTTCAGCGCCGCCACCGTGGCGTGCACGATGTTGATCGGGTTGGACGAGCCGAGGCTCTTGGAGAGCACGTCGTGGATGCCCGCGCACTCCAGCACGGCACGCACCGGACCACCGGCGATGACGCCCGTACCGGCGGAGGCCGGCTTGAGCAGCACCACGCCGGCGGCGGCCTCACCCGTCACCGGGTGCGGGATCGAGGAAGCGATCCGCGGCACCTTGAAGAAGTGCTTCTTGGCCTCCTCGACGCCCTTGGCGATCGCCGCGGGCACCTCCTTGGCCTTTCCGTAGCCCACACCGACGGTGCCGTCGCCGTCGCCGACGATCACCAGGGCGGTGAAGCTGAAGCGACGACCACCCTTCACGACCTTGGCGACGCGGTTGATCGCGACGACCCGCTCAAGGTGCGGGGTCTTCTCGACGGGCGCGTTTCCGCGGCCGCCCTCACGGCGGTTGTCGCGGCGACCACCCTCGTTGCCACCGGACCCGCCGCCACGGCGCTGTTGACCTGGCATCAGCAGCCTTCCTTCTCTCTCGTGACGGGGTTTCTAGAACTCGAGCCCGGCTTCGCGGGCGGCGTCGGCAAGCGCGGCGACCCGCCCCGCGTACCGGTTGCCACCGCGGTCGAAGACGACCTTCGAGACGCCGGCGGCCTTGGCCCGCTCGGCGAGCAGGGCGCCGACCTTGCCGGCCAGGGCGCTCTTGTCGCCCTCGGTGCCGCGCACCGACGCGTCGAGGGTCGAGGCCGACGCCAGGGTGTGGCCCTTGGTGTCGTCGACGACCTGCGCGACGATGTGACGCAGCGACCGGGTGACGACCAGGCGGGGACGCTCGGGGGTGCCGCTGACGTTCTTGCGGACCCGGAAGTGTCGACGCGCACGGCCGACGGCGCGCTTGGCGGCGACGCCGCGGCGACGCTTGAGCAGCGTGGCGCTCACTTCTTACCTGCCTTTCCGGCCTTGCGGCGGATGACCTCGCCCTGGTACTTCACGCCCTTGCCCTTGTAGGGCTCCGGCGGGCGGATCTTCCGGATGTTGGCGGCGACCTCACCGACGAGCTGCTTGTCGATGCCGGCCACGTGGAAGACGGTCGGCTTCTCCACCGTGAAGGTGATGCCGTCCGGCGCGGGGACCAGCACCGGGTGCGAGAACCCGAGCGCGAACTCCAGGTCCTTGCCCTTGGCCGTGACCCGGTAACCGGTGCCGGCGATCTCCAGGCTCTTGCGGTGGCCCTCGGTCACGCCGACGATCATGTTGGCGATCAGGGTCCGGCTCAGGCCGTGCAGTTCCTTGGCCTTGCGCTCGTCGTTCGGCCGGTTGACCTGAAGCTGACCGTCCTCGGCCCGCTCCGCGGTGATCGGCTCGGCGAGCACGTGCGTGAGCTCGCCCTTCGGGCCCTTGACCTTGACGGCCTGGCCGTCGATCGTGATGTCGACGCCGGCAGGCACCGGGATCGACTTACGTCCAATACGCGACATTTCTACCTGTCTCCCGTTACCAGACGAAGGCGAGGACTTCCCCGCCAACGCTCCGCTTGCGGGCCTGCCGGTCGGTGAGCAGCCCCTGGGACGTCGAAATGATCGCCACGCCCAGCCCGCCGAGCACCCGCGGGAGCCCGTCCGACTTGGCGTACACCCGGAGACCGGGCTTGGACACGCGCTTGATGCCGGCCAGGCTCCGCTCGCGGTTCTGGCCGTACTTCAGCTCGACGACCAGTCGCTTGCCGACGGCGCCCTCCTCGGGCTCCTCGACCGACCAGGTGGCGATGTAGCCCTCGGACATCAGGACCTCGGCGATGTTCGCCTTGATCTTGGAGTAGGGCATCGTCACCCGGTCGTGGTACGCCTGGTTGGCGTTACGCAGACGCGTGAGCATGTCTGCGATCGGGTCGGTCATCGTCATGGATTTCGTCAGCCTTTCTCGCCGGGGTTCCCGGGGCGGTCAGCCCCGGGCCTACGGCGAAGAGCAATACATGATCGGTGCAAGGGGGCCCCGGCCGGCAGCCGGGGCGCGGTCGCCCTTACCAGGAAGCCTTGGACACGCCCGGCAGCTCACCGCGGTGGGCCATCTCCCGGATGCAGACCCGGCAGAGACCGAACTTGCGGTAGACCGCCTTCGGACGCCCGCACCGCTGGCAGCGGGTGTACGCGCGAACCGAGAACTTCGGCTTCGCGGCCGCCTTGAGGATCAGCGCCTTCTTGGCCATCTCAGTTCTCCTTGAACGGGAAGCCCAGGAGCTTGAGCAGCGCCCGGCCCTCGTCGTCGGTCGTGGCGGTCGTGACCACCGTGATGTCCATGCCCCGCTGGCGATCGATCTTGTCCTGGTCGATCTCGTGGAACACCGACTGCTCGGTCAGGCCGAACGTGTAGTTGCCGTGCCCGTCGAGCTTGCGCCCGTCCAGCCCGCGGAAGTCGCGGATACGCGGCAGCGCGATGGAGAGCAGGCGGTCCAGGAACTCCCACATCCGGTCGCCGCGGAGGGTGACCTTCGCGCCGATCGGCATGCCCTCGCGGAGCTTGAACTGCGCGATGGACTTGGTCGCCCGCCGCACCTGCGGCTTCTGGCCGGTGATGGTGGCCAGGTCCCGCACGGCGCCGTCGATCAGCTTGGCGTCCCGGGCGGCCTCGCCGACACCCATGTTCACGACGATCTTGACCAACCGCGGCACCTGCATGGGGTTGCCGAAGTTGTGCTGCTCCTGCAGCTTGGCCACGATCTCGTTGCGGTACCGCTCCTTGAGGCGCGGCATGGTCTTGGTTTCGGTAGCCGTGGTCATCACAGGTCCTTACCGGTGCTACGCGCGATGCGGACCTTCTGGCCGTTGTCGTCGATCCGGTACCCGACGCGGGTCGGGTTACCGTCGGAGTCCACGACCATCACGTTGGAGACGTGGATCGGCGCCTCCTGGGTGACGATGCCGCCGGTCTTGGCGCCACGCTGGGTGGTGCTGATGCGGGTGTGCTTCTTGACCCGGTTCACGCCCTCGACCAGGACCTTGTCCTGCCGCGGGTAGGCCGCGATGACCTTGCCCTTGGCACCCTTGTCCTTGCCGGCGATGACGACGACCGTGTCGCCCTTCTTGACCTTCACGGTCACAACACCTCCGGCGCGAGGGAAATGATCTTCATGAACCGCTTGTCCCGCAGCTCCCGACCCACCGGGCCGAAGATACGGGTACCGCGCGGGTCCCCACCGTCCTTGATGATGACGGCGGCGTTCTCGTCGAAGCGGATGTACGAGCCGTCCGGCCGCCGCTTCTCCTTGGCGGTGCGGACGACGACGGCCTTGACGACGTCGCCCTTCTTCACACCGGCACCCGGGATCGCGTCCTTGACCGTGGCCACGATGACGTCGCCGATGCTCGCGTAGCGCCGACCGGAGCCACCGAGAACCCGGATGCACAGGATCTCCCGGGCACCCGTGTTGTCGGCGACGCGCAGTCGCGACTCCTGCTGAATCACGTCTATCTCCTATGTCTGCCGGTTCTCCGGCCGCCTGCCGCGGCCGGAGCCTGGCGGAACCTGCGCCCGACTGACGCCGGGCGAGCTCGAGCCTTCGCTACTTGGCCTTTTCCAGGATCTCCACGAGCCGCCACCGCTTGGTGGCGGACAGCGGCCGGGTCTCCATGATCAGGACCCGGTCGCCGATGCCGGCGGCGTTCTGCTCGTCGTGCACCTTCAGCTTGCTGGTACGACGCATGATCTTGCCGTACAGCGCGTGCTTGACCCGGTCCTCGACCTCGACGACGACGGTCTTTTCCATCTTGTCGCTGACCACGAGGCCCTCGCGCACCTTGCGGCGGGCCCGCGCGGCGGCGGTGGTGGCGGTGTTCTCACTCATGACGCAGTCACCTCAGTCGGCGCGGCAGAGAGACCCAGCTCGCGCTCACGCATGATCGTGTAGATCCGGGCGATCTCCCGACGGATGACCTGCAGCCGCCGGTTGTTGTCCAGCTGACCGGTTGCGGCCTGCACGCGGAGGTTGAACAGCTCCGCCTTGGCCTCGCGCAGCTTCGTGACCAGCTCCTCCTCGGAGAGCTCACGCAGCTCGGAGGCCTTAACGCCCGCTGCCATCAGGATTCACCCACTTCGCGCGTAACAATGCGGCACTTCATCGGGAGCTTGTGGATCGCGCGACGCATCGCCTCTCGCGCGATCTGCTCGTTGGGGAAGGACATCTCGAACAGGATCCGCCCCGGCTTGACGTTGGCGACCCACCACTCGGGCGAGCCCTTGCCGGAACCCATCCGGGTCTCGGCCGGCTTCTTGGTCAGGGCCTGGTCCGGGAAGATCGAGATCCAGACCTTACCGCCACGCTTGATGTGACGGGTCATCGCGATACGCGCCGACTCGATCTGCCGGTTCGTCACGTACGCCGGCTCGAGAGCCTGGATCCCGAACTCGCCGAACACCACGCGGTTGCCACCCTTGGACGCGCCGTGGCGGTCCGGGTGGTGCGGCTTGCGGAAGCCCTTCGGGGGCTTGCGCGGCATCAGCATCTGTCAGCCCTCCTGCTGCGTTTCTGCCGCGGCGGCGACGGCGGACGCGTCCACCGGCTCGCCACTCGGCGTCTCGGCCTGCTGCGCGATCGTGGTCGCGGCAGCCCGGCCGGCCTCGGTGCCACCGGCGGTCGTGCCGGACGAACCGGACCGACCACGGCGCGGCCGCTCGGGGCGGTCGCCGCGCTCACGGCGCGGGCGCGACGGAGCCTCGGCCGGAGCCTCCCGACCCGGCACCGCGTCACCCTTGTAGATCCAGACCTTCACGCCGATCCGGCCGAAGGTGGTACGGGCCTCGAAGAAGCCGTACTCGATGTTGGCCCGCAGCGTGTGCAGCGGAACCCGGCCCTCGCGGTAGAACTCGGTCCGGCTCATCTCGGCGCCGCCGAGGCGACCCGAGACCTGCACCCGGATGCCCTTGCAGACCGGGTTCTTCATCGCCGACTGCATCGCCTTGCGCATCGCCCGACGGAAGCTGACCCGGCTGGAGAGCTGCTCGGCGACGCCCTGGGCGACCAGCTGCGCGTCCGACTCGGGGTTCTTCACCTCGATGATGTTCAGCTGCACCTGCTTGCCGGTGAGCTTCTCCAGCTCGCCGCGGATCCGGTCGGCCTCCGCACCCTTACGGCCGATGACGATGCCCGGCCGGGCGGTGTGGATGTCGACGCGGACCCGGTCCCGGGTGCGCTCGATGTCGACCTTGGAGATGCCGGCCCGCTCGAGCCCCTTGGACATCATCCGGCGGATCTTGACGTCCTCGCCGATGTAGTCCTTGTAGAGCTTGTCCGCGAACCAGCGGGACTTCCAGTCGGTCGAGATGCCGAGCCGGAACCCAGTGGGGTGAACCTTCTGACCCATTACTCGGCGCCCTCCGTCTTGCTCTCCGTCTCAGCGGCCGCAGGCTGCTGCGCCGGGGCGGCCTTCTTCGCCGCGGACTTCTTCGGCGCGGCCGGCGCGACCGCCTCGACCGCCACGGTGATGTGGCAGGTGCGCTTGCGGATCCGGTACGCCCGGCCCTGCGCCCGCGGCCGGAACCGCTTCATCGTCGGGCCCTCGTCGACGAACGCCTCGCTGACGAGCAGCGCGTCGGGGTCCAGCCGCTCGTTGTTCTCCGCGTTGGCGATCGCGCTAGCGAGCACCTTGTACACCTGCTCGCTCGCAGCCTGCGGCGCGAACTGCAGCACCGTGAGCGCCTCCTTCGCGGGCAGGCCGCGGACGAGGTTGACCACCCGGCGCGCCTTCATCGGCGAGATGCGCACGTGCCGCGCAACCGCCCGCGCGCCCGGAAGCACCGGAGCGTCGCCCTTTCCTGGCATCGCTGTAACCCCTTGTTCCTCTATCCGTATGCCCGCGGCTCAGCGCCGGCGGCTCTTCCGGTCGTCCTTCTCGTGACCCTTGAAGGTGCGGGTCAGCGCGAACTCGCCGAGCTTGTGCCCGACCATCGCCTCGGTGACGAACACCGGGACGTGCTTGCGTCCGTCGTGCACGGCGATCGTGTGGCCGAGCATCTCGGGGATGATCGTCGAGCGCCGCGACCAGGTCTTGATGACGTTCTTCGAGCCCTTGTCGTTCTGCGTCTCCACCTTCTTGAGCAGGTGGTCGTCGACGAACGGGCCCTTCTTCAGGCTGCGAGGCATGTCTTATCTCCCTCAGCCGCGCTTACGCGTGGCGTAGCGGCGGCGGACGATCAGCCGGTCGCTCGGCTGGCCCTTACGACGGGTGCGGCCCTCGGGCTTACCCTGCGGGTTGACCGGGTGGCGACCACCGGAGGTCTTGCCCTCACCACCACCGTGCGGGTGGTCGACCGGGTTCATGGCGACACCACGGACGGTCGGGCGCTTGCCCTTCCACCGCATCCGGCCGGCCTTGCCCCAGTTGATGTTCGACTGGTCGGCGTTGCCGATCTCGCCGACGCTGGCGCGGCAGCGCACGTCGACCCGCCGGATCTCGCCGGACGGCATACGCAGGGTCGCGTACGCGCCCTCCCGGCCGAGCAGCTGGATGCCGACGCCGGCCGAGCGGGCCAGCTTGGCACCGCCACCCGGACGAAGCTCCACGTTGTGGATCGTCGTACCGACCGGGATGTTGCGCAGCGGCAGGTTGTTGCCGGGCTTGATGTCGGCGCCCGGACCGGACTCGACCGCGTCGCCCTGCTTCAGGTCCTTCGGCGCGATGATGTACCGCTTCTCGCCGTCGGCGTAGTGCAGCAGCGCGATGCGCGCGGTGCGGTTCGGGTCGTACTCGATGTGCGCGACCTTCGCCGGGACGCCGTCCTTGTCGACCCGCTTGAAGTCGATCAGACGGTACTGGCGCTTGTGGCCGCCACCGTGGTGCCGCGCGGTGATCCGGCCGTGGGCGTTACGCCCGCCCTTCTTCGGCAGCGGAACCAGCAGCGACTTCTCGGGCGTCGACCGGGTGATCTCGGCGAAGTCGGCGACGCTCGAGCCACGCCGGCCCGGCGTCGTCGGCTTGTACTTACGGATAGCCATTGTCTACACCCCTCAGCTGACCGGGCCGCCGAAGGCCTCGATACGGTCACCGTCAGCCAGCTTCACGATCGCCCGCTTGGTGGCCTTGCGCTGACCGAAGCCGGTCTTGGTGCGCTTGCGCTTGCCCTCGCGGTTGAGCGTGTTGACCGTCAGGACGCGGACGTTGAAGATCTGCTGGATAGCGATCTTGATCTCGGTCTTGTTGGCGTCCGGGTGCACCAGGAAGGTGTACCAGTTCCGGTTCAGCTCGCTGTAGCTCTTCTCCGAGACGACCGGCGCGATGATGACGTCACGCGGATCGGCGATCGTGCTCACTTGTCACCCTCCTCGGTGGTCTCGGCCGGGACACCCAGGAACTCGTCCAGGGCGTCCTTGGTGAAGACCACGTCGTCGGCCACCAGCACGTCGTACGTGTTGAGCTGGCCGGCCTCGATCAGGTGCACCCGCGGCTCGTTGCGCAGCGACACCCAGTTCAGCTCGTCGGTGCTGCTCAGCACGACCAGGACGCGGCGCGCCTCGGTCAGCTTGGCCAGCGTGGCCAGGGCGGCCTTGGTCGACGGCTTCTCGCCCGAGACGAACGCCTCGACGACGTGCACCTGGCCGGCGCGGGCCCGGTCGGAGAGGGCGCCACGCAGGGCGGCGGCCTTCATCTTCTTCGGGGTCCGCTGGCTGTAGTCGCGCGGCACCGGGCCGTGGACCACGCCACCGCCGGCGAACTGCGGCGCGCGGATCGAACCCTGGCGGGCCCGACCGGTGCCCTTCTGCTTGTACGGCTTCTTGCCGCCACCGGCGACCTCGCCGCGGGTCTTGGTCTTGTGCGTGCCCTGCCGGGCGGCCGCGAGCTGGGCCACCACGACCTGGTGCATCAGCGCGATGTTGGCCTGGACGTCGAAGACGTCGGACGGCAGCTCGACGGTGCCGCTCTTCGTGCCTTCGACGTTGAGCACGTCAACGGTGGTCACTTGGCCGCACCGCCCTTCTTCGCCTTGACCTTGGCCGCGGTGCGGACCAGGACCAGCGCGCCCTTCGGGCCGGGGATGGCGCCGCGGACGAGCAGGAGGTTGTTCTCGGTGTCGACCGCCTGGACGGTCAGGTTCTGGACGGTGTAGCGCACGCCACCCATCCGACCCGCCATCCGGGTGCCCTTGAAGACGCGACCCGGGGTGGCGCAGGCGCCGATCGAGCCCGGCGAGCGGTGCTTGCGCTCGACACCGTGGCTGGCGCGCAGACCGTGGAAGCCGTGCCGCTTCATCGGGCCGGCGTAGCCCTTGCCCTTGGTCTTGCCGGTGACGTCGATGGTGACGCCCACCGGGAACTGCTCGACCGTGACCTCCTGGCCCAGCGAGTAGTCCGCGGCGTCCTTGGTGCGCAGCTCGACGATGTGCCGGCGCGGCGCCACGTCCGCCTTCGCGTAGTGCCCGCTGACCGGCTTCTTGACCTTGCGCGGGTCGATGGTGCCGTACGCGAGCTGGACCGCGGAGTAACCGTCCTTCTCGGCGCTACGAACCTGGCTGACGACGCACGGGCCGGCCTGCACCACGGTCACGGGCACAACCTTGTTGTTGTCCCAGACCTGGGTCATGCCGAGCTTGGCGCCCAGGATCCCCTTGACTTGCCTGTCCATTTGTCCGGTCCCTACAGCTTGATCTCGATGTCGACGCCAGCCGGCAGGTCGAGGCGCATGAGCGAGTCGACCGTCTTCGGGGTCGGGTCGATGATGTCGATCAGCCGCTTGTGCGTACGCATCTCGAAGTGCTCGCGCGAGTCCTTGTACTTGTGCGGCGAGCGGATAACGCAGAAACGGTTGATCTCCGTGGGCAGCGGCACCGGGCCAGCGACCTGCGCCCCGGTACGCGTCACCGTCTCGACGATCTTCCGAGCCGAGGAGTCGACGACCTCGTGGTCATAGGCCTTGAGCCGGATGCGGATCTTCTGTCCCGCCATGGTGGCTTCTGTTCCTTCTCTCGATGCCGCTGTGTTGCGGGCGCCTGCACCGGCTGGTGCAGGCCCACTTCCGCCGACCCCCGCGGTCGGGCGTGTCGCGCCCTAGGACCAGGCTCCGCCCCGGGACCCCGGAGCTCTGCTGGCCATGCGGTGGGTCAATGGCGCCGATCGCGTTCACCGCGACCCGGACGCCGTGCGAGGGTGGTTGGCCGCACAGTGGCAGGCCAACCACCCTACGCGCGACTGTTCAACGACCCGGAGGTCCAGCGGATGCCGGACACGGGCGAGGAACTGCCGTTACGCAACCTGACTAGTATGCCGCACGACCGGCGGCGACGCTAATCGGGGTTACCCAGTTCACTTGACGATCTTGGTGACCCGACCCGCGCCGACCGTACGGCCACCCTCCCGGATCGCGAACTTGAGGTTTTCCTCCATCGCGATGGGCTGGATGAGCTTGACGCTCATCGTGGTGTTGTCGCCCGGCATGACCATCTCGGTGCCCTCGGGCAGCGTGACGACGCCGGTGACGTCCGTGGTGCGGAAGTAGAACTGCGGGCGGTAGTTCTGGAAGAACGGGGTGTGCCGGCCGCCCTCCTCCTTGGAGAGGATGTAGACCGTCGCCTCGAACTCCGTGTGCGGGGTCGTGGTGCCCGGCTTGATGACGACCATGCCGCGCTCGACGTCCTCGCGCTTGGTGCCACGCAGCAGGAGGCCGACGTTCTCACCCGCGCGCGCGTCGTCCAGGGTCTTCCGGAACATCTCGATCGCGGTGACCTTGGTCTTGAAGCCCTTCTCGCGGATGCCGACGACCTCGACGTCCTCGTTCGGGAGCAGCACGCCACGCTCGACACGACCGGTGACGACGGTGCCACGACCGGTGATCGTGAAGACGTCCTCGACGGGCATGAGGAACGGCTTCTCGGTCTCGCGCTCCGGCTGCGGGATCGCGGTGTCGACCGCGTTCATCAGCTCGAGCAGCTTCTCGGTCCACACCGGGTCGCCCTCGAGCGCCTTCAGCGCGGAGACCTGCACGACCGGCAGGTCGTCGCCCGGGTACTCCTGCGAGGAGAGCAGCTCGCGGACCTCGAGCTCGACGAGCTCCAGGAGCTCGGCGTCGTCGACCATGTCGCTCTTGTTGAGCGCCACGACGATGTACGGCACACCGACCTGACGGGCCAGCAGCACGTGCTCGCGGGTCTGCGGCATCGGGCCGTCGGTCGCCGCCACCACCAGGATCGCGCCGTCCATCTGCGCGGCACCGGTGATCATGTTCTTGATGTAGTCGGCGTGCCCGGGGCAGTCGACGTGCGCGTAGTGCCGCGCCTCGGTCTGGTACTCGACGTGCGCGATGGAGATCGTGATGCCGCGGGCCTTCTCCTCCGGCGCCTTGTCGATCTCGTCGAACGGGGTGTACGGGTTCAGGTCCGGGAACTGGTCGTGCAGGACCTTGGTGATGGCCGCCGTCAGCGTCGTCTTACCGTGGTCGATGTGACCAATGGTGCCGATGTTGACGTGCGGCTTAGTCCGCTCGAACTTCGCCTTCGCCACTGGTGTCCTCCTGTGGACTTCTTGGTTCTTCTCGCCCCGGCACGCCAGGTAGGCGCTTAGGACTCTGTCGACAGCCTTTCCGGCCTGACGGCCGGAGAGCTTTTGTGGGTTCTGCGGCGATGAAGCCTACAGGCCCGGTCTCACACAACCCGACCGAGGTGGCCGCGGGCGGGAATCCCTCCCGCGACCAGCCCCGATTCATCGGATCAGCTCAGGCGAGCGTCACTCACCAGTCGCCTTGGCGATGATCTCCTTGGCCACCGAGGCCGGAATCTCGGCGTAGGAGTCGAACTGCATGCTGTAGCTAGCCCGGCCCTGGGTCTTCGACCGCAGGTCGCCGACGTAGCCGAACATCTCCGACAGCGGCACCAGCGCCCTCACGATGCGGGTGCCGCTGCGCTCCTCCATCGCCTGGATGATGCCACGGCGGGAGTTGAGGTCGCCGATGACGTCACCCATGTTCTCCTCAGGAGTGGTGACCTCGACGGACATCACCGGCTCCAGCAGCGCCGGGTCGGCCTTGCGGGCCGCCTCCTTCAGCGCCATCGAGCCAGCGATCTTGAACGCCATCTCGGACGAGTCGACCTCGTGGTACTGGCCGTCCACCAGCGTCAGCTTGACACCCACCAGCGGGAAGCCGGCGAGAATGCCGTACTGCATGGCGTCCTGGGCGCCCGCGTCCACCGACGGGATGAACTCCCGGGGGATGCGGCCACCGGTGACGGCGTTCGCGAACTCGTAGGTCGGCGAGTCGTTGTCCAGCGGCAGCGGCTCCAGGCTGATGATGACCCGGGCGTACTGGCCGGAACCACCGGTCTGCTTCTTGTGGGTGAACTCGACCTTCTCCACCTTGCGGCGGATGGTCTCGCGGTACGCCACCTGCGGCTTGCCGATGTTCGCCTCGACGTTGAACTCGCGGCGCATCCGGTCGACCAGGATGTCCAGGTGCAGCTCGCCCATGCCGGAGATGACCGTCTGGCCGGTCTCGTCGTCCAGCTTGACGCGGAAGGTCGGGTCCTCCTCGGCCAGCCGCTGGATGGCGGTGCTGAGCTTCTCCTGGTCGGCCTTGGTCTTCGGCTCGATGGCGACCTCGATGACCGGCTCCGGGAAGGTCATCGACTCCAGGATGACCGGGTTCGCCGGGTCGCACAGCGTGTCACCGGTGGTGGTCTGCTTGAGACCCTGCACCGCGATGATGTCGCCAGCCTGGGCCGAGCCGCGCTCTTCCCGCTTGTTGGCGTGCATCTGGTAGATCTTGCCGATCCGCTCCTTGCGGTCCTTGGTGGAGTTGACCACCTGGGACCCGGACTCGACCACGCCGGAGTAGACCCGGACGTAGGTGAGCTTGCCGAGGTGCTTGTCGGTCTGGATCTTGAAGGCGAGACCGGAGAACGGCTCCTTCTTCGACGGCTTCCGCTGCAGCGGCGTCTCGCCGTCGGTCGCGGTGCCCTCGATGGCCGGGATGTCCAGCGGCGACGGCAGGAAGTCGACCACGGCGTCGAGCATGGGCTGCACGCCCTTGTTCTTGAACGCCGAGCCGCACAGCACCGGGTTGGCCTTGCTGGCGATCGTGGCCCGCCGGATGGCGGCCTTGATCTCCTCGACGGAGATCTCCTCGCCCTCCAGGTACTTCTCCATCACCGCGTCGTCGACGTCGGCCAGGGTCTCCATCAGCTTCTCGCGCCACTGGGCAGCGTCGTCGGCGAGGTCGGCCGGGATCTCCTCGATCGCGTAGTCCTCACCCTTCTGGGTCTCCCCGCGCCAGGTGAGGGCGCGCATGCCGATCAGGTCGACGACACCGATGTGGTCGCCCTCGAGCCCGATCGGGATCTGGAGCACCAGCGGGGTCGCGTTCAGCCGGTCGATCATCATCTGGACGCAGCGGAAGAAGTCCGCGCCGGTCCGGTCGAGCTTGTTGACGAAGCACATCCGCGGGACGTTGTACTTGTCGGCCTGACGCCAGACGTTCTCCGTCTGCGGCTCCACGCCGGCCACGCCGTCGTAGACCGCGACCGCACCGTCCAGCACCCGCAGCGACCGCTCGACCTCGACCGTGAAGTCGACGTGACCGGGCGTGTCGATGATCTGGATCGTGTGGCCCTTCCACTCACACTTGGTGGCAGCGGAGGTGATGGTGATACCACGCTCCTGCTCCTGCTCCATCCAGTCCATGACGGCAGCGCCCTCGTGGACCTCACCGATCTTGTACGTGATACCGGTGTAGAAGAGGATCCGCTCGGTGGTAGTGGTCTTACCGGCATCGATGTGCGCCATGATGCCGATGTTGCGTACGTTGGCGAGCGCGTCTGCGGCGGCCACTTCAATCCCTACTTATCGTCGTCTCGACACAACTGGTGGTGGTTCCGGCGCCACGCGGGCGCCGGAACCAGATGTGTTACCAGCGGTAGTGCGCGAAGGCCTTGTTCGACTCGGCCATCTTGTGCGTGTCCTCGCGCCGCTTGACGGCGGCACCGAGGCCGTTGCTCGCGTCCAGCAGCTCGTTCATCAGCCGCTCGACCATGGTCTTCTCGCGCCGGGCGCGGGAGTAGGTGACCAGCCAGCGCAGGCCCAGGGTGGTCGCCCGGGCCGGCCGGACCTCGACCGGGACCTGGTAGGTGGCGCCACCGACACGGCGGCTGCGCACCTCGAGGGTCGGCTTGACGTTGTCCATCGCCCGCTTCAGGGTGACGACCGGGTCGGTGCCGGACTTCTCGCGGCAGCCCTCCAGGGCCGCGTACACGATGCGCTCGGCGAGCTGGCGCTTGCCGCGCAGGAGGATCTTGTTCACCAGCTGGGTGACCAACGGCGAGTTGTACACCGGGTCAGCGACCAGCGGCTTCCGCGGAGCGGGTCCCTTACGCGGCATCTCAGCTCTTCTCCTTCTTCGCGCCGTAACGGCTGCGCGCCTGCTTGCGGTTACGGACACCCTGGGTGTCCAGCGACCCGCGGACGATCTTGTAACGCACGCCGGGGAGGTCCTTCACCCGGCCGCCGCGGACGAGCACGATGGAGTGCTCCTGCAGGTTGTGACCCACGCCCGGGATGTAGGCGGTCACCTCGATCTGGCTGCTGAGCTTGACACGAGCGACCTTGCGCAGCGCCGAGTTCGGCTTCTTCGGGGTGGTGGTGTACACGCGGGTGCACACGCCGCGCCGCTGAGGGGAACCCTTCAGCGCCGGGGTCTTGGTCTTACTCGTCTTCGCCTGGCGGCCCTTTCGGACCAGCTGCTGGATCGTGGGCACCGGGTTTCTCCGCTCCCTTCGGCCGCCTTCCGGCGACCGCGCCGTCTGCTCGTAGCCATCCCTCGTGGAAAGGCTCTCCTACATTCCGGCCAGGCCCGCCTTGCGGAGGTCCCGGCACCCGCGGTCGGGCGTGTCGCCCGGCTCACGGTCCCCGGTGCAGTCGCTCGCGCGCGCACCGGATTCCTGTCACCGGCACACGGTCACCGCGCGCCGGGTCTTTTGGCTCTCTGTCGTGCCGCCGCGCGATCACCGGGAACCCGGTTCCGACGCACGCACGAGTTGCCCGGGCGAGCCCGGGCACAAGGGGAAAGAGTACCTATCACAGCCGCACAGGTCAAAACGGAGAGGTCCCGGAGATCAGCGTCACCGCCCTGCCGGCCGAACCGTCGCGCCTGCCCACTTGCGATGGGCACCTACAGAAACAAGTGTAACGGCTACCGCGGCACCCGGCCCGTCGGCCCTGGGTAACGCCGCCGCCCCGCCCTGCCCCTGAGCCGCAATGTCGGCGACATGGCGGCATCCAGGCACCCGCGACCCCGCCATGTCGCCGACATGGTGTCGATCAAGCCGGACCAGCCGGAGGACGGGGCGGGCCCAGCACGGGGCGGGCCCAGCACGGGGCGGGCCCAGCACGGGCGGAGACTCAGCTCAGGGCGAGCAGCAGCCCCAGGCCGAGACCCAGCAGGCTGAGCACCACGCCCACCACGCCGCAGCTGATCCCGGCCACCGCCAGCCCCCGGCCCGTGAAGCGCACCGCCGGCGGGGGCGCCGGACGCCGGATCTGCCGCCGGCCGAGCGCACCGGCCACCACCGCCGCCGTGCCGGCCAGCAGCCCGAGGACCGCGAACACACCGGCGGCCCAGGCACCCTGGCTGCCGGCGGTCGCCCCGAGGCAGATCACCAGGAGGGACACCAGAGCGGAGGCGATGCCCGCCACCAGGGATCCGATCGCGAGCCCGGACGTCACCGGGGGCACGTCGAGATGCACCACGCCGAACGGGGTGCCCGGCACCGGGTCGACCCGCTTGGGCGGTCGGGCCGCGTCCTTCGGCGGCGGGGGCACCGCCCCCCAGCCAGCGCCCGGCCCACCCCAGCCGCCGCCCGGTCCGCCCCAGGCACCGCCCGGCGCCTGACCCGGGTAGCCACCCGGATGGGTGGTCGTGCCGGGGTGCCCCGGCCAGGAAGCGGGAGCCGGATGCGGCCCGGCCGCCGACTGTGGTGCGTGGCCAGGCTGCACGAAGGGAGCAGACTGCACGGGAGAAGCCGGCGATGCCGGGGGGCCCGGCTGGGCAGGAGAAGCCGGTGGTGCCGAGAGACCCGGATGCGCGGGCGGAGCCGGCTGCGCCGAGGGAGACGACTGGGCGGCGGGGCCCGACGGCACGGGCGAAGCCGGCGGCACGGCGGGGGCCGGCTGTGGCCCGGAACTCGGCTGCGCGACGTCGCCGGCCCCCGGGCCCGGGCCGAACTGCGGCGGGGAGCCGGCCGCCGGCCCGGGACCCGGCCCAGGAAACGGGTCGGGCTGCGGGAATGCGCCGGCAGAGGGGCCGCTGCTCCCGATCGGCGGGGAGACCGACGACGGGGCGTCGGCGGCGGGGGTGCCCGGTGCTTGCGGATCGGTGCCGGCGGCGGGCCGGGCCCACGGGCTCTCCTCCGGCGCTGCCGGTGACCCCGCCGGATCCGGGAGCGCGGCGGATCCCTCCGCCGACTCGCCCGAGGGCCGCGCCGGTTCCGTCACGAGGGCCTCCTGTCGCCGGTCGTCGTCCACCGCCGCGCGACGGACACCGGCCAGGCTACCGTCGCCCGGCCAACCCCGTGGGCGCGCGTCGACGTCTCCCCCGCGCGGGACGGTCAGTCCACGTTCGGGGCGTAGTCGTGCCCGAACGGCGCTCCGGCCAGCCGCACCAGGCCGATCACCAGGGCCGCCACCACGGCCGCCGCGACCAGGACCAGCCCGGCCCAGGCCAGGCGCTCCCCGCGCCGCAGCCAGGCCGCGCCGGTGAGGAAACCCCCCGAGGCGTACGCCTCACGGCGGGCCTGCCGGGCCAGCACGAGAGCGAGCGTGGCCGGCACCACCCCGCCGACGAACAGCCCGGTCAGCGCGCCCATCAGGCCGAGCGCGAAGACCGCCCGGGCCTTGCTGGAGCGCACCGGGTCGGGGTCGAGCGGATGGCGTGCCCCGTGCGGGGCGACGGGCACCTGCCCGGGTGCGATCGTCATGTCCTCCATCATGCCCGTCCCCCGCGACGATCCCAGCCGACCACGGAGAGATAGCGGTATCCCGGGCCGGCGACCCCACCAGGTCGCCGACATGGCGGGGCGCACGGCCCGACGCGACGAGGCCCCCGGCGGTGCGCCGGGGGCCTCGTCGTCAGTGCGTGATCTTTAGCGGTACGACCCGAAGTCGAAGTCGTCCAGCGGCACGGCCTGCCCGCTGGCCGGCCCGAAGCCGTAGTCGGTCTCCGGGTATCCGGTCATCGAGTAGACCTTGGCCTTGGCCTCCTCGGTCGGCTCGACCCGGACGTTGCGGTACTTGCTGATGCCCGTACCGGCCGGGATGAGCTTACCGATGATCACGTTCTCCTTGAGGCCGATCAGCGAGTCGCTGCGGGCGTGGATCGCCGCGTCCGTCAGCACCCGGGTGGTCTCCTGGAAGGAGGCCGCCGACAGCCAGGAGTCCGTGGCCAGCGAGGCCTTGGTGATACCCATCAGCACGGGGCGACCGGCGGCGGGCTCGCCGCCCTCGCCGACGAGCCGGCGGTTCTCCGACTCGAACAGCGCCCGGTCGACCAGCACGCCCGGCAGGAACTCGGTCGAGCCGGAGTCGATGACCGTCACCCGCTTGAGCATCTGGCGGATGATGATCTCGATGTGCTTGTCGTGGATGAGCACACCCTGCGAGCGGTAGACCTCCTGGACCTCCTGGGTCAGGTGGACCTGGACCGCGCGCGGGCCGAGGATGCGCAGCAGCTCGTGCGGGTCGATGGTGCCCTCGGTGAGCTTCTCGCCGACCTCGACGTGGTCGCCGTCGTGGGCCCGCAGCCGGACCCGCTTGGAGATCTTGTCGTAGACGATCTCGTCGGAGCCGTCGTCCGGCACCACGATGATCTTCCGCGACCGCTCGCCGTCCTCGATCCGGATCCGGCCCGGGGTGTCGGCGATGGGCGCCTTGCCCTTCGGGACGCGGGCCTCGAAGATCTCCTGAACCCGGGGCAGACCCTGGGTGATGTCCTCACCCGCGACACCACCGGTGTGGAACGTACGCATCGTCAGCTGCGTACCGGGCTCACCGATCGACTGGGCGGCGATGATGCCGACCGCCTCGCCGACGTCCACGGTCTTGCCGGTCGGCAGCGAACGGCCGTAGCACGCACCGCAGACGCCCAGCTTCGACTCGCAGGTGAGCACGCTGCGCACCCGCACCGTCTCCGTCCCGGCGGCGACGATCGCGTCGACCAGGATGGAGTTGATGTCCTGGCCCCGGTGGGCGACGACCGTGCCGTCCGGGCCCTTGATGTCGTCGGCCAGGGTCCGGGCGTGGACGCTGGTCTCGGCGTGCTCGTGGACGTACAGCTTGCCGTCGCGCCGCTCGCCGATCTGCATCGGGATGGCCCGGTCGGTGCCGCAGTCCTCCTCGCGGATGATGACGTCCTGCGAGACGTCCACCAGACGACGGGTCAGGTAACCCGAGTCGGCGGTCCGCAGCGCGGTGTCGGCGAGACCCTTACGGGCACCGTGCGTGGAGATGAAGTATTCCAGCACGGAGAGACCCTCCCGGTACGACGCCTTGATGGGTCGCGGGATGATCTCGCCCTTGGGGTTGGCCACCAGACCACGGATCGCGGCGATCTGGCGGAGCTGGAGCAGGTTACCGCGGGCACCCGAGTTGATCATCTTCCACAGCGGGTTCTCCTGCGGCAGCGCGGTGTCCATCTCCTTGGCGACCTCGTTGGTCGCCTTGGTCCAGATCTCGATGAGCTCGCCGCGACGCTCCTCGGCGGTCATCAGACCACGCTGGTACTGCTTGTCGATCCGGTCGGCTTCCTTCTCGTACCGCTCCAGGATCTCCCGCTTGCGCGGCGGAGCGATGACGTCCTCCATGCCGATCGTCACGCCGGACCAGGTGGCCCAGTGGAAACCGGCCTCCTTGAGCCCGTCGAGGGTCGCGGCGAGGGCGACCTTCGGGAAGCGCTCGGCGAGGTCGTTGACGATCGCGGAGAGCTGACCCTTGCGGATCTCGTAGTTCACGAAGCGGTAGCCCTGCGGCAGCGTCTCGTTGAACAGCACCCGGCCCAGGGTGGTCTCGACGGTGAGCGGCTCACCCTCGACCCAGCCCTCCGGCGCGACCCACGGCTGCGCGCCGGCGCCGTTGTCGACCCCGACCAGACCGCGCAGCCGGATCCGCACCGGGGCCTGCAGGTGCAGCTCGCCGGCGTCGAACGCCATCCGAGCCTCGGCGTCCGAGCTGAACGCCCGGCCCTCGCCCCGCTCACCGGTGGTGAGGTGGGTGAGGTGGTAGAGGCCGATGACCATGTCCTGCGTGGGCATGGTGACCGGCTTGCCGTCGGCCGGCTTGAGGATGTTGTTCGAGGACAGCATCAGGATCCGCGCCTCGGCCTGCGCCTCGGCGGACAGCGGCACGTGCACCGCCATCTGGTCGCCGTCGAAGTCGGCGTTGAACGCGGTGCAGACCAGCGGGTGGATCTGGATGGCCTTGCCCTCGACCAGCTGCGGCTCGAAGGCCTGGATGCCGAGGCGGTGCAGGGTCGGCGCGCGGTTGAGCAGCACCGGGTGCTCGCCGATGACCTCTTCCAGCACGTCCCACACGACCGGGCGCTGCCGCTCGACCATCCGCTTGGCGGACTTGATGTTCTGCGCGTGGTTGAGGTCGACCAGCCGCTTCATCACGAAGGGCTTGAACAGCTCCAGCGCCATCTGCTTGGGCAGGCCGCACTGGTGCAGCTTCAGCTTCGGGCCGACCACGATGACCGAACGGCCGGAGTAGTCGACGCGCTTGCCGAGCAGGTTCTGCCGGAACCGGCCCTGCTTGCCCTTGAGCATGTCGGACAGCGACTTGAGCGGACGGTTACCCGGGCCGGTGACCGGCCGGCCGCGACGGCCGTTGTCGAACAGCGCGTCGACGGCCTCCTGGAGCATCCGCTTCTCGTTGTTGACGATGATCTCGGGCGCGCCGAGGTCGATCAGCCGCTTGAGGCGGTTGTTCCGGTTGATCACGCGGCGGTACAGGTCGTTCAGGTCGGACGTCGCGAAGCGGCCACCGTCGAGCTGCACCATCGGGCGCAGGTCCGGCGGGATGACCGGGACGCAGTCCAGAACCATGCCGAGCGGCGAGTTGCGGGTGTTCAGGAACGCCGCGACGACCTTGAGCCGCTTGAGCGCCCGGATCTTCCGCTGGCCCTTGCCGGAGCGGATGGTCTCGCGCAGGCTCTCGGCCTCGGCGTCGAGGTCCATGTTCTGCACCAGCGCCTTGATCGCCTCGGCACCCATGCCGCCGGTGAAGTACTCGCCGAACCGGTCGCGCAGCTCCCGGTAGAGCAGCTCGTCGGTGACGAGCTGCTTCGGCTCCAGCTTGCGGAAGGTGTCGAGCACCTCGTCGAGGCGGTCGATCTCGCGCTGGGCCCGGTCGCGGATCTGGCGCATCTCGCGCTCTCCGCCCTCCTTGACCTTGCGCCGGACGTCCGCCTTCGCGCCCTCGGCCTCCAGCTCGGCCAGGTCGGCCTCCAGCTTGGCGGCCCGCTTCTCGATCTCCGAGTCGCGGCTGTTCTCCGACTGCCGCTTCTCGGCGAGGATCTCGTTCTCGATGGTCGAGAGGTCACGGTGACGCGACTCGGCGTCCACGCTCGTCACGACGTACGAGGCGAAGTAGATGATCTTTTCGAGGTCCTTCGGGGCGAGGTCCAGCAGGTAGCCCAGCCGGCTCGGCACGCCCTTGAAGTACCAGATGTGGGTCACCGGAGCGGCCAGCTCGATGTGCCCCATGCGCTCCCGGCGGACCTTGGAGCGGGTCACCTCGACGCCGCAGCGCTCGCAGATGATGCCCTTGAACCGGACCCGCTTGTACTTACCGCAGTAGCACTCCCAGTCCCGCTGCGGACCGAAGATCTTCTCGCAGAAGAGCCCGTCCTTTTCCGGCTTGAGGGTGCGGTAGTTGATCGTCTCGGGCTTCTTGACCTCGCCGTGCGACCACTGACGGATGTCGTCGGCGGTGGCGAGACCGATGCGCAGCTCGTCGAAGAAGTTGACGTCGAGCACTATGTCCCCTATGTCGTCGTCTTTACAGCTAGATCACGGGCGGGGTTGGGGGCCGGCCGCCCCGCGGAGGGATCAAGCCTGACCGCCCGGAGCGGGGTGGCCGGCCCCCAACCCACACCACTTACACCTCTTCGACCGAGCTCGGCTCGCGCCGGGACAGGTCGATGCCCAGCTCCTCCGCGGCCCGGAACACCTCGTCGTCGGTCTCGCGCATCTCCAGGGCCACGCCGTCGCTGGAGAGCACCTCGACGTTCAGGCACAGCGACTGCAGTTCCTTGAGCAACACCTTGAACGACTCCGGAATGCCCGGCTCCGGGATGTTCTCGCCCTTGACGATCGCCTCGTAGACCTTGACCCGGCCCAGGACGTCGTCGGACTTGATGGTCAGCAGCTCCTGCAGGGCGTACGCGGCGCCGTACGCCTGCATCGCCCAGCACTCCATCTCACCGAAACGCTGGCCACCGAACTGCGCCTTACCACCCAGCGGCTGCTGCGTGATCATCGAGTACGGACCGGTCGACCGGGCGTGGATCTTGTCGTCGACCAGGTGGTTGAGCTTCAGGATGTAGATGTAGCCGACCGCGATCGGGTCCGGCAGCGGCTCGCCGGAGCGACCGTCGAACAGCTGCGCCTTGCCGGAGGAACCGATCAGCTGCTTGCCGTCCCGGTTGGGCAGGGTCGACGCGAGCAGACCGGAGATCTCCTCCTCGCGGGCACCGTCGAAGACCGGCGTGGCCACGTTGGTGTCCGGCTCGGACTCGTGCGCCTCGATGGAGCGCAGCTGGCGCTTCCACTCGGCGTCGTCGCCGTCGACGCTCCACCCCGTCTTGGCCACCCAGCCGAGGTGCGTCTCCAGCACCTGGCCGATGTTCATCCGGGACGGCACACCCAGCGGGTTGAGCACGATGTCGACCGGGGTGCCGTCCTCCAGGAACGGCATGTCCTCGATCGGCAGGATCTTCGAGATGACACCCTTGTTGCCGTGCCGGCCGGCGAGCTTGTCGCCGTCCTGGATCTTCCGCTTCTGGGCGACGTAGACCCGGACCAGCTCGTTGACGCCCGGGGGCAGCTCGTCGCCGTCCTCGCGGGAGAACGTGCGTACGCCGATGACCGTGCCGGTCTCGCCGTGCGGCACCTTCAGCGAGGTGTCCCGGACCTCGCGCGCCTTCTCGCCGAAGATCGCGCGGAGCAGCCGCTCCTCCGGGGTCAGCTCGGTCTCGCCCTTGGGCGTGACCTTGCCGACCAGGATGTCGCCGGGGACGACCTCGGCGCCGATCCGGATGATGCCGCGCTCGTCGAGGTCGGCGAGCATCTCCTCGCTGACGTTCGGGATGTCCCGGGTGATCTCCTCCGGGCCGAGCTTGGTGTCCCGCGCGTCGACCTCGTGCTCCTCGATGTGGATCGAGGTGAGCACGTCCTGCTGCACGAGGCGCTGCGACAGGATGATCGCGTCCTCGTAGTTGTGGCCCTCCCAGCACATGAACGCGACCAGCAGGTTGCGCCCGAGCGCCATCTCGCCCTCGTCGGTGCAGGGACCGTCGGCGATGACCTGGCCGGCCTCGACGCGGTCGCCCTCGAAGACGACCGGCTTCTGGTTGACGCAGGAGCCGGCGTTGGAGCGGCGGAACTTGTGCAGCAGGTACGTCCGGCGGTGGCCGTCGTCCTGGTGGATGGTGATGTAGTCGGCGCAGAGGTCCTCGATGACACCGCCGACCTCGGCCACGACCACGTCACCGGCGTCGACGGCGGCACGGTATTCCATGCCGGTGCCGACCAGCGGCGACTCCGCCTTGACCAGCGGCACCGCCTGACGCTGCATGTTCGCGCCCATCAGGGCCCGGTTGGCGTCGTCGTGCTCGAGGAACGGGATCATCGCGGTCGCGACCGAGGTCATCTGCCGCGGCGAGACGTCCATGTAGTCGACGGCGCCCGGGACCACGTCCTCGGTCTCGCCGCCCTTACGGCGGCAGAGGACCCGGTCCTCGGCGAACGTGCCGTCGGCCTTCAGCGGCGCGTTCGCCTGCGCCTTGACGAACCGGTCCTCCTCGTCCGCGGTCAGGTAGTCGATCTGGTCGGTGACCCGACCATCGACGACCTTCCGGTACGGCGTCTCGATGAAGCCGAACGGGTTGACCCGGGCGAAGGTGGAGAGCGCGCCGATCAGGCCGATGTTCGGGCCTTCGGGCGTCTCGATCGGGCACATCCGGCCGTAGTGGGACGGGTGCACGTCGCGGACCTCGAAGCCGGCCCGCTCCCGGGACAGACCACCCGGGCCGAGCGCGCTCAGCCGACGCCGGTGGGTCAGGCCCGCCAGCGGGTTGGTCTGGTCCATGAACTGGGACAGCTGCGAGGTGCCGAAGAACTCCTTGATCGCCGCCACGACGGGGCGGATGTTGATCAGGGTCTGCGGCGTGATCGCCTCGACGTCCTGGGTGGTCATCCGCTCGCGGACGACCCGCTCCATCCGGGACAGGCCGACGCGGACCTGGTTCTGGATGAGCTCGCCCACGGTGCGCAGGCGCCGGTTGCCGAAGTGGTCGATGTCGTCGGCCTCGTAGCCGTCCTCACCGGCGTGCAGCCGGCAGAGGTATTCCACGGTGGCGACGATGTCGTCCTCGGTGAGCGTGCCGGTGGTGATCGGCACGTCCAGCTCGAGCTTCTTGTTGAACTTGTACCGACCGACCTTGGCGACGTCGTACCGCTTCGGGTTGAAGAAGAGGTTGTCGAGCAGGGTCTGGGCGTTCTCGCGGGTCGGCGGCTCGCCGGGGCGGAGCTTGCGGTAGATGTCTAGCAGCGCCTCGTCCTGGCCGGCGATGTGGTCCTTCTCGAGCGTCGTCATCAGCAGCTCGGACCAGCCGAACTTCTCGCGGATCCGCTCGGCCGACCAACCGATGGCCTTGAGCAGGACGGTGACGGCCTGCCGGCGCTTGCGGTCGATGCGGACGCCGACGGTGTCGCGCTTGTCGATGTCGAACTCGAGCCAGGCACCCCGGCTCGGGATGACCTTGACGCTGGAGAGGTCGCGGTCGGAGGTCTTGTCCGGCTGCTTGTCGAAGTAGACGCCCGGGGACCGGACGAGCTGGCTGACCACGACGCGCTCGGTGCCGTTGATGATGAACGTGCCCTTGGGCGTCATCATCGGGAAGTCACCCATGAACACCGTCTGGCTCTTGATCTCGCCGGTGGTGTTGTTGGTGAACTCCGCCGTCACGAACAGCGGGGCGCAGTAGGTCAGGTCCTTCTCCTTGCACTCCTCGATCGAGGCCTTGACCTCGTCGAAGCGCGGCGCCGAGAAGGAGAGCGACATGGTGCCGGAAAAGTCCTCAATGGGACTGATCTCGTCGAGGATTTCCGCGAGACCCGAGCGTGCGTGCGGGTCGTCCGCCGACCGGCCCTGCCAAGCCTCGTTGCCGACGAGCCAGTCGAAGGACTCGTTCTGGATGGCGAGGAGGTTGGGGACCTCGAGGTGTTCGGTGATCCTGCCGAATGAAACTCGGCGGGGTGCGAAAGCGCTCGACGTACGACTGGTCTTCGCAGGGCGGGAAGCTGCCAAGATGCGTCCTTCCGAGGACCGGTGCTGCAGAACGGCTGGTACGCGTGCACTCCAATGACCCCACCAGAAATATCCGTAATCGGACATTTCTGCGCAGGGGTCAAGTCGGAAGGCAGCGCAAACTAGCAGTGTAGCCGAGAGGCTAACCGCTGTCCAGCCCAACCCGCAGGTCGCCGCGGAACGTGCCTCGGGGCCCCCGGAACGGGGCCTGACCGGGCCGCTCGGAACGCGGCATACCCACGGACCGCCCAGGTGCAGCGGACGATGGTGCCGCCGCTGCCATTACCCGGATGGTGGCCGTCGCAAGCGCGGAAGGTCTTGCTGGTGTCAGCGTGCCTGGCAGCCGGGGGCCGCGTCAAGGGCCCGTCTCGTGCGCGACAGGTGTTTCCCACGCGTGGGCGACGGCCCCGAACCGCCCCGCCGGCCGGCGTGGAGCGTCGCCGCCCTGCTCACGACGCTGTCAGGGAGTCACGACACGAACACGGCGGGCGGTGATCCGAGTCCGGATCACCGCCCGCCGCGACGCGATGTGCCCTGGCTCACGTGAGGCGAGCCGGGCGCACGCCTGAGTCCAACCTCAATTACTTGAGGGTGACCTTGGCGCCCTCGCCCTCGAGCTTGGCCTTGGCCTTCTCGGCGGTCTCCTTGTTGACCTTCTCCAGGATGGCCTTCGGCGCGGCCTCGACCGCGTCCTTGGCCTCCTTGAGGCCCAGGCCGGTCAGCTCGCGCACGACCTTGATGACCTGGATCTTCTTGCCACCGTCGGCCTCGAGGATGACGTCGAACTCGTCCTTCTCCTCCTCGGCCGGCGCGGCGGCGGCGCCACCGGCACCACCGGCGGCGGCGACCGCGACCGGGGCGGCCGCGGTGACCTCGAAGGTTTCCTCGAACTGCTTCACGAACTCGGAGAGCTCGATCAGCGTCATCTCCTTGAACGCGTCGAGCAGCTCGTCGGTGCTGAGCTTCGCCATGGCTGGCGTCCTTTCTAACGGTTGTCTAAGAACGTGGGTGCGCCGGACGCGGCCTCAGGCCGCCTCGGCGCCCTCCTGCTCGCGCTTCTTGTCCGCCAGGGCGGCCGCCGCGCGGGCGGCCTTGGAGAGCGGAGCCTGGAACAGGGCCGCGGCCTTGCTCAGGTTGCCCTTCATCGCGCCGGCCAGCTTGGCCAGCAGCACCTCGCGGGACTCCAGGTCGGCGAGCTTCGTGACCTCGGCCGCGGAAATGGCCTTGCCCTCGAAGACGCCGCCCTTGATGACGAGCTTCGGGTTGGCCTTCGCGAAGTCGCGAAGCCCCTTCGCCGCCTCGACGACGTCGCCCGAAACGAAAGTCAGCGCGGTAGGACCGGTGAACAGCTCGTCGAGGCCGGAGATGCCCGCGTCGGCCGCGGCACGCTTCGCCAGCGTGTTCTTCGCGACCGTGTAGGTGGTCTCCTTGCCGAGCGAGCGCCGCAGCTGCGTGAGCTGGGAAACCGTCAGACCACGGTACTCGGTCAGCACCGTAGCTCCCGCGTTGCGGAAGTTGTCGGTCATCTCAGCGACTGCCGTGGCCTTGTCGGCCCGGATCGGCTTGTCCGCCATGTCCCTCCTCTCTCGTTGCTCCAGGCTGATCCACCAGCAGGCCGGCGGGCCTCCCGGTACCGGAGGGCCACGACAACGAGAAAAGCCCCGGCGCAGGGCGCACGGGGCGAGGGCCGGCCGGTCGCGCCGCAGTCGGCGGACCACGGGAACACAGCCGAGTTTCGCTTGCCGCCCTGCGCGGGTCGCCCGTCGGATCGGGACCTTCGACCGTGCCGGAGCACGGTGACCAGCGGTCTCTGGGTGGTACTTCGCCGCAAGGTTACGCGACACGCCCCGTGAGCACCAAATCGCCCCCGGGTGCGCCCCGTCACTCCCCCGCCGCCCGCACCCCTCAGGCGCGGGCGCGCCGCCGCCAGGCGTACCCGGCGAGCGCCGTCGCGCTCCAGGCGACGGCCCACGCGGTGAGCAGGGCCACCGACGCGGGGGACGGGCCGGCCGCCGTGGCCCGGGCGACCGGCAGCACCGGAGGCGCGAGCCAGGGCGCCACCGAGGCCGACAGGCCGAGGACCAACGAGCCGACCGCGCCGAGCGCCAGCACCGCGACGCCGTACCCGGCGCTGCCCGTCACCGCCCGGCTGGCCAGCGCCCCCAACGCCACCGCGGCGGGCAGGGCGAGCAGGTGCGCCCAGACGCCGAGGGCCACCCCGGCGGCCACCGACGGGCCGCCCGGCTCCACCTGGCCGGTCACCCCGCCCACCAGCCAGGGGAAGGCCAGCGCGACGGCGACGGTGCCGAGCCCGGCCACCAGCGCCGCGAGCAGCCCGGCGGCCCACTCCCGGGCGGCACCGGCGAGCACCAGGGCCAGCCGGCGCTGGACGTCCGGCTCGACGTCGAGCAAAAGCTTGGTCTGCCAGGCCAGCACCGGGAAGAGCACCACCGCCGACACGCCGTACGCCTCCGCCGGCTGGGCCCGGCCGCCGCCGTAGAGGACGCCGAGGGCGAGCAGGCCGGCCAGCAGCGGGGCGACCGCCCGTCCGGTACGCAGGAAGCCGGCCAGCCGCAGCCGCACGAGCGCGGTCACCGGGGCGCCTGCCCGCCCGCCCCGGAGGCGGGGGCGGGGGCGTCGGGCGGGGCGGGGTCGGCGCGTACGCGAAGAACGTGGTGACCGTCGGCGCGGAGCCGGGCCACGGCACCCGCGGCGCGCGCGGCCGGGACCGCCACCTCGACCACGACGAGCGCCCCGGGCGACGCGTCGGTCGGAGCCTGCGCGGTGACGGTGCCGTCGGCGACCGTCCAGCGGGCCGCGCCCGGCAGCCGGGCCGTCTCGCCCCGGTGGTCGCTGACCAGCACCGACCCGCCGGCCGCCAGCACCTCGTCGATCAGGGCGGGGACCAGGTCGCGGGCGGCGGCGTCGAGGCCCTCCCAGGGCTCGTCGAGGATGAGCAGGCCGGGCCGGCGGAGCATCGCCTGGGCCAGGCCGACCTTCTGGGCGGTGCCCTTGGACAGCTCGGGCAGCCGCACCCCGTGGAACGGGCCCAGGCCCAGCCGCTCGGTCCACCGCCGCACGGCGTCGCTGGCCTCGGCACCGCCCAGGCCGGCGACGCGGGCCATGCCGGCGAGGTAGCGGCCCACGGTGAACGGCTGGTCGGCGGGGAACCGCTCCGGGACCCAGCCGACGTGCCGGGGCCGGTCGACGACGCGGCCCCGGGACGGCCGGAGCACCCCGGCCGCGAGCTGGAGCAGCGTGGACTTGCCGACGCCGTTGCGGCCGAGCACCACGGCGGCCTCGCCGGCGCCCAGCCGCAGGTCGACCTGCCGCAGCACCCACGGACCGCGCCGGTGGTAACGGAGCCAGACATCCTCCCAGCGCATGGCGTGAGCCTGCCACACCGGACAGACGGACGGGGCCCCGCCACGAGTCGTGGCGGGGCCCCGGCGAGGCGGTGGTGCTCAGGCCTCGACGCCCTCCTGGAGGTTCTTGATCAGGTTGGGGTCGACCGGCACGCCCGGGCCCATCGTGGTGGTGAGGGTGACCTTCTTGAGGTACTTGCCCTTGGCCGCCGAGGGCTTGGCCCGCAGCACCTCGTCGAGGACCGCCGCGTAGTTGTCGATCAGCTGGGTCTCGGAGAACGAGGCCTTGCCGATGATCAGGTGGAGGTTGGAGTGCTTGTCCACCCGGAAGGTGATCTTGCCGCCCTTGATGTCCGAGACGGCCTTGGTGACGTCCATGGTCACCGTGCCGGTCTTCGGGTTCGGCATCAGGCCGCGCGGGCCCAGGATCCGCGCGATCCGGCCGATCTTGGCCATCTGGTCCGGCGTGGCGATCGCCGCGTCGAAGTCGAGCCAGCCGCCCTGGATCCGGGCGACGAGCTCGTCGGTGCCCACCTCGTCCGCACCCGCGGCGACGGCCTCCTCGGCCTTCGCGCCGGCGGCGAAGACGATCACGCGGGCGGTCTTGCCGGTGCCGTGCGGCAGGTTGACCACGCCGCGGACCATCTGGTCCGCCTTGCGGGGGTCGACGCCGAGGCGCATGGCGACCTCGACCGTGGCGTCGAACTTGGTGCTGGTGGTGTCCTTGGCGATCTTGACCGCCTCGGCCGGCGTGTAGAGCTTCGACCGGTCGATGACCTCGGCGGCCTTGCGGTAGGTCTTGCTGCGCTGCATCTCTGCTTACTCCTGTGGTCTATGGCGGGCCGCGGCGCTCCGCGTGCCCTCCCACGAACTGATCGGGTGAGGCGGTGGGGTGAGGTCAGTCGCCGACGGTCAGGCCCATCGACCGGGCGGTGCCGGCGATGATCTTCTCAGCCTGGTCGAGGTCGTTGGCGTTGAGGTCGACCATCTTCTTCTCGGCGATCTCCCGCAGCTGGGCGCGGGTGACGGAGCCGACCTTCTCCTTGTGCGGGTTGCCCGAGCCCTTCTGCACGCCGGCGGCCTTGATCAGCAGCTGGGCGGCGGGCGGGGTCTTCAGGACGAAGGTGAAGCTGCGGTCCTCGTAGACGCTGATCTCGGCGGGGACGATGTCGCCCCGCTGAGCCTCGGTCTGCGCGTTGTAGGTCTTGCAGAACTCCATGATGTTGACGCCGTGCTGGCCGAGCGCGGGGCCGACCGGCGGGGCCGGCGTGGCCTGGCCCGCCTTCAGCTGAAGCGTGAACGTCTTGACGAGCTTCTTCTTCGGAGGCATGTCTCTTCCTGGGGCTTGGAACTGGGAAAGGTGCCGGCCGGGGGCGCGCACGGTCAGCGCGATGCGACGGCCGACGTTCTAGGTTAGCGCAAGGCTCCGCCCCCGGATGCGGCGAGGTCCGCCGAGGCCGGCACGGGGGCGGAAACGGCCTCGCCGGCGGCGGGCCGCTGCCCACCGCCGGCGAGACGGAACGTCAGATCTTGGTGACCTGGTTGAAGTTCAGCTCGACCGGCGTCTCCCGGCCGAAGATCGACACCAGCACCTTGAGCTTCTGCTGGTCGGCGTTGATCTCGCTGATCGTCGCCGGCAGCGAGGCGAACGCGCCGTCGGTGACGGTGACCGAGTCGCCCACCTCGAAGTCGAGGACCTTGATCTCGGGCTTGGCCTTCTTCTGCTCGGTCTCGACCGCCGGGGCCAGCCACTTGAGGACCTCGTCGAGGCTCAGCGGCGCGGGCCGGTCGGCCCGGTCGGTCGCCCCCACGAAGCCGGTGACCCCCGGGGTGTTCCGCACGCAGGAGTAGGACTCGGCGGTCAGCTCCATCCGGACCAGGATGTAGCCCGGGAAGACCTTGGCCTGGATCTGGGACCGCTTGCCGTTCTTGACCTCGACCTCTTCCCGGGTCGGCACCTCGACCTGGTAGATGTAGTCCTCCATGTCGAGGGACGTGATCCGGGTCTCGAGGTTGGTCTTGACCTTGTTCTCGTAGCCGGCGTACGAGTGCACCACGTACCAGTCGCCCGGCGCGTAGCGCAGCTTCTGGCGCAGCTCCGCGACCGGGTCGTAGTCCTCGTCCGGGGCGGGCTCGGTGGTCGGAAAGTCCGGCTCGCTGGCGGCCTCGACCGACTCATCGTTGGCCGCCGTCGCCACCGCGGACTGCTCGTCCGTGGTCTCGGCGGTCTCGTCGTACTCAGGCACGCTCGCTCACTTCCGTAACTATCGGCTTGATCAGCCGGTCAGCTGGGGTTTCCGAAGACCCACAGCACGCCCTTCGCGAAGGCGTAGTCCAGGCCGGCCACGATCGTCAGCATCACGGCGACGAAGGTGACCACCACCGCGGTGTAGGTCAGCAGCTCCTTGCGGGTCGGCCAGATGACCTTACGCAGTTCGGCCACGACCTCGCGGAAGAACCGCGCGATGCGGGCGAACAGCCCGATCCGCTCGGTGTCCTTGCGGGTCTTCCTCTCGTCGGCCGACTCGGCCTTGGCCCGCGCCCGGGTGGCCGTGCCACCGCGGGATACCGGCTCGTCCGCGTCGGAGGCGTCGTCGGCGGCCACGTCGTCGGCGACCTCGTCGTTCAGACGGTCGTCGTCGCCGGCGTCCTCGCTGCGCCGCTTGTTCTCGGCCACTTCGCCCTCCGTCGCGGGAATCGGGTCGCACACCGGTGCGGCGTGCGCGGCGCTGGTCACGCCGGCCGGACCAACCGTCCCGCGACGGGCCGCGGCCGGCGGATCGACGGACGGGCCCCGATGCCTCGGAACCCACCCCGCCGATGCCACCACCACGGGCCGGACGCCGCCGGTTGGCGGCGCGACCCACGGGAACGGTCAGGCCTGAGGCGCAGGGGTGACAGGACTTGAACCTGCAGCCTGCGGTTTTGGAGACCGCTGCTCTGCCAATTGAGCTACACCCCTGTGCGGCAACGCTCGCCCGACCCGGCCATGACGCACCGGGCGGGGTCACTTGCCCCACGGCGGACCAGTGTACGGGTACGGACCCGACTTTCCCAACCGGTCTGCCCCCGCGCGTGGCGCGGCCCCCTCAGCGGGGCGTCCGGATCACCGCCCGGGCCTGCGAGAGCACCTTCTCGCCCCGGCACGTCGCGGTGATGTCGAGCCTGGTCAGGCCCTCCCCCGCGCCCTCGCGGACCTTCGCGGTCACCTCGATCTCGGTGCCGGCGTCGTCGTCGGGGACGACCACCGGGCGGGCGAACCGGACCCCGTAGTCGACCACCGCGTCGGGCGCGCCGGCCCACTCGGCGACCGCCCGGCCCACCAGGGCCATGGTGAACATGCCGTGCGCGATCACCCCGGGCAGGCCGACCCCGGTGGCGACGCGGTCGCTCCAGTGGATCGGGTTGAAGTCGCCCGAGGCGCCCGCGTAGCGGACCAGGTCGGCCCGGGTGACCCGGAAGGTCTGGGTGGACAGCTCCATGTCAGGCCTCCCCGCGTACGACGAGCTTGGACCAGACGGCGACCACCGGCTCGCCGGCGGCCGTGCTCACGTCGGTGCGGGTGGTCAGGAAGTCGTGCCCGCCGCGGCTGGTGATGTCCTCGATGGTGTTCACGCAGACCAGCTCGTCGCCGGCCACCACCGGCCGGGTGTAGGCGAACCGCTGGTCGCCGTGGACCACCCGGCTGTAGTCGACCCCGAGGGCCGGGTCGTCGACGATCTGCCGGGTGGCGGCCATCGTGATCACCACGGGGAAGGTCGGCGGGGCCACCACGTCCGGGTGCCCGAGCGCGCGGGCGGCCTCCGGGTCGTGGTGCGCCGGGTCGGCGGCGCCGATCGCCGTGGCGAACTCGCGGATCTTTTCACGGCCCACCTGGTAGGGGGCGGTCGGCGGATAGGTCCGGCCGACGTAGGACGGGTCCAGGGACATGCCCGAGAACCTACACGGGAAGCACGAAAGCCGACCCGGGGGCGGACGGTCGGCCGGTTGGCCGCGCGCTCGCTCCGGATCGGCGATCGGGTGTCGTGCTGGCCGGCGTGTGCCGGCGACGGGTCAGCGGGTCTCGCGGTGGACCGTGTGCTTGCCGTCCCGGGGGCAGAACTTCTTCAGCTCGATGCGGTCCGGGTCGTTGCGGCGGTTCTTGCGCGTGATGTAGTTGCGCTCCTTGCACTCCACACACGCCAAAGTGATCTTCGGCCGGACATCGGTAGCCTTCGCCACGGCGGAGTGCCTTCCTCGCTAACGGACAACAACTACAGCGCCTCAGCCTACGCGCTGGCGACGCGGACATGCAAAGTGGGCGCCTATGGCGCCCATCCCACCGACCACCGGAAGCTGGCCCGGAGGACGAGAGTAGCGGTGGCCGGACTTGAACCGGCGACACAGCGATTATGAGCCGCTTGCTCTGCCATCTGAGCTACACCGCCGTGGCGGGTCCAGCCGGACCCTTTGAGCCCCCTTACGGAATCGAACCGTAGACCTTCTCCTTACCATGGAGACGCTCTGCCGACTGAGCTAAGGGGGCCTGCGCGATCACTCGGTGGCCGCGCAGAGGTAAGAGTACACGGCCCCGCGCCGGAGGTGAAATCGGATCCCCCCACCCTCGCGCGTCGCAACGTTCCCCCAGCTCAGCGCCGTGTTCGGGGCGGAATCAGGGGACGATGCGCAGCCGCCGGACGTCCGGGATGACGAGCGCCTCGGACTCCAACTGGGCCCCGAACCACGCCTCCAGCCGCTCGTACGGCAGCGGCCGGCTGAACAGGAAGCCCTGGCCGATCTCGCAGCCGATGTCCTGCAGCAGCTCCAGGGTCAGCTCGCTCTCCACGCCCTCGGCCACCACCGCGAGGCCGAACTGCTGGGAGAGGGTCACCACGGCGTTGACGATGGCCAGGTCCCCCGGGTCGGTCGCCATGCCCTGCACGAAGGAGCGGTCGACCTTCACCTCGTGCACGGGCAGCCGGCGCAGGTAGGCCAGCGAGGACGAGCCGGTGCCGAAGTCGTCCACCGACAGCCGCACCCCGAGGTCGCGCAGCCGGCGCAGGGTCGGGATCGGCCGGTCGGTGCCGTCGAGCACCCCGGCCTCGCGGATCTCGAAGGTGAGCCGCTGCGGGGGCACGTCGTACTCGGCGAGCAGCTCGCGCACGCGATCGGGGAAGTGCCGGTCGGTGAGCGTACGCGCGGAGAGGTTGACCGCGACGGCGAGCGGCTGCTCGGCGTGCGCCCAGTCCCGGCTGCGCCGCAGCCCCTCCCGCAGCACCACCTCGGTGAGCCGGCCGAGCTGGCCGGTGTGCTCCGCCACGGCCACGAAGTCCTCCGGGGCGACCTCGCCGTGCGCCGGGTGCTCCCAGCGGGCCAGGCACTCCACCCCCACCAGGCGGCGGTCCCGCAGTGTCACCTTCGGCTGGAAGTAGACCTCCAGCGCGCCGTCGTCGAGGGCCTTGCGCAGGTCGCCCGCGAGGCCGAGGCGGCGTAGCGAGCGCGACTCCAGCGCCGGGTTGAACAACTGGATGCTGCCCGGCATGGACTTCGCCGCCGTCGCGGCCAGGTCGACCCGTTGCAGCAGGGTCGCCGCGTCGCTGCCATGGTCGGGGTGCACGGCCACGCCGACGGCCGTGTCGACGTCCAGCGTGAAAGCGTCGAAGACCATCTCGGCGCGGATCTCCTCACGCAGCCGGGCGGCCAGCTCCAGCGCCGCCTCGGCGTTCTCCAGCCGCAGCGTCACCAGGAACTCGTCGCCGCCGGCCCGGCCGACCAGCGCGGAGGAGGGCGCGGAGTCGCGCAGCCGGACGGCGACCTCGGCGAGCACCTGGTCGCCGGCCGCGTGGCCGAGCGACTCGTTGACCTGACGCAGCCCGTCCACGTCGAACAGCAGGACGGCCACCACCTCGCCCGGGGCCCGGATGCTCACGGCCTCGTCGAGCGCCGCGCTGATCCGCCGCCGGTTGGGCAGCTTGGTCAGCGTGTCGTGGTAGGCGTCGTGGCGCAGCCGGTCGACCAGCCGGGAGTTCTCCAGGGCCACCGCCGCGTGCGCGGCGACCGTCTCGATCACCGGCACGTCCGACGGGGTGAAGTGGCCGACGTCGCTGAGCCGGTTGACCACCTCCAGCGTGCCGATGACCGCCTCGCCGGAGCGCAGCGGAACGACGATCGCGTCCTTCGTCGACGCCGCCCGGAGCATGGCCAACTGCACGCGGTCCCCGCCGAGCCGGGCGCCGAGCGCGACGGTCTGCCGCTGCTGAACGACCTGTTCCCGCACCGACGCCGGGATCTTCGAGAAGTCGAGCAGGCCCCGCCCGTCGATCCGCGCGGTCAGTAGCACCTCCGGGTGCCGGCCCTGCGCGGGCAGCCACAGCGTCGCGTACTCGGCCTGCATGAGGGCGCGGACCCGGCCGAGCAGCGCGTCCGGCAGCGTGCCGTCCTGGCCGCTGCGGGTCATCGCCCGCGTCAGGTCGTAGATGTCGGCCAGCGTGCGGTGCTGGCGGAGGAACTGGGCGTACGCCCGGTAGACCAGCGCCACCGTGAGGGCGAGCGCGGCGAGCAGCAGCAGCGACCAGTAGGTGGCCTTCAGCGCGAGCAGGATGATCAGGCCGACGGTCGCGTTCACCGCCGCTGCGAGCAGCGGCACGGTGGACGTCCGGACCACCTCCAGGCCGGCCTGCCAGCCCTGGAGCAGGGTGATCACGCCGACGACCGCGGCGAGGGTGACCAGGGTGACGGTGCTGACCGCCGCGAAGAGGATGCCCCACGTGCCGGGGCCCACCCCCCGGATCGGGGGCAACGCCAGCAGCACCAGGCCGGCGAGGGAGGTCGCCGCGGCGGACCGGGCGACGTTGAACGCGAACTTGGCCGGGCCGAGCCGCCGCCGGAGCTGGGCGATCAGGGCGGCCAGGGTGGCCACCAGCACCAGGGTCAGCGGCGGAAGGTAATAGAGCGCCAGGACCAGCGGGATCTCGGTGATCGTGGCGGAGAGCGTCTGCCGCCGGACGATGAAGCTCAGCACCGGCAGGTGGGCGGCGACCAGGGCGGTGAGCAGCAGCAGGCCCAGGCCCCACTCGCCGTAGGCGTCCTTCTTGTCGTCGGTGACCAGCGCGATCAGCAGGCAGCAGATGACCGCCAGGAACGCCAGCGGCCCGGTGATCAGCCAGGCCAGGTCAGTCCCGCGTCGTCGCACGGCTGCCGCTCGGCTCGTCATCCTGCTCCCTTGTTGTCACCGAGAGTGAACTCCGCGCCGATGCCTGGCCCGTGTCTGGCCGCTACCGCCGCCGCCCGGTGGGTGGCCGGGCGACGGCGGCGTCACACGAACTGCGAAGAACCTAGTTCCACTCGAACTCGAGGTTCACCAAGCCGCCCGAGCCTTTGGCCGGGGCACCGGCGACGGAGGCGACCGAAGCAGCACCCGAGGCGAGCGCGAACAGCATCAGGGTCAAGCCGAGCAGCCGACCCAGCTTTTGAGTAGGCATCTGTGGGGCTCCTGTCACGAAACGGGCAGCACGGGGGGCGTGAAGATTCCATGATGGTGCCACACGCACTGAGGGCAACAAAGCCCTCGGTGGCCTGGCTCCGCCTGGACGGCAACAAGTCCGACCGATCGGCAGGACGCCCTGCCTGGCGGGGTGATACCCCTGCGTTCCCGCGTTCCACGCCGTCCTTCATTTGGCGAACACTCGGACCTAGCGCGCCAATCATGGAAATTCATTGAATGCATGCTCCAGCCCCCTGGCGCCACGCATCGGAAAACAGCACACCACAGACGACGAGATATCGAAAGGGACCTTCGTCCCGAACCCGCTTCGACCCCGTCCCCGACGCGGCCGGGCCCGGGCGGGGCCCGCGCTGGGCCCGCCCTGGGCCCGCCCTGGGCCCGCGCTGGGCCCGCCCTGGGCCCGCCATGTCGGCGACATGGGGGTATCCGGCGGCCGGGATACCGCCACCTGCCCGACATGGCGGCGCCCCGCCCGGCACCCCGCCCCGCGACCTGGTCAGGCTGGGGGTCGGCGGGCCCAGAAGAGGGCGTGCCCGCCCGTCCCCTCGGGCACGAACTCCTCGGCGGTGACCAGCAGCCCGGCCTCCCGCAGCCAGGAGCGGTAGGTCGACGCGTCGGCCTGGCTCCACCACATGGCGGCGGGACCGCCGAGCCAGTTCTCCTCGGTGCCCGTCCACGCGCTGTCGCCGACGGTGGCCAGCAGCCAGCCGCCCGGGCGCAGCCAGGTGAAGATGCGCCCGATGAGGCGGGGCTGCTCGGGCAGGGGCAGGTGGATGAGGGCGAGCCCGGCGGCAGGTCGACGCGGGTGGCGTCGGCGCGGAGGAAGGCCCCGGTGGGCACCAGGCGGCGGGCCCGCTCGACCTGCACGGCGCTGATGTCGACGCCCGTGACGTGGTGCCCGGCGGCGGCGAGGAAGCGGGCGGCCGGCACGCCACAGCCGCAGCCGAGATCGAGAACCGTTGCCGCACCCGGCAGGCGTCGGTGCAAAGCGGCGAGCCACGGAGCGTATTGGCCGTCCCCGGCATCGTCCGCTCGGTAGTGGTATGACAACGCGTCGTATCCGTGCTCGACCAAGGCGCGCCCGTCAGCATCGTCCATCTTCGCGAGGCTAGATGGCACGATGCCGCGCGCCCATTCGATTTCCCCGGAAAGGGCGGAGTCGCCGCCCATTGCCATTGCCCCGGCGGGCGGCTTCTGTCGCGCATAGGGAGCTGAGTCAGATGCGACATCACTCACGACGCCCGGCCGCACTCCCGAAGCGCCATCCCGACCCCACTCGTTCCCGGATGGCAACACCTTGATCGTCTGCTCGTCACCGGCGCGACACGCCGAACCGGATGCCGGTACCCGACAGACGATCTTCGTGGCCGACCGTCGGGCGCTGCCGGGGTCGGCAGCACCGTCGGGCGGGGCCGCAGGGTCGGCGGCGCGACGGCAGTAGTGCGGCGAGATCGGGCAGGTGCCTACCGCCGGGTGAGGCCGACGGTGGCGGCGAGGCGGGCGACATCGGCGGCGGTGAGTCCGGTGCGGACAATCGCGGTGAGGGCGGCGCGTGCGGCGGGGCGGATGCGGGCCTCGGCGGGGGCGATCTGGTCGGCGGCGATCAGGGCGCGGCCGGCGGCCCGCGGGTCGCCCAGATCGAGGTGGGCGCGGGCGATGTCGATGAGGTGGGCGGCGCGGTGCTCGGCGGGAAGCTGGTGCCAGCCGTCGCCGCTGGTGGCGTACCGATGGATGGTGACGGCCTGGTGGTGGTCGCCGAGCTGGGTGGCGACCAGGGCGCGGGCGAGGGTGACGGCGGCGGAGCCGAAGGCGATGCCGTCGCCGTCACGCTGATGGTGGTCGTCGTGCGCGGCGGCGAGGTGGGCGGCGCGCTCGGTGAGGTCGTGGGCGGTGGCGGCGTCGCGGTAGCTTGCGGCGGCGAGGGCGGCTTCGAGCAGCAGCGTCCCGGCGAGGCCCGGGTCCGGCGGGCGGTCGTGCGCCGCCGGGTCAAGCTGGTGTACGGCGCTGAGCGCGGCGGCCTGCGCGAGGCGGCCCCGGTGCAGGGCGCGCAGGGCCTGGGCGAGGGAGACGGCGGTGAGCGCGGTGCGGTGGGGGTCGCCGGTGGCGGCGGTCATGGCTCGGTCGGCGGCCAGCCAGGCGAGGTGGGGCTGGCCGAGCTTGACCAGAGTCTGGGCGGTCAGCCGGTAGACGCGGACGGGCGGGTCGGCCGCCGGCTCGGCGCGGGTGGTGTGCCGGGTGGCGGCGAGCAGGTCGGGCAGGGCGCGCAGGACCTGGGCGTGGTGGCCGTTGCGGTACGCGGCCCAGGCATGCCCGGCCCGGTCGTCGAGCTGCCGCGCGGTCGGGCTGTCGGCGTCGGCCCCGGGTGGGTCGTGGCGGGCCAGCGCCGCGCGGACGCGTTCCACGGCGGCGTCGGTGTCGGTGACGCCTTCCCGGCGGGGCTTGCCGGTGAGCAGGATGGTCGGGGTGACGCCGAGGGCGGCGGCGACGGTTTCGATGACGGAGAGCCGGTCGAGGGTGCGTACGCCTCGTTCGACCTTGTCGACCCAGCTCTTCGACTTGCCGATCCGGTCGGCGAAGACCTGCTGACTCATCCCCCGGCGGGCCCGCAGCTCCGCCATCCGCCGCCCGATCGGCACCTCGTCGCGGCCACTCATCTGTCCTGCTCCAGGGGCGGCATGGCCAGGGTGGACTCGCCGCAGCGCGGGCACCAGCGGGACTTGACGCGGAAGGCGAGCAACCCGAGTAGGAAGCCCGGCACCAGCCCACCGAACACAATCGACACGACCCCGGAGATCACGAGCACTCCCGATTCCTGGTCAGGTCAGAGGTGTGCGCAGGCGAGAGCGCCCGCAGGTACCGCGTCACCCGGGACGCCGCCTTCTCGGCCTGCTCCACGAGCGTGAGCAGGGGCGAGTGGGTCGGTCGGCGCAGCTCAAGGGCGTCCTCCGCCCGAGCGAGTGCGGTCAGGTGGGCGCGGGTCGATGCGAGGGCCCGGTTCACCACTTCGATGTCCCGTGCCAGCTCGCCGGCCTGATCATCCATGCCACTCCTCTGCGATCGGGCCATAGCCGTAAGTAAGGTTGGATTCATACCAACCATTACAGGCGGGCAGGAGGCAGTCAAGGCATGCGGATAGATTGGTTGGTACGACATCAGGAGGGGACGGCGACGTGGGCCAGCCGAAGTACCGCCAGATCGCCAGCGAGCTTCGGGGCCAGATCGTGTCCGGAACACTGCGCGAGGGCGACCGGCTCCCGACCGAGCCGCAGCTCCAGGACCAGTACGGCGTCTCGCGCAACACCGTCCGCGACGCCACCGCCCTGCTGGTGAACGAGGGCCTGGTGCAGAGGGTGCCCGGACGCGGCGGCGGCATGATCGTCCGAAGGAAGGTCACTCTGACCTTCCACGCCCACCGCGCCGAGATGCCCGCCCAGCCGACGGCCGAGACGGACGCGTGGCGCTCGGAGGTCGTGGCCCAGGGCTACGAGGCGTCGCAGGAGTTCACCCTGACGATCCGGTCCCTGTCGCCCGAACTCGCCGAACGCCTCCACGTCGAACCCGACTCGGTCGCGGTGCTGCGCCGATGCGTCCGGTATGTCAACGACCAGCCGTCCTCGTTACAGGACACCTACTACCCGATGGACCTCGCCGAGGAGATCCGCGAGCTGCTGTCGCCGAAGGACATCCCGCAGGGGACCACCAGGCTTCTGGCCGAACGGGGTCACCAGCAGACGGCCTACTACGACGAGTACGTCTCCCGGATGCCCACGCCCGAGGAGGCGAACCTGCTCGGCTTGCAGCCCGGCACAACGATCCTGCTGCACATCCGCACCGGCTACACCGAGCAGCGCCCAGTGCGGGTGTCCTTCAACGTCTTCGCGGGCGACCGCAACCAGATCGTCACCACCCACGGAGACGTCGGCGTCATCGCCAGGTTCCGCCCCGAGGAATCCCCCGAGTGATCATCACCCCGGCCCGGCTCCAGGACGTCGACGTCATCATGCAGTGGCGGCGCGAGCGGGTGGCGTGGCTCGCCGCCCGGGGTGAGGAACAGTGGTCCATCCCGCTGCCCCGCTCCGCCGTGGCGGCGACGGTATCCGCCGGACAGACGTGGCTGGTCTGGGAAGGCGACGACCCGATCGCCACCATCACCCTGACCGCATATGTCGACGTGGACGGCCTGTGGAAGCCGGACCGGGACCCCGAAGCGCTGTGGTACCCGGAGGACGACCCGGCCGACGCGTTGTACGCGGCGAAGATGATGATCCCGCTTGCCCACTCCGGCGCGGGCCTCGGCGGCGAACTGCTGGACTGGGCCGGCGGACGGGCCTACGACGCGGGACTGACCTGGCTACGGCTGGACGCCTGGACCACCAACCACGGACTGCACGACTACTACCGCCGGCAGGGTTTCCGACACGTCCGCACCATCGAGTCCCGCGTCTCCGGCGCATGCTTCCAACGGCCGTCCCAGCCCTACCTCAACGGCCGCCTCAAGCCCGAGATGGCATAGTCAAACCCAGATAGGTATGGGGCCCTCACCGCCACAGCCCCACCTCTCTACCCCTTGCGGAGATCAAGATGACGCTTGACGAGCAGAGCGACTGGAGACCTATCTCCCAGCGATACCAGTCACTCCGAGAAGAGAGCCTTTTTGAAGGCGTGCCAGCCCACCTCGAGATGCCCCTCGCCGAGTGGGCTAGGAGCTACCTACTGCTAGACCGCCCGGGTGATCTGGCTGGCCGGGTCGCGCTACGCCTGCGCCTTGCCCTATCTGGTCGAGGCGTGGCGGCCGAGGAACTGGTGACGGCTACAACGAGGACGGACCAACTTTTGGACGTCGTCGATACCGCGCTGCACCTCGACGAAGGACTCCGGTGGGACATTGAGGTCGCAGGGCCTGTTCCGACTTCGTACGCGGGTATAGCGGACTGGGTCCCAGAGTATGAGTGGCCGGAGACGTCGAAACAAGCACTAGAAGCTGAGCGGCTTAACCAGATACTGACCGATGCTGGATCCGCCTACGAATTCAGCTGGAATGAACGTTGCCTAGTACGCCGAGTGGATAAAACCGTTAGCGAGGCTGCTCAGAGCGTTACGTCCGGCCGGAGAGAAGCGGGCCGGCATCTCGCCACAGCATGGACTTCAGCCTATGGCCTCAACCCAGACCCCTCTAAGGCATACGACGAAGCGGTTCGTGCGGTCGAAGCGGCAGCCATCCCGGTTGTCCTACCGAAAGGAAGGCTCGAAACGCTCGGCAAGGTCCGAGCGCATCTTCGTGATGCTGGCAGCAAGTGGGAGTTGGCCATCAAGGGCAACAATCAGGGTGCAGTTGACCCTGTCGTCGCGATGATTGGTCTGCTGTGGGACGGCCACGCACGGCACGCGGGTTCGCCCTCGCCTCGACGGCATGACCAAGACGAGGCACGGATGGCCATTCACCTGGCAGTCACGCTTGTGCAGTGGTTTGCAACAGGAGCAGTTCGCAGACGTCCCGCAACCCAGCCAAGCGTGCAGCCGAATCGGCGACTACCCGTGGACAATGGTAAACCGACAGAAGGAGGTGGGGGCTGACGAGCAGCGGCGGGGACCTTGGCGATAGCCGCCACCCCCGGCAGGACTTTTAGGCTGATCGATGCGCAAGTACGCTGAGGACGTCATGGCCCGCCGCAGTGCGGCTCAAGTACTCGGCCCGTGAGGATAGCGTCAGCAAGAACCAGCGCAACGTGCGACAACAACCGACGAATGCTGGCGTAGGACCACAAGGCCCCCGTCGCTAGCGCCACTCGCTGACACTGGCAAACGACGGCCCAGGACAGTGCGCCGCCTTTGCAAGGCAGCATCCGGCACCCCATGGCGATGCTCCATCGAAGGTCAAGATAAAGCTGCTAGCCGTCCGCGGAGGAGCCCAATGCCAATCGATGCCATAACCTTCACTGCTTCCGTCGCAACCTCCGTGGTGGCAGCGACCGTGGTTGAGCAGGTTGTGAAGCCGCGCGTGGAGGCCAATAAAGAACGCCGCGCAGCCCGGCGGGAGCTCATGAGCCGAATAGTAGGGCTGTCGCTATCCGCTGGTGTACTCGCAGAAGAGCTGCCGAAGGACATGAGCCGCGAGGTGCGTGACCGTGTCCGCGCTGAGCAGGTGCGCCAAGAGGAGCGCCTGCGCCTGATCGTGCAGCAACTCTTTGACGACTCGGGTCGGTTCGTCGCCGTCTACGGGGGACCGCTTCGACAACTGCTGGTGGAATACGTCATGTGCGTCCACGGCCTGATGCTCTCCTCGCGCACGCGCGTGAGGAAGGCCCAAATCATCAAGGAGTTGGCTATCCCGATCGCTACCGCGCTTGACCCTGAGCGCCTACGGCCGTGGTACGCGCTGGGAAACCTTCGCGCTCTGCGGGAGGCGAGCCGCATCATCACTTCCACCCACAGTGACCAGCGAGACGAGTCGGAAGAGCCTACCGAGAATCGGCTCCTTTCAAGCACTTCGCGGGCGAGTCGTCACTCAGCGAGGCAGTAAGTAGGCAGCGGAGGTCTTGATGATCGTCGGCCCTGAGGGTCAACCAACGAGCTCCTGGGCACTGCTCACCGACGCCGGCCGCCACAGGCTTGACAACAGCCGACAGGTTGAGCCTGACACCCCGGCGGAGTCAGCTGCGGTCGCCGGCGGCCTAACTGTCGACAGCAACGCTGCCCGACGGCGTACCGTCACTATGGGCTACACGCTGTGCGAGCGGACCCAGGTCCTGCATAGCCTGCCGTGGCCGCCGATGCCACAGAAGATGGACGCGTTGGGTCAGACTTGCAGGGAAGCCAACATCAGCTGCGGCTTGAAGGATGCGTCTCCGCAGGACTTTGCCTTCGGATTCGCCGTAGATGAGCAGAGCCGCTCGCTCATACCCACGCTCTGCTTCAAGGAAGGCGCGAAGAGTCTGCAGATCCTTCCGTAGCGGCCCAGACCTAAGGTGGTCTGCCGCCTTCACCTCGACGACGACGGCGTTGTGCTGCCACTGCCCGGGAACATGCCAAACCAAGTCCGGCTTGTGCCGCCCTCCGTCAATCACCGCGTTCAGCTGGGCCTTGTCAATCTCGCCCGAGAGCGTGTACGCAGGAACTCCTGCATCTCGGCCGAGAGAGCTTTCGCTCAGGGTCCGAAGCTGGTGGTAGAGCTCGTAACAATAGACTCTCTCGCGATAGTGGCTCACCGGCTCGCTGCCCCTCCGGGATGCGGTCTGGAGGAGGAACCAGCGATCGGCCACGAGCTGCCCCGCGTCGGCAAGGAGCTTCAAAAAGCCTGCTGCCGCCCACTTGCGATCGATTGGGACCATCGGCCAGCCTTACTCTTGTCGGAGGTGAGCATGCGCCCCGCTGACGGCGGGGTCAGGTCGCCCTACTCTTCATCACGGAGGCTGCGATGTCGATGTACAGCCGCGAGGACGAGACGTGGGATCGCTTTAGCGAGGTCAGCCTGACCTTCTTGATAGAGCGTGCCCGGCTTGGCAGGGTCACCTCTTACACCGAACTGAACGCCACCCTGGAACGCCGGACCGAGCTCCCGGCCTTCGACTTTGAACGCGAGATCGACCGGAAGGCGATGGGACACCTCTTGAGCCTGGTCGTGGGCCGCAACCGACCCGTCACCGGGCTCATGATCTCTGCGCTGGTGCACTATCTAGATACCAACGATGCCGGTCCTGGCTTCTACGCTCTCGCGAAGCAGCTAGGACTCCTACCACAGCGCGCGACGTCCGATGAGAAGCTGAGCTTCTGGATCAGCCAGGTCAACGGCATCCATGCCTACTACTCGCTCAGGACAATCGCAGCAGCAACCTGACGTCAGCCGGGACGCAACGCCGCCGCCGGTACCTCGACGGCGAGCGATGGGCTGGCGAGATCGTCGGGCGCAAGTTGGGCAAGAAGACTGAGTCCAACAAAGGCTGCGAACTGCTGTAAGTCGACGTAAGGATTCACCGAGTCAGGACGCCGATCCGCCCGATTTGAGGTGACCTACAGACCACCGGCGGGGCTCAGGGTTCAAGTCCCTGCCGGCAGAAGCCACGCGGTCCCCCGGCCGGGGCCGCATGCCCTCATTTCCGATTTCCTCTGTTGAATGAAGGCGCTGCGCTCCGGGCGGCGCGGGCGGTGAGCCGGCCAGCGGCAAGCCGCCCCAGTCGCAGAGCAACCGACCGACTGCCTCCGGACGGTCGCCGCGTCCGTTGCGGCCCCGTTCACGGGCTAGGCCCAACCGGCGACCCTCAGGCGGCCCATCAAGGCGTTCCCGCCAACCCCGGCAAGATTCCCGACTACTAGCATTCGCAGGCTTTAGCAGTGCCCTCAGACGGCAAGATCGACCCGCCCACGATCTTCCCACAACGAGTCGTATCGCTCTGGACCCTGGCCGGACTCGACGAGATCAACGACAACGGCCCCCGATCAGCATTCCTGCTGTTCAGGGGCCGTGCTCGCACCTGGTGGCGGGTAGAGGATTCGAACCTCTGTAGCTTTCGCGACGGATTTACAGTCCGCTCCCATTGGCCGCTCGGGCAACCCGCCAGGGCGTCACCGCCGCGCCGTGGCGTGGCAGCGGAGCCAAGGATAGCGGTTGCTCCCGGGGCGAGCGCAACCGGGTACCGTCAGGGGGTCGTGCCGCCGCCAACCAGCGGCACGTACGTGCACTGACCGCCGGACAGCAGGAGCATCAGCATGGCAGCGAACCCGTCGTTCGACATCGTGAGCAAGGTCGACCGGCAGGAGGTCGACAACGCCCTCCGCCAGGCGGAGAAGGAGCTCTCGACGCGGTTCGACTTCCGGGGCACCGGCGCGGAGGTCTCCTGGTCGGGCGAGGAGGCGATCAGCCTCCAGGCGGAGACCGAGGAGCGGGTGCGGGCCGCCCTGGACGTCTTGAAGGAGAAGCTGGTCAAGCGGAACATCTCGCTGAAGTCCTTGGACGCGGGCGAGCCGCGGCCCTCGGGCAAGATCTTCAAGATCGACGCCAAGGTCGTCCAGGGCATCGACTCGGACAAGGCCAAGGCGATCAGCAAGAAGATCCGCGACGAGGGCCCGAAGGGCGTCCAGGCGCAGATCCAGGGCGACCAGCTCCGGGTCACCGGCAAGAAGAAGGACGAGCTCCAGGCCGTCATCGCCCTGCTCAAGAGCGAGGACTTCGGCATCGCCCTCCAGTTCACCAACTACCGCTAAGGGCTCGGTCGGGTCCCTCGTTGGGCAGCGAGGCACGCTGTGTGAGCTGGGCGAACCTGGGCGGCTTCGGTCGTCGTTGGTCGCCCTTCTCCGGCCTTTGACGGCCTGTGGACGGCCTGGCTCCGCTACCGGCTGGGATCACCCCCGCGTGCGCAGGGAACAGGCCAGCAGGGCGCGCAGCTCGCCCTTCGCCACCGGAACACCCCCGCGTGCGCGAGGAACAACCGGTCTGGTCCAGACTCTCTCGCGAGCGTTCGGGATCACCCCCGCGGGGAACAGCCGGCGTACAAGTCCTCGTATGTCCGGGTCACGGGATCACCCCCGCATGCGCGGGGAACAGGCCGTCGCGATGACCGCCGCCATACCGAGCCGGGGATCACCCCGCGTGCGCGGGAAACAGGCGATAGCGTCCGGAAGGATGCCGTGGAAGCCGGGATCACCCCCGCACCCAGACGGGCAGTTGGGCGCTCGGTTCGACGGGATCACCCCCGCGTGCGCGGGGAACAGCCGGCCAGTGCCGGAGCGGGCAGCGTCGTCCCGGGATCACCCCCGCGTGCGCGGGGAACAGTGCCTGGGTGAAGGGCCGCCGGTCGGCGCGGGAGGGATCACCCCCGCGTGCGCGGGGAACAGGAGATCTCGAAGCGTGAACGTGTCCTTGGTCGGGGATCACCCCCGCGTGCGCGGGGAACAGTTCCGCGACTGGGGGAGCGAGATCGGTCCGGCCGGATCACCCCCGCGTGCGCGGGGAACAGGGCACGTCGGCCAGGTGGCCGCGATCCTCGCGGGGATCACCCCCGCGTGCGCGGGGAACAGCAGGAACAGGACGCCCATCGCTAGGTTCATGGTGGATCACCCCCGCGTGCGCGGGGAACAGATGCGCCTCGAGCGGCTGTACCGGCTGCGGGAGGGATCACCCCCGCGTGCGCGGGGAACAGACTTCTTGACCTGGACTGCTAAAGATCAACAATGCCGATTTCATTCACTTGCCCGACCAAGATCCCTCCGCCCGTGCCGCCCGGTTGCTGGTGACAAGGTACCGCTGGCTCACCGCGCTTGGCGGGCACCGCGCCCCCGCTCCTGCCATCCCGTCCACCGCTGACGAGGGGCCGCACGGCTACGGTCTGACGCATGACGGTCGCCCGCTCGATCCTGCTGTTCCTGCTCGCCGCCCTCGCCGAGATCGGCGGGGCCTGGCTGGTGTGGCAGGGCTGGCGGGAACACCGGGGGCTGCTCTGGATCGCGGGCGGCGTGGTCGCGCTCGGGCTCTACGGCTTCGTCGCCACGTTCCAGCCCGACGCGAACTTCGGCCGCATCCTCGCCGCCTACGGCGGGGTGTTCGTCGCCGGGTCCCTTGCCTGGGGCATGGTCGTCGACAAGTTCCGGCCCGACCGCTACGACGTCGTCGGCGCGGCCATCTGCCTGGTCGGGGTCGCCGTCATCATGTACGCGCCGCGCAGCGGCTGAGCAGCCCCACGCCGCGCCGAGCAGCCCCGGGCAGCAGCCGCCGCCGAGGAGCACCGAGCAGCGGGCCGCTCAGGCGGCGAGGGTCTGCTCGACGCGTACCGCCGTGGCCTCCGCGCGGGCGATGGGGCCGGCGGGCAGCGCGGCGACGGCGGCCCCGACGGCGACGGCCGACCCGGCGAAGACGAACGCCCACGGCACGCCGCCCGCGTGGTCGATGATCAGCCCGGCCACCGCGCCACCGGCGGCGCTGGACGCGACCATGATGGTCACCGCCCAGGTGTACGCCTCGTTGAGCATGCCGGCCGGGGCGATCCGCCCGACGAGGGTGTTCTCCAGGGTGAGCGCGGGGGCGATGGCGGCCCCGCCGACGACCAGGGCGACGCCGAGGGCGAGCGGGCCGGGCATCACCGCGTACACGGCGAAGGTGGCGGCGACGGCGGCGAGCAGCCAGGCGAACTGGCGGGTCATGTTGGCCGCGGGCTTGCGGACGCCGAACCAGAAGCCGGCGGCGGCGCTGCCGAGGCCCCAGACCGCGAGCAGGACGCCGGCCAGGCTTTCCGGGTCGTCGGTGGGCTGGTTTCCGGCGAACGCCGGGACGATGACCCCGGCGGCCCCGAACGCAATGCCGAGGCCGGCGATGCAGAGCAGCAGGGCGGGGAAGCCGCCGACGCGCAGCGGGCCGAGCCCCCGGGCGTGGTGCTCCTTCGGGTGGGGACGCCAGCCGCGCATGACCCGGCCGAGCGCGACGGCGACGGTGCCGACGAGGGTGACCACGGCCGCGCCGACGAGGGCGGCTGCCGCGTCGGCGATCAGCACGAACGCGGCCACCAGCAGCGGGCCGAGCACGAAGACGACTTCGAGGAGCGCGGTCTCCGCGCCGAGGGCGGTGTTGCGCAGGTGGTACCGGCCGGTGGCGGGGCTGGTGAGGTCGTTCCACGCGCCGCGCAGCGCGGCGGTCAGCGGCGGGTACGTGGCTCCGGCCACCCCGGCGGCGAGGTAGATCAGGGCGATGCTGGCGCCGTCGGTGCGGCTGGCCCAGAGCAGCCCGCCGAGCGCGAGGGGGTGGGCGACGGCGGTGGCCAGCAGCACGGGGGTGGGGCCGACCCGGTCGGCGACGCGGCCGGCGACGGGGCTGAGCGCGGCCCCGGCGAGGGCGTAGATGCCACCGGCGACGGCGGCCAGCGAGTAGCGCCCGGTGACCTGTTGCACGACGAGCAGCAGCGCCAACGGCGTCATGCCGATCCCGAGCCGGCCGATGACGCCGAGGACGAGCAGCATCGGCGCGCCGGGGATCCGCCATACGCCGAGGTACTGGCGCAGTGCGGCCACGGGAACCTCCAGGGGGTGCAACGAGAGGGGTGCGACGAGAGCATGTAACGAGCCGGAAACGTCCCGACCCTAACGCCGCAGCCTGGTGGCAGTGAACTGGTTATGGTGCGCGTCTCGCCGCGTACCCGACGAAACGCCCGCGCCCGGTCGGACCGGGCGCGGGCGGGATCGGGTCGGGACGGGTCAGCGCTGGAACTGCACGGGGCCGGCGCTGGCGGCCATCCGCTCCAGGCGGGCGACCCGCTCCTCCATCCGGGGGTGGGTGGAGAAGAGCGCGGCGATGCCGCCGCCCCGCTTGAACGGGTTGTCGATCATCAGGTGGGCGGTGCTGGTGAGCTGCCCCTGGGCCGGCAGCGGCCGGGCCTGGGTGCCCAGGTGGATCTTCCGCAGGGCGCTGGCCAGGGCCAGCGGGTCCCGGGTGAGCCGGGCCCCCGACTCGTCGGCCTGGAACTCGCGGCTGCGGCTGATCGCGAGCTGGATCACGGTCGCCGCGAGCGGGCCGAGGATCAGGGTGAGCAGCAGCACGACCGGGTTGGGGGCGTCCTCGTCGTCGCCACCGCCGAGCGGGATGAACCAGGCGATGTTGGCCAGCATGGTGATGATGCCGGCGAGGCCGGCGGCGACGCTGGAGATGAGGATGTCCCGGTTGTAGACGTGCGACAGCTCGTGCCCGATCACGCCCCGCAGCTCCCGGTAGTCGAGGATCTCGGTGATCCCCTGCGTGACGCACACCGCCGCGTTGGCCGGGTTGCGACCCGTGGCGAACGCGTTGGGCTGGGAGGTGGGGCTGACGTAGAGGCGGGGCATCGGCTGACGTGCCTCGGTGGCCAGCTCGCGGACCATCCGGTACAGCTCGGGGAACTGTGCCTCGCTGACCGGTTGCGCCCGCATCGAGCGCAGGGCGAGCTTGTCGGAGTAGAAGTAGGTCACGCCGTTCATCACCAACGAGACGACGACGGCGACGACGAGCCCGCCGCTCCCGCCGAACCAGTAGCCGACCGCGAGGATCAGCGAGGTCAGCAGGCCGAGCAGCGCTGCGGTCTTCAGACGGTTGTGATGCACGATCGCTCCTTCGGTGCGCGGACCGCGCGGGATCCGCTGACCGGTACAACACCTCGGTACCCGCCAACCATCCGTCTCATGACTGTGAGTTGCCTGGGATCGACCTGCGGAAACACTGAGGTCGGGGGCGGCTCGGCGACCGCTCAGGGGCCGCTCAGCGGGCGGCGAGGTCCAGCACGAGCTGCGGGGCGAAGCCGACGGCCAGGGCGACCAGGGTGGCCACGGCGAGGGTGCCGAGCACCGCCCAGGCGGGCCGGGTGCCGGCGGTGCCCCCAGCCTCGGCGGGCGGGGCGGCCTCGGCGGGCGGGGCGTAGAGGGTGGCGGCGAGGCGGAGGTAGTAGGCCAGGCCGATCACCGCGTTGACCGCCACCACCAGCGCCAGCCAGCCCGCGCCGCCGTCCAGCAGGGCCCGGACCACGGTCACCTTGGCGAACAGGCCGGCCAGCCCCGGCGGGAGCCCGGCCAGCCCGACCAGGGCCAGCGCGAACGCCGCCGCCACCCAGGGCCGCCGCCGGGCCGCGCCGCGCAGGTCGGCGAGGCTGCCGCCGTCGGCGCCGGCCGGGCGCAGGGCCACCAGCGCCGCGAAGGCGGCCAGCTCCAGGACCACGAAGAAGACGGCGTACGCCACGGCGGCGGCGTACGCGGCGGCGCGGGCGTCGGCGGTGCGCCCGGCTGCCAGCGCGAGCGCGCCCAGCGGGGCCAGGATGTAGCCGGCCTGGGCCACCGACGACCAGGCGAGCAGCCGCACCGTGCGGCGCTGGCGCAGCGCCACGAGGTTGCCCACGCTCATGGTGAGCACGGCGAGCCCGGCCAGCACCGGGCCGGTCACCTCGGCGGGCAGCGCCCGCTGCACCACCGCGAGCAGGGCCACCACCCCGCCCAGCTTCGACGCGGTCGACAGGTAGGCGGCCACGGGCAGCGGCGCGCCGTCGTAGGTGGCCGGGGCCCAGGCGTGGAACGGCACGGCGGCCACCTTGAACGCCAGCCCGAGCAGCACCAGCGCCACCGCCGCCGTGGTCAGCGGCACGTCCAGCAGGTCGGGCCGCCCGGCGAGCAGCGCGCCGACCCGGTCGAGGTGCAGGCCGCCGGTGACCGCGTAGAGCAGGGCCGCGCCGAGCAGGGTGACGGTGGTGGCGACCACGCTCACCACGAAGAACGTGACCGCCGCCTCGGCGGAGGCGAGGCTGCCCCGGCGCAGGCCGACGAGCACGTACAGCGGGAGGGTCAGCGTCTCCAGCGCCACGATCAGGGTGATCAGGTCGCCGGCCGCGCCGAGCACCACGCCGCCGGTCATCGAGCAGGCGAGCAGGAAGCAGTATTCGCCGACGGGCGACTGCCCGGCGCGCAGCGCCGGCCCGGACAGGGCCAGCACCCCGAGGGTGAGCAGCGCGAACAGCGCCCCGACGAGGGCGGCCCGGCCGCCGTAGACGTACGAGCAGTCGGCGGCGACGCAGAAGGTGGCGCGCGGCCCGCCCGCCCCGACGACCGCGCTGCCCAGCGCGGTGGCGACCGCACCGGCGGCGGCCACGGCGACCGTCGCGACGGCGCGGGCCACCAGCAGGTCGGCCAGCAGCACCAGGACGGCGGTGCCGGCGGCCAGGTAGGCCGGGAGCAGCGCCACGTTGTCGACGCTCTGCACGAGGCTCATTTGAGCACCCCCACGAGGGCCGCCACCGGGTCGGCGGCGACGCCGAGGACCAGGGTGGGGGCGAGGCCGACGGCGAGGGCGAGCAGCACCAGCGGGGCCCAGGCCGTCCACTCGGCGGCGGCGAGGCCGGGGCCGATCCGGCCGACGGCCGGGCTGGCCGGGCCGTGGGTGACGCGGCGCAGCAGCCGCAGCAGGTACGCGGCGGTCAGCGCCCCGCCGACGGCGGCGAGCACGCCGAGGGTGGTCCACAGCGGGCCGCCCCGCCCGATCGCGGCGACCACGGCGAACGCCTCGCCCCAGAACCCGGCGAGGCCGGGCAGGCCCAGCGAGGCGACGGCGGCGAAGCCGAGCAGGCCGGCGAGGCGGGGCGCGGTCTCCCGCAGCCCGGACAGCTCGGCCAGCGCCCCGGTGTGCGCGCGGTCCTTGATCGCCCCGGCGAGGAAGAACAGCAGGCCGGTGATCACCCCGTGCGCGACGTTGCCGATCAGCGCGGCCTGGAGGCCGGTGGCGGTGAGCGTGGCCACCCCGAGCAGCACGAACCCCATGTGCCCGACGCTGGAGTAGGCGATGAGCCGCTTCAGCTCGCCCTGCGCGAGGCAGACCAGCGAGCCGACGATGATGGCGGCGACGGCGAGCACCCCGAGCACCGGGGCCGCCCAGCGGGCCCCCTCCGGGGCCACCCCGACGGCGACGCGGATCAGCCCGTACGTGCCCATCTTGAGCAGCACCCCGGCGAGGATCACGCTGCCGACGGTGGGCGCCTGGGTGTGCGCGTCGGGCAGCCAGGAGTGCAGCGGCCACAGCGGGCTCTTCACCGCGAACGCGAGCCCCAGCAGGGTGAACGCGGCGAGCTGGGTGCCCCGCGACAGCCCCGTGCCGCCGGTGAGCGCGAGGAGGTCGGCGGTGCCGGCGGCCGCCACCACCACGTAGACGCCGACGAGCAGCAGCACCGAGCCGAGCAGCGTGTAGAGGGCGAACTTGGCCGCCGCCCGCCGCCGGTCGGCCCCGCCCCAGCCGGCGATGATCGCGTACATCGGCAGGAGGACGACCTCGAAGAACACGAAGAACAGGACCAGGTCGAGGGCGAGGAAGGTGCCGAGGATGCCGACCTCGACGACCAGCAGCAACGCGACGAGGGCCCGGCCGCTGCCGCCGCCGTCGGGCACCTTCCACAGGGTGTACGCGCAGCAGAGCAACGTGAGCAGCGCGGTCAGCACGACCAGCGGGTAGGAGATGCCGTCCACGCCCAGGTGGAAGCGCAGGTCGAGGGCGGGCACCCAGGGCAGGTCGAGCCGGTGCCAGGGGCGCACCGCCGGGTTTACCCCGTAGGCCGTCCAGCTGCGGTCGCCGGTGGCCAGGGGAAGGGTGGCCAGCAGGGTCAGCCCGGCCGCCACCGTGCCGACGACGCGGGCCGCCCTGTCACCGGGCAGCAGCGCGACCACGGCCGCGCCGACGGCCGGGACGGCCAGCGCCGCGACGAGCAGGACCTGTCCGAGGCTCATCCGGCTCCCCCGATCGCCGCCACGCGACGCACCTCGATCGCCGCCACGCGACGCACCTCGATCGCCCTCACGCGATGCCCCCGATCAGCACGGCGGCCAGGCCGATCAGCAGCGCCCCGGCCAGCACCCCGGCCGCCGCCCGGGGCAGCGCGGCCCGGTGCAGCCCGGCCAGCGCCCCGCCGAGGCCAGTCGCGCCCCGGCCGGTGCCCTCCACCGCGCCGTCGACCACCCGCTCGTCGGCGGCGCGGGCGAACCGGGCGAGGGCGGTCACCGGGCGTACGACGAGGGCGTGTTGCACGTCGTCGAGCCGGAAGCCCGCCGCGAACACCGGCCCCAGCGGGCCGAGGGCGCGGGCCGGGTCGGCGGCCCGGTCCCGCCGCCAGCCGGCCCAGGCGAGGGCGGCCCCGGCGACCAGCAGCGCCAGCGGGAGCACCAGCGCGGGGCCGACGTGGGTCCACTCCCCCTCGGCTGCGCCGAGCCGGCCGGTGAACGCCGGCCAGAACGCGGCGAGCCCGAGCAGCGCGGCCGGCACCGCGAGCAGCAGCATCGGCACCCGCATCACGGCCGGCGGGTCGTGCGGGTGCAGCGCGATCGGCCGGTCGTGCGGGGGCAGCGGCGGCCGGGCCGCGCCGAGGAACGCGCGCAGCAGCAGCCGGGTGGCGTACCAGGCGGTGACGGCGACGCCGGCCAACCCGGCGAGCCACACCAGCCAGCCCACCCAGGCGGGGGCCGGGCCGGCGGAGTCCAACGCGGCGGCCTCGGCGGCGGCGAGCACGCCGTCCTTGCTCCAGAAGCCGGCCAGCGGGGGGACGCCGGCCAGCGCGCCGAGGCCCACCGCCGTGCACCAGAACGTCACCGGCATCGTCGAGCGCAGCCCGCCCATGCGGGACAGCAGCGGGGTGCCGAGGGCGTGGATCACCGCGCCGGCGGCGAGGAACAGCAGCGCCTTGAACGCGGCGTGGGTGAGCAGGTGGAACAGCGCGGCGGCGGGCGCGCCGACGGCCAGCGCGCCCGTCATGTAGCCGAGCTGGGACACCGTCGACCAGGCCAGCACCCGCTTCAGGTCGTCCTGGGCGGTCGCGGCGAGCGCGCCGAGCAGCAGGGTCACCGAGGCCAGCACCCCGAGCACGGCCAGCGCCGCCGGGGCCCGCTCGAACAGCGGGAAGAGGCGGGTGACCGCGTAGACCCCGGCGGCGACCATGGTGGCGGCGTGGATCAGGGCGGAGACCGGGGTCGGGCCGGCCATCGCGTCGGGCAGCCAGGTGTGCAGCGGGAACTGGGCGCTCTTGCCGGCCACCCCGGCGAGCAGCAGCAGGCAGGCGGCGGTGAGCGTGCCGGCGGAGTGGTCGTGGGCGAGCACGTCGGCGATGCGGAAGCTACCCGCCGAGACGCCGAGCAGGGCGATGCCGAGCAGGAAGCCGACGTCACCCACGCGGGTGACCAGGAACGCCTTCATCGCGGCGGCCGGCGCGCCGGGCAGCCGGCGGTCGTGGGCGATGAGCAGGTAGGAGCAGAGGCCCATCACCTCCCAGCCGACCAGCAGCATGACCAGGTCACCGGCGACGACCACCAGCAGCATCGCGGCGGTGAAGAGGCTGATCTGCGCCGCGTACGGCGGGTAGCGGTGGTCGACGTCGACGCCGGCCTCGTCGTGCGGACCGGCCCGCAGGTAGCCCACCGAGTAGACCTGCACGGCCAGGGCCACCGCCGCCACCGCGACGGCGACCAGGGCCGCCGCGCCGTCGAGCCGGACGCCGAGGGTCACCCGCAGGCCGCCCAGGTCGACCCAGGTGGTCGACGTCTCCACGGGCGCGCCGACCCGGGCCAGCAGCGCGACCGCGACCAGCAGCGCCCCGGCCGCGCCGGCCACGCCGAGCCCGACGGCCACCCGGCGGGCCGGATCCGCCCCGGCCCGCGCGCCCCCGCCGCGCGACACGGGCGGCAGCAGCAACCCCACCAGACCCGCCACCAGGGGTACGGCCGGCAGCAGCGCCCCGAGCAGGCCGGTCACGGGGTCACCTCGCCGGTGGTCGTGCTGACCGTCGCCTGGGCCAGCCCCTCGGTCGGCGGCTCCGTCAGCGGCACCTCGTCGACGGCGACGCTCGCCCGCAGCCGGTAGAGCTGAAGCACGATGGCCAGCCCCACGCCGATCTCGGCGGCGGCCAGCACGATCACGAACAACGCGAACACCTGCCCCGCGTGCGGCAGCGCCGCCCGGACCGTCGCGTCGGCGGTGACCAGGATCAAATTGACGGCGTTGAGCATCAGCTCCACCGCCATCAGCACGAGCACCGCGTTGCGGCGGCGCAGCACGCCGTAGACGCCGAGGCCGAACAGGAGGGCGGCGGTGACGTACGGGACGACGGGCCTCACGGGCGGCCTCCCGCGCGGTCCGTTGCTCCCCGACCCGTGGGGTCGGCCGGGCGGCGGCCGATGTCGGGGCGGGACAGCACGACCGCGCCGACCAGGGCGGACAGCAGCAGCACCGACAGCACCTCGAACGGCAGCACCCAGGTGCGGAACACCTGCTCGCCGAGCCGCTCGGCGGTGCCCGGCGCGGGCAGGTCCACCCGGGTCCAGCGGTAGGCGTCGACCAGCAGGGCGGCCAGCCCGAGGCCGGCACCGCCGCCGATCAGGGCCGCCGGCCAGCCTGGCCGGTCCAGGTCGTCGGACGCGCCGATCGGGGCGCGGGTCAGCATCACCGCGAACAGCAGCAGCACCACCACGGCACCCACGTAGATCAGCACCTGCACCCAGGCCACCAGCTCGGCGGCGAGCACCAGGTAGACGCCGGCCAGCGCGCCCAGGCAGACCACCAGGTAGAGGCCGGCGCGGACCAGGTGGCGGGTCGTCACCACCAGCGCCCCCGCGCCGACCGCCACCGCGCCGAGGGCCAGCAGCAGCACGTCCGCACCGGTCACGGGGCGGCACCCGGGTCGGTGGGGGTGCCATCCGCCGGGGCGGCGGGGCGTACCCGGGCGGGGGTCGGCCGGGCGGCGGACCCGGCGGGGGCGGCGGCCTTGCGCGCGGCGGTGGCCTCCTCCTTCGCCGGCTCGCCGTTGCGGTCGTGCGCGGGCGGCGGCGGGACGGTGGCCATCCACTCGCCGAGGTGGTCCTTGTCGTGCAGCAGGTCGCGGATGTCGTACTCGGCGTACTCGAACTCGGGCGACCAGTAGAGCGCGTCGAAGGGGCAGACCTCGACGCAGATGCCGCAGTACATGCAGAGCGAGAAGTCGATGTCGAACCGGTCGAGCACGTTGCGCTGGCGGGGGCGGGCGGCGCCGGGCACCGCCACCTCCTCCTTGTGCGAGTCGATGTAGATGCACCAGTCGGGGCACTCGCGGGCGCAGAGCATGCAGACGGTGCAGTTCTCGGCCAGCAGCGCGATCACGCCCCGCGAGCGGGGCGGCAGCTCGGGGGCGACGTCCGGGTATTGCTGGGTGGTCGAGCGGCGGGTCATCGTGCGCAGCGTGACCGCCAGCCCCTTCGCCAGCCCCTCGCCGGGCACGCCCCGCCCACTCGTCTCGCCCATGCCGACCATCCTGCCCTGTGCCCCCGGCGCGCGCGACCACCACCCGGCCCTTCGCGCGGTACGGTGACGGCGGGGAGAACGACACGCCGGGAAGGACCTGTCCCATGACCGCCGCGTTGCAGAGCGACCTCCCGCCCGAGGGCGGGTGGACGACCGACGACCTCGACGGGCTGCCCGAGGACGGTCGCCGCCGCGAACTGCTCGACGGAGTGTTGCTCGTGTCCCCCTCCCCCACCCGCATCCACCAGACCATCGCCATGCGGCTCGGCGTCGCGCTCGAAGAGCAGTGCCCCGACGAATACGACGTGACCCAGGGCGTCGAGGTGCGGATCAACCGGACCCGCTCCTTCGTCCCGGACGTGCTGGTCACCACGGCGGAGGCCGCCCGGCGCTCGCCGTCGCGGTACGCGCCGCACGAGGTGGTGCTGGCCGTCGAGGTCGTCTCCCCGAGCACCCGCTCGATCGACCGGGTGCTCAAGCCGGCCCTCTACGCGCAGGCCGGCATCCCGTTCTACTGGCGGATCGAGACCGGCGACGGCGAGCTGGTCGTCCACACCCACCGGATCGACCCGGTCGACGAGGTCTACACGGAGACCGGCCGCTGGACGAAGTTCGTCGACACCGGCGAGCCGTTCCCGGTGAACCTGTCGATCGCCCGGATCACGCCCCGGCACCTGTGAGCGGTCCCGCCCGACGGGGCGGCGGCGTGCCGAGTCGGTGACCCGGCGGCGGGGTCAGGGGCCGGTGAGCGGCGGGAGCATCTCGACGCCGAGCTGCTGGAGGAGCTGGAACAGCTCGGTGGCGTGCCACACGTCGACGATCCGCCCCGCCGGGTCGAAGCGCAGGAACGTCGCCCCCGAGAAGCTCGCCACCCGCCCGGTGGGCGGCACCGGCCCGAACGGGCCGGCCTGGGTGCCGGCGGCCCGCCAGCGCACCGCCACCCGGTCGGCGGCGGCCACCACGTCGACGAGCTTGTAGCGCAGGTCGGGGAAGGCCGCCCGCCGCTCCCGGTGCCAGGCCAGGACCGCCTCCGGGCCCGTCCCGCCCAGCCCGGGGCAGCCCGCCGCCACCAGCTCGTACGCGGACTCCTCGCGCCCGGCGTTCCACACGTCGGCGACGAAGCGCCGGGCCGCCGCCTCCACGTCGTTCACCGCAGCCGCCACATGTCGTCCACCCGGGGAGCCTAGCCAGCCGGCCCTCCCGTACGACGCGGGGTGCGGCGCTCTCGGCGGGCCCGGAGCGTGGCGATCGGGGCTCGGCGGGCCCCGGGGCGGCGGATCGGTCAAGATGGGACGGACGGAGACGGCGAGGCGGACGGCAGGGGGCGACGTGGGCGACGAGGCGGGCGCGACGACCGGCGGCAAGGGCTCGGAATCCGGCGCGAGCGGTGCGGAGCCCGGCGGGAAGTACGTCGAGCCCGGTGGGGAGTTCACCCGGGACCAGCGGTACATCGCCACCCGGATCACCGCCGACGGGCGGGACGGCTGGCCGGTGGAGCCGGGTCGCTACCGGCTGGCGGTCAGCCGCGCCTGCCCCTGGGCCAACCGGCTGATCATCGTGCGCCGGCTGCTCGGCCTGGAGGACGCCATCTCGATGGCGGTGGCCGGGCCGACCCACGACGCCCGGAGCTGGACGTTCGACCTCGACCCGGGCGGGCGGGACCCGGTGCTCGGCATCGAGCGCCTCCAGGAGGCGTACTTCAGGCGGTTCCCCGGCTACGAGCGGGGGATCACCGTGCCGGCGATGGTGGACGTGCCGACGGGGCAGGTGGTCACCAACGACTACGCCCGGATGAGCCTGGACCTGTCGACGGAGTGGACGGCATACCACCGGCAGGGCGCGCCCGAGCTGTACCCGGCCCGGCTGCGCGACGAGATCGACGAGGTCAACGCCGTGGTCTTCGCCGACGTCAACAACGGCGTGTACCGGTGCGGCTTCGCCGGCAGCCAGAAGGCGTACGAGTCGGCGTACCGGCGGCTGTTCGACCGGCTGGACTGGTTGACCGAGCGGCTGTCCGGGCAGCGGTACCTGGTCGGCGACACGATCACCGAGGCCGACGTGCGGCTGTTCACGACGCTGGTCCGCTTCGACCCGGTCTACCACGGTCACTTCAAGTGCAACCGGAGCAAGCTGTCGGAGATGCCGGTGCTGTGGGCGTACGCCCGGGACCTGTTCACCACCCCCGGGTTCGGCGACACGATCGACTTCGACCACATCAAGCGGCACTACTACGAGGTGCACCGGGACATCAACCCGACCGGAGTCGTCCCGCTCGGCCCGGACCTGGCGAACTGGCTCACCCCGCACGGCCGGGAGGCCCTCGGTGGCCGGCCCTTCGGCGACGGCACCCCGCCGCCGCCCCCGCCGCCCGCCGAGCGGGTCGACCCGGCCCACACCCCGCTGGGCTGAACGGGGGGTTGTCCGGGGCCCGCGCGCCCCGAAGGGCACCTCGAATTAATCGATAATCTTCACTGGTTAACACTCGCTTCAATTCAGACTGATCGACTTGAGTGGCCTGCGCCGCCGGCCTTTCGCCGGTGTTCGGCGCAGGCTGTCCACAGTTGAGGAGATCAGCCTTGCGGAAGCCAGGTCGCAGAACGGTACGCCTCGGCGTGCTGGCCGGCATGCTCACCGGAGCGCTCGTCACCACCCTCGCCGTACCCGCGTCGGCCGCTCCCGGCGCGGTGGAGCCCGGCCGTCCCGCGCCCGCCCCGCTGCGCCCGGGCGGGCCGGAGGCCGCGCCGGACCGGTACATCGTGGTGCTCGCCGATCCGCCCGCCGGCACCGACCGCGCCACGCGCACCGCCCGCACGAGCCGGGCCGCCGCCGTCGCCGAGCGCGCCGGCGGCACCGTGCTCAACCGCTACACCCGGGTCCTCGACGGGTACGCCGCCCAGCTCACCCCGGCGGCCCTCGCCGCCGTGCGGGCCGACCCCGCCGTCGCGTACGTCGAGCGGGACAGCCGCATCCACGGCGGCGGCACCGACGACTTCTCGGCGTCTGCCGTGCAGTCGAACCCGCCGTCGTGGGGGCTGGACCGCATCGACCAGCACTACCTGCCGCTGAACAACAGCTTCGGCTACACGTCGACCGGTTCCGGCGTCACCGTCTACGTGGTCGACTCGGGCATCCGGGCCACCCACGTCGACTTCGGCGGCCGGGCCAGCGGCGTCTACGACGCGGTCGGCGACGGCAACGGCACCAACGACTGCCACGGCCACGGCACGCACGTCGCCGGCACCGTCGGCGGCGCGACGTACGGGGTCGCCAAGGCCGTCACCATCAAGGCCGTCCGCGTCCTCCAGTGCGACAACTCCGGCTGGACGACGGACCTGATCGAGGGCATGGACTGGATCGCCGCCAACCACGACCCGGTGTCGGTGGCGAACTTCAGCCTCCAGGGGTACGGCACCACCCCCAACACCGCCGCCGAGAACCTGATCGACTCGGGCGTGCACACCGTCTTCATCGCCAACAACTTCAACACCGACGCCTGCACCAACGGCCCCCGCTCGTCCCGGGGCGTCACCGTCGCCGCGACCGACGTCACGGACACCCGGGCCTCGTTCTCCAGCTACGGCACCTGCGTGGACGTCTTCGCCCCCGGCGTCAACATCACCTCCGCCGGCATCGCCTCGAACACGGCCGTCGCCTCCGGCTGGTCGGGCACCTCGATGGCGGCGCCGCACGTCACGGGCTGGATGGCGCGCTACCGGCAGCAGTTCCCGACGGCCACGCTCGCGCAGGCCAAGAGCGCGCTGATCGCCGCCGCCACCACCGGCGTGGTGATCAACCCGGGCCCCGGCTCGCCGAACCGCCTGCTCTACGCCGCCCCGTAACCGCCGGGCTCGGCTACTCGGAGTGTCAGGAAGGGCCCCCTGTACAACAGAAAGCGTTAACAGGGGGTCCTTCCTTGCACCCACCTACAGGGCGACGCGGACGGCGGCCGTGAGGACGAGCTGGGCGAGGGAGGCCGGCACCAGCACCAGCCAGCACAGCCGCTGGAGCTGGTCCTCGCGCAGCCGGGGGTACGACACCCGCAGCCAGATGATCACGAACGAGACGGCGAAGACCTTCAGCAGCGTCCACAGCCAGCCGAGCTGCGCGTCGGCGAACGGGCCCTGCCAGCCGCCGAGGAAGAGCACGGTGGTCAGCGCGGCGATCACCACGATGCCGACGTACTCGGCGAGCAGGAAGAACGCGAAGCGCAGTCCCGTGTACTCCGTCATGTAGCCGAAGACCAGCTCCGAGTCGGCGACCGGCATGTCGAACGGGGGCCGGCGGATCTCGGCCAGCCCCGCGACGAAGAAAACGATCATCGCGGGGGCCTGCCAGAGCAGCCACCAGGGCCGCCACGCCTCGACGATGCCGGGCAGGCTCAGCGTGCCGGCCGCCATCGCCACCGACGCGGCGGCCAGCACCAGCGGCAGCTCGTAGCCGAGCAGCTGGGCGGCCCCGCGCAGCCCGCCGAGCAGGCTGTACTTGTTGGCCGACGCCCACGCCGACATCAGCACCGCCACGACGCCCACCCCGACCACGGCCAGGACGAAGAACAGGCCGATGTCCAGCGGCTGGCCCACCAGGTCGCCGGGCCCGAGCGGGATCACCAGCAGGGCCAGCAGGTAGGGCACCAGGGCCACCACCGGGGCCAGCCGGAACACCGCCCGGTCCGCCTCGCGGGGGGTCACGTCCTCCTTCTGCACGAACTTGACCCCGTCGGCGACGAGCTGCGCCCAGCCGTGGAAGCCGCCCGCGTACATCGGGCCGAGCCGGCCCTGCATGTGCGCCATCACCTTGTGCTCGGCCTGCCCGACGACGAGCGGCAGGGTGAGGAAGGCGACCAGCACGCCGACCACCCGCAGCACGGCCTCCAACCAGTCGGGCATCAGGCCGCGCCCCCGTCGCCCCCGCGTGCCGGCCCCCACTCGCCCGGGGCCGGCACCCCCGGCGGGCGCACCGCCCGGCGGCCACCGGCCGCGGTCGACTCGCCCGGCTCCTTCGCGCCCGGCCACGGCTTGGCCACCCGGGAGGCGAGCACGAACTCCTTGCGCAACGGGTGCCCCTCGAACTCGGGCGGCAGCAGCAGCGGGCGCAGCTCGCCGTGCCCGGGGAAGTCCACGCCGAACATCTCGAACGTCTCCCGCTCGTGCCAGGCCGCGCCCGGGTAGAGGTCGACGACCGAGTCCACCCGGGGCGCGTCCCACGGCACCCGGGTGCGCAGCAGCAGGCCGTGCCGACGCCCCGTCGACCACAGGTGGGCGACCACCTCGCAGCCGTCGGCGAGCTGGTCGACGGCCGAGAGCCAGTCGAAGAAGTCGCAGCCCAGGTCGGCGTCGTCGCGGGCCGCGCGCAGCGCGTCCCGCCAGCTCGCCGGGGGTACGTCGACGGTGGCCCGCGCGTACGCCTGGCCGCCGGACACCGACGCGGTGGCCTCGACGGGCGCGAGCAGCGCGACCAGCCGCTGGCCGACCTCTTCGGGAGTCATGCCGCTGATCCTATGACCGACGCCGGTCCGCCGGGGCGGGCCGGATGCCGGTTCTGCCGGGGCGGGCCGGATGCCGGTTCTGCCGGGCGGGCGGCGGGCCGGATGCCGGATTCGCCGAGCGGCGGCACGCCCGGCGGGGAAGGATGGGGGTCGTGCGCGCCGTGACCGTCAACCCCGGAGTCCGCGACTCGCTGCGGCTGGTGGACGACTACCCGGAGCCGCACGCCGAGGAGGGGGCGATCCTCGTCGAGGCGCTGGCCGTGGGAATCTGCGGCACCGACCACGAGATCGTCGAGGGCACCTTCGGCGAGGCCCCGCCCGGCGCGTCGGCCCTGGTGCTCGGGCACGAGTCGCTGGGCCGGGTGCTGGAGGACCCGAGCGGCACCCTGCACCCCGGTGACCTGGTGGTCGGCATCGTCCGGCACCCGGACCCGGTGCCCTGCGCCAACTGCGCGGTCGGCGAGTGGGACATGTGCCGCAACGGCGAGTACACGGAGCACGGCATCAAGGGGCTGCCCGGCTTCGCCCGGGACCGGTGGCGGGTGCAGCCGCGCTTCGCCGTCGGGCTGGACCCCGCCCTCGCCCCGGTGGGGATGCTGCTGGAGCCGACCAGCGTGGTGGCGAAGGCGTGGGACCACATCGAGCGCATCGGGGCCCGCGCCGAGTGGCAGCCGCAGACCGCGCTCGTCACCGGGGCCGGGCCGATCGGCCTGCTGGCGGCGCTGCTGGCCACCCAGCGCGGGTTCGCCGTGCACGTGCTGGACCGCGCCGAGACCGGGCCGAAACCGGACCTGGTCCGGGCGCTCGGCGCGACGTACCACACGGGGTCGGTCGGGCAGCTCGACCTGGTGCCGGACGTGGTGGTGGAGTGCACCGGCGCGCCGTCGGTCGTGCTCGACGCGATGTGCAAGGCCGGGCCGACCGGCATCGTCTGCCTCACCGGCGTGTCCAGTGGCGGCCGGACCCTCGACTTCGACGCCGGGGCCCTCAACCGGGAGCTGGTGCTGGAGAACAACGTGGTGTTCGGCTCGGTCAACGCCAACCGGCGGCACTGGGACCTCGCCGCCGCGGCGCTGGCCCGCGCCGACCAGTCCTGGCTGAACGCGCTGATCACCCGCCGGGTGCCGGTGGCGGCGTACGCGGAGGCGTACACCCCCACCGGCGACGACATCAAGGTGGTGCTGGACTTCACCGCCTGAGCGGCCCGCCCTGGCCCGCCCCGGGTCCGCTCAGATGCCGGGCAGCCGGCCGTTGCGGAACAGGTCGACGAAGAGCTGGTGGTCCTCGCGGGCCCGCAGCCCGTACGCGTGGGCGAACTCCACCAGGCCCGCGACGAACCCGTCGGGGTCCGTGTCGACCGCCGCGACGATCGCCTCCTCGGTGGAGTAGTCGACCAGGTCGTGGCTGGACTCGTCGTCGGCGACCGAGTGCATCCGGGCCACCGCCCGGCCCAGGTCGGCCAGCACCCCGGCCAGCTCCTCCGGCTCGTTGACGTCCGACCAGTCCAGGTCGGCGGCGTACGGGGAGACCTCGGCGACGAGCTGGCCCGCCCCGTCCAGCTCGGTGAAGCCCAGCCACGGGTCGGCGTGGGCCTGCAGCGCCCGCTGCGACTCCGCCGTCCGGTGCCCCTGGTGCCGGAAGTACGACCGCACCCGCTCGTCGTCGATGTGCCGGGCGACCGCCGGCACCTGGGCCTGCTTCATGTAGATGACGACGTCGTTCTCCAGCGCCTCGGTGTGCCCCTCCAGCAGCAGGTTGTACGACGGCAGCCCGGCCGAGCCGATGCCCACCCCCTTGCGCAGGACGACGTCCTTGATGTGCGCGGAGACCGGGCGCAGGTTCGCCGAGGACTCCGGCAGCGTGCCGAGGTACTCGGCGAACGCGGCGCAGACCTTCTCCCGGGTGTCGCCGTCGATCTCGAACACCCCGTCGCCGAGGGAGAACCGGCGCTCGTAGTTGTCGACGGTGGTCTGCGCGGCGAGCAGCTCCACCCGGGTGTTGAGCCGGGCCTGCTGGAGCACCCGGCGCAGCACGCCGTCGGCGTTGTCGAGGGTGATCGAGCCGATCGCGTCGTCCCCGCCGGCGGCGATGGCCCGCAGCTCCGTCAGGTACGACCGGGCGAAGCCGGCGACCAGGTCACCGATCGCGCGGTCGGAGAGCGCCTTGGCGTACCCGAGCAGGGCGACGCTGGCGGCGAGGCGGCGCAGATCCCAGGTGAACGGCCCGACGTACGCCTCGTCGAAGTCGTTGACGTTGAACACGAGCCGCCCGGAGGCGTTCATGTAGGTGCCGAAGTTCTCCGCGTGCAGGTCCCCGTGGATCCACACCCGGCTGGTGCGCTCGTCGAGGAACGCGTCGTCGGCGAAGTCGCCGCGCTGGTCGGCGTAGAAGAGCGAGGCGCTGCCCCGGTAGAAGGCGAACGGCGAGGCGGCCATCTTGCGGAACTTGCGGCGGAACGCCGCCGGGTCGAGCGCCATCGACGCGCCGAACTCCTCGGTCAGCACGTCGACGATGAAAGCGGAACGCTTGTCCGCAGACTGGTTCATGGCCGCAGGCTAATCCCAGCCCGCCACCGTCCCACCTACCCCTGGGCCGCGCCAGCCGGTGAGGTCCAGCACGGCGGCCCGGTGCGAACCGATTGGGCAGGGGTTGCCGGCCGCGAAGAGCTGCGGGACCTGACTCTGCGTCACGTCTCCCCGGCCGCGAAGGACACCTGCGTTCCCCTTTGCTCTGCACCCACCCACGCAACACGCCACGGAGCTGGCCGCCTGCAAGATCGCGGACCGCCGGCGGGTGCGGCAACCGGTTGCACTGCGTGGCCGTTGCGTATGCGGGTGCAGAGCAAAGGGGTGGGGTGAGGCTTGTGCCGCAGGCGCGGGGGTCACGTTCTGTCGCGCCTCCGGCCGATGGGTGCGGGTGCCGTCCGCGGGATGTGGCCGCTCGACGCTGAGACCGCGCCGACCGGGGTGGACCGCCGGCCGCCTCCCGGAGCTGCCGCCGGACGGGACCCGGACGCGGGGTGGCGGGCCGGCCGAGGGTCGATGATGATGACGCGGCCACGGTACGGGGGTACGTGGCGACGCGGGAAGGTCACGCGCGGCGGCGACGCCGTGGCGCGGCGACACCCGGGACGGACCACTCCCGACATCGCCGGGGCCGTCCCGGTGGTGCCGCTTCGTCGCCCGGCGCATTGCGCCGGACGCGCCCCACGGAGGACCCGCACCGATGATCGAACGCACGGCGGGCCTGCTCGCCATCGCCCTGCTCGGCTGCACGGCCGCGCTGGCACCGGCCGGAGCGGCGATGGCCCGCACCGCCGAACCCGCATCGGCCCGCCCGACCGGGACCGCCACCGTCTCGGTGGGCCGGCTCGTCCTGGACCCGACCGAGCGCGGCTACCGGGGCAGCCTCCCGGTGACCATCACCAACCCGGGCCCGGCGGCCGACCACTTCTGGTTCCAGGTTCGTGAGCCGGTGCCCAGCTCGTTCGCCGACTCGCTCCAGTGCGACTACGCGGACCCGGTGGACAACCACGAGGTCCGGATCTGCGCCGTCCCGGGTGACGGCGGCGACCTCGCGCCGGGCGAGAGCCGCAGCTTCTCCGTCGACTTCCACGTGCTGGCCACCCCGCGCGCCTACCCGATGTCGGCCACCGGGGGTGTGCTCGACGTCTTCTCGGCCGCCGGGGCGAGCGCCAGCACGTCGTTCGGCGCCCAGTTCCGGTCCACCACCGGGTCGCTGACCCGCCCCCGTCCGGTCCCGTACGTCCAGGACGCCCGCCCGGACGCGGCGATCGACGTGACCGGCCCGGTCACCGTCGACCCCTACGGCAGCTACCGGCTCCCGGTGCGGGTCCGGTACGCCGGGGACGCCCCGCACAGCAGCCTCTACCTCAAGGCCACCAACCTCCCGGCTGGCGTGGTGATCGAAGGCACCGATCCGACGTCCGGCCCGGCGTACTCGGACGAGACCCTGGTGCCGGGAACGCGGATGATGCCGGGCGAGGAGCGCGCCTTCGACGTGGTCTTCAGCGCCCCCACCAGCGCCCAGGACGTCACCCTGGAACTGTGGACCGCGTGGTTCGGGGTGAGCCCCGACGCGACCCCGGGGGACAACGTCGTCACGTTCACCCTGGCCCCGCAGTGACCGGCTGACCCCCGCCCACCACCCCCGGGGCGCCCCTGTCGCGGAGGTGGCTTCAGGGAGTGGTGGGCCGGCGGATCGGCGGGGCCGTCAGCGAGTCCACCGGGCGGGGCGGCCGGGCGGCGGCGGGAGCGGCGTCGGCCGGGGAGGCCAGAGGGTCGGGGCGGGGGACGCCGCCGACGCCGGACTGCTCGGCGGCGATCTTCTCCTGGAGGCGCAGGATGCCGTGCAGCAGCGCCTCCGGGCGGGGCGGGCAGCCGGGCACGTACACGTCGACGGGGATGAGCTGGTCGACGCCCTTGGTCACCGAGTACGAGTCCCAGTAGGGGCCGCCGCAGTTGGAGCACGCGCCGAAGGAGATGACGTACTTCGGCTCGGGCATCTGGTCGTAGAGCCGCTTGATCGCCGGGGCCATCTTGTCGGTGACCGTGCCCGAGACCACCATCAGGTCGGCCTGGCGCGGGCCGTGGGCGAACGGGATCACCCCGAGCCGGATGAAGTCGTGCCGGCCCATGCTGGTGGCGATGAACTCGATCGCGCAGCAGGCGAGGCCGAAGTTGAACACCCACAGCGAGTAGCGGCGGCCCCAGTTCAGCACGAACCGGATCGGCTCCCCGAGCACTGCCGGCAGCTGCACGACCGCCTCCTCTCTCCCGCGCCAGTCAACCACAGCCGCCGCCCGCCCCGAACGGGACAGCTCGGGGCGGCGGCTCAGGGGCAGCTCAGTAGGTGGGGCGTTGCAGCAGGCCGACGAACTCGACCAGCAGCCGCTCCCGCAGGGCCGGCGGGGCGGCGTCGAGCAGGGCGTTGACGGTGGCGTCCGGCGCGAAGCCGCCACCGGCCGCCGCGCCGCCGGGGCCGGCTCCCACCCCGCCGAGGCCGAGGGCGGCGGCCAGGCCGGCGACCAGTTCCGGGGTGAGCGCGTCCGGGGTCAGCGTCGCCGCGAGCGCGGTCAGCTCGGCGGGCAGCTTCACCGGGCCGGCGGCGCGGGCCGCCGCCGCCGCGTCGGCCAGGTCGGGGCCGAACTCCGCCACCCGGGGGGCCACCGCGGCGGTCACGGTGAGGTGCACGCTGGCCGGCAGGTCGGCGTACGAGAGTTGGGGCTGGGTGTGCCAGCCGCGCGCGGTCAGCTCGTCGACCAGCACGAACAGGTCCAGCGTCGGGTCGGTGGAGGTGAAGCAGACCACCGTCGACTCGGGCTCGGCCAGCAGCCGCAGCCCGTCGGTGCCGCGTACCGCGTCGGCGAGCCCGGCCACGGCGTCGCGGGTCGCCGCCGCGAGCCGCAGGTAGCCGTCCTCGCCGAGGTGGCGCAGCGTGGCGTACGCGGCGGCGATCGGGCCGCCGGAGCGGGTGGAGGCGATCACTGGGTTGACCATCGTGTAGCCGGGCCAGTCGGCGTACGCGAAGAACTGCGGGGCGCGCAGCGCCGGGGTGCGGTGCAGCAGCACGGAGACGCCCTTCGGGGCGTACGCGTACTTGTGCAGGTCGACGGAGATCGAGGTGACCCCGGCGACGGCGAAGTCGAACGGCGGCACCGGCTCGCCGAGGCGGCGCAGCCAGGGCAGCGTCCAGCCGCCGAAGCAGGCGTCGACGTGGCAGCGCACCCCGGCCTCGGCGGCCACCGCCGCGATCTCGGCGACGGGGTCGACGACGCCGTGCGCGTACGAGGGGGCGGAGCAGGCCACCAGCACCGTGTCGGGGCCGATCGCGGCGGCCACGGCGGCGGCGGACGGCCGCAGGGTCACCGGGTCGACGGGCACCGGGTCGAGGGCGACCCGCAGGTAGTGGGCGGCCTTGGCGAACGCCGCGTGGGCGGTCACCGGCACGGCGATGCGGGGCGCGGCGACGTCGGGGCGGGCGTCGCGGGCGGCCTTCACGGCGAGGATCAGCGACTCGGTGCCGCCGCTGGTGACGCTGCCGACGACGTCGGGGGCGGTACTGCCGGGGCCGCCGCCGAGCAGCCGGGACGCCGCCCCGACCAGCGCGTTCTCCATCGCCAGCAGCGACGGGAACGCCGTCGGGTCGAGGCCGTTGACGTGCGCGCTGCTCGCGTGGGCGGCGGCGGCCAGCTCGTCCAGGCCCGGCACGGCCGGGTCGTAGACGTACGCGAAGAGCCGCCCCCCGTGGGTGGGCCGGTCCCCCGCGCGCAGCGCCCCGATGTCGCCGAGCACCCGCTCGGCCGGCAGCCCGCGCTCCGGCAGCGCCCGGCCGGTGTCCTGGCCGTTGTCCTGGTCGTCGCTCATGCGGCGGTGACGTTCCTCTCGTGGTGGCCGGTCTCGTGGTGGCCGGCGGCGACGGTCAGCAGGTCGTCCCGGGTGAGCGTGTAGTGGCGCAGCAGGAGCAGGGGCGGGCCGACCAGCAGGGCCGGCAGCACGGTGAAGCCCAGCAGCACGCCGAGGCGGGCCGCGTCGGACTGGACGGCCGCCGTGCCGGTGTCGGAGGAGACGTACCCGCTGAGCTGGAGCACCAGGCCGTAGATGCCGGGGCCGAGGGCGAGGCCGAGGGTCTCCCCCGCCGTCCACAGGCCGGTGAACACGCCGGCCTGCCGGCGGCCGGTGCGCGCCGTGTCGTACGCGATGCAGTCGGGCAGCATGGCCAGCGCGAAGACCTGCTGGCCGGCGTACCCGACGCCGATGACCGCGACCACGAGGTAGACCGCGACGGCCGGCAGCACCGGCGCGGCGACCAGGCCGGCGGCCCCCGCCGTGAGCAGCGCGGACGCGGCGACCAGCGCGGACCGCTTGCCGACCCGCGCGCCGACGCGGGTCCACAGCGGCATCACCAGCAGCGCCGGCCCGACGAAGCAGGCGAAGAGCACGGTGGGGCCGGTGGTCGGGTCGCGCAGCACCTGGTCGGCGAAGTAGCTGACCCCGGCCAGGATGGTGGCGACCCCGGCGGACTGGATCACGAAGCAGACCAGCAGCGCCCGGAACGGCCGGTTGCGGGCGGCGACGGCGAGCTGGGCGCGCAGCGTCGGCTCGCTCTCGCCGACCGTGCCGGTGGGCGCGCCCCGGGTGCCGAGGAACGCGCCGAGGGTGCCGAGCACGATCAGCGCGGCGACGAACAGGCCCATCCAGCGGTGCCCGGCGACGCCGTCGCCGCCGGCGGTCACCACGGCGGGGGCCACCGCGCCGGAGACCAGGATGGCCACCGCCAGCACCGCGATCCGCCAGCTCATCAGCCGGGTACGTTCGGCGTAGTCGTCGGTCAGCTCGGCCGGCATCGCCACGTACGGGACCTGGAAGAACGCGAACGCGGTCGCCGTGGCGAGGAAGGCGAGGGCGACGTACGCCCCGGCGGCCGGGCCGGCGCCGAACGGGGCGGCGAAGATCGCGGCGAACAGCACGGCCAGGGCGAGGCCGCCGAGCAGCAGGTACGGCCGGCGGGCCCCCCAGCGCGACCTGGTCCGGTCGGAGATCCGCCCGGCGACGGGGTTGACCAGCACGTCCCACGCCTTCGGCAGGAGCACCAGCAGGGCGGCCACCCCGGCGGCGACGCCGAGGGTGTCGGTCAGGTAGGGCAGGAGCAGCAGCCCCGGCACGGTGCCGAACGCCCCGGTGACCAGGGAACCGAGCGCGTAGCCGGCGTGCACCCGGCGGGGCAGGACGTGGCCGCCGGACTTCGGTGTGCCGGGTCCGGCGGGCGGCAGCGTCATGACGCCGAATGTTACTCACGTTACGGTCGCGGTCACATCCCCTCTTCCGGCGACCAGGCAGCCGCACCCATGTCCACCCCGGTCCCGCCCAGCGGGGCGCCCTCGGCGCGCAGCCGGGCCCGCGCCTCGACCTCGTGGCCGGGCGGCAGCCGGCCCGCCGAGGTGACCACCCGGTGCCACGGCACCCCGCCCCCGTGCCGGGCCATGATCGAGCCGACCAGCCGCGCCGACGCCCGCCCCGAGCGCTCGGCCAGCGCGTCGGCGACCGCGCCGTACGACATCACCCGCCCCGGCGGGATGCGCTCGACCAGCTCCAGGACCGCCTCGACGTACTCCGCAGGTGTCACGAGCTGCCACGATATGGGAACGCCGCCGGGGCCCGCCGACCCGACCGCGCAGAATGGGCGGGTGCGTCTCGCAGTCACCTCGGCCCGGCGGGTCGTCGTCAAGATCGGCTCGTCCTCGCTGACCACCGCGTCCGGGGGCCTCGACGACGCCCGCGTCGATGCGCTCGTCGACACCCTCGCCCGGCTCGCCGCCGACGGCCGCGAGGTGGTGCTGGTCTCCTCCGGCGCGATCGCCGCCGGGCTCGCCCCGCTCGGGCTCAGCCGCCGCCCGCGCGACCTGGCCACCCAGCAGGCCGCCGCCAGCGTCGGCCAGGGCCTGCTCATCGGCCGGTACGCGGCCGGCTTCGCCCGGCACCGCCTCACCGTCGGGCAGGTGCTGCTCACCGTCGATGACGTGACCCGCCGGGCGCACTACCGCAACGCGTACCGGACGCTGCGCAAGCTGCTCGACCTGCGGGCCGTGCCGATCGTCAACGAGAACGACACCGTCGCCACCGAGGAGATCCGGTTCGGCGACAACGACCGGCTCGCCGCCCTCGTCGCCGCCCTCGTCCACGCCGAACTGCTGGTGCTGCTCTCCGACGTCGACGCCCTGTGGACCGGCGACCCGGCCCGCCCCGAGTCGACCCGGATCACCGACGTCCGCGACGAGCGGGACCTGGCCGGCGTGCAGATCGGCGGGGCGGGGCGGGCCGGCGTCGGCACCGGCGGCATGGTCACCAAGGTCGAGGCGGCCCGGATCGCCACCGGCTTCGGCATCCCCGTGGTGCTCACCGCCGCCGGACTGGCCGCCGCCGCGCTGGCCGGCGACGAGGTCGGCACCCTGTTCCACGCCGAGCGCAGACGCCCGACCGCCCGGCTGTTCTGGCTGGCCCACGCCACCACCCCGCGCGGCCGGCTGCACCTCGACGCGGGCGCGGTGGCCGCCGTGGTGGGGCGGCGCAAGTCGCTGCTGCCGGCCGGGATCACCGCCGTCGACGGGGCGTTCACCGCCGGCGACCCCGTCGACCTGGTCGACGCGGGGGGCGCGCCGGTGGCCCGGGGGCTGGTCAACTACGACGCCGTGGAGCTGCCGGGGCTGCTCGGCCGCTCCACCGGCGAGCTGGCGGCGGCGCTCGGGCCGGCGTACGAACGTGAGGTCGTCCACCGCGACGACCTGGTGCTGCTGTAAGCAGGGGCCCTCTGTCAACGCATTCCGTTGTACAGGGGTCCCTTCCCAACACCGTGAGGAGTGAGCTGGATGAGCGTCGTCGAGCAGGCCAGGCGGGCCCGGGGCGCGGCGGAGGCCCTGGCGGTCGCCACGCGTACCACCAAGGACGCCGCGCTGGTGGCGATGGCCGACGCGCTGGTCGCGCGTACCCCCGAGATCGTGACCGCGAACGCGGCGGACCTGGCGGCCGGGCGCGCGGCCGGGCTGAGCGCGGCCATCCTGGACCGGCTCGCGCTCGACGCCGCGCGGGTGGCGGGCATCGCCGACGCGCTGCGCGAGATGGCCGCGCTGCCCGACCCGGTCGGCGAGGTGGTACGCGGCTCGACCCTGCCCAACGGGCTGGAGCTGCGGCAGGTCCGGGTGCCGTTCGGGGTGGTCGGGATCATCTACGAGGCCCGCCCCAACGTCACCGTGGACGCCGCCGGGATCTGCCTGAAGTCGGGCAACGCGGCGCTGCTGCGCGGCTCCGGCTCGGCGGCGCACTCCAACGCGGCCCTGGTCGCGGTGCTGCGCGACGCGATCGCCTCGGCCGGGCTGCCGGCGGACGCCGTGCAGCTGCTCGACGCCAGCTCCCGCGACTCGGTCAAGGAGCTGATGCGGGCGCGCGGCCTGGTCGACGTGCTGATCCCGCGCGGCGGGGCGTCGCTGATCCGCACCGTCGTCGAGGAGTCGACGGTGCCGGTGATCGAGACGGGGGTGGGCAACTGCCACGTGTACGTGGACGCCGCCGCCGACCTCGCCAAGGCCGTCGCGATCACCCTGAACGCCAAGACCCAGCGCCTGTCGACCTGCAACACCGCCGAGTCGCTGCTGGTGCACGCCTCCGTCGCGGACGCGTTCCTGCCGGCGGTGCTGGCCGCGTTCGCCGAGGCCGGGGTGACGGTGCACGGCTCACCGGAGGTCGCCGCGTACTCGTCGGCGGTGGTGCCGGCGACCGACGAGGACTTCGCCACGGAATACCTGTCGGCCGACATCTCCGTCACCGTCGTCGACTCGCTCGACGCGGCGGTGGCGCACATCCGCCGGTACGGCACGGGGCACACCGAGGCGATCGTCACCGACTCCCAGTCGGCGGCCCGCGAGTTCGTGGCCCGGGTCGACGCGGCGGCGGTGATGGTCAACGCCTCGACCCGGTTCACCGACGGCGGCGAGTTCGGCTTCGGCGCGGAGATCGGCATCTCGACGCAGAAGCTGCACGCCCGGGGGCCGATGGGCCTGCCGGAGCTGACCAGCACGAAGTACGTCGTGACGGGCGACGGCCACCTGCGGGGGTAGGCAGGGACGGTACGACACCGCTGGTGGCGGACCGTGCGTCGGCGATGGCCGTGGCGGGGGCGGTGCTGGTGGCGGTCGGGTCAGCGACGGCGGCCCGGCCGACGACCCGACCGGCGGGGCTTCTCGCGCTGACCGCGAGGGCGTCGCCGGCCCGGCGTCGCCTCGTCCGGCGGCAACGCGCCCTCACCCCAGAAGCGCATCGCCACCAGCGGGGCGGCGACCACCAGGAAGACCAGCAGCTGGAACCAGGCGTACTCCAGCAGCTCCACGTCCCAGGTCCGCCACACCAGGAGCAGACCGGTGGCCACCACCGCGAACACCAGGAACATCAGCGGACCGCCGCGCCGGCCGACGAACCGCCGGAAACGTCCGCTGCGGGCGGGGCGTGGGTCAGCGGCAGGCACGGATGGCCGCCAGGGTGGTGTGCACGTCGAACTGGTGGCCGTCGTCGCTCTCCCAGCCGCCGTCGCTGCGCTGGGTCTCGGCCAACCGGCGGCGGGCCGCGACCAGCGTCCAGTGCTGCTCGTCGACGCCGACCCGCCGCAGGGCGGCGGCCAGCGACGCCGCGTTGGCCGGGGAGAGCTTCGGCATCCGGTCGGCCAGCGCCACCTGGATCCGGGCCGACTCGTAGAACAGCTCCTGCCGGTGGAAGACCGCCGCGCTGAGCCAGCCGACGGCCAGGTACGACGGGAAGGTGCCGTCCGGCTGGAGCTGCCCGGCGAGGGCCTGGACGGCGGTCTGCACGACGCCGGTGTAGGCGCTGCCGGCGTACGCGCCGGCGGCCTGGTCGGGTGGTCCGGCCGGCCAGCGGGGGTCGGGTGAGTGTGCCGCGCGGCGGCCGGGCGCGGCGTGCCGCGCGTCCAGGTCGGCGACGGTGAGCCAGAAGGTGACGGTGGCGGTCAGGTACAGCCGCGCCTCGGGGTCGCCGGGCCGGGCCCACCAGGGGGCGTCGTCGGCGAGGGCGGGATCCTCCTCCCAGCCGCCGTCGGCCTGCTGCCGGGACGCCAACCAGTCCAGCGCCCGGCGGGCGGCGGGACGGCCGAGGGCACCGAGGTCGTCCAGCTCGGCGAGGCGGAAGCAGGTGGCGTCGACCGAGGCGACGTCGGCGCCCCAGACGGCGGGCCAGCCGCCGGTGGGAGTCTGCCCCACCTCGGCGCTGTCGAGCAGTTCCGGCGACGGTGCCGCGCCGGCCCGCAGCCAGGACAGCCGGGCCCGTTCCACCGCGTCACCGTGCGCCACCACGAACCCGATCGCGGCGTCCAAGTCGACCACGGCAGGAACGCTACCGACGCAGACGCGATCCCACCTCGGATGGTCGGCCGGGCGACACTGGGCGAGCAGGTGCCAACGGTGGGCGAGCAGGTGCCGTCGGCCGGCGGGTGGGTGGGTGTGAGAAGGGCCCCTTCTCTGCCGAAAGCGTTGAGAGGGGGCCCTTCCTTGCACCGTTAGCTGGCGCCAGCTGCACTTGCGCCGGTCGTGCTCAGTACGCGGGGAGCGAGGGGTCGATCTGCTTGATCCAGGACAGGACGCCGCCCTGGACGTGCACCGCGTCGCGGAAGCCGGCCGCCTTGAGCGCGGCGAGCGCCTCGGCGGAGCGGACGCCGGACTTGCAGTGCAGCACGATCTGCCTGTCCTGCGGCAGCTTCGCCAGCGCCTCGCCGGAGATGATCTCGCCCTTGGGGATGAGCGTCGAGCCGGGGATCCGGACGATCTCATACTCGGCGGGCTCGCGGACGTCGACGAGGAAGATGTCCTTGCCGGCGTCCTGCCACTCCTTCAGCTCGGCCGCGGTGATCGTCGCGTCGACCACCGCCTCCTGGGCCTCGACGGAGACCGCGCCGCAGAAGTCCTCGTAGTCCTCCAGCAGGTCGGTGACCGTCGGGTTCTCGCCGCAGAGCACGCAGTTCGGGTCCTTCCGGACCTTGATCTTGCGGTAGCTCATCTCCAGGGCGTCGTAGACCATCAGCCGGCCGACCAGCGGCTCGCCGATGCCGGCGAGCAGCTTGATCGCCTCGTTGACCTGGATCGAGCCGATCGACGCGCAGAGCACGCCGAGCACGCCGCCCTCGGCGCAGGAGGGGACCATGCCGGGCGGCGGGGGCTCCGGGTAGAGGCAGCGGTAGCAGGGGCCGTGCTCGGCCCAGAACACCGACGCCTGGCCGTCGAACCGGTAGATCGACCCCCAGACGTACGGCTTGCCGAGCAGCACCGCCGCGTCGTTGACCATGTAGCGGGTGGCGAAGTTGTCGGTGCCGTCGACGATCAGGTCGTAGCCGGAGAAGATCTCCCGCACGTTGTCGCGGTCCAGCGCGGTGTTGTGGATCTCCACGTTGACCAGCGGGTTGATCTCGCGGATCGACGCCGCGGCGGACTCGGCCTTGGACCGGCCGACGTCGGAGACGCCGTGGATGACCTGCCGCTGGAGGTTGGACTCGTCGACGGTGTCGAAGTCGATGATGCCGAGCGTCCCGACGCCCGCCGCGGCCAGGTAGAGCAGAGCCGGCGAGCCGAGACCGCCGGCGCCCACACAGAGCACCCGGGCGTTCTTCAGCCGCTTCTGCCCCTCGACCCCGACGTCGGGGATGATCAGGTGGCGCGAGTAGCGGCGGATCTCGTCAACGGTCAGCTCGGCGGCGGGCTCGACGAGCGGGGGCAACGACACGGTGGACTCCCCGGGATCGGCGTGGGTGACGAGCCATTGTCGCTCGCCGAACCGCCGATCGGCCATGAGCAGGGACACCCGCCCGACATGCGGGAGCGGGAATAACTCAGGTGCCCGGGGTCGGCTCCCCCGCGTACCGCTTGCCGTCGAGGTAGGGCCAGGGGTTGGCGACGCAGCCGTCGAGGCCGTACGTCTGCTGCTGCATCACCGGCGCGGGCTCGCCCGGCCCCGGGCATGCCTCGTGCAGCTCGCCGAGCTCGTGCCCGACCTCGTGGTTGACCACGTACGCGCGGTAGACGTCCAGCGGGGCGCCGTAGTCCGGGACCGCCTCCATCCACCGGGCCAGGTTGATGATCACCTGACCGGGCAGGCGGCAGGAGGTGTACCGCTCGGTGCGCAGCCCGCCGAGCGCGCACATCCGCTCCGAGGTGACGGGGGTCGCCAGGTAGACGGTGAAGTCCGCCTCGGGTGCGGAAACGTCGGAGGCGTCGGCGGAGGGGGCGGCGTCGGCGGCGGCTTCCGGGCCGGCGGGGGCGGCGGGCCCGGCCACCCGTTGCAGGCGCAGGTCGCCCGAGGCGATCCAGCTGCGCGGGTCGCCCAGCGCCTCGTCGACCACGGCGGCGAACGCGTCCGGGTCCTGGCCGGTGTCCCGCTCGACGAGCACCCGGTAGCGGCGCACCGGCCCGCCCGTCCCCTGGACCGGGGACTGACCCGCCGCGGCCGCGAACCGGCCGGGTCCGCTGGTCGGCCAGCCGCCCGACCGCCCGGGGGCGGCCCGCTCGGCCCGGCCGTCCTGGTCGGCCCGGTCTCCCTGCGCGGCCCCGACGCTGTGGTCGCCCGCCCCGGCCCCCGCCCCGCCGGGGTCCGCCGGCCCGGTCGGCGGCACCGCGCCGAGGACCAGGAGCGCGGCGGCGGCGACGGCGACCAGGGCGGACAGGCCGCCGAGCGCCGTACGAAGGCGCGAGCGACCCGGCCGCCGGGGGCGGTACGCCCCGGATGGGGAGAGGGAAGTCACCCCGTCAGCCTGACAGACAAAACGCGCCCAACTGCGCTTTTGCCGCCCTCAGCGCGAAAAGCCCTCGCCTTTTCCGGCGCGCTGCGCCCCGGTCACAGCGGCGCGGCCCGCCCCGGCCGCAGCGACGGGAGCCGCCCCGGTCACCGTGGCAGGGCACCGGTCACAGCGGCGGGCCGGCGTAGCGGCGGCCGTCCCGGTACGGCCACGGGTTGGCCACGCAGCCGTTGAGGAAGAGGGTCTGCTGCATCATCACCGGCGCCGGCCGGCCCGGCTTCGGGCAGCGCTCGTGCCCGTGCCCCAACTGGTGCCCGACCTCGTGGTTCACCACGTACGTCCGGTAGACCGCCAGCGGCACCCCGGCGTCGACGAAGTGCGGCACCGACAGCCGCCACCGGTCCAGGTTGATGATCACTTTCCCGGGCGCGCGGCAGGAGGTGTAGGGCCGCCCGCCCACCCGGATGTCGACCCCGCCGGCCGCGCACATCCGCCCCGCCGTGCCGGCCGTGGCCAGGTAGACCGTGAAGTCGTGCCGGGCCGCGCCGGGCACCCGTTGCAGCCGCAGCCGGCCGCTGTCCACCCAGCTCCCCGGCCCCGCCAGCGCCTCCTGCACCGCCGTGCCGAAGTCGCCCACGTCCTCGCCGGCCTCCCGTTCCACCGCCACCCGGTAGCGGCGCAGCGCGCCGGCCGTGCCGAGCACCGCGCCGGGACGGTCGTCGTACCGGAAGCCGCCCCCGCCGGCCGACGGCACGGGGCCCGGGATCCGCAGCACCGGGGACGGGCCGGGCGCCGGCGGGGATCCGGTGTCGACGGGCGGGGGGCCGCCGAAAGCCGCCGCCGGAGGGCCGCCGGGGCCCGGCGACGACGCCGGGAGGGCCACGCCGTTCGCCGGGGCCGGCGTGCGGGCCGCCTGGTCGACGGCCAGCGCCTCGACGTCGGTCGGGGGGCCGCCGCCGGTCGGGGGCCGGGCCGTCAGCAGGACCGCGCCGGCCAGGACGCACCCGGCGAGGGCGGCCACCGACAGCAGGGTACGCCGCCGGGCGGCCGGGGCTGCGGGGGAATTCGGGCGGGAAGCGCGACGAGGCAGGAATCCGGGCATCCCGGTCAGGATGCCACGTCACGGACCGTCACGGGGTTCGCCACTTCGTCGAGCAACCCGAGCACCGCGCGGGCCACCGTGCGGGGCACCTCCAGCTGGGCCACGTGCCCGACACCGCGCAGCATCAACAGCCGGCTGTCCGGGATCACCCGGGCGGCCTGCGGCGCCACCCGCACGTCGACCAGCCGGTCCGCGGACCCGCCGATCACCAGCGTCGGCACCCGCACCGCCGCCGCGAGCCGCCACAGCGACTCCGGCCCCCGCAGGTACGAACGCAGGAAGCTGGAGACCAGGCCGCGGAAGGTACGCACGTACACGGAGGCGTAGTGCGCGGCCTGGTAGCGCAGCAGGATCTCCTCCAGCGCCTCCTGCCGGCGCTGCTCGCTGATCCGGGTCAGGTCGGCCACGCAGGACTCCATCACCTGCTGCGCCATCACCTTCGGGTCCAGCCGGGCCAACTGCCAGCCGACGAGCCGTTCCCCGCGCGGCACGGCCAGCAGGGGCAGCATCCGGCCCTGCAACGAGCGGCGGAAGTCCAGGAAGGGCAGCGCCGGGGAGATCAGGGTCAGCGTGCGTACCAGGTCCGGGCGCAGCGCGGCGACCCGCACCGAGACCGCCCCGCCCAGCGAGTTGCCGAGCAGGTGCACCGGCCCCCGGTCGGAGTGCTCGATCCAGCGGACCACGTGCTCGGCGAACGCGGGGACCGTGTAGCGCCGACTCGGCTCGCTGTGCCCGAACCCCGGCAGGTCGATGGCCTGGCCGTCGAGCCGGTCGGCGAGCAACCCGGCCAGGTCGGTCCAGTTCTGCGACGACCCGCCGAGGCCGTGGACGTAGAGCGCCGGCTCGGCCCCGCCGGCGGTGGCCGGGGTGTCCCGGACGTAGGTGACGGAGCCGTCGAGGCGTACCTCCCGACCGGGCCACGGCGGCGGGGTCCCGTGCGGGGGCAGGTGGTGGTCCGGCCCGAGGATGGCGGCTTTCATGGCACCAAGTCTGCCCGCGCCGCCGGCGTCCCGCCCGCCGTCGGTCACGCCAGCAGCGCCTCCAGGCGGCGGTTGACGGCCGCCAGGGTGGCCCGGACGACGGCCTGCCGGGGATCGCCGGCCACCAGTGCCGAGCCGGCGAGCTGCTCGACCCAGCCGTCGCAGACCAGCAGCACCACCACCGTGGCCACTTCGCAGTTGCCGAACGGCACCACCGCCGCGTGCTCGACGAAGCACCGGCCCCGGTCGGGCTCCTGCTCGCCGCCGCGCAGCAGCTGGTCCACCGCCGCCGCCGCGGCGACGGCGCAGAGCCGCAGCACGTAGCCGTCCACGGCGGGCCCGGTCGCGTACCCGGATGCGGTTTCCTGGTCGGCGAGGAGGCGGACCTCGACGTTCGCGTCGAGGCCGAACGTGCTGACCTGGACGTGGTCGATCACCACGCGGGGCCCCGGCGCGCCGCCGGTGTCCAGCGGTCGCGACGGCGCGGTCTCCGTCGTGGTCATCTGCCCACCGGAGTACGAGGAGCCGAGCGTCGCCGGGCTGCCCGTCGCGAGGCCGGCCGGGGCGGCGCTGACCTGGCCCGGCTCCTCCACGGCGGCCCGGCCCCGGTGCGTGGTCGCCTGGCGACGCCGGCGCGGCGGCTCCCCCACCGGGTCGGCCCGGCGGTCGAGCCGGGGCGGCGGCGCGTCGGCGGGCGGTCGGGCCTCCGGCAGCCGGCCGGCGGCTCCCCGGGGGTCGGCGGGACGACGCTCGGGGGGCCGGGGCGCGGCGCCCCGCAGGTCGGGGCGCGCCTCGGCGGAGCGACGACGCACGGGCGGCGGCGGGGCGCTCGGCGTCCCCGGAATGTCCTGCGGGGCGGCGGCCAGCCCCATCCGCTCCTGCAGCAGGCGGGCCACCTGGCGGCTCACCTCGGCGGGGTCGGCACCGTCGGCGAGGTCGAGCCGCAGGCTGTGCGCGCCGGCCGGGGTGCGGCGCAGGGCCGCGTCCCGCACCCCGGCGACACCGCGTACGGCGTCGAGGATGGCGTTGACGTCGAACCCCTCGGGCCGCTCCTGCGGCGGGGCGGGCTCGTCGTCGCGACGAAGGTGGGTGGCGATGCGGGCGAGCTCCGGGGTCTCGGCGGGGGGCTCCACGGCTGGCGGCTCCGGCACGACGGGCACGTCCGGTTCGGCGGGGACGCGCTGCGGCAGCACCGCCGTGCGGTCCGGCTGCCGGCCCCCGTCGGCCGGGGCGGCCGGGGTCACCGGGTCGGGTGCGGATCGGCGGGCCGCGTACGGGGGTGCGCTCGTCGGGGCGGGCGCGGGTGGGGTGCGGACCAGCCGGCCGATCCCGCTCGTGGCGGGTGCGGCGGTCGGCCCGGCACCGGTGGCGGTCGGCGGTTGGCCGGGTGCGTCGGTGGGCGGGGCGTCCTCGGGGACCGGACGGAGCCGGAAGGGCCGGGCGGCGGCGGCCCGCACCTCGGCCGGGTCGACGGCTGCGGCGGCCGAGGTCTCGGGCCCGGCGGCGGGCGGGGCGGACGCGGGGCGGACACCGGCCCAGGCGGGGCGCTCGGCCGGGCCCGGGGCGGGTCGGGCGGCCGGGTCGGCCCCGGCACGCGGCTCGGACCCGGGACGGGGCAGCTCGTACGGGCGGATCGGCTCGGCCCGCACCGGCTGGTACGGCCGGACCGGCTCGGCGCGCACCGGCTCGTACGGCCGGATCGGCTCGGCGGCGTAGGGGTGGCCCGGCTCCGGCGGGTGGCCTCGACCGGGCTGGGGGGCCCAGTCGGCCGCCCGGCCCTCGCGCGACGACGGACCGGCCTGCTCGGTCTCCGCGCGTGCCGGGCCGACCGGCTCGGCCTCTGCGCGGGCCCGGCGCCCGGCCAGCTCGTCGATGCCGGCGTGGCGGTCGGCGGTGTCCTCGTCGGCGCGCAGGCGACGCCCGGCCGACCCGTCGTCGCGGGACCGGCGGGCGGGCTCGCCCTCGTCGTCGCGGGAGCGGCGGCCGGCCGGCTCGGCCTGGTCGCGGGACCACGGCGGGGCCCACCCCCCGCCCCAGCTCGGGCGGTTCCAGTCGGGGCCGGCCCAGCCCGGCGGGGGTGGCTCGGCGCTCTCGTCACGCCCCCGGACCGGCCCACGGTCGGGCTCGCCGGGATGGCCGGGATAGCCGCCGCGATCGGGCTCACCGGAATAGCCGCCACGGCCGGGGTCGCCGGGATGGCCGGCACGGCCGGGGTCGGCCGGATAGCCGCGCGGATCGTCGTCCTCGGGCGGGAAGCGGTGGGCCCAGTCGTACGGCCCGCCGGCCGTCGCGCCCTGGTCGAGGGCGGACCGGTCGGCGGGGTAGCCGCGCGGCGCGTCGAAGCCGGCGTCGGCCGGCGGGACCTGACCGGCGGGGGGCGCGGACGCCGGGGCGTCGCCGTCGGGCCAGTGGCCCAGGCGAGGGGCCGGCTGGTCGTCGGAGGAGTGCCGGGCGGCGGGGTCCGGGTCGGTGCCGCGCGACGGGCCGGCCGAGCGCTCCAGGGCGGGGGCCGGGCGCTGCGCGGGGACGGTCAGCCGGTCGTCGTCGGTCTCCCAGGCGGCGTCCTCGGGCAGCGGCGGCGCGCTGACCGGCGTGGGGCGGCCGGGACGCGACTCGTCGCCGGTGTGGCTCACGCCGTTGACGTGCGGGTGGCCGTTGACCCGGGTCGGGGGCTCGCCCCGGGTGGCCGGGCCGGGCAGGGGGGCCGGCAGGTCGCCGTGGCGTGGGGACGAGGCACCCCAGCCGGACGGCTCGGCGCGGCCCCAGCCGGACGGCGCCTCCCGCGACGCGCCGGCGTCGCCGCCACTGGACCAGCCGGTCGCCGAGGGCGCCCACCCGCTGACGGAACGGGCGAGGTCGTCCTGCTGACCCGTGCCGTCGCCGTGCTCTCCCGGGGTGGCGGCACCGGGTTGCCCTGCTTCACTCACCGCGCGCTCCTTGGTCGCCCCCGCTGAGGCTACCGTGTGGTGACAGTGGCGATAAGTTACAGCGGCGGGCCAATTCCGCGCGGGGTTCGTCGACCCCGACCGGTTCGGGCGATATGCCGGCTCGTACGACCAGTTTCGGAGGTTCCCATGACGGCTGTGGGGAACGGTGCCCAGACCGCCGGCCGGCCCACGCGTTTGCCCCGCTCCGCGCGGCGCAAGCAGCTGCTCGCGGCGGCGCAGGAGGTGTTCGTCGCGCAGGGATACCACGCCGCCGCGATGGACGACATCGCCGAGCGGGCGGGGGTTTCCAAGCCGGTGCTCTACCAGCACTTCCCGGGCAAGATGGAGCTCTACCTGGCGCTGCTGGACACGCACTGTGACGCGATCGTGGCGAAGGTGCACGACGCGATGCGGGGCACCAACGACAACAAGGAACGCGTCAGCGCGTCGGTCCGCGCGTACTTCGACTTCGTCGACCACGAGAGCGAGGCGTTCCGCCTGGTCTTCGAGTCCGACCTGCGCAACGACCCGGCCGTGCGGCAGCGGGTGGAGCGGGTGGAGCAGGGCTGCATCGCCGCGATCACCGACACGATCATCTCCGACACGGGGGTGAGCCGGGCGCACGCCGAGTTGCTCGCCTCCGGCCTGGTCGGCGCGGCGGAGACGGCGGCGCAGTTCTGGCTGGCCGGGGGCCGGCAGGTGCCGAAGGCCGAGGCGGAGGCGCTCGTGGCGGCGCTGTCCTGGCGGGGCATCGCCAGCTTCCCGCTGCAGGGTGAGTCAGCCTGAACATCCGGCCGTGAGATCGGATAGCCTTCCCACGGCGGCTTTTTCGCCCCAGTTGAGGAGGCACCGTGGAGGTCAAGATCGGCGTGCAGTACGCGCCGCGCGAGCTGGTTCTGGAGAGCGCGCAGTCGCCGGCCGAGATCGAGCAGATCGTGACTGACGCCTTCGCGAAGGACGAAGGGACGCTCTCCCTGACCGACGAGAAGGGCCGGCGGGTCATCGTTCCGGTCAACAAGGTCGCCTACGTCGAGATCGCCGAGGCCTCGCCCCGGGCGGTCGGTTTCACCGTTCGCTGATCTCCCTGCGGGAGACCGGCGGCCAGAGGTGCTGGCCGGCCCGACCGCGCAGGTCGGCCGGCCGGACCTCTCCACCCATCCGAAACGCGTCGCAGCGGGCGCAATCGGGTAGGGCTGAAGTGACCCAGGTCACAATCACCGACCCCGACTGTGGGGACCCTGTCCTGAACAGGGACGACACCGGGGCGGCTCAGGTAGTATGGGGCAGTTGCCGTGGGCGCCGATCTGGCGAAGGGTCGATTCCGGCCCGAAGCCCTGCACCACGGCGCGCGTGCGGCCCGGTCCGGCTCGGCGATCTCCGCCCCCGACCGTGTGGCCCGCGCCACTACCGTCCGCGCCCTGAGGACCTGAGGGGCGCACCACGAGAGGGCACCCCCAAATCCATATGAGCGATCAGATCTTCGATCCCACAGCCGGCCAGGAGCTGGCACCGACCGCCCCGGTCCGCCCGGAGGCACCCACCTTCGCCGAGCTCGGCGCCCGACCGGAGACCGTCGAGGCGCTGGCCGCGGCCGGCATCACCCGCGCCTTCGCCATCCAGGAGTACGCGATCCCGATCGCGCTGCGCGGCGTCGACATGATCGGCCAGGCGCCGACCGGCACCGGCAAGACCCTCGGCTTCGGCGTGCCGCTGCTGGAGCGCGTCTTCGCCCCGGCCGAGGGCGGCGACGGCGTGCCGCAGGCCCTCGTCGTCGTCCCCACCCGCGAGCTGGGCATCCAGGTCGCCAAGGACCTCGACGCCGCCGGGCGCACGCGGGGCGTCCGGGTGCTGCCGATCTACGGCGGCGTGGCGTACGAGCCGCAGATCGACGCGCTGCGCAAGGGCGTCGAGATCCTGGTCGGCACGCCGGGCCGGCTGATGGACCTGCAGAAGCAGAAGCACCTGCGCCTCGACCGGGTGCGCGCGCTGGTGCTCGACGAGGCCGACCGGATGCTCGACCTGGGCTTCCTCGACGACGTCGAGAAGATCCTCGCGATGCTGCCGGAGGACCGGCAGACCATGCTCTTCTCGGCCACCATGCCGGACCCGATCGTCACGCTGTCCCGGCGCTTCCTGCGCCAGCCGATGACGATCCACGCCGGGCACACCGCCGAGACCGGGCCGTCGCCGCAGACCGAGCAGCTGGTCTACCGCACCCACTCGATGAACAAGATCGAGATCGTGGCCCGCATCCTCCAGGCGGAGGGGCGCGGCCTCACCATGATCTTCACGCGCACCAAGCGGGCCGCCGACCGGGTCGCCGAGGACCTCGACTTCCGCGGCTTCGCCGTGGCCGCCGTGCACGGCGACCTCGGCCAGGGCGCCCGGGAGCGGGCGCTGCGCGCGTTCCGGGCCGGCAAGATCGACATCCTGGTCGCCACCGATGTGGCCGCCCGGGGCCTGGACGTCAGCGGCGTCACCCACGTCATCAACTACGACTGCCCCGAGGACCAGGACACCTACACCCACCGGATCGGCCGCACCGGCCGGGCCGGCGCCACGGGCGTCGCGGTGACCTTCGTCGACTGGGACGACATGCCCCGCTGGCGGATCATCGACAAGACGCTCGGGCTGGAGATGCCGGAGCCCCCGGAGACCTACCACACCTCGCCGCACCTCTACACCGACCTGGCCATCTCCCGCGACGTCACCGGCACCCTGCCGACGGCGGAGCGGACCCGGGCCGGGCTGTCGGCGGAGGTCGAGGAGGACCTCGGCGGCCGGTCCCGGCGCGGCGAGTCCGGCGGGCGGGGCCCCCGGCGCGGTGAGCGGGGCGAGTCCCGTGGTCGCGGCGAGCGCCGTCGCGCCCGGCCCGACGGCGACGCCGCCGACGTCCCGGCCGAGCAGGCCGCCGAGGGCGAGGCCCGCACCCCGCGCCGCCGGCGTCGCCGCCGGGTCGGCGAGGCGGGGGCCGGCGAGCCGACCGCGGTGGTCTCCGCCGAGCCGTCCGGCGCCGAGCCCGCCGCGACGGCGGCCGACGGCGATCCGGCCAAGCCCCGCCGCCGCCGACGCCGCCGGGGTGGCGGTTCCGGCCCGGGTACGCCCGCCGAGGCGACCGCCGACTGACCACGCGCAACGTCGACATCCCCCGCCCGGTCCCACCGGCGCGGGGGATGTCGCTTTCCGGCGGCGGCCGACCGGGCGGAGCGCTGGGCACGCACGGCGTCCCGCCGGAAGATCACCGCCCACCGCCCGCCACGCCGGGGAGAATCCCGGCGAGGAAGATGGAGAGATGCCCGAACCCCTGGACGCCGCCCTGACCGAGGTCCGGGCCCTGCTGCTCGACCCCGCGCTGACCCGGGCCGTCGCCGCCGGCCGCCGCAAGGGGCACCGCCCCTCGGTGGTCCGCGCCGAGCTGCGCCCCGTCGTCCTCAAGGCGGGCCCGAGGTTGCAGCTCGCCACCTCCGACGGGGCCCGCCCGCACACGCGCAATCTCGCGCCCGGCGCGGAGGCCGGCGCGGCCGTGGACGCCCTGCTGGCCGAGCCGTTCGGCAACTGGCACGTGGAGACGACCGACGTGACGCTCCAACTCCGGGTGACCAAGTCCGGCGAGGCGCAGGTGCACCGGGCCGCCGCCGCCCGGCCCGCCGCCGAGCCGGGCGGGCACGACCGGGCCAAGGAGTGGCTGCTCGACCCGGGCGACCCGATCTTCGCCGAGATCGGCGGCACGGCGGCGAAGCGCCGGCAGGTGGACGCGTTCCTGCGGGCGCTCGCCGCGACCCTGCCGGACGACCTCGCCGGGCCGCTGCGGGTGGTCGACCTGGGCTGCGGCAACGCGTACCTGACCTTCGCCGCGTACCGGTATCTCACGCAGCGCGGGCTGGACGTGCGGCTGGTCGGCGTCGACGTGCGGGAGGACCAGCGGCAGCGCAACACCGAGCTGGCCGGGCGGCTCGGCTGGGCCGACCGGGTGACCTTCGTGGCGGGCACGATCGCCGACGCGGTGGTCGACCCCGCCCCCGACCTGGTGCTGGCTCTGCACGCGTGCGACACCGCCACCGACGAGGCGCTGGCCCGGGCGGTGCGCTGGGACGCCCGCTGGGTGCTCGCCGCGCCCTGCTGCCACCACGACCTCGCCGCCCAGTTGCGGACCCGGCCGGCTCCGGCCCCGTACGACCTGCTGACCCGGCAGGGCATCCTGCGCGAGCGCTTCGCGGACGTGCTGACCGACTCGCTGCGGGCCGCGCTGCTGCGGCTGCACGGGTACCGGACCGAGGTGGTCGAGTTCGTCGACTCCCGGCACACGCCCCGGAACCTGCTGATCCGGGCGCGCCGGGCGGGCGGTCCGCCGACGGCCGAGCAGCGGGCGGACTACCGGGCGCTGGTCGACCAGTGGCGGGTGACCCCGCGCCTGGAGACGCTGCTCGCCACGCCGCCGACCGGCTGACCCGGCCTATCCTCGGGCGCCGCCCGAACCCCGGCCCGCCCTTGCCGTGGCCGCGGCCCGCGCCGGTCCGGCCCGGGGCCGTTCTCCTGCCGGTCCGCTCAGCGGCGGCGGTCGCCGCTGCCGCCCCGGTCCCGCCCCGGGGGCCGCTCGTTGCCGGCGCTGCGGTCGAAGGCCGAGAACCGGTCGCCGCGCCCCCGGCCACCGGGCCGCTCGGCGTCGGGCGACACGGTCGGGAACGGCACCACCTTGGCCGGGGTCTCCGCGTTGCCGGCGGCGGCGAAGGCGTTCCAGGAGATGTCGACCAGGAGCCGCTTGAGCTCGGCGTGCCGCACCGCCGCGTTGCGTTGCAGGGCCAGGCGCACGCCGAGCACCACGCCGACCAGCGTCGTGGTGACCGCGCCCGCAGCGGCCAGGACGTGCGCCCCGGTCACCCGGTCGGCGTGGACCACCAGGACGAGCAACCAGCCCCAGAAGCCGGCGGCGAAGACGCCGGCCTTGGCGACGAAGAAGAGACTCACCGCACCCGGACGGTGCGGCACCGGACGGCTCGGCTCGGTCATGCGGCTCCTCATCGGCGGTCACGGACGGCCACGGACGGTGGGCGGACGAGCATCGAGCTTAGTTGACGTACGGCAATCACCCGCAGCGACCGATACGCTTCCCGTGGGAACGTTCCCACTCGGCGGGAAAGAACATGAGGGATATTCGCAGGTAGCCGCCCCGGGACGGCACCGATCGGGACGAAGGGGGCGAGCAAACGCTTGCTTCCGCCATCGGTGGGACTACCCTCAGGGGGCATCGCCCCGTGCTCCGGCCCGAAGGAAGACCGCGCAGGAATGGCTTCGCCAGAGGTTTCGCCGCAGATGGCGTTCGCGCGTTTCGTGCGACGCGCCATCGACGACGCCCGCGAGGAACGGGGCTGGACCGTCAGCGACCTGGCGTCGCACACCGGCGTGGGCCGGTCCACCGTCTTCCGCTGGCTCGCCGGCGACTGGCAGGACTACCCCGAGCTGGCGAAGGTGCGCGGTTTCTGCGCCGCGCTCGACCTGCCCGTGACGGCGGCCTTCCGGGCCCTCGGGCTGCCCGACTCCGGGCCCGTCCCCCGGCGGCGCGGCGACGAGGGGCCGGTCGAGGCCGACGTCCGGGTCATCCTCCAGCGGCTGGCCGACCCGGCCGTGCCGGCCGAGGAGAAGCACCACATCCGCGACCTGCTCCGCTACCTGGCCCGCCGCCCGGTCCGCCGCGCCGGCTGAGCCGCCCCGGCCCTGGCGGGTCACCCGGCCCACCGGCCCCTGGCCGTCGCCGCCGAGCGGGTCAGGGCACGTTCAGGGTGAACTCGGCCGTCCGCACCACGCCGGCCACCTGGAAGTCGAGGTAGAGCCGGTAACTGCCCGGCCCCGGCACGGTCACCTGGAAGCTCACCCCCGCCGTCGGCGGCCCCGCCTCCGGGTGCACGTGCAGATATCCCAGGTCGCCCTCGCGCAACGCCACCAGGTGCCCGTACGCGCCCAGGTAGCGCTCCAGCGGCGCGGCGGTGCCGTCGGCGGCGCGCACCTCGAACCGCAGCGGCCGGGTCACACCGATGCCGGGCTCGCCGGACCAGCTCACCGCGAAGTCGTCCACGGTGGCGGTGCGGGCCGCCGCCGGCAGCGGCCGGGGAGCGTACTCCCCCGGGACGGCCAGGTCGGTGCCCAACGTCCGGGCGCTCTGCCCGCCATCGTCGGTGACCAGCGTGAAGTCGGCGTACGCCCGCCAGACGCCCGGCTGCGGCAGGGTCAGCGGGACCGACCAGGTGCCGTCCGTCGCCATCGTCGGGTGCAGGTGCTGGTAACCGGTGAGGTCGCGGCGCACCACGATCATGTGCATCGGCTTGTCGTGCACGACCGCGAACCGGGTCACCGGCCGCCCCTGGGCGTCCCGGATCTGGAACCGGAACTCGCCGGCCCGCCCGGCGGCGAGGTCGGCCGCCAGCGGGGCCAGCGTCCAGCCGCCGGAGCTGACCGCGAGGCCGCCGACACCCGTCGGGTCGCCCCCGTCGGCGGTGCCGCCGTGGTCGTGCGCCCCGGTGCCGGGGGCATGGGTGTGCCCCGCGCCGGCCGGGGCAAGCGCGTAGCCGCCGGCCGCCGGGGGCGGGTTGAGCCGGCCGAGGCCGAACCCGAGCAGGACCGCGAGCACCAGCCCGCCGACGACCAGCGCGAGCCGCAGCGTGCCCCGGTCGACCAGCAACCCGGGCTGCTGCGGCTCCCCGCCGTCGGGAAGCTGATCGGTCATGCGCCCACCGTACCGTCGGGCCCCGCCCAGCCTGGTCAGCGACCGCGCGGCGTGGCCCTGGTCGCAATCCGCCGCGCCCGGGAACTTTTGTTTGCAGGGGCCCCCTGTACAACAGAATGCGTTAACAGGGGGCCCCTGCAAACACGCCTCAGCCGGCGACGGCCAGCGCCAGGGGGAGCACGTCGGGTGCGCCCGCCCGACGCAGCAGCCGGGCCGTCATCGTCAGCGTCCAGCCCGTGTCGACCAGGTCGTCGACGAGCAGCACCGGCCCGTCCAGCCCGGCGAGCGTGTCCGCCAGCCCGTCCGGCAGGGCGAAGGCGTCGTGCAGCGCGCGTACCCGCTGGGCGCTGTTGCCGCGCGGACCGTCCGGGCCGGCGGCGCCCGTGGGAACGACCGCGCCGAGCAGCGGCAGCCGGCCCACGGCGGCGATCCGCTCCGCGAGCGAACCGACCAGCTCCGGCCGCCGCCGGGAGCCGACCGCGACCACGCCGACCGGGCGGCGCGGCCACGGGTCGTCGCCGTGCGCCCACGCCTTGAGCACCTCGACGACCGCGCCGGCCACGTCGTCGGGGACCGGCCGGTCCGCCGCGCCGGGGCCGACCAGCTCCCGGAGTCGGCCACCCCAGCCCAGGTCGGACAGCCGCCCCACGGCCCGCCCCGGGAGCGCCTGCTCCGCCGGGGGAATCCGGCCCTTCAGGGGTACGCCCACCGCGTCCAGCCCTGTCGGCCACAGCTTCTTCGGCGGGACGTCCACCCCGGGGCGGCCGAGGAAGCCCTGGGCCGCGCTCAGCGCCGGCGAAGACACGTCGGCGGTGAACAGCGGGCCCGCGCACCGGTCGCACCGGCCGCAGTCGCCCGCCCCGGCGTCGTCCAGGCACTCCCGCAGGTACCGCAGGCGGCAGCCGGGCGTCGTCGCGTACTCGCGCATGGCCTGCTGCTCGGCGGTGCGCGCCTGGGCGACGCGGCGCAACCGGGCCTCGTCGTAGACCCACGGCTCGCCCGTGGCGAGCCAGCCGCCACGCACCCGGCGGACCGCGCCGTCCACGTCGAGGACCTTGAGCATCAGTTCGAGGCGGGCCCGGCGCAGGTCGACGATCGGTTCGAGGGCCTGCGTGGACAGCGGCCGGTCGGTGTGCAGGGCGGCCAGCACGGCGCGCACCTGCTCCTCCGGCGGGAACGCGAGCGAGGCGAAGTAGCGCCAGATGGCCGCGTCCTCGGCACCGGGCAGCAGCAGCACCTCGGCGTGTTCGACGGCGCGCCCGGCGCGGCCGACCTGCTGGTAGTACGCGATCGGCGACGGCGGCGCGCCCAGGTGCACCACGAAGCCGAGGTCGGGCTTGTCGAAGCCCATGCCCAGCGCACTCGTCGCGACCAGCGCCTTGATCTTGTTGTCGAGCAGGTCCTGCTCGGCGGCCCGCCGGTCGGCGTCCTCGGCCTGCCCCGTGTACGAGGCGACCGGGTAGCCCCGGGAGCGCAGGAACTCGGCGGTCTCGCCGGCCGCCGCCACGGTCAGCGTGTAGACGATCCCGGAGCCGGGCAGTTGGTCCAGGTGGTCGGCGAGCCAGCCGAGCCGGTGCGCGGGGCTGGGCAGGTCGAGCACCCCCAGGCGCAGGGACTCCCGGTCCAGGGTGCCGCGCAGCACGAGCGCGTCGCCGAGCTGCTCGGCGACGTCGGCCGTGACGCGGGCGTTCGCGGTGGCCGTGGTCGCGAGCACCGGCGTACGCTCCGGCAGGTTGGCCAGGAACGTGCGCAGCCGCCGGTAGTCGGGCCGGAAGTCGTGCCCCCAGTCGGAGACGCAGTGCGCCTCGTCGACGACGAGCAGCCCGGTGGTCGCGGCCAGCTGAGGCAGCACCGCGTCCCGGAAGTCGGGGTTGTTGAGCCGCTCGGGGCTGATCAGCAGCACGTCCACCGCGCCGTCGTGGATCTCCGCGGTGATCGCGTCCCACTCGTCGAGGTTGGCCGAGTTGATGGTGCGGGCCCGGATGCCGGCGCGGGCGGCGGCCTCGACCTGGTTGCGCATCAGCGCCAGCAGCGGCGACACGATCACCGTCGGCCCGACGACGGCGGCTTCGGAGTCGGCGGGTGGGCCCTCCCCGTCGCGGTCGCGCAGGAGGGCGGTGGCCACGAAGTAGACGGCCGACTTGCCCCACCCGGTGCGCTGCACGCAGAGCACCCGACGCCGATCCACCACCAGCGCCTCGATGGCCCGCCACTGGTCCTCCCGCAGCCGGGCGTGGTCGCCGGCCAGCCGGCGCAGCACCGCCTCGGCCCGATCCCGCACCGCCACCCGTCCCTGCTGATCCACCCCCCATTCCTACCAGCCCCGGCCCCCCGCCCCGTCGATCAAGGGGTGCGACGGGCGGGCAGGTGGCGGGTCAGCGGGCCGAGGCGGGAGCGGAGGCTGGCCAGGCCGCCGGGGAAGAAGTAGACGGCCAGGATGAACACCGTGCCCAGCACGAACAGCGGCTGGCTCAGGGGGCGACTCAGGAACGCCGGCAGCGACTCCACCGCGTCGCTGCTGCCGAACGCGGTGAGCCGGTGGTCCAGGTACATGTAGCCGACGCCGCCGAGCACCGGCCCCCAGCGGGTGCCGGGGCCGCCGAGCACCACCATCACCAGCAGCGACAGGGTCAGCTCGCTGGAGGTGATGTGCGGCGACGCGCCGCCGACGATCAGGCAGTAGACGACTCCCCCGCCCGCCGCGAGCCCGCCGGCCAGGGTGAACGCGACCAGCTTGAACCGGTACGGGTCGAGCCCGAGCACCCCGATCCGCCGCTCGTCGTCGCGCAGGCCGGCGAGCACCCGCCCCGTCGGCGACCCGGACACCCGGTGCACGACGAACACCACCAGGGCCAGGTACGCCAGCGCCAGCCAGTACAGGTTGACGGTGTTGGCCACCCCGACCAGCCCGGCGGGCAGCCCGGACACGTCCAGCGGCAGCCCCTCCTCGCCGCCGGTGAGCCCGCCGAAGTCCCGGGCCACCAGGATCGCCCCGACCTGCGCGAAGGCGAGGGTGACCATGGCGAACGCGATCCCGGCCGTACGCAGCGCCACCGCGCCGAGCAGCCCGGCGAGGATCGTCCCGCCGACGATCGTGAGCAGCGCGGCCTGCCACAGCGGCAGCCCGGCCCGGGTGACCAGGATGTCGGTGCCGTACACGCCGGCGGCGAAGTAGAGGGCGTGCCCGAAGGAGAGCATCCCGGTGCGCCCGAACAGCAGGTCGTAGCCGGCGGCGAGGCCGCCGAAGACGAGGCAGACGGCGAGCAGTTGCAGGGTGCCGGGCGAGTTCAGCGGCCCCTCGAAGACCCCGGGCAGCTCCAGCGTCGAGTACGGCAGGACCGCCGCCACGGCCAGCGCCACCAGCGGCAGGTACGGCCGCAGCCCGTGCCAGCCCCGCCGGTGCGGGGTCAGCTCGTCCGGCACCCGCGCCGGGGGCGCCTCGACCATCGAGTCGGTCATGCGTGAGCCACCTTTCCGGCGATGCCCTGCGGGCGCAGCAGCAGCACCACGGCCAGCAGCGCGACGACGCACAGGTCGCCGACGCCGGACGCGCCGTAGTAGTTGACGAACTGTTGCAGCAGGCCGACGGCGACGGCCGCGTACGCGGAGCCGACGACGGAGCCCATGCCGCCGATCACCACCACGATGAACGCGAAGATCAGCAACGAGCCGCCCTGGCCGGGCGAGACGGTGCCGAAGTAGACGCCGCCCAGCGCTCCGGCCAGCGCGGCGGCGGCCCCGCCGATGGCGAAGACCAGGGTGAACGCCCTGCGCACGTCGATGCCCAGCGCGGTGACCATCTCCCGGTTCTCCACGCCGGCCCGGATGATCAGCCCGTACCGGGTCCAGCGCAGGAACGCCAGCAGCGCGCCCAGCACCGCCGCGGCGGCGACGATCAGCAGCAGCCCGCCGTTGGGCACCTGCGCGCCGAGGATCCCGGTGACCTGCCGGGTCCAGGCGGGGCGGGGGAACGGGCGGGCGTCCGCGCCCCAGGTGGCCTGGAGCAGCGCCACCCCGGCCAGCGACAGGCCGACGGTGACGAGCACCTGCTCGATGGTGCGCGAGTACAGCGGCCGGATCAGCACCAGCTCGACGAGCACGGCGACGAGCGTGCCGGCGGCCACCCCGAAGGCGACGGCGAGCACGAAGCCGAGCCCCTCACCGCCGGCCCCGGGCAGGTTGCCCGCCGCCCACCACGTCCCGTACGCGCCGACGCCGAGGAACAGCCCGTGGGCGAAGTTGAGCACGTCGGCGAGGCCGAAGACCAGCGACAGCCCGGACGCGACGAGGAAGTAGAGCGCCGCCAGGCCGAGCCCGGTCAGCGTCAGCAGCACGATCGTGTTCACGCCCGCACCTCCGGAGTCCCCACGCCCAGCAGCGAGCGGGTCAGCTCCGCCGAGCCCAGCAGCTCGCCCGCGCCGCCGGCCCAGGCGACCCGGCCGGCGGAGAGCACCACCGCGTCGGTGGCGAGCCGGCGGACCACGGCGAGGTTCTGCTCGACCAGCAGCACCGGCACCGTCTCGGCGACGCGTTCCAGCGCCTCGGCCACCTCGGTCACCACCTTCGGCGCCAACCCCTTGGTCGGCTCGTCGACCAGCAGCAGCCGGTTGTCGTTGAGCAGCACCCGGCCGATCGCGAGCATCTGCTGCTGCCCGCCGGAGAGCGAGCCGGCTCGTTGCCGTCCGCGCCGGTCCAGCTCCGGGAAGAGCGCGAAGACCCGGTCGTACGCCGGGGTGCTGCCCCGCCGCTCGGCGAGCCGCAGGTTCTCGGCGACGGTGAGCCCGGCGAACACGTCGCGGTCCTCCGGCACGTAGCCGAGCCCGGCGCGGACGAGCCGGTGGGTGGGGCGGTCGAGCAGGTCCCGCCCGCCCATCCGCACGGTGCCGCGCGCCTCGCCGCCCCGGGGCGTCAACCCGAGGACGGCGCGCAGGGTGGTGGTCTTGCCGACGCCGTTGCGCCCGAGCAGCACGGTCACGCCGGTCGGCGCGACGGTGAACGACACCCCCTGGAGGATGTGCAGCCCGGCGATGCGCACCGACAGGTCCTCCACCGAGAGGATCGGTTCGCCCGTCACAGCGCCTCCCCCAGGTACGCCTCCTGGACGGTGGCGTCGGCCATCACGGTCTCCGGGGTGTCGCAGGCCAGCAGCGCGCCGTGGTGCATCACGGCGATCCGGTCGGCCAGTTCGAGGATCACGTCCATGTGGTGTTCCACCATGAGCACGGACCGGCCGCTGTCGCCGGTCAGCGACCGGATCACCGCGACCAGCTCGGGCACGTCCTCGGCGCTGACGCCGGCCATCGGCTCGTCGAGCAGCATCACCCGGGGCTCCCCGGCGAGCAGCAGGGCGATCTCCAGCTTGCGCTTCTCGCCGTGGGCGAGGGTGCCGGCAAGCGCCGTACCCCGGTGGTGCAGGCCGACCCGGTCGAGCGCCGCGTCGGCGGCGGCGGCCACCCCCCGGTCGGCCGCCGCCCGCCGCCACAGCTTCATCGAGCCACCCCGGTGCGCCTGTACGGCGAGCCGCACGTTCTCCCGCACGGTAAGCGACCCGAACACCGACGACGACTGGAAGGTACGCCCCAGCCCGCGCCGGGCCCGCCGGTGCGGCGGGAGGGCGGTGACGTCCTCGCCGTCGAGCAGCACCTGGCCGGCCGTCGGCGGGCGCAGGCCGGTGATCAGGTTGAACAGGGAGGTCTTGCCGGCGCCGTTCGGCCCGATCACGCCGAGGAACTCGCCGGGCGCCAGGTCGAGGTGCACGCCGTCGACGATGGCGACCTCACCGATCCGCCAGGTCAGGGCGCGGGTGGCGAGCACGGGTCAGCCCTTCATCTGGCCGACCGGCGGCGCGGTCTCGTCGCCGGTCAGGCTCTTCTGCGCGGTCGCCGTGTACGCGCTGCCGCTGCCGGTCAGCTTCGCCTGGAACATCGGCTGGAGCAGGGCGTGGTCCTCGGCGCGGATCGTCATGGTGCCCTTGACGCCCTCGAAGCTCCAGCCCTCCAGCCCTTTGATCATCTTGTCCACGTCGTCGCCACCCTGCTCGACCGCGCGCACGACCATCTGGGCGGCGGCGAAGCCGTCGGGGTGGAACAGGTCGAGGGTGCCGCCGGGGACCTTCGCCTTGGCGGCCTTCGCGGCCTCGGTGTCGGCGGCACCGTCGAACCAGTGCGACAGGAAGGAGATCTTGGTGCCGGCCGCGCCGAACGTGGGCCAGGACGCGCGGATGTCCAGCCCGGTCACCACCGTGGTCGAGGAGAGCACGCCCTGCTGGTCGAGGGTCTGCCACATGGCGGGGGCGGTGGTGCCGGCCCAGGCGACGAAGAGCAGGTCGGGCTTCGCAGACCTGATCTGGCTGGCGAACGGGGTGAACTCGGTGGCGCTGGCCGGCGCGCGGACGCTGCTCACCGTGGCCCCGGCACCGCCGATGACGGCCTTGACGGCGGCCTCGTTGGCGTCGCCGAACGCGCCGTCCTGGGCGAACACGACGACCTTCTTGCCGGTCGGGTCGCCGATGAACGACTTCGCGGTCACCACGTCCTGGTAGGACTGCCGCCCCGAGCGGAACGTGTACCGGTTCGCCCCGGTCACGGCGTCGGTGGCGGCCGGGCCGGAGATGAACAGGACCTTGTTCTGGGCGGCGATCGGGGCCACCTGGAGGGCCACGCCCGACGACGTCGAGCCGGCGATGATCTTCGTGCCCTTGCCGATCAGGTCCTTGGCCGCCGACACCGCCTTCGCCGGGTCGCCCGCGTCGTCGACCTCGGTGACCTCGATCGCCCGGTCGCCGACCTTGCCGGTGCCCCTGGTGGCGAAGTCGAGCCCGGCCCGGAACCCCTCGATGTACTGCTTGCCGTAGCTGGCCAGCGCTCCCGACTGGGAGTAGACCAGGCCGACCTTCACCGGGGCGGCACCGTCGCCGCCGCCGGAGGCGGTGTCCTGCGGGCTGCCACAGGCCGTGGCGGCGAGCGCCGCAGCCATCATCGTGGCGGCGGAGAGGAACACCCGCCGCGTCGTCCGGACCGTCATTGCGACTCCACGTGAGGACTCGGAGGAAGTTAACGTCATGTGTCGGATCACGCTAGAAGTGACGTCACCCACGAGCCATGTGGCGGAAACACACAAGTAACGATGAATGGGTGGCCCGTCCGGACAGTCACGCGATGGCAGCACGGCCGCCCCGCACGTGCCGGGGGCCGATCGCCACGCCGGCAACTGGCCGGTGTGTCGCCGCCCGCCACCGCCACCTGCCACCCGTCGGCTGTCGGCTGTCGGCTGTCGGCTGTCGGCGATGATCGACTCCATGTCGGGGAGATGGGCCTGTCCTGCCTCGCCGATACCCCCACCTGCCCGACATGACGGGCTGCGCCTGGGCTCGGGCCTCGTTCTCGCCGGCTAGGGAGCTGATGTCGCAGATGACTCGGCACCGAAAGCCGGGCTGCTCGACCCGGGTCGGACAGGTCTGCTGCACCGGCAGGTGACAGGTGTGGTCACGCGGCCTGACCAACCTGCGCTCGGAACGTGGCGGTGCGGGCCCGATCCACTTGCGCTCGGAACGTGACGGTGCGGGCCCGATCCACTTGCGCTCGCAATTTGGCGGTGCGGGCCCGATCCATTTACGACATCAGCTCCCTAGTCGGCAGGACAGGGAGCCGCACCGCCAGCCGCAACGCACCCAGCCAGCGCGGCACGCCCAACCAGCGCGGCCTGCCCAACCAGCGCGGCCCGCCCCCGGCGGAGGGGGCGGGCCGCGTTCGTGCGAGTTCGGTCAGTGGCGGGGCAGGCCGGCGCGGGCGGCGACGGCGGTGTCCGGCTGGTCGGCGAAGACGCCGTCCAGGCCGAGGCCGTAGAACAGCTCGTACTCGGCGGTGATGTCGCCGCGGGCGTTCGGGTCGGCACCGATGCGGAAGTCGGCCGGCAGGAACTGGTTCTCGGCCCGGAACGTCCAGGCGTGCACCACCAGCTTGAGCCGGTGGGCGTCCCGGATCAGGGCGGTGGGGGCGAGCAGCTTGCCGGCGGCGTCCCGGGGGACGATGAGGTTCTTGTTCGCGCCGACGCCGTCGGCGTACCCGGCGATCCACTTGAGGCCGGAGGCGGTGGCCAGGTCGGCGTAGGTGCGGGGGTCACCGGCGAGGGTGAAGTCGTAGGGGCGGCCCGACGCGTCGAGGAGCTGGGCCAGCTTCACGTCGGTCAGCTTGTCCAGCTTGCGCAGGTTGGCCGTCTCGAACGACTGGATGATCACCGGGTCGTTGCGGTGGGTGAGATTGTTCGCCTTGAGCACGGCGACGAGGCGCTCCTCCAGGGGCAGCCCGATCGAGGCGAAGTAGCTCGGGTGCTTGGTCTCGGGGTAGACGCCGATCGTGCGGCCCCGGGCCTTGCTCTCGGTGCGGGCCAGGTCGATGACCTCCTGGAGGGTGGGCACCGGGAGCTTGCCGTCGAACGCGGTGTTGGCGACCCGCACCTGGGGCAGCCGCTCCTTGGCCCGCAGCGTCCTCAGCTCGGCGAGGGTGAAGTCCTCGGTGAACCAGCCGGTCACCGACACCCCGTCGATGGTCTTCGTGGCCTTGCGGGCGGCGAACTCGGGGTGGGCCGCCACGTCGGTCGTACCGGAGATCTCGTTCTCGTGCCGGGCGACGAGCTGGCCGTCCTTCGTCGGGACCAGGTCCGGCTCGATGTAGTCGGCGCCCATCCGGATCGCCAGCCGGTACGCCTCCAGGGTGTGCTCGGGCCGGTAGCCGCTCGCGCCCCGGTGGCCGATGACCAGCGGCCGGTCGGCGGCCCGGGACCGGTCCACGGCGGCCGGCGGGGCGGCGTCCGGGGCGGTACCGGGGGCGGCCTCCGGCTTCGCCGAGGCGCTCATGGCCGGCACCGCCACGGCCGCCGCGAGCAGCGCGCCGGCCAGGCCGAGGGCGGAAAGGGTACGTCGCAACGCCGTCTCCTGTCGTCGAGGGATCGCGCCCAGCAGACCGGGGCGGGTTGACGGACAGATGGCCGTTTCGGCACCGACGGTCGGCGGGGAACGGAAGATTGTCTGGTGCACCGGTTTCTCCGTCACCCCGTGCGGCTGGTGCCGTTCGGGTTCCTGGCGGCGATCCTGCTCGGCACCGGCACGCTGATGCTGCCGGCGGCGACCAGCGCGCACCGGTTCACCCCGTTCAGCACGGCGTTCTTCACGGCCACCTCGGCGGTCTCCGTCACCGGCCTGTCCGTGGTCGACACCCCGACGTACTGGAACGGGTTCGGGCTGGTGATGATCACCGTGCTGACCCAGGTCGGCGGGTTCGGCATCCTCAGCGGCGCGACCCTGGTGGTGCTCGTGGTCGCCCGGCAGCTCGGGCTGCGCAACCGACTGCTGGTGCAGGCCGAGACCGCCGAGTTCGGCATCGGCGACGTACGCGGGCTGCTGCTGCGCATCGCGGGGACCATGGTCGGCTGCGAGCTGGTGATGACCGCCGTGCTCGCCGGCCGGTTCTGGCTCGGCTACGACTACCCGCCGGGCCGGGCCCTCTGGTACGGCTTCTTCCACGCCGTGCAGGGGTTCAACAACGGCGGCTTCGCGCTCTTCTCCGACAGCCTCGTCGGGTTCGCCCGGGACCCGTGGATCTGCCTGCCGATCGCGTTCGGCACGATCGTCGGCGGGCTGGGCTTCCCCGCGCTGTTCGAGGCGTCCCGGGAGTGGCGGACGCCGGGCCGCTGGGCGATCGCCACCAAGCTCACCGTGTGGGGCAGCGTGGTGCTGCTGGTCGTCGGCTTCGTCGGCCTGCTCGCCGCCGAGTGGCCCGACCCGCGCACCATCGGCGGGTACGACGTCGCCGGCAAGGTGCTGGCCACCTTCACCCAGAGCGCGCTGGTCCGCACCGGCGGCTTCGCCGTCCTCGACACGGCGGGGCTGGACGAGGAGAGCGTCCCGCTGCTGGTGGCGCTGATGTTCATCGGCGGCGGCAGCGCCAGCACGGCGGGCGGGATCAAGGTCGCCACGTTCTTCCTGCTCGGCTTCGCCATCTGGGCGGAGCTGCGCGGCGAGCCGGACGTCATCGTGGGCCGGCGGCGGGTGTCCACGGCGAGCCTGCGGCAGGCCCTGACCGTCGCCCTGCTCAGCGTCGCGCTGGTGGTCGGCGGCACGGTCGTCCTGCTGCTGCTCACGGAGGGGCTGGCCTACCACCGGGCGCTGTTCGAGGTGACCTCGGCGTTCAGCACCACCGGGCTGTCCACGGGCGTCGCGCAAACCGTCGCCGAGCCGGGCCAGTTCGTGCTGACCGTGCTCATGTACGTCGGTCGGGTCGGGCCACTCACCCTCGGGTCGGCGATCGCGTTGAACACCCGACGACGGCTGTACCGCTACCCGGAGGAGCAACCCATTGTCGGCTAGGAACACGGACGGCGGCGGCATAGCGGTGATCGGGCTGGGCCGGTTCGGCTGCCACCTGGCCAGCTCGCTGACCCAGCTCGGCCACGAGGTGCTGGCCATCGACCGCAACGGCGAGCGGGTGCAGCGCTGGTCGCCGTACCTGGACCGGGTCGTGCAGGCCGACGCGACCGAGGAGGGGGCGCTGCGGCAGCTCGGCGTGACGGACTTCCCGCGCGTGGTGGTGGCGATCGGCGCGTCGGTGGAGGCGAGCGTGCTGACCGTCCTCGCGCTGGCCGAGCTGGGCGTGCCGCAGATCTGGGCGCGGGCCACCTCGGACAAGCACGCCAAGATCCTCGGCTCGGTCGGCGCCCAGCACGTGATCTTCCCGGAGGCGGAGACCGGGGAACGGGTGGCGCACCTGATTGTCAGCAAGATGCTGGACTTCATCGAGTTCGGCGACGACTTCGCCATCGCCAAGGTGCGGGTGCCGGACGCGCTGGTCGGGCGGCCGCTGCGCGAGCTGGCCCCGGCGGACCGCTACGGGGTGATGGTGGTCGGGGCGAAGCTGCCCGGCGAGCGGTTCCGGTACGCCGACCCGGGCACCGTCCTCGCCCCGGGCAGCGTGCTGATCGTGGAGGGCAGCATCGCCCAGGTGCAGCGCTTCGCCGAGCTGAGCTGAGCCAGCTGCGCCGCGCCGCGTTGGGCCGGGCCGGGCTACTTCCCCTTGCCCTTGCCGGGCGCACCGGGCTTGGCGGGCGGGCCGGGCTTCGAGGGCTTGTCGGGCTGGGCCTTCGCGCCGCCGCCCGAGCCACTGTTCGCGCCGCCGCCCGGGCCGCCGGCCTTCGCGACCGTGGCCTTCTTCGTGGTGGGCTTCGCCGGTGCCTTCGTCGGCTTGGCGGTCGGCTTGGCGGTCGGCACGGTCCCGGCGACGCCGGAGACGCGTACCCGGCACTCGGCGTCGCCGAGGCGGAACTCCAGCGGCAGCGGGTTCGTGCCGGTGTACCGGCCGGTCAGCGCGACCTTCCGGGCCGCGCCGGGTGCCAGCGCGGGCTGCCCGGCGGCGGGACGCACCTCGACCGTACGCCCCTGCTGGCGTACGGCCGGGTCGGTCTTCGTCACGGTCTGCTGGCCGGGGAACGCGAAGCTCATCGTCCAGTCGCGCAGCTCCCGCTCGGAGGTGTTGGTGAGGGTCAGCTCGGCGGTGAAGTCCTTCCCGGAGTCCTTGCGCAGCGCGTAGTCGACGGCGCAGGGCGGCGGCCCGGTCAGCCCCATCCGGGCCTCGATGGGCCGGTCGATGCCGCCGCTGGCCGGGCTGCGGGACGTCAGCCCCCACATCGTCGCGGTGACCGCCACCAGGCCGGCCGCCGCCACCCCCGCCTCGACCCGACGCCGCCGCGCCACCGCCCGCCGGGCGCGGGTGCGGCCGGGAAAGGGCAGCGCGCCGGTCTCCGTCGACCAGGGCAGGATCGTGGTGCCGGCGTTGGCGAGCACGTCCGGGTCGAGCCGGGCCGGGTCGCCCCCGGGCGGCGCGGACGGCACCGGAACCGTGGCGAGCATCCCGGCCGCCTCGGCGAGGGTGCGGGCCACCTCGGCGGTGGCCGGGCGGTCCTCGGGGCGCTTGGCCAGGCAGCGGTGCACCAGCTCGGCCACCTCGACGGGCAGCCCCGGCACGTCCGGCATCGGCTCGGGCTCGGCGTACATGTGGGCGCGCAGCATCTGGGTGGTGGTGCTCGCCTGCCAGGGCAGCCGGCCGGTGAGCATCCGGTAGAGCAGCAGGCCGAGGGCGTACACGTCGGTGGCCGGGGAGACCTGGCCGTTGTCCAGCCGCTCCGGGGCCAGGTAGGCGGGGGTGCCGAGCAGCGTGCCCTCCGCGCCCTTCTCGCTCTCCCCGGCCAGCGCCGAGATGCCGAAGTCGACGACCTTCACGCCGGTGGAGGTGAGCATGACGTTGCCCGGGGTCACGTCGCGGTGCACCACGCCCCGGGCGTGTGCGGTGGCCAGCGCCGAGGTGACCTCAGCGCCGATGGTCACGGCCTCCCGCCAGGGCAGCGTCCCGTCTCGGCCGAGCCGGGCGCTGAGCGGCCCGCCGTCGACCAGCTCCATGACGACGTACGGGACGGTCAGCCCGACCTGCTCGGACTCGCCGTAGTCGTACACGTTGGTGATGTTGGGGTGGCAGAGCCGGGCGGCGGCCTGGGCCTCGGCGCGGAGCCGGTGCCGGAACGCCCGGTCGCTGGCCAGCCGGGAGGCGAGCACCTTCACCGCGACCTGCCGGCCCAGCACCTCGTCGTAGCCGCGCCACACGACGGACATGCCGCCCGCGCCGAGCTGCTCGACGAGCCGGTAGCGCTCGCCGAGCAGCTGCGCGCCGTTACGGACCGCTCCACCCATGGTCGGAGGTTTTGCCCGACCCGCGCCGTCCTAACCCCGCACGGTCAGAATCGGTCAGGGTTTCACCCTTTCAGGCGGTAGCGAGCAGTTGGTCCACGGGGGCGTAGTCGTCGGTGAGCACCAGCGCGTCCCCGACGAAGGACGTCAGCACGTCGCCGGCGAGCACGATCGCCGCCTCGGGCAGGGCGTTGACCCGGCCCGCGAGCGGAGCCAGCGGCAGCGGCGCGTCGGAGGCGACGATGAGGAAGTTCGCGCCGGTCCGGCCGGCGACCGCGTCGGGCGGGGCGACTAGGGCGACGTGCCGGAACGCGGCGGCGACGGTGGCCAGTTCGCTGCGGACGAACCGGCCGGGCGGGTAGTCGATGACGTTCTGCACGTAGATCCCGCCGGGGCGCAGCACCCGGTTGATCCCGGCGGCCATCTCCCGGGTGGCGAGGTGCCACGGCACCACGAGGTGCCCGAACGCGTCGCCGACCACCAGGTCGCGGCTGTCGGCGGGCTCCGCGTCGAGCAGCACCCGGGCGTCGCCGACCTCGGTGCGCAGGCCCGGCCCGGGGCGCACGCCCAGCTCCCGGCGGTCCAGCTCGACGAGGCCGCCGTCGATCTCGAAGACCGCGTTGTCGGTGCCGGGCCGGGTGGCGGTCAGGTAGCGCGGCACGGTGAAGCCGCCGCCGCCCAGGTGCAGGGCGTCCAGGCGTTGCCCGGCGGGGGCGGCCACGTCGGCCGCCGCGCCGATCCACTGCGTGTACGCGTACTCCAGGTGGGTGGGGTCGGCCAGGTCGACGTACGAGTGCTGGGCGGAGTTGAGCAGCAGCGTCCGCCCGGACGGCCGGCCGGGATCGGTCTCCACCGACGCGCAGTGGTACGCCGTCTCCACGTCGCACGGGTTCGGGGCGATGGTGGTCAGTCCCGCCCCGGCCAGCCCGAGCACCGCGAGGACGGCCTTCGTCCGGCCCGGGCCGGGCAGCCCCGCCCCCGCCCCGGCCAGCCCCGCCCGCCCCTGCCGGTGCAGGTACGCGCCGAGCCCCAGCCCGGTGCCGCCGAGCAGCACGGCGAGGGCGAGCAGGATGACGCTGCTGGGCAGCGCGGCGACGAGCACGAAGCCGGTCAGCAGGGTGGCCGTGATGCCGCCCAGCGTGCCGATGCCGGAGAGCCGGCCGACGACCTGCCCGGTGCGGCGCAGGTCGGCGAGTTGGAGCTTCACCACGAGCGGGGTGACCGCCGCGAGCAGCGCCGCCGGCACGAACACGGCGAGCGCGGTGAGCAGCAGCACGGCGCTGGCCGCCCCGCCGCGCAGCACCTCGCCCGCGTACCGGACGACGGGGAGGGTGACGGCCGTGGCGATGCCGGCCAGCACCAGCGCCGGGGCGATCAGGGCGCGCGGGTCCCGCCGGTCGGCCAGCCAGCCGCCCGTCCACGCCCCGTACGCGATCGCACCCAGCGCGATGCCGATGACGGAGCTGGTCACCTCCAGGGTGACCCCGACGTACGGGCCGACAAGGCGCAGCGCGACGGTCTCCAGCACGAGCACCGCCCCGCTGGAGAAGAAGACCAGGAACGCGGCGAGGCCGTTGGGCAGGGCGCGGGCGGGGGGCGGCGCGGGCCGCGCCTGCGCGACGGCGGCGGGCGACGATGAGCTGCTCACCGTCGCGATGGTACGCAGCGAAGCTGGGCCCCCGGGTCAGTACATCGAGAGATGAACATGGTTCGTATGGTCGGCGGCGGGGCTGCCGCTGCCGCTGTACGCCCGCCACCCGGTGTTCGGCATCCAGATCTGCCGGTACCAGATCACGTAGAGCACGCCGAGCCGGCTGGCATTGTTCTTGAAGTAGTTGGCCAGGCTGTCGCCGTACGCCTTGTCGCCGCCGGTGGCCGTCTCGTCCTTGAAGCCGTTGGTGGCGGCGGAGAAGTCGCAGGCCCGCCCCTTGGGGTGCTCGCCGCTGCCGCCGCTGCGGTAGCAGGAGACGTACCGCTTGTAGCCGGCGGCCTTGGCCTGCTGGAGGGCGTGCAGGGTGCGCGGGGTGATGCAGCCGGAGGTGGTCGGGTCGTTCACCGAGCAGGACTCGGACGGCCAGCTGCCGTCGGAGTTGCGCGGGGCCGGCTTGGCCGAGGCGGAACCGCCGCTGAACCCGGAGCCGCCACCGGAGCTGACCGCCGCGAGCGCCGTCTCGGCCTCCCGCTTCTTCTTGGCCAGCGCCGCGAGCTGCTTCTGCTGCTCCCGCACCTCCGCGTCGATGGCGATCTTGGCGCGGTTCGCCTCGTCCCGGGTCTCGATCATCTCGCGCAGCCGGCGGCTGTCCCGCTGGGCCATCACGTCCAGCTCGACGGCGCGGTTCAGGAACGCCTCCGGGGACACCGACTGGATGAGCAGCGCCGGCGCGGTCATCCGGCCCAGCCGGTACGACTGTGCGGCGACCTCGCCGACCTGCGCGGTCAGCCCCACCAGCCGGGTCTCGACGGTCTTGAGCTGGGCGGTGAGCAGCTGCTGCCGGCGCTTGGAGTTGTCGAGCTTCGCCTTGGCCTCGATGTGTCCCTTGGCGGCGGACTCCAACGCCTCGCGGAGCTTCTTCGTGCCGCCCTCGTTGGGTTCGGCGGCGGCCGGCACGGCGCCCACGCCGAGCAGCAGCGCCACGGCGACGAGCAGCACGGTCAGCGGCCCCCGGCCGCGACGCCGGATGAGGCTGGTCCTGGGCACGGCGGCGTCCCTTCCCTCGACCACCGGCTCCCGGTGGTGCGCGGCGGCCCCCACCGACGCCGGGCGGCGGCCCGCAGGCGGAGACCGCCGGTCAGGATACCGGACCGGGCAGCGGCGGACGCCCCGGCGGATGCTCCCACGGATGTCAGTCGAGGATCAATGCCTCGCGGGCCTCGGCCCACACCCGCTCGTTCGCGGCGACCAGCAACCCCGGCGCGTCCTCGGCCGGGTGGTAGTCGCTGCCGTCGAACCGGCGGGCCACCCCGCCGGCCTCGCGGACCAGCAGCGCCCCGGGGGCATGGTCCCACGGCAGGGTGCGCCAGAAGAGCACGAACTGTTGCTCGCCGACGAGCATGTCGAGGTATTCCCGACCGGCGCAGTGCTGGCCGGGCAGCAGCGCGCCGATGCGCTCCCCGCCGGCCTCGGCCCGCCGCCGCAGCTTCGGCGGCAGGAACTGGGTCATCGCCGTGCCGCGCAGCTCGCCGGGCGGCGGCACGGCGTCGCCGATGCGCACCGGCGCGCCGTTCACCGTCGTGCCATGGCCCGCGCGGGCGACGGCCAGGGTCCCGCCCAGCGGGTCCAGCACCCACGCGCCGACCTGCTCCCCGCCGGTCAGCAGCGCCACCATCAGCGCGAACGGGCGCCTGCCGGCGGCGAAGTTGGCGGTGCCGTCGACGGGGTCGACCAGCCAGACGTCGCCGCCGCCGCTCAGGTGCCCGCCGCCGGCCCCGCCGGGGCGCAAATGCCCGAGCAGGGACGAGTCGTCGGCGACCGCCTCCTCGCCGACCACCACGGAACCGGGGCGCAGCCGGCGCAGCCCGGCGCTGATCAGCTCCTCGGCCCGCTGGTCGGCGACGGTGACCAGGTCACCGGGGGCCTTCTCCGTCACGTCGGCGTCGTCCAGCTGCTGGAACAGGGGCAGCACGACGTCCGTCGCCGCGCGGTGCAGCAGCTCGGCGACGTCGTCGGTCAGGGTGTCGGTGAGGTCAGCCACGCGGCGGCAACTTCACCACGCTGACGAAGAACTCGTCGATCTGCCGGACCACCGCGATGAACCGCTCGAAGTCGACAGGCTTCGTGACGTACGCGTTCGCGTGCAGCTGGTAGCTGCGCAGGATGTCCTCGTCGGCCTGGGAGGTGGTCAGCACCACCACCGGGATGCGGCAGAGCTGCTCGTCCTGCTTTATCTCCTCCAGCACCTCCCGGCCGTCCCGGCGGGGCAGGTTGAGGTCGAGCAGGATCAGGTCCGGCACCACCGCGTCCGCGTACTTGCCCTCCCGGCGCAGGTAGGCCAGAGCCTCCGCGCCGTCGGAGACGACGGTCAGCCGGTTGCGGAGCTTGTGCTCCTCGAACGCCTCCTGGGTCATCAACACGTCGCCCGGGTCGTCCTCGACCAGCAGGACCTCGATCGGGCTCTTGCCGTCTGCGGGCGCGGTCATCCCACCGCCTCCTTCGTGCCGTCGCTGTCCTGGGTCCCGTCGGTCCCCTCCGCCCGCGCGCCGCGTGGCCGGGGCACCTCCACCCGGGCCCCGCCGTCGTCGGCCGGCTCGACCGGCGCGCCGCCCTCCACGGGGTCGGCCCCGGCCGCCTCGCCGGTCGCCGGCTCGTCGCCCGCCGTCGCCTCGTCGCCCGTCGCCTCGCCGGCCGGCGGCTGCTCGGCGGCCCGCGCGGCGGCCTCCACGTCCTCCGGCAGCGCCGGGAGGGTGAACCGGATCGCGGTGCCCTCGGCGGTGTCGGTGTCCACCCAGACCCGGCCGCCGTGGTATTCGACGATCTTCTTCACGATCGCCAGCCCGATGCCGGTGCCCGGGTACGCGTCCTTGGAGTGCAGCCGCTGGAAGATCACGAAGATCTTGTCCGCGAACTCCGGCTCGATGCCGATGCCGTTGTCCTGGCAGCTGATCTCCCACTCGTCGCCCACCAGCCGCGCGGAGACGTGCACCCTCGGCGGCACGTCCGGGCGGCGGAACTTGATCGAGTTGCTGACCAGGTTGGCCAGCAGGTTCGTCAGCAGGGGCTCCTCGCCCCGGATCGTCGGCAGCGCGTCCCAGGTCAGCTCGCCGTCGGCGTACTGCCGGGCGGCCTCGGTCTGCCCCGCCACGTCGCCCATCACCTCGTTGAGGTCGACCTCGGTGAAGCCGGTGGTGAGCCGCCCGATCCGGGAGAACGCCAGCAGGTCGTTGATGAGCCGCTGCATCCGCTGCGCGCCGTCCACGGCGAACGCGATGTACTGGTCGGCGCGCTCGTCGAGCTGCCCCGCGTACCGCCGCTGCAGGAGCTGGCAGAAGCTGGCCACCTTGCGCAGCGGCTCCTGCAGGTCGTGCGAGGCGACGTACGCGAACTGCTCCAGGTCCCGGTTGGACCGGACCAGCTCCTCGGCCTGCTTCTGGAGCTGGCTGTTGACCCACTCGATGCGCTCCCGGGCCTCCCGCACCTCGGCCAGGTCCTTGGCGATCTTCTGGCGCATCGCGTCCACGTCGTCGGCGAGCCGCAGGAACTCCGGCGGCCCGGACCCGGCGATGCGGTGCTGGAAGTCGCCCTTGGCCACCTCGCGGACCTGCTCGGCCAGGCCCGTCAGCGGCCGGACCACCATCCGCTCCAGCGAGATCAGCAGCACCGCCCCGGCCACCGCCACCACCAGCGCCGCCCCGACCAGCAGCAGCACCAGCATGCTGCTGGTGCGGTAGATGTTGTCGGCGCCCTTCTCGCGCTCGACGAGGATGCCCTCCTGGAGCTGGCTCACCGAGTTGCGGATGACGTCGAAGCGCTGCCGGGACTCCTCCGTGATCAGCGCCCGCCCGGCGGTGGTGCCCTGCTCCTCGGTGGTGCGGATCACCGGCTCGGCGACCGTGCTGCGCCACCGACCCGCCTCCGCCTCGACCGTGTCGAGCTGGCGGGCCAGCGCCGGGTAGACGCCGATGAGGCCACGCATGCTCCGGTAGAGCTGCTGCTCGCGCTCGCCGCCCTGGACGTACGGTTCGAGGTCCCGGCGGTCGCCGGTCAGCGCGTACCCCCGGATCGCCGTCTCCTGGTCGACCAGCACGCTGAGCAGCTCCTGCGACTGGGCGCGCAGCGGGCCGGTGCGGTCGAGCACCGAGTGGGTGTAGTCGCGGTTCTTCGCGGCCACGGCGATCTCGACCGCCACCGACGCGCCCAGCAGCACGCCCACGACGGCGAGCAACGCGACGACCCGGCGGCGCAGGGTCCAGCCGGCGGTGCGTGCCGTCACCGGCCACCGCCCCGGGTCACCAGGAGCATGGCGACGTCGTCGGCGAGCGGGCCGCCGTTGATCTGCTCGGCCCGCCCGACCAGCCACGCCGGCAGCTCGGCCAGCGGCACGGCGAGATTGTCCCGGTCGCTGAGCAGCTCGGTCAGGCCGGGGACGTCGAGCCGCTCGTCGCCGTCGCCGACGCGCCCCTCGATCAGGCCGTCGGTGTACATCAACAGGGACCAGTCATCGGTGTCGAACTCCAGGTCGAAGGCCACGGGACGGCGGGGACGGACGCCCAGCAGCAGGCCGCCCGGCGCCGGCACGGGCGCGACCTTACCCCCGGACAGCAGCAGCGGCGGCGGATGCCCCGCGAGGCGCACCGTGGCCGCGTTGCCGGCCAGGTCGAGCCGGGCGGTCGCCACGGTGGCGAAGATCTCCTGGAGCCGGCGCTCGCTCATCAGCACCTGCTCCAGGGCCGGCAGCACCTCGTCGTCGGGCACCCCGGCCAGCACGAGCGCCCGCCACGCCACCCGCAGCTCCACCCCCAGCGCCGCCTCGTCCACGCCGTGCCCGCAGACGTCGCCGACGATCAGGTCCACCCGGTCCGGGCGGGTCTGCACCACGTCGTAGAAGTCGCCGCCGATCAGCGCCGCGTGCCGGCCGGGCCGGTAGAACGTGTGCACCGCGACCTCGTCGGTCGACATCAGCGGCTGGGGCAGCAGGCCGCGCTCCAACCGGGCCGACTCGGCCTGGCGCAGCTCCACCTCGCGCAGCCGTCGCGCGTTCTCGTCGGCCCGCTTGCGCTCCACCGCGTAGCGCAGCGCCCGGGTCAGCAGCACCCCGTCGACCTGGCCCTTGACCAGGTAGTCCTGCGCGCCCTCGGCGACCGCGACGATGCCCAGGTGCTCGTCGGAGCGCCCGGTCAGCACACAGACCGCCGCGCCACTGGACATCTCCAGCACCTGGCGCAGCCCGTCCAGCCCCTGCGCGTCGGGCAGGCCGAGGTCGAGCAGCACGCAGTCGACGCCCATCATCCGCTGCCGGGCCTCGCTCAGGCTGGTCGCGACCAGCAGGTCGATCGACGAGTTGGTCTCGGCGAGCAGCTCGCCGACCAGGAAGGCGTCGCCCTCGTCGTCCTCGACCAGCAGCACCCGCAGCCGCTCGCCGGGCGGCAGCACCGGGTGGTGACCCAGGCCGCCGGCGGCCGGGAACGCCCGGGGCACGACGGGGGAACCGGCAGGGCCGGCCCCCCGGGGCGGCCGCGTCACCGCACCGGGACGAGGGAGATCGCTGGTGATGTCGGGCTCCTTCCGAGTGCCCTGCTGATCCTGTATTAGACAACGCTCCCACACAACACGACGGGTCCGGCACGGACGGGATGCCGCCGGTCACCACCCAGCGCGGACAAAGGGAACAAGTGCCGCGGGGAGTCCCGCCGCGGGGCCCGACGGTGCAGGATGGTGCCCACCCTGGCCCACCACCCCGAGGCCCGGCCCGGCCCCACCCCGAGGAGTACCCGTGGGCGCACCGCCCCCCACCCGCGCCGCCGACCGGGCGCTGGCCCGCCCCCGCCGCCGCCCGCTCGCCGCCCTCGCCGCGCTCGCCGCCCTGCTCGCCGTCGGCGGCACCGTCGCGTACGACCTGGACACCCCCGCCCCGCGCCCCGCCGACGCCCCCGCCGACGAGTTCAGCGCCGCGCGGGCGTACCGGAACGTGGAGACGATCGCGGCCCGGCCGCACCCGGCCGGCAGCCCGGCCAACGACCAGGTCCGCGCCCACCTGGAGGGCGTGCTGCGCGGCCTCGGCCTGGAGACCACCGTGCAGGACACCGTCGCCCGGGAGGCCGGCCAGCTCAGCGGGGCCGCCGCCGGGTCGACCCTGGCCCGGGTCCGCAACGTCGTCGCCCGGCTGCCCGGCACCGACCCCACCGGCAAGGTGTTCCTGGTCGCGCACTACGACTCGGTGCAGTCCGGCCCCGGCGGCAACGACGACGCCGCCGGCACCTCCACCATCCTGGAGGTGGCCCGCGCGCTGGCCGCCGGCCCCCGCCCCCGCAACGACGTCGTGTTCGTGCTCACCGACGCCGAGGAGGCGTGCCTCTGCGGGGCGTCCGCGTTCGCCGCCGACCATCCGCTCGCCGCCGACGGCGGGGTCGTGCTCAACCTGGAGGCACGCGGCTCGACCGGCCCGGTGATCATGTTCGAGACGTCCCGGGACAACGCGAAGCTCGTCGACGTGTTCGGCCGCGCCGCCCCGCACCCCGTCGGCACCTCGTTCGCCGTGGAGATCTACCGGGCGCTGCCCAACGACACCGACTTCACCGCGTTCCTCGACCGGGCCGGCTTCGTCGGGCTCAACTCCGCCTACATCGACGGCGGGGCCGTCTACCACACGCCGCTGGACACCCCGGCCGCGATGGACCGGGCCAGCCTCCAGCAGCACGGCGACAACGCGCTCGGCCTGGCCCGCGAGTTCGGCCGGGCCGACCTCAAGGCCCTCGACGCCGGGCACGACGCCACCTACTTCCCCGTCCCCGGCGGGCTCGCCCGCTACCCCGGCTGGCTGGTCCTGCCGCTGGCCGTCGCCGCCCTGCTGGCCGTGGCCACGCTCGGCTGGCTCGCCCGGCGGCGCGGCCGGACCACGTACGGGCGGCTCGCCGCCGGCTTCGCGCTGGGCCTGGTGCCGATCGTCGTCGCCCCGCTGGGCGCGCAGCTGCTCTGGGCGGGCGTCACCGCCGTCCGGCCCGGCTACGCCGAGCTGCTCGACCCGTACCGGCCCACCTGGTACCGGCTCGCCGTGGTGGCGCTCGCCGCCGCGACCCTGTTCACCTGGTACGCCCTGACCCGCCGCCGGGTCGGCCCCGCCGCCCTCGCGATCGGCGGGCTGGGCTGGCTGGCCGTACTCGGCATCGTGCTGGCGGTGCTGGTGCCCGGCGGGGCGTACCTGACGACCCTGCCCGCCCTGGCCGGCGCGGCGGCCGGGCTCATCGCGCTCACCGTGCGGATCGACGGCCCGTGGCCCGTCGTCGCGGCGACCGCGGCCGGCGCGGTCGCCGTGGTCATCCTGCTGCCGACCGTCGTCCTGCTGTTCCCGGCGCTCGGCATGGCGATGGGCGGCGTCGCCGCGCTGTTCGCGGTGCTGCTCGGCCTGGCCGCGCTGCCCGTGGTGGACCTGCTGCACCCCGAGGCCGGCGGCCAGCGCGGCCTCGTCGCCGCCCGCGCCCGCCGGGCCGGCGCGCTCCCGGCCGTGGCCGCCGGGCTCGCGGCGGCGGTGTTCGCCGGGGTCGGGCTCGCCGTCGACCGCTTCGACGCCGCCCACCCCGTGCCCACCCACCTGATGTACGCCCTCGACGCCGGCACCGGCCAGGCCCGCTGGCTCAGCCACGAGACCGCCCCCCAGCCGTGGACGGCCCAGTTCGTCGACGGGGCCACGACCGTCGCGGACTTCCCCGGGCTCGGCGACACCGAGCTGCGCTCCGGGCCGGCGCAGGCGGCGAACCTGCCCGCGCCGAAGCTGGAGGTCCTCGCCGACACCAGGTCCACGGAACAGCGGACCGTGCGGGTGCGGGTCACCCCGCAGCGCGAGGTACGCCTGCTCACCCTGCACGTCGACGGCGCGACCGAGGTCGAGTCGGCGGTGGTGGCCGGCCGGCCGGTCCCCGGCGGACGCGCCACCGGCACCCCCTGGGGCTTCGGGATCGTGTTCCACGCCCCGCCGCCGGAAGGGATCGAGGTCATCCTCGTGCTGGCCGGCGGCTCCGGGCCGGCGGCGCTGCGCGCGATGGACGCCAGCGACGGGCTGGACGCCGTCCCCGGGTTCCGGCCCCGCCCGGCGGACGTCGGGGTGGTCGGCTCGCACAGCTCGGAGATGCTGGCGGTGGCGCGGACGTACCCGCTGTAGGGGTTGGGGTTCGCCGGTTTGCGGTGAGGTTCGCCGGGGCCCGCCCGCTCCGGGCGGTCAGGCTTGATCCCTCCGCGGGCGGGCCCCGGCGAACCCCTCATGTCGTCCCGGTCCGCCCGCATCGGCGGCGGCGGGCCCGGACCTGGGGAGATCTTGGAGCGAAACGGCCCCTCCAGGGGCCGAAATCCTCCAAGATCCGGCGCGTGGTTGGTCAGGGGTGGCTCGTCGACACTCGGGGCCGGCTTAACGGCAGCAGGAACACCGGCACTACTTCCAACGGAAGTGGACGAAGAGCCGGCCGAAGTTCTTCGAGTCCTTCTCCACCCGGTGGTAGAGCTGCTTGACGTCCTTCTGGTCGAGGAAGCGCAGCACCCGCTTCTTGAGCTGGCCGGAGCCCTTGCCGGGGATGATCTCGACGAGGGTGGCCTTCTTCGCCACCGCCTCGTCCATGATCCCGCGCAGCGCGCGGTCGATGTCGTGGCCCTTGTTGAAGATCTCGTGCAGGTCCAGCTTGAGCTTCATCCCCCCTCCACCACCTGCGCGACTCCCATGGCAGCCCATGGTAGGCCCGCGGCACAGCGGGACACCACGCGAGCGGTCCGCCCGGCGGCACCGCTGCCGGCGCGCCCTTTGCTCTGCACCCACGCGCGCAACAGCAACCCAGCGTAAGCGTCGCCATGTCCAGCGCCCCACCCGCAGGCTCACATATTCCCAGTTCAGCAAGGGTGTGCGTCGGTGGGTGCAGAGCAAAGGGGAAGCGAGATGTTGGGCGGGTTCGGGCCACAGTTGCGCAGAGTCACTCACGGCCCGGCGCGCGGCGGCGGGAGGTGGTGCGCGCCGGGGAAGGGCGCGTTGCCCCTCCCCCGGCGGCGCGGTCAGTGGCCGCCGCTGACCCGGTTCTCCACCCGGCGCAGCGCGGTCGTGTAGTCGGTGTTCGTCGAGTACATCGCGGCGGCGATGCGCAGGTGCCGCAGCGCGTCCGCCGGGCGGTTCATCCGCTCCAGCGTCCGGCCCAGCACGTGGTGCGCGTAGTGGTCGCTCGGGTCCCGGTCGACCAGCTCGCGCAGCTGCTCCTCGGCGCGGTTGAGCTGCGCCGTCTGGAAGTAGGCGCGGGCCAGCAGCTGCCGCACCGCGGAGTTGCCGGGCTCGGCCTCGACGATCGGCTCCAGCAGCCGCACCGCCCCGGACGCGTCACCCATCTCGAAGAACATGGTCGCCCGTCGGTAGTCCGCCAGAAGGTCCATCGACCCACCTCCTCGTCTCGCGCCGGCACCTGATCCGACGCTGGCACAACACCGGCCGGACCGCGAGTGTTCCGCCGCAGGAAGTTGCAGCCGGACGAGGCGTCAGGAAGGGGCCCGATAGGCTCGCTCCCTGATGAGCGCGACATTGGTGGTCAAGGATCTCGCGGCCGGGCACGGGGAGCGGCTGCTCTTCTCCGGGCTGGACCTGGTGGTCGCCCCGGGCGACGTGGTCGGCCTGGTCGGGGTGAACGGGGCGGGCAAGTCGACGCTGCTGCGTACCCTCGCGGGGCTGCTGCCCGTCGAGGCCGGCAGCGTCACGCTGAGCCCACCCACCGCGACCGTCGGGCACCTGCCGCAGGAGCCGGAGCGCCGGCCCGGGGAGACCGTGCGGGACTTCCTGGCCCGCCGGACGGGGGTGACGGCCGCGCAGGCGGCCCTGGACGCGGCGACCGAGGCACTGACGGCCGGGGCGGCCGGGTCCGACGACGCGTACGCCGAGGCGCTGGAGCGGTGGCTGGGCCTGGGCGGGGCGGACCTGGAGGAGCGGGCCGAGCAGGTGGCCGCCGAACTGGGGCTCACCGTCGACCTGGACCACCCGATGACGGCCCTGTCCGGCGGCCAGGCGGCCCGTGCGGGGCTGGCCTCGCTGCTGCTCAGCCGCTACGACGTGTTCCTGCTCGACGAGCCCACCAACGACCTGGACCTGGCGGGCCTGGACCGGCTGGAGAGGTTCGTCACCGGGCTGCGCGCCGGCACGGTGCTGGTCAGCCACGACCGCGAGTTTCTCACCCGCACGGTGACCCGGGTGCTGGAGCTGGACCTGCACCAGCAGCTCGTCCGGCACTACGGCGGCGGCTACGCGGCGTACCTGGAGGAGCGGGAGGTGGCCCGCCGGCACGCCCGCGCCGAGTTCGAGGAGTACGCCGACACCCGGGCCGCGCTGGAGGCCCGCGCCCGCACCCAGCGGGCGTGGATGGAGAAGGGCGTGCGCAACGCCCGCCGCAAGGCCACCGACGGGGACAAGAACGTCAAGCACCACCGGGGCGAGACCTCGGAGAAGCAGGCGGCGAAGGCCCGGCAAACGGACCGGCTGATCGAGCGGCTGGAGGTGGTCGAGGAGCCGCGCAAGGAGTGGGAGCTGCGGATGGAGATCGCCGCCGCGCCCCGCGCCGGCGCCGTCGTGGCCGCGCTGCGCGATGCCGTGGTACGCCGGGGAAGCTTCACCCTCGGCCCGGTGACCCTCCAGATCGACTGGGCCGACCGGGTGGCGATCACCGGGGCGAACGGGTCCGGCAAGACGACGCTGCTCGCCGCGCTGCTGGGGCGGCTGCCGCTGGACGCCGGCCACGCCTCGCTGGGCCCGGGGGTGGTGGTCGGCGAGGTGGACCAGGCCCGGGGGCTGTTCCTCGGCGAGCAGCCGCTGCTGGACGCCTTCCGGCTGGCCGTACCGGAGCTGTCGCCGGCGGACGCGCGGACGCTGCTGGCCAAGTTCGGCCTGCGGGCCGACCACGTGCTGCGGACGGCGGCGTCGCTGTCGCCGGGCGAGCGGACCCGGGCGGCGCTGGCGCTGTTGCAGGGGCGCGGGGTGAACCTGCTGGTGCTCGACGAGCCGACGAACCACCTGGACCTGGCGGCCATCGAGCAGTTGGAGTCGGCGCTGGCCGGCTACCCGGGGACGCTGCTGCTGGTGACGCACGACCGGCGGATGCTGGACGCGGTGGCGGTCAACCGCCGGGTGCGGGTGGACGCCGGCCGGATCACCGAGGAGTGACGGCGGGCGGCTCGCGCCGCTCCGTCGCCGGGCGGATCGCCTGCTCCGACGGCGTGCCGACCGGGGCCGGCGGGGTGACAATGACTCCATGCTCAAGTGGGAGTACGCGCTGTTGGTCCGGCGCCGCCAGGCGGCCAGCACGGACGTCGGCTGGGAGCTGGTGTTCATCTGGTACGGCCCGGACGGCTCGATGGTCGACGTCACCCCGTACGGGGACACGGCGCTGGCGCACCTGAACCGGGCCGGCGACCAGGGCTGGGAGCTGGTCGGGATGAGCGAGGACCCGTCGCAGCCGGGCAGCAGCGAGCTGCACCGGTACCACCTCAAGCGGCCCAAGGCGGCTTCCGCGCCGCCCCGGCAGCGGATCCGGGGTGTGGGCCGGGCCGCCCGGCGCATCACCGGCTGACGGCTCGTCCTCCTTCGGGGGACGTTGCCCGGCCGGGGTGTAGCGACCGCCCAGCCGGGTACGGGCGCACCGGAGGTGGCCCATGGTCGCGACGGCCCTGACCGCGCCCTCGGCCGAACGGCTGCGGGCGGTCGACGAGTTCCTCGCCGAGGCGTGGGCGGATCAGGCGGCCCACGACGCCCGGCTGCGTGACCTGGCGGTGCGGGTGCGCTTCGACCGGGGCGTGGCCCACCTGACCGGGGAGGTCGCCGACGCCGCGCAGCTGCGCCTGGTGCGGGAGCTGATCGGCCGGCTCGCCGGGGTGTTCGGCGTCTGGGGCCGGGTGCGGGTCGCCGGCCGCGAACCGGTCGTGGTGGACCTGGGCTGCGGCGGCACCAAGCAGTATCCGCAGAACCTGGGGCTGGACATCTACCCCGCCCCGGGGGTGGACGCGGTGGCCGACCTGTCCGGGTCGCTGCCGCTGGCCGACGACTCGGTGGACGTGCTGTTCGCGGTGCACATCCTGGAGCACCTGATCGACTTCCTGCCGCTGGTGGACGAGTGCCACCGGGTGCTGCGCCCGGGTGGGGTGCTGCACGTGATGAGCCCCTGGTGGGGGCACGTGAACGCGGTGGCCGACCCGACGCACGTGCGGCTGCTGGACGTGCAGACGTTCAAGGGCATCTGCCTGCAACGCCCGCCGGGCACCCCGCGCTGGCATCCCCTGCACGTGGGCTGCGACGGTGCCAGCATCTTCGCCGACCTGACCCCGCTGGGCGCGGACGACCCGGCACCGGAGCCGCCGCACCTGGCCCGCTTCTTCAGCTGACACCCGGCCGTCGGCCCGGCTGCCCCGGTCCCGGTGGCCCGGCGCCGGTCAGCCGGGCGCGTACCCCGGTGGGCGGGGCCACTGCTCCGCCTCGGGATCCACCCGTCGGGGCGCTCCGGGGGGCGGCGGCGACGGGGCGACGGTCGGGGCCGGCGGTGCGGGCGGCAGCGCGGGCTCCGGGGCGGGGCCCGGGGCGGCGGCGGTGGCCGGGGCGGCCACGCCCGTCGGTTGCGTCGCGCGCGGCTGCCAGGGCCTGTCACCGGCGAGCAGGCTGCGGAAGTCGAACTGGCACTTCGGGCAGGTCCGCAGGGCCGTCTCGGCCCGCCGGTCGCCGCACCGCTGACAGTACGTCACCACCGTCTCGTCGGCGTCCATGCCCTGACAGCGCGGGCAGGCGAAACTGGGCCCCTTGCCGTTGAGCTGCACCAGCCGTCCGGCCAGCACGTACGGGGTGACCACCGCGCTGATGCTGCTCGCCAGGTCCCGGGTCCTGCGGGTGCGTTCCTGCAACCGTTCCAGATCGGGGTTGGTGACCTTCTCCAGCCGGCAGGTGGTGCAGGTGCGCAGGGTCCGCACCGGAAGCATGCCGCGGATCCGGGCCTGCTGGTGCAGGAAGGTCACCACCGGCACGTCCGCCGGGTCGACGGTGAACCGGGCGGCCGGGGCCGACCCGACGGTGCCGGCGACCGCGGCGAGGTGTTCCTCGATCCGGACGACCAGTGACTGCACCTGCGCCACCAGATGGGGTGGCATCCCGTCGGGGCGGCTGGCCACCAGGGTGCCGACCATCAGCATGCCGTCGGCCAGTTCGGCCGGCACCTCCGCGACGGCCTGCGGTGTCTCGAAGGTGAAGGTCTCGGTGCCGGCGCGGCTGACCGACGCCCGGCGCGGGGTGGCGGCGTCCCCGTCGAGCAGGCGGGAGGCGTGCCGGGACAGCACCGCTCCGGCCCGGTTGGCGATGCCGGCCGCGTTCTGCATGATCGCCACGTCGCCGGGGCCGGTCTGCCGCCACCAGGGCGCGAACGCGGCGGCGGCCGGGTCGAGCCGGCCCAGCACGCCGTCGACGGCGCTGAGGACGGACCCGAACAGCTCGACGTAGACGGAGGTCAGACCCCAGTTCCGGCCCACCTTGCCGACCCAGCGGTCGGCCAGCAGGACGGTGACCCGGGTGCCGGCCGCGTCGGCTTCGAGACCGACCCGCAGGAAGACGGGCACCCGGGTGGCGGAGAGGGTCACCCCGCCGAGCTTCGACCCGCGGACCGCCTCCAGCAGGCTGAGCTGCTCGGCGCGCAGGTCGAAGGCGAGGTCCCGGATGGCGCGGAGCAGGTGCTGCCGGACCACGCTCGCCGGGGCGGCGACCCGGCGTTCCGCGCCGGCGGCGAGCCGGCCGGCCTCGGCGGCCAGCACGGCCGGCTGCGGTCGGCTGCCGGGGTCGTTGTCGTCGGCCCAGCTCATTCCGCGATGTCGAAGCTCGTGCCGGCGTCGAAGCCCGTGCCGGCGTCGTACGTGTCGTAGGGGGCGACCTCCGCGACGGCGGTGTCCAGGTGGGTGCCGGCCTGGGCGGCGTAGTCGAACGAGACGTCGTAGTTGCCGCCGGCCAGGTCGGCGTGGTTGGCGGCGGTGTCGAAGGCGCTGGCGGCGATGTCGGTGTTGCCGGCGGCCAGGTTCTCGTTGGCGTAGTCGACCCAGTCCTGCGCCGAGTCGGCCCACTGGTCGCCGCTGTCGGCGTGCCAGGCCGACCAGTCCTGGTCGGCAGCCGCCCCGGCCAGTTCGCTCTCGACGGCGTCCACCACCGGCTCCGGCAGGACCGGCTCGACCGTCGGCGCGATCGGTTCGACCACGGGCTGGTCGAAGGTGGCGATGCCGGCGTCCGTGACGGAGGTGTCAGCGGACAGGTAGTCGCCCCAGCTCGAATCGGCGCTCATCTCGCCCCCACTTTTCTGCTCGTCCCCACGTGCCGCCACATCATCGCGACTCGCCGTCACCGCGCCCATCCCCTGTTCGGCGTCAGCCGGCGGCACGACTGTCGCATGTGGACGAACAGACGCCTCGGGCGGGGTCAGCGGCCGAGGGTGCTCTCCCGGGTGTCGAGCCGGTAGGGGACGGTGAGCACGCGGGGCGGGCCGCTCCGGTCCCCGTCGATCCGGTCGGCCAGCAGGTCGACGGCCAGCCGCGCGATGCGTTCCTTGTCGGGGGCGACGGTGGTGAGGGTGGGGACGGCGAAGCGACCGTCCTCGATGTCGCCGAAGCCGGCCAGCGCCACGTCGCCGGGGACGCGCAGGCCGGCCTCGTGCAGCGCCCGCAGGGCACCGAGGGCGAGGGTGTCGTCGAAGCAGAGGACGGCGTCGGGGCGTACCCCCGAGGTGAGCAGGTGGCGCACGGCCGCCGCGCCGTCCGCGCGGCGCCAGGCCGGCGCGGACGCGACGAGGCGCTCGTCGTAGGCGATGCCGGCCTCGGCGAGCGCGGCGGCGTAGCCGGCGAGGCGGAGCCGGGCGCCGGTCCCCTCGGGGGTGGGCCGCGCGCCGATCGCGGCGATGCGGCGGCGGCCGAGGGCGAGCAGGTGGGCGGTGGCCACGCGGGCGGCGGCCACGTCGTCGATCGTCACGTGGTCGGCGGGGCCGGGGTCGACGCGCTCCCCGAGCAGCACCGTCGGGGTGCCGTCGTGGAGGTTGGCGAGGTCCTCGGCGGCGAGGGCCGGCGGGCTGAGGATCAGGCCGTCGATGAGGTGGCCGCCGATGCCGGCGGCGACGGCCCGCTCCCGCTCGGTGCCGCCGCCGGTCCGGGCGATCAGGACCATCCAGCCCTGTTCGGCGGCGGCGGTGACGACGTGCCGGGCCAGTTCGGCGTAGTAGGGGGCGTCCAGCTCCGGCACGGCCAGGGCGATCATCCCGGTACGTCCCGTGCGCAGGTTGCGCGCCGACAGGTTGGGCCGGTAGCGCAGCTCGGCGATGGCCTGCTCGACGCGGGCCCGGGTGTCGGGCCGCACGTGCTGGTAGCCGTTGACGACGTTGGAGACGGTCTTCACGGACACGCCCGCGCGCTCCGCCACGTCCTTGAGCCGGTGTCGCACCGCCACCTCCGCGCTGGTGCCGCGAGCGCCCCTTTACACGTCGAGTACAACGTTATAGAACCGACGGGACATCGACGAAAGGCGGATTCCCCGGTGACCGCGAAGCTGACCATCGACCCGGCCTTCGCGATCGGCCCGGCCGACCGCCGAATCTTCGGCTCCTTCGTCGAGCACCTGGGGCGCTGCGTCTACGGCGGGGTCTACGAGCCGGGCCACCGCAGCGCCGACCCGCACGGCCTGCGCGGCGACGTGCTGGAGCTGACCCGGGAGCTGGGCGTCTCCGTGGTCCGCTACCCCGGCGGCAACTTCGTCTCCGGCTACCGCTGGGAGGACGGCGTCGGCCCGGTCGCCGACCGGCCCCGCCGGCTCGACCTCGCCTGGAAGACGATCGAGACCAACGCCTTCGGCCTCGACGAGTTCATGACCTGGGCGGCGGCGGCCGGTGTCGAGCCGATGATGGCCGTCAACCTCGGCACCCGGGGCGTGCAGGAGGCCTGCGACCTGCTGGAGTACGCCAACCACCCCGGCGGCACCCGACTGTCGGACCTGCGTCGCTCCCACGGCGCGGAGCAGCCGTACGGGGTGAAGCTGTGGTGCCTCGGCAACGAGCTGGACGGCCCGTGGCAGGTCGGGCACAAGACCGCCGAGGAGTACGGCCGGCTCGCCGCCGAGACCGCCCGCGCGATGAAGATGATCGACCCGTCGGTCAGCCTGGTCGCCTGCGGCAGCTCCGGCCGGGGCATGCCGACGTTCGCCTCCTGGGAGGCGACGGTGCTGGAGCACACCTACGAGCTGGTGGACTACGTCTCCGCGCACACCTACTACGACCCTGCTGACGGCGACCGGGCCAGCCTGCTGGCCTCGGCGGTGGACATGGACCACTTCATCGCCGAGGTGGTCGCCACCGCCGACCACGTGGCGGCGAAGCAGCGGCACCGGCGCAAGCTGAAGATCTCGTTCGACGAGTGGAACGTCTGGTACCAGTCCCGCCTCCAGGCCGACCTGGACCGGCGCGGCTGGGTCGAGGCCCCCACCCTCATCGAGGACGACTACACGGCCGTCGACGCGGTGGTCGTCGGCGACCTGCTGATCACCCTGCTCCGGCACGCCGACCGGGTCGGGGTGGCCTGCCAGGCGCAGCTCGCCAACGTGATCGCCCCGATCCGCACCCGCACCGGCGGTCCCGCCTGGCGGCAGAGCATCTTCCACCCGTTCGCCCTCACCGCCCGGTACGCCCGCGGCACGGTGCTGCGCACCGAGCCGGTCTGCCCGACGTACGCCACGAAGCGCTACGGCGACGTCCCGGTGCTGGACACCGTGGCGGTGCACGACGAGGAGACCGGCGCGCTGACCGTGCTCGCGGTCAACCGGGGCACCGCCGACCTCCCCCTCGACCTGGACCTGCGCGGCCTGCCCGGCCTGGCCGGGGCGGCCCACCTGACCCTCGCCGCCGGGGACGACCCGGACGCCGTCAACACCGAGGCCGAGCCCGACCGGGTCACGCCCCGGGAGCTGGCGGCACCCACCCCCGACGGGGGTCGCTGCGCGGTGCTGTTGCCGGCGGTCTCCTGGAACCTGCTGCGCTTCGCCCCCACCGGCGCGTAGCACCCGGTGGGGGCGGGTGAGAAGGGGGCCCTTCTCTACCTCAGGCGTTGACCGGGGGCCCTTCCTTGCGCGCGAGGCGGTTGCGGCGGTAGCCGTAGCCGAAGTAGATGAGCCCGCCGAGCACCATCCAGATCAGGAACCGGATCCAGGTCTCCACCGACAGGTTGAGCATCAGGTAGAAGCAGGCCAGCGCGGAGACGATCGGCAGCACCGGCGAGAACGGCACCCGGAACGGCCGCTCCAGGTCGGGGCGCTTGCGGCGCAGGATCGGCACGGCCACCGAGACCAGCACGAACGCGCAGAGCGCGCCGATGCTGACCAGGTCGGCCAGGGCCGACAGCGGCAGGAAGCCGGCGAGCAGCGCCACGGCCACCGTCATGACGGCCGAGATCCGGTACGGGGTGCCCCAGCGCGGGTGCACCTTGGCCACCGACGGCGGGATCAGCCCGTCGCGGCTGATGGCGAAGCCGATCCGGCCCATGGCCACCAGGTCCACGAGGATCACGCTGGTCAGGCCGGCGACGGCGGCGATGGAGACGAGGATGCCGGCCCACTCGGCCCCGACCGCGTTGAACGCGGAGGCGATCGGCGCGCCCCGGTCGATCTCGGTGTAGGGGACCATGCCGACGACGACCAGCGAGACGCCGATGTAGAGCACGGTGGAGATCAGCAGGGTGCCGAGCAGGCCGAGGGTGAGGTCCCGCTTGGGCCGCCGGGTCTCCTCGCCGAGGTTGGCCACGGCCTCGAAACCGGTGTACGCGAAGAAGACCACGGCGGCGGCGCTGAGCACGCCGACGAACCCGAACACGGACGGCTCCAGCCCGAACAGCGCTTGGGTGACGGGCTGCTTGATCCCGTCGTCGCCGGCGCCGGCGGGCTCGGCCGGCGGGATGAACGGGGTGAGGTTCGCGGCCTTCACGAAGAACAGGCCGGCGACCACGATGAAGACGCAGATGGCCACCTTGACCAGCACGAGCAGGTTGGTGACCCGGGCGGACTCGCGGATGCCGACGATCGCCACGACGCCGAGCAGCAGCACGACGGCGATCGCGCCGACGTTGACGATGCTGCCCTCCTCGCCGAACCAGGCGGTGGGCAGGCCGAGCAGTTCGGCGAGGTAGCCGGACCAGCCGCGGGCCACCACGGCCGCACCGAGGGCGAACTCCAGCAGCAGGTCCCAGCCGATGATCCAGGCGACGATCTCGCCCATCGTCGCGTACGCGTAGGTGTAGGCGCTGCCGGCGGTCGGCACGCTGGAGGCCAGTTCGGCGTAGCAGAGCGCGGCGAGCAGCGCGACCACGCCGGCGATGGCGAACGAGATCACCACGCCGGGGCCGGCGCTGTCGCGGGCCTCGATGCCGGTGAGGGTGAAGATGCCGGTGCCGATGACGATGCCGATGCCGAAGCCGGTGAGGTCACGCGCGCCGAGGCGGCGCTTGAGACCGAGGCCGCCGTCCTCGCCGTCCGCCTCGCCCTGGGCTATCACGTCCTTGATCGGTTTGGTACGCAGCACGGACACCGCGCTCACCCCTCCCACCGTGCGACCACCACCGTGGCGGCCGGTGACCGGCCAAGCTACCCAGCCCGGCGACCCGCGAATCACGACTTCGGGTGTCGATACGGTCACGGTCCGCCACGCGGCCGAGGCGCTCCGGTACGGGTTCGAGGTCGGGAGGGCATCGATCCGGCCGGAGGTCTTGCGCCGGGCCCGCCCGGTGTGAAAATTTCCTACCAGCGCAAGATTGACTGCGGCGGTTCTTGCCGCAGCAAGCATCGCGCCCGCCCGCCGAGCCCCACCGAAGGGACGCACCGGATGAAGGCAACTCGGCTCAGAGCCGCCGGGCTGGCCGTGGCCCTGCTCGGCGCGCTCGTCGCCGCCCCACCGACCGCCGCCGCCGCGGCTGCGAACGGCAGCGGCACCGCCACGCAGGCCGACACCACCGCCGCCTGCGCCACCGACCCGGCCACCCCGAAGCGGCAGTTCCGGGCCATGTGGATCTCGTCGGTGGTGAACATCGACTGGCCGACCAAGGCGTCGCAGACCGCCCCGGACCGCGCCGCCGCCCAGCGGGCGGAATACCTGGGCTGGCTCGACCTGGCGCAGCGGCTGCACCACAACGCGGTGGTGGTGCAGGTCCGGCCCACCGCCGACGCGTTCTGGCCGTCGCCGCACGAGCCGTGGTCGGAGTACCTGACCGGGGTGCGCGGGCAGGACCCGGGCTGGGACCCGCTGGCGTTCCTCGTCGACGAGGCGCACAAGCGCAACCTGGAGTTCCACGCCTGGTTCAACCCGTACCGGATCTCCATGCCGGCCCCCGGCGGCGCGGGCGCGGACCTCACCCAGCTCGCGCCCGACCACCCGGCCCGCCAGCACCCCGAGTGGACGTTCGCGTACCCGCCGGCCGGCGTCGCCGGCAGCCGGCTCTACTACAACCCCGGCGTCCCGGCGGTCCGCGAGTTCGTCCAGACCGCCATGATGGACGCCGTCACGCGGTACGACGTCGACGGCGTGCACTTCGACGACTACTTCTACCCCTACCCGAGCGGCACCTACCAGGTGCCCGACGACGCGACGTTCGCCGAGTTCAACCGGGGCTTCACCGACCGGGCCGACTGGCGGCGGGACAACATCGACCTGCTGATCCGGGAGATGAACGACCGGATCAAGGCCGCGAAGCCGTGGGTGAAGTTCGGCGTCAGCCCGTTCGGCATCTGGCGCAACGCCTCGGCCGACCCGAACGGCTCGGACACCACCGGCAGCCAGTCGTACGACATCATCTCCGCCGACACCCGCAAGTGGGTCAAGCAGGAGTGGATCGACTACATCGTGCCGCAGCTCTACTGGTACATCGGCCAGTACCCGGCGGCCGACTACGCCCGGCTGGTGCCGTGGTGGGCCGAGACGGTGCGCGGCACCCGCGTGCAGCTCTACATCGGCCAGGCCGACTACAAGAGCGGCGACCCGGCGTACGGGTCGTTCTGGCAGAACCCGCGCGAGTTGTCCGACCACCTGACGCTCAACCGGGCGTACCCGGAGGTGCTGGGCAACGTGCACTTCTCGGCCGTGCAGGTGCGGGCGAACCGGCTCGGGGCGACCGACCTCTACGCCGCCGAGCACTACGCGCGCCCCGCCCTGGTGCCGGCGATGCCGCACCTGCCGGCGAAGCCGCTGCTGCCCCCGGTGGTCACCGGCGCGCAGCGGCAGGCCGACGGGGTGCGGCTGAGCTGGCGGCAGCCGGCCGACGGCGTGGGCCCGCTGGGCCGGGCGACGTCGTACGCGGTCTACCGGTTCGACGGGACCGGCCCGGCCGGCGCGTGCGGCTTCGCCGACGCGTCCCGCCTGGTCGGCACCGTCCGGGCCACCCCCGGCGCGACCCAGTCCTGGGTGGACGCCACCGCCGAGGCCGGCGCGCGGTACACGTACCACGTGACGGCGCTGGACCGGCTGTGGAACGAGAGCCCCGTCAGCCCGCCGCGCTTCGTGCGCTGAGGGCTGGCGGCACGGACGAGTGCCCCGGGCGCCCCAGCGTCCGGGGCATTCGTCTGTTTCAACTGATGTCACCAGATGTTGGTTTATGACGTACTCGACCCTCCGCGGTGTGATCGACACTTGTCGAATCCGGTGACCCGCCGGTAACCAGCCACACCGCACACCCCCGCGGAGGTCCCCCCGTGCCCAGACGCCTCGCCACAGTCCTCGCCTCCGGCGCGCTCGCCCTGCTCGCGGCGCTCGCGGTCGCCTCCCCCGCGACCGCCGCCGTCAGCACCAGCCAGAAGCTCAGCGTGCTGTCGAGCTGGACGCAGACCAGCGCCAGCAGCTACAACACCTGGAACTCGGCCCGGCAGAACCAGTCCGCCTGGGCCGAGTACGCCTTCAACTGGTCCACCGACTACTGCTCGTCCAGCCCGGACAACCCGCTCGGGTTCAACTTCAAGCTCTCCTGCCAGCGGCACGACTTCGGCTACCGCAACTACAAGGAGATGGGCCAGTTCCCGGCCAACAAGGCCCGGGTGGACAGCGCCTTCTACGAGGACCTGAAGCGGGTCTGCGCCACGTACAGCTCGGTGGTCCGCCCCGCCTGCTACAGCCTCGCCTGGACCTACTACGAGGCGGTCAGCATCTTCGGTTCCGTCGCGGCGGTCCGGCAGGCCGACATCGACCGCGCCGCCCGCATCAAGTCCGCCGCCGAGCGCTGAGGCGCGAAGAAGGGCCCCCTGTCAACGCATTCCGCACAGCAGGGGACCCCTCCTAACTGCAGCCCTCGGCGGGGCGCGCCGGGGCAGGGGCGGGCGCGGGGGCAGGCGCCGGCATGCCGGTGGCCGCGAAGCGCGTCGAGTCCACCCCGAGGTCGGGGTGCTCCACCGCCAACGCCAGCGCCGCCGCCTCCTCCAGCCCCAGCTCGCTCCCCTGCGCGTACGCCTCGTCGAACGCCACGTCGCCCATCTCCCGGCGCAGCACGGCCTGCCGTTCCAGCCAGTACGCCCCGTAGATGCCCGGAGTCGACCGCAGGCTCTCCCGGGTCGCCTGCGCCGCGCCGAAGAGCCGGGCGGCGGTCAGCGGGTCGCCGCCGGCCGCGCAGCGCACCGCGATCGCGTTCAGCGTGTCGCAGGCCCGGCGGTGGAAGCCGTGGCTCATCCGCGAGCGCAACGCCACCAGCAGGTGCTCGTGCGCGGCCACCAGGTCGCCCCGGGCCAGCGCCACCATGCCGAGCAGCATGTCCACCGACCGGCGCCCCCGGTCCGCCGGGCGGGCCGCCTCGACCGGGCGGGCCGCGCCGAGCAGCTCCGCGGCCTCCGCCAGCGCGCCGCGCCGCCAGAGCAGCTCGGCGAGGCTGAGCACCGCGAACAGGGCGTCCCCCGCCACCTCCCGCTCGTGTGCCCAGGCGATGACCTCCCGGCAGGCCCGCTCGGCGTCGGCGAACTGCCCCATGTCGACCAGCGGGGCGGCCCGCCCGGCCAGCACCCGGGCCAGCAGGCCGGCGTCGCCGGCCCGGCGGGCCGCCGCCTCGGCCTGCTGCGAGTAGCGCAGCTCCTCCGCGAACTCGCCGTCCGCGCCGGCGTGCAGCGAGTGCATGTAGTACGCGGCGGCCAGCTCGGCGTCCGGCACGTGCTCCCCGGTCTCGGCCATCCGGCCGTAGAGCCGGAACAGCCAGAGGCGTCCCTCCCGGGCCAGCCCGCGCTCCCGCCACCACTGGTCCAGCCCACCGGCCAGGCACAGCCCGTTGCGGGCGCTGCCGCCGGTCGCGCACCAGCGCAGCGCGGCGCGCAGCTCGCCGGCGAGCGGGTCGAGGGCGTACAGGGAGAGGGTCGTCGGCCGGCCGTCCGGCCCGAGGTAGGCCCGCCGCAGCGCGCGCGTCGACCAGGCCAGGTGCCGGTCCCGGGCCGCCCGCTCCTCACCCGCCTGGGCCAGCCGCCGCGCCGCGTACGCCCGGATCGGGTCGAGCATCCGGTACGTGCTGCCCGACGCGTGCGGCTCGGCCAGGATCATCGACTTGTCCACCAGCACCGACAGCGGGTCGAGCGGGTCGTCGTCGAGCAGCCACTCCACCGTCGGCAGGTCCACCGGGCCGGCGAAGACCGCCAGCCAGCGCAGCAGCCGGGCCGCCCGGGGCCCGAGCGTCCGGTACGACCACGTGACGGTGGCCTGCATGGTGAGGTGCCGTTCGGCGGCCGACCGCTGCACGGCCCGGGTCGCCGGGGTGGGCGGTGCGTTGCCCCGGGACGCCGCCACCAGGTCGACGGTGTCCTGCTGGTTGCCCGTCCAGCCGGGCTCGTCCCGGGGCGGCTGGGGGGCGGCGTCCCGGCCGGCGTCGAGGGTCCCGAGCACGTCGTCGAGGCGCTCGGCGAGCTGCCCGACGGAGAGCACCCGCAGCCGGGCGGCGGCCAGCTCGATGGCGAGCGGCAGCCCGTCGAGCCGACGTACCACCCGCCGCAGGTCGGCCGACTCGACCGGGGCCGGCTCCCGGCCGCCCCGGGCCGCCGCCGTGCGGTCCAGCAGCAGCGCCACCGCGTCGCTCTCCGCACCGCCCGGCCGGGGCTCCACGGACAGCGGCGGGATCCGCCACACCACCTCGCCGGGCAGGCCGAACGACTCGCGGCTGGTGGCCAGCACCCGGACCCCGCCCCCGCCGGCGAGCAGCAGGGAGATCAGCTCGGCGCAGGCGGCCGGCTGGGCGTCGCAGGTGTCCAGCAGGATCAGCATCCGGCGGGCGGCGGCGTACTCGACGAGGGTGTCGACCATCCGGCGGCCGGGCTCCGGACGCAGCCCGAGCACGGCGGCCACCGCGAACGCCACCAGCCCGGGGTCGGTCACCGTGGCGATGTCGACGAACCAGACGCCGTCCGGATATTCCTCCACCATGCCGGCCGCCAGCTCGACGGCGAGCCGGGTCTTGCCGGCCCCGCCCGCCCCGAGCACGGTCACCAGCCGGTGCCCCGCCGTGAGCCGGCGCAGCGCGGCCCGCTCCGCCTCCCGGCCGACGAAGGAGGTGACCTGGGTCGGCAGGTTGTGCGCCACCGCGTCGGCGGTGCGCGGCCGGGGGAACTGCCGCTCCAGGCCGGGCGCGAGCAGCTGGAACAGCCGCTCCCGGTCGTCGAAGCCGCGCAGCCGGTGCAGGCCGAGGTCCAGCAGGGACGCGCCCGCCGGCAGCGGGGAGGCAAGCCGCGCGGTGGCCGCCGAGCAGAGCACCTGCCCGCCGTGGGCGGCGGCGGCGACCCGGGCGGCCCGGTGCACCTCGTGGCTGGCGTACTCGCCGTCGCGGGGCTCCGCCCAGCCGGTGTGCAGGCCCATCCGGACGCGGGGCGCGGCCTCCGGGGCCGGCCAGTCGTGCGCCGCGAGCGCGCGCTGCGCGGTGAGGCAGGCGGTGAGCGCGGCACCGGCGTCGGGGAACGCGATGAAGAACGAGTCGCCCTCGGTGAGCAGCTCCGCGCCGTCGGTGCGGGCCAACGTGTCCCGCAGCAGCCTGCGATGCTCCCGCAGCACCGGACGGTACCCGGGACCGAGCAGCTGGGCCAGGCGCGTCGAACCCTCGATGTCGGTGAACACGAAGGTCACCCATCCGCTCGGGAGGTGGACCACTGGCGACATGCGTCGAACCTCCGCCCCCGTGACGACGGGTACATGCTGCCCTATGGTCGTGCCGTCACGCATCGTGAGAACGGATGGGCGCAATCCGCCCCAAGGTGCCAAGCGGGGCCGGAAACGGCAGGACCCGGGCCGTTACGGCCCCGTCGGGCCAGGTCGGGCGGGCCTGGGCCGGGTGCGGCGGGCCGGCCCGGGGGCCAGGGGCGCTCGGGCGGGGTCAGCAGCCGCACCCGCCACCGCAGCAGCCGCCACCGCCGCCGGCGGAGGGGGCTGCTGCGGTGGCGGGTGCGCCGCCACGGCCGGTCACGGCCACGGTGGACAGGAGCTTGACGGTGTCTGCGTGCCCGCCCGGGCAGGACGCCGGCTCACCGGCCTGCGCCATCGGACGGTTGACCTCGAAGGTGTCGCCGCACGCGCGGCAGCGGAACTCGTACCGGGGCATGGCACCAGGGTACGACCGGGCCTGACTCCGGGCGGGACATGGGTGATACTCGACGGGTGGTGGACGGCGAGGACAGAGCGACGGTTCGGCCCCTGCGACCGGCCGCGCCGCCCGAGGGCCCGGGTGGTGTGCCGCCACGCGCCCGGGTGCCCCGCCCCCGCCGCCCCTGGCTGCGGGGCGAGTCGCCCGCCGACGCCCCGCCGCCGGCCGACGCCCCACCGACCGCCGACGCCCCGCCGCCGGCCGAACCGGAGCCGGCGAAGCCCGAACCGGTAAAGACGGAGCCGACCGAGCCGAAGGCGAAGGAACCGGCCGAGCCAGAGGCGAACGAGACGACCAAGCCGACGGCGAAGGAAACCACCGAGCCGACGGCGGAGAAGCCGGCCGAGGCGGAGGCGGAGAAGCCGGCCGAGCCCGGGGCGGCGAAGGCCGAACAGGGGGCGGCGAAGCCGACCGGGGTGGCCCGCCGGCGTCGGGTGCCGTTCGCCCACGCCGTACGCATGCCGCCGCCCCGGCAGGCGGCGGTCGCCGCCGCCCGCGCCACCCGGGCCTGGTCCCGCCGCCCGAGCGGCCGGCTCACCCTGCCCGGCCTGTTCCTGCTCGCGCTGGTCGCCGGCACGGCCGCCGCCGGGGCGCTGCTGGTGCCGGCGTCCGCGCCGAAGCCCCGCCCGGTGGCGGTGGACGGCACCGCCGGCACGCCGGGGGCCGGCACGGCGACGCCGCAGGGCGGGCTGCTGCCCGGCGGGTCGGCCACCCCGCTGCCGCCCGGCGCGACGGCGGTGCCCGGCGCGAGCGCGGGGCCGGTCGTGCCGGTGCCGAACGGCCGACCGGCGGACGCCCTCGCCGCGTGGGCCCAGCAGACCGGGGCGAAGGTCGGCATCTCGCCGGTGGCCATGCAGGCGTACGGGTACGCCGAGCTGGCGCTCGCCCAGACCACCCCGGGCTGCCGGCTGAGCTGGACCACCCTCGCCGCGATCGGGTACGTCGAGTCGAACCACGGCCAGGCGAACGGCGCGACCCTGGGCCCGGACGGGCAGGCGCTCCCGGAGATCATCGGCGACGCGCTCGACGGCAAGGGCGGGCGGCAGCGGATCACCGACACCGACCGGGGGCTGTACGACAAGGACACCGTCTACGACCGGGCGATCGGGCCGATGCAGTTCATCCCGACGACCTGGCAGGAGATCGGCGCGGACGCCGACAACGACGGGCGCAAGAACCCGCACGACCTGGACGACGCGGCCCTGGCCGCCGGCAACTACCTGTGCAAGGGTGGCCGGAACATGACGGTCCCGGGCGACTGGTGGGGGGCCATCCTGTCGTACAACGACGTGCGCCGCTACGCCCAGGACGTCTTCGACAAGGCCAACGAGTACGGGCTGGCCAGCCGCCGCCTGTGAGGTGATCGCCGGGCCCGCGGGAGAAACCGGGCGCGTCCAAGAACTGGACACTTCCGTCAAGCTGCCGTAAGCGGCAAGCTAGACGGGTGATGGTGCGCGAATGGGACCCCCGGACCGCGTCGCCCGCCGAGCTCGCGTCGCTGCTGGACACGCTGAACGCGGTGCTGGCGGCCGACCTCCCGCAGGACCCGCCGTGGCGGGGGACCCACCTGCGGGAATACCTCTCCGAGGTGATGCCCGGCGAGCGGCGGATCTCCTGGGTGGCCCAGGCCGACCCGGCCGCCGGTGGCGCGCCCGGCCCGATCCTCGGCCACGTCCACGTGCTGCTGCTCGGCGACATCGGCGTGCTGGAGGTGCTGGTGCATCCGTCGGTGCGCCGCACCGGCCTGGGCCGGGACCTCGCCCGGGTGGCCGCCCGCCGGGTCTACCAGGAGGGCTTCCAGTCGATCGGGGTCGAGGTCGTCGGCGGCACCCCGGCGGTGGCGTTCTACGAGGCGTTGGGCTTCTCCCGGGAGTACGTGGAGACCCGCAGCGTGCTCGACCTGTCCGGGGTGGACTGGTCGGCGCTGGCCGAGATGGCCACGGGAGTCGGCGCGGGATACCAGGTCCAGTTCTGCCCGGGCGGCCCGCCGGACGACCTCATCGAGGCGTACGCGCGGGCGAAGGCCGAGGTGCGCGACGTGGACGACGGCGAGCTGCGCCCCAGCTCGTACGACCCGCAGCGGCTGCGGGACAGCCTGGCCACGCTGCACCGGCGCGGCATGAAGCCGTACATCGTGCTCGCCACCCACGACCGCACCGGCGAGGTGGCCGGGCTGACCGAGGTGGTGGTGCCGGCGCAGCACCCCACCCGGGCCGACCAGTACGACACGATCGTGGTGCAGGAGCACCGGGGCTACGGCATCGACCGGGCGATCAAGGCGCGGATGCTGCTGGAGCTGCGCTCGGCCGAGCCCACCCTGACCGAGGTGCAGACCTGGAACGCCCAGGCCAACGAGGCGATGCTGAAGGTCAACGCCGAGCTGGGCTACCGACCGGACCGGGAGTGGTGCGAATACGGCGTGGACGTCGCCGAGCTGGTGCACCGCCTCGGCGGCTGAGTCGGCTATTCACCAAAGCGCCCCGTGGGGGATGGACGGCGGACAGCGCCGCCGCTTAACGTGCGTTCGTTCACGTCCACCCATCGTGGAGGCCCCATGCGCCCGCGCCGCAGAACTGCCGCGCTCGCGACCGCCGTAGCCGTCACCATCCCGGTCATCGGCGTCGCACCCACCGCGGCCAGCGCCGCGCCCACCGACCTGTTCATCTCGGAGTACGTCGAAGGCTCGTCCAACAACAAGGCGATCGAGCTGTACAACGGCACCGGTGCCCCCGTCGACCTCACCGCCGGTGGATACCAGCTCCTGCTCTACTTCAACGGCAACACCACGGCCACCACCCTGGCCCTCACCGGGACGGTGGCGGCGGGCGACACGTTCGTCTTCGCCGCCGCCTCGGCCGCGCCGGCGATCCTCGCCCAGGTCGACCAGACGACCACCGCCAGCCTGTTCAACGGCGACGACGCGATCGTGCTGCGCCGGGGCACCACCGTCGTCGACTCGATCGGCCAGGTCGGCGTCGACCCGGGCACCGAGTGGGGCAGCGGCCTGACCAGCACCGCCGACAACACGCTGCGGCGGCTGCCCACCGTCACCTCCGGCGACACCGACCCGTCGGACGCCTTCGACCCGGCCGCCCAGTGGGCCGGCTTCGCCACCGACACGTTCGACGGGCTGGGCGCGCACACCGTCGACGGCGGCGGCCCCGTCGACCAGCCCGCCACCGTCACCTGCGGCGGGGCGCTGACCACGTCCGCCGGCACCGCCGCCAGCCGCGAGGTCACCGCCACCGACCCGGACGACACGATCGTCGACCTGGCGGTCACCTCGGTCGCGCCGGCCCCGGCCACGGGCACGATCAGCCGCACCGGGTTCACCCCGGCCGACGCCGTCGGCGGCACCGCCCGCGCCACGGTCGCCACCAGCGCCGACCTGGCCGCCGGGGCGTACACCGTGACCATGACCGCGACCGACGCGGACGGTGCCACCGCCACCTGCGCGCTGGCCGTGACCGTGACCCGGGAGCTGACCGTCGGGGAGGTGCAGGGCCCGACCACCGACGCCGAGTCCGGCCCGGCCGACCGGTCGCCGCTCGCGCCGGCCTCGGGCAACGGCACGAGCAGCACGCTGTACGACGTGCGCGGCGTGATCACCCAGCGCACCCTGGCCCGGACCTCGGCCGGGGCCGACCAGTACGGCTTCTTCCTGCAGAGCCGCGCCGACGACACCGACGGCGACCCGAACTCCTCGGACGGCATCTTCGTCTTCATGGGCGCGTTCACGTCGCTGATCGGCGGCTACGTGCCGACGGTGGGCGACGAGGTGGTGCTGCGGGCCCGGGTGTCCGAGTACTACAACATGACCCAGCTCTCCGGGGCCTCCCTGGTGCGCAAGGTCGCCTCCGGGCTCGACGTGAACGCCGTCGTCGCCGTCGACGACGCGGTGCCCCCGGCCGACCTGGCCGCCGCGCAGCGGTTCTGGGAGCGGCACGAGGGCGCGCGGGTGCGGGTCCGGGCCGGCAGCGGCGCGGTGAGCGGCCGGGACGTGTTCGCGTCCACGGCCGACTCGGAGGTGTGGGTGGTCGACCGGGACGACCCGCTGCTGGGCCGCGCCGACGCGTACGCCCGCCGGGTGTTCCGCGACGCGCACCCGCTGGACAACGACGCGACCCGCCGCTTCGACGACGGCAACGGCCAGCGGATCATGCTGGGCACCATGGGCGTCAAGGCCACCGCCGGGGACAACGCCGCGCTGCTGCCGCCGGCCCGGACCTTCGACACCCTCACCGAGGACGCGTACGGCGCGCTCTACTTCTCGTTCGAGAAGTACGGCGTCCAGGTCGAGCGGGCCGCCTTCGCGGCCGGGGCCGACCCGTCGAAGAACAACCCGCCGCAGCCGGCCGACCGGTCGCGGGAGATCGCGGTCGCCACGTACAACGTGGAGAACCTGTACGACTACCGGGACGACCCGTTCGACGGCTGCGACTTCACCGGCAACGCCGGCTGCACCGGGGTCAGCCCGCCGTTCGACTACGTGCCGGCCAGCGAGGCCGACTACCGGGAGCACCTGACCGCGCTCGCCGACCAGATCCGCACCGACCTGCACGCGCCGGACCTGATCCTGGTGCAGGAGGCCGAGGACCAGGACATCTGCTCCGTCTCCGGCGGCGCGCTGGTGTGCGGCGACACGAACGACGCCGACGGCGCGCCGGACACCCTCCAGGAGCTGGCGCTGGCCGTGGCCGCCGCGGGCGGGCCCGCGTACGCCGCCGCGTACGACCGGACCGGCGCGGACGCGCGGGGCATCACCGCCGGGTTCCTGTACCGCACCGACCGGCTGTCGCTGCCCGAGGCGACCGCCGCCGACCCGCTGCTCGGCTCCGCGCCGACGGTGCCGTACCGGTCGGCGGGGCTGCCGTCCAACGCGGACGTGCAGAACCCGAAGGCGCTCAACGCGGTGCTGCCGGCCGACACCGACACCTCCACCGGCAAGGACGGCAACAACGTCTACACGCGGGCCCCGCAGCTCGGCAGGTTCTGGGTCAAGGCGGCCCCGGGCTCGTCCGAGGGCTACCACCTGTGGGCGCTGAGCAACCACTTCTCGTCCGGGCCGGACAGCCGGGTCGGCCAGCGCACCGAGCAGGCCCGCTACGGTGCCGCGCTGGTCACCGCGATCCACAACGCGGACCCGAACTCCCGGGTGGTGTACGGCGGGGACCTGAACGTCTTCCCCCGCCCCGACGACCCGATCGCCACCGGGGCCGACCCGACCCCGTCGGACCAGCTCGCCGCGCTCTACGACGCGGGCCTGCACAGCCTGTGGGACGACCTGGTCGCCGAGGTGCCCTCGTCGGCGTACTCGTACAGCTTCCAGGGGCAGGCGCAGACGCTGGACCACCTGTTCGTCAACGACGCGCTGCGCGACGACCTGGTGCAGGTGCGGGCGGCGCACGTCAACGCCGACTGGCCGGCGGAGTTCACCGGGGACGGTTCGCGCGGCTCCAGCGACCACGACCCGCAGGTGGCCCGGTTCCGCTCCCGCGCGTCGCTGAGCGTCGCCGACGCCACGGTGGCCGAGGGCGACAAGGGCACCCGCCCGCTCGCCTTCGCCGTCACCGTGTCCCGGCCGCTGTCCCAGCCGGCCCTGATCTGCGCCGCCACCTACGGCACCACGGCGCAGGCCGGGTCGGACTACGAGCCGTACGTCGGTTGCAAGGTCCTCGCGGCCGGGCAGACCTCGCTGACCTTCGCGGTCACCGTGCGCGGTGACCGCAAGCGCGAGGCCGACGAGAAGGTGAACCTGCTCGTGGCCGGCGTGCCCGGCCTGCACCTGGCCGACCCGCTGGCCGTCGGCACCATCGCCAACGACGACTGACCCGCACGGCGGCCACACGGCGGCCCGTCGCCCGGCTCCTGGCCGGGCGGCGGGCCGTCAGCCGTACGGGGGGACGGCGCGCGGCGGTGGCGGCACGTGCCGGAGCTTCGCGACCCGGACCTCCCACCGGCTGCGGCGACGCATCGCGTCCCGGTAGGCGCGGTTGCGGTAGAAGGTCTCCGGCGGGCGGGCCAGCCCGTAGACGTCGGCCCACCACTCCCCCGGCTCGGGGTCGAGAATGGTGTCCAGGTGCGACGGGTAGCGGCGATCGGCCCCGTCGCGGGCGTCGTCGCGGTCGCGCATCGGCTGCAGCACCCGGCCGAACTCGTCCACCACTGCCAGCCGGAAGCCCGCCACCGCGAGGAGCCGGCGCAGCATCGCGATGCTGGGGGTCAGCGCGCCGGCCTCGATCCGCCCGATCGTGGACGGGTGCACCCCGGCGTGGGCGGCCAGCTCGCGTTGGCTGGCGTCGGCCCGCCGCCGCACGGCCCGGATGATGCCGGCCGCCGGCCACGGGATGTCGAACGGCTCGGTCAGCATCGCCGACGGCTCGTCGCCGGCTGTGGACTCGCCGCCTGCCGGATCGGCGTCCGTGGCCTCGCCGGCTGTCGGGTCGCCGGACTCGGCGTCGTCGCCTCCGGGGGCGTCGTCCGGCTGCGGTGGCGCGGTGTGGGCTGCCATGGGTTCACGTTCCCCGGCCGCGCGGACCGGTCGCAACCCCGCCCCACGCGACTGTGGATAACCGGGCGTCTGGCGGTAACCCAGCCGTCCGCGGCGGCTGCGGATGTGGCTGGGGCTGGGGACCGGCGCAAGGGCCGGGGCCGATCGCGGCGCGGGCAACCACTCCCCCGGCCCCTTTGCTCTGCACCCGCCGACGCAGCAGTCACCCTAGGTGAGCGTTGCGCCCGTGGGTGCAGAGCAAAGGAGGCGGAAAAGAGGGTTGGGGTCCGGCGCGAAGGGCACACAAAAGGGACAGCGGGGAGCGGAGGGGAGACGAGGGCGCGTAGCCCAGATGCGCTCAGTAACGCTCGCGGAGCAGGCGGGCGGCCTCGACCGCCCAGTAGGTGAGGATGATCTGCGCCCCGGCGCGCCGGATCGAGGTCAGCGTCTCCAGCATGACCCGCTCCCGGTCGATCCAGCCGTTCGCGGCGGCCGCCTCGACCATCGCGTACTCGCCGGAGACCTGGTAGGCGGCGACCGGGACGTCGACCGCCGCGCGCACCGCCGCCACCACGTCGAGGTAGGGCAGGGCCGGCTTGACCATCACGATGTCGGCGCCCTCGGCGACGTCGAGCGCGACCTCGCGCAGGGACTCCCGCAGGTTCGCCGGGTCCTGCTGGTAGGTGCGCCGGTCCCCGTCGAGGCACGACTCCACCGCGTCCCGGAAGGGGCCGTAGAAGGCAGAGGCGTACTTCGCCGCGTACGCGAGCACCGCCACGTCGGTGTGACCGGCGGCGTCCAGGGCCCGGCGGACCACGCCCACCTGCCCGTCCATCATCCCGGACGGGCCGACCACCCCGACCCCCGCGGCGGCCTGGGCGACCGCCATCTCGGCGTACGCGGCGAGGGTGGCGTCGTTGTCCACCTCGCCGTCGGGGGTGAGCAGGCCGCAGTGCCCGTGCGAGGTGAACTCGTCCAGGCACAGGTCGCTCATCACCACGGTCGCGTCGCCCACCTCGGCGACCACGTCGGCGATGGCGACGTTGAGGATGCCGCCCGGGTCGATGCCGCCGGAGCCGGTCGGGTCGCGCCGCTCGGGCACCCCGAAGAGCATGATCCCGCCCACGCCGGCCTGCACCGCCTCGGCGGCGGCCTTGCGCAGCGAGTCCCGGGAGTGCTGGAGCACCCCCGGGAGCGACGCGATCTGCCGCGGCTCGGTCAGCCCCTCCTTGACGAACATCGGCACGACCAGCTCGGCCGGGTCGACGCGGGTCTCGGAGACCAGCCGCCGCACGGCCGCGTTGCGGCGCAGCCGGCGGGGCCGGATCTCGGGGTACGGCATGAGGGGCCTCCCTGTGCGAGCTGGCTGTGCAGCCGGTGCGGCTAGCGGAACCGCAGGGCGGTCGGCCCCTGCACCTTCGAGCCCCGGCGCTGCTTGGCCGGCATGGCGGCCAGCTTCTCGCGCAGCTCGACGGCGTAGGCGGCGAGCGCCTCCACGAGGTCGGGCACCGAGGCGTGCTGAGGCTGGACGTCGACCCGCAGGCCGAACTCCGTCGCGGTCTCCGCCGTCTTGGGCCCGATGACCGCAACAACGGTACGCGCGTGCGGCTTCCCGGCGATGCCGACCAGGTTCCGGACCGTGGAGGACGAGGTGAACAGCACCGCGTCGAACCCGCCCGACTTGATCGCGTCCCGGATCTCGGCGGGCGGCGGGGCGGCCCGGACCGTGCGGTACGCGGTCACGTCGTCGACCTCCCAGCCGCGCTCGGTGAGCCCGGCGGCGAGGGTCTCGGTGGCGATGTCGGCGCGCGGCAGCAGCACCCGGCCCACCGGGTCGAGGATCTCGTCGTGCGGCGAGAACTCGGCGAGCAGCCCCTCGGAGGACTGCTCCCCGGCGGGGACCAGCTCCGGCTGGATGCCGAACGCGCGCACCGCGTCGGCGGTGGCCTCGCCGATACAGGCGATCTTGACGCCGCCGAAGTGCCGGGCGTCCAGGCCGTGCTCGGCGAACTTCTCCCACACCGCGCGGACGGCGTTGACCGAGGTGAAGACCACCCAGGCGTACCGGCCGTCGACCAGGCCCTTGACCGCCCGCTCCATCTGGGCGGGGGTACGCGGCGGCTCGACCGCGATGGTCGGCACCTCGCACGGGATCGCCCCGTACGCGCGCAGCCGGGCGCTCATCACCCCGGCCTGCTCCTTGGTACGCGGGACGAGCACCTTCCAGCCGTACAGCGGGCGGTTCTCCCACCAGCTCATCTTGTCGCGCTGGCCGACGCCCTCGCCGACGGTGAGCACGACCCGGCCGGTGAAGCCGAGCGCCGCCGCCACGAACGAGTCCACGGTCGACGTGGTCGTGTACTGGGTCTCCCCGGTGCCGTCGCCGGTCACCCCGACGCCGGTGGCGCCGTCGACCCCGGCGGCGTGCAGGCCGTCGCGGATCGCGGCCAGGTCACCGGCGTCCACGGCGAGCGCCAGCGAGCCCCGGCCGACGGCGGCGGCGAGCGCGTCGAAGTCCAGCGTGGTGACGTCCTCGACGTCGGCGGCGGTGCGTACGCCCGGCAGCGGCACGCCCGCGTAGGTGGCGACGCCCTCGGCCTGCCCGACGCCCGGCACCACCTCGAAGTGCGCGGCGGTCCGGGCGACCGCCTGCACCTCCTTGACCACGGAGTCGTGGCCGAACGGGTCACCGGCGACCAGGTGCACGGCGTTCAGGCCGGACCTCGCGGCCGAGATCAGCACCTTCGCCACGTCACCCGGCACGCCCTCCGCCGGGGAGAACTGGGCATCGGACTTGGCCTGGGCGCGCACGGCGTCGAGCAGCGACTCGGGGACTCCCCGGTCGTATACCACCTGGTCGGCGTCGACCAGGGCGTCGTGCGCCCGGCGGGTCAGCAGGCCCGGGTCGCCGGGGCCGGCCCCGACGAACGCGATACGGCCGACGGGCTTACGGGTGCGGGTCATTCTGTGCTCCCAAATTGCTGGGTCCCCGGACCGGCGTTTCCTTCGTGGCCGAGGATCGAGTCGGCGCCGAGTTCGAGGAGTTCGGCGGCGAGTGCCTTGCCGATCTCCGCCGCGTCGGCGGGCGTTCCGGTGCGGGACAGCCGGAGGTCTCGCGTGCCGTCCGGGCTGATCACCGCCCCGCGCAGGTAGATCTCATCGCCGGCGTCGCCTTCGGCGAGTTCCGCATAGGCGGCGACGGGTGCGCTGCACCCGGCCTCCAGGGTGGCCAGCAGCGCCCGTTCCGCGGTGACCGCGGCCCGGGACGGTGCGTGGTCGAGCACCGCGAGCAGCTCGACCAGGTCGGTGTCGTCGGCCCGGCACTCCACGGCCAGCGCGCCCTGGGCGGGCGCGGGCAGCATGAGCATCGGGTCGAGCGTCTCGGTGATCACGTCGGTGCGACCGATCCGGGCGAGGCCGGCCCGGGCCAGGACCACGGCGTCGAGGTCGGCGTCCGGGCCGAGGACCCGCGCCAGGCGGGTGTCGATGTTGCCACGGATCGGGGTGACCTCCAGCTGCAGCCCGAGCGCGTGCAGCTGGGCGATGCGGCGCAGCGCGCCCGTGCCGACCACGGCGCCGGGCGGCAGCTCGGCGAGGGTAAGCCCGCCCTTGGCGACCAGCGCGTCGCGCGGATCCTGGCGGGGCGGCACCGCCGCGACGTGCAGCCCGGGGGCCGCCGCGGTGGGCAGGTCCTTGTAGGAGTGCACCGCGAGGTCGATGGTGCGGGCGGTCAGGGCGTCGCGCAGCGCGGAGACGAAGACGCCGACGCCGAGCCGGTGCACGGGGGCGGACGAGCGGTCGCCGGCGGTGACCACCTCGACGAGTTCGACCTCGCGGCCGGTCGCCTCGGTGAGCGCCGCGGCGACGTGGCCGGACTGGGCCATCGCCAGCGTGCTGCCCCGGGTGCCGAGGCGCAGGGGGGCGGTCATCTCTCGCCTCCGGGGTACGGGGTGGGGTCGGTGTCGACCACGTCGGGGACGGTGTCGACCGGGGACGTCTGCGGGACCTGGAGGTCGAACAGCTCGCGCAGCAGCGCCGCGTACTGGTCGCCGCCGGGCTCGGCGGCGAGCTGGCGGACCCGCACGGTGGGCTGGTGCAGCAGCCGCTGCACGACCCGGTGCACGGTGCGGGCCACCTCGGCGCGCTGGTCGTCGCTGAGGTCGGGGCGGCGCTGGGCCAGCCGGCGCAGCTCGGTGGCGACCACGTCCTCGGCCCGGCCGCGCAGGGCGGCCACGGTCGGGGCCACGTCGGCGCCGCGCAGCCAGGTGAGGAAGGACTCCACCTCGGCGGTGACGATCCGTTCGACGGCGGCGGCCTCGGCGGCGGCGGGACCGCCGGCCAGGACGGCCGCCATCCGGTCGATGTCGATCACCTCGACGCCGGGCAGCCCGGCCACGCCGGGCTCGACGTCGCGGGGCACGGCGAGGTCGAGCAGCACGAGCGGGCCCCGGTCGGGGTCGCGGTCGGCGAGCGCCCGGGTGACCACCTCGCGGGTGAGGACCGGTTCAGTGGCCGCGGTGGCGGCCACTACGATGTCCACTGTGGAGAGCACGTCGGTCAGCCCGGCCATCGGCGCGGCGCTGGCCCCGTACGACTCGGCCAGCCGCACGGCCCGGTCGGCCCCCCGGTTGGTCACGGTGAGCGGCCCCGCGCCGAGCCGGGAGAGCGTCGCCACGCCCAGCGCGCCCATCGCGCCGGCGCCCACCACGAGGGCCGGGCGGCCGGCGAGCGCGCCGTCCAGGTGGCCGGCGGCCAGGTCGAGCGCGGCGCTGACCACGCTCTGGCCGGCCCGGTCGATCCCGGTCTCGGCGTGCGCGCGCTTGCCCACCCGCAGCGCCTGCTGCATCAGCTCGTGCAGCAGCCGGCCGGCGGAGTCGGCGCCGCTGGCCCAGTGGTACGCGTCGCGGAGCTGGCCGAGGATCTGCGCCTCGCCGACGACCATCGAGTCCAGCCCGGCGGCGACCCGGAAGACGTGGTCGACGGCGGCGGCGTCGTAGTGCACGTAGAGGTGGTTGGCCAGGCTCGCGGGCAGGGTGCCGGCCTGCTCGGCGAGGACGGCGCAGATGTCGCCGAGGCCGCCGTGGAAACCGGACACGGCGGCGTAGACCTCCACCCGGTTGCAGGTGGAGACCAGCACCGCCTCGCTCACGTACGGCTGGGCGAGCAGGTGGTCCAGGGTGCGGGTGAGGTCGGCCGGGCCGACCGCCAGCTGTTCCAGGGTGGCGACGGGAGCGGTGCGGTAGGACGCGCCGACGACGAGCAGTTTCACGTGCCGATCGCCTCCTGGGGGTCGGTGGCCGCGAGCCCGCCCGGCAGGGCCGTGAGGGCGGTGCCGCCGGTGGCGGGCAGCGCGGTCAGCGACGCCTTGCGGTGCTCGTGGAAGGACAGGATCTGCAGCTCGATGGCGAGGTCGACCTTGCGCACGTCGACCCCGTCCGGGACCGAGAGTACGCACGGCGCGAAGTTGAGGATGCTCGTCACGCCGACGGCGACGAGCTGGTCGGCGACCGCCTGGGCGGCCCGGGCCGGGGTGGCGATCACGCCGATCGCGATCGGCTCCTCGGCGGCGATGCGGGGCAGCTCGTCGACGTGCCGCACGACCAGGCCGTTGATCTCCTCGCCGACCCGCCCCGGGTCGGCGTCCAGCAGGGCGGCGATGCGGAAGCCGCGGCTGGCGAAGCCGTCGTAGCCGGCGAGGGCGTGACCGAGATTACCCACCCCGACCAGGGCGACGGCCCGCCGCTGGGTGAGCCCGAGCACGAACTCGATCTGCTCGACCAGCAGGGCGACGTCGTAGCCGACCCCGCGGGTGCCGTAGGAGCCGAGGTGGGACAGGTCCTTGCGGAGCTTGGCGGAGTTGACCCCGGCGGCGCTGGCCAGGCCCTCGCTGGAGACGGTCTCGTGACCGGACTCGGCGAGGTTGTGCAGGGCGCGAAGGTATTCGGGCAGCCGCGCGACGGTCGCCTCGGGCAGGTCCGGGAGCGCCGGTACGGCACCGGCGCGGCCGGACGCGCCAGGGTGACGGTGCTGCTGACTCATGAGACTCCGTGCGGTGCGATCCTCGGCCGGCTTCAGCGGCCTGCCGTATCGGGACTCCCGCTGGCGACCGAGATTGCCGGCTGTGCTAGCAGGACGCGTCGGAACTACAGAGTAGGCGCTTGTGAAGACACGCACAAATCGCGATCTTGAAGACCGGCGACCCGCCTCCACCTGCCCCTCCACCCCCCAAGATCGATCCGGCGCCTCGCGTGGCCCGCGCCGATTATTGCTCATTCCCGACTTCCGTCACCAATCGCGCGAGCGCCGCGCCCGCCGCCGCCCCGTCCCGCCCAGCGGCGCGCCCGGCCGACGGTAGGGCTGGCACCACCAGCAAGAGGACGGCCGACGGGATTCCGACGGCGGGGCCGGCGTCCCTAGCCTCGAACCATGACCACCGCCACCACGGCCGAACCGGCCGCCCTCCCGCCCAGCGTCCCCCGCCGACTCCTGCGCGACTCCGGGTACGTGCTGCTCGGCTTCCCGCTCGCCGTGGCCGGCTTCGTGGTCCTGGTGGCGGGGCTGGCGCTGGGCGTGGGACTGGTGGTGACCGTGATCGGCCTGCCCGTCCTCGCCGCCACCCTCTACGCCGCCCGGGGCTTCGCCGACGTGGAGCGGCTGCGGCTGACCGCCGTGCTCGGGCAGGACCGGGTGCGGCCCGAGTACCGCCGGGCCGAGGCGGGGGCCGGCGCCTGGCGGCGGATCCTCGTACCCATCGGGGACGTGCAGTCCTGGCTCGACCTGACCCACGGCATCCTCAACCTGGTCGTGGCCCTCGTCACCTTCGTGGTGACCGTCACCTGGTGGGCCGCCGCGCTCGTCGGCACGCTCTACTCGGTCTACGACTGGGCGCTGCCGCACCCGCCCGACGACCAGCCCCTCAGCGAGCTGCTCGGCCTGGGCGAATCGGCCGCCGCCCGGATCGGGGTCAACACCGCCGCCGGGCTGTTCTTCCTGGTCACCCTGCCGCTCGTGGTCCGGGGGTGCGCGCGCCTGAAGGCCGGCTTCGCCCGCGCCCTGCTCACCGGGGTGGCCGAGATGCGCAGCCGGATCACCGTCCTGGAGGAGCGGCGGCGGGCGGCCGCCTCCGCCGAGGCCACCGCGCTGCGGCGGCTGGAACGCGACATCCACGACGGCCCCCAGCAGCGCCTCGTCCGGCTCGCCATGGACCTCAGCCGGGCCCGGCACCAGCTCGCCGACGACCCGGAGGCCGCCGGCAGGACCCTCGACGAGGCCGTCGCCCAGACCCGGGACACCCTCGCCGAGCTGCGCGCCCTGTCCCGGGGCATCGCCCCGCCGATCCTGGTCGACCGGGGTCTGCCCAGCGCCCTGGCCGCCCTCGCCGGACGCGGCCTGATCCCGATCGAACTACGGCTCGACCCCAGGCTGGACGCCCCGGGCGGGCGACTCGACCCGGCCGTGGAGAGCACCGCCTACTTCGTGGTCGCCGAGGCGCTGACCAACGTGGCCAAGCACAGCGGGGCGACGGAGTGCCGGGTCGAGGTCACCCGCGCCGACGACCGGCTGGTGGTCGCCGTCGCCGACGACGGCCACGGCGGCGCGCACCTGGCCAAGGGGCACGGCCTGACGGGGATCGCCGACCGGGTGCGCGCGGCGGGCGGCCGGCTCGACGTGCTCAGCCCGGCCGGCGGGCCCACCGAGGTCCGCGCGGACCTCCCGCTGTGACGACGGCGACCCCGGCGGCCACCGGCGACGGCCCCGCAGGCGCTCCCCGCGACACCCCCGACAGCGCCGCAGGCGCTCCCGGCGACGCCGCCGAGGGCCACGGCGTGATAGACAGCAGCATCATGCGGGTGGTGATCGCCGACGACGCCGTGCTGCTCCGGGAGGGGCTGGTCCGGCTGCTGACCGAGCGCGGGCACGAGGTGGTGGCCGCCGTCGGTGACGGCGACGCCCTGGTCGGGGCGGTCGTCGCCCACCGGCCCGACGTGTCGATCGTCGACGTGCGGATGCCGCCGTCGCACACCGACGAGGGGCTGCGCGCCGCGGTCGAGGCCCGCCGCCTCGTCCCCCGTACCCCGATCCTGGTGCTGTCCCAGTACGTCGAGGTGTCGTACGCCGACGACCTGCTGGCCACCACCGGCGGGGGCGGCGGCGGGGTGGGCTACCTGCTCAAGGACCGGGTGGCCGACATCGACGACTTCCTGGACTCGCTGGCCCGGGTCGCCTCCGGCGGCACCGTGCTCGACCCGGAGGTGGTCGGCCAGCTGCTGGTCCGCCGGCGGCGCGACGACCCGCTGCGGGAGCTGACCCCGCGCGAGCGCGAGGTGCTGGCCCTGATGGCCGAGGGGCACTCCAACACCGCCATCGCCCGGGCCCTCGTGGTCACCGACGGCGCGGTGGAGAAGCACGTCCGCAACATCTTCACCAAGCTCGGCCTGCCCCCGGACACCGCCCAGCACCGGCGCGTCCTGGCCGTCCTCGCCTACCTGCGCGGCTGACCGCCGCACCGCCCTTCCGCCCAGCAAGCCTCGCGGTCAGCGCAGGGTGGCGGCCAGGGCGACGGCCTCGGTGAGCGTGTCGGCCACCGGGTGGCCGGAGGCCCGCAGCCGGGTCGCGTCGGTGAAGCCCCCCGTGTACAGCACCGCCCGGCCGCCCACCGACTCGGCGGCGTCGGCGTCGTCGATCGAGTCCCCGATCAGCACCACCGCCCGGCCGTCCAATCCCAGCTCGGACAGGTGCTTGGCCAGCGACTCGGCCTTGCGGTCGCCGCCGACGGTGGCGCGCAGCCCGTCGACCCGGGCGAACCGCCCCGTCAGCCCGTAGGAGTGCACGGCGGGCACCAGCTCGTCGTGGAACCACATGGACAGCAGGGACTGGCTGCCCGGCCAGGTCGACATCGCCGCCGCCGCGTCGTCGGCGAGTGTGCAGGTGGTCAACCCGCTGCGGTACGCGTCGTGGAAGATCCGGTCCAGCTCGCCGAACGCCTCGTCGTCGACCGCCCGGCCGAGCACCCCGGCGTAGTAGTCAGCGATCGGGCGGCGGAACCGCACCCGGTGCTCGTCCGCGGTGACCGCCGGCCCGCCCACGCTGGCGAACGCCGCGTTGGTGGCCGCCACCACCAGGTCGAGGTCGTTGAGCAGGGTGCCGTTCCAGTCCCAGACGAGGTGGGGGCGCGCAGAGGTCATCCGAGCACGATAGGCGGCGGACGACCGCCGTGGGGACCGCCGGGTCCGGTCAGAGCTGCGGGGTCGTCAGGTCCCGCAACAACCGCTCCTCCTCCACCCGCCAGTACCCGTGCTCCTTGCCGTCGAGCAGCACCACCGGCAGCCGGTCGCCGTACTCGCGCTCCAGCTCGACGTCGGTGGTCACGTCCTTCTCGATCCACCGGTCGCCGGTGACCGCGACCACCCGGCCGAGCGCCGCCTTCGCGTCCTCGCAGAGGTGGCAGCCGGGGCGGGTGATCAGGGTGAGCCGGGCGTCACTGGACATCGGGAAACCTCCGTGCGGGTGTCGGCCGGGACCGCCCTGCGGCGGCCCGCGCCCGGACAGTCTCCCCCGACCCGTCGGTGCGACACACCCGGTACCGCCGACTCGGCCACGCACCGTACGCGGACGCGCCCCTGCGGACGCGCGGGAGTGCCGGCGCCACCCCGTGCGGGCAGGCGTCGCAGCCGTCGTCCCGGCCCCTCGCCGAGCGGGCCGATCGGGCGCTGAGCTGGGGTTATCCCTAACCAGCCCGGCGCGCGAAAGTCAACCTCCCCCGACGGACAACCGGTCCGGCACCGGTGCGACGGGGAAGCAAATACTTCTGCTCTGTGTAACGGACTTGCCACGCGCGGGTGACGTTGGCCCTATTATCACTCGGGTCGACTCACCCCATTTGCCGTGAGTCGACACCCCTCAGCCCGAGGAGGCCCCCCGTGCCTGTGAGCGCATTGGACCCGTACCTCAAGGGGATCTGCCGCCCGTCGGCACGTCCCGGACAAGCCCTGCCCGACGGCCCCGGCCGCGCCCGCGCCGGGGCGCCCCAGCGGTCCGCGGCGACCCTGACCGGGGAGGCACGGTGACCAGTTTCGGCTACGCGCAACGACCGGTCGGGCTGGCCGCGGCGGCCCGTGCCGTCCTCAACGAACGGCTGGGCGTCGGCCGGAGCCCCGCGGACGACGGGTCCAGCCTCGCCGTACGCGGCGACGGGGCATCCAGACGGTTACGCAACCGGTCCCATCACAACGAGGCGCTGCCCCGTCCGGCGACGCCGGGGGGCAACGGCGGACGGGTCGCATCACCCGCCCGGCCGACCATGCCGGCGCAGGGCCGGCGCAGTGGCGACACGCCGCCGGTGACCGATCCGTCGGCCGGCGAGACGGCGGTGCTGCCGGCGGTGCCGGCCAGTCCGCCCCCGCCGCCCCCCGGGCCCCCGGGCGGTGGCACGCCGACGGGCTTCCCGAGCCGCCCCGACCCGTCCGACCCGGCCACCGAGGTCTGGAAGCTGGTCGAACGCGCCCAGGCCGGCGAGGCCGAGGCGTTCGGGCTGATCTACGACCGGTACGTCGACACCGTCTTCCGGTTCGTCTACTTCCGGGTGGGCAACCGGCAGCTCGCCGAGGATCTCACCTCCGACACCTTCCTGCGGGCCCTCAAGCGCATCGGCAGCTTCACCTGGCAGGGCCGGGACCTCGGCGCGTGGTTGGTCACCATCGCCCGGAACCTGGTCGCCGACCACTTCAAGTCCGGCCGGTACCGGCTGGAGGTCACCACCGGCGACGTGCTGGACGCCGACCGGGAGGACCGCGGCCCCGAGGGCAGCCCGGAGGCGGCGGTCGTCGAACACATCACCAACGTCGCCCTGCTCACCGCCGTCAAGCAGCTCAACCCGGAGCAGCAGGAGTGCATCGTGCTGCGGTTCCTCCAGGGCTTCTCGGTGGCGGAGACGGCGCGGGCGATGGGCAAGAACGAGGGCGCGATCAAGGCGTTGCAGTACCGCGCGGTCCGCGCGCTGGCCCGGCTGCTGCCGGACGGCTTCCAGCCCTGACCGCCGCCACCGGCTGCGTCCTTCCGCCTCGCCCCGCCCGTCCCACCCCGCGTGCCACCCCGCCCGGCGGTTCGTCCTCCCCCGCGCGAGGCCGACCGCCCGGCCGGCGGCGTCCGCGAGGGGTCCGGCCCCGACGGCGGTTCACGCCCGTACGCCAGCCGGGGCGCGCGGCGCGGACGGGAGCGCCGACCGCGGCGGCGTGACGGCCATCACTCTTCGTGATTTCGCTCCCGTCGGCCCCGTAACCCGTGCCCGGGGCGGAGCGTTTCTCCCGGTGCGACCGGTGGTTCTCCGGCATTCCCGGGCCCGACGGTCCGGACAGCGCAGCCGCCACGAGCTTCGTCCTGGGTGCACGCTGCCGCCGGTCGCTGGTGCCGACAGCGGCCGACCGACCGGCCGCCACCAGCGAGAGGAGGTGCCTGCGGTGACCAGCAACCTCTTCTCCCGCCGGCGCGCCGAGCGCTTCGCGCAGCTTCTCGACGAAGCCAACGGCGGCCGACGTCACCACGTCCGGTCCCGGGCCGACGATCATCTCGCCGCGCTCGTCGCGGTCGGCCGGCAGCTCAACGCCGACCCTCCGCCCGTCGCGGTGGACCCCGACTTCCGCACCGGCCTGCGGGCGATGCTCGTCGCCGCCGCCGAGCGGGAGGGCGTCGGGGCCGGTGCCAGCGCCCCGGAGGCCGCGCCGGCCACCCGACGGGGCGCACTCGGTCAGCGCGGCACGGCTGGTCAGCGCGGCACCGTCGGCGCCGGCCCACGCGGCCCGTTCCTGCCGGCCGTGACCGCCCGCCGGGCCCGGGCCCGGGGTGCCATTCTCATCGGCGTGACCGCTGGCGCGATCGCCGTCTCCGGCATCTCCGCCGCCAGTGAGAACGCCGTGCCCGGCGACGCCCTCTACGGGATGAAGCGCTCGACCGAGCGCGCCCAGCTCGCCCTGGCCAGCTCGGATCTCAGCCGCGGCCAGCTCTTCCTCGACTTCGCCCGCACCCGGCTCGGCGAGGCCGCCGCGCTGCGCGGGGACCGGCTCGGGTTCGACGCCGTCCTCGACGACATGGACTCGGACACCCGTCAGGGCGTACGCCTGCTCACCACCACGGCTGCGCAGCGCTCCGACCCGGCCGGTCTCGACTCGGTGAACGCCTTCGTCACGGGGCAGCGCCGCGCGGTCGGTGACCTGCTCGACGGGGCCAGCCGCGCGGAGCGGGACCGGGTCCGCGAGTCGATCGCCCTGCTCGACGCGATCCGCAAGCGCTCCGACGGGCTGCGCGCCGCCATCGAGTGCGAGCTGCCCGCGCCCGCCGGCAGCGACGCGCTCGGCCCGACGCCGACGGCCTGCCCCGGCGACCGCTGAGCGCACGCGTTCCCGCGTTCCCTGAGCTCCCGGCGCGGGCGGTCTCGCGATGCTCCTGCTGTTAGGAAGGGCCCCTTGTACAACGTCATGCGTTAACAAGGTGCCCTTCCTTACCGAGCAGCGCGCGCCACAGTTCTCGCCGCAGCGGGTGGGGCGGCCGCGCCGCCCGGCTACGCTCGCGGGGAGGCACTCGTCGGGGGCGTCGAGCGAGGGAGGTCGGGTGGCCCGCAACGGCAGGATGACGGTCAGCACCGACCGGCGCGGCCACACCGCCGGCTGGGCCGAGACCGAGGCCGCGCCCGCCACCCCGGTAGCCCCCGATCCGGCCGCCGCGGCCTTCTTCGACGTGGACAACACGATGATGCAGGGCGCGTCGATCTACTGGTTCGCCCGCGGGCTCGCCGCCCGCAACTACTTCACCACCGGGGACCTGGCCCGGTTCGCCTGGCAGCAGCTGCGCTTCCGGGTGCTCGCCACCGAGCACGCCGGGGACATGTCGCAGGCCAAGGAGGCGGCGCTCGCGTTCATCGAGGGCTGGCGGGTCGACGACGTGGAGCGGCTGGCCGAGGAGATCTTCGACGAGCTGATGGCCCCCCGGATCTGGGCCGGCACCCGTCGGCTGGCGCAGCGCCACCTGGACGCCGGGGAGCGGGTCTGGCTGGTCAGCGCCGCGCCGGTCGAGATCGGCCGGGTGATCGCGTCCCGGCTGGGGCTGACCGGGGCGATCGGCACGGTCGCCGAGGTGGTCGACGGGGCGTACACGGGGCGGTTGGTGGGTGACCTGATGCACGGGCCGGCCAAGGCAGAGGCGGTGACCCAGCTCGCCGCCGTCGAGGGGCTGGACCTGGCGCGCTGCTCCGCCTACAGCGACTCCGCCAACGACCTGCCGATGCTGTCGGCCGTGGGCCGGGCGGTGGCCGTCAACCCGGACGGTGCCCTGCTGCGGCAGGCCCGGCAGCGGGGCTGGGAGGTACGCGACTTCCGCACCGGCCGGCGGGCCGTGAAGATCGCGGTGCCGTCGACGGCGGCGGCCGGACTGCTCGCGGGCGCGGTCGGCGCCGGGATGGCGCTGCAGAAGCGCCGCCGCGTCCGCTGACGGCCCCCGCCCCACGCCCGGTGGGGCGCGACGGCTGCCGGCGGGTCAGGGGCCGAACGGGTCAGGGCGGCGCTCCAGCAGGCTGTAGAGGGTCTGCTGGATGGTCTCCCGCACCTGGTCGGCAAGGTTGAACACGACCAGCGGGTCGTCGGCCGAGTCGGTCAGGTGCGCGGTCGGGATCGGCGGGCAGAACTCGATGAGCCACTTGCTCGGCAGCGGCACCATCCCGAGCGGACCCAACCACGGGAACGTCGGCGTGACCGGGAAGTATGGCAGCTTGAGCAGCCGGGCGAGGGGCTTGATGTCGGCGAGCATCGGATAGATCTCCTCGCCGCCGACGATCGCCACCGGCACGATCGGGGTGCCGGTGCGCAGCGCCGCCGAGACGAACCCGCCCCGGCCGAAGCGTTGCAGCTTGTAGCGGTCGGAGTAGAGCTTCCCGACGCCCTTGAACCCCTCGGGGAAGACCCCGACGACCTCGCCGGAGCGGAGCAGCCGCTCGGCGTCGGGATTGCAGGCGACCGTGCCGCCGGTCTTGCGGGCGATCTCGGACACCACCGGCATCCGGAACACCAGATCCGCGCCGAGCAGCCGCAGGTAGCGGTGGGCCGGGTGCTGGTCGTGCAGGGCGGCGGAGAGGATCAGCGCGTCCAGCGCCACCGTGCCGGAGTGGTTGCCCACCACCAGGCCGGCGCCGTCGGCCGGCACGTGCTCCAGCCCGGTCACCTCCGTGCGGAACCAGTCCCGATAAAGCAGCCGCAGCATCGGGTGAAAGACGGACTCGGTCAGCTCCGGGTCGAACCCGAACTCGTCCACCTGGTAGTCGCCGGAGAGCCGCCGACGCAGGAACGCCAGCCCCGAGGCGACCCGCCGGTCCCACACGTCGCCGGGCTGGTCCGGCACCGCCGCGTCCCGGGGGGCGCGCGCCGCCGCCTCCGGCCGCTCGCGCTCCGCCGCCTCGGGCAGCTCCCGCTCCGCCGGCTGCTCCCGCCGGGTCGGCTGCGGGTCCGCCGGGCCACGGGCAGGGTCGGCGGCCGGCCCCGGGGCCGGGTGGTGGCCGTTGCGCCGCGCCGGCTCCGCGTCCGGGCCGGCCACCACCAGCGGTACGTCGTACCGGCCGTTGGCCCCGGCGCGCCCGCGCTCCTCGTCCGGCGGGGTCACGACCGCTCCCGCGCAACCGCGCGCACCTGGCGGATGCCGTCGAGGACGGCCCGCTCGGCGGCCGCCAGCTGTTCCCGGGTGACCACCACGCCGCCCTGGTGGGCGCGGATGAAGTCGTCGAACGCGGCGGCGGTCGAGCGGGGCGCGAAGCCGTACTCGCGTTCGAGGGCGGAGGTGTCCACGACCCGACCGTGCACGAAAAGGTCGACCTGGTCCAGGCCGTACCGGCCGAAGCCGAGGCTGCGGGCCAACGCGATGGCCCCGGACAGGCCCGGTTCGAACACCGGCACCCCGACCCGCCCGGCCCGCCTGATCGCCTGGGACAGGGACAGCACGCCCGGCCCGGCGACGTTGAACGTGCCCGGGTGCTCCTCGGCGACCGACCGGTGCAGCACCTCCAGCGCGTCGTCGAAGTGCACGAACTGCAACCGGGGGTCGCGCCCGAAGACGGTGGGGACGAAAGGCTGGGAGAAATACCTGGTGAGCGTGGTGTCGGCGGTGGAGCCGATGAACGGCGCGAAGCGCAGCACCGTGGCGGTGACGTCGGGCCGGCGGCGGCGGAAGCCGCGAACGTACCCCTCGATGTCGAGGATGTCGCGGCCGAAACCGCCGCGCGGCACCTCGCGCGGCTCGGTCTCCTCCGTGAAGACGGCCGGGTCCCGGAACGACGCCCCGTACGCGGCGGTCGACGAGCGGACGACGAGCTTGCGCAGCCGGGGCGCCCGCTGGCAGGCGGCGAGCAACTGCATGGTGCCGATGACGTTCTGTTCCTTCATCGCCGACCGGCCGCCCTGCTGCGCATCGGGGGCGGTGACGAGGGCGAGGTGCACCACGGCGTCGACGTCGAGGTCGGCGAGGAGGCCGCCGAGCGAGCCGAGGTCGAGCCGGATGCGCTCGACCCCGTCGAGCAGGCCGGCCACCTCGGGGTTGGGGGCGCTCGGGTCGACGCCGATCACCCGCTCGATGCGGGAGTCGGCGGCGAGCCGGGCGGCGACGTGCGCGCCGAGGTATCGGTTGATCCCGGTGACGACGACCACCCCCGGGGCACCTGGGGTGCCACCGGGGGTCACGTCGTGCACCTACCCCGGCAGGTGGGATCGAGCCGGGGCAACCGCGGCCTGATCACCTGAGCCTCCGAGGGTCGACTGTTGGCAAGCGACACGGGGCGCCGGGCCGTGGTGGGCCCGGCCCCGGTCACTTGCCGAGACGGCGACGCTGGACGCGGGTCTTGCGCAGCAGCTTGCGGTGCTTCTTCTTAGCCATGCGCTTGCGGCGCTTCTTGACCACCGAGCCCATACGACGACAGCCTTTCGATGCAACGTGCGGGGCGGACCGGATGACACCACGCGGTGGCGTCGAGGGCCGCTTGCGGACAACGGGCCGGACCAGCTGGCGTGCGGCGGGCGCACCGGAGTGCGGTCACGGTCCGGTCCAGGGTAGCGGGAGAGGCTCAGCAGGACCAACGCGCCCCCGTCGATGCCCGTTACGTCGCACTCGGTGCCCTTTGCGGTGCGCCGCTTCGTGTCCTGTGCGGGGCGGCGCTTCGTGGCCTCGGCGGGGCGCCGCCCGTGCCTTTGCGGGGCGCGGCCCCGTGGCATCGGCGGGTGGCGGAACAGCGGCAGGCGGATCAGGCGGTTTCCTGGAACGCGCCCCGGAGATACTCGTGCACCGCGTGCTCGGGCACCCGGAACGACCGGCCGACCCGCACGGCGGTCAGCTCACCGCTGTGCACCAGCCGGTAGACCGTCATCTTCGACACCCGCATCACCGTCGCCACCTCGGCGACGGTGAGGAACCTGACCTCCGACAGCCTGCCGTCGGACTGCGAACCGGTCATGGCCCACCGCCCCATCCCATGCCCCGGCGCGTGCCGCCGGACGGGATCCTCCCGCCAGGACGGGCTACGCGCGTGTTACCAGTACGGTAGCGGGACGGCTGTGACCGGCGCGATCCCTTCGCGCATGTTGATCACGCCGGGGGCGGGTTTCCCCCGACCGTGGCCTGCCGTTTTCGCCCCGCCCGGTCGACCGGCTGGGCCGGCGTCGGGTTGGGCCAGCCTCCGGTCGGGCCGGCGCCGTGTCGGCGACATCGCGGTATCCGGGCACCCCTGACCCCGCCATGTCGCCGACATGGAGTCGATCAAGGCACCCGGTGGCCCCGGCGGCGCCACCGGAGCCACCGGGCGGGCGCCCCGGGCCGCTTCCGGACGCGGACCGGGGCTCCGCACTGGGAGCGCTTCAGTCTGACAGGTGCCCCGTCGAGCCCGAACAGCGGTCGATCATGAACTGCCCGTCCCTCGGACACGAACGACGACACTCCCCCGAACGAGATCCTCACTCGCAGTCAACCCTGCCGCCTTGCGACCCTCGACACCTGCCGCAGCTACTGACATGAATCGCCGCCCTGAAGTTCCACGAACAGTTCGTCGGCGCGAACCGAGACTCGCAGAGTCGTCGACCCGAACGAGAGATCCGCGCCAACTATCTTGCCAAACTCGACCAGAAGACCGAGATCCCCGACCCGCCGTCCGATCAGCTCCTTGTAGCCACTCTCGCAAGACACATCAAAAGCCACCCATTTCCCGGACCTGGCCACGAATTCTCTATTCTCGACACTCATGGGCTCCGCGAACGGATCGCACCACCCCCCTACGCCAAGCCGCAATGACTCACCATCAGCGCCAGACTCCAGCCGAAAGATGGCACCGTTCTCCAGCTTCAGCTCGATCGGCCCACCATCGCCCTCCCGCACGCCCCCTGGCTGGACATAGCTGATCCGTCTCACCCGAGCAATCGAACTCGTAAGAAGAGCCGCAATCTCTCCGCTCAACACCGGCACCATCTCTTTCCAACCCGACAGTACGTGTGAAAGCCATCAATGGTGAGGTTGTAGGCGAGCGCTGCGGTCGTCGGGTGCTACCTCAACTCGCCCTGCTCGGACGCGGCACCGACGGCCGGATCTCCAAGGCCGACCAGCCGACCTCCGGAGCCGCGTTCGTCACCTGGGCGGAGATTCCCTGACCGACGATGGTGTGGCGTCCGCTCACGGCGTGGGTGGACGCCACACCATCGCGGGGCCGTTCAGCCGACCGCCGCCCGGGCGTACGCGACGCACGCGTCGTGCAGGCCCGCCCAGGGCTCGCCGAACGCCTCCCCGGACGCCTCCTCCGCGGTCCGCCGGTCGTGCACGACCGCCTTGAAGAAGGCGAGCACCCGCTGCTCGCCGAACCGGTCGACGAGGTGCCGTACGGCCAGGTAGCCGACGCCGTAGCTGCCGCCGACGCGCCGGGCGGAGGCGTCCTCGGCCGGGGTGAGGTCGTCGAGCCGGCCGGTCCAGCCGCCGCCCGGCGCCAGCAGCTCGCGCACCTCGGCGAGCCCCTCGTAGCGGCCGACCGGTGTTCCGCCGACGCCCGCGTACTCGGCGAGCCCCTCCACCAGCCACCACGTCTCCCGCCCCGGGTACCCGCGCTCGGGCAGGGAGGCGGCGTGCGTCAGCTCGTGCCGGAGCAGGTCGTCGGCGCCGGTGGCGGAGAGCCCGTCGGCGTTGAGGACCACCTCGTGGTGGCCGCCGCCGACGGTGACGGCGTACCCGCCGGTCCACGCCGGGCGGCCGCCGCCGTACCAGCTCAGCCACTCCGCCTTGCCGGCGTAGAAGACGCGGTACCGGTCGGGCGGCGGGCCGGCGACCGCGTACGCGTCGGCGGTCCGCGCCGCGGCCTCGGCCTGGCGGAGCAGGCCGGGAAGCTTCCCGCGCAGCGCCGGGGTGGTGGCCACGACCGTCCGCGGGCCCACCGCCACGACCAGGTCGCTCACCTCCCACGGCCGGGTGCCGGTCTCGGCGGACCGGGACTCCTCCATGGCGACCAGCCGGACCTGCCCGCCGGAGTCCCGCCACCGGGTGCCGACGAGCACGGGGCTCGGCCGGCAGCCGGGCACCACGAAGCAGTACTGGAAGCGCACCACGATCCGCCACTCGTCGGGCCGCCCGACCACGGTGGTGGGTAGGCCGGTCTGCTCGGGCCGCCAGACGGTGACCCGCAGGGCGCGCAGGGCGGCGTACCGGCGGGCCAGGGCGGGGTGGGCGGCGGGCTCGGCGACGGCGAGGAAGCCGGCCCGGTCGCCGCCGAGCAGGGCGGCGGCCTGGCGGTCGAGCTGGCCGGAGATCCGCTCGCCGAGCTGCCGGGCGGCCTCGACAGCCGGGTCGGCGGGCGCGGTGGGCCCGAGGCGGCCGATCATCGGCCGGTCCGCCGCCTCGTGCAGCACGCCGGCCAGCAGCACGGTGGGCAGGCCGCAGGTGAGCAGCACCAGCACCACGCCGAGCGCGGCCCACAGCGGCCAGGGCCGACGCCGTCGTGGTTGGTCCCACCGGTGCATGCCGTCCAAGCCGTCGGTCACCCGGCGAAGGGTACGACCTCCGGGGCGGATCGGGCGAACGCGCCACGGGCCGCCGGGCGGGCTCGCCGGGGGCAGGGGCGCGGGGCGGACGCTCAGTCCGACGGTGCGGTGAGCGCCAGCACGACCCGGTCGAGCAGCCAGAGGCCGACCAGCGCCGCGCCGTGCACCGGACGGCCGGCGAGGAGCAGCAGGAGCCCGCCGGTGACGAACCAGGCGGCCTGGAAGGCGAGCTTCGCCGGGCCGGGCAGCGGCACGGCGGCCTTCTGCGCGCCGAAGACCCCCCAGGCGGCGGCGAGCAGCACCGGCGCGCCGATCCCGGCGGCGATGCGGGCGGCCCAGCCGGCGTCCAGGGTGAAGCCCCACCAACCGCCGGCGACGAGCACGGCGAGTTCGAGCAGGAAGATCAGGGCCAGGGCGAGCAGGTACACCGGTCAGTCCTCCCGGGGCCAGGAGCGGAACGCCACGTCCAGCCCGGCGACGAGCCGGTCGTACGAGCGGTCGACGTCGCGGGGCAGCCCGAAGCCGCCGGCGGCCTCCAGGGCGAGGAAGCCGTGCAGGGCGCTGCGGAGCACCCGGGTGGCGTCGATGGCGTCGTCGCCGTCGAGGCCGTACCCCCGGAGGATGGCGTAGATCGCGCCGACGGCCCGCCCGGCGGCGGCGACGTGGTCGGGGTCACCGGCGTCGGGCGCGCGTTGCGCGGCGACGTAGCGCCCGGGGTGCCGGCGGGCGTAGTCGCGGTAGGCGGCGGCGACGGCGCGCAGGGCGTCTTCGCCCGCGCGGCCGGCGGCGGCCGAGGTGAGCGCGTCGGCCAGTTCGGCGGTGGCCAGCGCGGCGAGCTTGCGGGTCAGCGCGTCGGCGCCCTTGACGTGCTTGTAGAGGCTGGGCAGGGCGACGCCGAGCCGACCGGCGAGGGCGGCGAGGGTGAGCTGGTCGAGGCCGACCTCGTCGGCGAGCCGGGCGGCTTCGCGCACGACGATCTGCTGGTTGAGCCCGGCCCTAGGCACGAGCGGTGGCCTTCAGGAAGGCGACGAGCTGCGCGGCGGTCTCGGCCGGCCGGTCGGCGTGCGGGTAGTGACCGGAGTCGTCGATCATGCGGGCCTCGGCGGTGGCGAAGAGCCGGCGGGCGGCGCGGGCCTCGGCGCCGGGGTCGGGGAAGTCGGGGTCCTTCGTGCCCATCAGCACGAGGACCGGCTGGCGCACCTCGGGGGCCCGGGTGGTCCAGTGCGGCTCGGCCGGGGCCGCGACGCCGCGCATCGCCGCCATCCGGCCGGGTTCGCGCAGGTTGGCCACCATCGCCTTGCGGTACGCGGCGTAGTCCGCCGGCCGGCCGCTGGGGAAGAGGCTGCGGTGGAACATGCCGAACAGCCGGGGGCTGCGCAGCACCGCTGCCACGGCCAGCCGCAGGACCGGGTTCAGCTTCCGCTCGGTGACGAAGGCGCCGACCTGGACGATCGCGCCGACCAGGTCGGGGGCGTCGGCGGCGGCGAAGACCACGGCGGCGCCGCTGGAGGAGCTGCCGACCAGCGTGGCGGGGCCGCCGCCGAGGGCGCGGACGACGGCCAGCAGGTCGCCACCGACCTCGGCCGGGGCGTACGTCGGCCAGCCGGCGCTGGACCGGCCGTGCCCGCGCACGTCCACCGACGCCACCCGGTAGCCGGCGTCGACCAGCAGCGGGACCAGGTGGCGGTAGGCCGCCCGGTTCTCCCCCATGCCGTGCGCGAGGACCACCAGGGGGCCCTCCCCGTGCACCTCGTAGGCGATCCGCCCACCGTCCCGCTCAACGTAGCTAATAGTCATAGCCCAAAAGCTAACTCGATTAGCCAATCGCGTCAAGCGCTCAGCGCCCGGTCCGCTCGGACGGGTGAGTTCATTCCCCCGCTGGGGTCACTTCTTCGACATCAGGGCCCGGCCGAAGAAGGCCAGGTTCGCGGGACGCTCGGCGAGGCGGCGCATGAGGTAGCCGTACCAGTCGGTGCCGTACGGCAGGTAGGTGCGCACGGTGTAGCCGTCGCCGACGAGCCGGGCCTGCTCCTCCGGCCGGATGCCGTAGAGCATCTGGAACTCGAACCGCTCCGGCCCCCGGTCGAACCAGCGCGCCCGGTCCTCGCCGATGGCGATCAGGCGCGGGTCGTGGGTGGCCAGCATCGGGAACCCGTCGCCGGACATCAGGATGTTGAGGCACCGCACGTACGACTTGTCCACCTCGCGGGCCGCCTGGTACGCCACCGACTCCGGCTCCCGGTACGCCCCCTTGCACAGCCGCACCCGGGACCCGGCGTACGCCAGCTCGCGGCAGTCCGACTCGGTCCGCCGCAGGTACGCCTGGAGGACCGCCCCCGTCGCCGGGAAGTCCTTGCGGAGCCGGGCCAGCGTGTCCAGCGTCGAGTCGGTGGTGGTGTGGTCCTCCATGTCCAGGGTGACCGTGGTGCCCGCCTCGTCCGCCGCGGCGCAGATCGCCCGCGCGTTGTCGTACGCGAGCCGCTCGTCGAAGCGCTGGCCGAGCGCGGAGAGCTTCACGCTGACCTCGGCGGCCGGGGTGAGCCCGGCGGCGGAGAGCAGGCCCAGCAGCTTCAGGTACTCGTCTCGGGTGGCGGTGGCCTGCTCTGCGGTGACGGTGTCCTCGCCGAGGTTGTCGAGGGTGACCGCGAGGCCCTCGGCGACGAGTTCGCGGGTCGCGCGCAACGCGTCGTCGGTGCCGGCGCCGGCGACGAACCGGCGGACGACGTCCCGGGTGAACGGGGCCGTCGCGACGAGCCGCTCGACCTGGGATGACCGGGAGGCGGCAAGGATGACGGAACGGAGCATGAGCCGAGCGTAACGCCAGCGGGCACCACCCCGCCGGGCGGCGGCCCCGCCGGCGCAGCCCCGGGGCAGGTGACGTGGCGCGGGTCAGCTACAACGATGCCGTGGAACAACGCCCCCGACGCCGGCTCCGGTCGGCCACCGTGCAGCTCGGCGCGCTGACCGCCCTCGCGCTCACCATCTCCGGCTGCAACATGTCCTCCGGCGACGACGATGACGACGACTGCGCGCTCGGGCCGGTCGGCGGCGGGACGACCGTGGCGCTGGCGATGCACGTGCCCGCCACCGGCACCGCCGTCACCACCGACGCCGGGCGCGCCGACCCCCGGGCGGGTGCCGCCGCGGCGGTGCCGGAGCGCGGCGGCTTCGGCACCCATCTCGCCTCCTGCGGCGGCTGACGTGCGACGCGAGGCGGCCACCCCGCGCGCCGACTGGGACGCCACGGTCCGCTCGCAGGGCCTCGTCTACGTCGACACGGAGCTGCCCGACGGCGGGATCGTGTCGTACTGGGACGAGACCGCCGCGTACGTCTTCGGGCTGGAGGAGGTGCTCCGGCTGGAGGAGGCGACCGCCGAGCTGCACCGGATGTGCGTCGCCGCCGCCGAGCACGTGGTGGCCCGGGGCCGGTACGCCGAGTTCGGCATCCCCGGGTGGGCAGCCGAGGCGGTGGCCCGTTCGCTGCGCGAGAAACCGCCGAGCCTCTACGGCCGCTTCGACCTCTGCTACGACGGCAGCTGGCCGCCGAAGCTGCTGGAATACAACGCCGACACCCCCACCTCGCTGGTCGAGGCGAGCATCGTGCAGTGGTTCTGGCTGGAGGAGACGCGCCCGGCGGCGGACCAGTGGAACAGCCTGCACGAGCGCCTCGTCGCGGCGTGGGCGCGCATCGGCGCGGGCCTGCACGACGACCGGGTGCACGTGGTGTGGTCGAGCGAGGAGGAGTCGGGCGAGGACCAGATCACGGCCGGCTACCTCGCCGAGACCGCCCGGCAGGCGGGGCTGAAGGCGGAACTGCTGCCGATCCAGGACATCGGCTGGGACGGCCGGCGCTTCGTCGACGCCGCCGACGGCCCGGTCACCACCTGCTTCAAGCTCTACCCGTGGGAGTGGATGCTCGCCGAGCCGTACGGGCCGCTGGCCCTGGAGCCGGGCACCCCGACGACCTGGATCGAGCCGGCCTGGAAGCTGCTGCTGTCCAACAAGGCGCTGCTCGCCGTGCTGTGGGAGCTGTTCCCCGGGCACGAGTACCTCCTCCCCGCGTACCTCGACTCGCCGCGGCAGATGACCGAGTACGTGGCGAAGCCGCTGCTCGGCCGCGAGGGCGGGTCGGTGCGGATCGTCACGCCCGCCGGGGAGGTCAGCAATCCCAGCGACTACGGCGACGAGGGCTTCTGCTACCAGGAGTTCCGGGCCCTGCCGAGCTTCGACGGCAACCACGTGGTGCTGGGCAGCTGGATCGTCGACGGCGAGCCGGCCGGCGCGGGCCTGCGGGAGAGCACCAGCCTCATCACCGACAACTACGCCCGGTTCCTGCCGCACTACATCGACACGCCGCGCCTGACGTGAGTCGTCTACCGTTGGGGTGTGAACTTCGACGCGTACGCCCGGACCGGGGTTGACCTCGTCAACGCCCGGCTGGACGACCTCGACGACCTGCGGGCCCTCTTCCCCGACGAGAACGCGTGGATGCGCGACGAGGTCGCGGACCGGGACCTGGCGATCTTCCGGCGGGCACAGAAGCGGCTGCGGGACGTCTTCGACTACGGCACCTCGGGGCGCGACATCGAGGCGGTCGCCGAGTTGAACGCGCTGCTGGAGGCGTACCCGGTGCAGCCGCGCATCTCCGGCCACGACTCCAGCGACTGGCACATGCACGTCACCAGCCGGGGCGCGTCGGTGAGCGCGGAATACCTGGCCGGCGCGGTGTGGGGCCTGTCGGTGTGGCTCTGCCAGTACGGCAGCGCCCGGTTCGGGGTCTGCGCCGACGAGCGCTGCGGCAACGTCTACCTGGACACCTCGTCGAACTGCTGCCGGCGGTTCTGCTCGGAGCGCTGCGCCACCCGGTCGCACGTGGCCGCGCACCGGGCCCGCAAGCGGGCGGCGATCGGCGAGCAGCAGGCCGCCCCGGCCGAGGCGCTGGCCCCGGCGCGCTGACCGGGCCGCATCGACCTGGGCACCGGGGCCGGGCCAGCCGGGCAGCGGGCGCGGGTCAGGCGTCGACGGGGGACGGCGCGGTCAGGTTGGCGCGGGCGAACTCCAGGGCCTCGCGCAGGTCGGCCTCGCGGACGGCGCGGCTCTTCGCGCCCCGCGTGGTGACCTCGACGGCCACCGAGCCGGCGAAGCCGCGCCCGGCGAGGGAGCGCAGCAGCTCGCCGCAGGGCTGGCCGCCCCGCCCCGGCACCAGGTGCTCGTCGCGCCCCTCGCCGGTGCCGTCGCCGAGGTGCACGTGGGCGAGGCCCGACCCCATCCGGTCGGCCATGGCCAGGGCGTCGGTGTGCGAGGCCGCGCAGTGCGACAGGTCGAGGGTGTACGACGGGTAGCCGGTCTCGGTCGGGTCCCACCCGGGGGCGTACGGGACGAACTGCCGGCCGGCCATCCGCACCGGGTACATGTTCTCCACGGCGAAGCGCAGCCCGGTGAACCGCCCGGCGACCTCGTCCAGCCCGTCGGCGAAGGTGCGGGCGTAGTCGCGCTGCCAGGTGAACGGCGGGTGCACCACGACGGTGGGCGCCTCCAGGGTGTCGGCCAGCTCGGCGGCGCGGCGCAGCCGCTCCCACGGGTCGGGGCTCCACACCCGCTGGGTGACCAGCAGGCAGGGGGCGTGGACGGAGAGCACCGGCACGCCGTAGTGCGCGGCGAGGCCGCGCAGCGCGCCGGCGTCCTGGCTGACGGCGTCGGTCCAGACCATGACCTCGATGCCGTCGTATCCGAGTGCCGCGGCCAGCTGGAACGCCGCCGCGGTCCGCTCAGGGAACACCGAGGACGTGGACAGGAGCACCGGGACGCGGGAAGTCACAGCTGCCAGCGTAGCCCGGCCCACGTTGCGGCATCGTGACGAGTAATCGCAAATCGCCCGTAGCGCCGCAACGGTCCTCCGGGACGTCACGGCAGGTCACCGGGTGTTCAGCGTTCGGTGAGCCGGTCGAGCTGGCGCAGGATGACCCCCTCCCGCAGCGCCCACGGGCAGATGTCCAGCGCGGGCACGTCGAGCCGGCGCAGCACCGCCTCGGCCACCACCGCCCCGGCCAGCAGCTGGTGCGCCCGGCCGACGCTCACCCCCTCCAGCTCGCTCAGGTGGCGCGGCGGGATGTGCCGGACGAAGCCGAGCACCTGCCGCAGCCCGTCCCGGGTCAGGCTGCGCCGGGCCCACAGCCCGGCGCCGGAGGGGGCCGCCCCGGCCAGCCGGGCCAGGGTGCGGAACGTCTTCGAGGTGGCCACGGGGCGTTCCCAGCCCACCTCGGCCATCTTCTCCACCACGGGGTCGAGCAGCCCGTCGACGTACTCCCGCAGTTCCGCCACGGCCCCGGCCGGCGGCGGCTCCGCGCCGTCGGGGTCGATGCGCAGCCGGTCCCGGGTCAGCCGGCCCGCGCCGAGCGGCAGGGAGACCGCGACGTCCGGGTCCTCGTCGATGCCGGCGGCGATCTCCAGGGACCCGCCGCCGATGTCCAGGGCGAGCAGCCGGCCCGCCGACCAGCCGAACCACCGCCGGACCGCGAGGAACGTCATCCGCGCCTCGTCCGCGCCGGAGAGCACCTCCAGTCGTACGCCAGTGGCCTCGCGCACCCGCGCCAGCACCTCGGCCGCGTTGGTGGCGTCGCGCACCGCGGAGGTGGCGAAGGCCAGCAGGTCGTCGCTGCCCAGCCGGGTGGCCGAGGCGCGGGCCGCGTCGACCGCCCGGACCAGCCCGTCCGCGCCGGCCTCGGTGAGCGCACCGTCCGGGCCGATCTGCTCGGCGAGCCGGAGCACCACCTTCTCCGAGTGCGCCGGCCACGGGTGCGCGCCGTGGTGGGCGTCGACCACCAGCAGGTGCACCGTGTTGGAACCGACGTCGAGGACTCCCAGTCGCATGCCGAAGACACTAGGGCCTGCCCGGATCGGTGGCTCGCCGGTGCGAGCGGGGCACCGGGCGTACGCTGGTCCGGGTGACGAGCCAGATCGAGATCCAGGTGCTGGTGGACGACCCCGACGACCCGCGCAGCCGCGAGGTGGGGCTGGACTTTCCCCGAGAGTGGATCGAGTTCGTCGACCCGGCCGACGCCACCCACGTGATCCGCGCCGACCTGACCTGGCTGCTGTCCCGCTGGACCTGCGTGTTCGGCCGGGGCTGCCACGGCATCGTCGCCGGCCGGGCCGCCGACGGCTGCTGCTCGCACGGCGCGTTCTTCACCGACTCCGACGACGAGAAGCGGGTCCGGGCGGCGGTCAAGCGGCTCACCCCGGACAACTGGCAGCACTTCCGGCGCGGGTTCAAGAACTGGACCGAGAACGACACGGTCGACGGCAAGACGCCGGCCCGGCGCACCGCCACCCGCGCGGTCGACGCACCGTGCGTGTTCCTCAACGACGCCGACTTCCCCGGCGGGGGCGGCTGCGCGCTGCACGCCCAGGCCCTGCGCGACGGGGTGCACCCGCTGGAATACAAGCCGGACGTCTGCTGGCAGCTGCCGGTCCGCCGGGACCAGGAGTGGCACAAGCGGCCGGACGACACGAAGGTGCTGGTCTCCACGCTGGCCGAGTTCGACCGGCGGGGCTGGGGCGCGGGCGGGCACGACCTCGACTGGTGGTGCACCTCGTCGACGGACGCGCACGTCGGCACCGAGCCGATGTACGTCTCGTACGGCCCGGAGCTGACCGCGCTGGTCGGCGCGGCGGCGTACGCGAAGCTCGCGGAGCTGTGCGCGGCCCGGCTGCGGCAGGGCCAGGTGGCCCCCCACCCGGCCAGCGCGTAAGGAAGGGCCCCCTACCAACGCTTTCCGCATAGGAAGGGCCCCTTCCTAACCACGCTGGCGAGTGCTCAGCGCACCGACCGGGTGCGGTCAGGCGGTGATCGGGCCCGTCACGGCTCGAACTTGTAGCCCAGGCCCCGGACGGTGACGATGAAGCGCGGCGCGGACGGCTCCGGCTCGATCTTCGAGCGCAGCCGCTTGACGTGCACGTCGAGGGTCTTCGTGTCGCCCACGTAGTCGGCGCCCCAGACCCGGTCGATGAGCTGGCCCCGGGTCAGCACCCGGCCGGCGTTGCGCAGCAGCAGCTCCAGCAGCTCGAACTCCTTGAGCGGGAGCTGCACGGTGCCCCCGTCCACGGTGACCACGTGCCGCTCGATGTCCATCCGCACCGGCCCGGCCGCCAGGGTCGGCGCCCCCGACTCGGCCACGTCGGGGGTCTGCCGGCGCAGCACCGCCCGGATCCGGGCCACCAGCTCCCGGGGCGAGTACGGCTTCGTCACGTAGTCGTCGGCCCCGATCTCCAGGCCGACGACCTTGTCGATCTCGCTGTCCCGCGCGGTGACCATGATGATCGGCACGTGCGAGCGCTGGCGGAGCTGCCGGCACACCTCGGTGCCGGACATCTCGGGCAGCATGAGGTCGAGCAGCACGATGTCCGCGCCCGTCCGGTCGAACTCGGTGAGGGCGGACGGGCCGGTGGCCGCGACCGAGACCTCGAAGCCCTCCTTGCGGAGCATGTACGACAGGGCGTCGGAGAACGACTCCTCGTCCTCGACCACCAGAACGCGGCTCAACGGGGTATTCCTTTCATAGCGGTCGGACCTGCCGGAGCTCGGCCGGGCCGGCCTCGATCCCATCCGATTGCGGTGTCGGCAGCAGGTCGTCCGGTGGACGGGCCGGCAGCCGGAGGGTGAACGTCGACCCACCACCAAGAGTGCTCGACACCTCGACCCGGCCGCCATGGTTGCTGGCGATGTGTTTGACGATGGCCAGGCCGAGGCCGGTGCCGCCGGTGGCCCGGGAACGGGCCTGGTCGGCCCGGTAGAACCGTTCGAAGATCCGCTCGACGTCCGTCGGCGCGATCCCGATGCCCTGGTCGGCGACGGAGATCGTGACGTGCTCGCCGTCGGACCGGGTGGTGACCCGGACGGTGGTGTCCTCGCCCGAGTAGGTGATGCCGTTCTCGACGAGGTTCGCCACGGCGGTGGCGAGCTGGGCGTCGCTGCCGTAGACGGTCAGCCCGCGCTCGCCCTCGGTGGCCACCTCGATCCGCCGGGCGGCGGCGGTGGTGCGGGTGCGGTCGATCACCTCGGCGATCACCCAGTCCACGGCGACCGGCTCCGGGGCGGGCTGCGGCTCGGCGCCCTGGAGCCGGGTCAGCTCCAGCAGTTCCTGCACCAGCCGCCCCAGCCGGGTCGACTCGTGCTGGATGCGCTCGGCGAACCGGCGCGCGGCGACCAGGTCCTCGGAGAGGTCGGGGGCCGCCGCGCCGGCCGGCTCGGTGGCGTCCAGCAGCGCCTCGGCGAGCAGTTGCAGGGCCCCGATGGGCGTCTTCAGCTCGTGGCTGACGTTGGCCACGAAGTCCCGGCGGACCCGGGCCAGCCGGTGCGACTCGGTGACGTCGGCCGCCTCCACGGCCACGTGCCCGCCGCCGATGGCCATCGCCCGCAGGTGCACGCCGAGCGGGTCGGGGCCGGAGGCGTCGCGGCCGCGCGGCAGGTCCAGCTCGATCTCGCGCCGCACCCCGGTGCGCCGGACCTGCCCCGCGAGGGTACGGATCAGCGGGTGCGCGGCGATCGAGCCGGGCGTGGCCCCGGTGCGCAGCAGCCCCATCGCGCGGGCCGCCGGGTTGACCAGGACCGGCACGTCGTCGGGGCCGAGCACCACGACGCCGGCCCGCAGCGAGTCCACCGTGCGGCGGCCCAGGCTGGAGAGGCCGGTCTGCTGCTCGTCGACCATCACGGGCCTCCCCCTGGTCCGGAACAGGCGGGCGGGGCCGCCGTTCCCGGCGGCCGGGCCGCGGCGGCGCCACGACCGGACGAGCCGGGGCAGCAGCGACCCGATGGCCAGCCCGGCCACCAGTGTCACGACCGCCGCCGCCGTCACCGCCCACTCCACCCGGCGATCGTAGGGTCATTGTTCATCTGGACATCGCCACAAACGGGATGAAACGCTCTCGCTTCCGGCGATGTTCACCCGTCGGTCCCGCGTCGTTCACCAGCGTTCACCTCCGGTCATCTCCCCCGGCCTACGGTTGTCGCGCACCCTGCCAGACCAGCGCCGACGCCCGCAGCCCCGGGCCGGCGACCACCGACCACAGGACGTGATGATGCGCGACGAGTTCCGGGCCGACCTCCAGATTGTCAGCCAGCTGCTGGTGGACATGGCCGAGGCCATCCGCGCGGCCATGCGCCAGGCCACCCGCGCCCTGCTCACCGCCGACCGCCAGGCCGCCGAGAACGTGATCGAGCGGGACGCCGAGATCGACGAGCTCTACCGGCACGTCGAGGAGCGGGTCTGCGACCTGCTGGCCCGGCAGGCCCCCGTCGCCTCCGACCTGCGGGCCATGATCACCGCCCTGCACGTGGCCGCCGACCTGGAGCGGATGGGCGACCTGGCCGACCACGTGGCGAAGACCGCGCTGCGCCGGCACCCCTCGCCGGCCGTGCCGGCGGAGCTGCGGCCGGTCTTCGTCGACATGGCGTCGATCGCCGACCGGATGGCCGAGAAGATCGGCTCGGTGCTGGCCAAGCCCGACGCCGACCTCGCCGCCGAACTGGACCGCGACGACGACGCCATGGACGACCTGCACAAGAGCCTGTTCGGGGTGCTGCTCGGCGACGACTGGCCGTACGGGGTGGAGACGGCGATCGACGCCACCCTGCTCGGCCGCTTCTACGAGCGGTTCGCCGACCACGCGGTCAACGCCGGTGAGCACGTCGTCTACCTGATCACGGGGGAGCCCGCCGCCGCGGCCGAGTGAGCGCCCCGCCCGCCGCAGCGTCAGGAAGGGCCCCTTGTCATCGCTTCCGCGATGACAAGGGGCCCTTCCTTGCAGGTCAGCGGCCCTGGTTGGCGACCGCGGCGGCGGCCTCCTTGGCGGCGGCCGGGTCGAGGTACGTCCCGCCGAGGACCTGCGGACGCAGCTGCGGGTCCAGGTCGTAGCGCAGCGGGATGCCGGTCGGGATGTTGAGCTTGGCGATCGCCTCGTCGCTGATCTGGTCGAGGTGCTTGACCAGCGCGCGCAGCGAGTTGCCGTGCGCGGCCACCAGCACCGTCCGGCCCGCCAGGATGTCCGGCACGATCGAGTCGTACCAGTACGGCAGCATCCGCTCGACGACGTCCTTGAGGCACTCGGTGCGCGGCATCAGCTCGGTCGGCAGCAGCGCGTACCGGGGGTCGCCCACCTGCGACCACTCGTCGTCGTCGGCGATCGGCGGCGGCGGGGTGTCGTACGACCGACGCCAGAGCATGAACTGCTCCTCGCCGTACTCGTCGAGGGTCTGCTTCTTGTTCTTGCCCTGCAGGGCGCCGTAGTGGCGCTCGTTGAGCCGCCACGACCGGCGCACCGCGATCCAGTGCCGGTCGGCGGCGTTCAACGCCAGCTCGGCGGTGCGGATCGCCCGGCGCATCACGCTGGTGTGCACCACGTCCGGCAGCAGGTCGTGCTCGCGCAGCAGCTCACCGCCGCGGCGCGCCTCCGCCTCACCCTTGGCGGTCAGGTCGACATCGACCCACCCGGTGAAGAGGTTCTTCGCGTTCCAGTCGCTCTCGCCGTGCCGCAGCAGGACCAGCGTCCCGACGGTGGGCCCTTCGCTCGCAGTCATGCCGATCATCCTGCCGCACTCCGTCGACGGACACGCGGGGACCTGCGGTGACGACCACCACGTGGAAAAGCCGGTGACCGGCCTCCGGCCCCACGACTAGGTTGTAAGGCGCTTTGGATACATCGGTCATTACCTAGGCGGGGGCGCGAGCGTGCGGGCGATGCGGGGCTGGTTCCGGGACACCACGGGCGGGCTGCCCAGGACCTTCTGGTACCTGTGGACGGGCACCCTGATCAACCGCCTCGGCTCGTTCGTCCTGGTCTTCCTGGCCATCTACCTCACCCAGGAGCGCGGCTTCGACGAGCTGGCCGCCGGCCTCGTGCTCGGCCTGTGGGGCGTCGGCGGCGCGGTCGGGACGACGCTGGGCGGGACGCTCGCCGACCGGTGGGGCCGGCGACCGACACTGCTCACCGCCCACCTCGGCGCGGCGGCCATGATGCTCACCCTCGGCTTCGCCCAGCAGCTCTGGGCGGTGGCCGGCGGGGCGCTGCTGCTCGGTCTGTTCGCCGAGGCGGCCCGCCCGGCGTTCGGCGCGATGATGATCGACGTGGTGCCGGAGCGGGACCGGCTGCGCGCGTTCTCGCTGAACTACTGGGCGATCAACCTCGGCTTCGCCTGCGCGGCGATCCTCGCCGGCCTGGCCGCCGAGGCCAGCTACCTCCTGCTGTTCGTGATCGACGCGGCGACCACCCTGGCCACCGCTGTGATCATCTTCGTGAAGGTGGCCGAGACCCGCGCCCCGGCCCGCGTCACCGTGCACCCCGCCGGGGCCGCCCGCCCCCGGGGGGCGCTGCGCACCATCCTCGGCGACCGGGTCTACCTGGGCTTCGTGGCGCTCAACCTGCTCGGCGCGCTGGTCTTCCTCCAGCACATCTCGATGCTGCCGATCGCCATGGGCGACGACGGCCTGAGCCCGTCCACGTACGGCGTGGTGATCGCGCTCAACGGGGTGCTCATCGTGGCCGGGCAGCTCTTCGTGCCCCGGCTGATCCGTGGGCGCAGCCGCTCGCACGTGCTCGCCCTCGCCGCCGTGGTGATGGGCGTCGGGTTCGGGCTGACCGCGTTCGCTGACGCCGCCTGGTTCTACGCCCTCACGGTGCTCGTCTGGACCCTCGGCGAGATGCTCAACTCGCCGTCGAACTCCACCCTGATCGCGGAGCTCTCCCCCGCCGACCTGCGCGGCCGGTACCAGGGCGTCTTCTCGCTGTCCTGGCAGGTCGCCGGAGCCAGCGCGCCGATCCTCGGCGGCCTGGTCCGGCAGCAGGCCGGCAACGCGGCGCTCTGGCTGGGCTGCGCGGCGGTCGGCGTCGTGGTGGCGGTCGCCCACCTGGCCTCCGGGCCGGCCCGGGAGCGGCGGGCCACGGCGCTGCGCCCGCCGGCCGAGCCCGTCGGGCCCGCGCCGGCGAAACGTGGACGGTTGACGTCCGTCGTGAACTGAAGCTGTCCAAGATCTGGGGGTACGAAGGCCGGGTCGACGCAAAGCGCCCACCTCGACCAGTGGTCGTGATGGGCGCCCGCATCGTGCCGGCGGCGGCGGGCGACACTCACCCCCGTAAGCGTCGCCCGCTCGCGCCGCCGGTTCCAACGGGTGGCGCCGTCCCCCAACGGCGGGATCCACCCGTCCCTGCGCCTGCACTCGTGCACGGATCTGATCGATCCACCGCTCCCCCGAACGGTTACGAGCGTGGCGCGTGCAATAAAGCTAGTTTCCCCTGGTTGCGGATTCAACCCGGAACGGCTGTCTCGCCGGTCACAGCATCACCGTCCGAAACCGTACCCGTTCGCCGGGTCACCACCGGCACACCGGGACTACCCGTGCGCCGGTCCCGCAAACGCCTAGGCGTCCTCACGATCGGGTGACTCCGTGCGGAAGAAGTTGCTCTGCCGGCCGTCGCGCAGCTGCTCCTGGTAGATCAGGTTGAGCCGGCGGCCGTCGAAGGTCCGGAACCACTCGTCCCAGGTGATCTCCCGCACCCGGCTGCTCTCCCGGTACCCTGGCAGGTTGAACGTGAGCACCCCCGCCCGGCCGTTGCGCTCCGTGCCCGCGATCGTGGCCGGCCGGGCGTTGCGCTCCCGCGCCCAGCGCCGGATCACGTCGTGGTTGGTGGTGACCAGGCTGCGCCCCGGACGCTCCGGCCGGTCCTGGAGCGAGGTGATCGGCTGCGAGGACCGCGCCGACCGGGACGACGACCGGCCGGTCCGGATCGCCGACCGCTGGGCCGCGCCCTGGCCGGCCCGCGCCGGGGCGGCCTTCCTCGCCGGGGCGGCCCGACGCGCCGAGGCCGAGGCCGGGGCAGCCTTCCTCGCCGGAGACGGGGCCGCCTTGGCCCGGCCCGGGGCCGCCTTCGCCCTCGTCGGGGCCGGGGAAGCCTTCGCCCGGGCCGGGGTCGCCTTCGTTCGGGCGGCGGCCGCGGTGCGCGTACCCCCGGCGGTCTTGGCCTTCGTGCCGCTGGCGCGGCCCGCGGGCCCGGTGCTGCGCCGCGCCGCGCCCCGGCCCTCGGCCCGCAGGGTCCGGGCCAGGGCCTTCACCAGCTCCGGCTTGCGCAGCACGGAGATCCCGGCGACGCCCCGACGACGCAGCTGGCCGCGGATGTCGTCCACCCGCATGCGGGAGATCTCCGACTCGGAGATCGTCGGGGTGTTCGGGGTCTGGTTGCCCGTCTGCCGTCTCGTCCTGGTCGCAGCCCCGCCGCGACCTGAGCTGTTCCGCTGAGCCATGGGATGCTCCGCTCCTTGACAGTCCGTCCTCGGCGCGCGGTGGATCCCAGTGCCGCACCGCGCGGTGCGGCATACCCGTCAGGACGGCTCCGAACCTCCCGCCGTGGCCCGGCCGGCGGGCGAGGGCTCGAAGAGGTGCGCGAACGCCGCCAGGTTGGCCGTGGACTCGCCGCGCTTGACCCGCCACTCCCACTCCCGCCGGATGGCGGTGCCGAAGCCGATCTCCAGCATCGTGTCGAACGACTCGTCGGCGTACGTCAGCACGCTGCCGAGCAGCCGGTCCAGCTCGTCCTCGTCGACCCCCGCCAGGTTCACCCGGCCGGTCAGGTAGACGTCGCCGACCGCGTCGATGGAGAACGACACGGCGTACATCCGCGCGTTGCGCTGCAGCAGCCAGGCCCACAGCTCCTCGCGTCGCTCGTCCGGCTGGCGCATCACGAACGCCTCGATCCGCAGCGCGTGCTCGCCGACGACGAGGTTGCAGATCGTCTTGAGCTTGTGGGTGCCGGGCAGGGTCACCGCGTACGACGCCTCGCCGGTGGACTCGACCGCCAGCTCCCGCTCGGCGCAGACCGACTCGATCAGGGCGGCCACCTGGCTCCTCGCGCTCATCCGCCCCACTCTACGGCCGCACCGGCCCACCCGCCGTGGACCGCTGCGGCGGCCTGCCCTTCGCGCTCACCAGGCGCAGGAGAGCGCCCCGTCCGCCGCGAGCCGGCTGGCGAGCCGCTCCCGGTGCTCGGCGATCGTCTCGCCGTAGACGGCGAGCAGGTTGCCGACCGTGCGGTCCCAGGAGAAGTTGCGGGCGTGTTGCTCGGCGCCCCGCCCCAGGGTCGCCCGCCGCGCCCGGTCCGGCAGCAGCCCCGCCAGCGTACGGGCCCAGTCGACCGGGTCGTGGCTGTCGACGAGCACCCCGCTGACCTGGTCCCGGACGGCGGTCACCAGGCCGCCCACGGCGGCGGCCAGCACGGGCGTGCCGCACGCCTGCGCCTCCAGGGCGACCAGCCCGAACGACTCGTTGTGCGACGGCACGGCGACCAGGTCGGCGGCCCGGTAGACGGCCGGCAGGTCGTCGCCGGTGCACGGCGGCAGGAAGCGCACCCGGTCGGCGATCCCGAGCGAGGCGGCCAGCTCGATCAGGGCGGTGGGCCGGTCCAGCCCGCTGCCGCTGGGGCCGCCGACGATCACCACGGTCAGCTCGTCGGCGAGGAGCGGGTCCCGTTCCCGCAGGGCGGCGGCGGCGCGGATCAGCACGTCGGGGGCCTTCAGCGGCTGGATCCGGCCGACGAAGGCCACCACGTACCCCGTGGTGGGCAGGCCGAGCCGGCGGCGGGCGGCGAGCATGGCCGCGTGCCGGTCCCCGGGGGCGGGCCGGAACCGGTCCAGGTCGACGCCGGGCTCGACCACGGTGACCCGGGCCGGGTCGGCGTCGTACCGGTCGAGCAGGTCGCGGGCCTCCACCCGGGTGTTGGCGACCAGTCGGTCGGCCTCGGCGACGACCTGCTCCTCGCCGATGACCCGGGCCTTCGGCTCGGGGCGGTCACCGGCGGCGAGCCGGTCGTTCTTGACCTTGGCCAGGGTGTGCGCGGTGTGCACCAGCGGCACCCCCCAGCGCTCCTTGGCCAGCCAGCCGACCTGCCCGGAGAGCCAGTAGTGCGAGTGGATCAGGTCGTAGTGGCCCGGCGGGCGGGCCGCCTCGGTGCGCAGCACCCCGGCCGTGAACGCGCAGAGCTGGCCGGGCAGCTCCTCCTTGGTCAGCCCCTCCAGGGGGCCGGCGGTGACGTGCCGGACGTGCACGCCCGGGGACATCTCGACCACCGGCGGCAGGTCGCCGGAGGTGGCCCGGGTGAAGATCTCCACCTCGACGTCGGCCTCGGCCAGCCGGCGGGCGACCTCCAGGATGTAGACGTTCATGCCGCCCGCGTCGCCCGTGCCGGGCTGGTGCAGGGGCGAGGTGTGCACCGACAGGGTGGCGATGCGCCGGGGGCGCGGCCACGGCCGGGCACCTCGCTGACGACCCACGCCGGTGTGCTGTTCCGCCACGTCCGCTCCTTCTGTCACGGTTGATGCCGTCCCGCACGACCGGCGCTCCTCGGTCAACCTGCGCGCCGCGTGTCATCTTCCCCATCGGGAACCGGAAATTCGTACCGGCGGCCCCCCGGCGTGACGGACCTCATCGACGCGGGTGGCCGGCCGGCGGCGCGCGCGGCGTCCCGGCGGGGTGAGAATGGCCCGATGACCTCTGTCGCGATCGTCACCGGGGCGTCCAGCGGGATCGGCGCGGCCACGGCCCGCCGGCTGGCCGCCGAGGGGTTCCACGTGCTGGCCGCCGCGCGGCGCACCGACCGGCTGGCCGCGCTCGTCGCGGAGATCGGGGCGGCCGGCGGGTCGGCCGCCGCCGTCGAGTGCGACGTCACGTCCGCGGAGTCCGTGGCGGGCCTCGCCGCAGCCGCCGCGGCGGCCCCCGGGCCGGTCACCCTGCTGGTCAACAACGCCGGCGGCGCGCGCGGGCTCGACCCGGTGGAGTCCGGGTCGGTGGGCGACTGGCAGTGGATGTACGACGTGAACGTGCTCGGCACCCTGCGGGTCACCCAGGCGCTGCTGCCCGCGTTGGAGGCGTCCGGGGCCGGCACGATCGTGATCGTCTCCTCGACCGCCGGCCACGTCGTCTACGAGGGCGGGGGCGGCTACAGCGCCGCGAAGCACGCGCAGACGGCGGTCGCCGGCACGCTGCGGCTGGAGCTGTGCGGCCGGCCCGTCCGGGTGATCGAGATCGACCCGGGGATGGTGAAGACCGACGAGTTCGCGCTGGTCCGCTTCGGCGGCGACGCCGACCGGGCCGACGCGGTCTACGCCGGGGTGGCCGAGCCGCTGGTCGCCGAGGACGTCGCCGACTGCGTCGCCTGGTGCGCGACCCGGCCGCAGCACGTCAACGTCGACCGGCTCGTGGTCCGTCCGCTGGCCCAGGCGGCGCAGCACAAGGTGCACCGGGCGGGCTGATGGGCCCCCGGTCACGGGCGGAGGCGGCGGTGGTGCGGCCGCAGGGGGTCGTCACCCGGGGCACGACCAACCCCAACCGGCTGCGCCGGGTCGACAACTGGATCGTCGAGACGTGCGGCGGCCGGCTGCGGGACGCGGCGGACCCGCTGGTGGTCGACCTCGGCTACGGCGCGACCCCGGTCACCGCCGTGGAGCTGCGCGCCCGGCTCGCCGCCGGGGTCCGCGCCGACGTGCGGGTGGTCGGGCTGGAGATCGATCCGGTACGCGTGGCCGCCGCGCAGCCGGCCGCCGACCCGCCTTGGCTGACCTTCGCCCGGGGCGGGTTCGAGCTGGCCGGGCTGCAGCCCGCCCTGGTCCGGGCGTTCAACGTGCTGCGGCAGTACGACGAGGCCGAGGTCGCCGCCGCCTGGCGCGCGGTCACCGGGCGGCTGGCCCCGGGCGGGTTGCTGGTCGAGGGCACCTGCGACGAGCTGGGGCGGCTCGGCGGCTGGCTGCTGATCGACCCCGCCGGCCCCCGCACGCTCACCCTGGCGGCGAAGCTGACCACGCTGGGCAGCCCCGCCGAGCTGGCCGAGCGGCTGCCGAAGGCCCTGATCCACCGCAACGTGCCGGGCGAGGCGATCCACGACCTGCTCCGCGACCTGGACGACGCGTGGCGCTCCGCCGCCGCGTACGCGCCCTTCGGGCCCCGCCAGCGGTGGCTGCGGGCGGTGGCGGCGGTCCGCGACGCCGGCTGGCCGGTCGCCGACGGGCCCCGCCGCTGGCGGCACGGCGAGCTGACCGTCGACTGGTCCGCCGTCGCCCCCGCCTGAGCCGGCCCACCCCTCGGCCCCGCCGGTGGGGTCGTCACACGGCGCAGTTGACCAGGACCGGCTCCGGGTGCAGGGGCACGCCGAAGCGGGCGTGCACGCCGTCGCGGATGTCCCGGGCCAGGGCGATCAGCGCGGCGGTGCTGGCGGTGCCGCTGCGGTTGGTCAGGGCGAGGGTGTGCTTGCTGGAGATGGCCACCCCCTCGGGGCCGGGGTGGCCCTTGGCGAAGCCGGCCTTGTCGATCAGCCAGGCGGCGCTCACCTTCACCGTGTCGCCGGCCCCGGGCCAGTGCGGCGGCTCGCCGAGGTCGGCGGCCCGCCCGCGCAGCAGCTCGTACGCCTCGCCGTCGAGCACGGGGTTGGTGAAGAACGAGCCCACCGAGCGGGTGTCGGGGTCGGCGGCGTCGAGCACCATGCCCTTGCCGGCGCGCAGCCGCAGCACGGCGGCCCGGGCGTCGGCCAGCGGCACCGCGTCGCCGGGCTCGACGCCGAGCGCCCGGGCCAGTTCGGCGTAGCGGACGGGGCCGGACAGCGGGGAGCGGGCGAGCCGGAAGTCGACCGACAGCACCACCCAGCGCTCGCTGTACTTGAAGATGCTCGACCGGTACGCGAAGCCGCAGTCGGCCGCCTCGACCCGGCCCAGGCTCTCCTGCACGCGGTCGTACACCTGCACGCCGGTGATCGTCTCGGCGACCTCCTGGCCGTACGCGCCGACGTTCTGGATCGGGGTGGCGCCGGCCGAGCCGGGGATGCCGGAGAGGCACTCCAGCCCGGACCAGCCGTTGGCGACGGTGGCGGCGACGAGGTCGTCCCACGGCTCGCCGGCCTCGACCCGTACGGTGACGGTGTCGGCGTCCTCGGCGACGACCCGCAGCCCCCGCGAACGCACCAGCACGACGGTGCCGGGGAATCCGGCGTCGCCGACGACCACGTTGCTGCCGCCGGCGAGGATCAGGACCTCATCGTCCCGCAGGCGGGCCTGCTGCACCTTTTGTACGATCTCCTCGGCGCTGGCAGCGGTCTCGATCCGTCCGGCCGGGCCACCGAGGCACAGCGTGGTGTATTCCGCCAACCTGGTCGGTTCGGCGGCGCGGGTTTCGGTGGCCGGGTGGGCACTAACGTCTGACACGCCTTTCACCCTAGGCTGAGAGGGAGCCGCGGCACCCACTTGGTGGCGCGGTCGCCCGGGAGGATCGTGATGAGCAGACTGCACGGCACGAAGGACTTCTGGATCGGCGCGCTGCGGACCGAGGGTCCCGCGTTCGCCGCCGCCGTGGCGGAGGCTCCCCCCGAGACACCCGTGCTCTCCTGCCCCGGCTGGACGATCACCGACCTGACCGTGCACCTCGGCGAGGTCTACACCTGGGTGAACACCATCGTGACGACCGGTGGCACCACCCGGCCCGAGCGCCCGAGCGTCCCGGCCGCGCCGCCCGCCGGGACGTCCGCGCTGGAGTTCTGGCAGCAGGCGTACGACCGGTTGATGGCGACCTTCGACGGGCTGGACCCGGAGACCCCGACGTGGAACTGGGCGCCGCAGCCGAAGAAGGCCGGCTTCTGGCCGCGCCGGATGGCGCACGAGACCTCGGTGCACCGCTGGGACGCCCAGCTCGCCATCGCCGCCGGTGAGCCGATCGAGGCCAAGCTCGCGGCCGACGGGGTGAGCGAGGTGCTGGACACCTGGCTGCCGGCGGGCCGGCGCAAGGCCACCGGCCAGTGGCACGGGGTGGTGCACCTGGCCGCGCCCGACGCGGGCCAGGACTGGTACCTGCGGCTGCGCGGCGAGGGCGTGGCGCTGCTGGACACCGACACCATCCTCGACCACGACGACCACCACGCCCGGGTCGAGGTCACCGGCACGGCGAGCGACCTGCTGCTGGCGCTGATGGGCCGGGTCAGCTTCGACACCCTCGGGGTGCGGGGCGACCGGGCCCTCCTCGACGGCCTGCGCACCGGCTGACCGCCCCCTTTCCCGCCTGACGTGGCCCCCGGCACAGCCGGGGGCCACGCGTCGTGGTGGGGGGTCAGGAAGGGGCCCCTGCTCTACCGAATGCGTTGACAGGGGGCCTTCCTTTCCGCTCCGAGAGCGCTCTATTGACATCCGCATGGACAGCGACCACTCTCTTGTGAGAGCGCTCTCTCGAAGGTTCCACCCCCGTCCCCACCACCATGCGCACGACCTGAGAGGGGTCCGAGAACAAGATGGGTGTCTTTCCACGCCGCCGCCTCGCGGCCGTGGCCCTCGTCGCGGCCACCGCACTGCTCACCACCGCCGGCTGCGGCGGGGACGAGCCCGCCGAGGGCGGGCCGGTCACGCTGACCGTCGACGTCTTCGGCCAGATGGGCTACCAGGAGCTCTACCAGGAGTACATGGCCGCCCACCCCGACGTGAAGATCGTCGAGCGGGGCACCGGCGGCAACCTCGACGAATACTCGCCGAAGCTCACCCAGTGGCTCGCCGCCGGGAAGGGCGCCGGCGACGTGGTCGCGATCGAGGAGGGCCTGCTCGTCGAGTACAAGGCCAACCCGCAGAACTTCGTCAACCTGCTCGACCACGGCGCGGCCGAGCTCAAGGGCAACTTCCTCGACTGGAAGTGGAACCAGGCGCTGACCGCCGACGGCAAGCAGCTCATCGGCCTCGGCACCGACGTCGGCGGCATGGCCATGTGCTACCGCAGCGACCTGTTCGCCAAGGCCGGGCTGCCGACCCAGCGCGACGAGGTGTCCAAGCTCTGGCCAACCTGGCAGGACTACGTCGCCACCGGCGAGAAGTTCAAGGCTGCCAACACCGGCGCGGCGTTCCTGGACTCGGCCACCAACATCTTCAACACGATCGTGCTGCAGACCGCCGGCAACGCGCAGGGCTACCACTACTACGACACCGCCAACAACCTGGTGGTGGACAGCAACCCGGCCGTGCGGCAGGCCTGGGACACCACGATGGACATCCTCGACTCCGGCCTGTCCGGCAAGTACGGCTCCTGGTCCGAGGAGTGGGTCTCGGCGTTCAAGCAGGCGAAGTTCGCCACCATCGCCTGCCCGGCCTGGATGACCGGCGTCATCGAGGGCAACGCCGGCCCGGCCGCCAAGGGCAAGTGGGACATCGCCCAGGTGCCCGGCAACGGCGGCAACTGGGGTGGCTCCTTCCTCGCCGTGCCCAAGCAGAGCAAGCACCAGGCCGAGGCGATCGAGCTGGCGAAGTTCCTGACCAGCGCCAAGGGGCAGATCGGGGCGTTCAAGGCCAAGGGCCCGCTGCCGTCCAACCCGCAGGCGCTGGACGACCCGGCCGTGGCCGAGTCCACGAACGCGTACTTCTCCGACGCCCCCGTCGGCAAGATCTTCGCGGCGGGCGCGAAGAGCCTCAAGCCCGTCTACATGGGTCCGAAGAACCAGGCCGTCCGCACCGAGGTGGAGAACGCCGTCCGCACCGTCGACCTCGGCCAGCGCAGCCCCGAGCAGGCGTGGACCGACGCGGTGAACAACGCCAAGAAGGCCGCCGCCAAGTAGGCCCGACGCGGACGCGCGGGCGGCGCTCCGGCGTGCCGGGGCGCCGCCCGCGCCGCGCAGGACGCGGAAAGGAGTGACCGGGCCCATGGCCGTCCAGCTCGACGCCCTGCCACCGGTGACACCGACGGAGCGGAGCACCGCCCGCCCGCCCCGGAGGTACCGGCTCAGCCGGCTCGACGAGAAGTACTCCCCCTACCTCTACATCGCACCGTTCTTCCTGCTCTTCGGCGTGTTCGGGGCGTACCCGCTGGCGTACACGTTCTGGGTGTCGCTGCACGACTGGGACCTGCTCGCCGCGGAGCACCCGTTCGTCGGCGGGGAGAACTACACCCGCCTGCTGGCCGACCCCGACTTCTGGCACTCGGTGGTCAACACCCTCGGCATCTTCGTCATCTCGACCGTGCCGCAGCTGTTCGCCGCGCTGTGGCTGGCCAGCCTGCTCAACCGGCGGCTGCGGGCCCGGACCACCTGGCGGATGGCGGTGCTGGTGCCGAACGTCACCTCGACCGCCGCCGTGGCGATCGTCTTCGGGGTGCTGTTCGGCCGCCAGTTCGGCATGATCAACTGGCTGCTCGACCTGGTCGGCGTCGACGCGATCGACTGGAAGTCCAACCGGTTCGCCTCCTGGGTGGCCATCTCCGCCATGGTCGACTGGCGGTGGACCGGCTACAACGCGCTGATCTTCCTCGCCGCCATGCAGGCCATCCCCCGCGACCTGTACGAGTCGGCGGCGATCGACGGGGCCAGCCGGGCCCGGCAGTTCTGGAAGATCACCGTGCCGCTGCTCAAGCCGACGATCATCTTCGCGGTGATCGTGTCGACCATCGGCGGCCTCCAGCTCTTCACCGAGCCCCGGATGTTCCACTCCGGCACCAACCCGATCCGGGGCGGGCCGCTGCGCGAATCGCAGACGATGACCATGTACATGTTCGAGAACGCCTTCGCGCCGCACTACAACTTCGGCTACGGCTCGGCGGTCGCCTGGCTGCTGTTCGCCCTGATCGCGATCGTCGCGGCGATCAACGTGGTGATCCTGCGCCGGCTCGGCGGCACCGACGGGCCGGCGCGGGTCCGCCGGCCCCGGAAGGAGCGCACCCGATGAACAAGCTCTGGTCCGCCGGCCGGCTCACGTACGCCGCCCTGGCCGTCTCCGCCCTGCTGTCGGTCTTCCCGATCTACTGGATGTTCGTGGTGGCCAGCCGCTCCAGCGACGCGATGGGCCAGATACCGCCGCCGGTCACCCCCGGCGGCAACCTGGGCGCGAACATCGCCCGGCTGTTCGACAACACCGACGCGTACTTCCTCACCGGTCTGATCAACTCGGCGATCGTGGCCGTCACGGTCACCGTGTCGGTGGTCTTCTTCTCCACGCTGGCCGGGTTCGCCTTCGCCAAGCTGCGGTTCCGGGGCCGCAACGGGCTGCTGCTGGTGATCATCGCGACGATGATGATCCCCACCCAGCTCGGGGTGATCCCGCTGTACCTGCTGATGACGAAGCTCAACTGGAACGACCGGCTGCCGGCCGTGATCGTGCCGGCGCTGGTCACCGGGTTCGGCGTGTTCATGATGCGCCAGTACGCCAGCCAGGCCGTCAGCACCGAGCTGATCGAGGCCGCCCGGATGGACGGCTGCGGCACCGCGCGGATCTACTGGAACGTGGTGCTGCCGGCGCTGCGCCCGGCCGCGGCCGTCCTCGGCCTGCTGACCTTCATGACGACCTGGAACGACTTCCTCTGGCCGTACGCTGTGCTCAACGACCCGGAGAACCCGACGGTGCAGCTGTCCCTACGGGCGCTGTCGGACGGCTACTACCAGGACATGTCGCAGGTCTTCACCGGCACGGCCATCGCAACTCTGCCCCTTTTGCTGGTATTCGTCCTGTTCGGCCGCCAGATCATCGGCGGAATCATGGAAGGTGCGGTCAAGGCGTGAGCGCGAGCAGCGAGCTACGGTTCCCCGACAACTTCGTCTGGGGCGCGGCCACCGCCTCCTACCAGATCGAGGGCGCGGCCCGCGACGACGGTCGCGGCCCGTCGATCTGGGACACCTTCAGCCGTACGCCGGGCAAGGTCTTCGCCGGCCACACCGGCGACGTCGCCTGCGACCACTACCACCGGTACGCCGACGACGTGGCCCTGATGGCGGAGCTGGGGCTGAAGGCGTACCGGTTCTCGATCGCGTGGCCCCGGATCCAGCCCGACGGCACCGGGCCGGTCGAGCCGCGCGGGCTGGACTTCTACGACCGGCTCACCGACGCGCTGCTCGGCCGGGGCATCGACCCGATCGTCACGCTCTACCACTGGGACCTGCCGCAGGCGCTGGAGGACCGGGGCGGCTGGACCAACCGGGAGACCGCCGAGCACTTCGCCACGTACGCGGCGGCCGTGCACGGCCGGCTCGGCGACCGCATCCGCACCTGGACCACGCTCAACGAGCCGTGGTGCTCGGCCTACCTCGGGTACGGCAACGGGGTGCACGCCCCGGGCGTGAGCGACCCGGGCGCGGCCTTCACCGCCGTACACCATCTGATGTTGGGGCACGGCCTGGCGGTCCGGGCGCTGCGCGCGGGCGGCGCGGAGGTCGTCGGGATCACCCTGAACCCGGCGGAGGTGCAGCCGGCGGACCGGGACAGCGCGGCGGACGCGGCGGCGGTCCGGCTGGTCGACGGGTTGCAGAACCGGATCTTCCTGGACCCGCTGACCGGCGCCGGGTACCCCGCCGACGTGCTGGAGCACGTGTCCCGGATGGTCGATCCGGCGACGTTCCTGCGCGACGGCGACGAGAAGCTGATCGCCGCACCGATCGACCTGCTCGGCATCAACTACTACGCCCCGACCTACGTGGCCGGGCGGCCGGACGGGGCGGGCGGCAGCGCCTGGCCGGGCACCGAGGGGGCGGTGCAGTTCCTGCCGGCCGCCGGGCCGGTGAGCGACATGGGCTGGGCGATCGAGCCGGCCGGGCTGGGCCGCCTGCTGGACCGGCTGGCCGCCGACTACCCCGGCCTGCCGCTGATGATCACCGAGAACGGCGGGGCCTTCCCGGACCGCACGACCGACTCCGCCGGTCGGGTGGCCGACGCCGACCGGATCGCCTACCTCGACGGGCACCTTCGGGCCGTGCACGCGGCCATCGGCCGGGGGGTGGACCTGCGCGGCTATCTCGTATGGTCGTTGCTGGACAACTACGAGTGGGCCGAGGGGTACCGCAAGCGGTTCGGGATCGTCCACGTCGACTACCTGACCCAGCGGCGCACACCGAAGGCCAGCGCCCGGTGGTACCAGGAGGTGATCTCCCGGAACGGGCTGTGACGAGGTGGGGAGCGCTCCGATGACGACGGCCCAGCGGCCGACCCTGGAGGCGGTGGCCCGGCGGGCCGGCGTCTCCCGGGCGACCGTGTCGCGGGTGGTGAACGGCTCCACCACCGTCGCCGAGCCGATCCGGGAGGCGGTCCGCCAGGCCGTGGCCGAGCTGGGGTACGTGCCGAACCTGGCCGCCCGCAGCCTGGTCACCCAGCGGACCGACTCCATCGCCCTCGTGCTGCCCGAGGAGGCCACCCGGGTCTTCTCCGACGACCAGGTGTTCCCGAGCATCATCCGGGGCGTCGCGCAGGAGCTGGAGGCCGCCGACAAGCAGCTCGTGCTGATGCTCGCCGGCTCGCCGGCCGGGCACGCCCGGGTGGAGCGGTACACCACCGGGCGGCACGTCGACGGCGTCGTCTTCGCCTCGCTGCACGGGGCCGACCCGCTGCCGGCCCGGCTGGCCCGGCTCGGCATCCCGGTGGTGTGCAGCGGGCGGTTCCTCGGCGACGTCGGCGTGCCGTACGTCGACGTCGACCACGTCGGCGGGGTGACCCGGGCCGTGCGGCACCTGCTCGGCTCGGGGCGGCGGCGCATCGCCACCATCGCCGGTCCGCAGGACATGTTCGCCGGGGTGGAACGCCTCGCCGGCTACCGGGCGGCGCTCGCCGAGGCGGGGCTGCCCGAGCGGGTGGCGTACGGGGACTTCACCCGGGAGTCGGGGGCGGCGGCGATGCGGCAGCTCCTCGACGCCCACCCCGATCTGGACGCCGTCTTCGCCGCGTCCGACCTGATGGCGCACGCCGCCATGCGGACGCTGCGCGAGGCGGGGCGGCGGGTGCCCGCCGACGTCGCGATGATCGGGTTCGACGACATCGAGACGGCCGCGTACACGGACCCGCCGCTGACCACCGTGCGGCAGCCGATACTCGACCTGGGCCGGGAGGCGACCCGCCAGCTCCTGCGGATGGCGGCCGGCGAGGACGTCGAGCCGGCCCTCGTGCTGCCCACGGAGCTGGTCCTGCGCGCCTCGGCGTAAGTCCGTGGCGGGGCGGGCTGCCGGGGGCTAGCGTCGCGCGGGTGAGCGATCCCGTGGCGCTGGTGCGCGTGTCCGAACTCTCCGACGTCGCCGAGTACGCGTACGCGGCGACCGTCGACCCGCCGGCCCGGCTGGTGTTCGCCGCCGGCGCCTGCCCGCTGGACGCCGACGGGCGTACGGTCGCGCCGGGCGACCCGGCGGCGCAGGCCCGGCAGGTGATGGCCAACCTGGAGGTCGCGCTCGCCGCCGCCGGGGCGCGGCTCGCCGACGTCGTCAAGACCACGGTGTACGTGGCGTCGACCCGGCAGGCCGACCTGGTGGCCGCGTGGGAGGTGGTCCGGGACACGTTCGGCGACCACGAGCCGCCGAGCACCCTGCTCGGGGTGACCGTGCTCGGCTACGACGACCAGCTCGTCGAGGTGGAGGCGGTCGCCGCCGTCCGGGAGCCCGGCCGCTGACGGTGCGCTCCGCCGGTGGGGTCGCACCGGGCGCGCCGCTCAGGACGACGACGTCGCGGACGCCGGGCAGACCGCCGTGAGCGCGAAGGAGCCGGCGTCGCCGGCGACCGCCGCCGAGCCGCCCGTCAGGGTCCAGCCGGCGGGCAGGCGCAGCCAGGCCGCGCTGGCCCCGGCGTCGTCCACGGTCAGCGCGCCGCCCTCGGTGGGCACGGTGAGGGCGACGCGTTCCCGGTTCGGGGCGACGAACTCGGGCGTGACCGCGACGAACCGGGCCCCGACCCCGCCGGCCGTCAGGCCGAACACCCACACGTCTTCGTCCGGATAGGGCCCGCCGCCCAGGTCCGGGGCGCAGGCCGGCCCGCGCCCGGCCGCCCGGACCGGCGCGTCGGCCGGGTCCAGCCGGATCGTCGTGCGTGGACCGGGCAGGGGGGCGGGCGGCACCGGCGGCGCGGGCGGCCGGGCGGTCGACGGGTCGGGCCGGACCTCGCGCCGGGGCAGGCCCGCGACCCCGAGCACCAGCAGGCAGGCCGTGGTCACCGAGACCGCGGACCTGAGCCGGCCAGCCCGCACGCTAGACATCCCGTATCGCACCTTTCGTCCGATTCAGGATAGGCGTTCGCGGCTCCGCCGGTGGGACCGATCGATCTTCTCCCCGTCACCGCTCCCGCACTGGGCGGCCCGGCGGCTCGATGGACTGGCCCAGCGTACGGCGGGTGAGCAGGGTAGCGCCGGCCACCGCCGCCGGCATGACCAGCACCGCGCCGAGCGGGATCAGGAAGCACACGAAGACGGCCACCCCGAAGCCCAACGTCGTCGGCCGGTCGGCCTTGAGCAGCGTCCGGCGGTCGGGCAGCCGCATGCCGCGCCGGTAGAACGGGGTCCCCGCCAGCTCCAGCGCGAGGAACCAGCCGCCCACGGCCGCCCCGATCACCGGCACGACGGTCTGACCGACCACCGGGATGAAGCCGGCCGCGAAGAGCGGAATGCCGACGAGTACGGAGATCGCGACCAGCCGCAGCGAGTCGACGACGCTGCGGCGCAGCGACCCCCAGAACGGCGCCTCCACCGCGCCGGGCGTGCCGCCGAGGCGCTCCTCCACCCGCTCGGAGATCTTCTCGTAGAACGGGTCGCCGATGGCCAGGGTCACGGCGGTGAAGGTGAGCACCGCGAGCAGCCCGCCGACGCCGAGGAAGGCCAGGCCGGCGACGACCCGGACGAGGCTGCGGGCGGTGCCGGACCAGTCGTCGGCGAACGGGGTGACCAGCGCGGCCAGGTCGTCCACGAAGTAGACGAGGGTGGCGAAGGCGGCCACGAAGAGGGTTCCGGAGATCAGCGCCGGCACGATGCCGAGCAGCATCAGGCCGGGGCTGCGGACGTACAGGCCGATGCCGCGCAGGAGCAGCCCGGCCCCGGAGAAGAATCGGCCGACGGCACCGGTCACCGGCGCGGTGATGCTGCTGGATACGTTCACGACCGCTGAGCCTAGCGGCGACCGTCCCGCCCGGCCCGCCGAGCAAGAGACCTACACAATGGATGGGTGCGGGCCTCGCGGTTGATCTCGTTGGTGCTGCTGCTCCAGTCGCGGGAGGCGATGACGGCGGCCGAGCTGGCCCGCGAGCTGGAGGTCTCCGAGCGGACGGTCTACCGGGACGTGCTGGCGCTGTCGGCCGCCGGGGTGCCCGTCTACGCCGACCGGGGCCGGGCCGGCGGCTACCGCCTGCTCGGCGGCTACCGGACCCGGCTGACCGGGCTCACCCGCGACGAGGCGGAGGCGCTGTTCCTCGCCGGGCTGCCCGGGCCGGCGGGCGACATGGGGCTGGCCGACGCGGTCGCCTCGGCCGAGCTGAAGGTGCTGGCCGCGCTGCCGCCCGCGCTGCGCGACGCCCCCGCCCGCGCCGGGCAGCGGTTCCACCTGGACGTGCCGGGCTGGTTCCGCGACGCGTCGCCGCCGCCCCGGCTGGCCGAGCTGGCCCGCGCGGTGTGGGGCGACCGGGTCGTCGAGCTGCGCTACCGGCGCGGCGACGGCGAGGTCGTCCGGCGGGTCGAGCCGTACGGGCTCGTGCTCAAGAGCGGGACCTGGTATCTGGTCGCCCGCGTCGGCGACGGCACGCGCACGTACCGGGTCGACCGGGTGGTCGACGTGGCCCCGGGCGGGGAGGTGTTCGACCGCGACGAGGGCTTCGACCTCGGCGGATACTGGGGCGAGCAGGCCGAGGCGTTCCTGCGGAGCATGCAGCGGACCCGGGTCCGCGTCCGGCTGAGCCCCGCCGGCCTGCGCGCGCTCCGCAGCGCCCCGGAGACCCCCTTCGGGTACGCGGAGGCGACGGCCGCCGCCGGTGCGCCCGACGGCGACGGCTGGGTGGTCACCTGGCTGCCGATCGAGTCCGTCGACGTGGCGTACCACCTGGTGCTGCGGCTCGGGCCGGAGGTGGAGGTGCTGGATCCACCGGAGCTGCGGGCGCGGGTGGCCGCAGCCGCCGCCCGGCTCGCCGAGTTGTACGGCGGGCCGGGCGGCGGACAAGGGGGTTAGGCGACGGTCAGCGGTAGTCGGCGGCGTCGGCCTGCTTGCCGCCGTGCACGACCTCGGTGATGTAGCGGAAGCCGTCCGGCTGGCTGCCGTCGAGGTCGGTGAAGCCGTACACGCGGCTCAGCTCGCCGGCGGAGGTCGACTTGCCGTTCCAGCGGGCCCGGTCGGGGTCGGCGGCCAGCGCGGCGACGGCCCGCCCGACGAACGCCGGGGTCTCCGAGATGAGGAAGTGCGGGTCCTTCGCCGCGCCGTCGCGCCAGTTGGCCTCCGTGACCCCGAAGTGCTCCAGCATGAACTCGGAGCGGATCCAGCCGGGGCTGAGGGCGACGGCGGTGCCGCCGTGCGGCTCCAGTTCGTGCGCCTGGGTGAACGCGAGCCGGTTCACGCACGTCTTGGCCAGGTCGTAGAAAACCGACAGCCGGTAGTGGACGTCGTTGTACTCCCGGGTCCCGTCGCCGATCTCCACCACCAGCCCGCCGGGGCGGCGGACCAGCAGCGGCAGCGCGAAGTGGCTGGTGATGATATGGGTGTCGACCGCGAGCCGCAGGGTGCGGAAGCCGGCGTCCAGGGGCTGTTCCCAGACCGGCTTCTCCCAGGTGATCAGGGGGTCGGCGCCCCACACGTCGTTGACCAGCACGTCGAGCCGGCCCTGCTCGGCGTCGATCCGGGCGACCAGGTCGCGGACCTGCTCGGGCACGAGATGGTCGACCCGCACCGCGATGCCGGTGCCGCCGGCGGCGGTGACCAGCTCGGCGGTCTCCTCGATGGTCTCGGGCCGGTCCAGTTCGGAACGGCCGGCCGTGCGGCTGCTGCGGCCGGTGGCATACACCGTCGCCCCGGCCGCGCCGAGCTGGATCGCGATCTGCCGGCCGGCGCCCCGTGTCGCCCCGGCGACGAGCGCGACCCTCCCGGTCAGAGGTTTCGTTGTCATGCGTCGACCCTGACAGCAATACCTGACAGCCGAAGTCCGGTTTCGCGGACGGGTGTCCTACGTCATGATCGACTCATGCACCTGCTGCTCTCCGGGATCGTCGGCTCGGTGGCGTACGGGCTGGCCCGGCCCGGCTCCGACGTCGACCGGATCGGGGTGTTCGCCGCGCCGACCGTCGCCTTCCACGGCCTGCACCCGCCCCGCGAGTCGATGGTCACCACCGACCCGGACGTCACCCTGCACGAGGCCGGCAAGTACGCCCGGCTGGCGCTGGGCGGCAACCCGACCGCCACCGAGCTGATGTGGCTGCCCGACGACTGCTACGAGACGCGCAGCGCGCTCGGCGACCGGCTGATCGGCATCCGGTCGGCGTTCCTCAGCGCGCCCCGGGTCCGCGACGCCTACCTCGGGTACGCCGCGCAGCAGTTCCGCAAGCTCGCGTCCCGAAGCGGCGGGACGTTCTCGGCGGACACGCGGCTGCGGACCGCGAAGCACGCCCGGCACCTCGCCCGGCTGGTGCACCAGGGCCGACTCCTCTACGCCACCGGCGTGCTGGAGATCCGGCTGGCCGACCCGGAGCGGTTCCGGGCGTTCGGGGAGCGGGTGGCCGGCGGGGAACTGGCGGAGGCGCGGGACCTGCTCGCCGAGGCGGAACGCGACTTCGACACGACGCGTACGCCGCTGCCGCAGCGGCCCGACGAGGCGACGGTGGAGCGCTGGCTGCTCGACGTGCGGGCCGCCCACCTGCCGCCGGCCGGGGCGTGCCCCGGGTGACGCCTCCGGCGGCCGGCGTCAGCCGTTGAGGAACCCCGAGATCCGCTCCCGCAGGTCGGCGCGTTCCGACCAGAGCACGCCCGGGCGGTCGTACACGTGGAGGGTGGCCCGGGGCAGGGCGGCCGCGAGCTGCTCGGCGACCTCGACCGGGTGCAGGTCGTCGCCCGCGCAGGCGAGCACCAGGGCCGGGGCGGTCACCGCCGCCAGCTGCGCCCGGTCGCCCAGCGGGGCCTGGTCGGGCAGGGCGGCGAGGCCCGCCGCGAGGCCGTCGCGCAGCAGGTGGTCGAGCCGCTGCCGAAGGTAGGCCCACCCGGCGGGCGTGTTGCGCACGGCGGGCGGCAGCTCGGCCGAGACGACGTCGGCGACGGCGGAGGCATCGCCGCTCTCCACCGCCTCGATCAGGTCGGCGATCCGGCTCCGGGCGGCCGGGGTGCGGGGCCGGTCGAGCGCCGCCGGGAGGAAGAAGACCAGCCGGTCGAAGCGCTCCGGGCTCTCGGCGAGCAGCCGGCACAGCGCGCCCGCGCCGAGGCTCGCGCCGAACGCGCGGGTGGCGTTGCCGAGGTCGGCGACGGCCCGCAGGTCCCGGGCGAGGTCGAGGTAGCTCCACGGCCCGGGGGGCGCCTCGGAACGGCCGTGCCCCCGGAACTGGAAGAAGACCTTGCGGCCGGCGACGCCGCTGCCGAAGGGCCGGGTGGTGGCGATGCCGTTGCCCAGCCCGTGCGCGAACACGGTGACCGGGTCGCCAGCGCCGGTGACGAGCTGTTCGAGGCGTACCCCGTGCGGGGTGGCGACCAGCTCGGTCTCCGGCTCGGGCAGGGCCGGCCGGCCCGTACGCGGGGCCCCCGGGCCGGGGCCCCAGGTCCGTGGCCCGCCGTCCGGCGGCGGTGGCCAGCGGAACCCTCTCACCAGGAGGATCCCCGGCCGTCGTGCAGGTCCCGCAGCCCGACCCGGACGTCCAGCAGATAGATCAGGGCGGCGGCGATGCCGATCAGGCCGAAGATGTTCAGCACGTTGTTGGTCAGCAGCGTGAGCACCAGGCACACCGCGAGGATGGCGATCCACCCGCCCTTGGGCAGGGTGCCGATCGCGGCGAAGCCCTCGCCGCGCTGGGTGATCGCGTGCACGAGCGCCACCCCCTCGATGACGAGGGCGAACACCAGCAGCAGCATGGTGATCCAATACTGGACCTGGAAAGCGAAGATCGGCGCGGCGATGGCCATGCCGGCAAGCTTATGCCGACGACCCCGGATCCGTCCGCCAGGACGTCTCCGGGGTCGTGCGGCGTCTCGCTCCGGCAAGCCACCGGGCGGCTGCTGCCGCGGGGCGGCAGCGGGGCCGAACGGGGTCTCTGCGCTACTCGGCGGCCGGGCGGGTCCGCCGGGTGGCCTTGGGCAGCTTGGCCGACGGGGTGTCGGCGGCCTCCGGGGCCGGGCTGTCGGCGGCCTTGGCCTTAGGGCCGCCCTTGGCAGCGGTCTTCGCGGTGGCCTTGGCCGTGGTCGCCCTGGTCGCGCGGGTGCGCGGGGTCCGGGCGGCGGCCGGCTTGGCCTCGACGACCTCGGCCACGTCGGCCGGGGTCGGGACGTCGGCCTTCGCCCCCGGGGCGGGCGCGGCGGGGGCGGCCGGGGCCGGGTTCAGCTCGGCCTCGGTCGCCGCGATGTCGGCGTTGACCGTGTCGGCGGCCTCCAGCACGCCGGCACCGACCACCCGCTCGCCACGGGCGACCAGCTCGGCGTACGCGGCGAGGGCCCGCTCCTGGGCGGCCTGCGCGCCGGCGACGACGACGGCCGCGTTGCGGGCGGCCAGCTCGCGCAGCCGGTCGAGGTCGGTCAGCTCGCGCAGGCGGTTGACGTCCGCGGCCCCGCGCAGGCGGTTCAGGTCGGCGACCTCCCGCAGGCGGTTGACGTCGGCGGCCTCGCGCAGCCGGTTCAGCTCGGCCGGGACGGACCGGCCACGCAGCTCGGCGGCGGTCTGGTTGGCCGTACGCAGGGTCTCGGTGGCCTTCTGGCGCAGCTCGAAGCCGGTCACGACGGCCTTGCCGCCGAGGTCGGCGGCGACCTTGCCGCTCAGGTCGGTGACCACGGTGGGCAGCTTGCGCAGCTGCTCCAGGGCCAGGTCGCCGGCGCCGGCGGCGGCGTAGAGCGGGGCCGGGATGCGGTGGGTCTTCGGCTGGGTCATGACTTCTCCTCCTCGACCGCGGCGGCGGTCTGCTCGGTCTTGACGGCGGTCGCCTGCTCGGCGGCCTTCCTCGCGGGCGTGCTGCTGGGCGGGGCGGGCGCCGGGCCGGCCTCGGTGACGGCGACCGACTCCAGGACCGCCTCGGTCGGGGTGCCCTCCGGCGTGGTGGGCCCGGTCGCGGCCGGGGTGGCCGTGCCCGGGGCCTCCGGGGCGGTGCCCGGCGCGGACGGAGCGGCGGCCGGGCCGGCACCCGAGCCGGCCCGGGCGGTGGCTTCGGTTGTCTGGGCGGCTTCGGCGGCGGCCTCGGCCGCCTCGGTGGCGGCCTCCGCCTCGGCGAGCCGGCTGTTCTCCCGGCGGAACGTCTCGTAGATCTGGGTCAGGGACTGCTTCTGCGCCATCGTGAGATCGGGGTCGACCGCGATGGCGGCGAGCACGCCCTGCCCCTCCTTGTCGTCGAGCAGGCCGGCCCGCAGGTACATCGCCGGGGTGGAGACCCGCAGCGCGCTGGCGAGCTGCTGGAGCACCTCGGCGCTGGGCTTGCGCAGGCCGCGCTCGATCTGGCTGAGGTACGGGTTGCTGACGCCCGCCTGCTCGGCGAGCTGCCGCAGCGAGATCTTCGCGTTGCGCCGCAGGTCACGGATGAACCCGCCGACGTCAGGTAGGTCCTTGGGAGTGGCCATGACCCCACGCTAACCGGCCCTGCTAGCTGCTGCAAGCAAAACGCTAACCCGAGTTAGCAAGGTCTCACGCCGGGCCGGGGACGCGGTCGTCGCGGGACGGGATGCCGGGCGGATGGGGGCATCAACGGGACGGGATACCCCCATGTCCCCGACATGAAGTCGATCAACCCAGCCCACCGCCCCTGGTCAGCGCCGCCCGGCTTGAATCTGTTGCGCGTCGTGCGTCCGGTCCGTACCTTCCCCGGGGTGACGAAGATCGAGATCAACGGCGCGAATCTCGCGTACGACGACACGGGTGACGGAACGCCCGTGCTCCTGCTGCACGCCGGCATCGCCGACCGGCGCATGTGGCGGGAACAGGTGCCCGCCCTGGCCGCCCGGCACCGCGTGATCGCCGTCGACCTGCGCGGCTACGGCGACTCCGAACTGCCCACCGACCCGTTCGCCCACCACGACGACGTGGTCGGCCTCCTGGACGCCCTGGAACTGCCCCGGGCCGCCCTCGTCGGGTGCTCCTTCGGCGGGGCCGTGGCGATCGACACCGCTCTCGCATACCCGGATCGGGTCGGCGCACTCGCCCTGTTCGGCACGGCCGTCAGCGGCAGCGAGTGGTCCGACGAGGCCAACGACCTCTGGGACGACCTGGTGGGCGAAACCGACCCCGAGGACTTCGCGGCCACGGCGGCCGGCGAGGTGCGGTTCTGGGTGGTCGGCCCGGGCCGCCGCCCCGAAGACGTCGACCCGGAGCTGATCCGGTTCGCCGAGAAGATGGACCGCCGGGCCCTCGCGGCCGAGCTGGCGCTGAGCGCCGTCGAGGTGGCCGAACTCGACCCGCCCGCGATCGAGCGGCTCGGCGAGCTGCGCGTACCGGTGCTGGTGGCCGCCGGGGCCGCCGACGTGCCGGACATCGGCCGACTGGCCGACCGGATCGCCGCCGAGGTGCCGGGCGCGGTGCGGCTGCCCGACGTACCGGACGCCGGGCACCTGCTCCCCCTGGAACGCCCGGACGCCGTCAACGGCGCGCTGCTGGACTTCCTGCGGTAGGAGGGCGGTCAGGCGTCCCCTCGGGCCGGTCCGCCGTCGTCACCAGACCGGGCGGACCGCCCCGACCGGGATCCCGCCGCCGAGCAGCGGCAGCTCGGCGTACTCGTCGAGGACGGGTGCCCGGACGCCCAGCCGGCGCAGCGCGGAGACCAGGACCGGCATCCGGGCCCGCGTCGCCCCGTCGTCGATCTTCAGGGCGACCGCGCCGACGCCGGGCAGCGCGGCGGCGATCACCCCCTCCGCGCCGATCTTCGCGACCGCGCCGGGCAGGCCGCGCATGAGCCGGCTGTCCTCGGCCCAGGTGCCGCCGACCAGCTCCGGGTGCGCCCGCATGGCGTCCGCGACGGTCCGCTCCGGCGAGCCGGGCACGGCGGAGACCAGCCGCAGGTACGCGCGGGCCAGCCCGGTCAGCGACACGGCCAGCACCGGCGCGCCGCAGCCGTCGACGCCGACCGCCGCCACCGGCTCCCCGGTGCACTCCTCGACGGCCGAGCGCAGCGCGAGCTGCAACGGGTGCTCCGGCTGCCGGTAGCCCGCCCGGGGCCAGCCGGCAGCCAGGCAGGTGAGCAGCATGCCGGTGTGCTTGCCGGAGCAGTTCATCCGGCCCCGGGTGGGCCCGCCGCCCGCGCGCAGCACCGCCTCCCGGGCCAGCTCGCCCATCGGCAGGTCGGGCGGGCAGCCCAGGTCGGACTCGTCCAGCCCGGCACCGGCGAGCAGCGCGCCGACCCGGGCCACGTGGAACTCCTCCCCGGCGTGGCTGGCCGACACGATCGCCACGTCGGCCGGGTCGGTCAACGGCAGCCCGGCGCGGAGCATGCCGACCGCCTGCATCGGCTTGCTGGCCGAGCGGGGGAAGACCGGTGACCCCACGTCACCGGCGGCGGCGACCGTCGCGCCGGCCGCGTCGAGCACCACCACCGAGCCGCGGTGCAGCCCCTCCACGAACCCGGAACGGACCACCTCGGCCAGCGGCACGCCACCGGAGTACGTCTTGCTCACGGGTGGACGGTACCGAGGGGCCGGCGGGCGGCGAAACGCGGGTGACCAGCGCAGTCATCCGAGCCGCGACAGGGGCGACGGCCAGGCCGGGGCTTACCTGCGCGCGCCGCCCGACCGGGGCCTAGCGGGGCGCGACGCCGAGCAGCTCGCGGGCCTCGGTGGTGGTCAGCGGCGGGCGCTGCGCGAGCTGGGCGAAGCCCACCGCCCGTGCCACGAGCTGCATGTTCGACTCGACCGGCCGGCCCTTCGCGTACGTCACCGTGTCCTCCATGCCGACCCGCAGGTGCCCGCCGGCCGACAGGGAGGCCAGCAGCACCGGGATGGTGCTGCGCCCGATGCCGGTGGCCGAGAACGTGGTGCCCTCCGGCAGGTCGCGCAGCGCCTGGTGGGCGGCGGCCAGCGTCGCCGTGGTGCCCGGCATGCCGCCCGGCACGCCCATCACGAAGTCGACGTGCACGTGCCCGCCGTGCGGCAGCCCGTGCTTGCCGAGGAGCCGTTGCAGGGCGGTCAGGTGGCCGAGGTCGAAGATCTCGTACTCGGGCACGATGCCGCGCTCCTGCATGCGGGTGTGCAGGTCGACAATGAACTCCCAGCGGTTGAGGAAGACGTCGTCGCCGAAGTTGAGCGTGCCCATCGTGCAGGACGCCATGTCCGGCCCGGCGTCGAGCACGGCCAGCCGGTCGGCCTCCGGGTCGGTCACCGCGCCACCGGTGGAGAGCTGCACGATCAGGTCGGTGCCCTCGCGCAGCGCCGCCACGGTCTCCCGCAGCCGCCCCTGGTCGAGCGTGGGCCGGGCCTCGTCGTCGCGGATGTGGACGTGGATCACGGCGGCGCCGAGCGCCTCGCACTCCTTGGCGGTCAGCAGCAGCTCGTCGAGGGTCACCGGCAGCGCCGGGACCTCCGCCTTGGCCGACTCCGCGCCGGTGGGGGCAACCGTGATCAACGTCCCTGTCGTCATGCCGGCGATCCTAGACGCCCCGCGGGGGCCCGGTCGACGGCGCGCGCTCCCACAGCGGACGCGCCCGTCCGCCAGCCGGCCACCGCGCCACGCCCCACCCACGCCCTGCCTGCGCGCCGGCTGCGGTGTCAGGAGGGGGCGCTTCCTTGCTCGATGGCGGCGGCCGAGTCGCCGACGAGCAGGCGGGCGTCGTCGGGGACGTTGCGCTTCAGCACCGCCAGCGCGACCTGGCCCAGCTCGTGGTGCAGCACCGCCGTGCCGACGAAGCCGACCGCCCGGCCGTCGAGGGTCACCGGCGTGCCGGCGGCCGGCAGCCGGTCGGTGGTCACCCCGTCCAGGTGCAGCAGCACGAGGCGACGCGGCGGCCGCCCCATGTTGTGCACCCGGGCCACCGTCTCCTGGCCCCGGTAGCAGCCCTTGTCCAGGTGCACCGCCGGGGCGATCAGGTCCACCTCGGCCGGGATGGTCCGGTGGTCGGTGTCCACCCCGACCCGGGCCCGCCGGGCGGCGACCCGGATCGCCTCGTACGCCCACAGCCCCACCGGCGGCACCCCGGCCGCGCGCAGCTCGGCGACGACCCGGTCCATGGCCGGACGGGGCACCAGCAGGTCCACGCCCAGCGGCCCCCGCCGGGCCCACCCGCCGCCGGGCAGCGGCGCGACGGAGTACCGGACGGTGGGCCGGGGCGGCAGCTCGCCGGCGCGGAACTTCGGGCCGGGCACCGCGACGGCGTCGGGCGCGGCCAGCCCGGTCACGCCCAGCGTGGCGAGCGCCCCGGTCGCCTCCGGCCCCACCAGCGAGAGCAGGGCGTGCTCGGCGGTGGCGTCGCGGGGCTCGACCTTGCTGAAGAACCGCATCTTCTCCAGGTAGGCCAGCAGGCCCCCGGTGGCACCGGGCTCCGTGTCGAGCCAGGTGGTGTCGCCGTCCTCGGCGACCATGGCGTGCTGCTCGACGTGGCCGTGCGGGGAGAGCACCAGCAGCTCGGTGCCCTCGCCGGGGGCGAGCGCGGCCAGGTGCTGGGTGGTGAGGGTGTGCAGCCAGCCGATGCGCTCCTCGCCGGGCACGGCGACGACGCCCCGGTGCGACCGGTCGACGAGACCGACGGCGGTGTCGAGGACGCGCTGCTCCCGCAGCGGGTCGCCGTAGTGGGCGGCGACGGATTGCACCCCGGCCGCCCGGTGCGCCGGCTCCGGCTGGTCCCGGGTCTCCTCGTCGATGGCGTCGGTGGTCACCGCGCCCGCGATGTCGATCATTTCTGCTCCCCGTCCTCGCTCCGGCCCGGCACACCCTCGTCCGCGGGGTCCTCCCCGCACCGGCCGCAGACGCCGAACAATGCCACGTGCCCGATGTCCACCCGGAACCCGCGCTCGGCGACCAGCCGGTCGGCCAGCGGCCCGAGCAGCCCCGGGTCGATCTCGTCGATCGCGCCGCACTCCCGGCAGACGAGATGGACGTGCTGGTGCTCGCCGGCCGCGTGGTAGGTGGGCGAGCCGTGCGACAGGTGGGTGTGGGTCACCAGGCCGAGGCGTTCCAGCAGCTCCAGCGTGCGGTAGATGGTGGTGATGTTGACCCCGGCGGCGACCTCGCGGACGGCGGTGTGCACCTGCTCCGGTGTGGCGTGCCCGAGATCCAGCACCGCCTGGAGGATCAGCTGCCGCTGCGCCGTCAGCCGCAGCCCACGGGCGCGGAGCACTTCCGCGAGGGATGACTCGGACACCGTCCGATCATAGTTCGGCCGCCGCGAAGCGCCGGCCGCCACGGGGTACGCGACTAGGCTCACCGGTCGTGGCGGAGGTGGGCAGCGGGGCGTACGCGCGGGTCGCGGTGCTGGGGCGGGGCGTCGTGCCGGCCGGTGAGCCGGTGCTGCGCGGCGACGACCTGGGCGCGCTCCAGGGCGACGGGCTCTTCGAGACCATGCACGTACGCGGCGGGCGGCCCTGGCTGCGCGACGAGCACCTGGCCCGGCTGGCCCGGGGGGCCGCCCGGATCGACCTGCCGCTGCCGCCGGCCGGGGTGCTGGTCGAGCTGCTGGAGGAGGTCTGCGCGGGCTGGCCGGTCGACGCGGAGGGCGCGCTGCGGCTGGTCTGCACGCGGGGGCCGGAGGGCGGCGGGCCGCCGTCGGCGCACGCCACGCTCGCCAGGGTGCCGGCCGCCGCCCGGCGGGCCCGGCTCGAAGGGATCTCCGTGGCGACCCTGCCGCTGGGCGTGGCCGCCACCGCCCGCCCCGCCCTGGGCTGGCTCCCGGTCGGGATCAAGTCGACGTCGTACGCGGTGAGCGCCGCCGCCCGCCGCTGGGCCGCCGGGCACGGCGTGGACGACGTGCTGTGGGTCTCCACCGACGGCTACGCCCTGGAGGGGCCGACCGCGAACGTCGTCTGGCTGGCCGGGCGCACCCTGTGCACGGTGCCGGCCGCCGCCACCGGCATCCTGCCCGGGGTGACCGCCGCCTGGCTGCTGGGCCACGCCGCCGACCTGGGCCTGACCGCCGAGGAGCGCATGGTCACCCCGGCCGGGCTGCGCGCCGCCGACGGGGTGTGGTTCACCTCGTCCCTGCGCGGCCTGGCCCCGGTGCACACCCTGGACGGGACCCGCCTGCCGCGCCCGGCGCTCACCGGGGCCGCCCAGGCCCTGCTGGCCCACCCCCGCTGAGGGCGCGGGGCGGCTGGGGCGGGGCCGGGCGGGGAGGCCGGGCCGGCAGCGCGGGTCAGCCGGCGACGCGGATCAGGCGGGCCGACAGGTGCGGGGTCAGGGAGTGGCCCATGGCGGCCATGTCCTGCGCGTAGAGCAACGCGCCCTCGACGATGCCGAAGAGGCGGTGGCCGGCGGTGACCTCCTTGGCCGTGGCGGTGCGCACCACGGCGTCGGTGACGAACTCGACCTGGGTGCCCTTGCGCTTGCCGATGTGCAGCTCCATCACGCCCGTCGGCACGGACATGAGGGCCTCCAGCTCGTCGGTGGCCCGGCCGTCGCCGTCGAGCACCGGACGCCACCAGCCGATCTCCCGGCCGCCGGGGCGCACCGGCCGACTCTGCTCGTCGAGGATCCACGCCCGCGACTCGTAGTGCAGGAACGGCCGGCCGTCGTGGCTGATCCGGATCTCCTGGGCGAAGTCGAAGTCCTCGATCGTCGGGTAGCCGCCCCGGCCCCGGCCGCGCCACACCCCGACGTACGGCAGCAGGCCGTCCAGCGTCGGGTGCAGCTTCGGGCCGACGCGCAGATCGTGGCTCTCCTCGTACGGGTACTCCTCGACCGGGGGCGCGTTCAGCCACGGCGGCTGGAGGGGGTTCTCGCTCACCAACGTCCTCTCGAGATGCGTACGGCAACGTAGACCAGGCCACCGGCGAGCGCGCCCAGGCCGGCGACCAGCAGGCTGACGAACCCGATCTCGGTAACCATCCCGGTCATCCTATGCTGGGCCCCATGGCCCGCTCTCTCGTCGTCAAGGCGACCGCCGGGGCCGACGCCCCGGAGCGGTGCGCCCAGGCATTCACCGTCGCCGCCACGGCCGCCGCCGCCGGGGTGGACGTGTCGCTCTGGCTGACCGGGGAGTCGACCTGGTTCGCGCTGCCCGGTCGGGCGCAGCAGTTCGAGCTGCCGCACTCGGCGCCGCTGGGCGAGCTGCTGCACGTGATCCTGACGACGGGTCGGGTGACCGCCTGCACCCAGTGCGCGGCCCGGCGGGACATCGGCCCCGGCGACGTGCTGCCCGGCGTGCGGATCGCCGGGGCGGCGGTCTTCGTCGAGGAGGCGATGGCCGAGGAGGCGCGGGCACTCGTCTACTGAGTGTCGATAACCACCCGGTTCGTCCCCCGCCCTGCCTACGATCTCCCCTGTGACCGGGGCGACGACCGAGGCGACGGAGCGGTTCTTCGCGACGCTGCCGGCGCGCGCCCCCGCCGTCCTGCGCGGCCCGGTGCGCGGCACGCTCCAGCTCCGGATCACCACCGGCAACCACAGCGAGCACTGGCGGGTCGAGATGGCCCCCGGCTCGGCCCGGGTGACCCGGGAGACCGGGCCGGCCGACGCCTACTGGTTCGGCAGCGCCGACCTGTTCGACCAGCTCGTCACCGGCCGGGCGCACGGCATCTCGTCGATGCTGCGCAACGAGAGCACGTTCACCGGCGACGTGGTGCTCTTCCTGGCGTTCCGGCGGTTCTTCCCCACCCGGCCGGGCACCCGGGACCCCCGGGCGGTGGCCCGGGAGCAGACCGGCCGGCCGGCGTGAGGAAGCCGGCGTGAGGGAGCAGGTCAGCATCCTCGACGGCAACACCTTCCTGGTCAGCGACCGGCGGGGCGACATCGAGCCGTCGCAGGACTTCCCGACCGGGCTGTTCTCCTTCGACACCCGGTTCCTGTCGACCTGGGTGCTGACCGTCGACGGGGAGCGGCTGCATCCGCTCTCCATCGACGACGCGTTCTCGTACCGCACCCGGTTCTTCCTGGTGCCCGGCGCGCCGACGCACTACCTCGACGCGAAGGTGTCGGTGATCCGCAGCCGGTCCATCGGCGGCAGCTTCGCCGAGGAGCTGACCGTGCTCAACCACTCCGGGCGGGAGGTCGAGTTCGTCGTCCGGGTCGACATGGGGGCCGACTTCGCCGACCTGTTCGAGATCAAGCAGGCCCGGCGCAAGAAGGGCCGGGCCACCGCCACCCCAGGGGAGAACGAGCTGCGGTTCACGTACCGGCGGGAGGGTTTCCACCGGGAGACCGTGGTGGGCAGCAGCGCCACGGCGACCGTCGACCCGGCGGGCATGACGTTCCGGGTGTGCGTCGACCCGCACGGCGAGTGGACGACCCGGCTCGACGTGGCCACGGTGATCTACGGGGCCCGGGGCGAGGACGTCCGGGCCAACCTGCCGCTGGGCGCGGAACCCCGCTCGGTCGCCGAGATCCAGGCCGAGCACGAGGAGATCGTCGCGCGGGCGCCGAAGCTCGGCTGTGACTGCGAGCCGCTGGCCGGGGCGTACCTGCGGAGCCTGAACGACCTGGCGGCCCTGCGCTACGAGTCGATCGCCCTCGGGGTGCGGCTGATGGCCGCCGGGCTGCCCTGGTTCATGACCCTGTTCGGGCGGGACAGCATCTTCACCTCGTTGCAGATGCTGCCGTTCCTGCCGGACCTGGTGCCGCCGACGATCACCATGCTGGCCGGTCTCCAGGGGTTCCGGATCGACGACTTCCGCGACGAGGAGCCCGGCAAGATCCTGCACGAGCTGCGGTACGGCGAGACGGCCGGGTTCGAGGAGCAGCCGCACTCGCCGTACTACGGCGCCGCCGACTCGACGCCGCTGTTCGTGATCCTGCTCGACGAGTACGAGCGGTGGACCGGCGACACCGCCCTGGTGCGGCAGCTGGAGGCCCCGGTCCGGGGCGCGCTGGAGTGGATCGACACGTACGGCGACCTGCTCGGCACCGGGTACGTCTGGTACCGGACCCGCAACCCGGAGACGGGGCTGGCGAACCAGTGCTGGAAGGACTCCTGGGACGCCATCTCCTACTCCGACGGGCGGCTGCCGGGCTTCCCCCGGGCCACCTGCGAGACCCAGGGGTACGCGTACGACGCGAAGCTGCGCGGGGCGCGGCTGGCCCGCACGGTCTGGAACGATCCCGCGTACGCCGAGCGGCTGGAGCGGGAGGCGGCGGAGCTGAAGGAGCGGTTCAACCGGGACTTCTGGCTGCCCGACCGCGAGTACTACGCGCTGGCGCTGGACCCGGACGGGCGGCCCGTCGACGCCCTGTCGTCGAACATCGGTCACCTGCTGTGGAGCGGGATCGTCGACGCCGACAAGGCCGGCCCGGTCGCCGCGCACCTGCTCGGGCCCCGGCTGTTCTCCGGCTGGGGCGTGCGTACGCTCGCCGACGACCAGGGCCGCTACAACCCGATCGGCTACCACGTCGGCACGGTGTGGCCGTTCGACAACGCGATCGTCGCGTGGGGCCTGTGGCGGTACGGCTTCCGCGAGGAGGCCGGCCGGATCTGCGAGGGCATCCTGTCGGCGTCGCGGCACTTCGGTGGGCGGCTGCCGGAGGCGTTCGCCGGCTACGAGCGGGACCTCACCGACTATCCGGTGGAGTATCCGACGGCGTGCAGCCCGCAGGCCTGGTCGGCCGGCACCCCGCTGCTGCTGCTGCGGGTGATGCTCGGCCTGGAGCCGCAGGGCGAGCATCTGATCATCGATCCGGCGGTGCCGGCGGGCATGGGCCGGGTGGAGCTGCTCGACATCCCGGGCAGGTGGGGGCTGGTCGACGCGCTGGGCCGCAGCCGCACCGCGAGCGACCCGGTGCGCCGCCGCCGCTGACCCCCGCGCGGCTTCCGGGGCGGGGTGTGCGGGCGGGGCGTGGCTGGGCAGGCGTGCGGGCGGGGCTCAGCGGCAGGGCGTGGTGGCGGTGAGGTCGCCGCCGGTCAGGGCCACCGTGACCGCGCCGGCACGATAGGCGTACCCCTCGGGGGTGTCGAACAGGACCGCGCGGCCGGCGGCCGGGGCGAGCGCGGTGGCCGGCGCGGCCGGGGCGGGGTCGAGGGTGACGCGGGCGGTGCGGGCCTGGCGGTCGCCGCCGGGGCACGGCGCGGCGAGCAGCTCGGGGGCCGGCGCGGCGGGGACGGCCAGCGCCCGCAGGGCGGCGGCGAGCGCGTCCGCCTCCGGGCCGCCCTGCGCGGACGGCGTGCGGTAGCCGTCGCCGACGGGCCGGCACCCGGTGCGGACGGTCAGCCGGAGCCGGCCGTCGCCGGCCGGGCGGCCCTCGACCAGCACGAACTCCCCCGCGTCGGCCCGCAGCCGGGGGCCGTCACCGGTCACCCGGACCCCGGCCTGCCAGCCAGCCGGCAGCCGGTCGGCGACCTCGGTGAGCACCGCGCGGGGGTCGGCGGCGGGGTCGAGGATCTCCACGCCGCGCTCCAGGGTCGCGCCGTCGAGCAGCGGGGTCACCCGGCAGCCGGGCTCCGTGCGGGCCGGCGTGAGCGCGACGGCCCGGTCGCCGGCCGCCGCGACCAGCTCGCCCACCGCGCGGTCGACCACCGGCCCGGCCTGGGCCAGGCTGCGCTGCTCGCGGACCGTCGGCCCGTCGTCGCGGACCGAGACCCAGGTGAGTACGCCGAGCAGCACCGCCCAGGCCACGGTCGCCACGAGCAGCCAACGGGACCGGCGGGCCGGCGGCGTCGGCTCTCCGCTTCCGCCGGGGCCGGTCGGCGGGGCGTATCCGGCAGGGGCAGCACCACTCACCCGCTCATCGTGTCACGCGTGGCCCAACGCCCGGCCGGCGCGCGGCGCTTCGCGCCCCTGACCGGCCGCGACTCCGCCGGCCGGCGACGGCGGGTCAGCCGAACGGCCAGAACCCGGGCCGGCATTTGGCGACCGCCCGAAGAACACGTAGCGTTACCGCAGCGCCGCAACGTGAGCGGCTTTCGCATACCCCCTCACCTGCGAAATGGGCCTCATGCGGGAAGCTTTCCTGATCTCCACGATTACTCTCGGTGGGATCGTCCTGTTCCTCATCGTGGCCGCGTTCGGCTACGGCTTCCTCCGCCCCGAGCGGGTCACCCGGCACGGCGAGCGCCCCGAGTTCCCCCGGTACCGGCCGGTCGCCCCCGACGAGGTGGCCATCATGATCGCCTGCCGGAACGGGGCGGCGACGATCGCCGGGGCGGTGCGGGCCGCCCGCGCCACCGGCGCCCGGGTGTACGTGGTCTCCGACGCCTCCACCGACGCGACCGCGCGGGAGGCCGCCGAGGCCGGGGCCGAGGTGCTGGAGCTCACGGACAACGTCGGCAAGCCCGCCGCCCTGCACGCCGGGTACGTCCGGTTCGGGCTCGGCACCGCGTACCGGGCCGTCGCCATCCTCGACGACGACGTGCTGGTCGCGCCCGACTTCGTCACCGCCGCGCTGGCGCACCTCACCGAGCGGGTGGCGATCGTCGTCGGGCACAACGTCACCTGGTGGCCGCCGGAGCGGCGGTGGAACCCGTGGCTGGCCAAGCGCGCCTACAGCTACTGGAACTACCAGGCAGTCGTACGCCGCATCCAGAGCCACTTCAACGTCATGAACTGCATCTCCGGCTCGAACTCGATCTACCGCACGGAGCTGCTCGACGTGCTGCTGCCGCAGCAGCCGCCGTACATCGTCGACGACACGTACTGGGTGCTGGAGACGCACCGCCGGGGCCTCGGCCGCGTCGTGTACGCCCCCCGCGCCACCGCGCTGCTGCAGGACCCGACGAACGGCCGGGACTGGTACAAGCAGAACCTGCGCTGGCTGTGGGGCACCTTCCAAGGCATCATCGGGCACTCCGTCGGCCGCCGGAACACCCGCTTCGACTACGCGTACGTGCTGCTCATGGCGCACTGGCTGCTCTACGTGCTCGGCGCGCCGCTCACGCTGTGGCTGCTCGCCACCGCCGGGCCCGGCCTCGGCACGGGCCTGCTGCTCCTGCTCGCCGGCCAGGGGCTCTGGGTCGCGCTCGCCGCCTGGCGGCTGCGCCGCCCCCGCCTGCTGCTGTTCCTGCCGACGATCGTGCTGGCCGACCTGCTGTACCGGGTGATCCTGGTGCACGCCCTGGTCAAGGCCATCCGCCAGCCAACGGTGGACCGGTGCGTGTGGGCCTCCCCCACCCGCTTCGCCGTCCCCGCCACGACCGACGCGTGAGGGAGGTGAACATGTCCGCGAGCCAGGATCTGCCGGTGACGGGCGCCTCCACGGCGGCCGTCGGCCTGATCGGCGCACTCGCCCTCGGCATCGGCGCGCTGCTGGTGACGGTGGCCCAGTGGGGCGCCAAGCTCCGCCGCCGAGGCAACTGACCCCCGCCTACCCCGCCCCCGCCCTCTGGGTGGGGGCGGCGGGCGTGCGGGGCGGGGGTGCGGGTGGCAGGGTGTGCGGATGACGCCACCCGACGCCAAGGCCGACCTGCACCGATACCTGCGCGGCGCCCGCGAGGCCCTGCTGTGGAAGCTCGACGGGCTCTCCGAGTACGACATCCGCCGGCCCGTCACCCCGACCGGCACCAACCTGTTGGGGCTGGTCAAGCACCTGGCCGGCGTCGAGTTCGGCTACTTCGGGCCGACGTTCGGCCGGCCGCACGACGAGTCGATGCCCTGGCTCGACTCCGACATCGACCCCAACGCGGACATGTGGGCGACCGCCGACGAGTCCCGCGAGCAACTCGTCGCGCTCTACCGCCGGGCCTGGGCACACGCCGACGCGACGATCGAGGCGCTGCCGCTCGACGCGATCGGCACCGTCCCCTGGTGGCCGGCGGGCAGCAACCGGCTGACCCTGCACGGGGTCCTGGTGCACGTGACCGCCGAGAGCCACCGGCACGCCGGGCACGCGGACATCGTCCGGGAGACGATCGACGGCACCGCCGGGCTGCTGCGGGACATCGACAACCTGCCGTACGCCGACGCGAGCCGGTGGGCCGAGCACCGCGCCCGGGTGCAGCGGGCCGCCGAACAGGCGTCGGACGGGTAAGCACCCTTCGCGCCCGCTCGGGGCGTCCGTTCGGGCGCACCCGGCCAAGGTCCAAGATCGCGCCCGGCGGGGAGGAAGGCCCCGCTCGATCAGGGAAAGAGTGGCATCGCTCCGCAGGGAGGCCACTCGATCCCGGATCGAGCACGATCATGCCCGCCCTACTCCGCCCCGTCTCGCCCCGCCCGCCCCGGCTGCGCCTGGCGGCGCCGGAACAGGAGATCTTGGAAGTTTGTGGCCCCTCTGGGGGCCGAAATCTTCCAAGATCTCGCCCCGTCAGGGCTTGCGCAGCCAGGTCGCCGGATCGGTGACGAAAACGCCTTTCCCCTGATGCCGGTCGATCACTTCCAGCGCCTCAAGGCGCACGAAGACCAGCCGGATCGTCGACGCACTCACCCTGTGCAGCTCGCACAGCTCGGCGATCGAGGGCAGCTTGTCCCCCGGTTTCAGTCGACCACTCCGGACATCCGACATGATCTCGTTAGCGATCTTGAAGTAATCGGGCAAAGCAGGCATGACACTCCTCGCGTGGCACCTGCGATTCGATCACGCGACAAGTGCGGGAAACAAGCTGAAGACACCAAACAGGTGAAGGTTGCCTTTCGCGACTTCAGTGACTAAGTTTGCCGATGAGCGCTCCTCGCGTGGCAACGAGTAGGGCTCATCCCCCGGTCGGGGCGGGTGTCGGAGTCGAAAGGGACACGCCCGTCCCGGCCGCCTTCCCCGGCAGCGCTGTTGCCGGCTGCCCATGCGGAGAGGTGGTCCTCATCGTGCGCGTGCTCCTGCGGCTGTTCCGCCGGAACCGGTCGACGGCAACCGGCCGCTCGGCGACAGCCGGGCGACCACCCGACCGCCGCCCACCGGCCCGACACCGCGCCACCACCCGACCCACGGCCAGCCCTCCCACAAGCACCCGACCCACGGCCAGCCAACTCGCGAGCAGCCGCCCAGCGGCGAACCGGCCAACGACCAGCCTCGCCGCCGGCCGGCCCGTTGCCCACCGCGCCGTCAACATGCCCAGCGCCCGCCCCACCGGCCGGGCCGGGCCGCCGGGGCGGCACAACGCGGGCCACCATCACCGGTCGACGGCGTACCGGCCGCTCTGCGCCACGCAGGTGCGACAGCAGCGGTTCGGCCGCTGCCGGCGCGGGCTGGACCCGGCCGAGGTGGACGGCTACCTGCGCCGGATCGCTGACGAGCTGGCCGCGCTGCACGCCGAGTTGGACCGTACCCGGGAGGAGAACGCGCGGATCAAGGGCGCGCTCCGCGACTGGCAGTCCCGGTTCGGGCCCCGGGTGGTGCGGGGGTGACCGCCGCGACCGGGCGCGAGCGGTACGTCGTACACCTGACCGTCGCCGCCGACGACCTGCCGGCGGCGCGGCTGCTGGCCCGCGCGATCGGCCGGTCGCTGGCGTTCCTGCCGGAGCTGGTGCTCGGCGAGACGACGGTGTCCGAGGAGGGCGCGCCGGACGCGCAACACCAGGTCTTCTGCGACCGGCGGCTCGGCGGTCGACGCCGCTGCGTGCGCCGCGTCGATCATGCCGGCGGCTGCACGTCGTGACGCGCTCCCGAAGCCGACACGGCTCGGGCCGGTCACCCCTTGTGCGGGGCGACCGGCCCGAGCCGATGCGCGTGCGGTGCGCAGGTGTTAGGAGGGGCCCTTACGGCGCTACGGTGACCGTCACCTCGTTGACGCCGCGCGCGGCCGTCACGGTGGTGTCGCCGTTGCCGTGCCGGGACAGCGCCCGCAGCGTCCAGGTGCCCGGGGCGGCGAAGAACCGGAACTGGCCGGCCGGCGAGGTGACCACCTCGGCGGTGAACTCACCGGTCGAGTCGAGCAGCCGGACGTACGCGCCCGCGACGGCGTCGCCCGCCTCGGACCGGACGGCGCCGGTGATGACGGTCTCCTTCTCCAGGTCCAGGCTGGCCGGCAGCGGGGCGGCCTGGTCGGGCGCGGCGCACCCGGCAGCGGTAGGAGCGGTGGGAGCAGTCATGGCTCAGGCCTCCCCGGGCTCGTCGCCGAGCGCGACCGGCACGCCGACCAGCGAGCCGTACTCGGTCCAGGATCCGTCGTAGTTCTTCACGTTGGCGTGGCCGAGCAGCTCCTGGAGCACGAACCAGGTGTGCGAGGAGCGCTCGCCGATCCGGCAGTAGGCGATGGTTTCCTTGCTGTCGTCCAGGCCCGCCGCGGCGTAGATCTTGCGCAGCTCGTCGTCGGACTTGAAGGTGCCGTCCTCGTTCGCCGCCTTGGACCACGGCACGCTGATCGCGGTGGGGATGTGGCCGGCGCGCTGGGCCTGCTCCTGCGGGAGGTGGGCGGGGGCGAGCAGCCGGCCGGCGAACTCGTCGGGGCTGCGCACGTCGACCAGGTTCTTGGTGCCGATCGCGGCGACGACCTCGTCGCGGAAGGCGCGGATCGAGGTGTCCGGCTCCTGCGCGACGTACTGCGTGGCCGGGCGGGTCACCGCGTCGGTCACCAGCGGGCGGGCGTCCAGCTCCCACTTCTTGCGGCCGCCGTCGAGCAGCTTGACGTCGCGGTGGCCGTAGAGCTTGAAGTACCAGTACGCGTACGCGGCGAACCAGTTGTTGTTGCCGCCGTACAGGACGACGACGTCGTCGTTGGAGATGCCGCGCTCGGAGAGCAGCGCCTCGAACTGGGACTTGTTGACGAAGTCCCGGCGGACCGGGTCCTGCAGGTCGGTGCGCCAGTCGAGCTTGATGGCGCCGGCGATGTGGCCGGTGTCGTAGGCCGAGGTGTCTTCGTCGACCTCGACGAAGACGACGCCCGGGGCGTCGATGTTCTTCTCGGCCCACTCGGCCGAGACGAGTGCGGTGTCGCGACTCATCAGATCACTCCCTGGTGAGGTGGATGGTGAGCCTGCGCGAGTACGAAGTCTGTAGCTGTCGCACCCCGCGCGGGACCCAGAGGAAGGACGGGATCACGGGTTCGTGCGACGGCGCCGCTGCCGGGCGTTCAGGGGGAAGAACCGGGAGGGTACGCAGACCCTGTGGCCGGTGGCCGCCGTCAGGCGGCCGAGGACAGCCCCGCCGTCAGATGACGGGGCGACACAGGCAGGTGGCCACGCGGCACAGGTCGACCGCGCGCCGTTTGGTGAGGAGCGTCCCCATGAGCAGGGACACTACCAGCGATCCCGGATCCCGCCACCGGCCCGACCAGCATCCGGGACGCCCGTCCCGACCGACAGTCGCCGGCCGGGCGCACGCCGTGCGGACGGGAGCGGGCGGTCAGCCGGCCGAGTTGATCGGGACGTCCTTGGCGGCTGCGGTCACCGCCAGGCCCTGCGGCAGCGGCTTGACCTCGCGCACCGCGAGCTGGAACGGCAGGTCGGGCAGGGGGACGTCGATCGAGATGTCCTTGGCGTAGTTGCTCAGCAGGGTGCGGGCCAGCGGGATGTTCGGCAGCCCCTCGGCGTCGACGTCGTTGAAGCGCAGCGAGATCGCGCCCTCCTTGCCGACGGTCACGTCGGCGGTCCCGGTGAGCGTCAGCTTCTGCCCGAGGATGTCGACGGGGGCGGTGACGGCGAGCCGGCCGTCGCGCTCGCCGAGGGTCAGGCCGGGCCGGTTGAGCAGCGCGGCCAGGCTCTCGTACGTGATGGTGCCGGTGCCGTTCACGGTCTCGGCGACCACGTCGCCCTGCTGGGTGCGCAGGGTCTCCAGGGAGGCCCGCACGTTGCGGGCGTCGACGTTCAGCTCGGGCAGGGCCACCGCGTCGCCGTTCACCGAGCCCCGCACGTCGCGCAGCCGGATGGAGATCCGCTCGTACCTGCCGTCGAGCACCTGGGTGAGGAAGGGGAAGCCGCCGACCTCGACCTCCGGCGGCGAGGACTGGGCGCCCTGCTTGGTGATCTCCTGGCTGACCTGGTCGGTGATGGCCCGTTCGGCCACCCCGGCGGCGACCCGGTCGGCGGCGACCAGCAGCCCGCCCAGGATCAGCAGCAGGACCAGCAGCGTGATGAGCACCTTGCGCCCGCGTCGCCGGGGACGTTCCTCGTACGCCGGGTGGGCCGTCGCCACGCCGCCTCCTTCTGTCGTGCCGGCGCACCCCTGGCACCGGTGCCGCCCGAGCGGCGCCCCGGAGAGTACCCGAAGCGGGAAAGCCCCAACCGCCTGTCGCGCCGCGCGGTCCGACCAGCCGGCCGCCCCTCGGACGGTCGGAGGAGCGGCCGGAGAGCGGCCCGAGGACCGGTCAGAGGAACAGCACGCACATGGCGTACGCCGCCGGGGCGGCCAGGGCGAAGCCGCCGAGCGGGCCCTGCATGTGCCGGGCGACCCACATGGTCGGCGGCTCGCCGGCCATCAGGCGCCCCGCCTCCGCGTATCCGACGGCGAGGTCGGCGAGCACGGCGGTGGCGGCGGTGACCAGGCCGATCACCGCTCCGCTGGTCGGGGTGAAGCTGACCAGGAAGCTGCCGAGGACCGCGCTGGCGAGGGTGCCGACCATCGCGCCGATCACGACGCCCGCCGCGCCCCGGGGCACCTGCGGGGCGAGCCGGGGCCAGGGCAGCACCGCGTCGGTGATCCGGGCCACGGTCAGCGCGACGCCGGTGGCGGTGAGGCAGACGGTGATCGCCTGGGTGCCCGCCGGGATCCGGCTGAGCACGATCAGCGTGGCGAACGCGACCACGCCGACGACGATCAGCAGCGTGGTGCCGAGCGAGTCGGTGACCCGGACGCGGTCGACCCGGCGGACCAGTTGACCGAGCACGCCGAGCAGGAAGCCCCCGGCCGCGAGGTAGCCCAGCGGGGCGAGGCCGGCGACGTCGGACCGCACGGCGGCGGTGTCGGCGGCGGCGGCCACCACGGCGCTGGTGAGCGCCACCAGCAGCAGGGCGGGCGGGCGCATGGCCATCGTCCAGGCCAGGACGAAGATCAGTTGCACGCCGAAGATGATGAGCGCGAACGGCAGCCGGTGCCCGGGACCGGCGGTCTGCGCGCCGAGCACCAGGCCGACGCCGAGCAGCGCGGCGAACCCGGCGACGGTCAGGGCGAGCGGCCGGCGTATTTCGACCGGCTCGATCTCCTCCTCGTCCAGCTCGTCGACGGCCTCGTCGTCGGGACGCCGGGCGGGTTCGCCGCCCCGGCGCAGCCGGCGGGGCCGCCCACGGCGTGCCGGAGGGGCGTCGTCGTCGACGTCCGGGCCGGTGCGCGGGGCCGGTGGGTGCGCACGACCGGCCGGCCCAGGGTGGGCCTCGTCGGCCCACGGGTCCCGGCCGGCCTCGGAGGAGGTCGAGGGAAACACGCCCTGATCGTGCCAGACCGGGGTGTCGGATCGGTGGCCACGGTTTCCGCGACGTTAAAACCTGCGGCGCGATCGTGGGCAAGGCCGACAAACGGGAAACGACCTGGAGGCACGGACGGAGCGATCGGTTACGCTCAAGCCGTTACCCGCCCGTCAGCGACGCCGGGACCCACGCAAGTTCTCAGCGCACCCCGCCTCAGGGTGCTGCTGGTCGCGCGCGGCCTTGAGGGCCGCCGGGACGGAGGTGATCGTGTGGAGATCCTGCTGCTGGTGACTGCGCGCGCAGGTGAACCATCGGTGGTGCTGCCGGCGCTCGACCTGCTGCCACACTCGGTGCGCACCGCGCCCCGCGACGTCCGCACGCTGGTTGCCGGCCCGAGCCCGGACGCCGTCCTCGTGGACGCGCGTTCGGAGCTGAGCGAGGCCCGGGCGACCTGCCGGATGTTGCACGCCACCGGGCTCGGTGTGCCGCTGGTCGCGGTGGTCACCGAGGCCGGGCTGATCGCGCTGAACGCGGACTGGGGCGTCGACGACGTCATCCTCGCCAGCGCCGGTCCGGCCGAGGTGGAGGCGCGGCTGCGGCTTGCGGTCGGCCGGTTGAGCAACGCCACGTCCGGGGCGGGCGGCTCGATCCGGGCCGGCGAGCTGAGCATCGACCCCGACACGTACGCCGCGAAGCTCAAGGGCCGGCCGCTCGACCTGACGTACAAGGAGTTCGAGCTGTTGAAGTTCCTGGCCCAGCACCCGGGCCGGGTCTTCACCCGGGACCAGCTGCTGCGCGAGGTCTGGGGCTACGACTACTTCGGCGGCACCCGCACCGTGGACGTGCACGTGCGGCGGCTGCGGGCAAAGCTCGGCTCGGAGTACGAGTCGATGATCGGCACCGTGCGGCAGGTCGGCTACAAGTTCGTCGTGCCGCCGTCGCGGTCGCTGCCCGAGTCGGAGCACGCCCCGATTCCGGTCTGACCGCCCGATCCCGCTTCTGCCCGGCCCTGTCCCCGGCTGACCCGCCCGGTGCCAGCCCGAGCCACGTGATTGCCGGTTTGCCCCTTTTGCGCCACTAGCCAGTTTTATCCTGACTGGCGAAGTGGCCGAGGAAAGGGGCGACGGTGCGTGCGATGACCACGGGGGCGACGAGGGGCCGGCCCCCGCAACCGAGCGGCGGCGACCACTGATGCGCGTCGACGCGACCGGGCGGTTCGTGGCGCTCGCCACCCTCGTGGTGGTCTCCCTGCTCGGCTCCGCGTACGCGCTGGGCCGCAGCATGGTGCCCGGCCCGACCCGGCAGGCCACCGGGATCACGGCGAGCGCGGACGACCCGAGCTTCGCCGACCAGCCGGCGCAGACCGGCCCCGGCCGGGGCGGGGCGCCGCCCTCCTCCGCCGACGGTCCCGCCGCGCCCACCGAGGCCGGTCAGGACGGCGGGACCGCGCAGTCACCGGAGAGCGGGGGCGACGGCCTGTTCGGCGCCCGGGTCACCACCGGGTCGGCGCAGGTGGCGCTGACCTTCGACGACGGGCCGGACCCGCAGTACACGCCGCAGGTCCTGGCGCTGCTGCGGGAGTACGGCGTCACGGCCACGTTCTGCGTGGTCGGCGAGAACGCGCAGAGCCACCCCGACCTGATCCAGGCGATCGTGGCCGACGGCCACACCCTGTGCAACCACTCCTGGCACCACGACGAACTGCTCGGCAAGCGGTCGACCGACGTCATCCGGGCCGACCTGCTGCGCACCAACGCGGCGATCCGGGCCGCCGTGCCGGACGCCGAGATCGCCTACTACCGCCAGCCGGGCGGCGCGTGGACGTACCCGGTGGTGTCGGTGGCCGAGGAGTTGGGGCTGGTCCCCCTGCACTGGACCGTCGACCCCTCGGACTGGAAGGCCCCGGGGGCGGCCCGGATCGTCCACGACGTCTCCGCCGAGGCACAGCCGGGCTCGATCGTGCTGCTGCACGACGCCGGCGGCAACCGGCAGGGCACGGTGGACGCGCTGCGCAGCCTCCTGCCGGACCTGGCCGCCCGGTTCCGGCTGGAGGCCCTGCCGACGGGCACCACCTGAGCCGGCGACCGGTGCCCGGGTCGGCTGTCGCGCCGGCCCCGGCGGAACTCGCCCAGGCCCACGCCGAGCGCGACGAGGCCGGCCGGCCCCGCCCGGCCGGCGGCCCCGCTACCGTTGGTCGGATGAGCAGCGCCGAGCCGATGACCGACCGGGTGACCCGGGCCGACCTGCTGACGCCGGGCGAGGTGGCCGACGTGCTGGCCCTGGCCCGCGCGGCGGGCGACGCCGACGGGGCCGACCCGTTCGACGAGCACACGCTGCTGCGGCTGCGCGACCCGCACGCCCCGGCCGTGCACCTCACGGCCCGCGCGCCGGACGGCGCCCTGACCGGGTACGCCCACCTGGACACCACCGATCCGGCCGGGGGCGTCGGCGTGGAGCTGGCCGTGCACCCCGCGCACCGGCGGCGGGGCACCGGCCGGGCGCTGGCCCGGGAGGCCCTCGCCGCCGCCACCGGGCCGGTACGCGCGTGGGCGCACGGCGACCACCCGTCCGCCGCCGCGCTGGGCGTCGACCTCGGCCTCACCCGGGCCCGGGTGCTCTGGCAGCTGCGCCGGCCGTTGGCCGACCCGCCGCCCGAGCCGCGCCTGCCCGACGGGGTGGTGCTGCGCGCGTTCGTGCCGGGGCGGGACGACGCGGACTGGCTCGCGCTCAACGCCCGGGCCTTCGCCAGCCACCCCGAGCAGGGCCGCTGGACGGCGGACGACCTGCGGGTACGCCTCGCCGAGCCATGGTTCGATCCGGCCGGTTTCCTGCTCGCCGTCGCCGCGGACACCGGCCGGCTGCTCGGCTTCCACTGGACCAAGGTGCACTCCCGGCCCGGCGCGGCCGGCATCGGCGAGGTCTACGTGCTCGGGGTCGACCCGGCCGCGCACGGCGGTGGGCTCGGCAAGGCGCTCACCTCGGCCGGGCTGGCGTACCTGCGCCGCCGGGGGCTGGACCGAGTGATGCTCTACGTGGACGAGTCGAACACCGGGGCGGTCGCCCTCTACGAGCGGGCCGGCTTCGCCCGCTGGTCCGCGCACGTCAACTACCACCTCGGCTGACGCTCCGCCCTCCTCGCTCCGCGCGTCACGGCGATGTCACACCACGGCATCGGCGCGATAACGGCTGCCCGGATATATCGCATTAATAGCGATAGTCGGCCGCGAGTTCACGAAATGGACAACCCTTCCTCAGCCCACGGCCACCCGCCCGGCCGCACCTGTTCACTCCTCGTTCACTTGCGACCGGCGATCCGGCTACCTGGCCCTCCTAACTTTCAGTTCAGCCGGGTCACGCCGGCCCTCCCCCGGGCCACCCAGCCGGGAACGGCCCGTCCAGACGTGAAGGGAAACCCCTCAGGTGAAGCTCCAGCGGCACGGCACTATCGCCTGCCTCGCTCTTACTGCGGTGCTCGGTCTCAGTGCATGCGGCTCGGACAACAACGAGCCCGCCAGCGGCGCCTCCGCGTCCGGCTCGGCCGCCGCGGCCGACTGCGCCACCGGCACCCTGAACGCGCAGGGCTCGTCGGCCCAGAAGAACGCCATGGCCGAGTGGATCAAGGCGTACCAGCAGAAGTGCGCCGGCAGCACGATCAACTACGAGCCGTCCGGCTCGGGCGCGGGCATCCAGGCGTTCATCGCCGGCACCGCCGACTTCGCCGGCTCCGACTCGGCCCTCAAGCCCGAGGAGCAGCCGCAGGCCGACGCCAAGTGCACCGGCGGCCAGGCCATCCACCTGCCGATGGTGATCGGCCCGGTTGCCGTCGCCTACAACGTCAGCGGCGTGGACAACCTCCAGCTCAAGCCGGCCACCCTCGCGAAGATCTTCGCGGGCAAGGTCACCAAGTGGGACGACCCGGCGATCAAGGCCGACAACCCGGACGCCAAGCTGCCGTCGACCACCATCCAGACGGTGCACCGCTCCGACGAGTCCGGCACCACCGACAACTTCACCAAGTTCCTGGCCAAGACCTCGGCCGCGGACTGGACCTTCGAGAACGCCAAGGCGTGGAAGGCCCCGGGCGGCACCGGCGCCAAGGGCTCGGACGGCGTGGCCAGCCGGGTCAAGGGCGCCGACGGCTCGATCGGCTACATGGAGTGGTCCTTCGCGGAGAACGCCGGCCTGAAGATGGCCAAGATCGGTAACGGCGCGGGCGAGTTCGCCGAGCTGACCGCCGAGTCGGCCGGTAAGACCATCGCCGGCGCCACGGTCGAGGGCACGGGCGACGACCTGAAGATGTCGGTCGACTACAGCACCAAGGAGGCCGGGGCGTACCCGATCGTCCTGGTGACCTACGAGATCGTCTGCAGCAAGGGCCTCGCGGCCGACAAGCTGCCGCTGATCAAGGGCTTCCTGGCCCACGCCGCCAGCACCGAGGGCCAGTCGGCCCTGACCGAGCTGGGCTACGCCCCGCTGCCGGACTCGGTCCGCACCAAGGTCGAGGCCGCGGTCAAGAACCTCTCCTGACCGGACCCGACACCACCACACCTCCCTCAACTCGAAGCGAGCGAGCAGATGGGTGAAACCCCTCCCCGCTCGGCCGACGCCGGCACCGGCGGGATCCACGTGGCCTCGGGCCACGGGCGACCCGCCGGTGCCTCGGCGCGTGTGGCCGAGGCACCAGTCAGCACCCGTACCCCCGGCGGGGACGGCCTCGGCGGCGGCGGTGGCCTGCCCCGGGCGCGGGCCTTCGGCGCGGAACGCGCCTTCCGCGGCCTGACCCTGGCCGCCGGCACCGCCGTCCTGGTGATCATCGCCGCCATCGCGGTCTTCCTGATCGCCAAGGCGGTGCCGGCCCTGAGCGCCAACACCGAGAACTTCTGGACGTACGAGGGCTGGGCACCCAACGAGACGCAGCCGAAGTTCGGCATCGGCGCCCTCGCCTTCGGCACCGTACTCAGCTCGGCGCTGGCGCTGCTGATCGCGGTGCCGGTGGCGCTGGGCATCGCGCTCTACCTGTCGCACTACGCCCCGCGCCGGCTGGGCACCGCGCTCGGCTTCCTGATCGACCTGCTCGCCGCCGTGCCCAGCGTGGTGTTCGGACTCTGGGGCCGGGACGTCTTCTCCAGCCCGGTACGAGACTTCTCGGTCTGGCTGAACACACACGTCGGCTGGCTCCCGATCTTCGGCGGGGACGGCCCGTTCGGCGCCTCCGTCCTGCTCGGCGCGCTGGTGCTGGCGATTATGGTGCTGCCGATCATCACCTCGCTCTCGCGCGAGGTGTTCCTCCAGACTCCGACCGCCAACGAGGAGGCGGCGCTCGCGCTCGGCGCGACCCGCTGGGAGATGATCCGCACCGCCGTCCTCCCGTACGGCCGCCCCGGCATCATCGCCGCCGTGATGCTCGGCCTCGGCCGCGCGCTCGGCGAGACCATCGCGCTGGCGATGACCCTCGGCATCACCTTCAACATCTCGTTCAACCTGATCCAGAACGGCGGCAACACCATCGCCGCCAACATCGCCAACGCGTTCGGCGAGGCGAACGACACCGGGCGGGGCGCCCTCATCGCCTCCGGCCTGGTGCTGTTCACCATCACGCTGATCGTCAACATCACGGCACGGGCGATCATCTACCGCCGCCGCGAGTTCACGGAGTCGGCCGCATGAGCACCACCGTCGCCAACCACCGCACCCGGCCGCCGGCCCAGCCGGCCACCCTCCGGGCGAAGCGGCTGCCGAAGTACGCCCCGCCGGCCATCGCCGTCGGGGCCGTCGCGGTCGCCGCCGCCGTCGTGTACGGCACCGGCATCGGCGGCCCCGTGCTCGTCGTGGCCGTCGCCGCGCTGCTCTACCTGGTCGGCCTCTTCGCCGCCGCGCACGCCGTCGAGGGGCGGCGCTCGGCCCGCAACCGCACCTGGAGTGCGCTGATCCACTCCGCGTTCGTGCTGGCCGTCCTGCCCCTGGCCTCCGTGGTGTGGACGCTGGTCAGCAAGGGCGTCGAGCGCCTCGACGGCAACTTCTTCGGCACCTCGATGAACAACATCGGGGCCCGGGACGCCGACGGCGGCGCGTACCACGCGATCGTCGGGACGCTGGAGCAGGTCGGCATCGCCGCGCTGATCACCGTCCCGCTCGGCATCCTCTGCGCGATCTACATCGTCGAGTACGGCCGGGGCCGGTTCGCGTTCGCGATCCGGTTCTTCGTCGACGTGATGACCGGCATTCCGTCCATCGTCTCCGGCCTGTTCGTGCTGGCCTTCTGGGTGCTGGTCGTCTCGCCGGTGTTCAACGACGGCCGGCCGGGCTTCTCCGGCTTCGCCGCCGCTCTGGCGCTGAGCGTGCTCATGCTGCCCACCGTCGTCCGCTCCACCGAGGAGATGCTGCGGCTCGTCCCCGCGCCGCTGCGCGAGGGGGCGTACGCCCTCGGCGTGCCGAAGTGGAAGACCATCCTGCGGGTCGTGCTCCCGACCGCGCTGCCCGGCATCGTCACCGGCGTCATGCTCGCCATCGCGCGGGCGGCCGGCGAGACCGCGCCGGTGCTGCTCGTGGCCGGCGGCGGCGCGGCGATCAACTTCAACCCGTTCGAGAACAACCAGTCGTCACTGTCCCTGTTCGTCTACCAGCAGGCCGGCGACGCGTCGAAGTACGCCCCGGCCCGCGCGTGGACGGCGGCGCTGACCCTGGTCGCCCTCGTGCTGATCCTGACGATCGCGGCGAAGCTGCTGGCTCGCCGGAACCGGCTCGGCCGATGAATCCCGGAGGTACCACCACCATGGCCAAGCGCGTCGACGCCACCAACGTCACCGCCTACTACGGCGGCTTCAAGGCGATCGAGAACATCAACCTGACCGTCGAGCCGAAGACCGTGACCGCCCTCATCGGGCCGTCCGGCTGCGGCAAGTCGACGTTCCTGCGGTCGATCAACCGGATGCACGAGGTGCTGCCGGGCGCCCGTGTCGAGGGCGACCTCACCATCGACGGGCAGAACATCTACGACCGCGACGTGGACGTCACCGCCGTACGCCGGATGATCGGCATGGTCTTCCAGCGGCCCAACCCGTTCCCCACCATGAGCATCTACGAGAACGTGGTGGCCGGGCTGCGGCTCAACGGGGTGCGCAAGAAGTCCATCCTGGACGAGGCGGCCGAGAACTCGCTGCGCTCGGCGAACCTCTGGAACGAGGTGAAGGACCGCCTCGGCAAGCCGGGCGCGGGCCTGTCCGGCGGCCAGCAGCAGCGGCTCTGCATCGCCCGCACGATCGCCGTCGAGCCGCAGGTGGTGCTGATGGACGAGCCGTGCTCGGCGCTGGACCCGATCTCCACGCTGGCGATCGAGGACCTGATGTTCCAGCTCAAGGACAAGTTCACCATCATCATCGTCACGCACAACATGCAGCAGGCCGCCCGCGTCTCCGACCGCACGGCCTTCTTCTCGATCGAGAAGACCGGCGACCCGGGCCGCCTCATCGAGTACGACAACACCCAGAAGATCTTCAGCAACCCGAGCCAGAAGAAGACCGAGGACTACATCACGGGCCGCTTCGGCTGAGGTGCAAGGAAGGGCCCCCTGTTAACGCTTTCTGTTGCACAGGGGCCCTTCCTAACCCAGCAGCCGCCAGGTCAAGGGCGCTCAGCCGAGCACGAAGCGGGGCTCGCCGTCGGCCGGAAGGTCCAGGCGGGGGGTGATCGGCGTCGCCGCGTCGCGGGTGGCCGACGCGCGGGCCACCCCGGCCAGGTCGCCGGCGGCGGCCACCTCGGCCAGCGTCACCAGGGTCGGCGGCAGCATGGTCAGCTCGCCGGCCTCCGCGCGGGCCAGGGCGTCCGTCGGGCGTACCCACATGGTGTGGTCGGCCTCGCCGGAGACGTCCCGGGTCCGCTGCCCCGTCGGCAGCAGGGCCACGAAGAAGTACGTGTCGAAGCGGCGCGGCTCGAACTCCGGGGTGATCCACCGGCTCCACGGCAGCAGCAGGTCCGAGCGGAGGGTCAGCCCCCGCCCGGCGAGCAGGTCGGCGAAGCCCCGCCGGCGGGCCTCCAGGTCCTGCCGGGCGGACTCCCAGTCGTCCCCGCTGACGTCGCCCACCACGGTCGAGGGGTCCGGCCCGGCCAGCAGCACCCCGGACTCCTCGAAGACCTCGCGGGCGGCGGCGCACACCACCGCCTGGGCGGCGTCCGGCGCGACGCCCAGCCGCCCGGCCCAGCCCGCCGGCTCGGGTCCGGCCCAGTCGAGGTGCGCCGCCGAGTCGGACGGGTCCACCCCGCCGCCGGGGAACGCGTACACGCCGCCGAAGGCCATCGCGGCGACGCGACGGATGACGTACACCTCGAAGTCGTCGCCGGCCGGGCGCAGCAGCAGCACGGTGGCCGCGACCCGGGGCCGCGCGGGCGTGCCGCCCTCGGCGCGGAACCGCCGGGCGTGCTCGACGAGGGCCGGCGGGGCGGGGAAACCGTGGCTGTCGATCGTCATGCCGCGAGCGTAGTCCCGCAGGATGGATCGGCCGGTCCGGCGGCGGTGGGGGGTCGGCTCGCGCCCGGCTAGCGTGGGCGCATGACACGTTGGGGCATTCTGGCCACGGGCCACATCGCCGGCCGCTTCGCCGAGGACCTGCGGCACGTGCCGGGGGCCGAGCTGGTCGCGGTCGGCTCGCGGACGCCGGAGGCGGCACGGGGGTTCGCCGACAGGCACGGCGCGCAACGGGCGTACGGCTCCTGGGCGGAGCTGGCCGCCGACGACGAGGTGGACGCGATCTACGTGGCGACCCCGCACGCGGCGCACCACGAGGCCACCATGATCTGCCTGGCGGCGGGCCGGGCGGTGCTGGTGGAGAAGCCGTTCACCCTCGACCTGGCCGACAGCACCGAGCTGGTCGAGGCGGCCCGCGCCCGGGGGGCCTTCCTCATGGAGGCCATGTGGATGCGCACGAACCCGCTGATCCTGCGGGTGGTCGAGCTGCTCGCCGAGGGGGCGATCGGGCAGGTCACCGGCGTGCAGGCCGACTTCGGGGTGGCCGGGCCGTTCGCGCCGGAGAGCCGGATGCGGGCCCGCGCGCTGGGCGGGGGCGCGCTGCTGGACCTGGGCGTCTACCCGGTCAGCCTGGCCCACCTGCTGCTCGGCGTCCCGCAGCACGTGCGGTCGTGGGCGAAGATCGGCCCGGAGGGGGTCGACGAGAACACCGGCATCGTGTTCGGCTACGACTCGGGGGCCGTGGCGACGCTGAGCTGCGGCATGATCGGGGCCAGCCCGCTGGTCGCCTCGATCACCGGCACCGCCGGACGCATCGACCTGCCCGCGCCGTTCTTCCGGCCGCCGTCGGCGACGCTGCACCGGGCCGGGGCGGAGCCGGAGACGATCCCGGCCGACCTGACCGGCGGCGGCTACCAGTACGAGGCGATCGAGGTGCAGCGCTGCCTCGCGGCGGGGCTGACGGAGAGCCCGCTGGTGCCGCACGCCGCCACCCTTGAGGTGATGGGCCTGCTGGACGCGATCCGCGAGCAGATCGGCGTGCAGTACAAGTGAGTGAAAGGAAGGGCCCCCTGTTGACGCGTTCTGTTGTACAGGGGGCCCTTCCTCACCGCCGGGCTGCGGGGCGCTGCGGGCGGCGGGCAGCGGGGCGCTGCGGGCCGCCGGGCGGTCAGCCGAAGAGGGGACGGACCAGCAGGTAGGTGACGCAGGCGATCAGCGCCGCCGCCGGGAACGTGATGATCCAGGCGAGCACGATGTTGCCGGCCACGTTCCAGCGCACCGCGGAGAGCCGCTTCGTCGCCCCCACGCCCATGATCGCCGAGGTGATCGTGTGGGTGGTGGAGATCGGCGCGTGGAGCACGAGGGCGTTGAAGTAGAGCACCGAGCTGGCCACCGTCTCGGCGGCGAAGCCCTCCGGCGGGCCCAGGTCGATGATCTTGCGGCCGAGCGTGCGGATGATCCGCCAGCCACCGGCGTACGTGCCGGCCGCCAGCATCGCCGCCGACGTCCAGAACACCCAGCCGGGGATGTGGGTCTTGTCGTCCTGGAAGCCGCCCGTGTAGAGGGCGAGGACCACGATGCCCATGGTCTTCGCGGCGTCCTGCATGCCGTGGCCGACGGACATGGCCGCCGCCGACGCGGTCTGCGCCCAGCGGAAGCCCCGGTTCAGCTTGCCCGGCTGCCCGTTGCGGAACAGCCACAGGATCGCCAGCATCAGCAGGTAGCCCAGCGTCAGGCCGACGATCGGCGAGAGCACCATCGGCAGCAGCACCTTCTCGCCGATGTTGACCCACTGCACGACGCCGCCGGTGGCCAGCAGGGTCGCGCCGACCAGGCCGCCGAACAGCGCGTGCGAGGACGACGACGGCAGGCCGAAGTACCAGGTGATCAGGTTCCAGGCGATCGCGCCGAGCACCCCGGCGAAGACCACCCCCAGGCTCGCGATGCCGGTGGGCAGGGTGACGAGGCCGTCGCCGACGGTCTTGGCGACCCCGGCGCCGAAGTGGGCGCCGACGAAGTTGCCGACGGCGGCGAGGGCGAGCGCCACCCGGGGTGTCAGGGCGCGGGTGGAGACGCTGGTCGCGATCGCGTTGGCGGCGTCGTGGAAGCCGTTGGTGTAGTCGAACGCCAGGGCCACCGCGATCACCGCCAGCACGGCGATGAGTTCGGGACTCACAGGATCAGGACTCCTTGACCGCGATGGTCTCGACGGTGTTGGCCACGTGCTCGAAGGCGTCGCAGGCGGCCTCCAGCTCGTCGGCGACCTCCTTCATCTTGAGCACCGTGAGAGCGTCGTACTCGCCGGAGAAGAGGCGGACCAGCAGCATCCGGTACGCCTGGTCGCCGTCGTTCTCCAGCCGGTTGCACTCGATCCAGTAGTCCTCGAGATCCTTCATCGACTTGAGCCGGGGCATCGCCTCGGCGGTCAGCTTCGCCTGCTGGTCCAGCACGTTGACCAGCTCGTGCAGCTCGCGCGGGAGCGCCGGCAGCTTGGTCAGCCCGTAGAGGTAGAGCAGGTTGCCCACGGCCTCCAGGTGGTCCATCACGTCGTCGAGCAGCGACCCCAGCCGGTAGATGTCCTCCCGGTCGAACGGGGTGATGAAGGTGGAGTTGATCTTCTTGTAGAGATCGTGGGTGATCTGGTCGCTGTCGTGCTCGACCTCGGTCAGCCGCTCGCTCACCGACTGCACGTCCACGCCCGGCAGGGCCAGCTCGTTGAGCAGCTCGGTGCCCCGCACCAGGTTCTGCGCGGCCCTGGTGAAGAGCTCGTAGAAGGCGCCCTCGGTGGGGCGGAAGGAAAACTTCACAGCCTGGACCTCGTCGTGTCGGTGGAAGGGTGGCGGACGCCCCGGGGGTGCCTGCAACGGGAATGCTAGGAAACGGCCGGGCCGCGAATTCGTCGGCCCACCCCTGGCCAGCCGCCATTTACTGGTCGTTCACCTGTCGTTCACCTGGAACCGGTCACCCGGCCCGCAACCACCGGGTCAGGCGCCGCACAGGCGGCTGCGCTCCGCCGCCACGTCGAAGTCCGCCGGCGGATACCCGAGATCCAGGTCGTCGAACGTCTCCCGCAGCAGGTGGGCCACCGCCCAGTCGCGGTACCACTTCCGGTCGGCCGGCACCACGTGCCACGGCGCGGCGTCCGTGCCGCACCGGCTCAGGGCCTCGGCGTACGCGGCCTGGTAGTCGCCCCAGCGGGCCCGGGAGTCCAGGTCGCTCGGGTGGTACTTCCAGTGCTTCGTCGGGTCGGTCAGCCGCGCCAGCAGCCGCTCGCCCTGCTCGGCGTGCGAGATGTGCAGCATGACCTTGACCAGCCGCACCCCGGAGCCGGTCAGCTCCCGCTCGAAGGCGTTGATCTCGTCGTACCGGGCCCGCCAGGTGGCCTCCGGCACCAGCGACTCCACCCGGGCGATCAGCACGTCCTCGTAGTGCGACCGGTTGAAGACCCCGACGTACCCGGGCGGCGGCAGGGCCCGGCGGATCCGCCACAGGAAGTCGTGCCGCCGCTCCCGCTCCGTCGGCGGGCCGAACGAGCGTATGTGCAGCCCGAGCGGGTTCATCGCCCCGGCCACCCGCCGGATCGTGCCGTCCTTGCCGCCGCAGTCCATGGCCTGGAGCACCAGCAGCACCCGGTCGGGTCGGCCCCGCCCCGGCGCGGCGTCGGCCGCCGTGGGAGCACCGGTGGGCGCGCCCGGGCCGGCGGCGGCCTGCGCGGTGGCGTACAGCATCTCCTGCTGCCGCCCCAGGGCCGCGCCGAGCAGCCGCACCTGCTCCCGCGCCCACGCCTTGCGGCTCCCGTCGCCCTCGGCGGCGACCGCCGGCAGCCCCGGCGTCGACCGGGGGTCGATCGCCGCCAGGTCGACGGCACCCCCGCCCACCCGCAGCAGCTCCCGCATCGTCGCCCCCTCGGGCGGCACGACGTCCCGGACAGCGTGGGCCGCGTCTGACCGCGCACCATCGAACCCGCTCATGACTGGATCATCACCCACCCCGGCCACTCCCGCCCGTCGAGCGCCCGTGTCACGTTCGGGGTCGCCGACGCGTCAAGGGGTGGGGAGAATCATGCGCGCGGGAGGTGGATGTCGTGACGGAGCTGGTCGACGGGTTCGAGGCGGAGCGGGGGCGGCTGACCGCCCTGGCGTACCGGATGCTGGGCAGCCGCAGCGAGGCCGAGGACGCCGTGCAGGAGACCTGGCTGCGCTGCTCCGGCGCGCTGGGCGACCCGGCGAGGCGGGCGGAGGTCGGCAACCTGGCCGCCTGGCTCACCACCACCTGCGGGCGGATCTGCCTGGACGTGCTGCGCTCCGCGCGGGTGCGCCGGGAGACGTACCCGGGGCAGTGGCTGCCCGAGCCGGTCGTGACGCCGCTGGACGGCGAGGGCTTCGCGCCCGACCCGGCCGAGCGCGCCGTCCGGGCCGACCGGCTCGGCACGGCCCTGCTGGTGCTGCTGGAGCGGCTCGGCCCCGAGCAGCGGGTCGCCCTGGTCCTGCACGACGTGTTCGCGGTGCCGTTCGACGAGGTCGCCGAGGTGCTCGGCACGACGGCGGTGGCCGCCCGGCAGCTCGCCTCGCGGGCCCGGCGGGCCCTCGCCGCGCCCGGCGCGCCCCGGCACACCGCCGACCTGGCCGAGCAGCGGCGGGTGGTGGCCGCGTTCGTCGCGGCCACCGAGTCCGGCGAGCTGGCCGAACTGGTCCGGGTGCTCGCCCCGGACGTAATGCTGATCGGCGACGGCGGCGGGCACTTCCCGGCGGCCCGGCGGCCGGTCACCGGCGCCGAGGCGGTGGGCCGGTTCATCCTGGGCCTGTTCGGGCGGGCGGGCCGCTACGGCGCGCGGGTGCGGTCCCGGCCGGTGCTGGTGGACGGCGCGCTCGGGCTGCAGTTCGAGACCGTGCACACCGACGGTCGGCCGCTGCGCCTGGTCACCGCGTTCGCCGTGCACGACGGCCGGATCACCGGCGTCTTCAACCAGCTCAACCCCGACAAGCTGACCCGGGTGCCCGGCCTCGGGCCGGAGGCCGACGGGCCGCCGCACCAGTGACGGACCGCAGGCCGGGGCGGGCCGGGACCGGCGGCGGGCCGCAGGCGACCCGGGCTCAGACCACCAGGGCCAGCCACTTCCGGTACGCCGTGGCGAACGGCTCGCTGCCGTCGCCGAGCACGCCCAGCAGCCACCGGGAGGCGGCCTCCGCCTCGGCCACCAGGTCGTCGGGGTAGCCGAACTGCTCCCGGTGCTCGGCGAACTCGTCCTCGTCGCGCAGCTCGACCAGACCGGTGCCCCGGCGGCGCACCACGTCGAGGTCGAGGTCGAACAGGTGGACGGTGTCGTCGCCCTCCCAGCGGGCCGGGGTGGCGATGTCGCAGTAGACCTCGCTCGTGCGCGGCGGCGGGTTGAACATGCACGTCCACCAGGCGTGGTGCGGCACCAGCAGCACGAAGGGGATCTGCTCGACCGACGGCCGGCCATGGTAGACGGACTCGGTGCCGGCCGGGACGCCGAGCCACACGCCGAGGTCGTCCGTGGTCAGGAGGCGGGCCGGGTAGTCGCGGTGGGCGCTGCCGTCGTACTTGCGGTAGATCACGCGGACCACGTCGCTCGGCATGAGTCGCACCCTAGTCGATTCCGCCCACCGATCGCGCGGGGGGAAGTAACGGAATCGATGCCGGGAGATTCCGTACCGTGACCCCGCCACGCGGGGCGGGGGCGGACCGGTGTCGGCGGCGACGGGTACCTTCGCACGGTGACTCCGCCGCGCACCGCTCCCGGTTCCGCCCTCCCCCGCACCTCCGCCCGGCGGCGCGGCAAGCGGGCCGACGCCGGTGAGCTGCTCGCCGCCGCGGTCGGCGCGGTCCCCGGCGGCGCGGCCCGCCCCGGCCAGCAGCAGATGGCCACGGCGATCGCCGAGTGCGTGGCCTCCGGCGAGCACCTGCTGGTGCAGGCCGGCACCGGCACCGGCAAGTCCCTGGGCTACCTGGCCCCGGCCCTGACCGTGGACGGCGCGGTGGTGGTCTCCACCGCGACCCTGGCGTTGCAGTCCCAGCTCGTCGAGCACGACCTGCCCCGGCTCGCCGAGGCGGTAGAGCCGGTGCTCGGCCGCCGGCCCACCTTCGCCGTGCTCAAGGGCCGCCACCACTACCTGTGCCTGGCCCGGCTGGACAACTCGACGGAGGACGAGCCGACGGACACGCTGTTCGACGCCGTCGAGCCCCGGGCGGGCGGCGGGGGCGGGAGGTGGCTCGGCGAGGCCGGCCGGCTCGGCAAGCAGATCGAGCGGCTGCGCGACTGGGCGATGGAGACCGACACCGGCGACCGCGACGAGCTGGACCCGGGCGTCGACGACCTGGCCTGGCGGCTGGTGTCGATGCCGGCCCGGGAGTGCGTGGGGGCGTCCCGCTGCCCGTTCGGCGCGGAGTGCTTCGCCGAGGCGTCCCGGGCCCGCGCCCGGGAGGCCGACATCGTGGTCACCAACCACAGCCTGCTCGCCGTCGACATGATCGCCGGCCGGCACATCGTGCCGCCGCACAAGCTGCTGATCGTCGACGAGGCGCACGAGCTGGCCGACCGGGTCTCCTCGGCGGCCCAGGCCGAGCTGGTGCCGGAGCTGATCGACCGGTCCACCCGGCGGGCCCGGCCGCTGCTGCGTCCGGAGGTCGCCGAGCGGCTCACCGAGGCCGGCGACGCGCTCGCCGTCGGGCTGGCCGAGGCCCCCGCCGGTCGCCTCACGGCCGGCCTGCCCGGCCCCCTGCGCGAGGCGTGCACCCTGCTCGACGCCGCCACCCGGGCCGCGCTCGACGCGATCGGCGACGTCAAGTCCGACGACCCCGACCCGGTCCGCAAGCAGCAGGCCAAGGCGGTGCTCGACGAGCTGTCGGCCACCGCCCAGCGGCTGCTGGAGGAGTCCGAGCACGACGTGGCGTGGGTGGAGAAGCCCGACAACGGCAGCCGCCGGGCCCTGGTGGTGGCCCCGCTGTCGGTCGCCGGCACCCTCGCCACCCACCTGTACGACGAGCGCACCGTCGTCGCCACCTCGGCGACCCTGGCGCTGGGCGGCCGGTTCGACACGGTGGCCCGGGCGCTGGGGCTGGAGGCGCCGCCGCCCGCCCCGCCGTCCCCGGCCGCCGCCGCGCTGGCCGCCGCCACCGCCCGGGGGGACGCCCCGGCCGGCGCGACGCCGGTGGCCGCCGCCCCGGGCAGCCGCCCCACCACCGGCACCGTGCCCGCCACCGAGGGGCCGGGCTGGCGGTCGCTCGACGTCGGTTCCCCGTTCGACTACGCCCGGCAGGGCATCCTCTACGTGGCGGCGCACCTGCCCCGCCCTGCCGCCTCCGGGCTGCCCGACGCGGCCGGCGAGGAGCTGCTGGCGCTGGTCGGGGCGCTGGGTGGGCGTACCCTCGGGTTGTTCTCCTCCCGGCGGGCCGCGCAGCAGGCGGCGGAGCTGCTGCGCGCGAAGACCGACCTGCCGGTCCTGCTCCAGGGCGAGGAGGCGCTGCCGCTGCTGGTGCGCCGGTTCCGCGAGGAGCAGTCGAGCTGCCTGTTCGGCGTGATGTCGCTGTGGCAGGGGGTCGACGTGCCGGGCGACTCCTGCCAGCTCGTGGTGATCGACCGGTTGCCGTTCCCCCGGCCGGACGAGCCGCTCGCGGCGGCCCGCGCCGCCGCCGTCGACGCGGGCGGAGGCTCCGGGTTCTCCGCCGTCAGCGTGCCGATCGCGGCGGTCCGGCTGGCCCAGGGCGTGGGCCGGCTGATCCGGGCCACCGGCGACCGGGGCGTGGTCGCGGTGCTCGACTCGCGGCTGGAGACGGCCCGGGGCTACGGCCCGTTCCTGCGCCGCTCGCTGCCCCCGTTCTGGTATACGACGCGCCCGGAGGTGGCCCGGGGGGCGCTGGAGCGGCTCGGCAAGTCGTGACGGGGCCCGGTCGGCGGTCTGCCCGCCGGCCGGTCAGGGCGCCTGCGAGGCGACCACCACGGCGTCGGGCGGGGTGTCCGGCACCGTACGCGCGGCGAGCCGGCGGACGGCCGTGTTGAGCACCGCGATCAGCGGCACCGAGACCAGCGCGCCGGTGATCCCGGCGAGCACCACGCCCGCCGCGATGCCGATGATCACCGCGAGCGGGTGGATGGCCACCGCCCGGCCCATGATCAGCGGCTGGAGCACGTGCCCCTCGACCTGCTGCACGCCGATCACCACGCCGAGGATGATCAGGGCGGTGACCGGGCCGCTGTCGACCAGCGCCACCAGCACCGCGACCCCGCCGGAGAGCGCGGCCCCGACGATCGGGATGAACGCCCCCAGGAAGACCAGCGCCGCCAGCGGGAACGCGAACGGGATGTCGAAGACGACAAGGAACGTGCCGATGCCGACCGCGTCGATGAACGCGACCAGCACCGTGGCCCGCACGTAGGCGCCCAGCGTCTCCCAGGACGCCCGGCCGGCGTCGTCGACCTTCCACCGGGCCGCCACCGGCAGCAGCCGCACCAGGAACCGCCAGATCCGGCTGCCGTCACGCAGGAAGAAGAACGTGGCGAAGAGCACCAGCACGATGCCGGTGAGCACCTCGGCCAGGGTCGCCGCCGTGGAGACCGCCCCGCTGGTGAACCGCTCGGTGTTGTTGTTGATCCAGGACTGGGCCTCCTCGATGTACCGGTCGAGCTGGCTGTCCGACAGGTGCAGCGGGCCGGTCTTGAGCCAGTCCTGGATCTGCCGGACGCCCTCGGAGGACTTCTTGCTCAGCTCCGGCACGCCCTTGATGAACTCGTTGACCACCAGCGTCAACGTGCCGACCACGGCGGCCAGGCCGCCGACCAGCACCACCGCCGTCGCCAGCGAGCGGGGGAAGCGCGCCCGCAGCAGCCAGCCCACGGCCGGCGCGAGCAGCGCCGAGAGCAGCATGGCGATGGCCAGCGGGATGATCACGATGCTGACGGTGGCGACGATCTTCAGCAGCGCCCAGAACACGACGCCGATGACGATCAGCCGCCACGACCAGGCGGCCGCGATGCGCAGCGCGTGCGGCACGTCGGCGTCGTCGCGGCTGGAGGTGGAGTTGTGCAGCGCGGCGGGCGGCTCGGCACCGACCACGATCGCCGACGGCGGTGCCACCGGCCCCGGCGATCGGGGCGAGGCCACCCCGGCCTCGGCCGACGCGTCGATGCTGCCGGGCAGCGCCCGGCGGCCCGTCACGTCGGCCCGCCCGGTCGGGTCGGCGCGGGCCTGCCGCACCGCGTCCCGTCCCGACTCGTACGCGCGGCGCAGCCGTCCCCGTACCCGCTCGAAGCGGCTCAAGCGCACCTCCCGCAGCAGAACCCGCCCGCCCAGACGACAGGGGGGACAGGATACGTCCGACCGCCCCAGCCTAGGGCGGTTGCGCCAACATTGCCCCGGCCCGCAACCCCGTAACCACCAGCGGACCGGTCCGCGGGGACGCGGTACCGTTCCGTCGTGACCGCCGATGAGAACCTCGACGCCGGCCTGCCGATCCGCCTGCTGCACGACCGGGTGCTGGTGCGGTTGGAGGGGAGCGAGGGTGAGCGCCGCTCCACCGCCGGCATCGTGATCCCGGCGACCGCCGCCGTCGGCAAGCGCCTCGCCTGGGCCACCGCCGTCGGCGTGGGCCCCCACGTCCGCTCGATCGTCTCCGGCGACCGGGTCCTCTTCGACCCCGACGACCGCTCCGAGGTCGAGCTGCACGGCCGGGGGTACGTGCTGCTGCGCGAGCGGGACGTGCACGCCGTGGCCGCCGAACGCGTCGAGGCGGAGACCACCGGCTCCACCGGCCTCTACCTGTAAGGAAGGGCCCCTGCTAACGCTTTCTGCATAGCAGGGCCCCATCCTGACACTCCTCCCCCCGGGCGCACCGTGCGCGGCCTGGCGGGGGCTGCTTCGTTTGCGGCCGTCCGCGAAGGGAACGCCAGGCACGTCCAGCACCCTGGGGAGGGGAGCCTGCCGGTGTTCTGGAAAAAGGTGTTCCTCTGGGGCGGCGTCGCGTTCCTGATCTACTTCGTGGCGTTCCGGCCGGACGGCGCGGCGCAGGTGTGCCGGTCGGTCGGCGGGGGCCTGATGGCGATGGCCCAGGGCATGGGCGACTTCCTCACGGGCCTGACGACCTGACCGAGCCGCCGGGCCACGCCGCCCGCGCCCGCCGCCGGGCCGGCCAGCCACGCCGGCGGGCCGTCAGCCCGCGCGCGGCGGCCAGGGCGGGGGCTGGTGGGGGCCGTGCCAGCCGGGCGGGCCGTAGCCGGCCGGGTGGGCCGGGACCGGGGGCGGGGGCGGCGGGACGAGCACCACGGGGATCGGCACGACCGGCTCGTCCGGCGCGTCGACGGCGCGCTGCGAGCCGTCGGGGAACCGCAGGTGGTAGCGGTGGCCGTCCCAGCTGCCGACGGGGGTTTGCGGGTCCCGGCCGACGAAGAACGCCCGGTACGCGGTGAGCGCGTCCAGCAGCTCCCGTTCCTCCCGAATCGTTCGTTCCTGGTCGGCGGGCCGGCGGTCCAGCCCCCGGCGCATCCCGTCGCGCAGCAGCGCCAGCCGGGTGGCCGAGAACTGGTATCCCCGCATCGCCTTGAGGCCCGCGTCGCCGGCCACCCGGCGGGCCCAGGTGCGGGCCGCGTGCCGCCGGCCGAGGCTGCCCAGCGACGCCACCTCGGGCGGGGTGAGCCAGCCGGCCCGCACGTAGTCGGGCAGGGTGCGCTCGGTCAGCCGCCCCTCCCAGCCGCGCAGCCAGATGGCCAGCCCGACCATGGCGAAGAAGATCGGCACCATCACGCCGAGGTAGCCGTACAGGGCGATCATGGCCTGGCCGGTGGCCTGGGCCAGCGACGGCAGCAGGTTCCAGGTGCCGTGCAGCATCATCGCCAGCAGCAGGCCCGCGAGCGGAGCGAGGAACCGCACCCGCCGGTCGGCCGTGCGGGCGGCGATGCCGAGCCCCACCCCGGTCATCGAGGTGAACAGCGGGTGCGCGAACCCGAACAGCAGGATCCGGACGATGAAGATCGCGATGACCTGCCGCGCGCCGGTGGCGGGGCCGTACTCGTCGACGCCGGAGGCGTAGCCGTAGCCGCCCAGGTAGAGGATGTTCTCCACCATGGCGAAGCCGACCGCCGACAGCCCGCAGTAGACCAGGCCGTCGGTGATCCCGGACCACTCGCGGCGGCGGAAGATCAGCAGCAGGATGGGCCCGAGCGCCTTCGTCAGCTCCTCGATGAACGGGGCGACCAGCACGCCGGTGAGGGCGTTCGGCAGCCCCCAGTCGGCGAAGCGGGCGGCGAAGAACTCGTTCACGGTCAGCGAGGCGGCCGTCGAGACGAACGCGCCCCACGCGAAGCAGAAGATCAGGTATTTCAGCGGCTCCGGCTCGTACCGGTCGAGCCACAGGAAGCAGGAGACCAGCACCGGCACCGGCAGGATCGCGGCGACCACCCCGATCAGCAGCGCCTGCGCGCCGAGGTTGGAGCCGAGCACGAAGAGCATGTAGACCGCGCACGCCGCGATCAGCAGCACCACCAGGGCCAGCACCAGGAACCGCCGCCAGCCCAGCCGACGCAGCGGCATCCGGGGGGCGGACCCGCCGGGCGGCGCGGGGACGTCGGGCGCGGTCCACGGCGGCACCGGGGCGCCGCCGGGTGGGGTGTCGGCCATTCTGTCAGCGTAGTCACCCCCCGCCGCCCGTTCCGGGCGCATCCGCCGACCGTTATCCTGTCGGCAGGTCACGAGCGCCAGCGTCAAGCCCCGGCTTGCTGGCCGGCAACCCTCGTCGAGTTCGCGGTGGGGTGCCCCGGGTGATGACCGGGCCCAGCCCCGTCCGGCGCTGGGCAAGCGCGGACCCCGTCTCCGGTGGCGTCACCCGGGGTCCCCGGACCCCGGAGGTCGGCATGACCGTCACCCTCGTACCCCCGCCCGCCCCGCTGCCCGCGTGGACCGCGCCGGCGTCGTCGCGGCCGCTCGACGTGCTCGGCGTGCCGGGCCAGACCAACCTGGACCACGCGGCCAGCGCGCCGTGCGCGCGGGCGGCGGCCGACGCCGTGGCCGAGCTGCTCCCCTGGTACGCCAGCGTGCACCGCGGCGCGGGCGCGCTGTCGCGGCGCTGCACCCTCGCCTACGAGCGGGCCCGGCAGACCGTCGGCGACTTCTTCGGCGCCCGGCCCGGCGACCACGTGATCTTCACCCGCAACACGACGGACGCGCTGAACCTGCTGGCCCGCGCCCTGCCCGCCGGGACGACGGTGGTGACGTTCGCCGGGGAGCACCACGCCAACCTGCTGCCCTGGCCGCGCGGCTCGGTGCGGCTGCCCGTGCCGGCGAGCCCCGGCGAGGCGGTCCGGGCCCTGGATGCGGCGCTGACCGAGCTGCGCCGGGACGCGACGCCGGGGGCCGGGGGCGCGGCGGGCGGCGCACGCCCTGCCGGCCCGCCGGTGCTGGTGGCGGTCACCGGGGCCAGCAACGTGACCGGGGAACGCTGGCCGGTGGCCGAGCTGGCCGCCGTCGCCCGCCGGCACGCCGCCCGGATCGCCGTGGACGCCGCCCAGCTCGCCCCGCACGCGCCGGTCGACGTCGCCGCGCTCGGCGTGGACTACCTGGCCGTGTCCGGGCACAAGCTGTACGCGCCGTTCGGCGCGGGCGTGCTGCTCGGGCGGGGCTGCTGGCTGGACGCGGCCCCGCCGTACCTGGCGGGTGGAGGCGCGACCAGCCACGTCGGGGACGCCACCCACCAGGTGCGCTGGGCCGCCGGCCCGGCCCGGCACGAGGCGGGCACCCCCAACCTGCTCGGCGCGGTCGCCCTCGCGGCGGTCTGCGCGGCCCTCGCCGACGCCGACCGGGACGCGCTGCACGCCCGGGAGCAGGCCCTGCTGGCCCGGCTCCGGCAGGGCCTGGCCGCCCTGCCGCACGTGGTGGAGCTGCGTACCTTCGGGCCGGACGCGCCCCGGGTGGGCATCGTCTCGTTCGTCGTCGCCGGCCGGGACTCGGGCGAGGTGGCGGCGGAGCTGGCGGCCCGGCACGACGTCGGGGTCCGCGACGGGCTGTTCTGCGCCCACCCGCTGGCCCGGCGGCTGCTCGCCGAGGCGGCGGCCCGCAGCGGCCGGACGGACCTGCCGCCGACCGCCCTGCGGGCGAGCCTGGGCCTGGGCAGCACGGCGCGGGACGTCGACCGCCTGCTGGCCGCCCTCGCCGAGCTGGGCTGAGCCGACCGACTCCGGGCGGGGCCGAGCGCGGCCCCGCCCCGGCCGCTCAGCCGACGGACGGGGCGGCGGGCGACCTCCGGGGGCCGGGCTCGCCTTCGCCCGCCTCCGGGGCCGGCTTCTCCTGCTCGCCGAACGACTCGCGGACCAGCCGGTTCGCCTCCTGCTGCTCGATGCCGGAGGCCACCAGCAGGTCGCTGGCGGTGGTCCGCACCTGCGCGACCACCACGCTGCCGGAGAACCCGACCCCCTGCTCGTACGCCCGGCCGGCCTCGCTGACGGCCCGTAGGGACCGTTCCCGGGCCTTCTCCGGCTCCGCCCCGACGGCGAACTCGTGGCGGAGCAGGCGGACCGCCTCGGCGAGGTGGCCCACCGCGTCGGGCATGGGGTCGGGCACGGGTTCGCCGTCCTCGATCATGGTGACCGAGCGCCGGATCAGGGTGCCGCTGTTGCGCATCGCCCGGTCGATGGGCTCGGCCGCGTCGGCGTAGTGGGTCAGCTCGCTGCGCCGGTGCCAGCGGGCCGGGGAGAGGGTGCTGGTCTCCTTCGCGCCCTCGATCGCCTCCGTGAAGGTGGCCAGCTCCGCCTTGTTCTCCCGGAGCCGTTCCAGGGCACGTTGGGCGCTGTCGCGGTCGCGGTCGCGCAGCGCGGCGGCGGCCACGTCGAGCTGGTCGGCGAGCAGGTCGAGCGCCGGCCGGGCGGCCCGGTTGATCACCCGCAGCGGGTTCAGCGGCAGCAGGATCGCCGTCACCACCAGCGCGATCCCGCCGCCGACGAACGCGTCCACGAAGCGCGGTATCTCCAGGTTCTCGGTGGACGGGCTGAGCGTGACGATCAGCACGGCCGTGGCGGCGGCCTGGATGACGATCGCCACGCTCGCGCCGAAGAAGATGGTCAGCAGGATCGCCGCCGTCACCACCATCCCGAGCTGCCAACCGCCGGTGCCCAGGAAATAGATCAGCACGTCGCCCAGGAACACCCCGACCGCCACCCCGACGATCAGCTCGACCGTCCGCCGCAGCCGTTGGCCGACCGACGCGGCGAGGGTGCCGACCGCCGAGATCGGCGCGAAGACCGGCTGCGGGTTGTGCAGCAGCTCGTGGGAGACGATCCAGGCCAGCGCCGCGGCCAGCCCCGCCTGGACGGCCAACCCGAGCGCCATCCGCACCCGGTGCAGCCGGTCGTGCAGCGTGGCCTTGCCCCGGTGGCGCAGCTGTTCCATGGCCGCCGCGATCCGTGGCGCGTCGACGTCGCCGTCGCCGTCGCGCATCCCGGCACGCCGCAGCAGCGAGGGTCGGCGGTCCCGGGCCACGGCCATGGCGGGGACTACCCGCGGCGGGGACGGTGAATCCTCGCCCGCTGCGGCAGACTCGACCGGGTGACAGCGCTGGACGACGACCGGGGTGCCGGCCTGGTGGACCGGTGGCGGGCGGCGGTCCGGGGGGCTGGCGCACCCGACGGCCCCGCCGTGGCCCGCGCCGGGCAAAAGCTGCTGGCCCGCTGGCGGGAGCCGCACCGCCGCTACCACACCGTCCGGCACCTGACCGCCGTCCTCGACGTGGTCGACGCGTACGCCGGCTTCGCCGACCGTCCGGACCTGGTCCGCCTCGCCGCCTGGTGCCACGACGCGGTCTACGACCCGCGCGCCGCCGGTGACGCCAACGAGCGGGCCAGCGCCGACCTCGCCGAGGGGCTGCTCGGCGGGCTCGGGGTGCCGGCGGCGGCGGTGGCCGAGGTGCGCCGGCTGGTGCTGCTCACCGCCGGGCACGCGGTCGCCGCCGACGACCGCGACGGGGCGCTGCTCTGCGACGCCGACCTGGCCGTGCTGGCGGGGACGCCCGAGGAGTACGACCGCTACGCAGCCGCCGTCCGGCAGGAGTACGCGCACGTGCCGGACGGCGACTTCCGCCGGGGCCGCGCGAGGATCCTGGACCAGCTCCTGTCCCTGCCCACCCTCTACCGCCACCCCCACCTGCACACCCACTGGACCCCTCAGGCCCACGCCAACCTCACCCGCGAACTGACCGCCCTCGCCCCCTCGCCCGAGTGATCAGGGGACGTGGAGGTGTTTGGGGCGGCGCAGGTTCGCCGCGCGCAGGAGGCGGACCAGGTCGCGGCTCGGGACGACCCGCGCGCCGAGGAGCACCGCCATCCGGTACCGCTCGGCGGGGATGTCGTAGTGGTCCCGGTCGAACGCGCGCCGGGGCACGCCCAGCGTCTCGGCGAAGACGTGCAGCTCGGCGAGGGACACGTCACTGATCAGGTGGGACCAGAGGCGCCCGCGCGCCGGCCAGGCGGGCCGGTCCACATACAGCATGGCCGCCAACCTAGCCGCCCGTTAGCCTCTCCTGCATGGCCGGATCCCCCCTCCTCGCTGACCTGCGCGCCCTCCTCGGCGACGCCGCCGTCCTGACCGACCCCGACCTGCTGCGGATGCACGAGCGGGACGAGGCCGACCTGTGCGCCTCGGGCACGCCGCTGGTGGTGGTCCGCCCCCGCGACACCGCGCAGGTGGCCGGCGTGATCCGGGCGGCTGCCCGGCACGGCGTACCCGTGGTGCCGCAGGGGGCGCGGACCGGGCTGGCCGGCGCGGCGAACGCGGTGGACGGCGCGATGGTGCTGAGCACGGTGGCGATGGACCGGATCCTGGAGATCGACCCGGTGGCCCGGATCGCCGTGGTCCAGCCCGGTGTGGTGAACGCGACACTGGCCGGGGCGGTGCGCCGGGAGGGGCTCTACTACCCGCCGGACCCGGGCTCCTGGGAGTCGTCCACGATCGGCGGCAACGTCGCCACCAACGCGGGCGGCATGTGCTGCGTCAAGTACGGCGTGACCACCGAGTACGTGCTCGGCCTGGAGGTGGTGCTCGCCTCCGGCGAGGTGCTGCGCACCGGGCGGCGCACCGCCAAGGGCGTCGCAGGCTACGACCTGACGCGGCTCTTCGTCGGCTCGGAGGGCACCCTCGGGGTGATCACGGAGGTGACCGTGGCGCTGCGGCCCGCCCCGGAGGAGTCGCTCACCCTGGTCGCCGTCTTCGACTCGACGGCGGACGCCGGCACGGCGGTGGCGCAGATCGCCGCGAAGGGCCTCACCCCGAGCCTGCTGGAGCTGCTCGACCGCACCCACCTGCGGGCCATCGAGGCGTACCAGCCGATGGGGCTGCGCACCGACGCGCAGGCGCTGCTGCTGGCCGCCGTGGACACCGGTTCGCGGGCCGCCGACGACCTGGCGCGGATCGCCGAGGTGTGCGAGGCCGCCGGGGCCGACGAGGTGTACGCGGCCACCGACGCCGTGGAGGCGGCGGCACTGCTCCAGGCCCGCCGGCTGGCCCACCCGGCGATGGAGAAGTTCGCCGCCGACACGTACCCGGGTGGCAACGGCGGGCTGGTCATCGACGACGTGGCGGTGCCGCGCGGGGCGCTCGCCGAGCTGCTGGACGGGGTGGCCCGCATCGCCGAGGAGTGCGCCGTGCCGATCGGGGTGGTGGGGCACGCCGGCGACGGCAACCTGCACCCGAACATCGTGGTCGACCGCGCCGACCCGGCGAGCGTGGAGCGGGGCCGGCGGGCGTTCGACGAGATCATGCGGCTCGGGCTGGAGCTGGGCGGCACCTGCACCGGCGAGCACGGGGTGGGGCTGCTCAAGCGGGACTGGCTGGCCCGGGAGATCGGGCCGGTCGGGGTGCGGGTGCACCAGGCGATCAGGGCGGCGCTCGACCCGACGGGGCTGTTCAACCCCGGCAAGGTGTTCTGACGCGATCCTGGGCCCGACCGTCAGGCGGTGGCCTCCGCCGGGGTGGCCTGGGTGAGCAGCAGCAGGATCTCGTACCCCAGGGGTGGCCGCTCCTCCCCCGGGCAGTCTTCGATCGTGATCGGGCCCGGCGCGGTGACCAGCACGGACGTCAGGGCGTCGATGCAGCTCACCCGGTAGCCCCGGGCCTTGTCGGTCTCGGCGGCCAGCCGCTCGTCGGTGAGCAGCGCGCGCAGCCGCTGCGTCTGCCCGGGGTCGAGCTGCCCGGACGACCGGACGTCGTCGCCGGCGCAGTTGGCGCAGTCCCACCGCCCGTCGGGCTGGACGGACAGCGTCCGCACCGGGCCGTCCTGGCCGTGCTTCTGCACCAGTTCGACCCGCACCGGCCCGCCGGCCGCCGCGCCACCGGCCGGTGATGCCGGCGACCCGTCGGGCGGCGGGGCGGTCGCCGTGCCGGCCCGGCGGACCGGTCCGACCGTCGAGCAGGCGGCGAGCGCCGCGACGAGCAGGGCACCGGCGGCCAACGGGATGATCGAACGCGCGCGGAAAGGGCGGATCACGCGCCGGAACGTACCCGATCATGGTGCCGTCGGGTACCGGCCGAGCGGCCGGACAGGGGTGGACCGCCCTCCGGTAAGGGTTCGGCTACCGGGGGGACGACGGGAGTTCGACCGGATCGCCGTCGGCGCCCCGATCCGCCGCGAAGCCGCGCACGTCCGGCGCGCCGAGCCGGGCCGCGTCCGCCGTCGCGTCGTCCGGCATGAGCTGCGACTCCCGCTCCGCCTCCACCCGGGCCCGGTAGTGCGCGACCTCACGCGCCCGGGTCGCCGCGTCCCAGCCCAGCACCGCGCCCATCAGTTCGGCGGTGTGCTCGGCCGACTCCAGGCCGCGGTGGGCGGTCTCGAAGGAGATCCGGGTACGCCGGGTCAGCACGTCCTCCAGGTGCAGCGCCCCCTCGGCGCGGGCCGCGTACGTCACCTCGGCCGCCAGGTATTCCGGCGCGCCGGCCAGCGGGGAGGCGAGCAGCGGATCCGCGTCGACCAGCGCCAACAGGTCGAGGGTGAGGGTGCCGTAGCGCTCCAGCAGGTGCTCGACCACGCCGACCGGCACCCCGTGTCGGCGGGCCAGGTCGGCCCGGTCCCGCCACATCGCGGCGTACCCGTCGGCGCCGAGCAGCGGCAGGTCGGCCGTGCGGGACGGGCGGACCCCGCCGAGCCGGCGGGCCGCGCGGTCCACCACGTCGGAGGCCATCACCCGGTACGTCGTGTACTTGCCCCCGGCGACGAGCAGCAGCCCGAGCATGGGCTCGACCACCGCGTGTTCCCGGGACAGCTTGGAGGTGGAGTCCGCCTCGCCGGCCAGCAGCGGCCGTAGCCCGGCGTAGACGCCCTCGATGTCGTCGGTGGTCAGCGGCCGGTCCAGCACCGTGTTGACCTGCTCCAGCAGGTAGGCGATGTCGCGGGCGGAGGCGGCCGGGTGGGACCGGTCGAGCCGCCAGTCGGTGTCGGTGGTGCCGATGATCCAGTGCCCGCCCCAGGGGATGACGAACAACACGCTGGTGGCGGTGCGCAGGATCAGGCCCGTCTCGCCGGTGATCGCCGAGCGGGGCACCACGAGGTGCACCCCCTTCGACGCCCGGACCCGGACCCCACGGCGCAGCCCGACGTCGTTGAGCATCCGCGACATGTCGTCGGTCCACACGCCGGTCGCGGCGACGACGGTGCGGGCGCGTACTTCGAACTCGGCGTCCGGTGAGCCGGTCGGCGCCTCCAGGTCGCGGACCCGGACCCCGGTCACCTCGCGCGCCTGCCGGACGAGGCCGACGGCGCGGGTGCTGCTGACCACCGTCGCCCCCAGGCTGGCGGCGGTGCGGGCCAGGGTGACCACCAGCCGGGCGTCGTCGACCTGCCCGTCGTAGTAGCGGATCGCCCCGGCGAGGCCGTCGGCCCGCAGGCTCGGGAAGACCCGCCGCGCGCCCTCCCTGGTGAGGTGGCGGTGCAGCGGCATCCCCCGCCCGCCCCCGAACAGCCCGGCGAACGCGTCGTACGCGGCCACGCCGAGGCCGTAGTAGGAGCGGCGGAAGGTGCGGCCGGGCAGGTCGCGCACGCCCTTGCCGGCGGGCAGCGGGACCAGGATCGGCACCGGCCGGACCAGGTGCGGGGCGAGCCGGGTGGCGAGCAGCCCCCGCTCGGTGAGCGCCTCGTGGACCAGGTGGAACTCCAACTGCTCCAGGTAGCGCAGGCCGCCGTGGATCAGCTTGCTGGACCGGCTGGAGGTGCCGGCGGCGAAGTCGCGCGCCTCCACGAGGGCCACCTTCAGGCCCCGGGAGGCGGCGTCCAGCGCCGCGCCGGCACCGGTGACGCCGCCGCCGATCACCAGGACGTCGAACCGCTCGGCGCGCAGTCGCCGCAGGTCGGCGGCGCGGCGCGCCGGGGAGAGCTGGCCGGCGACGCTTCGGGAGACGTTGGGGTCACGCACCCGTCCACCGTAACCGCCGTGGCCACCACGCGGCATGTCGTGATCCGGCCGTACTGTCGGGGCATGGAGGTCGGTCCGTACGCAGGTCGTCCCTTTCCGCCGCCCATGGCCGTCCCGCCGGCCCGCCCCGGCCCGTGGCCCGTGGTGGCGGCGGTGCTGGTCGGGTGCTGGACGGTCGCGGTCGCCGTGCCGGGTGAGCTGGTCGGCTGGCTGGCCGACCAGGTCCGGCTCGCCACCGGCCTGGACCGGGTGGTCTGGCTGTGGCCGGTGGTCGCCGCCGTGACGGTGCTGCTGGCCGCGGTGCCGGCGCTGCTGCTGGCCCTGCTGCCCCGCTCCGGGGCGGTCCGGGCCACCGGCCGGGCCTGGCTCGCCGGGCTGCTCGCCCTCGGCGCGCTCACCGGCCTGCGCGCCCTGCCGCCGGTGCACCACGAGGCGTACCTGGCCGCGCTGGCGGCGACGGCCGTCCTGCTCGCCGTGGTGCTGCCCCGGCTGGTCCGGGGCCCCGCGCCGGCCCCCGCGCCCGCCCCTGCGCCGACGCCGCCGGCAGCCAACCCCGACCGGCCGCACGACCCCGACGCGCCTGCCGGGCCCGCCGCCCCGGCCGGTTCGCCCCGGACCGTACCGGCGGCGCAGGCGGCCGTGACCTGGCTGGCGGTGGCCGCCGGGCTGGCGACGCTGCTGCCCTGGGCGTGGTTCGGCGCGCTCGGCGGGCTGCTGGAGACCGGGCTCGCGGCGGCGGCCGCGGCGGCCGTCGGCGTCCTCGCCGGGGCGCTGCTCGACGCCCGGTTCTGGGCGCACCTCGCGGGCGGGCCGCCGCACCGGCCGGCGCGGCTGGTGCTGGTCGGCGGCCTGGTGGCCGGGGTGGCGCTGCTGCTGCTCGCCGCCGGCACCGGGCAGTCCGGCGCGCAGCTGCCCGCCCTGCTGACCCTGCCGCCGCTCGGCTTCGCGCTGGCCGCCCTCCAGGCGCCCGCGCTGCGGGCCGGCGGGTCCGCCGGCACCGCGCCCGTGCGCTGGCTGGTCGGGCTCGCCGCGTTCGGGCCGCTGGCCTTCGCCGACCCGGAGGAGATCACCCTGCTCCTGGCGGCCACCCGGGACGTGCCGTTCTGGGTGGCGGTCGCGGCCGCCGCCGGGCTCGCGGTGGCCGCGCTCCTGGCGATCGCGTACGGCGTGCTGCTGGCCCGCCCGCGTGGCCGCGCGCCGAGCCGGCCGGTGGCGGCGGCGACCGCCGGGGTGCTGCTCGCCGGGGCGGCGCTGGTCTACCTCGGCCCCGGCCAGCCCGGCCTGCACGGCGAGCGGCTGCTGGTGGTGCTGCGCGAGCAGGCCGACCTGGGCGGCGTGCCGGCCGGCGGGGCGGGTCAGGCGGGCCGGGACGCCCGTGCCCGGGAGGTCTACCGGCGGCTGGTGGCCACGGCCGAGCGCACCCAGGCGGGGCTGCGCCGCGACCTGACCCGGCTGGGGCTCGACCCGACGCCGTACTACCTGGTCAACGCGATCGAGGTGGACGGCGGGCCGGCGGTGCGGGCCTGGTTGTCGCGCCGCCCGGAGGTGGACCGGGTGCTGCTGAGCCAGCGGCTGCGCCCGCTGCCGGCCGGGGCACCGACCAGCCGGGGCGATCAGCCGGCACCCTCCGGGCCGGCCTGGAACGTCTCCCTGCTCCGCGCCGACCGGGTCTGGTCGCAGCTCGGCGTGACCGGGGCCGGCATCGTGGTCGGCAGCTCCGACTCCGGGGTGGACGGGCGGCACCCGGCGCTGGCCGGCGGCTTCCGGGGCGGCGACGACTCCTGGTACGACCCGTGGGACCACACCCGCGCGCCGACCGACCAGGGCGGCCACGGCACCCACACGACGGGCAGCGCCGTCGGGCGGGACGGGATCGGGGTGGCCCCCGGGGCGAGCTGGGTCGGCTGCGTCAACCTGGACCGCAACCTCGGCAGCCCGGCGCGCTACCTCGACTGCCTCCAGTTCATGCTGGCCCCGTTCCCGGCGGGCGGCGACCCGTTCACCGACGGGCGTCCGGAGCGGGCCCCGCAGGTGCTGACGAACTCGTGGGGCTGCCCGCCGATCGAGGGCTGCGACCCGGCGGCGCTGCGGCCGGCGGCCGACGCGCTGGACGCGGCCGGCATCTTCGTGGTCGCGGCGGCCGGCAACACCGGGCCGTACTGCCGGTCGATCGAGGACCCGCCGGCGACGTACCCGGACGTGTTCACCGTCGGGGCGACCGACCGGGACCGCCAGGTCGCCGACTTCTCCAGCCGGGGGCCGGTGCCCGGCGCGGCGAAGCCGGACGTGGTCGCCCCGGGCGTGGGGGTGCTCTCCGCGATGCCGGGCGGCGGGTACGCCACGCTGGACGGCACGTCGATGGCGGCCCCGCAGGTCGCGGGCGTGGTGGCGCTGATGTGGTCGGCGAACCCGGCGCTGATCGGGGACCTGGAGCGCACCCGCCGGATCCTGCGTGACACCGCCGTCCCGGCCGGGGCGACGTACGCCTCCCGCAAGCCGGCGGACGCCTGCGGCGGCGACGCGAACATCGCCGGGGCCGGCCTGGTCGACGCGTACGCCGCTGTCAGCGCGGCGCGCTGAGGGGCGAAACGGGCACGGGGGCGGATAGCGCCGTTCGGCCGTCCCGGCCATCGACGGCCACCTACCGTCGAGGTGAGGAGGCAGCGATGACCACGGACGACGCACAGGCCGACGACCTGCGCCCCGCCGCCTGGGTGCCGGTCGAGGAGATCGCGGGGCAACTGCCGTTCGACCGGCTGGACTACGGCGACGCCGAGCAGTTGGCGGAGATGGCCGGGGGCGACGCGCTCGCGGCCGAGGAGCCGGTGGTCCTGGTCGACGAGCCGCTCCGCGTCGACGAGCCGATCCGCATTCGCCGGCCGTCCGGCCGGGCCGGGAGGCGACGCGACCAGCCGCCCCTGCCGACGTGAGAGCCGTCGGCGGGCGTGTCGCCGAGGTGGGGGTCACCGGCGGTGGTGGGCCGGCGCGACGCGGAAGGGGCGGGCCGCTGACGCGACCCGCCCCTTCGACGTGCGGTGTAGCTGAACTCGGGTGGGGCTGGACTCAGAAGTCCATGTCCCCGCCGCCCGGGCCAGCCGCGGCGGCCGGGGTCTTCTCCGGCTTGTCCGCGACGACGGCCTCGGTGGTGAGGAAGAGCGCCGCGATCGACGAGGCGTTCTGCAGCGCCGACCGGGTCACCTTGGCCGGGTCGATGATGCCGGCGGCCAGCAGGTCCACGTACTCGCCGCTGGCGGCGTTGAGGCCGTGGCCGGCGTCCAGGTTGCGGACGCGCTCGACGACGACGCCACCCTCGAGGCCGGCGTTGACGGCGATCTGCCGCAGCGGGGCGTCCAGCGCGATCTTGACGATCTGCGCGCCGGTGGCCTCGTCGCCGGTCAGGTCCAGCTTGTCGAAGGCGGTCTTGCCGGCCTGCACCAGCGCGACGCCACCACCCGGGACGATGCCCTCCTCGACGGCGGCCTTCGCGTTGCGGACAGCGTCCTCGATGCGGTGCTTGCGCTCCTTCAGCTCGACCTCGGTGGCCGCGCCGACCTTGATCACCGCAACACCGCCGGCCAGCTTGGCCAGGCGCTCCTGCAGCTTCTCGCGGTCGTAGTCGGAGTCGCTCTTGTCGATCTCGGCCCGGATCTGGTTGACCCGGCCCTGGATCTGCTCGGCGTCGCCGGCACCGTCGACGATGGTGGTCTCGTCCTTGGTCACCACGACCTTGCGGGCGCGGCCCAGCATGTCGAGGCCGGCGGCCTCCAGCTTGAGGCCGAGCTCCTCGCTGATGACCTGACCACCGGTGAGGATGGCGATGTCGGTCAGCATGGCCTTGCGGCGGTCGCCGAAGCCGGGGGCCTTGACGGCCGCGGACTTGAAGACGCCCTTGACCTTGTTGACCACCAGGGTCGGCAGGGCCTCGCCCTCCACGTCCTCGGCGATGATCAGCAGCGGCTTGCCCGACTGCATGACCTTCTCCAGGATCGGGAGCAGGTCCTTCACCGACGAGATCTTGCTGTTGGCGATCAGGATGTAGGGCTCGTCGAAGACGGCCTCCATGCGCTCCGGGTCGGTCATGAAGTACGCGGAGATGTAGCCCTTGTCGAAGCGCATGCCCTCGGTGAGCTCGAGCTCCAGGCCGAAGGTGTTGCTCTCCTCGACGGTGATGACGCCTTCCTTGCCGACCTTGTCCATCGCCTCGGCGATGATCTCGCCGACGGTGCTGTCACCGGCGGAGATGGAGGCGGTGGAGGCGATCTGCTCCTTGGTCTCGACGTCCTTGGCGAGCTTGGACAGCTCCTCCGAGACGCTGGCCACGGCGGCCTCGATGCCCCGCTTCAGGGCCATCGGGTTGGCGCCGGCGGCCACGTTGCGCAGGCCCTCGCGGACCAGGGCCTGGGCCAGGACGGTCGCCGTCGTCGTGCCGTCACCGGCCACGTCGTCGGTCTTCTTGGCGACCTCCTTGACCAGCTCGGCGCCGATCTTCTCGTACGGGTCCTCGAGCTCGATCTCCTTGGCGATGCTCACACCATCGTTGGTGATGGTGGGGGCACCCCACTTCTTCTCGAGCACCACGTTGCGGCCCTTCGGGCCGAGGGTCACCTTCACGGCGTCGGCGAGCTGGTTCATGCCCCGCTCGAGGCCGCGGCGAGCCTCTTCGTCGAACGCGATCATCTTGGCCATACGGCGTTGTCCTCCTGGACACTCACGGGCCACCCGAGTGTGTGTCCCGGATGGGCCGCCTGGTGTACGCACCTTGGGACGTCGCCACCTGGCGACGACGACGTCTCCTCGGCCGGGCCGGATAGCCCGCGACGACCGGCCATGTGCCACCCGACGGATGTCCGCCGTGCGGCCGTGGCCCCACCGTCCCGACCATTGGCACTCACCCAAGGCGAGTGCCAATGACTTGTTTAGCACTCTGCCCTGCCGAGTGCAAGCACGATGCGGCGGACGGGCCGGGTCGACCCCGCCTGACCAGCGCGACCCGGCCCAGCGGTTCAGCCGATTTCACCCGCCAGCCGGGCGGCGGTAACCGGACCCTCGTACGCCCGCTGCTCGGCGTACGTGACGACCAGGCCGACCAGGTAGACCAGGGCCACCGGCACCGCGACCAGGGCGGCGCCCACGGCGTACGCGACGTTCCAGCCGTCCAGCGAGGCGGCGTCGGCCGGGTCGGCGAAGAGGACGGTCGCGACCTGGATCGGGGCCACGACCATGGACGCGAGGGAGGCGGCGAACCCGACCAGCGCCATCCGCCCGAGCACGGGCCCGAGGCGGGCGTGGAACATCTGCCGGGCCCGGCCGAGCGGGGCGCCGCCCTCGAACAGCAGCACGGGGCCGAACAGGCTCAGCGCGGCCATCACGTACAGGCCGGGCAGGTAGCACAGCACGAATCCGACCAGCATCAGCAGGACGTAGACCACCGTCCAGCCCCACAGCGCCGGGGCCCGGCGCAGGCCGTACGCCAGGGCGTCGCCCACCGACGCCGGCTCGCCCGCGGCCTGCCGCGCCACCACGCGGGTGCCGGCGGCCCAGCCGACCGCCTCGACGAACCCGAGCAGGCAGCCGAGGCCGATCATCGCGGCGAGGAAGACGCCGAGGTCACCGAGGTAGCCGTCGGGCAGTGGGGGCGGCGGCTCGCCGGGCGCGGTGGGCTCCAGCGGCGGCAGCGGGTACAGCGGCACGGTCGCCAACAGCAGCAGGAACGTCGGCAGGGCATGGGTGAGGGCCAGGACCGGCACGAGCAGCCGCCAGCTGCGGCGCAGCGCGCCGGAGCACCGGGAGAACCACCCGCTCAGCCCTTCCCCGGGCAGGGTGACCAGCGGGTCCGCCGGGTCGTAGCCGGGCGGCGGCCACGGCACCGCGTAGCCCGGCGGAAACGGGTGGCCCGGCGGGTACGGCACGGCGTGCGCCGGCGGTAGCACCGGGCCGGGGTGGGGCTGCTGGCCGGGATAGGGCTGCTGGCCCGGGAACCCGGTGGGGTGCCGGACGGGCGGGGGACCGACCGCAGCCGGCCCCTCGGGCCCCGGGAGGGATCGATCGGGTGGGGGTGGCTGGGACACGGGCCCTCCTCAGCGGCGACGCCGGAACGGCTCACGATCTTCCCTGGCCCGGCCCGCCTCCGCCGCCCCGGGGCGACGCGCTCCGCCCGGGGGCGGCGCGCTCCGCCCGCCACCGGCGGCCCGCCCGCCCGCGGGCCCCAGCGGTCGGGCGGTCAGGCGACGACGCGTACGCGCTCGGCCTGCGGCCCCTTCTGCCCCTGGGCGATCTCGAACTCCACGCGCTGCCCGTCGTCCAGCGCCTTGTAGCCGTCCATCTCGATGGCGGAGAAGTGGACGAAGACGTCCTGCCCGCCGTCGACGGCGATGAAGCCGTAGCCCTTCTCGGCGTTGAACCACTTCACGGTGCCCTGTGCCACGGTGCACTTCCTAACGTCGCGCGGCCTTCCACGAGCGGGTACGCCGACGGAACCGGCGGCCCCGGGAACACCGGTTTCACCCGTCTGCGCCGACCGGGAAACCAGTGACCGAAATCGCACGCTACACGAGGAGTGACGATGGCGCACGGCCACAAATGGGGCTATAACGGACCGACCTCAACCCGGCACTGCATAGGCGGCCATCACTGCGATAGGTATGCGGGATGACAGCAGTTTCCCGCCCGCCGACCGACCCGGGCAGCGCCCCGACGGGGACGGCCGACACCGCCGCACGGGCAGCCGACGTACGCCGGGTGACCCTGCCGGACGCGGCCCGGATGCGGGCGCTGCGGCTGGAGATGCTCGCCGACGCGCCGCTGGCCTTCCTGGAGACCCTGGCGGAGGCCGCCGCCCGCCCGCACGCCGAGTACGCGGCCCGCGTCGCGTCGGTCGCCAGCGGCCGGCACACCGCCCAGTTCGTCGCCGACCCCGGCGCGGACCGGCCCGGCGGCCCGGCCGGGCGACTCCTCGGGCACGCCGGCGGGACGGTCTCGGCGGACGAGCCCGGCCTCACCGTCGTCTACGCCGTCTACGTCACGCCGGCCCGGCGCGGCACCGGGCTGCTCGCCGCGCTGATCGAGGGGGTCGCCGCCTGGTCCCGGGAGTGCGGTCGGCCGGAGCTGATGCTGGAGGTCGTCGTCGGCAACGACCGCGCCCACCGGGCGTACCGGAGGCTGGGCTTCGTCGACACGGGCGTGCGGGTCCCGCACCCGAGGCTCCCCGCCCTGCGCGAGCTGCAGATGCGCCGCCCGGCCTGAGGCGGAGGTGCTGCAGGGGCCCCTGTGCAACAGAAGGCGTTGACAAGGGGCCCCTCTTGCACCTCAGGCGGGGCGGCGGCTCTGGACGATGCGGAACCGGTTCGCCACGTACGCGCCGTCGGTCAGCGCCGCGTTCGCCGCCGCGTTGGCGCCGCTGCCGTGGAAGTCGGAGAACGCCGCCGACTGGTTGACGAAGACGCCGCCGGTCAGGTTGCACGACAGGTGCACCCCGACGTCGATCGCCGCCGCCTCGGCCGCGTCCAGCACCGCCGGGTCGGTCGAGTAGACGGCGGCGGTCAGCGCCCCGGACTCGCCCACGGTGGCGCGCAGGAGCTCCAGGCTGTGCGCGGTGGAGTCGGTGGCGATCACGAACGAGATCGGCCCGAACCACTCCCGGCCGTACGTCGCGGTGTCGGCGGCGGCCAGCTTGACGATGGTCGGCGTCCGCACCACCGCGCCGGGGAAGGCGGGGTGCTCGACGGTACGCGACTCCAGCACCGCCGCCCCGACCTTGGTGACCTCGTCGAGGCGCTCCAGCACCCCGTCGTTGACGATCGCGCCGGTCAGCTCGACGCCCCGGGCCGGGTCGGCGGTGAGCTTGCCCACGGCGGCGGCGATCCCGGCGGCCACCTCGTCGAAGCTCTTGTGCCCCTGGTCGGTGTCGATGCCCCCGGCGGGGATGAGGATGTTCTGCGAGGTGGTGCACATCTGGCCACTGTAGAGGGTCAGCGTGAAGCCGAGGTTGCGGCACAGCCCCGCGAAGTCGTCGGTGGAGTCGATCACCACCGTGTTCAGGCCGGCCTTCTCCGTGTAGACCGTCGCCTGCCGGGCGTTGGCCTCCAGCCAGTCGCCGTACTCGGTGGAGCCGGTGAAGTCGACGATCTTCACGGCCGGGTGCAGGGCGAGGGTGGTGGCGAGCTTCTCGCCGGGGGCCTCGGGGGCGAGCAGCACCAGGTTGGGGTCGAAGCCGGCCTCGGCGAGCACCTCGCGGGCGTACTTCACGGTGATCGCGAGCGGCAGCACCGCGCGGGGGTGCGGCTTGACGACCACCGGGTTGCCGGTGACCAGCGAGGCGAACAGCCCGGGGTAGGAGTTCCAGGTCGGGAAGGTGTTGCAGCCGATCACCAGGGCCACCCCGCGCGGCACCACGTGGAACGTCTTGGTCATCCGCAGCGGGTCGCCCTTGCCGGCGGCCTTCTCCCAGCCGGCCGTCCCCGGGTGGCGGGTCATCTCCGCGTACGCGTAGGCGACCGCTTCGAGGGCGCGGTCCAGCGCGTGCGCGCCGCCGGCCTGGAAGGCCATCACGAACGCCTGGCCGCTGGTGAACTGCACCGCGTTGGCCAGCTCGAAGACGTGCTTGTGCAGCCGGTCGAGGATCTCCAGGCAGATGCCCGCGCGGGCCTGCGGGCCGGCGTCGCGCCAGGCGGGCAGGGCCGCGGAGGCGGCGGCCACCAGCTCGTCGGCGCCCGGGTGCGGGTAGCGCACGTTCAGCTCCAGCCCGAAGGGGCTGGCCTCGGTGGCGACCCGGTCGCCGGTGCCGGGCTGGTCGAGCGGGAAGTCGCCGTTCAGGTACGCCTCGAACGCGGCCTTGCCGTCGGCGGCGGCGGTCTCGCCGTAGACCCGGGGGCTGGGTGACTCGGGATAGGCGGACCAGTACCCGCGCTCCGTGATCGCGGTCAGCGCCCGGTGCAGGGTGTCGGCGTGCTTGTCGTACTCGGGATGCGGGGTCTCCGTCATGCCCGCCATCATGCCGCAGCCGGCCTGCGGGCAGTAGGGTCGGCGGACGCCGCCGGCCGCCCGCCGACCCCGCCGCCGGCCGGCGGTCAGAGGGTGAGCTGCCAGTCGGTCCAGGCGTCGACCGGGCGGAACCCGAGCGCCTCGTTGATGGCGATCATGTACGTGTTGGCCTGCGCGTTGAAGGTGTCCACCGCGCGCAGCCCCGGCTCGTGGGCGAGCGCGTACCGCAGGTTCTCGACCTTGACGAGCAGCCCGAGCCGGTGGCCCCGGTGCGCCGGGTCGACGATGGTGGTCTGCTGCCACGCGTGCCACGGCACGTTGGGGCCGACGTCGATCGTCGTCCAGGCGACCAGCCGCCCGGACGCGGCGTGCACCGCCCCGTGGTGGTAGCGGCGGCGGCCCCGCGCGTCCAACGCCCGCTCGACGCCCCGGATCCGCTCGACGTCGACGCGCTCCGGCTCCCACTCCATCTCGCCCAGGGGCGCGTCGGCCATCAGCCGGCCGTCGAGGTGGGCGACGTCGGCGACGTACTCCTGCGGGGCCGCGCCCTGCCAGCGGACCGTGCGGTAGCCGGCGGCGCGGGACCGGGCGTCGGCCAGCGCCGCGTCGAGCGCGGCCTGGTCGAGCCGGGTGGTGTCGAGGCGGCGGCGGACCTCGGCGAGCACCGCCCGCGCCCCCGTGGTGGCGGCGAACGCCCCGCCGGCCCCGCCGCGCGCCGGCCCGCCGGGCAGGGCCGCGACGGTCGCGCCGATCACCCGCTTGCGCCCCCGCTCGCGCAGCAGCTCCACGCCGTGCGCGTGCAGGGCCCGGCCGACCCCGCGCCGCCGGTGCGCCGGGTGCACGAACAGGTCGACGGTGGCGTTGTCGGTGTTGTCGAGCTGCGGCAGGTCCAGGGCGAGGTAGCCGGCCGGCGCGCCGTCGAGCCGGGCCAGCGCCCAGACCGGCACGTTGCCCGGCATCGGGTGCCGGACCGCCGCCTCGAAGCGCTGCCGGCACAGCGGCGGGAAGTCGGGGACGTCCGCCTGGTCGGCGGCGGCCCGGATCCCGTACGCGGCGTCGACCGCGCCCTGGTCCGCCGGGTCGATCGGGGTGATGGTGATGCCCATGGGCCGAGGGTGGCCGGGGAAAGACGATCGGGCCAGCGAATTTTCCGCTGGCCCGATCGGACGTTGGTCGGGAGGGACGATCGCACAACGCCTCCGGCGTTGGGTCGTAAGAACTTAAAGTCTACGGCGAAACGCCCTCCCGCACGGAGCATCTTGCGCCGTCCGGTTCCTGCCGTCAAGTCCTCGGCGGCGGGTTTTTGCGTACGGAGGGCAAAACGTCGGTTACCCGACGGATCGGCGCCCTTCGTGAAGGCGCGCGATGTCGGCGACATGGGGGTGTCCCGGCGGGCGGATGCCCCCATGTCGCCGACCCGGAGTCGATCAAGCTCTCGACCCGGCACGGCGGCCCGGGCCGGACGGGGACTCAGCCGAGCAGGCCGGCGTCGCGGGCGGCGCGCAGCGAGGGCTTGATCCGGTGGGTCGGGCCGACCTGCGGGGCGACGGCGTCGATGGTCTTGAGCCCCTCGCCGGTGTTGAACACGACGGTCTCCGCCGTCGGGTCGAGCCGGCCGGACTCGACCAGCTTGCGCAGCACCGCCACGGTCACCCCGCCGGCGGTCTCGGCGAAGATCCCGGTGGTACGGGCCAGCAGCCGGATGCCCGCGCGGATCTCGTCGTCGTCGACGTACTCCATCCACCCGCCGGTGCGTCGCACGGCCTCCAGCGCGTAGAGGCCGGCGGCGGGGTCGCCGATGTTCAGCGACTTGGCGATGCCGGTCGGCTTGACCGGGGTGATGGTGTCGGTGTCGGCGTGCAGGGCCGCCGCGATCGGGTTGCAGCCGGCCGACTGCGCCCCGAACACCTTCCAGCCGCCGGCCGGGGCCTCGACGAGGCCGATCTCGACCAGCTCGCTGAACGCCTTGTCGATCTTGGTGAGCAGCTCGCCGCTCGCCATCGGGATGACCACCTGGGCCGGGATCCGCCAGCCGAGCTGCTCGGCCACCTCGTACCCGAGGGTCTTGGAGCCCTCCGCGTAGTAGGGCCGGACGTTGACGTTGACGAAGGCCGTGTCCTCGAACTCGTCGGTCTCCACCAGCTCGCCGCAGAGCCGGTTCACGTCGTCGTACGAGCCGTCGATGGCGACCAGCTCCCCGCCGTAGACGGCGGTGGTCACCACCTTGCCCGGCTCCAGGTCGCTGGGGATGAACACGATCGACGGGGCACCGGCGCGGGCCGCGTGGGCGGCGACCGAGTTGGCCAGGTTGCCGGTCGACGCGCAGGCGAACCGGGTGAAGCCGAGCGCCCGGGCGGCGGTGAGCGCCACCGACACCACCCGGTCCTTGAACGAGTGGGTGGGGTTGGCGCTGTCGTCCTTGACCCAGAGGGGGGCGGTGATGCCCAGCTCGGCGGCGAGGTTGCCGGCGGCGACCAGCGGGGTCAGCCCCGGGTCCACGGTCACCCGGGTGGCCGGGTCCTGGCCGGCGGGCAGGAGGGCGGCGTACCGCCAGAGGTTCTGCGGGCCGGCCTCGATCTGCTCGCGGGTGACCCGGGCCAGGGCCGCCGCGTCGTAGTCGACTTCGAGGGGGCCGAAACACTCGTAGCAGGCGTGCTGCGCGGCGAGCGGGTAGCGCGCCGAACAGGCGCGGCAGACCAGGGCGCGGGCGGGGCTGGCGGTGGTGTCGATGCCGGGCGCGGCGAGGGTCGACGTCATGTCGAGGAGGTCCTCTCATCTTTCCCCGCATCGCACCCTGCGGCGGGGACGGAATTGGCACCTGTCCGCGCGGCTCGTCATCGAACGCACGGGTGGTTGCCGGGGCTTCGTCGGGCCGTATCCCTCTGCCCCTCTGGATGAGGTATTCAGTTGTGCCGCCGAGTCTACGGCGGATCGCGGCGACCGCCACCCGAGCTTCCCAGCGTATGGGCCGGATCGGGGGTGCCGACTTGGTCACATCGTCGCTCTCCGCACTGTCGTCGCCACTCAAAGCGACAACTTCCGAGGCTTCCGGAAGGGCGGGTGGCCTGCGGTTTCTAGCCTGACGGCGTGACCTACCCCCCGTCGCCCGGCACGCCCGGGCCGCCCCAGAGTCCCGGCCTGTCCGGGCCGCCCCCGAAGCCCCACAAAACCGGCCGGACGACCCGGACCGTGATCATCGTGGCCGCCGTCGTGGCGCTGCTCTGCTGCGCCGGCGCGTTCACCGCCAGCGGCGTCTGGTTCTTCCGCACCGTGCAGGGCGCGACCGCGCCCGCCCGGGACGCCGCGACCGCCTACCTCGACGACGTGCGGGCCGGCGACCACCCGGCCGCGTACGCCCGGCTCTGCGACGAGCTGCGCAGCCAGGTGACCGAGGAGGAGTTCGCCCGGGCCCGGGCGGCCGAGCCGGCCCTGGGCAACTACCGGGTCACCGCCACCGAGGTGAGCAGCAGCACCGGCAGCCAGTCCCGGGCCGAGGTGACCGTCACCGCCGCCGGACGGGAGCAGGTCCTCATCCTGGTCGAGGAAGGCGGCGGCTGGCGGGTGTGCGGGGGGATCTGACCATTCCACCGGCCGGACCGGGGGCACGCTCTCGGAGGTGAGCCACTCGGCCACCCCGGACGAATTTCCGCCCGCCCCGCGGTGCCGCCTGGCGATTCTTGGACAGTTCCTGTCTGTCGTGAACGACAACTGTCCAAGGTCGGGGCGCCGCGGGGCGGGCGGTCGGGTCAGGCAGGCACCGAGCGCTTGCTCGGGGCGGGCGCCGCGACGGCCGGCTCCCGGCGGCGGCCCAGCAGGGTGTCGACGGCCCACGTCCCGGGGCCGAGCACCGCGATGAGCACGAACGACCAGCAGAACAGCGCGGACAGTTCGCCGCCGTTGCGCAGCGGCAGCAGCCCCTCCGGCTGGTGCACCACGAAGTACGCGTACGCCATCGAGCCCGAGGCGAGCAGCGCGGCGGGTCGGGTGAACAGCCCGGCCAGCACCAGCGCGCCGCAGACGGCCTGGATCAGGGCCGCGTACCAGCCTGGCCAGGTGCCGAGCGGAACCGCCTGACCGGTTCCTCGCGCACCGCCGAAGACACCGAACAGCGACGACAGGCCGTGGAACAGGAAGAGCAGGCCAATCACCATGCGGAACAGGGACAGGACGGGACCGCCAAGTCGGTCAATGTTCATACCACACCTCCAGTGACAGAAGTCAATGCAGCTAGAATGCGGTAAGAATTTGATAAGGTCGATACTTGTCCCTCTCCGTGGGAACGCTCCCACGGCATGTGAGACGCAGGGCGTCACCACCAGCACACCGGCTCGACGCGACCTCCACGCCAGGCAGGATCGGTCACGGAGGACGAGCGTCAGGCCCGATCGACCACGGACGCCTGATCGGTTACGGACGCTCGGCTGCCCGCCGGGTCCGATCGGTCACGACGGCGGGTAGCTGCCCCTCCCCGCCGTCAGCTCGTGACGTCCTTACGGGTGAAACGCCAGAAGGCCAGCGACCAGAACAGGGTGGCGTAGGCGATCGCGGAAATGCAGCCGCGCACCAGGTCGTCGGTCTGCACCGGCGTCGACAGCAGCCCCAGCCAGGCGTTGGCGTAGTGGGTGGGCAGGAACGCCCGGATCCCGCCGAGCGCCGTGATCTGGTCGAGAATGCTGGACAGGATCCACAGCAGCACCGCGCCGCCGACCGCGCCGAGCGCCGCGTCCGTGACGACCGAGAGCAGGAACGCGAGCCCGGCCACCGCCAGCAGGACGACCGCCAGGTAGCCGAGCACGGCCGCCAACCGCAGCAGCCCCTCCGCCGGGTCGAGCTGGGCGGAGACCTGGCTGCGCAGCGGCTCCCAGCCGTACCGGAGGGTGCCCGCGAGCAGGGCGGTGCCGGCGAGCAGCAGCAGGGCCAACCCCGAGTACGCGAGCGCCACCAGCAGCTTCACCGCCAGCAGCCGGGCCCGGGGCACCGGCACGGCCAGCAGGTAGCGCAGGCTGCCCCAGCTCGCCTCGCTGGCCACCGTGTCGCCACAGAACAGGGCCACCACCACGACCAGCAGGAACGACGCCGAGACCAGCAACGAGAACAGGGTGAAGTTGAGCCCACCCGAGGTGGCCAGGTCGGCGAGGCTGGAGAACTCGCCCCCGCCGCCGTCGTCGTCGTTGCCCGAGTCGAACTGGAACGCGACCAGCACGATCAGCGGCAGCAGCACCATGAACCCGAGCGCGAGCTGGGTGCGCCGCCGCGACGCCTGCCGGCGGAACTCCGCCGCGAACGGCAGGGTCGCCGACGGCCGGTAGCCGGTCGCCGCGCCCACCGTGGAAGACGACTGCGCCATCACCGGTCCCCGCTTCCCCGAGAGTTCTCGCCCACCAGGGCGAGGAACGCGTCCTCCAGGCGGCGGCGCGGCACCACCCGGTCCACCCCGATCCCGGCCCGGACCAGCTCGGCCACCACCTCGCTGCGGGCGGTGCCGTTGGTGTCCACCACCAGCTGGCCCTCGGCGTCGGGCAGCACGGTCACGCCGGCCAGCCGGCCCAGCACGTCGCGCGCCGCGTCGGGGTCGGTCACGTCGAACAGCACGCTCGGCGACTCGCCGACGATCTCCTCCACCGGGCCGGACGCGACGATCCGCCCCTTGTTGACCACCACCGCGTGGGTGCAGGTCTGTTCCACCTCGGCGAGCAGGTGGCTGGAGACCAGCACCGCCCGGCCGTCGGTGGCGTAGCGCTGGAGCACCCGACGCATCTCCGCGATCTGCGGCGGGTCCAGGCCGTCCGTCGGCTCGTCGAGCACCAGCAGCTCGGGCAGGCCGAGCATGGCCTGGGCGATGGCGAGGCGCTGCCGCATGCCGTGGCTGTACTTGCGGGTCTTCCGGTGCACCGAGTCGCCCAGGCCGGCGATCTCCAGCGCCTCGTCGAAGTGCGCGTCCGCCCACGGCCGGCCGGTGGCCCGCCAGTAGGCCTTCAGGTTCTCCAGGCCGGACAGGTGCGGCAGGAAGCCGGGGCCCTCGACCAGCGCGCCGATGCGCGACAGCACCGGCGAGCCCGGCACCAGCCGCCGGCCGAAGACGTAGATCTCGCCCGCGGTGGGCTGGGTCAGCCCCATCAGCACCCGCAGGGTGGTGGTCTTGCCCGCGCCGTTGGGCCCGAGCAGGCCGACGACCTGGCCGGGGTGCACCTCGAAGTCGACGTTCGACACGGCGACGAAGCCGTCGGCGTACTCCTTGCGGAGCTGGCGCACGGCCAGCGGCGTGTCCGCGTACTCGGGATGCACCGAGCTGTCCTGGCGGCGGTGCCGGCGGCGGGCGACCAGGACGACCGCGACGAGCCCGACCGCGATGGCGGCCAGCAGCCCGGCCAGCACCCAGCGCCAGACGACGGCCGTGGTGGGGATCGGCTCGCCGGCCACGGTCGGCAGCACCAGCGGGCCGTCGCCGGCCGCCACGGTGTAGACCGCCGGCTCGGCCGGCGTCGTGTACGCCTGGTCGGACGTGGCGACCACGACCCGCAGCCGGTGCCCGGCCTCGACCCGGCGGACGATCGCCGGCAGGGTGACCGTGACCGGCTTCGCGGCCCCCATCTCGGCCGGCAGGCCAGTGAGCCGGACCGGGGCGACCAGCCCGTTGGGCAGCGTCGCCGCGCCCTGCGGGTCGACGTCGTAGAGCTTGACGAACAGCACCGCCTCGCCGGTCGCCGACGCGGCCCGCAGCGTGACCGTCGGCGACCCGGCCACGTCCACCGCCTCGGTCAGCGGGGCCGACTCGAACCGGGCGTGCTGGCCGGGCACGTCGCCGGCCACCCCGCCGAGCAGCGAGCCGAGCGCACCGGCGAACGGGACGGAGGAGATGGCCGCCGGGTTGCCGTTGGGCGGGTTGGCGACCGGCTGGGCCGGGCCGGTCACCGCGACCTCGCGGCGCGCGTCGCCGGCCAGCCCCGGGTAGTCGGTGGTGCGGAAGCCGGTGGCGACCAGGCCACGGTCGAGGGCGTCGAAACCGGCGATCCGCGAGTACGTGAAGTCGTCGCCGGGGGCCGCCCCCTCGCCCTTGACGTAGTGGTCGAGCCACTGCACGGTCAGGTACTTCACCCGGTCGGAGTCGTTGCGCGGCCCGTCGCCGCCGTCGTGGCCGCCGGTGAACCAGGCCACCCGGACCGGGGTGCCGGCGGCGGCGATGCCACGCGCGTTGGCGTCGGCCTCGGCGAGCGGGAAGAGGGTGTCGGCCTCGCCCTGCACCAGCAGGGTGGGCGCCTTGATCCGGTCGAGCACGCCGGCCGGGCTGGACCGCCGGAGCAGGTCCACGGCCGCCTGGTCGCCCCGCCCGGTGGTGGCGATCCGCAGGTACGCGGCGCAGACGTCGGCGGCGAACCGGCCGCAGGACGGGTCGGCGGCCCCGGCCGGCGCGCGCCCCGAACCGGTGCCCGGCCCCGCGCCCGGTGCCGGGCTCGGCGGCCCCGCCGAGGCCGGGTTGCCCTCGGGCTGGGCGGCGGAGGTGCCGGAGAGTCCGGCCGGGCCGGAGCCGGCGTTGCCGCCGCCGCCGAAGAACAGCCCCGCCCAGCCCTTCTTGAACACGCCGGAGGTGGCGGGCCCGCCGGTGCTCTCCGGCAGGAACGCGCGGGACAGGTCGTTCCAGGTGATCATGGGGACGATCGCGTCGACCCGCTGGTCCTGGGCCGCCAGCAGCAGGGCCAGGCCGCCGCCGTACGAGCCGCCGACCACCCCCACCCGGGGGTCGCCGGCGGCGTCGGTGCGCACCTCGGGCCGGGCGGCCAGCCAGTCCAGCAGCCGCTGCGCGTCCCGCACCTCGTAGTCGGGGCTGTCCAGGTGGATCTGGCCGCCGCTGCGGCCGAAGCCGCGCGCGGTCCAGGCGAGCACCGCGTAGCCCTGGCCGGCCAGCTCCTCGGCGTCGGAGCGGACCGACTCCTTGGTGCCGCCGAAGCCGTGCGCGAGCAGCACCGCCGGCACCCGGCGGTCCGCCGAGGCGCCGTCGGGCAGGTAGAAGGTGGTGTCCAGGTCGACCGGCTCGTCGCCGGCCGGCCCGGAACGCACGGTGATCATCGCGGGCTCGGCGCGGAAGCCGGCCTCGCCGGGCCGGGCCGCCCAGAGCACGGCGGCGGCCAGCAGCACGACCGCCACCGAACCGGCGACGATCCGGCGGGGGCGGGTGGCCAGGGCCCGTCGGACCGGTGCGGCCGACAACGGCGATCTCATGCGGCAACGGTACGGTGCGGATCCTGAGCGTTCCCTGAGATCCTCCGTACGTCCGTCCGGCCCGGCCGATCGGCGACCCGTTTTGATCGTTTGCGCAGCGTCCGCCGCATCCCAGCGGGATGAATTCGGATCATGTGAATTCCGATGTTCGACCGAAATCGCACCCGATCAGGCCATCTCCTCCGGGCAGTCGCCACCGAGGGTGTCGCATCGGTCGACACCAGGTGACATCGCTCGTAGTGACGCAAAACTGACCGGCCGGCGGCTCTGCGTGCCCGTGCCGGTCCGCTAGTTTTCCGGTCCGGTGAACGGGACTGCTCGGCAGGCCCGGCACCTGCCCGTATCCGCCGTCGCCGGAGGAGAACCCATGACCGTCCCCGCGCAGCGGGGCCCCCGACGGCCCAACCGCACCGGCCGCGTCCTGCCGCTGGTGCTCGTGGTGGCGCTCCTCGCCCCGGTGGCGTTCCTCTTCGTCCAGCAGCGCCGCCACAGCGGCGAGGAACGCGACCTCATCGTCCGCGAGCGGCTCGGCGTGGAGTACCTGCGCGTCCTCGGCCCCCTCACCCTCGCCCTGGTCGACGCGCAGTCCGCCGCCGTCGCCGGCCGGACCGTGTCCCGGGAGTCGCTCGGCCGGGCCGTCGAGGACGTCGCCGCCGCCGACTCCCGCCTCGGCGACGAGCTGCGCACCCACGAGCGGTGGACCGGGCTGCGGGCCAAGCTGGAGGCCCTGCCCGAGAAGGGGCTGACCGACCCGCAGGCGACCTTCGCCGCGTACGGCGAGGCCACCGACCTGCTGCTGGCCCTGCACCGCAAGGTACGCGAGGCCTCGGGGCTGGTCCGGGACCGGCAGGCCGACTCGTTCTACCTCCAGGACGCGATCAGCGACGAGCTGCCCGAATCGCTCGTGGCGACCGGCCGGCTCGGCGACCTGGCCGCCGTCGCCGCCGAACTCCCCGACACCCAGCGCATCGCCATGGTGTCCCAGCTCGGCGCCCTGTGGACGAGCGCCATCAGCCCGGCCAACGACCTGATCACCAACCTGCGCGCGGCCGTGGACAGCACGGACAGCACCAAGCTCGGCGCGAACGTGCTCGCCCCGCTGGACACCTACCAGCGCTCCATCGAGCGGCTCGGCGCGCTCGCCGCCCCGACCTCGTCGGCCCGGCTGCAGGACGAGGCGGCGACCGCCCGCGCGCTCACCAACCTCATCGCCGCCCGCACCGCCGCGCAGGAGGCCGCCAGGCAGCTCCAGCCCGTCATCCTCGACGAGTTGGACGCGCTGCTGACCGACCGGATCGACCAGCTCGACCGGGACCGCCGGCTCGCCGCCGGGGCAACCGTCCTGGCCGTCCTGCTGCTCGCCGCGCTCGGCGCGCTGCTGATCACCGCCCGCCGCGACCGACCGACCGGGCGGGACCGCCGACCGGCCGGCGGCGACACCGGCCCGCCGGCCGACGACGCCGGCTGGGACGCCCCGGCCGACCCCCGGGGGGCCGCCCCGGCCGGCACGCTCGCCCCGGTCGAGCCCCGGATGCTCCAGCCGGCCGGGCAGGGCCGCCCCGCCAGCGCCGAGCGGTGGGGGCCCTTCGATGCTCGCTAGGCTCCGCATCCGGGGCAAGCTCGCCCTGCTGGTGATCGTCCCGCTGCTCAGCATGGTCGGGCTCGCCGTGCCGATCGTCCTCGACCGGGTCGCCACCGCCGGGCGGGCGGCGGACACCGCCGAGGCCGTCCGGGTGGCCAGCCGGGTCGGCAGCCTGGTCCAGGACCTCCAGCAGGAGCGACTGCTCTCCGTCGGTCTGCTGCTCGGCCGGGCGTCCCGCACCGAGGTGATCCAGAAGTCGGCCACCGTGGACGACCGGGTCGCCGACATCCGCGCCGAGCTGGGCGGCCAGCTCACCGACCGGGTCAGGCTCGCCCTCGACCAGGTACGGGGGCTCGCCGACGTGCGCGCCGCCGTGCTCGCCGGCCGGGCCACCCCGGCCCGGGTCATGGAAGCCTTCGGCCCGCTCGCCGTGGAGCTGATCGACTCGCTGCGGCTGACCTGGAAGGTGGACACCACCACTCCCGTCGGTCAGCAGGTGCTGGCCCTGGACGGGCTGCTGCGCGCCGACGAGAGCCTGGGCGCGTGCGCCACGCTGATCGTCCTGGTCAGGGCGACCAGCGACCCGAAGACCGTCGCCAGCTACATCGCCTGCATGGCCGCGCTGAGCGTGGACACCGACCGGTTCCGCAGCCTGGTCACCCCCGAGCAGTTGGAGCTGGCCCTGCTGGACGACGCGGCGGTGGCCGCCCGGACCAGCCCGACGTTCATCGTCGACAGCGAGAAGGACCCTGTCGCCGCCATCGCCACGGTTCCCCTGGACACGCTCTTCCCCTCCGTCCAGTCGATGATCACCCTCGGCCAGTTCGTGGAGAAGAAGATCGCCGCGGACGTCACCACGCAGGTGCGCGCGGAGGAACGGCGGGCGCTCGTCGCCGCCTGGGTGGTCGGCGTCACGGCGGCCCTGGTCATGCTCCTCGTGGTGCTGCTCAGCATGGCGGTGGCCCGGTTGGTCGCCCGCCCGCTGACCCGCCTCACCCGCTCCGCCGAACGGGTCGCCCGGGCCGCCGAGGCGGAGCTGGTGCGGGTCGCCGACGACGAGAGCGAGAACGTCCCGCCGATCCGCCTCGACCCGGTCGACGTCCGGGGCCGCGACGAGATCGGTGACCTGGCCCGCGCGTTCGAGCGTGTGCAGCACACCGCCGCCCGGCTGGTGGAGCGGCAGGTCGCCGGCCGGCGCAACGTGGCGCAGATGTTCGGGCACGTCGGGCGTCGTACGCAGAACCTGGTGGGCCGGCAGATCGCGCTGATCGACCGGCTGGAGCAGCAGGAGACCGACCCCGGGCGGCTGGAGCACCTCTACCGGCTGGACCACGTCTCCAGCCGGCTGCGCCGCAACGCGGGCAGCCTCGTGGTGCTCTCCGGCTCGACCGGCGCCGACGGGCACGTGGCCCCGGTGCCGCTGACCGACGTGGTCCGGCTCGCGCTCGGCGAGATCGAGGACTACACCCGGGTCGACGTGCAGGTCCCGGCCGGGGTGTCGGCGGCGCCGTCCACCGTGGGTGACCTGGTGCTGGCGCTGGCCGAGCTGATGGAGAACGCCACCGTCTTCTCCCCGCCGCACACCCGCGTGGTGGTGACGGCCGAGCCGACCGGGCACGGCATGCGGTTGTCCGTGGTGGACCACGGCATCGGAATGACCGAGGAACGACTGGCCGAGGAGAACGCCCGGCTCACCCGCCGGGAGCGGCTCGACCTCGCCCCGACCGAGGTGCTCGGCCTCTTCGTGGTGGGCCGACTCGCCCGCCGGCACGGGTGGACGGTGGACCTCGCCCCGACCACCGGCGGCGGGGTCACCGCCCGGCTGGAGGTCCCGTCGGCGCTGCTGGTCGTGCCGCCCGCCGGCCAGGCCGGGGCCCCGGCGACCGGGCCGGCCGCGCCGGACCGGCCGGGCGCGTCCGGCCGCCCGCAGCCGACCGGTTCCGGCCGGCCGCTGGCCGTCGCCGCCACCCCCCACCCCGGGCCGGCCGGCAAGCCGGTGGACGGGACCGTGGCGCTCGGCGTGGCCCTCGGCGTGGACCGCGAGCTGCTCAGCCGCGCCACCCGGTCGATGGAGTCGGGCGACTCCTGGAACGCCTTCGGGGCGGTCGCGGAGCCGCCGGCCGCCACGAACGGGCGCGCAGGCGCCCCCACCCTGGACGCCCCGCCGACCGTCGGCGGCACCCCGGTCGAGCCCGGCGCCGCCGCTCCCCCGGCGGCCCCCGGCACCGTCCGGTCGTCCCGTGCCGCCGGTCCGGTCGGCGGGGCCGGCGGCACACCGGTCCTGCCGGCCCGGTCCCGGGGCACCTCCTTCCCGACCGGGCTGCGGCCCGGATCCGCCCCGCAGCCCGGCGGGACGGCGCGGGGCGCGTCCGGCATCCGCCAGCGGGTGCCCGGCGCGAGCCTGCCCCACACCAGCCCGGTCGTCGGCCCGGTGGACGCCACCACCGCCGACCCGGCCGCCGCCCGCGCGCTGGTCGAGGAGTTCGAAGCGGGGGTACGCCGGGCCGAACTGCACCCCCCGGCGGCGCCCCCGACGACGGCTCGCCCGACGGTCGCTCCCCCGGTGCCGACCCGCCCGACGGCCGCTCCCCCGGCTGCTGCGGGCCCGGCGGCGGCTCCCCTGCTCACCGACCCTCCCCGGCTCACCCGTCGGGTCCCCGGTGCCAACCTGGCCGTCCCGCCACCCAGGCCCGCTCCCCCGTCCGACCCCGGCGACCCGGGAGAGGTGCGCGACCTGATCAACCAGTTCGAGGCGGGCGTCGCCCGCGCGCTGCGTGAAGCCCGTCCTGACCGCCGCTACGAAGAGGGATCAACACGGTGACCAGCCCGTACCTGCACGAGAACGTCGAGCACCAGCACCCCACCGACCTCAGCCCCGAGGCCCGCACGTTCAACTGGCTGCTGGACTCGTTCACGTCCAGCACCGCCGGCGTGATGGAGGCGATCGCGGTCTCCTCCGACGGGCTGCTGATGGCCATGTCGGCGATCAAGGACCGGTCCAACGCCGAGCGCCTCGCCGCCGTGGTCTCCGGCATGACGAGCCTCGCCGGCGGCGCGGCGAGCTGGTACGCCCTCGGCGGCCTGAACCGGGTCATCGTCGACATGGCCGACGGCTACCTGCTGATCAGCTCGATCAGCGCCGGATCGGTGCTCGGGGTGGTGGCCGACCGGTCGGCGAACCTCGGCACCGTGGCGTACGAGATGACCCTCTTCGCCGGACGGGCCGGCAGCGCCCTCACCCCACGACTGATCGCCGAGCTGAAGAACGCCGTCCAGCAGTGAGCCCGGAGGTCGCCGGCACCGGGCCGGATCCGGAACCCGTCGTCCGGATCCGGCCCTACCTGCGGGCGCAGTCCCCGGTCGACGGCGGGCCGGGCGAGTCGGCGGGCCTGCCGGGCGGCCCCGGGTACCCCGGCGGCCCGGGCGGCGCTTCCGGGTTCCCCGACGGCGCTACCGGCTTCCCGGGCGGCGCTCCCGGCTTTCCCGGTGGCGGCCCCGGCTACCCGGGGGGCGCCCTCGGCTTCCCGGGCGGCCCTGGCGACGGACCGCCCGGCAGCCCGGCGCACGACCTTCCCGGCCGGCTGGACGCCCCCGACCCGCACCTGCCGGCCGGGCCACGCCCGTTCGTGCTCACCTCCGGCAGGGTGGCCGGGGTGGACCCGGCGATCAGCCTGGAGACCCAGGTGACCGCCCGGCCCGGTCCCGGCCTCCGGGGCGCGGGGCCGGTATCCCGGCTCGCCCCCGAGCTCCAGGCGATCATCGCGCTCTGCGGAGAACCGATCTCCGTGGCGGAGATCTCGGCCCGGACCCGGCTGCACTTCGGCGTCACCCGGATCCTGGTCGGTGACCTCCGGGCCGCCGGCCACCTCGACGTGCACGTCAGCACCGCCAACGACGCCCTTGACCCCGACATCATCCTGCGAGTGATTGATGGACTCCGTGCGATCTCCTGAATGGCCGCCGGCCCCGCTGAGCGGGCTCTCCGCCAACAGCGCCGCCGCCCGCTACGGCACCCCGGCGGGTGCCACGCCGGCCACCGGGCGCGCCACCCCGCCGACCACCCCGGCACCGCCCGCCGGGCTGCGGCACGGCACGCCGAACGCCGGCCCGGGCCGGTCCGCGCCCCCGATCCCGGTCAAGATCCTGGTCGCGGGCGGCTTCGGCGTGGGCAAGACCACCACGGTCGGGGCCATCTCGGAGATCGCGCCGCTGACCACCGAGGCGGAGATGACCAGCGCCGGGATCGGCATCGACGACCCCGGCGCGCGGTCGGGCAAGACCACCACCACGGTGGCGATGGACTTCGGCTGCGTGACGATCGACCGCAGCCTCAAGCTCTACCTCTTCGGCACGCCGGGCCAGAACCGCTTCGGCTTCATGTGGGACGACCTGGCCCGGGGGGCGCTCGGCGCGCTGGTGGTGGTGGACAGCTCGCGGCTGGACGACTGCTATCCGGCGATCGACTTCTTCGAGCGGGCCGGGCTGCCGTTCGTCGTCGGGGTGAACGCCTTCGACGGCCGGCTGGCCGTGGACCTCCCCTCGATCCGGTGGGCCCTGGCCATCTCCGACCAGGTCCCCCTGGTGCAGTTCGACGCCCGGGACCGGCTCTCGGTGCGGGACGCCCTGCTGGTCGTCCTGGACCGGGCGCTGGACCGGGCCACCCGGGACAGGAGGGACTGAACCGGCCCGGTTCGGTCCACACGCGGAAGGGGTGGCGACATGAGAGGTGATCTCGACGAGACACTGGCCCGGCTCGCCCGGCGTGAGGAGGCGCTCCGCCGCCGGGGCGCCGACCCGGGCGACGAGCCCGGCCGGGAGCCGGCGACTCCGACCGTCCCGGCGCAGGCCACGGCCCACCCGGTCGGCTGGGGCGAGCCGGCCGCACGGGCCGAGGCGCGACAGGATCCCACCCCGGCCGTACGGGTCGACGCCGGACCGGGATCCGACGCGGGGACGGGAGACGCCGCCGCCCCGGCCGCCCGCCCCCGGCCGGCGGGCGACGTCGGCCAGGACCCGGCGGACGCCCTGCCCCGCCGGCCGGGCGGCGTACCGGCCCTGCCCGCCGCGCCGGCCCTCGCCCACCCCGCCGGCCCCGCCGGGCGGGACCCGGTCGACGAGGTGGCCGAGGCGGTCGCCCGGGTGGTGGCGGCGCACCCCGGCATGACGGTCGCGCTGCGCGTGGAGCACGACGGGCAGGCGTACCCGCTGCGGGTCGGCTGGTCGAACGGGCGGCTGACCGTCGGCGCGGAGGCCGCGACCGTACCGCCTCCGGTGTGGCCGCTGACGGTGAAGGCCGTGCCGGCGTGGCCGTCCGACGCCGACCGGCTGAAGGTGGACCCGGCGGCCCGGCTGGCGGAGCTGATCCGGCGCGACCCCTCGCTGCTCGACAGCACCGACCCCACGCGCTGACGCGGGGTGAGAGGGGACCCCTCTCTACCGTAGGCGTTAACAGGGGGCCCTGCCTTGCGGCTAACCTCGGGCGATGGCCGCACCCGCACCCGAACTGACCCTCGTCGCCAGCCTGCGACCGGCCGCGCTGGACGGCCGGCGCGGCGTGGTGCGGTTGCACCCGGAGGTGTTGACGGCGCTCGCGCTGCGCCCCGGCGACCCGGTGCGGCTCGCCGGCCGCCGGGTGACCGCCGGGATCGTCGCGCCGGCCGGGCCCGCCGCGAGCACGGCGCTGCTCTACGCCGACGACCTGCTCCTGGGCAACCTGGGCGAACGCGACGGCGGGCAGGTCACGGTGAGCCCCGCACCGGTGGTCCCGGCCCGCCGGGTGACCCTGACCGGGCCGGTGCAGGTCACCGCCGCGGTCTCCCCCGAGATGCTCCGCCTCGCGCTGCTCGGCAAGGTCGTCACCGTCGGCGACGACGTGTCCCTGCTGCCGCAGGACGTGCTGCCGGACGCCTCGGTGCGCGCCCTCGTCGCGGCGGCCCGGCACCGCCTGTCCAGCAGCGTCGGGTACGCCTGGACGAGCACCCTGCTCACCGTGGCCGCCGCCGAGCCGGGCGTCGCCGCGCTGGTCACCATGGACACCGTGGTCGGCTGGGAGCACGGGCCGGCCACCCGGGCCGGCGGCTCGGCCGGTCCCGCCCACGCCGGCGCACCCGGCCACGCCACCGGGAACGGTCCGGCGGCCGGGCCCGACGCGACGACCGGGGCGACCGGGCCCGACGGGCGGGCCCCCGACGGCGACGACGCCGGGGCGGACGCCGCGCCCGCCGTGGACGAGCTGCCGGGGCTGCGGGCGCAGGCGCAGGAGCTGACCGAACTGCTCGACCTCGGGTTCCACCACCGGGAGGTGCTGGGCCGGCTGGGCACCGGCGTGTCGCTCGGGGTGCTGGTCGCCGGGCCGGCCGGGTCGGGCAAGTCCGCGCTGGTCCGGGCGGTCGCCGCCCGGGTGGGCGCCCGGGTCCGCCCGGTCTGGGCACCCGAGCTGGCCGCGCTCGCCAACGACGCGGCGGCCCGGCGGCTGCGCGCCGCCGCCGACGAGGTACGCGGCGACGGCCCCGCCGTGCTGCTGGTCACCGACGTGGAGGCGCTCGCCCCGGCCGACGACGCCGGGCCGGTGGCCACGGTGTTCCGCCAGGTGCTCGCCGAGACCGTCCGGGCCGGGGTGGCCGTGGTCTGCACGACCAGCCGCCCCGAGGCCGTCGACCCGGGGCTGCGCGCCCCGGACCTGCTGTCGCTGCGGATCACCGTGCCACTGCCCGACCAGGCGCTGCGCCGGGAGCAGCTGACCGTGCTGACCCGCCAGGTGCCGCTGGCCGAGGACGTCCGGCTGGACGAGGTCGCCGGGCGTACCCCCGGGTTCGTCGCCGCCGACCTGGCGGCGCTGGTGCGGGAGGCCGGGGTGCGGGCCGCGCTGCGGCAGAAGACGGCCGACGCGCCGACGGTGGCGATGGCCGACTTCGCCGCCGCCCTGGAGGTGGTCCGGCCGACGACGATGGCCGGGTCCACGCTGGAGCTGGCGGACGTCACCCTCGACGACGTCGGGGACATGGTCGAGGTCAAGCAGACGCTGACGGAGTCGGTGCTGTGGCCGCTGACCTACCCGGACACGTTCGCCCGGCTGGGCGTGCAGCCGCCGCGCGGGGTGCTGCTCTACGGGCCGCCCGGCTGCGGGAAGACGTACCTGGTGACCGCCCTCGCCGGCTCGGGGCGGGCCAACGTGCTCTCGGTGAAGGGCGCGGAGCTGCTGTCGAAGTGGGTCGGCGAGAGCGAGCGGGCGGTCCGGGAGCTGTTCCGCCGGGCCCGGGAGGCCGCCCCGACGCTGGTCTTCCTCGACGAGGTGGACGCGCTCGCCCCCGTACGCGGCCAGGCCAGCGACGGGGGCACCACCGACCGGGTGGTGGCCGCCCTGCTCACCGAGCTGGACGGGGTGGAGTCGCTGCGCAACGTGGTGGTGGTCGGCGCGACCAACCGCCCCGACCTGGTGGACCCGGCGTTGCTTCGCCCGGGCCGGCTGGAACGGCTGGTGTACGTGCCGCCGCCCGACGGGGACGCCCGCGCAGAGATCCTGCGCGCCGCCGCCCGCAACGTCCCGTTCGCCGACGACGTCGACCTCGCGGCGCTCGGTGCCGGGCTGGACGGCTTCTCGGCGGCGGACTGCGCGGCGCTGGTGCGGGAGGCGGCGCTCGCCGCGATGCGGGAGTCGCTGACCGCGTCGACGGTCACGGCGGGGCACGTCGAGACGGCGCGGCAGCGGGTCCGCCCGTCGCTCGACCCGGCCCAGGTCGCCTGGCTGGCCGCGTACGCGCAGGCCCGCGACGCGCGCTGAGGCTCGCGCCGCCGCCAGGACGGTGCCGGGTGGGTCAGAAGGCGGGCGGGATGGCGTCGAGGGAGATCTCGGCGCGCACGGCGTCGCCGTCCTCGATCAGCTTCGCGCCGCACCTGCGGAGCACCGACACGGCACCGGAGTTGTCCCGGGTGGTCTCCGCCACCACCGTGTGCATCCCGGCCGCCGCCGCGAGGTCGAGCAGCTCGCGCAGGGCCGCCGCGCCCACGCCCTGGCCCCGGGCGGAGCGGCCGAGCCAGATGCCCGTCTCCACCGTCCCCGGCTCGGCGCGGCGGGTCATCCGGATCATGCCCAGCACCTCGCCGCCGACGAGGACCGCGTACATGGCGGTGTGGGTGGGGCCGTCGAGGCCCGCCATGCCCGTGCGGTAGTAGTCCCGGAACGCCTCCCGCCGGGCGTGCGACCAGCCGGCCGGCGCGTCGACCGGGGGCATCACGTCGTCGGGCTCGGCCTCGGCGACCGCCACCGAGAGCAGCGGCTCCAGGTTCCGTTCGTCCACCGGCTCCAACCGGACCGTTCCCGTCACGTGCCGAAGTCTGCCGTCCCGCACCCGCCCGAGTCCACCCTTTGGCCTCCCTCGACCGGTCCGGCAGCAGCTACGAGCCGGTCGGCGGGCCGGCGGTGGCTCGACCGGGGCCGAACTCGCAGAGGACGACGGAGGCGTCGTCGGTGGCCTTGTGCCGGCGCAGCCGGTCCGGCCGGTCGCGCTCGGCGGCGCGGACCCGGTCGAGGAGCGCGCCGGGCCCCTCGGCGGCGACCAGGTCGAGCAGGCCGGCCCAGTCGAGGAGCCCGAACTGCTCGACGGCGCAGGAGGCACCGTCGGTGAGCAGGGCCGCCCGGCGCAGGCTCCCCGGGCCGCGCAGCGGCTCCGTGCCGGTGATCGCGTGGTACGCGGCGTCGGGGTCGGCGGCGGCGACCCAGTAGCCGTGCGTGCGGTTCATCCGCTCCCGCTGCACCGTGACGGCCCGCCGGAACCGGGTGACCGGGTCGTCGCCAGGGCCTGCGGGCAGGGTGGACGCCGTGCGGCGCAGGTCGGCCACCGCGTGCTCCAGCCGGTCGTCGGTGACGGCGCGCACCCGGCCGCCGACGTCGAGCACCAGCGGGCTGTCGCAGAGCACGAGCCAGTCCGCCTCCCCATCGCTCTCCCGCAGCAGGCAGACGGTCGACGAGGGCGTGCCGGGATGGTCGAGGTCGCAGTCGGTGCCGTGGTCGGCCCGTACCGCGAGGATCGCCGCGGCGAGGGTGCTCGCCAGGGTGGCTGCGGGCCGGGCGGCGGCGGCCAGCCCGATCCGGGCGGCGAGGTGCCGGACGTACCAGGCGGGAGAGTGCACGCAGCCGGTGGCGAAGCCCTCGGGCACGGTCGCGCCGTCCAGCACGCCGACCAGCGGGCCGAAGCGGAAGACCAGGTCCTCGTTGACGGCCCGGCCGGGTGCCGGCGCGGAGGCCGACCGTACCCGCATCGTCGGCCCCGCCGAGCCGGCGCGGGTGCCCGGCGCGGCCGCCGCCTCCGCCGGGGTCGTCGCCCGCCCGGCCGTCACGGTCCGCCCGGGCCGGGCGTCCCCGGCCGGTACGCCCCGGTGCGCTGCCGCCATGCTCCGCTCCCTCCGCCGGCACCCGCCTGACCCACCGGACGGGCCGTATGCACCGTCCCCTCCGGTGATCCGGCGCTGACCCGACGGGGAGGCGTCCCGGGTCGGTGCGGCCCGAGCACCAGAACTCGACGATACGGGCCGGTCACCACGGGTAGCGTCAGGATCGGATTTGGCCACCCGGAACGGGCCTGCGCGGTGCGCCGGCCGGCGGGCCGGGTGCCGTTCGACGGCGACAGGGGGATCGCATGTTGGCACGGTTGCACCAGTCGGGTCTCAAGGCGGAACACGCCTACCTGGCCGGCTTCGTCAGTATCGGCCTGTCCTTCACCAGCTGGTTCCTGTCCAAGCACCTGGAGCGGGCGGGGGTGGCCCGGGCGGACCGGTGGGGCATCTTCATCGGGGAGTGGGCACCGACGTTCTTCGCCATCGGCAACGGCCTGCGCAGCTACGAGACCGACTGAGTCGGGTCAGCGCCGCCGGTTGCGGGCCCGGGACGAGCGCAACCGGCGCAGCCGGCCGACGAGGACCGGCTCGGCGGCCAGCGCGGCCGGATTGTCCAGCAGCCCGTTGAGCAGTTGGTAGTAGCGCGTCGCGGAGAGGCCGAAGGTGTCCCGGATCGACTGCTCCTTGGCCCCCGCGTGCCGCCACCACTGCTGCTCGAAGGCGAGGATGCGCAGTTCCCTCTCGGTGAGGCCGGGGGCGGCGGCGACCGGCTCGGCCGGGTCCGCTCCGGGCTCGGGTTCGGGTTCGGCGGCGCCGGGTTCGGCGCGGGTGGCCGGGGCGGGGGTGGCGGCGTCCGGCGCGGACCGGGGTGGGGGGACGGTGACGCCCTCCCGGGTGCCCGTCGCCTCCCGGCCGCCGGGGCGCGCCGGCTCGGGCCGGTCGGTGTCGGCCGGGGCGGCGTCGGCAGGCGGCATGGCGGTCCTCACGCGGGCGGGTGAAGGGCCGGCGAAGCCGCGCCGGCCGGGGGGATCCCCAGCCTAACCAGGGCGGACCCGGACCGCATCGGACGTGCGGTGCGGTCCGGGCCACCCGGTGTCACCGCTCAGGCGACGTCCCGCCGGCGCATGCTGACCAGCGCCGCCCCGAGGACGACCACCAGCGCGACGGAGAACAGGATCGAGGCGTGCTGCCAGGTCAGGTCGAAGGTAGCGGGCTTGCACTCGCCGTAGTACGTGGCGTTGCAGGCGTTCCAGTCCTCCAGGGTGACCTTCTTCGTCATCCAGGCGAGCCCGTACGTCGGCAGCAGCCACGCCTCGACGAAGCGCGCCCCCGCCATCGACATCACGATGCCCAGGCCGAACTGGCCGACCACGACGGCCCCGATCGCCCCGCCGAGGGCCATCGCGGTGTGCCGGCCCAGCGAGGCCAGCGCGAACCCGATGGTCGCCGCGACCACGATCAGCACCAGCCCGCGCAGCCCGGTCAGCGCGAACGACTGCCACACCCCGGAGGTCATCTTCTCGGTGGTGCCGCGCAGCGTGCCGACGACCCAGAACCCGGCGGTCCAGAGCGTCGCGGTGGCCAGGGTCACGGCGACGAGTCCGGTGAGCAGCGCCGCCAGCTTGGTCAGCAGCACGGTGAGCCGCTGCGGTCGCCACAGCAGCAGGTTCATCATCCCGCCGGAGCTCCACTCGGCGCCGACGAAGGAGGCGCCGATCACGAACCCGAGCAGCGCCAGGATCGCGGTGAAGGTGACGATCATCTCCTCGAAGCTCGCCCGGAAGTCGAACGTCGACGGCAGGAACCACCGCGCCTCGATGCTCTCCGGCGGCGGCGGAGTGATCATCTCGCAGTCCGGCGGGAACCGGCCCTCCTGCTGCTGGTCCTGACCGGACGCCTTGGCCTGCTCGCAGGCCTTGCGCTCCTGCTCGGCCCAGCGCACCTGCTCCTGGTACTGCTGCTCGGCCTGCCGCTGGGCGGCGGCCTGCTGCTCGGGGCCGATCTTCTGGTTGGTGAAGAAGACCCCGACGAGGACCGCCCCGAGCACCAGCAGGCCGAGCACCGTAGCCCAGCGCGCGAAGCGCCGCTTGCCCAGCCGGCGCAGCTCCGTGCGATAGAGGCTCATGCGCCCCAACCTCCCCCGACGGCGCCGGGCTGACCCGCGTCACCGACCTTCGTGGACTGGTCGACCTGGCGGTGCTGCCCCGGCACGGGTGCGGTCGAGGTCAACTCCAGGAAGACGCTCTCCAGGTCGACCGTGACGGGGGCCAGCTCGCTGACGTAGAGGCCCTGGCCGGCGAGGATCCGGCTCACCTGGGCCGGCTTCTCGACGCCGGCGAGCATCAGGTGGTCGGGGTGGGCGGTGACCGCCACGCCAGCCCGGCTGAGCGCGTCGGCCGCCGCCGGCAGGTCGGTGACCGCCTCCAGCCGGACCCGCACGGCCCCGCCGGAGTGCTCGGCGAGCACCTGGTCGACCGGGCCGAAGGCGACCCGCCGGCCGAGCGAGATGATGGTGACCGAGTCGCAGATGAGCTGGATCTCGCCGAGGATGTGGCTGGACAGCAGCACGGTCATCCCGGAGGCGGCCAGGTCCCGGGTCAGCGTGCGCATCTCCCGGATGCCGCCGGGGTCGAGGCCGTTGGCGGGCTCGTCGAGGATGAGCAGCTTCGGGTTCTTGAGCAGTGCCGAGGCGACCGCGAGGCGCTGCTTCATGCCGAGCGAGTACGTCTTGACCCGCTCGCCGGCCCGGTCGCGCAGGCCGACCAACTCCAGCACCTCGTCGACCCGGGTCTGCGGCACCTCGCCCGCCCCGGCCAGCAGCGACAGGGTGTCGCGGGCGGTGAAGTGCGGGAAGAACTGGGGGCTCTCGACGATCGCGCCGACCTGGCCGACGACGGCGGGCAGGGCGGCGGGCACCTCCTGCCCGAGGATCGCCATCCGGCCGCCGTTGGGCCGGATGAGCCCGAGCAGCGTACGCAGGGTGGTGGTCTTGCCCGAGCCGTTGGGGCCGAGGAAGCCGTGCACCTGCCCCTGCTCGACCCGCATGTCGAAGCCGTCGAGGGCGTGTCGGACCCCCCGGCGGCGACTCTTGTACGTCTTGCGTAGACCTTCTATTTCCAGGACAACTGACAAGCTGCGCCTCCCCCGATGAGTCGGTGACGACGCACACCATACGCGGTATGCAGAGGGAAGCAATACCCGGTATGCAGTACGGCGCGTCAGGCGATGACGACGTGGACGCCCGCCGCGCGGAACGCCTCCACCAGCTCCGGGTTCGCGCCCGAGTCGGTGACCAGCGTCTCCACCCGCTCGACGGGGCAGATCCGGGCGAACGCGTGCCCGCCCAGCTTGGACGAGTCCGCGATGATCACCACCCGCTTGGCGCGGGCCACCATCAGGTTGTTCATCGCCGCCTCGCCCTCGTGGTGGGCAGCGGCGCCGAGCTGCGGGTCGATCGCGTCCACGCCGAGCAGGGCGACGTCCAGGGTGACCTCGCGCAGCAGCGCCCCGCCCAGCGGGCCGACCAGCTCGAACGACTTGGGCCGGACCACGCCGCCGGCGACCACCACCTTCATCCGGGAGCGCACCAGCAGCTCGTTGGCGATGTTGAGCGCGTTGGTGACGACGGTGAGCTGCGCGCCCTCGGCGCTGGTGTTCAGGTCGGGCCGGACGGCCAGCGCGCGGGCCACCTCCGTGCTGGTGGTGCCGCCGTTGAGGCCGACCACGGTGCCCGGGGTGACCAGCGCGGCGGCGGCGGCCCCGATCCGCTGCTTCTCGGCCGAGTGCTTGGCCGTCTTGTAGCGCAGCGGCAGGTCGTAGGAGACGCCGTTGGCGACCGCGCCGCCCCGCGTCCGGGTGATCATCTGCTGCTGGGCGAGCTGGTCGAAGTCGCGGCGGATGGTGGCCTGGGAGACGTCCAGCCGCCCGGCGGCCTCCTCCACGCTCACCCGCCCGTTGTCAGTGAGCATCTCCAGCAGCGCGTTCCATCGGGCGTACCGGTCCACTGCGGCGCCTCCACTGACTGCACGAAGGGTGATTGATTGCGTGCACAGTAGTGCGCGAAACTACCAAGGTGCAAAACTCCGCTCTGCGCGATCGGGGACCCGGTTGCCAGAGACGCGAGGTTTCGCGCAGAATAACGCGCGAAAGGCGGCCGTATTGCGCCGTATTGCGCACGACCTCCCAGCGAGGAGTTCTCATGGCGTTCGTGCACGCGGAGATCGCGAGTCAACCCGACTGTTGGCGGGAGGCAGCGCTGCTGGCCCCCACGGTCGCCGAGCACCTGCCGCTCCCCGGGGAGCGGGTCGCCGTCGTCGGTTGCGGCACGTCGTGGTTCATGGCGACGGCGTACGCCGGCCTGCGCGAGGCCGCCGGCCACGGCGAGACCGACGCGTTCCAGGCGTCCGAGTTCCCCACGGGCCGCCGCTACGACCGGCTGATCGCCGTCACCCGCTCCGGCACCACCACCGAGGTGCTGGAGCTGCTCGCCGCGCTGCGCGGCCAGCTCCCCACCACCGTCATCGTCGGCGACCCGGCCTCCCCCGCCGTGGACGTCGCCTCCGCCGTGGTCGCCATGCCGTTCGCCGACGAACGCTCCGTGGTGCAGACCCGCTTCGCCACCACCGCCCTGGCCCTGCTCCGCGCCCACCTCGGCGACAACCTGGCCGCGCTCTCCGCCGACGCCGAGGTCGCCGTCCGGGCCCCGCTGCCGATCGACCCGGCCCGCATCGAGCAGGTCACCTTCCTCGGCCGGGGCTGGACGATCGGGCTGGCCCAGGAGGCCGCGCTCAAGTGCCGCGAGGCGGCCACCTTCTGGGCCGAGGCGTACCCGGCCATGGACTACCGGCACGGCCCGATCTCGGTGGCCGCGCCGGGCCGGCTGGTCTGGGCGTTCGGCGACATCCCCGAGGGGCTCGCCGAGGACGTCGCCGCCACCGGGGCCGCCTTCGTGCACAGCCGCACCCACGGCTGCCGCGCCGTGCTCACGAGCTGGGCCGCCGGGCGTACGCCGGTCGACCCGATGGCCGACCTGATCCTCGCCCAGCGGTTCGCCGTCGCCCTGTCCACCAGCCGGGGCCTCGACCCCGACGCGCCCCGCCACCTGACCCGCTCCGTGGTCCTCGCGTGAGCCCAGCCGACGCCGCCGGTCCCGCCGACGTCGTCGTCGCACTGGACGTGGGCGGCACCGGCATGAAGTGCGCGCTGGTCCGCCCGGACGGCAGCACCGTCCACACCGAGCGGCACCCCACCGACGCGGGCCGGGGCCCCGACGCGGTCGTCGAGACGATCCTCGACGTCGCCGAGGGGCTGGCCGGCAAGGCCCGCGCCGACGGGCTCGACCCCGTCGCGCTGGGCATCGCCGTGCCCGGCGTCGTCGACGAGGCCGCCGGGGTGGCGGTCTGGTCGGCGAACGTGGGCTTCCGGGACGTACCCCTGCGGGACCTGGCGGCGGCGCGGCTCGGGCTGCCCACGGCGCTCGGCCACGACGTACGCGTCGGCGGCCTCGCCGAGGCCCGGCTCGGCGCGGGCCGGGGCACCGGGCACGTGCTCTTCGTCGCGATCGGCACCGGCATCGCCGCCGCCCACGTCGTCGACGGCGTGGCCGCCACCGGCGCGCACGGCGCCGCCGGGGAGATCGGCCACATCCTCGTCCGCCCCGGCGGCCCGCGCTGCGGCTGCGGGCGCGACGGCTGCCTGGAGGCCGTCGCCTCCGCCTCGGCGATCGCCCGCCGCTACGCGGAGGCCACCGGCGCGGGATTGACCGGTACGGGGCCGACCGGCGCGGCGGGCGGCGGTGGGCTGGCCGGCGGTGGGCTGGCCGGCGGTGGGCTGGCCGGCACGCCCGCGAGCGCCGCCGACGTGGCCGACCGGGCCGCCGCCGGGGAGCCCGCCGCCGCCCGGGTATGGGCGGAGGCCGTCGAGGCGCTGGCCGACGGACTCGCCACCGGCCAGTCCCTGTACGACGTGGAGGCCGTCGTGGTCGGCGGCGGCCTCGCCCAGGCCGGTCCCCGCCTGTTCGACCCGCTGCGCGCCGCGCTGCACGAGCGGATGACGTTCCACCGCCGGCCGCGCCTCGCCGCGGCGGCCCTCGGCGACGAGGCCGGCTGCCTCGGCGCCGCCCTGCTGGCGCTCGACGCCCGCTGATCTGTACCGGCACGCCTCACACATCTGGAGAAGCGATGACCCTGCGGGTGAACGGCAAGGTGGTGACCCCGACCGGCGTGATCCGGCAGGGCTGCGTGGAACTCGACGGCGACCGGATCACCGCCGTCGCCGAGTACCCGTCGGTGCGCGACGGGCACTGGATCGTCCCCGGCTTCGTGGACATGCACACCCACGGCGGCGGCGGGCACACGTTCACCACCGGCGACGCCGGATCCGCCCGCCAGGCGGCGGCCTTCCACCTGGGGCACGGCACCACCACCCTGCTGGCCAGCCTGGTCAGCTCGCCGTTCGAGCTGATGCGGGCGGCGACCGCCGCGTACCGGCCGCTCGTCGAGGAGGGCACGCTGGCCGGCGTCCACTTCGAGGGTCCGTACCTGTCGGCGGCCCGGTGCGGCGCGCAGAACCCGCAGTTCCTCCGCGACCCGTCCGTCGCCGAGCTGACCGAGCTGATCGAGCTGGGCGGGGGCGCGGTGCGGATGGTCACCCTGGCCCCCGAGCGGGACGGGGCGCTGGAGGCGATCAAGCTGCTCACCGCCCACCGGGTGGTCGCCGCCGTCGGCCACACCGACGCCACGTACGACCAGACCAGGGCCGCCGTGGCGGCCGGCGCGAGCGTCGGCACCCACCTGTTCAACGGCATGCGCCCGGTGCACCACCGCGAGCCCGGCCCCGTCGTGGCCCTGCTGGACGCCCCGAACGTGGTCTGCGAGCTGGTCGCCGACGGGGTGCACCTGCACGACGGCATGCTCACCTTCGTCACCGCCACCGCCGGCCCCGAACGGGCCGCGCTGATCACCGACGCGATGTCCGCCGCCGGCATGCCCGACGGCGAGTACGAGCTGGGCGGCCAGGCCGTCACCGTCGCCGACGGGGTGGCCCGACTGGCCGCCGACGGGGCGATCGCCGGCAGCACCCTCACCATGGACGCGGCCCTGCGGCACGCCGTGCACGCGGGCGTGCCGATGGCGGACGCCTGCCGGATGGTGGCCACCACCCCGGCCCGCGCCATCGGCCTCGGCGACCGGGTCGGCGCGCTCCAGGTCGGCCTCCGCGCCGACCTCGTCGTCCTCGACGACGACCTGAACGTGGTCCGGGTGATGCGCGGCGGCTCCTGGATGGAGTGACGTCGGCGCGGCGGTGCCTCTGCGCGCGGTGGCTCAGCGTGGGGTGACCCCCGTCGGCGCGGTGACCCCCGTCGGCGCGGTGACGCGGCCGACCCGACAGGCGCACCACGCGCGCTAGCGAGCTGAGTCGTCTACGACATCACGCACCCGACGACGCGCGCTTCCGACCCCGGCGACGCGCACTCGCAACCCCGGACAACGCACGCCTGCGGCCCCGGACAACGCACGTTCGCACCCCCCGCACGACGCACGCCTGCGGCCCCGACGGCTTCCGATGACCACCGACGGCCACCCGATCCATCCACGACATCAGCTCGCTAGCGTCGGCAGGAGGCATTGCCGGGCAGGGCGGCCGGGTCAGGGCAGGGCAAGGCGGGCGGGTCCGGGCGGGTCAGGGCAGGGCGGGCGGGTCAGGGCAGGGCGTCGACCTCGACGCCGAGGACGGCCTGCTCGTCGGGGCGGTGCACCAGCACGTCGGCCAGGTACGACTGCACCGCGTGCCGCATGCCGACGTCCCGGCCGGCGCGCTCGGAGAGCAGCCACTTGTGCTCGATGATCTGCGCGAACAGCTCCTGCGGCTCCAGCTTGCGCCGCAGGTGCGCCGGCACCGCCCGCACCACCGGCTCGAAGACCTCGGTGAGCCAGCGGTGCGACGCCTGCTGCTCGTCGGTCAGGTCGCTCTCCGCCCGGTACGCGTCGAGGTCGTTGAGCAGCTTGCGGGCCTGGTTCTCCTCGGCGTCCAGCCCGGTGAGGCGGAGCAGCCGGCGGTGGTGGTAGCCCGCGTCGACCACCTTCGGCCGCACCAGGTACCGCCCGTCACCGAGGGTGGACAGGGCCACCTCCGCCACGTCGAAGCCCAGCTCGTTGAGGCGGCGGATCCGGCGCTCGATGTCGTGCCGGGCCTTCCGCTCGACCTGCTGCTCGTAGGTGATCTCGTGCCAGAGCCGCTCGTAGCGCTGCACGACCTCCTCGCACACCACCTCCGGGTCGATCGACTCGTGCAGCAGGCCCGCGGCCTGGAGGTCGAGCGCCTCGCCGAAGATGTTGACCCGGGCGATCTCCAGGTCCTCGCCGCGCTGGCCGTTGGACAGCGAGCTGTGCAGGGCACCCGTCTCGGCGTCCACCAGGTACGCGGCGAACGCGCCCGCGTCCCGGCGGAACAGCGTGTTCGACAGCGAGCAGTCGCCCCAGAAGAAGCCGGTGAGGTGCATCCGGACGATCAGGGCGGCCAGCGCGTCGAGCAGCCGGCCCATCGTCTCGGGGCGCAGCGTGTGCGAGAACAACGCCCGGTAGGGCAGCGAGAACTGGAGGTGCCGGGTGATCAGCACCGGGTCCAGCGGCTCCCCGTCGTCGGTCTGCCGGTCGGCGACGATCGCCACCGCCTCCACCGACGGGAAGTCGATCCGCTCCAGCGCCCGCAGCAGGTCGTACTCCCGCTCGGCGACCCGCTCGCCGGTCTCCTTGACCGCGTAGACGTACCCGCCGAGGCGCACGAAGCGCACGATGTGCCGGGAGATGCCCTGCGGCAACGCCACCAGGTGCTCGGCAGGCCACTCCTCCAACGGGGTCGACCAGGGAAGGTCGAGCAGCGCCGGGTCCACGAGGGCAGAGGTGATCCGCACGCCGACCAGCATGACGCGTCACCCCGCCGGAGCGCACCCCATCGTGCCTCGCCCCACAGCGGCCACGCAGCGGCCCGGTAGCGTGGTCGCGTGCGTGAAACCCAGACGGTACGGCGGAAAGTGCAGCTCAGGCCCGTACGCCCGGCCGGCTGGTGGTGCGACGCGCTCCTGCTCGCCGGATTGGTCACCATCACGCTCGCGCTGGCCCGGGGGGCCCTGCTCGGGCTCGACCTCGCGGTGAGCCGCTGGGCGTTCGCCCACGACCCGGTGCCGCTCTACCGGACCGCGCAGGTGTTCAACCTGCTCGGGCAGGGCGGCTGGCTGCTCATGCCGATCTCCGGCGCGCTGGCGGTGGCCGTGGCGTGGCGGCACCGCTCGGTGCGGCCGTTCCTGCTGGTGGGCGGGGCCTTCCTGCTGACGTCCGCGACCATCGGGCCGCTGAAGCTGTGGACCGACCGGGCCGCGCCGACCGCCAGCGTGAAACCGCCGTTCCTGCCGCCCGAGGAGGCGGTGCGCATCTTCAACGACCTGCCGGCCGGGGCGTACGCGATGTCGTACCCGTCGGGGCACGTGGCGAACGCGATCGTCTGGTACGGGGTCATCGCGGCGCTGCTCGTCGCGCTGACGGCCGGGCGGCTGCGCCCGACGGCGCACCGGCTGATCCGGTTCGCGCCGCCGGCGATCCTGCTGGTCACCACGACCTACCTGAACTACCACTGGCTCACCGACGGGCTGGCCGCGCTGCTGCTGGGCCTCCTGCTGGACCGGCTGCTGCACCGGGTGCCGTGGGACGACCTGCCGCTGCCCGGTCGGTTGCTGCGCGGCTGGGATCGTCCCGCGCTGTTCACCTCGACCCCCTAGGGTCCGGGTCATGGAGCGGCTGGCGCGGCGGTTGGGCGTACGCGATGCGGTGGTCATCGGTCTGGGGTCGATGCTCGGCGCGGGGGTCTTCGTGGTCTTCGCCCCGGCGGCGGCGTCGGCCGGCGGCGCGGGCCTGCTGGTGGCGCTGGCCCTCGCCGGGTTCGTGGCGTTCTGCAACGCGACCAGCTCGGCCCGGCTCGCGGCCCGCTACCCCGAGTCCGGCGGCACGTACGTCTACGGGCGGGAACGGCTGGGCCCGTTCGCCGGCTTCGTGGCGGGCTGGGGCTTCGTGGTCGGCAAGACGGCGAGCTGCGCGGCGATGGCGTTGACCATCGGGGCGTACCTCTGGCCGGGGCGCGCCCGGTTCGTCGCCGTCGCCGCCGTCGCGGCGGTGACCGCCGTGAACCTGCGCGGCATCGGCAAGACCGCGACGGCCACGAAGGCCCTGGTGGGCGTGGTGCTGGCGGTGCTGGCCCTGGTCGCGGGGGCCGGTCTGCTCGGCGGCGGCTTCGACGCGGGCCGGATCGCCGGGCCCGGCGCCTCCAGCAGCCCCGGCGCGCACGGCGTGCTGGCCGCCGCCGGGCTGCTCTTCTTCGCCTTCGCCGGGTACGCCCGGATCGCCACCCTCGGCGAGGAGGTGCGCGACCCGGAGCGGACGATCCCCCGGGCGGTGCCGCTGGCGCTCGGCGTGGTGCTGGCGATCTACCTGGTGCTGGCGGTGGTGGCGCTCGGGGTGCTCGGCCCCGGGCGGCTGGCCGCGTCCGCCGCGCCCCTGGCCGACGTGGTGACGGCCGCCGGGCTGCCCGGCCTGGCCTGGGTGGTGCGGGCCGGGGCGACCGTGGCGGTGACCGGGGTGCTGCTGTCGCTGGTCGCCGGGGTGGGCCGGACCCTGCTGGCGATGGCCCGCCGCCGGGACGTGCCGCACGGCCTGGCCGCCGTGCACCCCGTGCGCCGGGTGCCGCACCGGGCCGAGCTGGCGGTGGCCGCCGTGGTCACGGTCGTGGTGCTCGTCGGCGACGTACGCGGGGCGATCGGCTTCTCCAGCTGCACGGTGCTGGTCTACTACGCCATCACCAACGCCTCGGCGCTCACCCTGGGCCGCGACCCGGGCCGCCGGCTGCCGGTGCGGCTGCTCGCCGTGCTGGGGCTGGTCGGCTGCGTGGCGCTCGCGGTCAGCCTGCCGCTGGCCAGCGTGCTCGCCGGGTTCGGCGTGCTCGCCCTGGGCGCCGCCTGGTACGCCCTCCGCCCCCGACACCACTGATCAGTCGGGCAGTTGCCCCATCACTCCTCGCTCGTGCGGGGCGGGGGTGGGCCGGGCGGCGCGGCGGGCGGGGGCTCCGGGGCGGGCGGGGTGGTCTCGCGCAGCAGGGCGGTCAGCCCCGCCCGGCGGGCCACCACGGTCAGCCGGTCCCCGGCCGTGATCACCAGGCGGGGGTCGGCCGACCAGTCCGCCTTCTGGCCGGGGCGGGCGTGCGCGAGCAGACGTACCGCGCCGGGCTGGGCCACGGCGGACAGCGGGCTGCCGTCCAGCGGCGACCCGGCGACCACCTGGACCTCGGTGACCAGAAGGGCGTGCCGACCCACCGGGATGGTGGCGATCACCGCCCGGTCCAGCAGCGCGGCGGCGAACGACGGCGCGGCGAGATACGACACGCTGCGCGAGATGCCGATGCCGAACGCCTTCTGGACGCGCTCTGCGAAGTCGCCGTCGAACAGGCGCAGCACCACCCGCAGGTCGGGGGTGAGCCCCCGCGCGTTCAGCGCGGCCCGCAGGTTGACGTCGTCGTCGGTGGAGACCACCACGAGGGCCTGGCAGGTCTCGACGGACGCCGACCGCAGCGTCTCCTCCCGACCGGCGTCGCCGATCACCACCGGCACGCCGAGCCGGTGCGCCAGCGACGCGCCCCGGGCGTCCGGGTCCTTGTCGATGGCGACCACCTCGACGCCGAAGTCGTTGAGCTGGGCCATGACGCGGGTGCCGATGTTGCCCAGCCCGACGACCACGACGTGCCCGGACCGGGCGGGCTGGATCCGGCCGGTGTGCAGGGCCAGCCGGGCGTTGACGATCCCGTCGACGACCACGGCCGTGATCAGCGGGATCAGCGCCAGCCCGGCCAGGTTGAGCACCACCTGCATGATCTGCGCGGCGACGGGCTTGGCGACGTCCGGGTCCTCGCCGGTGAGCGTGGTGACCAGGGTGAGGTAGAGCGCGTCGGCCCAGCCCACGTGCGCGGCGCGGGCGTTGAGCCAGCCCAGCGCGGCGATCACGGCCAGCAGCACCAGCACCGCGATCCCGATCTTGCGGGTGGCGAAGCTGCGGACCGCCCGCAGCAGCACGGCGACGGGCCGCCGCCGGCGGCGGGCCCGGACCAGCCGGCGGGCGGCCAGCTCCGTGCCGGGCGGCTGCCCGGTCGCCTCGGCCAGCACCACGTCGGCCGTCGACTCGTCGGCGGGCAGGACCTGCGGCCGGGCCGCATCCCGGGTGTCGGCCACCCCGCACACGACGTCCTTTTCGCGTACGTCGGCGCGACGCGCCACGTAGAGGGTGCGCCCGCCGTGCCGGAAGTGCGTCGGGGCGACCTCGCCGAGCGCGGCGGCCACGAACGCGGGGGCGGCCATGGACGCGTCGGAGAGCACCGCCGAGTCGGGGAAGAGCTGCCGCAGCCCGTTGGCGAGGCTGGTGTTGAACATGCGTACCACCAGCCGCAGCCGGGGCTCCACCTCCTGCGCGCAGAGCGCGGCGTGCATGTTGCCGACGTCGTCCTGGTGCAGCAGCGCCAGCCCGTCCGCGCCGGTCAGGCCGGCCCGCCGGAACGTCACCTCGTCGAGCCGGTCGGCGCGGACGACGTGGAGGCCGGGAAGGTCGCGCCCGTCGGGGCCGTCGGAGCGGCGGCGCTCCGGCACCACCAGGGTGATCCGCGCCCGGCCGGAGTCCAGCTCGGTGGCGAGCAGCGCCCGTACCACCCAGTAGGCCAGCGGATCCGACCCGCAGACGACGTAGTGCGGCCGGGTCTCCCCGTTGACCCGCAGCCGCCAGCCGGTCGCGCGGCGCGCGCGGTCGCGCAGGGGCTCCGCCATGCGCCGAATCGTAGTCAGCGACGCGGAGCCCGCGCAGCCCCGTGATCATGAACGATCATCGGGAACGATTGTCGCGCCCGGGGACGGGTAGAGCGGGGCATGCAGACGTTCCTGCCGTACCCGGACTTCCTGGCCAGCGCGCGGGCGCTGGACACCCGGCGGCTCGGCAAGCAGCGGGTGGAGGCCATCCAGGTGCTGCGCGGGCTGACCCGACCCGGGTACGGCTGGCGCAACCACCCGGCGGTGAAGATGTGGGCCGGGTACGAGGAGGCGCTGGTCCGCTACGGCCTGGACGTCTGCGCGGTGTGGTGCGGGCCGGGGCGGGCCGACACCTGCGCGGCGACGCTGGTCGCCGACCTCGCCGCCGCCTGCGGCGTGACCACCGTACGCACCCAGGCGGAGCTGGCCGACGCCGGTGAGCTGCCGCCGTGGCTGGGCCGCGACGACCTGCACCGCAGCCACCGCTCGTCGCTGCTGCGCAAGGACCCGGACCACTACCGCCCGATCTTCGGCGACGTCGACCCCGACCTGGAGTACGTCTGGCCCGCCTCCGACCGCGAGCGCCGCTGCCCCGCGCCCTGACAGGCCCTTCCTCGCACCTCGGGCAGACTGGGCGCATGGCACTGTCTCAGGTGGTGGGTCGGCTGATCGGCGTACGGCAGCACGTGGTGGACCCGGGCGGCGGTGGCGCCCACCGCGTGCCGCGCCCGGTGGAGGCCGTGGTCGTCGGCGGCGGGATCGCCGGCATGTCGGCGGCGGTGGTGCTCGCCGAGCGCGGGGTGCGGGTGACGGTGCTGGAGGCCGCCCCGACCCTCGGCGGCCGGCTCGGCGCGTGGCCGCAGGAGCTGGCCGACGGCGTCCAGGCCAACGAGCACGGCTTCCACGCGTTCTTCCGGCAGTACTACAACTGGCGGTCGATCCTGCGCCGGGTCGACCCGGAGCTGCGGTTCCTCAAGCCGATCCCGGGCTATCCGATCCTGAGCGCCGACTGGCCGACGGAGGAGTTCGGGCGGCTGCCGCCGGCACCGCCGGCCAACCTGCTCGCCCTGCTGCTGCGCAGCCCCAGCCTGCGCCTGGCCGACCTGCGGGCGATGGACCGGGACGCGGCGCTGCCGCTGCTCACCTACGACCCGGTGCGCACGTACGCCGAGTTCGACGACAGGACCGCCGACGAGCTGCTGAACTCGCTGCGGCTGCCCGACCGGGCCCGGGCGATGCTGTTCGAGGTCTTCTCCCACTCGTTCTTCAACCACGAGGCGGAGATGTCGGCGGCCGAGATGATCGCCCAGTTCCACTTCTATCTGCTCGGCAACCCGGAGGGGCTGGCGTTCGACTGCCCCGACGAGGACTACGGCAGCGCCATCTGGCAGCCGCTGGCCCGGCACGTCGAGCGCCACGGCGGGCAGGTACGCACCGGCTTCGCCGCGACCCGGCTGGACCGCACCCCCGACGGCTGGCGGGTGAGCGCCGCCGACGGCACGGCGTACCCGGCCGGGCACGTGGTGCTCGCCGTCGACCCGCCGGCCCTGGCCGCCCTCGTCGCCGCCTCGCCGGTGCTGACCGGGGCCGCACCGGAGCTGGTGGCGGCGATGCCCGCGTTCGGCACCCCCGGCCCGCCGTACGCGGTGGCCCGCTACTGGTGCGACGGGGACGTCGACGCCGGGCGGGCGGTGTTCAGCGGGGTGTCCCGCCAGCCCACCCTGGACTCGGTGACGCTCTACCACCGGCTGGAGAACGAGTCGCGCCGCTGGGCGGAGCGCACCGGCGGCTCGGTGCTGGAGCTGCACGCGTACGCCTGCGAGCCGGGCGTGCCGGCCGAGGAGCTGGCCGAGCGGATGCGCGCCGAGCTGGCGGCGCTGTGGCCGGAGGCGGCCCGGCTGCGGGTGCGTGAGCTGCGGGCCCGGGTCGAGGCGCAGGCCCCCGCGTTCACCCCGGGCAGTCACGCCCGGCGGCCGGGGGTACGCACCGACGCCGAGGGGCTGTACCTGGCCGGCGACGGCATCCGCACCGACTTCCCGAGCGCCCTGATGGAGCGGTCCGCGGCGACGGGGATCGTCGCCGCGAACCACATCCTGCGTGCCGAGGGCGGGGCGGCCGAACCGGTCCGCTCGATCCGCCCCCGCGGCCTCCTCGCCGGCCGGTAGGGAAGGGCACCCCGTTGCGTCAGGCGGTCCAGCGCGTGCCGTGGTACGCCGCCCGCATGAGCTGCTGCATGTCGTCGAGCATCGGCATCCTGGGGTTGGCCGGCGCGCACTGGTCCTCGTACGCGTTGAGCGCCTGCTGCGGCAGGGCCGCCTCGAACGCCGCCTCGTCCACCCCGATCGCGGCGAACGACGGCTCGATGCCGACCGCGTCGCGCAGCCGCTCCACGGCCGCCGCCAGCGACTCGACGCCCTCGGCCGGGGTGGCCGCCGGCAGGCCCAGCGTCCGGGCGATCTCGGCGAACCGCTCCGGCGCGCGGTAGCTCTCGTACTTGGGCCAGCCGGAGAGCTTCGACGGGACGGTGCCGTTGTAGCGGATGACGTGCGGCAGCAGCACCGCGTTGGTGCGCCCGTGGGCGATGTGGAAGGTCGCTCCGAGGGTGTGCGACATGGCGTGCACGATGCCGAGGAACGCGCTGCCGAACGCCATCCCGGCGATGGTGCCGGCGTTGTGCATCCGCTCCCGCGCCTCGGCGGCGTCGCCGGTCGCGGCGGGGCCCGCGTCGCCGCCGGTCACCGAGCGCTCCAGGTTGGCGAAGACCAGCCGGATCGCGTGCAGGGCCAGGCCGTCGGTGAAGTCGTTGGCGTAGACCGACACGTACGCCTCGATGGCGTGGGTGAGCGCGTCGAAGCCGCTGTCGGCGGCGATGGCGCGCGGCATGCTGGCGGTCAGCACCGGGTCGACGATCGCCACGGTCGGGGTGAGCGCGTAGTCCGCGAGGGGGTACTTCTTGCCGGTGCGGCGGTCGGTGATGACCGCGAACGGGGTCACCTCCGCCCCGGTGCCCGAGGTGGTCGGCACGCAGACCAGCCGGGCCTTCTCGCCGAGGGTGGGGAAGGCGAAGGCGCGCTTGCGGATGTCGAAGAACTTCTCCCGCAGGTCGTCGAAGACCACCTCGGGGTGCTCGTAGCGCAGCCACATCACCTTGGCGGCGTCCATCGCCGAGCCGCCGCCGAGGGCGATGATCGTGTCCGGCTGGAAGGAGCGCATCAGGGCGGCGCCCCGGTCGACGGTCTCCACGCTGGGCTCGGGCTCGACGTCGTCGATGATCTGGAGCGCGATGTGGCCGGGGCGGCGCTGGAGGATCCGGTTGACCCGGTCGACGAAGCCGAGGCGGGTCATGGTGGCGTCGGTGACGACGGTGACCCGGTGCACGTCGGGCATCTCGGCGAGGTACCGCAGCGCGTTCGGCTCGAAGTAGATCTTCGACGGGACCTTGAACCACTGCATGTTGTTGGTCCGCCGGCCGATCCGCTTGATGTTGACCAGATTGACCGCCGAGACGTTGTTCGACACCGAGTTGCGGCCGTAGCTGCCGCAGCCGAGGGTCAGCGACGGCAGGAAGGCGTTGTACATGTCGCCGATGCCGCCCTGGGAGGCCGGCGAGTTCCAGATGATCCGGACGGCCTTGACCCGCTGCCCGAACTCCTCGACCAGCGCCTCGTCCTCGGTGTGGATCACCGCGCTGTGGCCGAGGCCGTGGAACTCGACCATCTCCTTGGCATACCGCAGGCCCTGCTCGCGGGTCGGGGCGCGCAGCACCGCGAGGACCGGGCAGAGCTTCTCCCGGGTCAGCGGCTCGTCGGGGCCGACGCGGTCGACCTCCGCCAGGATGATCGAGGTACGCGGCGGAACGGTGATGCCGGCCCGCTCGGCGATCCACTCCGCCGACCGCCCGACGACGTCCGGGTTGAGCCGGCCGGCGGGGAACAGCAGCGCCTCCAGCTTCGCCTTGTCCTGCGCCGACGCCACGTACGCGTGCAGGGCCCGGAACTCGTCGAGCGCGGCGTCGGCGACGGCCTCGTCGAGGATCACCGCCTGCTCCGAGGCGCAGATCATGCCGTTGTCGAACGCCTTGGACAGCACGATGTCGTTGACGGCGCGCTTGAGCTTCGCGCTGGCCTCGACGTACGCGGGCACGTTGCCCGCACCGACGCCGAGCGCCGGCTTGCCCGCCGAGTACGCGGCGCGGACCATCGCGTTGCCGCCGGTGGCGAGGATGGTGGCGATGCCGGGGTGGTGCATGAGCGCGGTGGTCGCCTCGACCGACGGCTGCTCGATCCACTGGACGCAGTGCTCGGGCGCGCCCGCCGCGACGGCCGCGTCGCGGACCGTGCGGGCCGCCTCCACGCTGCACCGCTGCGCCGACGGGTGGAACGCGAAGACGATCGGGTTGCGGGTCTTCAGCGCCAGCAGGGCCTTGAAGATGGTGGTCGAGGTGGGGTTGGTGACCGGGGTGATGCCCGCGACGACGCCGACCGGGTCGGCGATCTCCACGATGCCGTCGATCTCGTCGCGGCTGATGATCCCGACGGTCCGCACCCGCGCCATGCTGTGGGTGACGTGCTCGCAGGCGAAGATGTTCTTCACGGCCTTGTCCTCGAAGACCCCCCGGCCGGTCTCCGTCACGGCGAGCTGGGCGAGTTCGGCGTGCCGGTCCAGGGCGGCCACGGACGCCTTGCGGACGATCCGGTCGATCTCCTCCTGGGTGAACCGGTCGTACTCGGCCAGGGCCTTGAGCCCGTCGGAGACGAGGGCGTCGACCATGGCGTCGAGCTCGGTCGACGGGGCGGTCCTCGGTTCGGCCTTCATCTGTCACACCTCGGCGGTCGCGGCTTCTTCGGTCACCTTCAGCATCGATCGCCGGCGATCCCGAGGGTGGTGCGGAAGGGCCCCTCCGGCACCGCCGAAGGTCCCGACCCCGCACCCCAATTGACCACAAAGCAAACTATTGGTGCATATGCTCGAAGGGGTGCCCGGGTGGCCGGCAGGGCCCACCCGGGAGGTCGGACGGGGGGTGTCGACGGGTGTCGACGGTGCACCAGCGGGGCGCGGGACGCGAACCGGCCGCTGGCGACGCGGCCGACGGGCCGCCGCCCGGCGACGCCTACGGCGGCCGGGCCGGCGACGCGTACGGCGGGTCGGGCGTCGACCCGTTCGGTCGCCGGGGCGACGACGCGGCCGGGCGGCTCCGGGACGAGCGGGGCTGCGTCGTGACGGCCCTGCGGCTGGGCTGGTGGATGGCCGACGCGTACCACCACGCGCAGACGGCCGACCTGTCGGCGCCGCAGCGGCGTCCGGGCGGGCCGCCGGCGAAGCTGACCAACCTCACCGAGATGTCCGGCCGGCGGCGGCTGCGGATGCACCTCGACGGGATCGACGTCGCGCTGGCCCAGATCGCCGAGCTGACCGGCACCGGTGCCACCGCGCCGTCCACCGCCGCCACCCGGGCGGCCACGCCGACCGACACGACGGCGGCGGAGGCGACAGCGGCCCTGCCGGCCGAGACGACACCGGCCCCGGTGGGAGAGGAGACGGCGGCGCTGCTGCTCGCCCTGGACGACCTCAACGTGGACGTGCTGCGCTGGGCCATGGCCGCCAACCCCCGGGTCGGGCTGGCGTACCGCCTCGGCCGGTCGCTGGCCGACACCGTCCGGCACGGCGAGGCCGAGCAGGTGCCGTGGCGCTTCGCCGGCCGGCAGCACGAGATCAGCCGGTGGCTCGACGAGCTGGCCAGCGTGCTGCCGCCGTACTCGGCCGCCGTCGTGCGCCGGTCGCTGCGGGCGTGGGCCGACGCGGTCACCCGAGCCCTGGTAGGCGACCCGGCCGAGGCCGGCCTCGACGAGTTGGCCCGCGAGCTGCGCAACCAGGGCGACCGGTGGCGCAACGTGCTGACCGGGGGGCTGCACCCACGCGACCTGCTCGACGAGGAGGACTACGCGGTCGTCGCCCGGAACGTGATCATCCGGGACCGGAAGCTGGTCGTGCAGGCGGCCCGGGGGATCTTCTGGCCCGTGCTCGTACCCCTGCTGGTGGTGCTGTTCGCGGTGGTCGGGGTGAGCGCCGCCGCGGCGGCCGGCTCCCCCACCACCCGCGCGGCCGTCGCCCTGGTCGGGCTCGGCGCCGGCCTGACCGCGATCTGGCGGACGGTGTCCGGGCCGACCCTCGCCGTCGCCGGGGAGGTCAACCGGCCGCTGCTGGAGGGGGAGCTGACCGTGCGGATGGCCGGCCGGGTCGACGGGCCGCTGGCCGACGCGCGGGCCGCCGCCCGGACCCGACGGCCACGCCACCCGGACCAGGTCCCCGGAGGATCGAAATACGTTGCCGGCCTCACCCCCGCCGACCTACCGTGATCGCGCAAGGTCAACCAGCCAACCGGGAGACGGTCATGTCGTTGTCGCACGTCAGAGGCGTGTCGTCGGCGCTGCCCGTCGACGGTTGCCGATTCTCCCCGCCCCGGGAAGGGTGGCCCGGCTGACGCGCCTCCGCATGCGTCGAGCCGCCCGTCCCCGCCGGACCCGGGCGGCTCTTCGCTGTCCGGCCCGACCCACCGTCGCCCCTGGAAGGAGACCCGGTGGACGCCGTCCTCGTCATCAACGCCGACCTCGGCCCGCTGCACCGGGTCACCGTCCAGCACGCGATCCGGATGCTCTGCCGCCGGGTCGCCGAGATCCACGAGGCCGAGCCGGACCGGGTGATCGGGATCTTCCCGGTCCCCCGGGTGGTCCGCCTCGTCCGGTACGTGGTGACCCGCTGGCGGTTCAGCGCCGGCCCGGCCTGGTCCCGGGCGGGTGTGCTGCGCCGCGACGACCGGTGCTGCGCCTACTGCGGCGGGCCGGCCAGCACCGTCGACCACGTCCTGCCCCGCTCGCGCGGCGGCCGCAACACCTGGCGCAACACCACCGCCGCCTGCTACGCGTGCAACCAGCGCAAGGGCGACCGGACACCGGCCGAGGCGGGCATGCCGCTGCGGCACGAGCCGGCCGTACCGAGCTGGGCGTCGCTGGCGGGGCGGTGACCGGCCGGCCGGCGGGAACGGGGGGCCGCGTCGGGGGTACGCCCCGGCGCGGCACCCGCCGGCCCCGGCCGGGCAACCTCAGGCCGTGACACCGCGGGCCGGGTCAGCGCTCGGTCTCGCGTACCCTCGGCACCACCTTGCCGTTGGCGCAGCTCGCCCGGACGTCGCTGGCGTGGGCGGCGGAGCCGAGCACGACGCGGACCTCCCGGGTGGGGCCCGGCACGTACTCCTCGACCTGGTAGCCGTCCGCCGGCACGGTCGACGTCACCGCCGCACTCTGGCCCGTGCAGGAGACCCGGACGATGCCGCCGCTCGCGCGCACCGCGACCGTCGGCGGCTCGGCGGGGGCCGGCTCGGCCGGGTCCTCGCCGGAGTCCGGGGCGGACGACGACGCGGAGGTGGAGGGGGACGGGGCCGCCGACGGCGACCTGCCCGACCCCCCGGGGGCCGACGGGCCCGGGGCCCCGCCGCCCGGGGCGGGGCTGCGGGCGGGGTCGCCGGGGCGCGGCGAGCCGTCGTCCCCGGCGGGGACGCCGACGTCGCCGGTGGGCCGGACCTCGCCGACGGGGGCGACGACCTCGTCGGCGGAGGGCACCGGCGACCCGGTCGGACCGGCCGCGCCGGACCGGTGCGGGCGGGACGAGTCGGCGAGTGAGCCGGCGGTCGCCACGGCGATGACCAGCGCGGCGGCGACCACGAGCAGGGCCCGGTACCGCCGCCGGGCCGGATCCCGACGGGGCGCGGGGCGCGGTGCCGGCCCGCGCGGCGCTTCGCCGGAGCCGGCCTCCGCCCCGCCCCCGCCCGCGGCACCGGACCGACCGGCACCGCCGGACCGGTCGGCACCGCCGCCGGCCGGGCCGTCACCGGCGGCGGCAGCGGTCGGCTCGGGCCGGGCCGCCTCGGCGGCCCGCATCCGGGTGACCACCGCCGCCAGCCGCGCCGCCGCCTCCTCGGCGGACGGCCGGGCGGCCGGGTCCTTGGCGAGGCAGCGCCGGCACAGCTCGGCCACCTCGGCGGGAACGCCGTCGACCGGCGGCAGGGGCCTCGGCTCGACGTAGACGTGGGCCCGCAGCATCTGGGTGGGGGTGTCGGTCTCCCAGGGCAGCTCGTCGGTGAGCACAAGGTGGACGAGCAGCCCGAGCGCGTAGACGTCGGAGGCGGGCACCACCTCCCCGGCGTCGAGCCGCTCCGGTGCCAGGTACGAGGGGGTGCCCAGCAGCTTGCCGTCGAAGTCGATCTCCGGCTGGCCGACGGCGGCAGCCGTGCCGAAGTCGACCACCTTCGCCCCGGACGGCGTGAGCACGACGTTGGCCGGCTTGACGTCGCGGTGCACCAGACCCCGCGCGTGCGCCGCGGCGAGCGCGGCGGCGACCTCCGCGCAGATCCGCAGCCCCTCCACCGCCGGCAGCGGTCCGTCGTCGAGCCGCCGGGCCAGGGTGGGACCACGCAGCAGCTCCATCACGACGTACGGCGCGGGCTCTCCGGTGTGGGTCAGCGCCTCGCCGTAGTCGTACACGTTGGTGACGTTCGGGTGCGAGAGCCGGGCGGCGGCCTTCGCCTCGGCGCGGATGCGTCGGCGGGCGGCCCGGTCCGAACCGAGCAGGACCTTGACCGCCACCTCGCGTTCCAACAGCTCGTCGTACGCCCGGTGGACCACCGCCGTGCCGCCCTTGCCGATGCGATCTCCCAGGCGGTACCGGCCGTTGAGGAATTGATCGATCTGCACCGGCACAGCGTGCCAGTATGGGCCCCGTCACACCAACCGATCATCGAGAAAACCCGATCGGGCAGGTCAGGGCCCGGGTGCCGGGCGTTCCGGTGTGGACGGTCCGTCGGCGGCGGGCGGGGCCCAGCCGAACCGGGGCGCCCGGCGCCCGTTGGCGGCCGCCACCCCCTCCCGGGCCTCCCCGCTGTCCCGGACCTGCCCGTGCCACCAGGCGATCCGTTCCGCGTCGGCCCGGTCGTCGACGATCTCCTTCGCGGCGGCGACGGTGAGCCGGGAGCGCTCGGCGATCGTGGCGGTGAGCGCCGCCACCCGGGCGGCGAGCCCGTCCGGCGGCAGCACCTCGTCGACCAGGCCGATCCGCAGGGCCCGCTCGGCGTCGATCAGCTCGGCGGTGAAGAGCAGGTGCTTCGCGGCCGACGGGCCGACCAGCCGGGCCAGCCGCCGGGTGGTGGGCGCGGGATAGACCAGGCCGAGCCGGGCCGGCGGCACCCCGAACCGGGCGTCGGCGGCGGCGAGCCGCAGGTCGCAGGCCACCGCGAGCTGGCAGCCGCCCCCGACGCAGGCACCCTCGATCGCGGCGACGGTCGGCCGGGCGAAGGCGGCGAGCCGCTCCTCGGCGGCGACGGCGATGCTGGCGTCACCGGCGTCGAGCAGCTCGTCGAGGTCACCGAGGTCGGCGCCGGCGCAGAACGTGCCGGCCGCGCCGGTGAGCACCAGCGCGCGGATCCGCTCGTCGGCCTCCAACCGGTCCAGCAGCACCGGCAGCCGCCGCCACATCGCCCGGGTCATCGCGTTGCGCCGCCCCGGATTGGAGATCACGATCGTGGCCACCGGGCCGGTCGTCCCGACGGTCAGCTCCGCGTCCGGCACCGCCACCACCCCTCGACGATAACGACGTGGGCCCGGCGGCCACCCGAGTGGGGTGGCCGCCGGGCCGGGAGAGGTACGGCTACGTCAGGCGACGTCGACCGCGGTGTCGTCGACGACGAAGGACGTCTGGAGCGAGAAGTCCTCGGTGCCGGTGAACTTCAGGGTGACGGTCTGGCCGGCGTACGCCGCCAGCGAGAACGACTTCAGCGAGTACCCGGTGGCCTTGTTCAGGTTCGAGTACGTGGCCAGGGTCGCCAGCACCGTCCCGGACGAGTTGAGCACCTGCACGGAGAGCTTGTCGTACTGGGTGCTCGTGGTGCTCTCGGCCGAGTCGATGTGCAGCCAGAAGCTGAAGTTGTACGAGCTGCAGCCCGCCGGCAGGCTCACCGACTGGGACAGCGTCTCGGTGTTGCTGGTGGCGCGCCCGTTGAGCCAGGCGCTGTAGGTGCCGGTGCGGGCCGGCTGGCTGGTGCCGTGCTGGGCGATGACGCCGGAGGAGGCCGTCCACACCGTGTTGCCGGACTCGAAGCCGGCGTTGCCGAGCTTCTGGCCCGCGCCGGTGCAGCCGCCGCCGACGCTGCTCACGGTCAGCGTGTAGGTGGCCGTGTGGTTGATCGAGGTGCCGGTGCCGGTCACCGTGACGGTGTAGGTGCCCGCCGGGGTGCTGGCGCTGGTGGCGATGGTGAGGGTGGACGACGCGCCCGAGGTCACCGAGGCCGGGCTGAACGACGCGGTCGCGCCGGAGGGCAGGCCGGACGCGGAGAGCGCGACGGTCTGCGCGGTGCCGCTGGTGGTGGCGGTGGCCACGCTGGTGCTGGCGGAGCCGCCGGCGGTGACCGAGCCGGAGGTCGGCGAGAGCGTGACGGAGAAGTCGTTACCGGTCGACGAGCAGGGCGCGTCGCTGCCGGCCACGTTCACCGCGGTCCACGCCGCCTGGACGGCCTTGTACTCGGTGGAGCAGCTGCCGTACAGGTCGGTGGCCGCCCTCAGGCTGTACGCCCGCGCGGTGTTCGCCGGGTTGCTGGTGTTGACGTACGACGTGTTGGAGGTGAAGTACACGTCGAGCGCGCGGAACCAGATCTTCTCGGCCTTGGCCCGGCCGATGCCGGTGACCGCCGGGGCGGAGCCGCAGACGGGCGAGGTGCCGTACGCGGTCGCGCCGGTGCCCTCGGCGAGGTTGAAGTAGAAGTGGTTGCCGACGCCGGAGGAGTAGTGCACGTCCTTGTTCTTGGTGCTGGTCGACCAGCACGAGTCGGACGAGCCGTCCAGCGACGGGTTGTACATGTAGCGCAGCGGCGTGCCGTTGCCGTTGATGTTGATCTTCTCACCGACCTGGTAGTCGCCCGGGTCGCTCGGCGCGGCGGCGTAGAACTCCACCATGTTGCCGAAGATGTCGCTGGTGGCCTCGTTCAGGCCGCCGGACTCGCCGGAGTAGACCAGGCCGGCGACGGCCTCGGTGACGCCGTGGCTCATCTCGTGGCCGGCCACGTCGAGGGAGACCAGCGGACGGGAGTTGCTGGACCCGTCGCCGTAGGTCATCCGGGAGCCGTCCCAGAAGGCGTTGACGTAGTTGTTGCCGTAGTGCACCCGGCTCGGCACACCCGCGCCGTTGCCGAAGATGCCGTTGCGGCCGTGCACGTTCTTGAAGTAGTCGAACGTCTTGGCGGCCCCGAAGTGGGCGTCCACGGCGGCCGACTGCCGGTTGCTGTTGGCGCCGGTGCCCCAGACGTTGTCGGCGTCGGTGAAGGTGGTGCAGGTCGACGTGCCGTTGTTCATGTCGCAGGTGGTGCCGTTGCCGCGCACCGGGTCGATCATCTGGTAGGTGCTGCCGGAGAGCGTGGTGTCGATGGCGACCGCGCCGGTGTAGATGCCGGTTCCGCTGCCGGCGACCGACTCGATCTCGTCGTACGAGCCGATGAGCGCGCCGGTGACGGCGTCGGTGATCACGTGCAGCTTCGACGGGGTCTGCTTGTCGGCCTTCCAGCCGGTGACGACGGTCTCCCAGGCCAGGCGGCCCTTGCCGGAGCTGGCGTCGACGAAGAGCTCCGGGGTGCCCACGGCGGTGAGCGAGCCGGAGAACTCCTTGCGCGCGGCGGCCTTGGCCTTGGCGGAGGTGACCTTCGGGCTGGTGCCGAGGGTCAGCGGGGCGGCGAGGCCCACGGAGGCCCCGGCGTACTGGCCGTTCGCGGTGGCGTGGATGACGAAGTCACCGCCGTAGACGCGCAGGCCGTGGTAGGTGCGGGTGTAGCGGGTGTGTGAGGCACCGCTGCCGTCCACCTTGGTGCGGACGACCTGGTAGGCCTCCGCGCCGGTCCCCTGCACGGCACCGGGGTTGGCGCGCAGGACCGAGTCGGCACGGGCCGCGGCGGCGGCGTCCGGGGTGGGGGCGGCGGGGGGTGCCGCTTGCGCCGTGGTGGTGACGCAGGCGAGCAGGCCGCCGGTCAGCAGCGCTGCGCTCGCAGCGGCGAGGGTTTTCTTCACGTGCCCTCCTGGCAAGAAGATGTGACGGGGGTAGTCACGCATGTAGATATAGAGACACATGAACGGGAGGGGAAGGGTGGGAACGCTTTCCGACCCCAACACTGGCCGAACGGATGAGTAACGGCAGGTGACGGAACCGGGTCGAGTCCGGACACGTCCCACCAATATGAGATCGACTCTCCTCCGCGCCGTCCTCGTCGCCGCCGCCGTCACCGCGTCGCTGGCGTCGGTCGGATGCTCCGCCGGCGACCCGGGCACCCCCACGTCGGCCCCCTCCGGCGTCACCGGCCCGACGCCCGCCCCGGACGCGCCGACCACCGGCCCGGCGGGGTCCACCGGAGGCCCGGCGACCACCGGCACCGCCGCCCCGGTGGCCGCCGACCGCGTGGTCGTGCGGCGCTCCGGCGGCTACGGCGGGCTGGACGACACCGTCACCGTCGAGCCGGACGGCCGGTGGACGGCCGTCGACCGGGCCGGCGCACGGCGGACCGGCCGGTTCACCGGGGCCGACCTCGACCGGCTGCGGCAGCTCGCCGCCGCCCCCCGGATCGCCGAGGGCGGCACGGACGACTCCGACGGCCGCTGCGGCGACGCCTTCGAATACCAGGTCAGCGTCGGCGGCGCCACGGTCGACTGGACCGACTGCCCGGTCGCGGGCACGCCGCCGCCGGCCGCGGCGGCGCTGGCCGAGTTCGTGCTCACGGCCGCCCGCTGACCCGGGGTGGAGGTCATCGCCGGCGACGACGCCCCGCCGGGGGATCAGAAGCGGTAGGCCGCCGGGAGGCCGGTGGCCCGCAGGTCCGGCGGCAGGTGGGACACGTCGTTGACCGCGACCAGGGTCGCCGGGCCGACCGAGTGGTAACGGATCACGGTCAGGCCGGCGTTGTGGTGGCCCAGCCCGAGCCAGCGCCCCGGCGGCGCGTCCAGCGCGTGCCGCACCAGCCAGGCGATCAGGAAGGTGTGGGTGACCACCAGGACCCGGTCGTCGCCGTCGGCCGGCACGGCGGCGAACCGGGCCACGGCCGCCGCCGTCAGCCGCGGCCCGTCGACCCGCTCGGCCGGCGAGTAGGCGGCCAGGAGCCTCGCGTACGCCGGGGGCAGGCCCGCCGGGTCGGTGTCGTGCGGCAGGTGGTCGCCGGCCAGTTCGGTGGCGTACACCGGGACACCGGGCAGCGACCGGGCGACCAGCCCGGCGGTCTGCGCGGCCCGGGGCAGCGGCCCGTGGTGGACGGCGGCGAACGGCACCTCGCGCAGCCGCTCGCCGAGCAACTCCGCCTGCCGCCGGCCCCGGGCGGAGAGGCCGACCTCCGGCGGGTCGCCCGAAGCGCCGTCGGGCCCGTCCTGCCCGTCGGCGGGCCGGTCCTGCTCGCCGTGCCGGGCCAGGAAGAGCAGGCGGCTCGCCATCGTCACCTCACCGGTCGGGAGGCGCGATGCTAACCCGCGCGCCCGCCGCCCGCCGGCCCGGCCGACACGGGAACGGGCTCAGCCGCGCGGGAACATCTGCCCGATACGGATCTTGTTGCCGAACGGGTCCCGGATGCCGAAGTCGATGCCGTACGGGCGCTCGGTCGGCTCGTCGGTGATCTCCACGCCCTTGCCGACCAGGTCCTCGTACGTCTTCTGCGCGTCGTCGGTGGTCATGAAGAGGTAGCCGCCCAGCGCGCCCTTGGTGAGCAGCTCCCGCACCTGCTCGGCCGTCGCCGGGTCGAGGGCCGGCGGCCCCGGCTTCTCCAGCAGGATCTCCCGCTCCGGGTCGCCCGGCAGGTTCACCGTCAGCCAACGCATGAAGCCGAGATCGGCGTCGGTGTTGACCTCCATGCCGAGCTTGCCCACGTAGAAGTCGAGCGCCTCGTCCTGGTCGAGCACGTAGATCTGGGAGCGGCTGATCGCGTTCATCGTCATGCCCGGAACGCTATGCGACCGCCCTGACCTGCTGCTTATCCAAAACTGCTGGGTCGCGTCCAGGCCTTGGCGAAGCAGGCGGGCACGTCCGCCGGTGCCCGGCCCCGCCGGTACGCCGTCGGCGGCTCGCCGACGATCCGGTGGAACGTCCGGCTGAACGTCCCGAGGCTGGCGAACCCCACCGCGAAGCAGACGTCGGTGACGTCCCGGTCGGTCTGGGTCAGCAGGTACATGGCCCGCTCGACCCGACGACGTTGCAGGTAGCGGTGCGGGGTCTCGCCGAAGGTGGCCCGGAAGGTGCGGATGAAGTGCGCCGGCGAGACGTGCGCGATCCGCGCCAGGGCGGGGATGTCCAACGGCTGGGCGTACGACCGGTCCATGGCGTCGCGGGCGCGCAGCATCGCCCGGTTGGACTCCTCCACGGCGCGGCTCATCCCACCCCCGTCGCGCTACGGTCGCCGTTGCTGTCACGCCACCGGGACGGCCCGGCAGGACGCCGGAACCGCCTTGTGGGACTGGAGCCCCCGGCCGGGATCGAACCGGCGACATCTCGCTTACAAGGCGAGTGCTCTGGCCAGCTGAGCTACAGGGGCGCATCGTGCGTGGTCAGCATAAGCGACAGAGCTGCGAACATCCCCCTCGGCAGCCCCTCCGAGCACGGAAAACGCAATCTTTCCGAACCGGGAGGCGACCGTTCGTCGCCGGCCCGGCGAAACCGCGCGGAGATTGATGCCCGGCTGTGCCCGACTGACCGGAATGCGTATGCCGTCCGTCCCACCCGATGCTTCATGTCTTGGCAGGATACGAAAAGGCGTTTACCGTGCAGTGACACGGATGACACTTCCGGTGGCCCCGGCTGCCCGGCGTGTCGCCCGATGGCCGGCGTCACACGACGCCGGTCGCTCCTTCACTCGGATCGTCCGGCACGTTCCTGCCGGTGAAAGGAAGCGCTCCAGCATGGCTACGGTCACCTACGCGAAGGCGTCCCGCATCTACGCGGGCACCGAGCGTCCCGCAGTGAACCAGCTCGACCTCCAGATCGGGGACGGCGAGTTCCTGGTCCTGGTCGGCCCCTCCGGTTGCGGCAAGTCCACCAGCCTGCGCATGCTCGCCGGCCTGGAGGACGTCGACGACGGCGCGATCTACATCGACGACCGCGACGTCACCCACCTGCCGCCGAAGGCCCGCGACATCGCGATGGTCTTCCAGAACTACGCCCTCTACCCGCACATGTCGGTGTACGAGAACATGGCATTCGCGCTCAAGCTGCGCAAGACCCCCAAGGACGAGATCGACCGGCGGGTGAAGGAGGCGGCCGGGCTGCTCCAGCTGGAGGAGTACCTCAGCCGCAAGCCGAAGGCCCTCTCCGGCGGTCAGCGCCAGCGGGTCGCGATGGGCCGGGCGATCGTCCGCGAGCCGCAGGTCTTCCTCATGGACGAGCCGCTGTCGAACCTCGACGCCAAGCTCCGGGTGCAGACCCGTACCCAGATCGCGTCGCTGCAGGCGAAGCTCGGCATCACCACCGTCTACGTCACCCACGACCAGGTCGAGGCCATGACCATGGGTCACCGGGTGGCGGTCATGCTCGACGGCGTCCTCCAGCAGGTGGACACCCCCCGGGCGCTCTACGACACCCCGGCCAACGTCTTCGTCGCGGGCTTCATGGGCTCCCCCGCCATGAACATCAAGACCGTCCCGTTCAGCGAGCAGGGCGCGGCGTTCGCCGAGATGAACATCCCGCTGACCCGCGAGCAGGCCGAGGCGGCCCGCGCCGAGGGCGGCAACAACAAGGTCACCGTCGGGTTCCGCCCGGAGGACTGCGACCTGGTCAGCCCCACCGAGGGCGGCATGCCCGTCGTGGTCGAGCTGGTCGAGGACCTGGGCTCCGACGCGAACGTCTACGGCCACGCCGCGCTGGAGGGCCACAACGAGCGCTTCGTGGTCCGCACCGACCGGCGCACCATGCCGAACATGGGTGACACCGTGTTCGTCAAGCCGCGCGCCGGGCGTACCCACGTCTTCAACGCCGCCACCGGCAAGCGGATCTGACGCAGCAGCACGGGAAGGGGCGGTCCGCCGGGTGGCGGGCCGCCCCCTTCGCGTACGCCTGCCGGAGCCGGACGCACGCCGGGCCGCCCCCCTGGTGCGGGGACGGCCCGGCGCGTCGGTCGGGTGCGGTGGGTCAGGACTCCGCGGCCCGGCGGCGGGCCACCTCGGCGAGGGTGACCGCGGCGGCGACACTGGCGTTGAGCGACTCCACCTCGGAGACCATCGGGATGCTCACCGTCAGGTCGCAGGTCTCGCCGACCAGCCGGGACAGCCCGCGCCCCTCGGAGCCGACGACCACGACCAGCGGGCCGACGGCGGCCTCCAGGTCGTACAGGTCGGTGTCGCCGTCGGCGTCCAGGCCGACGACCATGAACCCGGCGTCCTGGCACGCCTTCAGCGACCGGGTCAGGTTGGTGACCTGGGCGACGGGCACCCGCGCCGCCGCGCCCGCGCTGGTGCGCCAGGCGGTCGCGGTGATCCCGGCGGCCCGCCGCTCCGGCACGAACACGCCCTGCGCGCCGAACGCCGCGGCGGACCGGATCACCGCGCCGAGGTTGCGCGGGTCGGTGACCCCGTCGAGGGCCACCAGCAGCGGGGCCGTCTGCTCCAGCGCGGCCGCCACCAAATCCTCGAACGGCTCGTACGCGAACGGCGGCACCTGGAGGCCGATGCCCTGGTGCAGCACCCCGCCGGTCATCCGGTCCAGCTCGGCCCGGCTGATCTCCAGGATTGCGATGCCCCGGTCGGCGGCGGTGCGGACGATCTCGGTGACCCGGTCGTCGATCTCGATGCCGTGGGCCGTGTAGAGCGCGGTGGCCGGCACCTGGGCGCGCAGCGACTCCAGCACCGGGTTGCGCCCGACCAGCAGCTCCGGGCTGTCCTTCGCCGGGTTGGACTTGCGGCCCGGCGCGACCCGGGGCCCGCTGCGGGCGGCCGGCTTGCCGCCCCGGCCGCCGGCGCCGCCCCGCAGGGTCGGCACCCCCCGGCCGCCGCCCCTGCCCCAGGTGGTGTCCTTGGTGCCCGGCTTGCCGACCTTCGGGGTGCGCCCCTCCTCGGCCGCCGCCCGGCGCTCCTTGTCCTGCTTCCAGGCGGTGCGCTGGGGCAGCTTCTCGGTGCCCGAGTAGGCCTTGTGCCAGGGGCGCTCGTCGGCGGGCAGGGTCTTGCCCCGGCCCGCGAGGGCGTCCTTGTTCTTGCCACCGGAGCCCTTGGGGGCACCTGCCTTCGACGTCAGTCGCCGGCCACGGCGCTGCGAGTTGCCGGCCATCAGTCCTGCTCTCCAATAGTCCAACGGGGGCCCTGGGGGGTGTCCTCGACCACCACGCCGGCCAGCTTGAGCTGGTCGCGGACTGCGTCCGCGGCCGCCCAGTCCTTGCGGCTGCGGGCCTGCGCGCGCTGCTCCAGGGCCAGCGCGACCAGTGAGTCGACCACGCCGCGCAGGTCGTCCACGCGGCCGCCGCCGGTCCAGGCCTCGTCGAGGGGGTCGATCCCGAGGATATCCAGCATCGCCCGCGCGGAGCCGAGCGCCGTGCGGACGGTCACATCGTCGCCGGCGGCCAGGGCGGTGTTGCCCTCCCGGAGCACCTCCTGGAGGACCGCGAGCGCGGCCGAGGTGTTCAGGTCGTCGTCCAGGGCGGCGACGAAGCCGGCCGGCAGCTCGCCGAGCCCGCCGGGGCCGACCCGCTCGGCGGCCCGCTGGACGAACCCCTCGATCCGCCGGAAGCCGCTGGCCCACTCGCGCAGCGAATCCTCGGTGTAGTCGATGTGCGACCGGTAGTGCGCCGCCGCGTAGTAGTAGCGCAGCTCGATCGGGCGCACCCCGAGCGAGGCGACGTACGCCAGGTCGAGGGCGTTGCCGAGCGACTTGCCCATCTTCGCCCCGCCGATGCCGAGCAGCCCGTGGTGCACCCAGTAACGGGCGAACGGCAGGCCGGCCGCCTGCGACTGGGCGATCTCGTTCTCGTGGTGCGGGAAGGTCAGGTCGAGCCCGCCGCCGTGGATGTCGAACTCTTCGCCGAGGTAGCGCCAGCACATCGCCGAGCACTCGATGTGCCAGCCGGGCCGCCCCCGCCCCCACGGCGACGGCCAGTAGGCGTCGGCCGGCTCGTCGGGCTTCGCGCCCTTCCACAGGGCGAAGTCGCGCGGATCGCGCTTGCCCCGCTCCGGGGCGTCGTCGGCGGCCTGCATCGCGTCGGGCGACTGCCCGGACAGCGCGCCGTACGCCGGCCAGGACGCCACGTCGAAGTAGACGTCGCCGGAGCCGTCGGTGGCCGGGTAGGCGTGCCCGGTGTCGATCAGCTTCGCGATCAGCTCGTGCATCTCGGGGATGTGCCCGGTGGCCCGCGGCTCGTACGTCGGTGGCAACACGTTCAGTGACCGGTAGGCGGCGGTCAGGGCCCGCTCGTTGGCGTACGCGATCGACCAGAACGGCCGGTCCTGCTCGCAGGCCTTCACCAGGATCTTGTCGTCGATGTCGGTCAGGTTGCGGATGAACCGCACCTCGAACCCCCGGGCCAGCAGCCAGCGGCGCAGCACGTCGTAGTTGACGCCGGAGCGGAGGTGGCCGATGTGCGGGGGACCCTGGAGCGTGAGACCACACAGGTAGACCCCCACCTTGCCGGCTTCCCGCGGGACGAAGTCCCGCACCGATCGGGTGGCGGTGTCATACAGGCGTAGCGTCACGGCTCCAGGGTAGCCGTCCGCGCGTTGCCGGTTCGCCCCGCGCCGGGTCGTCCGCCGCCCCGCGTTCCCGGTTCGTCCCGTGCCGGGTCGTACGCTGCCCCTCGTGGATGAGGCGGCGCGGCAGGAGCGCACGACGACCCGGACCGACGACGGCACGCGCGGTGGTGAGCGCGGTGGTGAGCGCGGTGGTGAGACAGCTCAGACGCTGGATCGGGGGCTGCGGCTGCTGCACCTGGTCGCCGACGCACCGGGCGGGCTGACCGTCACCGAGGCGGCCAACCGGCTCGGCATCGGCCGGGCGGCCGTCTACCGGCTGGTCGGGGCGCTCAGCGGGCACGGCATGGTGCGCCGCGACGGCGACGGCCGGCTGCGGCTCGGCGCAGGCGTGCTGCACCTGGCCAGGAGGGCCCAGCCGCTGCTCGCCGAGGGGGCGCTGCCCGCCCTGCGGCGGCTCGCCGAGCAGGCCGGCGCGACCGCGCACCTGACCGTCGTCGAGGGCGGCGAGGGGGTCGCCCTGGCGGTGGTGGAGCCGAGCTGGACGTCGCTGCACGTGGCGTACCGGACCGGGACGCGGCATCCACTGGAGCGGGGGGCGGCCGGGCGGGCCATCCTCGCCGCCCGCACGGGATCCGCCGGCCCGGTGAGCACCAGCGGCGAGTTGCAGCCCGGGGCGTACGGCGTGGCCGCGCCGGTGCTCGGCGTGCCGGGGCTGGAGGCGAGCGTCGGCGTGGTGGCGCTGGCCCCGCTGGACCCGGAGTCGGTCGGCGAGCAGGTGCTCGCGGCAGCGGCGGCGATCAGCGCGGCGCTGGCCCCCTGACGCAGGCCCGATCCGGCCCGCCCGACCCGGCCCGCCCTGGTCAGGCTGGGCCGGTCTGGCTGGGCCCGGCATGTGGGGCGGGCCGGCTGGGCTGGTGGGCCCGGCATGTCGGCGACATGGCGGTATCCCCGCCGCCGGATACCCCCACCTTGCCGACATCGCGTCCCCGCTAGCACATTCGAGGGCGGGTCGGGCGGTTATCCACAGGGTGGGGAGCCGGCGAGGTGGCCGGTTGTCCACAGGGGTGTCGCTGGGCGTACCGGGGCGGTGACGCTGGTCGACATGCCCCCACAACCTTCCCGCCCCGCTGCCCTGGCCCGGCAGGTCTTCCGCGGCTCGGAGGCCGTCCGGCTCGGGCTGCTCAGCCGGCACCAGCTCCGCGGCGCGTCCTGGCTGCGCCTGCGTCAGGACGTGTACGCCGACGCCCGACTCCACCGAGACCACGGCCTGGCCTGCCGCGCCGCCGTGCTGCGGTTGCCGCCCGAGGCGGTGCTCGCCGGCCCGTCGGCGGCCTACCTGCTCGGCGTCGAACACGCCGCCTCGTTCACCGACGACGTGCATGTGCTCGTCCCCCGGTCGGCCCGGATCGACTCACAGCCCGGCATCCGGGTGCACACTCTCGGCGCTGCTCCGGCGCTCTTGCCAGTGGGTGGCGGCCCGGCCACCCGGGCGGGCGACGGCCGGACACTCGACGGCCGGGCGGGTGGCGACCGGACGCTCGACGACCACCCAGCCGGCAGCCGGACGGGTGCGGCGGGAGCCGCCGCCGACCCGGCCTCCGGTCCCGCCACCGCCGGCCAGGGAGCCGTCGAGAGGACCGCCGCCGGGCTGGGCATCATCGACGGGACCGCCGCCGGTGTCGGGTCCCTGCGGTGGACGCAGCCGGCCCAGGCCGCATGGGAGACGGCCGTGTGGCTGGAGCCGTTCGAAGCGGTGCCGATCGTCGACAGCCTGCTCGGCCGAGGGCTGGTCACCTGGGATGACCTGACGGCGGTCACCGAGCACAACGCCGACCGGCCGGGCGGGCGGCGCGCCCGCTGGGTGTTCGGGCTCGCCGACGGCGGCGCGCAGTCGCCACCGGAGTCACAGCTGCGGTTGCGGCTGGTGCTCGCCGGCCTGCCCCGCCCGGTGACCCAGCACCCGGTTCGGCTGGCGTCGGGCCTGGTCCTGCACCCAGACCTGGCCTGGCCGGCCTTCCGGGTCGCCGTCGAGTACGACGGGCACTGGCACGCCGACGCCGAGCAGCTGCACCGCGACCGCCAGCGGCTCAACCACCTCGTCGGGGCGGGCTGGGTCGTGCTGCACGTGACCAGCCGCCGCCTCCACCGGGATTTCCCGGCGGTGGTCCGCGAGGTGCGCGCCGCCCTGGTGTCCCGAGGCTGGCGGCGATGACCCGCCCCAACCCGGCAGCCTGGCCCCGAACGGGCCTGTGCCTGGGCCTGAGCCGGGGCGCGGCGGGGCCGGGGGTTGCGCTGCCATGTCGGCGACAACGTGCCATCCCAGGCCCCTGGACCCCGCCATGTCGCCGACATGGCGCAACGCCAGCGAGGCCCGCAACACGCGCAACGCCAGCGACGCCCGGAACCCCGGCGACGCCCGCAACACGAGCGACGCCAGCTACGCCCGCAGCCGGAAACGCGCGAGGGCCCGGGCGACCGTGGTCGCCCGGGCCCAGCCGGAGAGGATCCGGGATGTCACATGCGGGTCGTCACCGCGGCGTACGCGTCGATGATGCCGTGACCGTAGAAGCCGTTGAACGTCGAGCTACCGGCGCAGAAGGCGTCGAACTCGGCCGGACGGCCCTCGTTGGTGTAGGTCTGCAGCCGGGGCTCCGGGCAGGCGCGCTCGGCGGCGGTGCGGTAGAGCTGCCGCTCCACCTTGTCCGGGTCCATGCCCAGACCGCCCTTGACCTTCTTGCCGTACTTGCTGACGATCAGCGCGGCGACGCCGCTGACGTGCGGCGACGCCATCGAGGTGCCCTGCAGGTAGGTGTAGTAGCCGCAGTCGCCGTTGGCCTTGCACTCCTTGAACACCGACTCCTCGAAGCCGGCGACGATGTTGCCGTTCTCGTCGACGGAGCCCTCCTCCTGGAGGACGTGCTTCGGGTACGCGGAGAGGATCATGTTGGAGTCGAGGCGGTAGGTGTCGGTGCCGTAGCCGTCGCGGAACCAGCCGCCCGGCGCGGCCACGGCGATCTGCTCGGTGCCGTAGTTCGAGTAGTCGGCCTTCTTGCCGGACGGGCCGACCGCCGACACGCCGATCACGTGCGGGCCCTCCACCGGGAAGTCCCAGCAGCTCGCGTTGTCGATCGGCCGCTCGTACGGGTCGGCGCCGTAGTCGGGGCTGGAGAAGTCGGTGCGCGGGGCGCCCAGGTCCTCGTGGTTGTTGCCGAGCGAGCCGACCAGGGTGACGCCCTTGCGGTGCGCGTAGTTGAGCGCCCGCGTCATGGCCTCGATGGTCGCCCGCTGCTCGGCCTGCGCCTCAGGCGAGTCGGCCGGGTTGGCCGTGCAGTTGTAGAGCCACGGGTCGACGTAGAACGACATGTTGACCACGTCGAGGCCGGCCTTGCCGGCGTGGACCAGGGCGTTGACGACCGGGTCGAGGAAGAAGTAGCCGGAGTCCTGGCCGCCCTTGAGCTCGACCAGGGTCACGTTCGGGGCGACGCCGGAGAGCCCGAAGCCGTCGGCGGCGGCGCCGATGGTCCCGGCGACGTGGGTGCCGTGCCCGCCGTCGTCGGTGCCGACCGGGTCGAGGCAGCTCGCCACCTCGCACGGGCCGTCGACCTCGGGGATGTCGGGGGCGAAGTTGCGCGACAGTGACCAGCTGAAGTTCGCCGCCAGGTCGGGGTTGCTGGCGTCGAGGCCGGTGTCGAGGACGCCGACGGTGACCCGGCGGTCGCCCGGCTCCACCTTGCGCGCCTTGTCGGCCCGGATCATGCCCAGGCCCCAGAGCTTGTCGTCCAGCGGGTCCAGCTTCGCGCCCCGCTTGGCGGGGGCGCCCTTCGCCTTGGCCTTGGCCTGGGCGAGGAGGTTCTCCTGCTCGACCCGGTCGAGCTTCGGCTTGCGGCCGATGGCCTTCTTCTCGGCCGCGCCGAGCAGGGCGGCGTTCGCGGCGGCCCGGCTGGCGAAGTCGGCGCGGTCGCTGGTGACCTGGTACAGGCCGACCTCGTCGGTGCGGGACACGACCGTGCCACCGGCGGCCTTGATCGCGGCGATCGCCGCGTCGGCGGAGACGCCGGACTCCGCCACGACGGTGAACTCCCGGGTCACGGTCGGCTCGGCATTGGCCGGGCCCACCACGCCGGTCACCGTGAGTGCCAACGCCGTTGCGGTTGCGACGGCACCGGCGGTGAAGCGCTTGCTCACCACATCAGATCCTCTCGTTGAGGGACGTGGCAGCCATCCCATACCACCGGGGAGCGTTCCGCTAGATGGGAGTCCGTATTACACGGCAATCAGGCTTTCGTCGGCCCGCTGTCATCCAGCGCCGACGGGCCGGCCGGCGGGGCGGGCTCGCGGCCCGCCGGCCGGGCGGCCTACGCGCCGCTCAGTTCGACCCGGGCGTACCGGTCGAGCACGTCCGGCAGGGCGGCCAGCGTGGACACCTCCGCGTCGGCCGGCACGCCCTCCGGGCGGGGCAGCCCACCCCGGTTGAGCCACACCGCCCGCATCCCGGCCCGCAGCGGCGCGACGACGTCGTGGCTCGGCGAGTCGCCGACGTACACGATCTGACGCGGGGGCACCCCGGCGGCCTCGACCACGGCGGCGAAGAACTCGGGGGCGGGCTTCTTCGGCAGGCCGTTCTCGTGCGCGTACACCTCGAAGGTGAACTCGCCGGTGAGCCCGCAGCGTTCGGCGCGGCTGTTGCCGTTGGTGGCGTAACCCAGGGTGTAGCGCGGGCGCAGGGCGGCGAGCGCGGGCAGCGCGTCGGGGAACGGCCGGGTGAGCGCGAAGCGCCGGGCGAAGAAGAGCGCCGCGAGGTCGTCGAGGTGCGCGTCGAGGCCGGCCCGGGCCAGCGACCGGGCCAGCGCGGCCCGCCGGATCTCGTTGACCGGCGCGGCGCTCAACGCCCCGAAGACCGCACCCCAGTCCGACTCCAGGTCCGCGAGGGTGACCTCGGCCGCCGCCGGGGTCAGCCGCCGCATCTCCTCGAGTACGGCCACCAGCCCGCCGGTGACCGCCGGGCGCAGGTCGAGCAGGGTCTCGTCGGCGTCGAACACGACGTGGGTCAGCATGCCGGCAAGGGTGCCACCGAGCCGGCTCCCGGGCCACGTCGGCCCTGTTCCCCCGAGCTGGGCGCGCCGGCACGGGCCCGGCCGACCCCGACCGGGTGCCGGCTGCCGGCCCGGACGGCGCGATGGCGGATGGTCATGCCTCGGCCGCGAGGGCGGGCTCGGCGGGGCGGGCGGGCGACCGGCCGAGGGCCCGCGCCTCACGCAGTTCGTCGACGCGGACCAGGGCGACCCCGGCGACGATCAGGGCGCCGCCGAGCAGCTGCACCACGGTCGGCAGCTCGCCCAGCACCAGCCAGGCGACGAGCACCGCGAACATGACCTCGGTCAGCCCGACGAACGACGACAGCCGGGCCCCGAGGATCCGGGCCGCCGCGATCCCGGTCAGGTACGCGACGACCGCCGCGACCAGCGAGAGGCCGGCGATGGGCACCAGCCAGCTCGTGCGCTGCCCCGCGAAGGTCACCTCGCCGAAGGTGGCCCGCAGCGGCAGCGCCCCGGCGAGGCCGAGCACGAGCAGGGCCGCCGCACCGACGCCCATGCCTGCGCTGGCCATCGCCACCGACGGCAGGCCGTCGTCGAGTCGCCCGGCGATCACGAAGTAGCCGGCGAGGCCGACGGCCGCGCCCAGCCCCCAGAGCACGCCGGCCGGGTCGAGGCGACCGCCGCCGGTCACGTCCAGCACGGCGGGGAGGCCGGCGAGCGCGGCCACCGACCCGGCCACGGTCAGCCGGCGCGGGCGCTGCCCGTGGACCGCCCACATCCAGCCGACCACGAGGATGATGCCCAGGTATTCCAGCAGCAGCGCCACCCCGACCGGGAGGTAGCGCACGGCGTTGAAGAAGCACGCCTGCGCCAGGGCGACGGCGAGCAGCCCGAACGCGCCCACGGAGGCGAGGTTGCGCCGCAGCACGTCCCACCGGCCGCGCAGGGCCAGCACCGCCGGCACCGCGAGGACGGCGGCCGCGCTGCCGACCCGGGCGATCACCACGGCCTCCGCGGACCACCCGGCCTCGATCAGCGAACGGGCGAAGGTGCCCGAGGTGGCGAAGGTGACGGTCGACAGCAGCGCCAGGCCGAGACCGACGCCGGTGGGTCGTTGACGCATCGACTCTCCTCGGGACGTCATGAGTCAAGTAGCTTTATGCTCATGACGCTAGGTCGGTCGGCCGACAGGAGTCAAGTTGCTTTTCGCCCATGACACCGAGCCCGCGCTGATCGCCGCCGCCGCGCTGGTCAACACCGGGGGCAGCCACGGCGAGGCGCTGCCCGACGTGGCGGCCCTGGACGCGTTCCTCGCCACGCACGGCTGGACCGGCCGGCACGAACGCACCGAGGCGGAGCTGCGGGCCGTCCGGGACCTGCGCCTCCGGCTGCGCCGGATCTGGTACGCCGACACCGACGAGGTCGTCACCACCGTCAACGCGCTGCTGCGCGACGCCGGGGCGTTGCCACAGCTCATCCGCCACGACGACGAGCCGTACCACCTGCACGCCGTGCCCAGGGACGCGCCGCTGCCCACCCGGATGGCCGTCGAGGCCGCGATGGCCCTCGCCGACCTGGTACGCGGAGACGAGCTGAGCCGGCTGCGCGTGTGCGACCATCCGGACTGCGACAACGTGCTGGTCGACCTGTCCAAGAACCGGTCCCGCCGGTACTGCGACGCCGGGTGCGGCAACCGGGCGGCGGTCACCGCCTACCGGGCCCGCCGGGCCGCCGCCCGGTCCTGACCCGGGGCCGCGCCGCCATGTCGGCGACGTGGCGGTATCCCCGCTGGGCTGAACATCATGTCGGGCGGGTGGTGGTATCCCGACCCGCCGGATACCGCCACCTGCCCGACATGACGTCGATCAACCGGCCTCGCGCGTCGCCCACTCCGCGCGGAGCAGCTCGTACTCGACCTCGCCGTGCTCGGTGCCCTCGATCGGGTCGTCCCAGTCGAGGTGGAACGTGCGCACGTACCGCAGTCCGGCCTTCTCCATCACCCGTCGGGAGGGCGTGTTGACCGCCATCGTCTGCGCCCACACCCGGGCCAGGCCGACGGTGGCGAACGCGTACCGGAGCAGGGCACGGGACCCCTCGGTGGCCAGGCCGCGCCCCCACGCCGCCCGCCGCAGCCGGTACCCCAACTCGGCCTGCGTCCCCGGTGGTGCCGCCGCCGGTTGCGCCCCCGCCGGTTGCGCCCCAGCCGGTGGTGCAGCCGCCGGTGGTGCTGCCCCCGCTGCCGGCCTGGGCAGGGGGCCTGCATGCGGGGCATCCGCCCCGGGCACGGGCTCCGCTCTCGAGGCACCCGCCCCGGGCCACAGGCCTGCCTGCGGGGCGGCGGCCCCGGGCACGGGCTCCGCCGCCGGGGGACCTGCCTCGGGCCGCACGCCTGCCTGCGGGGCGGCGGCCCCGGGCGAGGGCTCCGCCGCCGGGGCGTCCAGGGCGAACCAGCCCAGGAATGTCCCCGTCGCCCGGTCGACGGCGGCCCACCGACCCAGGCCGGGGCACCGGTCGTACCCGGCCAGGAGGCGGGGCAGCAGCTCGCCCCGGACCACGTCGGCCGGGGTGGGCCGGCCACCGGTCAGGTAGCGCATGACCTCCGGGTCCGAGTCCAGCTCCGTCAGGGCGTCGGCATCGGCCTCCGTGAACCGGCGCAGCCGCAGCCGCCCCGTCTCCAGCAGGACCGCCCCGGACCCGTCGACCCCCGTCATCCCCGTCATCCCCTTCACGCTGAAGATCATGTCGGGCGGGTGGCGGTATCCCGACCCGTCGGATACCGCCACGTCGCCGACATGAAGTCGATCAACCAGCCGGACCGGCCGGACCGGGTCACGAGGCACTGCCGGCCATCAGCCAGCGGGTGACGGGGACCCGGATCAGGACGTTCTTCCCGGCGGGCCCGGCCGGGGCGGTGACGTCCCAGTCGTACTTGCGGCGGAACCCGTCGTCGACCCACTCGGGGAACGGCTGGCGCACGATCACGGCCGCGCCCTCGGCGACGACCGGGAACTTGCCGTCAGGCAGCGCCAGCGACACCCGGGGATCGACGACGATGTTACGGACCTTGCGGTTCCGCTCCTGTGTCCAGATCCACCACTCGTCGCCTCGGAACAGGAACCAGACCGGCGTGACGTGCGGCGAACCGTTCGGCCGCACCGTGCACAGCCAGACGATCCGCTCCTGGGCGAGGCGGTCCAGGACCTCCGGTCCGGGCACCGTGTGGCCGGTCAGCGGGGGACCGCCGCGACGAAGGCCCGCCACGCGTGCGCGTCGATGGTCAGCACCGGCCTCGAACGGTCCTTGCTGTCCCGCACCCCGACCACCCCGGGAAGATCCGTCGCCACCTCCACACACTGGTCGTTCGACCCGCTGCGGCTGCTCTTCCGCCAATGGGCACCCATCAACTCCATGACTCCGCCACTTCCCTCAACCGATCGATCGACTCCTGCGGGGGCAACGCCGCGCCGAGGGTAGCTTCCCCGGCTCGCTGGAGACGACGCAGATTCTCGGGCTCGTCGGCCACCGCGACGACCCGGGGCTGGCGGTCTCCGTAGAGGACTTCCTGGCTCGCCGTCCGATCGTCCCCGCACGCGGCGCTTCGGCCGCTCCGGCTGCGCCGGGCCTGCGCCGCGCCCCGGCCGTACGCGGTCGCCCGGCTCACGCCCCGCAGGGAGTACGCGCACGGCTGGGCACGCGGACCGGGCGTGATCCGACGGGCGAGCGTCAGGGGTGGGTCATCCGGAGCAGGTCGAGGGCCTCGTCGAGCTGCTCGGCGGTGAGCTTGCCGTTGGCCACGTGCCCCCGGGCGATCACCACGTCCCGGATCGCCATCTCCTTGGCCAGCGCCTCCTTGGCGATCGAGGCGGCCTCGTCGTACCCGAGGTGGCGGTTGAGGGGGGTGACGATCGACGGCGAGCCCTCGGCGTACGCGAGACAGACGTCGGCGTTCGCGACCAGGCCGGCCACGCAGCGGTCGGCGAGCAGGCGACTCGACGCGGCCAGCAGCTTGATGGATTCCAGCAGGTTGCGGGCCATCACCGGGAGCATGACGTTCAGCTCGAAGTCGCCCTGCGACCCGGCGAAGCCGACCGCCGCGTCGTTGCCGATCACCTGGGCGCAGACCTGCCGCACGGCCTCGGCGACCACCGGGTTCACCTTGCCCGGCATGATCGACGAGCCGGGCTGGAGGTCGGGGATGCGCAGCTCGCGCAGGCCGGCGCGGGGGCCGGAGCCCATCCACCGGATGTCGTTGGCGATCTTGTAGAGGCCGACGGCGATGGTGCGGAGCTGCCCGGACGTCTCCACCAGCGCGTCCCGTGCGCCCTGCGCCTCGAAGTGGTTGCGCGCCTCGCTCAGGGGCAGGCCGGTGGACTCGCGCAGCTTGGCGATCACGGCCGCAGCGAAGCCGAGCGGCGTGTTGATGCCGGTGCCGACGGCGGTGCCGCCCAGCGGCAGCTCGGCCAGCCGGGGCAGCGCCCCTTCCAGCCGCTCGACGCCGTAGCGGACCTGGGCGGCGTACCCGCCGAACTCCTGGCCGAGGGTGACGGGCGTGGCGTCCATCAGGTGGGTGCGGCCGGCCTTGACCACGGTCTCGAACTCGGCCGACTTGGTCTCCAGCGCACCGGCGAGGTGGGTCAGGGACGGGATCAGGTCCTCGACGATGAACTGCGTCGCCGCCAGGTGGATGGACGACGGGAAGACGTCGTTGCTGGACTGCGAGGCGTTGACGTCGTCGTTCGGGTGCACGTCCCGGCCCAGCTCCCGGCTGGCCAGGGTGGCGATGACCTCGTTCGTGTTCATGTTGGACGAGGTCCCCGAGCCGGTCTGGAACACGTCGATGGGGAACTGGTCGTCGTAGCCGCCGTCGGCCACGTGTGCGGCGGCGGTGGCGATCGCGGCGGCCACCTCCGCGTCGATCACGCCCAGCTCGCCGTTTACCTGCGCCGCCGCGCCCTTGATCTGGGCCAGGGCCTTGATCTGCGCCGGCTCGATGCCCCGGCCGGAGATCGGGAAGTTCTGCACCGCGCGCTGGGTCTGCGCCCGCCACAGCGCCTCGGCGGGCACCTCCACCTCGCCCATCGAGTCGCGTTCGATCCGGTAGCCCGCTGCCTCTGGAGTCGTCACGCATACCATCCTGCCCCGGCCGTCGCCGCCCCGCAGATGATCGCCCGCCCAGGCGGACGGGCGGGCCGAAAGTCGAAGGCGCGGAGCCAGTCACGTAATTAAGATCATGGAATCGTTGCCTTCCACGAAAGGGCCTGACGTGCAGTTCAACGGGGGTTCCACCGGCGTTCGTCCCGGACGCCCGCGGCGCACACCGCGCCGCGTGACCACCATCGGCCTCGCCGGCCTGCTCGCCGCCTCCGGCGCGCTGGCCGTGACCGCCGCGCCGGCCAGTGCCGGCGTGACCCGGTACGTCCTGCCCACCAGCGTCAGCTACACCGACGCCCGGCAGCCCGCCCTCGCCTTCCCCACCACCGCCGCCGACGTGCCCGTCGGCACGTGGCAGGCCGACGGGGTGAAGCACACCTCGCGGGCCTACTTCACCTTCGACCTCACCCCGTACCGGGGCAAGGAGATCATCACCGCCCAGGTCGTCACCGGGGAGTCGACGGTCGCCGACTGCACGAAGCCGCGCGAGCTGGAGCTGTGGCGCACCGATACCCCGGCCGCCCCGCCCACCTGGAACACCGCACCCGCCGTACGCGAGAAGGTCGGCGACGTCGGTCCCACCGCGCCCTGCCCGGCCGGCTACCTGGAGCTGGGCGTCACCGAGGTGTTCCGGCAGGCCGTCGCCGACGGCCGCGACTCGCTCACCCTGATGGCCCGGATCGCCGGCGACGACGAGGGCAACAAGCACTTCGGGCGACGGATGAAGAAGCCGGGCGTCTCGCTGGAGGCCAACGCCGCGCCCGACGTGCCGGGCAATCTGACCGTCGCGGGCCGGACCTGCGCCGACGGGCTGCTGGTCGGCACCACCACGCCGGTCCTCACCGCCGAGGTGACCGACCCGGACAAGCTGGAGCCGTCCGCCGGGGACCGGGTGCAGGCCACCTTCGCCTGGTGGCCGGTGGACCGCCCCGCCGAGCGCACCGAGTGGACCTCCTCCGCCTGGTACGCCCCGGCCACGATCCAGTACACGGTGCCCGGCGGCCTGCTGGTCGACGGTGGCACGTACGCCTTCGCGGTCCGCGCCGCCGACGAGCGCGCCGCCTCCGCCTGGTCGCCGGAGTGCCGCTTCACCGTCGACACCACCCGCCCGCCCGCGCCCACGGTGGTCTCCACCGACTACCCGTCCGACCGGAGCTTCCCCGGCCACGGCGGCCCGGGGATCGCCGGTGACTTCACCTTCACCAGCGCCGGGGCCGACGACGTCGTCGGATTCTGGTACGGCCGCTCGGGCCTCACCACCTACGTCGCCGCCGGCCCCGGCGGCACCGCCACGGTCAGCTACGCCCCCGACGAGTACGGCCCGGACTGGCTCAACGTGCAGGCCGTGGACCGAGCGGGCAACCGCTCCCCGCAGACCCGGTACGAGTTCTGGGTGCGCAACACCGCGCCGACGGTCACCGACGGCAACCCCGAGGGCTGGCTCGGGCAGCCGCGCGAGTTCACGTTCGCGCCGAACATGACGGACGTGGTCGAGTACGTGTGGTCGCTCAACGGCGGCACCGAGCGGACCGTGGCGGCGGACGCCGCCGGGGCGGCCACGGTGACCGTCACCCCGACGGCGGTCGACAACACGCTGCACGTGCGCAGCCGCACCCGCGACGGCGTGCTCTCCGGCGACGCCGGATACCCGTTCTCCGTGCGCACCGCCCCGTTCGTCACCTCGGAGGACTGGCCGTTCGACGGGACGCCGGGCGCGCCGGCCGGCACCGAGGGCAGCTTCACGTTCGCCCCGGCGATGGCCGACGTCACCGAGTACGTCTACACGTTCGGCCGCGGCGAGGAGCGGACCGTCCGGGCCGGCGCGGACGGCAGGGCGACCGTGTCGTACACGCCGGCCGACGCCGGGTACCACACGATCGAGGTGTTCAGCCGGACCAGCGCCGGGGTGGAGTCCGAGCCGATCGGCCTGGCGTTCTATCCCGCCTCGGTCGCGCCGACCGTGGCGTCCGAGGCGTACCCGCGCAACACGACCGGCGGCGGGCCGGGCGTGCCGGGCACCTTCACCTTCGCCCCGCACCCCTCGGTCACCGGCGTCACCTCGTACGTCTACCAGTTCCGCGACGAGCCGGAGCGGACCGTGGCGGCGAACGCGGACGGCACCGCCAGCGTCGAGTGGACGCCGTCGGCGTACGACAACGAGTACGGCGGCTGGGTCGAGCTGCGGGTGCGGGCGCGGACGGCCGCCGGGGTGACCACGGACGCGCAGTACTACTCGTTCCGGGTCGACCCGCAGAGCCCGCTGGTCACCTCGGACGTGTTCGGCTGGCAGGGCGGTGCCGTGGTCGGGCAGACCGGCGAGTTCGTGCTCACCGCCCAGCTGCCGGGCACCACGGAGTTCGTGTACGCGTTCGACGACGGGGCGGAGGCCACCGTCGCGGCCGGCGCGGATGGCACGGCCCGGGTGAGCTGGGCGGCGGACTCGCCGTACGGCCACAGCCTGACGGTGCGCAGCCGCACGGCGGCGGGCGTCGTCTCCGGCCCGGCGTACTACAACATCTTCATCGACCCGAGCTGACCCACGCCGTACGCCGAAGGGGCGCCGGGCTCACGCCCGGCGCCCCTTTCGCGTTGCCTACCCTGTTAACAAGCCGATCGTGGCTGCCGAATAAATCGCCAACAAAGCAAAAAGAGCGAATTCCGACCAGGAAGGAATACCTCCGATCTGACGGCCTGGAACCCATCCAGACTCACGATTAACTTCCCTTCTGCCCACGATTAAAATATCGCGTTTTCGCCGAGAAAACTCAGACCCATCATTCCAACCCACCAAACGCGGGTATGAATCCTCGGCAACCCAGAAAGCCCCGCCCCAGCTAGTCTTTTAGCACCACTGACACGCCCCGCCCCTGCTCCCAGCGCTGACTCTATATCTATCGGGCAGGGGGGAGGACACCGCTCGCTGTATACCGCTCGCCGTCGTCGCCTTGAAGGTTGGCCTGCAAGCCTTCGGCGATGCTTCCGAACTCACGGTAAGGGTCGCCGTCGAAGTTCCCCTTGATCTCAATAGCGCCCTCGAACCAAGTCAGCGAAACCAAACTGCCGTCCGTGCAGACGTGTTCGTAGATGGGCTGGCGCTCCTCATCCCAGCCGAGCCATCCACCCACCCTGAGCGCAGAGTTACTCTCCGCATAGGTCAGCCACTCGACAAGGGCGATCGGGTGCTCTTCGCTATCATAGTATTCCTCAGCTCGACTGATGTGTAGCTCGTACCCCATACTTCCTCCCCGAAATCAGCTCCCATGCCACGAGAAGCGCAGGATACAGGACAGAAGGGTTACCGACAGCCCCGGCCGGTGGCGACCCTTGGGTTGCCACCGGCCGGGGCTGCGTCGCGCCGCAAAGGAAATACGCCGATTCCGACAGGACGCTATCGACAGCGCGGACGACCGCCGACCCAACCACTCATTTAACGATTACGTATATCACGTCCACCTGACGCTTCAACCCGTAACGATAGCCGTCCACCATCGCAGCATACTGTTCATTTGAAACCGTGCCGGAAGGAATGCCGACAATCAGCTGCCTATGCCGAATGTCATCCTTATTGATGACGGCATCACCGAACGTTTTACCCTCATACCTTTCCAACTTCCGGACATCTCTCCGCAACTCCGTCTGAAGCGCTTTTCCGTTATAGAAGCCTTCATGCAAAGCCTTGGTTTTGATGCTCGTCGCAGTACCGGTCACAGGATCGAAGGCATCAATGGTTGGATTGTTGGGAGCGGGCATTCCCTTTAGCCCCATCTCGTCCATGATGCGCTTTTCGAGCTGATAACCCCGCTGCCTGAAGGGTAAATCCCACAGACCACGGCCCGCAGCAGCATCGTCGGCATACTTGGCCAGCCGTCGTGCGGTGATGAGCGCAGATCCGAGAGCGCCAATACCATGTGCGATTTTTCCGCCCGGTACCGCGTCCAGTGCAGTGAAGCCGCAGGCCAGCTCGTCGCCTTGCAAACAATCAGGCGCGTCGGAGAAGGGCACGAATCCGACGACAGCTTCGATCATCGGGTCCTTGCACAACTCTTCGGGGATGCACGCGACAGGGATGGGTGTCCTCCCAGGCGAGGGCGACGGGGTCACCCTCGGCGTGGAGGATCCGCCACCGCTGGAGCCGCCTCCGCCCGGCGCGGGTGTGGGCGACGGCGTTGCTGAGGGCGGGACATAGGAGCCGCCACCGTCGTTGATCCAGATCAGACCGGTTGGGTCGCTGGACGTCGCCGGTGAGTTGTTGGCGTAGGCGTAGCCGTGCCACTGCTGGGGATCGGTCAGGTCCTGAAGAGGATCGATGCTGACGAATCTGCCGATAGTGGGGTCGTATTCGCGGACGCCGAGGTGGGTGAGGCCGGTGGTGTCGGCGGTGCCGCCGACAAAGCCCTTGTCGTTGGGCCAGGCGGCGGTGGTGCCGCGGTCCTGACCGTAGGGCAACTGCCGGCGGACGGTCGCCTGCTGTGATATGGCGGCCACGCTGACCTGGGCGGTGCCCTGGTGGTCGCTGGACAGCCAGTTCAGTCCGGTGAGGGTGCGGGAGGCGATCGTGGCGCCCCCATGGGTGTAGTAGCGGGTGCACGCGACGGTGCCGGTGGCGGTGGTGTAGCGGAGTTCCTGGCCAGGTAGGTAGAGGGTGGAACCGGTGGGGTCGCGGCGGATCAGCCGGTTGCCGTCGGCGTCGTAGATGTACCTGGTCGTCCCAGTGGTGTCTGTGGAGGTGTCCAGGTGGCCTTCAGCGTCCCAGCTCAGGGTCTGGGCTCCCGAAGAGCTGGTGGGGCGGGTGAGAGTGTTGCCGGTCTGGTCGTAGGTGTAGGAGCCAGTGTGCGCGCCGCTGGTGGCGGTAAGGGCGTGCGGCTGCGGGCTGCCTGCGGTGGGATAGGCGTAGGTGGTGGTGGCATTCCCGGCGCTGGTGTGCTGGGTCTGGGTCAGCCGGTTGCCGATGGTGTCGAAGGTCCAGCTGTGCCAATAGGGCGCTGGGCCGCCAAGGGCGGCGACGGTCGGAGTGGTGGCGCAGTCCCCGGAGGAGGGGGTCCATGCCTGGGTGAGCCGGCGGAGATAGTCGTAGCCGAAGCACTGGGTGTCATCGACCGGGACAGGTACAACGTCCTGGGCCTTGACGATGTTGCCAGCCGCGTCGTAGGTGTATCGGACATCGGCGAGGGTGTACGGGGTGGTCGAGTCCCGGTCGGTGCGGATTCCGGTGAGCCGGCCGGTCTCCAGTTCCCGGGTGAACGCCTGTTGGACGCGTCCTCCGCTGCCGGAGTACAGGTGGTACTGGCTGGCCTGGCCGAGGGCGTTGTAGTCGGTGCCTTCGACGTAGGACAGGTTGTCCGACCCGTAGAGCGTGCCGAGGGTCGTGGGCAGGCCGAGGTCGCTGTAGCCGTACTGAAGGGTTTCGGCGGGCAAGTCGATGTTGGTGGACGGAAGACTGGTCGAGGCCAGCGAGCCGTCACGGTTCCACCCGTTGAAGAAGTTGTAGGTGCCGCCGAGCCCGGTCTCGGACGTTGGGATGATGAACTGAGTGCCTGTGGGTTGATAGCTGTCCGTATAGCCGGTGACCTTCAACTGGTACGCGGCGTTGCCAACAAAGCGGGTGCTGAAGGTGAGCTGGCCCTTGGCGAGGGTGTCGTACCCCCACTGGGCCCGCAGGGTGCCGCCGATCTGGCCTTCGTAGACCTCCCGCTTACGGTCGAGCGGGTCGAGCCGGTAGGCGAGTTTCTGACCGCGGGCGTCTTCGGTGGCGGTTATGCGGCTGGCGTTGTCGTAGGTGAACGTGGTGGTGCCCTTGTCAGGGTCGTCTGTGGTCGTCTGCCGGCCCCGGATGTCGTAGGTGTGGGTCCAGTCGTTGCCCGCCGGGTCAGCGAAGGCCACCAGTTGGCCCTTGCGGTTGTAGGTGTAGGTGGCGGTGTCCCAACTGCCGGCCGCGCCCGGGGTCGGCGTTGCGCCTTGGTACTGGCGGATCTGGACGGTGCGGCCTCGGGCGTCGGTGACGGTGGAGGTGGCGGTGCCGCCAGCCGGTGGTGTGACGTCGGTCCGGTCACCAGCGTAGTAGGTGCTGGTCCGCCAGCGCTCGGTGTCGTAGGGCTGGAAGATCGATGCGGTGGCGCGGCCGGCACCGTCGTAGACGGTCCTGGCCTGGGTGGGCACAAAGGCCTGCTCCGTCGCGGTCACCAGTGTGGTGCCCGGCGTGCCGGCGGCATGGTACGGGTCGAACGTCTTCGCCTGCCGCCCGGCGGTGTCGTAGAACGTGTCGGTAAGCAGGCGACCGCCGGACGGCGACGGAGCCTGGGTCTGCCGGGGCCGCAGCAGGCCGTCGTAGAAGGCGTAGGTGGTGACGTAGTTGCCCTGAGCGTTCAGCCGGGCGGTCGTGACGACGGTGGCGGCGTCGTTGCGGACCTGGTAGGCGAAGGTCATGTCGGCGCTGTCGGTGCCTTTCGTCCGACCCGGCAGCCACACGGAGGTGAGCCGACCCAGCCCGTCGTGGGACAGGTCAGTGCGCTTGCCGTTCGCGTCGACCGTCGCCGTCGCCGTGCCCCAAGCCGGCTCAAGCGTCGTGGCTGCCACGTGCAGCAAGGGGTTGGTCACGGTCGTCGCCGTGACCGGTCCACCGCTGGCTGGGGTGTACGCGGTCTTCGTCTCGTAGTTCATCGCGTTACGCGAGGAGACGACCCGGCCCTGCGTGTCGTACCCGGCTTGGGCGACGGTGGTGAAGGTCGGCGCGCCCGCGTTCCAGGCCGCCATCACCTCAGTACGCGTGGTCAGGCCCCGGCTGGGTGTCGCCTCGAACGCGTTACCGTCATATGAGGTCCGGGTCTCGCCGATGACGTCGCCCTCGCCCAGCGAGGTGGGGGTGACGGCATCGGCGCACTTCACCGCGTAGCTCTGCACCCGGTGGACCCGGTCCATCAACCAGACGCTGACGTTACGCGGCGTGTAGTCCGTCTTGGCGCACTGCTCATCGCCGGCGATGTTGTCGTCACCAAAGTCGTCCACGCTGACGGGCATCCCGTACGCGTCGAAGCTGGTGGTCGTCCTGGTTACCCGCTCCCCACGGCCCGCGTCCAGCATCGTGTAGCTGCGGCTCGTGCCGATCCTGGTAAACCGGGCGGTGACGGTGTCCCCGTTGACCGTCCGGGTGGCGGTCGCAGCGGACGCCCACGGATCACTGGTCCCCCGGGACACCACCGGGCCACCCGGCCCGTTGAACGTCTTGGACTCCCGGACCGTGCCGGCGTACCAGTCCTCGTCGGCGATCCCGTCGACGGTGACCGACTTGGTGCCGCCCGTCGGCGTTGCCCGGTCGCCGTTCATGCCCCGGAAGTAGCGGGTCTCGGAATAGGTCTGTTCGCCGGGGTCGCCGACGGTCACTCCGACCCGGCCGTAACCGCGAAAGTCCGACCAGGTCTTGCGCTTGCTGTCAATGATCCCGTCGTCGTCGTTGTAGTGCCACGCCGCGCCGTCGAGGTAGCTGTACGAGTAGGCGACGCGCGGGCTGCCCTGTGGTGGAACCCCGCCGGTGTTGTTGTTCTCGAAGATCGTGGTGACCACATACTTGTGGAACCAGTCCGTCACCGGGTTCTGATAGCCCTCTGGGGTCCAGATCACCGGGTAGCAGCGGCGGGTGTTCGTATGCGGCGTGGGCGTCTGTCCGGCGACGCAGTCCGGCGCCGAATAAGTGACACTCGTGGTGCCACCCGACTCGGTGCGGATCTTCGTGATCCGCATCCAGTTCATCGCCGCAGCGAAGTCCTCCGTGTCGACCCGGTTGGACAGTTGAACCGAAGTGAACTCGATGTCCGGCACGGTGGTGGTGGCACCGACCAGGCCAGCATGGGAGATCCGGTCGAGCCACAGTCCGGCGCGGGTACCGTCGCCGGGGTCGGGGAAGGTGTGAGTGAGGGTCCATCGCTCGACGTCGCGATAGCTGCTGCCGTCGCGTACCTGCGTGGTGATGGAGGCGAGCCGCTTGGTCGTCCAGAACGTCGGGGCGAAGTTGTCCGTGCAGGAGGTGCCGGTGCATTCGCTGTCCCACGGCGTGTCCGGCCAGTGGGCCTCGTCGTGCGTGGCGCAGCCGCTCAGGCACCGGTCCGCGACGGCGAAGTCGACCCGCAGCGGAGCCGGCGAGTCGAGGACCGATTCGACGCCGCTGTCTCTCCGGGTGCCGTAGTCGATCCGGTCCAGCCAGCCACCCCGGTCGTAGCTGGCGTCGTCGTCCGCGTCCCGGTTGCGGCCGTACTTGTTGCTCTCCTTGACGTACCAGTACGAGGCCGAGTTGCCGTGTAGATCCACGACGTAGTCCAGGTTCCACCGCCACGCCTGCACGCAGTCGGAGTCGGCGTACGCGGTCGCGTGACACGGTTCCCCCGGGTCGTTGCCGAACACCGGCATGGTCCACGTCGAGTTGGTCACCGGATCGCCCGATGCCCAGCCGGGCAGACGCTGGGCGCCGAACCAGTACTGTTTGCCGTCGGTGGTGGTGACCACCCAGTATTCGCCGTCGTTGTCCCCGTTGGCCGCCCCGGTCTTGCGCTCGACCCGGGACCCGTCGTCGTTACGCAGGTGCCACCGGTCTTCCGACGAGTTGTAGATCAGCTCACCGGAGTGGCCGTTGAGCGACAGCGTGGCGTTGTCGGTCTCCCAGCACTGGTCGCCGGTCTTCAGGTCATTGTTCGCCGAGCCGTCCATGTCCTCGGCGCAGGCCCGGTAGCGGCGCTCGATGTGACCCCCGGGCCAGGCCTCGAAGCCCTCACCCACCCACGACGGCTGGTTGTTCGACGCCGCGTGTCGGCCGTCGACCGACTGGGACGAATAGGCCAGTTCCACCTGCGGCGCGGGCCCGCCCGGTGCCGGGGGCACCCGCATCGGGTACGACCAGGTGAAGGCACCCGAGTTGCCGCCCGCCGACCATGTCGATGACGGCTGCAGCGGCGTGGCCGAATAGTCCCCGGCGGGCCCGGACGGGGCAGCCGTCACCGCGATCAGGCTGGTGACCGCGTTCACCGGCACGGTAGCTGTCACCGTACGGGCGGCGAGATCGTTGCGGGACGGCAGCGGCGTTCCCGTGCACTGCCTCTTCTCCGGCGTACGCAGTGCGCACGCCGGCAGTGACACCAGTCGCAACCGACTCGACCAGTCAGCCCCATACGCGGTGGCGAAGGAACGGTAGTCCACCGTGAGGTCGACCCGACCGGCACCGGCCGCTCCGTCCGCGCGGTCGATCGACAGCAACACCCCCCGTACCTGAGCACGATGTGTTGCCGCCCGGTCCAGGACCTCCAGCCGCACCCGCTGCGGATCAGTCGCAGCCGAGCGACCCGTCCCAGATGCTGGCCTGAGCTGTACCGGCGAACCGCCCGCGGGGACCGACTTGCCGGGCTGCCCAGACGTCAGGTCGACCACGGCCGTGCCCCCCGCCGGCCACACCGGTGCCGGCTTCGCACTCGCCGCCCGGGGATGCTTGGTCTGGTCGTCCAATCGACTTTTGACCGCGCTCACGGGCACCGTCGGCACCGGCTTGGCTACTGCCCTGGTGGGCTCAGCGGCCTCCGCAACTGGGGCTGGAATCCCCGTCAGGGTGGCCAGCATAACGACGGCAACACTCACTGCGACACCGGAGCGGCGCAGCGTACGACGACGGGCCCACCGCATCGGCGAGAGATCGGGGACTGCGGGCAAGCTGGACATCACCGAGGGCCTCCGGAGGGTCCGAGATTCAAGGGCTGGGCGCGGTCGAAACAGGGTCATGGCGTGAGCGGGTCGAACCTCAGCCCCAGCCCGGGGCGAAGGACAGGTTGGCGATGTGTGTATTGGATCGCGGAAGTGCCGTCGGCGTTCTCGATGCCGACGGTGGCGGCGCCGCCGCGTTCGAGGAAGGTTCCGTCGTTGTCGGTGTAGGCGAAGCTGTAGCCACCCGCCTCGTCGAGGATGGCCTGGAAGGTGATCCGGGTGAGGGGATCCTCAAAGGAGTGGACGTTGCGCCACTCGATGACGAACTGCCGGTTGGGCGCGCTGCCGCGCACAGCGGTGCGGACGCTGGCGTTGCTGTCGACGACCCAGTCGTGCCAGAGCGGGTAGAGCGCGGCGTTTGGCTCCTCGGGGCTGGCTGGCGAGGGGATCGGCCAGGCGTCGGGGGAGGGTTCGCCGGGGTCGACGAAGCTGACCACGCCGTTGCTGTCCACCCAGCCGGTGCTGTAGCTCTGCCCGTAAAGGTTCACGGGGAAGGGCAGGGCGACCGAGGTGTACGCGTCGTCCCCCGTGACCGGCAGCACGGTGGTATTGGCGGGAACGTACGCCACGGCCTGCTCGGCCAGCGTGTACCCACCGCCGGTGGGCGTGGCTGCCCGGGCGAAGTCGGCGGTCGCCTGGGTGCTTGTCCCGACCACGACCTGCCGCACGTCGGAGCCCTTGCAGGTGCCGCTGGGCACGGTGGCGATCGCCGCCCAGGATCCGGCCGGCACGGCGGTGACCTGGTAGGTGCCGTCCGCTGCGGTCGTCGCCGTCGCGCTGGCAACCGCGACGCTCGCCCCGGCGACGGGGGTGCCCTGGCAGGTGATCGTGCCGGTGACGCTGCCCAGGCCCGGCGGGTTGGGCTTGAACGTCACCCCCTGGCCACTGGCCAGCCAGTTCTCCCGGTGCAGGTACTGGAAACCGATGGACCCGTCGGCGTTCTCGATACCGACGGTGGCCTCGCCGCCCCGCTCAATCGGCTTGGTGGGATCGATGCCGCTGTAGGCCAGGGTGACGTCGCCGCCCTCGCTGAAGATCACCTCGAAGGTGGCGCGGGTGTTGGTGTCGCCGTAGGCGTGGACGTTGCGCCACTCCACGACCCACTGCCGGTTGGGAGCGGTGCCGCTGATCTTGGTGGCGATCGCCGCCTGCGTGTCGACCACCCAGTCGTCCCAGTGGACGTAGACGGCAGCGTTCGGGGAGCCCTCGGCGGCCGGCGACGGCAGGGTGCCCGGGATGGACCCGATCCAGCCGAAGTACGCCGGGTCCTTGAAACTGATCAGACCGTTGGCGCTGATCCAGGCCGAGGTGTACGACTCCCCGTAGAGCTTCACCGGGAACGGCGGGTTCTTCTGCCACACCGTCTCGTCTCCGGTCCAGCTCTCCGTCACGTCACCGGGGACGAACGCCGTCGCCCCGGTGGTGCACTTGTAGCCGAACTCGTCGCCATCGACCATCACCGACAGGTCCACGTCGGAGGTGCCGCCGGGGTGGTTGACAGTCTCCTTGGCGTACTGGCCAGCGCACCGGCTGTCGCCGGTGGCTGCGGCGACCGCGTACTCGCCCACCGGCACGGTGGTGAACTGGTAGCTGCCGTCGGCGGCGGTGATGGCGCTGCGGTTGCCCGGGTTCAGGCTGACCGTGGCGCCCGCGAGCGGCTGCCCGGTCACGGCGGTGGTGAGGACACCCTTGACGGTGCCGGTCGGTGCCGGCGTGTAGGTGATGGAGGTGTTGCCGGTGAGCGCCGCCTCCTGGAAGGAATAGAGCGCGGCCACCGTTCCCGATCCGTTCTCCAGGCCCACGGTCGCACCCGCCCCCTGCTGGACCGGGGTCGACATGGCACCGTAGTGGAACGCGATCCGCCCGTCCTCGTGGAAGATCACTTCGAAGGTCAGCCGGCCAGTGCTCGGCGGGCGGAAGTTGACGTTGCGCCACTCGACCACGTACGACCGGTTTGGGGCCGTGCCGAGGGTCTGCGTCCGCACGCTGGCCGACGCGTCCACCTCGAAGTCGTCCCAGAACGGGGCGACCACGGCGTTGGGGGCCGTCGCCGTCGGCATCGTCGGGTTGGCCCACGTGTCGGGCTCACCCGAGGCGCTGCCGAAGCTGACCAGGCCGTTCGTGTGCACCCGGCCGGTAGTGTACGACTGCCCGTGGAACTGCACCGGGAAGGGCAGCGTCACCGACGTGGCGGCGTCGTCGCCGGTCAGGGAGAGGACCGTGGACGCCGCCTGGAAGCCGGACGCGCCGGTGGCGCAGGCGTAGCCCAGGCCACCGTAGTCGGGGCCGAGTTGGAGGTTGCGGACGATGTCGGCGGAGAGCTCCACCTGGGCGCGGACCGCGACACCGCACCGACCGGCGAGCTTCGCCGACACGGTGTAGCTGTCCGCGACCAGACCGGTGAAGGCGTATGCCCCGCCAGCGCCGGTAGTGGTGCTCACGCCGGTCGGGTCGAGCGAGACCGTGGCACCCACGACGGGGGTGCCGGCCGCGTCGGTCAGCACGCCGGACAGGTTGTGCGTCTCCAGCCCACCCGCAACGTCCGGGCGGACGAAGCTGATGGCCCTGGTGCTGGCCAGCACCGGCTCACCGATCGAGTACGACAGGCCGTCCTCGCCCGCGTCCGCCTCGATACCGACGATCGCGTTCGCCCCCTTCTCCGCGGCGTTGTCGAGCTGGTCGTAGTTGGTGGTCACCGTGCCGTCCGGCGCGAGGATCGCCTCGAACGACAACCGCTGGGCGGTGTTGCCCTTGCGGTGCACGTTGCGCCACTCGACGACGAACCGCTGGCCGCTGCCGGTGCCGGTGGTCGCCGTACGCACGCTCGCGGAAGCGTCGACCACCAGGTCGTCCCAGAACGGGGCCACCACGGCGTTCGGCTCTGCCGGCGCGGGCAGCTGACCTCCCCCGGTGTACGGGTGGGAACCGCCGGGGTCGGTGAACGACAGCAGACCGTTGGTGTCCACCCACGCGCTGCGGTAGGCGCCGCCGTAGAACGGGAAGGCGAAGGGAAGTGGCACTGCGGCGACCGCGTCGTCGCCGGTCAGCGCCAGCGTGGTGGACGCGGCGCTGAAGGCGGTGGTCTGTTCGGTGCAGGTCGTGCCCAGATCGTCGCTCAGGGGCGCCAGGAAGATCTCCCGCGTCATCCCTGGACCATTGATGAGCACCTGCAGGGTCTCCCCGAGGCCGCACCTGCCGCCGAAGGTCGCGGTGAGGGTGTACGTGCCGACCGGAAGGTTCTCCAGCAGGTAACTGCCGTCGGCACCGGAGGTGGCCTGGTAGCCGCCGGGCTGGAGCTGCACGACCGCTCCGGCCTGGGGCAGGTAGTTCGGGTCCCATACCGTGCCGGAGATGCTTGCCCCACCCGCCACGGTGAACTCACCCTGTGCCAGGCCGCTGAGGCGGCTGCCGTCGACCGCGACGGCATAGACCACCCGCGTGCCGGTGGTCGCGCCGACGTTGATCGTCACGGTCGCCGTGCCGCCCGGCGCGGTGGCGTTCACTGTGCTACTGAGCCCGGTGCCGTCGACGCTGTAGTTGAACGCCGTGACGTTCGTGTCGCCACCGGCGTCGAACGTCACGGCGAGCGTTCCGCCGGAGTTCACCTCGGTCCCGTCGGGGAAGGTGACCTGGGGCGGCAGCGGCACGGCCAGCTTCGCCAGGTTGGCCGGCGTCTCGACGAAGTTGTAGAACCGCACGTCGTCGACCGCGCCCGTGAGGTAGCCGTCGGCACCGCCGTTCCACATTCGCCTGCCGATCGCCACCTCGGCGGTGGCGTTGAAGCCGCCGGTGAGGGTGGCGGTGGTGGCCTGGGCGACACCGTTGACGTAGAGCGTGAGCTTCTTCGTCGACCCGTCGTACACGCCGGCAAGGTGAGTCCACTTGCCGGCGGTGGGTGCCGCGTCGGAGAACGCGGTGTAGAGCCCGGCGTTGTCGGTGTCGGCGGCGGCCATGGTGAACCGCCAGCGTTGGTTGCTGCCGGCGTAGCCGAGGTGATAGGCGGACATGCGGGAGCCGTTCGCGCTGATCACGGTCTGCAGTCCGGTGCCCGAGATCGAGTTGACCTTCACCCAGGCCGTGACGGTGAAGCTCGTGTCCGTCCGGGCCGGGGTGGAGGCGTTGGTGTCCGGGTGCGGATAGCTGATGACGCCGGCCCTGGTCGCCGCGCTGGTTCCAGGCAGCGACAGGGCCGTGCCGACGCCGGAGCGACCCGCGACCCGGGTGGCGGACGTGCCGAGCGTCAGGGTGTTGCCGTGACCGGAGACGTCGGTGGCGGTGGTGCCGGTCTCCTCGAAGGTCCACTCACCGGCCGGGCCTGAACCGGCACGGACGCTGAAGGTGTACGTCACCGGGGAGGAGAACCGGCCCGCGTGGTCCTTCGACCACACATAGAGCGTGTTGATGCCGTCGTGTTGCGGAGCGAACGTGACCGAGGCACCGTAATCCGTCGTGCGCGCCGGCACGGTCTTCGCCGCCGTCAATACACCCGAGTCCAGGCTGTAGGCGTACTCCCTGACCTCGTGCGGCCGGACGGTCGGCGCGGCGAGGGAGAAGGTGCCGGACAGGCCGACGCCGCCGCGCGGCACCCCGTCGCTGGTGTAGTCGGTGGACGTGATGCTGGTGGGCGGCGGTGGCGCTGTGGTGTCGACGGTGAACTCACAGGTGCCGGACCACGGCCCGTAGTGCGAGCCGTCCCAGGTGCGGGCCTGCCACACGTAGCTCGCGCCGTCGGTCAGCTTGCCCGACGGAATCGCCTGCGACACCGGCGATGGATTGCCCGTCGCCTGGGAGACCTTGTTCGTCTCGTTCCGGGTGCCGCCGACCGGCCACCAGTAGAAGTAGGTGGTCAGGGACTGCTGCCCGGCATCCGGGTCGGACTGCTTGGCGGCCAGGGTCGGCGTCGCGCTCAGCACGTAGGGCCGGGAGGCACCCGTCGCGCAGTCCTTGTTGTGCGACCGGAGGTCCGACAGCGCGTTCGGGTTGGTGTTGAAGGTGATCGCCAGCTTCGGCGAGGCGTGGTTGAACCGCTTCCACTGGTCCTTGGTGCCCTCGTCGACCGCCCGCAGTCCGACCGTCAGCGTGGACCACTTGCTCGCCGCCGCCTTTGCCACCATCGAGGTCACGTTGAACTCGATGGTGCCGGTGCCGAGGCAACCGTGGGCCGAGCCGTACTTGCGGTTGCCGACACTCTGCGCGGTGTAGGAGCTGTACCAGGTGGGCTGGTTGTTCCACGTGGTGCCCGACGAGATCGCCCCGGTCATCCACAGCTTCGCGTTCGACTTCGGGCTACACGTCCAGGACCACCGCTGCTCCACCCGGAACTGGGCGCTGAGGATGTGCGTGCCCGCGACCCTGGCGGTGTTCATCCGGAACAACGACCGGATGATGTGGTCGGCGCAGCCCGAGCAGTCCTCGGTACGCCCCGCGCCCGCAGAACCGACCGTCTTGCCGTTGTAGAGCGCCGTGGAGTTCTGCCAGAAGGAGCTCGACTTGTACTTGCTCCACACCGACGTCCACGCGTTGCTCGCGATCCCGCCGGTCCACGACGGGTCGATGTAGATCGGCAGCTTGGCCCGCTGATCGGCCAGCATCCTCTTGTCGGGGATCAGCGTCATCGTGCCGCCGTCGACCCGTACGGGCATCACGGCCCGTCGGGCACCCTCAGGTAGGTCGTCCCGGCCCGCCGCAGCACCGTCAGCCCTGGCACCCGCGGCTCCGGCCTCGGCCACCGTCGGCTTGTGCGCCGGGCCGGCAGCCTGCCCCTTGCCCTTCTCCGGAGTTCCGCCCGCAGGATCCCCGGCCTCTGACGAGTCCCACATCAGGGGAGCCGGGGCGGCGAAGACGATGCCGCCCTTGTTGTCCCGGGCGGCGAGCCCCCCACCGGAGGTCGGACCGACCGTGACCCCCTTCGTCTCCACGCCGAACCGCAGCGTCGCCAGCTTAGGGTTCGCGGCGGCCGCGCGGGTCTTGACGACCAGCACCTCCGAGAAGCCGAGTGGCTGGGCTGTCACCTGGAGGTCCACGTCGGGCAGGACGCCCCGGTAGGTGGCCGTGGAGCCGTTCACGACCGGCACGGGGAGCTTTCCCGGCCAGGAGACTTCAATTCGACGGGACCCATCGTGCAGCGTGGCGAACGGACCGTCGCCCCCCTTGGCAGAGAAGACCATCGGCAGCACCGTGGCTCGGGGCGCGATACCCCCTGCGGTGGCCTTGAGCGTCGTGTCCACTGGCACCCATGACCCGCCCTTGCGCACCCGGGTGGGCTCAATGGTCTGTTCGAGCGTCTGCGAGCCGTCGACGTTGGCGAACGTCTGCGACCATTCCGTGCGCTCGGAGAGGATCTCCACCCGCCGACCACAGGTCGCCACCATTCGCCGGGCCGCGATCCCGTTCGGCTGCTCCTCGACACACGCGCCCCTGTCCGGCGCGGCTGCGACGGGGGTGGCCGGCACACCGAGGGCGGTGCCTACGACAACCGTCGCGGTCACGCCTGCCAGCCAGCGTCGGAAGATCTCTGAGCGGCCCCACGAAATGTACGCAGGCGTACGCCAACCAGCCATCGGCTAACCCCCCGTGATCACACGCCTAACGGTGCGTCACACAGTAGAGATGAGAGTTGTTCGATGTAAAGGTCGACTACAACTTGCCAACACAAGACGGACAACCGCACCGCAAACCGCCGAGTCGATCACCAGGAGTGAGTCCCACACGCGGGAGTTGGGGCGTCGGCGGGACGGTCAGCGGCGGCCGACGGCGAGCACGGGCTGGGTGCCTAGGCGTCAGGGTCGCCAGCACCCTCGGGCGGGACGTGCCAGCCCACGCCAGGAACCATGACGGCCAGCCCTTCAGCCGCCAGCGCGTCCATTGCCTTGGAGGCGGTCTCGCGCGCCACCCCGTAGGTCTGGGTCAACGTCTTCTCAGACGGGAGCCGGCTCCCCGGCGGGTACTCGCCGGCCTCGATCGCATTCCGAAGGATCACGGCGAGTTGCCGGTATCGCGGAACCGGCGACATCGGGTCGATTCTCGCAGTCATGACTTCATCATCGCGGGCAACAGGAGCGCCCACGGCGATAGCGGCAACCAGGGCACCCTAGGCAACCTATGCGTCAGGACGATAGAGTCCCTGGCATCCCTCGGGCGCTTGGCGGGCTGCGCCCCTCGAAGCGTCCCTGGGGCATCCAAAGAAGCGGCCCCCAGTAAGCGCAGCCACGCGAACCGGGAGCCTTGATCGGACACGGGAGGTCCGACCCGATGAACAGTTTCCCTGACCGCCTCCAGCCGCCCCGCACCGGAAGGCGCGCCTCATGACGATCCTGGCGGTCGGCCCACGCAAGCTACCGGCTGGGAACACGGTGGAGGTGTGGTTCGACGCCGGCAGCGCCGCGACGGGGCAGCGCGTCAAGGTCCCCGTGAAGCGCCTGACCCTCTCCGACCAGGATCGCGGGGAGGGTGCGACGGCCCTGTACGAGTACGAGTCGCGCGACCGCCAGGGCTGACCCGAGCGCCCCGACACCAAGGAGCCCCGGCCAGCCGACCGGGGCTCCTTGGTGTGCGATGGTCAGCGGCGGCCGACGGTGAGGACCGGCTTGGTGACCTCGGCGAAGAAGTCGTTGCCCTTGTCATCGACGACGATGAAGGCGGGGAAGTCCTCCACCTCGATCTTCCAGACCGCCTCCATGCCCAGCTCCGCGTATTCGAGGACCTCGACGTGCCGGATGCAGTCCTGGGCGAGGCGGGCGGCGGGGCCGCCGATGGAGCCGAGGTAGAAGCCGCCGTGCTGCTGGCAGGAGCGGGTCACCTGGGCGGACCGGTTGCCCTTGGCGAGCATCACCATCGAGCCGCCGGCCGCCTGGAACTTTTCCACGTACGCGTCCATCCGGCCGGCGGTGGTCGGGCCGAACGAGCCGGAAGCGTACCCCTCGGGGGTCTTGGCGGGGCCGGCGTAGTAGACGGCGTGGTCTCGCAGGTACTGCGGCATCGGCTCGCCCGCGTCGAGCCGCTCGGCGATCTTGGCGTGCGCGATGTCCCGGGCGACGACGAGCGGGCCGGTCAGCGACAGCCGGGTCTTCACCGGGTACTTCGACAGCTCGGCGCGGATCTCGGCCATCGGCCGGTTGAGGTCGACGCGCACCACCTGCTCGGCGTCGAGGGTCTCGTCGGTGACGTCGGGCAGGTAGCGCGCCGGGTCGGTTTCGAGGCGCTCCAGCCACACGCCCGACGGGGTGATCTTGGCGACGGCCTGCCGGTCGGCGGAGCAGGACACGGCGATCGCCACCGGGCAGGACGCGCCGTGCCGGGGCAGCCGGACGACCCGCACGTCGTGGCAGAAGTAGCGCCCGCCGAACTGCGCCCCGATGCCGAAGTTGCGGGTCAGCTCCAGCACCTCCGCCTCCAGCTCCAGGTCGCGGAAGCCGTGCGCGGTCATCGAGCCCTGCGTCGGGAGGGCGTCGAGGTATTTCGCGGAGGCGTACTTGGCGGTCTTGAGGGCGTACTCGGCGCTGGTGCCGCCGATGACGATCGCCAGGTGGTACGGCGGGCAGGCGGCGGTGCCGATGAGCCGCAGCTTCTCCTCCAGGAACTGCATCATCCGCGTCGGGTTCAGCAGCGCCTTGGTCTCCTGGTAGAGGTACGACTTGTTGGCCGACCCGCCGCCCTTGGCCATGAACAGGAACTTGTAGGCGTCGGGGTGCCCGTCCGGGTCCTCGGCGTAGAGCTCCACCTGCGCCGGCAGGTTGCTGCCCGTGTTGCGCTCCTCCCACATCGTCAGCGGGGCGAGCTGCGAGTAGCGCAGGTTGAGCTTCGTGTACGCCTGGTAGACGCCCCGGGAGATCGCCTCGGCGTCGCCGCCGTCGGTGAGCACGTGCCGGCCGCGCTTGCCCATCACGATGGCGGTGCCGGTGTCCTGGCACATCGGCAGCACCCCGCCGGCCGCGATGTTCGCGTTGCGCAGCAGGTCCAGCGCGACGAACCGGTCGTTCGGCGAGGCCGCCGGGTCGTCGATGATCGCCCGGAGCTGGGCCAGGTGGGCGGGGCGCAGGAAGTGGGCGATGTCGTGCATCGCCTCGGCGGTCAGCGCGGTCAGCGCGGCCGGCTCCACGGTGAGGAACCGGCGCCCGCCCGGACCGTTGACGACGTCGACACCCTCGTCGGTGACCAGGCGATACTCGGTCTGGTCGGCACCGGTCGGCAGCAAGGGAGCGTAGGAGAACGCGGCGGCACTGCTCATGAGCGGAAAGCCTAGGGCAGACCGGTCGATCGCTCGCACCCGACGGGTGCCTGAAGGGACCTCGCTCTCAACACCCCGGCCGGACCCCGCTCAACGGAACCGCCGGGCGGCACTCAGCACAGCTCCCGCTTCGGGCCGCAGCGGTCCTCGTCGGCCGGCCCGTCGCCGCCGCCCGGCGCGTCGCCGCCGGGGTCGCCGCCGCTGCTGCCGGGGCCGGGCACACCGGCGTCGCCGCCGGGCGCGGTCCCGCTGCCGCCCGCGCCGAAGCGGACGTACCCGATCTCGCGGCCCTCGCCGATGACCATGCCTGCCGGGCCCACGGCCAGGGCGTTGGCCGAGGTCCGCAGCACCAACAGCTCCTTTCCGGTACGCGGGTCCAGCGCGATCAGCCGGTTCGGCTTCTCCTGCGTGAGCACCGCCGCGTACGGGGTGAGCGTCGCGCCGTTCTTCTCGCCGGTGGGCCGGGTCCACCGGGTGCGGTCCGCGCCCAGCTCCCGGGCGACGATGGAGCGCTTGTCGGCGGTGCGCAGCAGCGCGTACCGGTCGTCCACGGCGATCAGCTTCTGCCCCTCGTCGTTGACCTGGAGCAGCCGCCCGTCGTACCCGTCGATGACCGCCTCGCGGCCGTCCGGGGCCACGCCGATCAGCACGTTCCGCGCGCCCTGCGGGTCCTCGCGCTGCACGCAGCCGGCGCTGTCGGCGGTGCGCAGGTTGATCCCGGTGCGCCGCCACACCTGCTTGCCCGTGGTCGGGTCGTGCGCGGTGAGGGTGAACGCGCACGCGCCGTCCCGGCCGACCGCGCTGATCCGCAGCATCCGGCCGCCGACCACGGCGAGCCGCTCGTCGCGGCCCGGCTCGACGTTCTGGAGCACCCGGCCGGTGGCGGTGTCCACCACGTGCACCCGGCCGTCGACGGGGAAGCCGAGCAGCGGCGGCACCGGCTCCGGCCCGGCCGCCCCGGCGTCGATCCGGTTGGCGGTGAGCCGGCGGGTGCCGAGCAGGTCGGGGTTGTCGGCGAAGAGGCCGGTGCTGACGCCGGGCAGGAACGCCGTCCACAGCGGCGCGGTGCCGCGCGGGTCCCAGGCGCTGAGCGTGCAGTCGGTCGCCTCGACGCAGTGGGCGTCGAGCAGCAGGTTCCGGTACGTCCACACGGCCACCGCGTCGCCGTCGCGGCGGCGGGTCGCGCCGGTGGTGGGGTCGAGCACCTCGTACCCCTTGACCAGGAGCTTGCCCACGGCGACGACGGGGTCGCGGTCCCCGCCGGCCACGGCGGCCCAGTCGGCCTTGCGGTCCCACAGCTGCGCGCCGGTGGCGAGGCTGCGCGCCTCGACCCGGGTGCGTTGCTCGACGATCACGGTGTCGCCGGCGATGGTGACGCTCTTCGGGGTGCCGCCGACGCGCTGCTGCCAGATGACGTCGGGCTCGGAGATCGGCTCGCTGCGGTCGACCCAGTCCCACACGCCCGGCCACGGGTTCCACACCCCGGCCACGGCGAGGACGACCACCGTGACGAGGCCGAGCAGGAACCAGCCACGCATCCTGAGGCCGCCCACCTTCGCCACACCGGACACGGTAACGACGATCACCGCCGCCCCGAGCGCCCGCGTGGCCGTGTCGCGCCGCTTTCTCGGTGACCGGCGTGTTAAAAGGGGCCCTTCCTCTACCAAAGGCGTTAGGAGGGGGCCCTTCCTTCTCCCCGGGCGGCGGAGCGGACCAGGGGGAGCGTCCGGTACGGGATCTGCTGGGCGAGCGCGATGATCGTCGACGCCCGCCGGATCCCCTCGTACGCCACGATCTGGTCGATCACCCGCTGGAGGTCGGCGTTGGAGCGGGCGACGATCCGGCAGAGCAGGTCGCTGGAGCCGGTGATGGTGTGTGCCTCCAGCACCTCGGGGATCGCCGCGAGGTGGGCGGTCACCGGGTCGTGCCCGAGCCGCTGGCTGATCTCCAGGGTGACGAAGCTGGTCACCGCGAAGCCGATCGCGGCCGGGGAGATGTCCGGCCCGAAACCGCCGATCACCCCCCGGTCGACGAGCTTGTCGAGGCGGGCCTGGACGGTGCCCCGGGCCACCCCGAGCCGCCGGGAGCACTCCAGCACCCCGATCCGGGGTTCCTCGGCGAAGAGTTCGATCAGTCGCGCGTCCAGCTCGTCGAGCTGGACATCCTGCACAGCGGTCACGGGTCGACACCATACCGAATGCGCAACCTGACCAGGGCTAACCGCGACTGTTGCCCAACCGAATCCGTTCCGGCGATGCTTCCTGGACAACCAGCCCACGGCGGCCCACGAGGCCGGCCGGTACGCGAGGGAGGCCACCGTGACCCAGGCGATCGACCGACCCAAGCCCACCGAGGAGATCGACGTCGACCGGCTCGTCGGCGCCGTCGACCACGACATCAGCCGCGACCCGTTCCCGGTGAAGGCGCTCGACTACGTCCACTTCATGGTCGGCAACGCCAAGCAGGCGGCGCACTACTACTCGACGGCGTTCGGCATGACCTGCGTGGCGTACCGGGGGCCGGAGCAGGGCTTCCGCGACTACGCCGAGTACGTGCTGACCAGCGGTTCGGCCCGGTTCGTGCTGACCGGCGCGGTGCGCCCCGACGCCCCGGGCGCGGAGCACGTGACGAAGCACAGCGACGGCGTGGTGGACATCGCGCTGGAGGTGCCCGACGTCGACGCCGCGTACGCCCACGCCGTCGCCCAGGGCGCGACGGGCCGCACCGCGCCCACCGACCTGAGCGACGAGCACGGCACGGTCCGGTTCGCGGTCATCGACGCGTACGGCGACACCCGGCACACCCTGGTCGACCGGTCCCGCTACACCGGGTCGTTCCTGCCCGGCTTCGTGGCCCGCGGCCCGATCGTGGACCGGCAGCCGATGATCGACGCCGGCCTCCAGCCGAAGCGCTTCTTCCAGGCCGTCGACCACGTGGTCGGCAACGTGGAGCTGGGCCGGATGGACGAGTGGGTCGACTTCTACAAGCGGGTGATGGGCTTCTCCAACATGGCGGAGTTCGTCGGCGACGACATCGCCACCGACTACTCGGCGCTGATGAGCAAGGTCGTCGCCAACGGCACCCGCAAGGTCAAGTTCCCGCTCAACGAGCCGGCCGTGGCCCGCAAGAAGTCGCAGATCGACGAGTACCTGGAGTTCTACCAGGGCCCGGGGGCCCAGCACATCGCCGTGGCCACCAACGACATCCTGGCCAGCGTCGACGCGATGCGCGCGGCCGGCGTCGAGTTCCTGGACACCCCGGACTCGTACTACGACGACCCGGAGCTGCGCGCCCGGATCGGCCGGGTACGGGTGCCGATCGAGGAGCTGAAGGCCCGCAAGATCCTGGTCGACCGGGACGAGGACGGCTACCTGCTGCAGATCTTCACCAAGCCGGTGCAGGACCGCCCGACCGTGTTCTTCGAGCTGATCGAGCGGCACGGCTCGCTCGGCTTCGGCAAGGGCAACTTCAAGGCCCTGTTCGAGGCGATCGAGCGGGAGCAGGAGAAGCGGGGCAACCTGTAGTCACCTGCGACACTGTCGAGCGTGACCCAGCCTCCGACGTACCCGACGCCGCCGGCCGGCGGGCAGCCGCCCGCCGGTGGCGTCGCGCCGCCCGCCGCCCCGCAGGGGTACGCCGTCCCGGCGCAGCCCGGCCCCACCGGCTACGCCCCGCCCGGCGGTTGGGCCCCGCCGGGAGCGTGGACCCCGCCGGGCGGTTACGCCCCACCACCGGCCGGGTGGGCCCCGCCGCGCCCCGGGCACCCGCCGGTGCCGGTCGGCCCCGGCGGGCAGCCGCTGGCCAGCTTCGGCGACCGCCTGCTGGCCTTCCTGATCGACAGCGTCGTCGCCGGCCTGGTCGGCCTGACGCTGTTCCTGCCGGCAATGGTGTACGTCTGGTTCACCGTGTTCGACCAGTTCACCCGGACCGAGCCGGTCGACCAACTCCTCGGATACCAACCCAAGTCGTTCCTGACCGACCTCGTGCTGCCGCTGCTCCTGGCCGAGCTGGGGCTGGTCGTGCTGATGCTCGGGCTCTACTGGCTCTACCACGTCGAATACCTGCTCCGGTCCGGGCAGACGCTGGGCAAGAAGGTGATGAAGCTCCGGGTCGTCCCGCTCGACCCGACCCGGACGCTCGACCGCGGCATGGCCGGGCGGCGCTACCTCGTGCAGTTCGTCGCCGCCACGGTGGTGCCCGGGTTCAACTACCTCGACGGGTTCTGGCAGCTCGGGGACAAGCCCTGGCAGCAGTGCCTCCACGACAAGTTCGCCCGGACGGTCGTCGTTAAGGTTGCTCCGTGAGCGTGCAACCAGGCTGGTACGTCGACCCCGCCGATCCCGACACCAGGAGGTACTGGGACGGTGAGGGCTGGATCGGCGCGCCGATCCCCGTCGACGCCACCCCGCCGGAGGGGCCGCCCCCGGTCGAGCCCCCGCCGCCGGCCAGCCCCGCCCCCGGCCAGGGCGGTCCGGCCGCGCCGACGATCACCGGCAGCGTCCCCGCTTCGGCCGGTGGGCCTGGCGCGCCGCCCGCCCCGGGCCCGTTCCCCGGCTGGCCGGGGACCGGCCAGCCCCCGTTCCCGGGGCAGCCCGGGCAGCCGCCGCACCCCGGCCAGCAGCCGGGACCCGTCGGCGGCCCGCAGTACGGCCTGCCCGGCGGGTTTCCCGGCCAGCCGTCGGCACCTGGGCAGGGGTACCCGCCCGGGTGGGCGTACCCGGGGTGGCCGGGGCGTCCGCCGGTGCCCCGCCCGCACGGGCTGCCGCTGGCCTCCTTCGGCGCCCGGTTCGTCGCCCGGTTGATCGACTTCGGCGCGGTGTTCCTGCTCAACGCCGTCGTCAACGGCTGGTTCGTCTACCGGTACGTCGAGGAGGTCACCCCCTACTTCCGGGAGGTGCTGCGCCGGAGCATGGCCGGCGACACGTCCACCGACGGGCTGCCGCAGCCCGGCGAGCAGGCCGGCGGGCTCCAGGTCGCCATCCTGCTGATCGCCACCGCCCTCTGGTTCGCGTACGAGGTGCCCGCGATGGCCGGCAACGGGCAGACCCTCGGCAAGCGGCTGCTCGGCGTACGGGCCGTGCCGGTCGAGGCCGACCAGCCGCTCGGCTTCGGGCGGGCGCTGCGCCGGTGGAGCACGCTGGGCCTGCCCACCCTGCTCTGGTACTGCTGCGGCTTCGGCCTGCTGCTCCAGCTCGTCGACGCCGTGTCGCCGCTGTTCGACCACCCGCTGCGGCAGGCGCTGCACGACAAGCGCGCGCAGACCGTGGTGGTCCGGCTCCCTCCCCGCACCACCAAGCCGGCCGACGGCACCGCCAAGCCGTCCGACGACCCCGCCGCCCCCGCCACCCCTTCGGGAGACAACCCATGACCGACACCGGACGTCACGAGCCGCCGCTGCGGCTGACCCGCGCCGACCTCGACGCGCTGCCCAACTACGTGCCCGGCCGCAGCCCCGCCGACCTGGCCCGCGAGCTGGGCCTGCCGGAGGCGATCAAGCTGGCCAGCAACGAGGTGCCCTACGGGCCGCTGCCCGGCGTGGTGGAGGCGGTCGCCGAGGCGGTCGCCGGCTCGCACCGGTACCCGGACATGGGCGTGGTGGCGCTGCGCCAGGCGCTCGCCGAGCGGCACGGGGTGCACCCCGACCGGATCGCCACGGGCTGCGGGTCGGTGGCGCTGGCCGAGCACCTGGTGCGGGCCACCTGCCTGCCCGGCGACGAGCTGCTCTACTCGTGGCGGTCGTTCGAGGCGTACCCGATCATCGCGGCCACCAGCGGCGCGACCAGCGTGCGGGTGCCCAACGACGCCGGGCACGGGCACGACCTCGACGCGATGGCCGCGGCGGTGACCGACCGGACCAGGATGGTGCTGGTCTGCAACCCCAACAACCCGACCGGCACCGCCGTACGCAAGGCGGAGCTGGACCGGTTCCTCGACGCCGTCGGCGAGGACGTGCTGGTGGTCATCGACGAGGCGTACCGGGAGTTCGTCACCGACGCCGAGGTGCCGGACGGCCTGACCTACCTCGACCGGCCGAACGTGGTCGTGCTGCGCACCCTGTCGAAGGCGTGGGGGCTGGCGGGCCTGCGGATCGGCTTCCTCGTCGCCGCGCCCGAGGTGGCCGCCGCCGTGCGCAAGGTGGTCACCCCGTTCTCCACCAGCATGGCCGCCCAGGCCGGGGCGCTCGCCGCCCTCGCGCAGGCCGACGAGGTGCAGCGGCGCTGCGCGCTGGTCGTCGCCGAGCGGGACCGGGTCACCGAGGCGCTGCGCAAGTTCGTCCCGGACGTGCCGGCCAGCCAGGCCAACTTCGTGTGGCTGCCGCTGGGCGACCGGGCGGTCGGGTTCGGCAAGGCGTGCGAGGCGCGCGGCGTGATCGTGCGGCCGTTCCCGGGCGACGGGGTGCGGGTCACCATCGGCACCCCGGCCGAGAACGACGCGTTCCTCGCCGTCGCGGAGTCCGCCCTGGCCTGACCCGACCCGGCCCTGGCCTGACCCGACCGGCCCGAGCCGGTGCCGCCCCGTCGCTCAGGTGGCGGCGAGCAGCACCGGCTCGGACATCAGGAAGTAGCGCTGGTCGTCGGCGTCCGGGGCGACCGGCTCGCGCAGCCGCTCCACCGCCACGTAGCCGCCGCCCGCGTACGCCAGGCCGGCGGCCCAGCCGATGCCGTCGCGGCCCACCTCCAGCCGGAAGCGGGAGCGCTGCGCGCCGGTCCTCGGGTCGAGGGTGACCAGGTCCCGGGTCTCGGTGAGCAGGTGCACCCGGCCGGGCTGGACGGCCAGGATCCGGGCCGGGCCGAGGTCGGCGCGACGCCACAGCTCCTCGCCGGTGCGGGCCGACCGCGCGGTCACCACCCCGCCGGCCGTGCCGACGACCCGGTCGCCGTCCAGCTCCGACCCGGCCTGGTCCAGGGCCGGGGCGGCGACCGGATCGGCGGCGCCGACCAGCCAGCCGCGGCCGGCCCCGTCGGCGAAGCCCTCGGCGTGCAGGCCCCGGCACCGGGAGCGGATGCTCACGCAGCCCACCGGGGTGACGGTCAGGTCGGCGGTGGCCCCGGCCGGCGTCAGGCGGGTCGTCGGCGTGCCGGTGGCCACGTCGCGGAACTCGACGGCCACCGGGGTGGCGCACCGGTCGACGGTGACGAGCCGCCCCGCCGACGTGGTGGCGACGTCGTCCCGGCATCCGCCGTCCACGTCGGCCGACCAGAGCCGCCGGCCGTCGGCGAGCGCGAAGCCGGCGACCCGCTGCGGGCCGGCGACCACCAGCACGGGCCGGCCGTCGGCGGCGCGGGCGAGGAACAGCCCCGGCGGGGCCCACACGGTGCCGGCCCCGGTGCGGCGGGCGGTCCAGCCGGCGGCGGGCTCCGGGCCGTCGGACTGCCAGGCCACCCGTCCGGTACGCGCGTCCAGCGCCACCAGCTTCCCGTCCGACCAGCGGCTGACGACCGTGGTCGCGTCCGCCACCACCCCGCTGACCTCCGCCGGCCAGCGCCGGTACGACCAGTACGGGCTGACCCGGTTGCGGGAGTCGGCGGGCTGGTCGGCGTACACCTGGCGGGTGGCGGCGTAGACGCGGAGCCGGCCGTCCACGATCAGCGGGGCCGCCGGCAGCCGGCCCACCACGCCGATCGCCGGGGTGGCCGTGGCCGGGTAGGCGGCGCGGGCGGGGGTCTCCACCTCGGCCGGCGCGAGCACCCGGTGGACCACGAAGGCGACCGCCGCGACGCCGACCAGCGCCGCGAGTGTCATCGCGACGCCCCGCCGTCCCTTCGCCACAGTCATGCCGCACCTCCGCCCGGCACCCTACCGAGGCCGGCCCGCTCCGGTGCCGGCCGGCACCCGGCCCGGCGCACCGGCCCGGCGCGCTTTCAGGCCGCCTCGGCCTGGGTCGGTGGGTGGGCGGCGCGGGAGAGGTCGGCGAGGTCGCGGCGGAAGGTGCCCTCGACCGCGCGGGCGGCCAGGCCGCCGAAGAGCAGGGCCAGCACCCGACCGTACGGTGCCGTGGCGACCGCCTCCTGCGCGACGGTGACGGCGGTGCAGGCCCGGCGGCGGCGCTGGACGGTGCGCAGGACCCAGGTGGTGCGGTAGGACACGCCGATGCCCGGCGAGGCGAGCACCAGCCGCCGGGGCGGAACGCACTCCACCACGACGAACTCCTCGGCCTGGGTGCCCCCGTCCGGCCGGGTGCGGGTCTCCCGCCAGGCCGTGCCGGGGGCGAGCGGGCCGGGGGTGAGCAGCTCGACCCCGCCGACCGTGCGGAGCCAGTCGGCGCGGACCGGCAGGTCGACGAGGAGCCGCCAGAGGTCGACGGCGGGCGCCTCGATGAACTCGGTGACCGTGACCGTCGACATGACACCTCCCGTGTCGTCCACGGTACGGCGGGTGAGCGCGCGGTGGGGCCCCAGCGGCGGAAGTTCCGCCGCTGGTGGCCGATCCGGGGGTGACTGGGCACCCCGGGGTCAGGGTCAGGCCAGGAAACGCCCGACCCGGATCGCGTCGACGAACGCGGTCCAGCCCGGCGGGCTGACGGTCAGCGCCGGACCCGCCGGGTCCTTGGAGTCGCGTACGGCGACGACTCCGGCGCTGCTGACGAGGTTGTCCGCCACCTCGACGCACAGCCCCTGGTCGTTCGAGCGGCTGCTGGTGCGCCAGACGGCACCCGCAAGATCGATCATGTTGATTGCCTCCACTCCGTTGGGACGTCCCACGACGGCCGGGCGGCACCACCCGGAGCCGCCGGCCGGGTTCCGCCACGCGGGGAACCCGGCTCGATCAACGAGCGGGGTCAGGCACCGGTCGCACCTGATGTGCGACCGGGATCTCTGGCTGTCAGCGGGCGGGGCGGATGGTGCCGGTCACCTCGCCGAGGGCGATCGTGGTGCCGTCGGGGCCCGGCGCGGTGGCGGTGACGGTGACCGTGTCGCCGTCGGCCAGGAAGGTGCGCTCCGCCCCGCCGACCGTGACCGGCTCCGCGCCGCCCCAGGTCAGCTCCAGGAACGAGCCGACCTGGTCCCGCCGGGGGCCGGAGACGGTGCCGGAGGCGTACAGGTCGCCGGTGCGCAGGGACGCGCCGTTGACGGTGAGGTGCGCCAGCTGCTGGGCGGGCGTCCAGTACATGGTGGCGAACGGCGGCTCGCTGACCCGCTCGCCGTTCCACTCCACGGCCAGCCGCAGGTCCAGCCCCACGTGCGGCACGTCCCGCAGGTACTCCACGACCGGCGGGTCCTGCTCGGGCGCGGGCACGAACGCGCCGGCGAGCGCGTCCAGCGGGGTCACCCAGCCCGACACGGAGGTCGCGAAGGACTTGCCGAGGAACGGGCCGAGCGGCTGGTACTCCCAGGCCTGGATGTCCCGCGCCGACCAGTCGTTGACCAGCACCACCCCGAAGACGTGGTCGGCGAAGTCGGCCACTCCGACCGGCTCGCCGAGCGCGCTGGGCACGCCGACGACGAAGCCCACCTCGGCCTCGATGTCGAGGCGCACGGACGGCCCGCAGACCGGCCCGTCCGGGGTGGCCCGCTGCCCGGTGGGGCGGACGATCGGCGTGCCGGACACCACCACCGTGCCGGCCCGGCCGTGGTAGCCGATCGGCAGGTGCTTCCAGTTGGGCAACAGCGGCGGCTGGCCGGGGCGGAAGATCTGCCCGACGTTGCCCGCGTGGTGCTCGGAGGAGTAGAAGTCGACGTAGTCGGCCACCTCGAACGGCAGCAGCAGCTCGGCCTCGGCCAGCGGCACCAGCAGCGGCTCGACGGCCGGCCGGTGGGTGGAGTCGGTGAGCAGCTCGGTCACCCGCTGCCGGACGGCGGTCCACTGCGGCCGCCCCAGCGCCAGGAACGCGTTGAGGGTGGACCGGCCCAGCGCGCCGGCGGCCAGCACCAGCCCGGCCGCCTCGGCCGCGCCCAGGTCGAGCACGAACTCCCCGATCCGTACGCCGACGCGGGGGTCGCCCCCGCCGGAGCGGAACACCCCGTACGGCAGGTTGCGCACCCCGTACGCCGAGCCCTCGGCACCCGTCACCCAGGTCATGCCTCGTCTCCCCCGTTCACGTCGTGTCCTGCGTCGACCAGGCCCAGCCGGATCAGGTCGGTCAGTGGTTCGGTGATGCTGCACGAGCCGTACCCCACCCACAGCGGCCGGTCGGCGGCGCGGGCGGCCCGGGCCCGCTCGACCAGCGGCACCGGGTCGGTGGTGGCGAGCACGGCGGCCACCTCGTCCACCTCGGCCCCGTCGGCGGCGGCGAGGGTCGCGGCGAGCACGTTGCCGAAGCCGTGGTGGGTGAAGCCGGTCTCCGGGTCGCGGTGCCGCACGGCGTGGTGCAGCCCGGCGGTCAGCTTGAACGGCAGCGCCCGGTCCCGGCAGGCGCAGATCACGGCGGCCAGCTCGACCGGGGTGGGGAACAGCTCGGCGGCCAGCCCGCCGGTGCGGAACTTCGCCGCGACCGGCACCCCGTCGGCGCGGGCGGCGGCGACCGCGTCGAGCGCCCCCATCAGCCCGAACGTCAGCGGCAGCTCGGCGTGGACGTCGACCCCGCCGGACCGCCCGGCCAGGCCCAGCAGCGCGGTCAGGCCGGGCAGGGGGTCCTCGCCGCGCTTGGCGACGGCCACCTCGACCTGGCGGGCGGTGACGCCGGCCGGCAGGGCGGCCAGCGCGGCGGGCAGCCCGTCGATCCCGGTGTCGCCGATCAGCCCGACCACGAGGCGGCCTCCGGCGCTGTCGCCGCCCGGCGCGGCGGGGTCGGCCGGGCCGCCCGGCGCTCCGGCCGACCTGCCCGGCCCGCCGGCCAGAGTTGCGGCCAGCTCGCCGGAGACGACCGCCGAGGCGGGCACGAGCAGCGGGCCGACCAGGTCGGCGTACCAGGAGTCGCGGTGCCGACGGTGCGCGGCGAGCGCGTCGGGCAGCGCCGCGCTGCCGGGCGGGAAGACGGCGGCGTCGTCGACGAGGCCGGCGAGGAGGTGTGGCACGTGCGTTGACACGGAACAAGAACTTACGGGACGCTACAAGGAACGGACAACAGCGTCCGACTATCGGACGCCAGCGGCCGGTGAACGGGACGATGACCGGTGAACGCGCCCATGCTCGGGTGAACGCGACGAATCGGGAGGCGACATGCCGTACTACCGCAGCGTCGGCGAGGTGCCCCGCAAGCGGCACACCCAGTTCCGCCAGCCCGACGGCACCCTCTACGCCGAGGAGCTGATGGGCCAGGAGGGCTTCTCCGCCGACTCGTCCCTGCTCTACCACCGGCACGCCCCCACCGCGATCGTCGCCGCCGAGGCGTACGACCCGCCGGCCGTCACCCGCGTGCCCAACCTGCCGCTCAAGCCCCGCCACCTGCGCACCCACCAGCTCGACCACACCGGGGCCGACCCGATCCTCGGCCGGCGCTACCTGCTCGCCAACGACGACGTGCGCATCGCGTACGTGTCGGCCGACCGGCCGTCCCCGCTGTTCCGCGACGCCACCGGCGACCACTGCCTCTACCTGGAGTCCGGGTCGCTGCGGGTCGAGTCACCGTTCGGCGCGCTCGACGCGGTGGCCGGCGACTACGTGATCATCCCGACGTCGACCATCCACCGCCTCGTCCCCACCGGCGACGAGCCGGCCCGCCTGCTGGCCGTCGAGGCCGCCGGGCACCTCGGCCCGCCCAAGCGCTACCTGTCGGTGCGCGGCCAGTTCCTGGAGCACTCGCCCTACTGCGAGCGCGACGTCCGGGGGCCGGACGCCCCGCTGCTCATCGACGGCTCCGACGTCGAGGTCCTGGTCCGGCACCGGCGCGGCTGGACGAGGTACGTCTACGCCCACCACCCGTTCGACGTCGTCGGCTGGGACGGCCACCTCTACCCGTGGGCGTTCTCCATCCACGACTTCGAGCCGATCACCGGCCGCATCCACCAGCCGCCGCCCGTGCACCAGACGTTCCAGGGCCCCAACTTCGTGATCTGCTCGTTCGTGCCCCGCAAGGTCGACTACCACCCCGACGCCATCCCGGTGCCCTACAACCACCACAACGTCGACTCCGACGAGATGCTGTTCTACACCGGCGGCAACTACGAGGCACGGCGCGGCTCCGGCATCGGGCAGGGCTCCATCTCCCTGCACCCGTCCGGCTTCACCCACGGCCCCCAGCCCGGCGCGGCCGAGCGCTCGATCGGCGTCGACTTCTTCGACGAGCTGGCCGTCATGGTCGACACGTTCCGCCCCCTCGACCTGTGCGCTGCGGCGGACGAGTGCGAGGACCCCGCGTACGCCTGGACCTGGGCCCGGCCCGCTACCCCACCCGCCGGCTAGGAAGCCACCACCACGGAGGCATCGACCCGGCGGGCGGGCCCGCCGGTCAGCTCCGGCACCGTCGTCGAGACCCGCCCGTACCGCCCCGACCGGACGGCCTGCCCGAGGGCGACGAGCGCCGCCGCCACCGGCTCCGGGGTCCCCGCCCCGACCAGCCGGTCCCGGTAGGCGTCGTCGTCGAGGTGGACGACCTCGACGGGCCGACCGAGGCGCCCCCCGAGCAGGCCGGCCAGGTGGGCGGCGGTGAGGGCCTCGGGGCCGGTCACGTCGAGCGCCCGCCCCGCGAGGCCACCGGCCGGCTCCGGCCCGGCGGTCAGCACGGCGGCGGCCACGGCCGCGCAGTCGTCCCGGGCCACGTACGCCACCGCGCCGTCCCCGGCGTTCGTCACGTGCCGCCCGGTGGACACGGCGGGGGCCAGCAGCTCCGCGACACCCGAGGCGTAGATGGCGTTGCGCAGGATCGTCCACGGGAGCCCGCAGCCGCGCAGCTGTTCCTCGGTGGCCCGGTGGGCGGCGTTGAGCAGCTCCGGCGGCCCGTCGCAAGCCACCAGGGAGGTGTAGACGACGTGCCCCACCCCGGCGGCCACCGCCGCATCGATCGCCGCCCGGTGCTGGGCGATCCGCCGCGCGGGCTCCCAGGCGTCCGTGCTCACGATCAGCAGCCGGTCGATCCCGGCGAGGGCCGCCGGGAGACCGGCCGGCTCGTCGAAGTCGACCCGCCGTGCCTCGACGCGCTCCGGTGCCGCCCGGCCCGCCCCGGCCAGGGCCGCGCCCGGATCGCGGGTCAGCGCCACGACCCGGTGCCCCGCCCCGGCCAGCATCCGCACCGTACGCCCGCCGAGCCCACCGGACGCCCCCGTCACCCCAACGATCATCTGATCCCGCTCCGTTCACGAACGTGGCCTCGCCCGTCATGGGAAAGGCGGTTGCCGCCCCCATCCTGGACAGCGAGGATCGATCGCGGAAGACGGCACATCTGCCTGCCCCAGGCACACCGGAGTAACCGATGACGACGCCCCCGCCGGGTGCCCGGCTGGCCCAGGAGCTGGCCCTCCCGCCCGACGTCCGGGTGACGGAGGCGATGCGCGAGCACTGCCCGCTCCGCGACACCCTCGACCGCATCGGCGACCGCTGGACGGTGATCGTCGTGGTGCTGCTGCGCGGTGGCCCGCGCCGGTTCAGCGACCTCCAGCGCGCCACCGAGGGCATCAGCCGACGGATGCTGACCCACACCCTGCGCAACCTGGAACGCGACGGACTGGTCACCCGCACCGTGCATCCGTGCGTGCCGCCCCGGGTCGACTACGCCCTCACCGACGAGGGCCACAGCCTCACCGACCCGCTCACCGGCCTGCTGCACTGGTCGATGCGCCACCACGACCACGTCCGCAGCTCCCGCCAGGCATACGACAGCTCCCGGCAGGAACCCGACGCGGGCGGGCAGCCCGCGTAACTCGGTGGACCGGCCGCCCCGCATCGACCATCGTGACCGGATGAGCGGTGCCAGGATGTCGGACGCCGAGCGGCGGGTGTGGGTGGCGCTGCCCGGCGACGTACGCAAGACCTTGGAAGCCCTGCCGGCGGCGGACCTGACCACGCTCCTGCTCTCCCTGGCCCGGACGCGGGCCGCGCGGGTGCGGCCCGCCGAGGTGCTGCGCCGCTGGCGGGACGACCGGTTCGTCCGCCCCGCCGACGGCGACCCACGCGCGAGCGCCGCCGTGCAGGCGCTGCTGTGGGAGCTGCTGCCCGCCGAGGTGGCAGGCGTGGAGCTGTCCCCCGTCGCGCCGCTGGGCACCTGCGCGGCGGTCGGCCCGGGCAGCCAGGACCGCATCGTCACGACCATCCGCCCGGTGGAGGTCGTCAGCGACCCCACCAACGCGCTGGCGGTCGAGGCCGCCGACCGGCGGCGACGCGGGAAGGGGCGGGGCGCGGTGCACCTCGCGGCCAGCCACCGGGTGCTGCGGGCGCAGCGGTTCGGCGCGGGGATGCAGGCGCACTTCCGGCTCTTCGCGCTGGTGTCCAGCGCCCGCGACACCGGCTCGGGCCGCACCGAGGCCCGGCTGCTGACGCTGCACCTCGGCTACTGGCAGCGGGTCCTCGCCCGCCTGGCGCCGTCGGCCGCGCCGACGCTGCGGTTCACCGTCCTCGACTCCCCCGTGCTGCGGGAACGCCTCGACGACACGGTCCGGCCCGCCCTCGCGGCGGGCGGCGTGCCGCTCGCCGAGGAACCCGAGCGCACCCGCGGCCGGGGCTACTACGTCGACGCCGCGCTGCGGATCACCGCGACGCCCGGCGGCGAGCCCGTCGAGCTCGGCGACGGTGGCTTCACCACCTGGACGGCCCAGCTCACCAACGACGCCAAGGAACGCTGCCTGACCTCCTGCATCTCGACAGACCGCCTGACCGCCCTCGCCACGGGCTAGCGGGGGCGGACAGCGACCACGTCAGGGGTTCGCCGGGGCCCCACCACAACGCACCGCAACGAACGCGCCTTGGAAGCATCAGGACGACGTTCAGCGCACCGTCCGGGAGAACACCGCCAACTCCCCCACCGCGGCCACCGCGATCGCGAGAACCAGCGGCCACGGCGTCCCCACCACCGCATAGAGCAGCAACAGCAGAGGCCCGGCGGCCACCGCGTACACCGCCAGGGCCAGCGAGCGGTCCGAGCGCAGCAGCCCCGGCAGCACCGTACGGGTCAGCCCGGGCACCCGCGCCGCGAGCAACCAGCCCAGCACCGCCCCGCTCACCGCCACCAGCACCGCGAGGAACCTCGACGGGCCGGACGACGACGTCCCGGCCGCCGCGACCGCCACCAGCACGGCACCCACGAGGGTCCAGCCCGCCCCGTACAGCACGAGCCGGCGCAGGTCGTCGACGACGCCCCGGGGCCTGTCGGGCGCGACCGGGGCCGCCTGGACGGCCGGCACGCTCTCCGCCAGCTCCGCGAGCGCCGCCGCGTACCAGCGTCGTTCCAGCCGGACGATCCCCGGCTCGTCGCCGGCCCGGTCCAGCTCCGGGTCGAGCCGCAGCGCCTCCCGGTACGCCCGCTCGGCCAGGTCGTACAGCCGCAGCCGGGCGGCGACGAGGGCGAGCACCAGGTGCGCCTGGGACTCCTCCGGGGCCAGCTCGACGCCCCGCCAGGCGGCGTTGAGGGCCGGCTGCCCGTTGCGGGAGCCGGACAGGATCGCGGCGGCGCTGCGCTGGGCGTACGCGTCATCGGCGGCCGCGGCGAGCAACCGGCCCGCGGTGCCGGCCGCCTCGGCGTACTCGCCCTGCTCGACCAGGGCCAGCCCCCGGGCGACGAGCGGGGCGACGGTGTCCGGCGCGAGGGCCAGGGCCGCCTCGGCGGCGGCGCGCGCCTCGGCGGGGCGGCCGGCGGCCAGGTGCACCCGGGCGAGGGTGGTCAGCGCGTCGGCGTTCGCCGGCTCCAGGGCGAGGGCGAGACCGACCTCGCCGGCGGCCTCGTCGTACCGGCCGAGGTCGGCCAGGAGTTGGGCGCGCTGGAGGTACCCCTCGGCGGTGGCGTCGCTCGGCATCGGGCGACCCTACGCGGGCGGGACCGGGTGGACCAGGGCCACCGCGATGCCGGCGAGCCCTTCGCCGCGCCCGGTGAAGCCGAGCCCGTCGGTGGTGGCGGCGGAGACGGTCACCGGCGCACCGACCGCCTCGGAGAGCACCGCCTCCGCCTCGGCGCGACGCGGCCCGATCTTCGGCCGGTTGCCGACGACCTGCACGGAGACGTTGCCGATCTCGAAGCCGGCCGCCCGGACCCGGCGGGCGGTCTCGGTGAGCAGCGCCACCCCGGGCGCGCCCGCCCATTCGGGCTCGGCCACGCCGAAGTTGGCGCCGAGGTCGCCGAGGCCGGCGGCGGAGAGCAGCGCGTTGCAGGCGGCGTGCGCGACCACGTCGGCGTCGGAGTGCCCGGCCAGGCCGTCCTGGTCGGGCCAGAGCAGGCCGGCCAGCCAGCAGGGTCGGCCCGCCTCGAAGGCGTGCACGTCGGTGCCGATGGCCACCCGAGGAACGATCATGAACCGAGGGTACGCGTCACGCGCCGCCGGCCAGCAGGTGCTCGGCCAGCGCGAGGTCGAACGGGCGGGTGACCTTGAGGGCGTGCTCGGAGCCGGGGACGCAGACCACCGGCACGCCCTGCTTCTCGACGAGGCCCGCGTCGTCGGTGAGCGGGTCGCCGGCCGCCTCGTGGGCGGCGGTCAGCACCGCGCGGCGGAAGCCCTGCGGGGTCTGCACGGCACGCAGGGCGGACCGGTCGACCGTGCCGAGGACCACCTCGCCCGGGCCGACCTCCTTGATCGTGTCGACGACCGGGAGGACGGGGATCACCGCGTCGTGCCCGGAGCGGACCGCCGCGGCGACGGACTCGACCAGCTCGGGCGGGGTGAGCGCGCGGGCCGCGTCGTGCACCAGGATGATCTCCGGGCCGGCGGGGACGGCGGCCAGCGCGGCGGCCACGGACGCCTGGCGTTCCGCCCCGCCGGGGACGACCGTCACCGGGGCGACCGGGGTCAGCAGGTCGCGGACCGCGTCGACCTCGGCCGCCGGGGCGGCCACCACGATCGTGTGCACGGACGCGGCGGCGGCGATCCGGCGCACGGCGTGCACGAGCAGCGGCTCACCGGCAAGGGGGCGCAGGGCCTTGGGCGCGCCCGGGCCCAGGCGTACGCCGGCACCGGCCGCAGGCACGAGGACCGCGACGTCACCGCGCGGATTGAGCTGCGCGGTCACGTCGCGGTCCTCGGATTCTGCTGCTGCGGGGTGGTCGATGATCAGGTGCGGATCAGGCCTCGGTCAGCACCTTGTCGAGCAGCGTCTCCGCCTCGTCCTTGGTGCTCTTCTCGGCCAGCGCGACCTCGCCGACGAGAATGTCCCGCGCCTTGGCGAGCATGCGCTTCTCGCCCGCCGACAGGCCCCGCTCCCGCTCCCGGCGCCACAGGTCGCGCACGACCTCGGCCACCTTCAGCGGGTTGCCGGAGGCCAGCTTCTCCAGATTCGCCTTGTAACGCCGCGACCAGTTGGTCGGCTCCTCGGTGTGCGGAGCCCGGAGGACGTCGAAGACCTTGCCCAGGCCCTCTTCGCCGACCACCTCGCGCACACCCACGATCTCGGCGTTCTCAGCGGGCACCCGGACCGTCAGGTCACCCTGCGCGACCCTCAGGACGAGGTACTGCTTGGGCTCGCCCTTGATGACCCGAGTCTCGATTGCCTCGATGAGTGCGGCCCCGTGGTGGGGGTAAACAACGGTCTCGCCGACACTGAAAACCATAGGTTCGAAACCCCTTTCGCTGTGTCTAGGGTAACACGCTCAGGCACCGATGTCCCACCGCTGTCCTGACCGTTGGCGCAGCTCAGGGGCCCTGTGAGAGGTATTTCTTCAGCTTGACAGGAGGCCAAACCGATGGTCTGAACACGCTCCGTGATTGGCAGATGACACCCCGACGCGGGTGATCGGAGCGTGGATTTCTCGGGCTATGCGCTGTTCCCATGGTATCCCGGTCGCGCCAGCCGCGCCCAGGTGTAGCGGGAGGACCCGGCGGTGCGGGACCCTGGAGGCACAACACTGTCCGCGCGCCGAGACGGTTGCAGGGGGTCCGATGGGCATGCCCGACGCAGAGGGCCAGGGCTCCGCCGACGGCCTCCCCGGTCTGCCACCGGAGTGGGGCCGCATCGTCGTGCCGGACGACCCGTCCGCGCTCGCGGAGGAGGCGGCACGGGTCCGCCGCGAGCTGCGCCGCCAGGCCAACCAGACCCGCTGGCGTCGCCGCCTCGGCCTGCTCCCCCGCCCCGGCGGCCGGCCACCGCTGCGGCTGCCGCTGCTCGTCCTGCTGGTCACGCTGCTGATCACCCTCGCCGGCCTGTTCGCCGTCACCTGGCCCCGGTCACCCCGGGGCGGCGACCGCCCCACCGTCGTGCCGTACCCGACGGCGACCGACCTGAGCGGCCGGGCGCTGCCGGCGCTGGACCTGGTCGACGCCGGGAACTCGGCCGTCTCGCTGCGCGGCCTCACGCCCGCCGTGATCATCCTGGTGGACGCCTGCCCCTGCCCCGAGCGGGTCGCCGAGGCCGCGGCGCTCGCCCCGCCCGGCGTGACCGTGGTCACCGTGGAGGGTGGCCGCACGGTCCACGCCACCCCGGCGTCGGCCACCGCGACCGTACGCCCGCTCGCCGACCCGGCCGGCGGCCTGCGCACCTTCCTGCGGCTGCCGGCGCAGCCCGGGGCGGCCACCGCGCTGCTGGTCGACCGCGCCGGCGTGCTGGTCCGGGTGGTGCCGGAGCTGCGCTCCGCCGAGGACTACCGCGCCGACCTGGCCCGCCTCGGCACCTGATCAGGAGGAACGGGCGGTGGCTCAGAAGGCCAGGGCCGCCAGCCGGGCATCGACCACGACCGGGGCGTCGCCGGACACGGCAAGGACGAAGCGGAGCTTCTTCCCGCCGTCCAGCAGCACGGTGGCGGACGAGCCGTCGCACGCCACCCGGTGGCTCTCGCGTTGACCAAAGGGGAAGGCCACCAGCAGCAGCTCTCCCGGGCCGGTGCACCGGGCCTGCAGCAGGTGGGGCCGGGACCCGGCGGCGGGAACGGCACGCTGCTGCGGCGGCATGCCGGGGCGCAGGGTCAGCCGGGCCTGCCACAGGGTGCCGAACCCACCGAGGTCGCCGCCCCGGTCGTAGGGGACGGACCCGCTGGCATCGTCGGCCAGCACCTGCCCGGTGGGTCCGTCGAGGACGACGGCCCGGCGCGGGGACCTGAAGATCACCCGACCGTTCGCCGAATCGACGACGACATGGGGACTGTCACCGGGGACGACCCGACCCGTTTCCCGACCCGTTGGCACGGAGTCCACAGCGTCTACAGGATCCACGGCGGACGAACGGTCCGGCCCGCCCGTCGGGTCGATCCGGGGAGCCGCACCCCGCCACCACGCGCCGCCGGCGACCACGAGGAGCACGGCCAGCCCGGCCAGCACCCCGCCCCGCAGCCGATCCACCCAGACATCCCCCGCCCCACCCACACCGCCGAGCCTAACCCCCCGCCCCACCCCCCGCTCGGCTCGGTGATCAAGAGCTTTGCGTCATCGTCGAGATCAACTTTGACACTTTTCTCTTGATCACCGAAGCGAGGCCGGGGTGGGGAGGGGCGGGGTGGATCAGGGGGTGTGGTCCAGGAGGGCGGCGTAGAGGGTCAGGCCGGGGCCGAAGGCGAGCATCAGGATCCGCTCGGCAGGGCGTTGCGCCCGCAGGAGCCGGTCCAGGATCAGCATGACCGTCGCCGAGGAGCAGTTGCCGTGGGCGTCCAGGGTGGCGCGGGCCGCGTCCAGCGCCTGCGGCGGCAGCGCCAGCTCGCGCTCCACCACGTCCAGGATGCGCGGGCCGCCCGGGTGCACCGCCCAGCCGCCCACCTCCGACAGCGTCGCGCCGTGCCGGGCCAGCAGGCCGTCGACCAGGCCCCGGACGTGGCGGGAGAGCACCTGCGGGACCTTTGGGGACAGCCCCATCCGGAAGCCGGTGTCGGTGACGTCCCAGGTCATGTGGTCCGCCGTGGACGTGTCGGTGATGGCGGTGACCTCGCGCAGCGCGTACCCCCGGCCGCCGGGGACGACCACGGCGGCGACGGCGGCGTCCGAGAAGAGGGCGTGGGAGACGATCTGCTGGGTGTCCAGCCGGGCCGTCGCGGGCTGGATGTGCAGGCTGGTCAGCTCCGCGCAGAGCAGCAGCGCCGGCCGTTGCCGGGCGGTGACGAAGTCCCCGGCCGCGCCGAGCCCCGGCAGGGCCGCGTAGCAGCCCATGTGGCCGACGACCATCCGCTGGGTGTGCGGGGCCATGCCCAGGTCCCGGGCGAGCAGGATGTCCAGGCCGGGCGTGGCGTACCCGGTGCACGAGCAGACGATGAACATGCCGACGTCCCCGGCGTCCAGGCCGGCGGCGGTGAGCGCCCGGCCGACCGCCTCCTTGCCCAGCGGCAGCGCCTCGACCTGGTAGCGGCGCATCCGGCGCTCCGTCGGCCAGTCCGAGACGTCCTCCAGCAGCGGGTTGACCGCCGCCTGCCGCCGCGTCACGCCGGAGTTGGCGAAGATCCGCTGCGCGAGCGCCCGGGTGGCGTCGGGGAAGTGGCCGGCGAAGAAGCCCGACCAGAGCTCGTCCTGCGTGGCCCCCGGCGGCTGCGCCGTGCCCAGACCCGCGATCACCGGTACGGCCACGTTCCCCACCTCTCGTTCGCGTACCCCACGTCGTCACCAACGAGAGGCGGAGCTGTCGCGGTCCGGCCTCACCTGTACCCCGGCGCGCGCCCGGCTATCCGCGCCGGACGCCGCGCCCCTGGTAGAGCACCGCCGTCGACCAGGTCGGCCTGATCCGGGGCTCCCGCCCGCCCGATGGCGACAGGCCGCCGCCCAGCGGCGGCCGGCGGGCGGCCCGCAGCCGGCGGACCAGCCAGCGCAGGGTGCCGCCCACCTCCGGCCGGACGCCCCGGACCCGCAGCTCGACGCCGTGCCGGGCGCACTCGGCGATCAACTCCCGGTCGTCCACGAACAACCGTGGATCGTGGATGCCCCGGGGCACCGTCGGCAGCCGCTCGCCGATCTCCACCGCGACCAGCCGGCTCAGCGCGGTGTCGTTGAGCGTGTCCAGCACCAGCAGGCCGCCCGGCCGCAGCAGCCGGCACGCCTCCGCCACGGCGGCCCGCCAGTCCGGCACGTGTTCCAGCAGCTCACCGGCGGCCACCACGTCGGCGCAGCCGTCGGCCAGCGGCACGGCGGTGGCGTCGCCGTTGACCGGGGTCACCCCGTGCGCGGCGGCCTGGGCCAGGGCGGATCGGGTGAGGTCGACGCCGACGTGCCGGTAGCCCTTGCCCGCCACGTGCGGGGCGAGCAGGCCGGCGCCGCAGCCCAGGTCGACCAGGAGGGCGTCGGGCCGGGTGGCCGGCGGCACCAGGGCCGCCCGGGCGCGGGCGAGCCAGTGCAGCATCGCGAACGCCCCGTCGGGACGCCACCACTCGTCGGCCAGGTCGTCGTACTGCCGGGGATCGTTCGGCGGCAGCACGCGCGGCCGGTCGGACACGGGGGACGATCCGTAAGGCATGGCACCGAGCGTGGCACGACCGGACGGTAACGACCAGACTTCCCATATGGCGACGACGGTGTTAGGGCTGCTCAGGGCAAGTCACCCGGAGCCGGCTGCGGCGGTGACCGTGGTGGCGGGGCTGCTCGCCGTGGGGGTGGGGCACCGTGCGTCCGGGGTCGCCGCGGTGGCGCTCACGGTGCTCGCCAGCCAGCTCGCCGTCGGCTGGTCCAACGACCACCTGGACGCCGACCGGGACGCGGCGGTGGGGCGTACCGACAAGCCGGTCGCCGCCGGCGCGGTGAGCCGGCGCGCGGTGGGGCTGGCGACGCGGGCCGCGGCCCTGGCCACGGTGCTGCTCGCGGCGGCGACGACCAACCGCACGGCGGCGGTCTGGGCGACCGTGGCCCTGGTCTCCGCCCTGGCCTACAACTGGCCGCTGAAGTCGACGCCGTTCTCCGTGCTGCCCTACGCGGTGTCGTTCGGCGCGCTGCCCGCCTTCGTGGTGCTCGCGCTGCCCGGCGCCCCCGGCCCGCCGGCCTGGCTGGTGGCCGCCGCCGCTCTGCTGGGTGCCGGCGCGCACTTCGCCAACGTGCTGCCCGACCTGGCCGACGACGCCCGGACCGGGGTGCGGGGGCTGCCGCACCGGCTCGGCGCGGCCGGCAGCCGGGTGGCCGCCGCCGCGCTGCTGCTCGCCGCGACCGTCACCCTGGTCGCCGGGCCGCCCGGGCCGCCGTCGTGGTTCGGGCTGTCGGCGGTCGCGACCGCCGCGCTGGTCCCGCCCCTGACCTGGTACGCCGGCCGCAACGCCCGCCGCTCCGGCGACCGGGGGGTGGCCGCGTTCCGGGCCGTGCTGCTGGTGGCCCTGATCGACGTGGTGCTGCTGGTCACCGGCGGCCGGGTGCTCTGAGTGCCCGGGAAGGTGGTGGTGCCGGGTCGGCGTGCGGCTCCCGATCAGCCCCAACTACCCTGAAGCCGGTCTGCGCGGGTATGGCCACCGTGCCCGGCGACGGCCGGGTGGGGATCGTGACGAGGAGGACCGACGTGACGCGCTCGATCAGGGGTTCCCGGCGGGCGGCCCTGCTGCTGTCCGGCGTGGCGGCGGCGACCGGCCTGCTGGCGACCGGCTGCGGCGCCGGCCAGGTGGCCGAGACCGCCAACAAGGAGCCGTCGGTCCAGGGCGTCAACATCCAGACCTCGGACAACGCCTACAAGGTGCGCGGGCTCTACGTGGAGTACCCGGGCGCCGGTGGCTACCAGGCCGGCGCGAACGCCGCCGTCAACGCGGTGCTCTACAACGACACGCAGAGCCCGGTGACGGTGACCGTCACCACGGACAGCGCACGGGAGATCGTGATCAGCGGCGGCGCGTCCGCCTCGCCGAGCCCGTCGGCGTCGGCCAGCGAGTCGCCGTCGGAGAGCGCCTCGCCCTCGGGGTCCGCGTCGCCGTCCGGGTCCGCTTCGCCGTCCGGGTCGGCCTCGCCGTCCGAGGGCGCGTCGGAGGGCCCGTCCGCCTCGCCGAGCCCGTCGGCCCCGGCCGGGGAGCCGGCCCGGTTCGAGATCCCCGCCCTCGGCTACGTCCAGCTCAACGTGCAGGGTGGCCGGTCGCTCCAGCTCGTCGGCCTCAACCAGGCGCTGCTCGCCGGCCAGCAGGTCAACCTGACCTTCGACTTCGGCAACGGCAACACCGTCAGCACCCCGGCCCCGGTCGGCGTCCCGTTGACCCCGCTCCCGCAGCCGTCCCAGATCGTGCAGCGCGAGGGCGCGCACGGCGCGGAGGGCGGCACCGAGGGCTCCGGCCACGGCGGCTGACCGCCGACCGGTAACAGCTCGACCGCACCGCCGGCGTGGCACCCGCCACGCCGGCGGTGCTTCGTCGTACGGGGGGACTAACGTTCCGGTGTGACGACGCCCCGATCGACACCCTCCAGGGCGACCCCGCGCGGCCGGGCCGCCCGTGAGCCCCGCCCCGCCTACGAGTGCGACGCCTGCGGCCACCAGCCGCCCAAGTGGGTGGGGCGCTGCCCCGAGTGCGGCGAGTGGGGCTCGGTGGTCGAGTGCACGGTGACCGGCCCGACCGTCTCCGGGCGGGTGGTCAGCTCCCGGATGCCGGCCGAGCCGGCCCGGCCGATCGCCACCATCAGCGCCGCACCGGCCAAGGCCCGCCCCACCGGCGTGAGCGAGCTCGACCGGGTGCTCGGCGGCGGCCTGGTGCCCGGCGCGGTGGTGCTGCTCGCCGGCGAGCCGGGGGTCGGCAAGTCCACGTTGCTGCTCGACGTCGCCCAGCAGTGGGCGGCCACCGCCGGCAGCCCGTCGCTGGTGGTCAGCGGCGAGGAGTCGGTCAGCCAGGTGCGGTTGCGCGCCGAGCGGATGAACGCCCTGCACGACCAGCTCTGGCTGGCCGCCGAGAGCGACCTCGGCGCGGTCCTCGGCCACCTCGACGCGGTGAAGCCGGGGCTGCTGGTGCTCGACTCGGTGCAGACCATCTCCACCGCCGGCACCGAGGGGGTGCCCGGCGGGGTGACCCAGGTGCGGGCGGTCACCGCCGCCCTGGTCGCCGTGGCCAAGGAGCGGGGGGTCGCCACCGTTCTGGTCGGCCACGTCACCAAGGACGGCCAGGTGGCCGGGCCCCGGGTGCTGGAGCACCTGGTCGACGTGGTGCTGCACTTCGAGGGCGACAAGCACTCGTCGCTGCGGATGGTGCGCGGCGTGAAGAACCGGTTCGGCGCCGCCGACGAGGTCGGCTGCTTCGAGATGCACGAGGGCGGCATCAGCAGCCTCGCCGACCCGTCCGGGCTGTTCCTCACCCGCTACTCGGAGCCGGTGCCGGGCACCTGCGTCACGGTGGCGATGGAGGGGCGGCGGGCCCTGGTCACCGAGGTCCAGGCGCTGATCGGGGCGACCGTGGCGGGCTCGCCCCGGCGCACCGTGTCGGGGCTGGACGGGGCCCGGCTGGCGATGGTGCTGGCGGTGCTCCAGCGCCGCGCCGAGCGGCTGACCCTGCACGACCGGGAGGTCTTCGCGGCCACCGTCGGGGGCATCCGGGTGGTGGAGCCGGCCGCCGACCTGGCGGTGGCCCTCGCGGTCGCCTCCGGCGGTCTCAACCTCGCCATCAACCCGCACCTGGTGGCGATCGGCGAGGTGGGCCTCACCGGCGAGGTGCGCCGGGTCGGCGCGGTGCCCCGCCGGCTCGCCGAGGCGGCCCGGCTCGGCTTCCGGGTGGCCCTCGTGCCGCCGGGATGCGGCCCGGAGAGCGCCGGGGCGGGCCCCGAGAACATGCGCGTGATGGAGGTCACCGACGTGCGCTCGGCGCTCCAGTGTGCCGCCCGCGCATCGGCGGAGTGACCGACGGTGGCCGTCGGGTCGGACCGCCGGTGCGATTCCGGACAAGCGCGGCGGGCCTCCCGACACGGTCGACAGGGGGCATCGTGACACATCACAGTAACCACGACAGCACCCACCGCACGCCAGTCCGTAGACTGTGCGCGTGCCGATCGACCGCGATGCCAGCAAAACCGCCGGCGCGACACCCCACGCCCGCACCGGTGCCGTGGGCTCGCCCGCCCGTCCGATCAGCGTCAGCGTGACCGGGAGTGCCGGCGGCGCGAGCGGTGATCCGCTGCGGGCCAATCTCGCCCTCATGGCCCCCGGCACCGCGCTGCGTGACGGCCTGGAGCGGATCCTGCGTGGCCGCACGGGCGCGCTGATCGTCCTGGGCTACGACAAGGTCGTCGAGGGGCTGTGCACCGGCGGCTTCCCCCTCGACGTGGAGTTCTCGGCGACCCGGGTGCGGGAGCTGTGCAAGATGGACGGCGCGGTGGTGCTGTCCAGCGACGGCACCCGCATCGTCCGGGCGGCGGTGCACCTGATGCCGGACCCGTCGATCCCGACCGAGGAGTCCGGCACCCGGCACCGCACCGCCGAGCGGGTGGCCCGGCAGACCGGCTACCCGGTCATCTCCGTCAGCCAGTCGATGCGGATCATCAGCCTCTACGTCAACGGCCAGCGGCACGTGCTGGACGACTCGGCGGCCATCCTGTCCCGGGCCAACCAGGCCCTGGCCACCCTGGAGCGCTACAAGCTGCGTCTCGACGAGGTTTCCGGCACCCTTTCCGCCCTGGAGATCGAGGACCTGGTGACGGTCCGGGACGCGGTGGCGGTCGTGCAGCGGCTGGAGATGGTCCGCCGGATCGCCGACGAGATCGCCGGCTACGTGGTGGAGCTCGGCACCGACGGCCGCCTCCTGGCGCTGCAGCTCGACGAGCTGATGGCCGGCGTGGACGCCGACCGCACCCTGGTCATCCGCGACTACCTGCCCGCCGGCCGCAAGTCCCGCACGCTCGACGAGGCGCTGGTGGAGCTGGACCTGCTGGGCGCCACCGAGCTGATCGACCTGGTCGCGGTGGCGAAGGCCATCGGCTACCCGGCCGCCTCCGACGCGCTGGACGCGGCGGTCAGCCCGCGCGGCTTCCGGCTGCTGGCGAAGGTCCCCCGGCTGCCGGTGGCCATCGTCGACCGGCTGGTGCTGCACTTCGGCAGCCTCCAGCGGCTGCTCGGGGCCACCGTGGAGGACCTGCAGGCCGTCGAGGGCGTCGGCGACGCCCGCGCCCGCGGCGTCCGGGAGGGGCTGTCCCGGCTCGCCGAGGCCTCCATCCTCGAACGCTACGTCTGACGCGCCCGACGCCCGGCGGCAGCGGAACCGAGCCGCCGGGTGCCGGGCGTCGGAACCGCCTCGGCGGCGGGGCGGGCCGTCAGCCGGTGATGGTGAGCTTCACCGGCGAGCTGAGCTTGGTGTCGAGCCGCCCGAAGACCTGGTACGCCCCGGCCGGCGGGAACGGGCCGTTGGCGAGCCCGTCCTTGCAGCGGCTGGTGTCCCGCCCGTTCCAGTCCACCTGGTACGACCGCTCGAAGCCGGGCGTGAACGACTGCACGTCCGAGCCCTTGACGTTGCCGCAGGTGTCGGAGGACCAGACCTTCTCCGCGCCCGACTTGACGAACAGCTCCTGGAAGTCCGCGCCCACGTCGCGGCTGCAGGTGCGGTCCGACTTGTTCTTGATCTTGAGCTGGAGGCTGACCACGGTGCCCTGCTGCGCCGACGTCGGCAGCACCACCGGCGTCACCGAGATCTCCGCGTCGGTGCACGTCCCGGCGTCCGCACCGGGCCCGGCCGGAGCGCCATCGCCGCCGGAGGGGCCGCCGCTCGACCCGCCCTCGTCGCCCCCCGACGAGCCCGGGTCGCTGCCCGGGTCGTCCGACCCGCCGGGCGGCAGGCCGGTCTGCGGCGTCAGCACCGAGCCGCTCGGGTCGGGCACCGCCGACGGGTCGCCCGCACCCGGGGTCGCCGTCGGAGTCGGGGTCGACTTCGACTGCGGCGTGGTGCCGGTGTTGCCCGCGCCATTACAGGAATAGAGCAGGACAATCAGGAAGAGAAGGCCCGCTCCAAGTACGACGGCGCGACGCCGCCAGTACACGGCGGGTGGCAGGGGGCCGACCGTCAGACGCATGATGCCCCCACCGTAGCGGCGCGACGCACCGTCGTCGGGCGCGACGCGCCGGAGCACCCTCGGCTCACCGTGACGACCCTCCACTCACGACAGCGACACCCCGCCGGGGACGGCGGTCCCGCCCGCAGCGGCACCCGGCCCGGCGGTGCCGGGACCGGTCACTGGTAGACCTTGCGCTGGTAGATCGCGTGCGCCCCGGCCACCCGGTCCAGGAAGAGCAGGCCGAGACAGTGGTCGATCTCGTGCTGCAAGGCGCGCGCCTCGAAGCCGTCGGTGACCAGCCGCACCGGCGCCCCGGTGCCCGGCAGCAGCCCCTCGACGACCAGGCGGCTGGCCCGCTTGACGTCGCCGGTGAGGTCGGGCACCGACATGCAGCCCTCCCGGCCGCTCTTCCACCGGGTCGCCTCCACCACCCGGGCGTTGCACAGGACGAACGTGCCGTGCACGGTGAGCGCCTTCGGGTGACCGGTGACGTCCACCGCGAACACCTGCGCGCCCACGCCGACCTGCGGGGCGGCGAGGCCCACGCAACCCGGTGAGACCCGCATCGTGGCGATCAGGTCGGCGGCCAGGCGGACCACCTCGTCCGAGGTCGGATCCACCTCCGGCCCCGGCCGGCTGAGCACCGGGTCGGGGGCGGACACCACCGGGCGCACCTCCCCCGGCACCGGCAGCGCCGCCGGTGTCCAGCCCGCGAGGCCCGCGTACTCCGTCGTCACAGCAGGTCCGTGTCCGCCGGGCGGAGGCTGACCCCCACGCCCAACTCCGCGGCGGTACGCGCCAGCCGGCCGGCCACCTCGTCGAAGGTGCCCGGCGGCAGGTCGACCTCCGCCACCACCACGTAGAGGGAGCCGGTCAGCCGGGTGCTCAGGTCGGTGACGTTGCCGCCCGCGTCGGTCAGGACCCGCGTCATCGCCGCGACGATGCCCATCCGGTCCGCGCCGTGCACCGCCAGCACGTACGGCTCACCGGTCGGCGCGGTCGCGCCGTCGGGGGCGACCGCCCGTACGGTGGCCAGGAGCTGGCCGTCGGCGGCGAGCGGGGCCAGCGCGGCCTCGACGTCGGCGGCGGCCGGGCCCACACAGATCAGGGTCATCGCGAAATGGCCCCGCAGCCGGGTCATGGTGGAGTCGGTGAGGTTCGCGCCCAGCCGGGCGAGCACCTCGGCGACGTCGGCCACGATGCCGGGCCGGTCCCGGCCGATGACGGTGATCGCGAGCTCGCTCATCCGGGCATTCTGCCCGATCGGGGGGCGGCCTCCGCGTCGCCCCGCCCGGCCCGCCCAACCTGCGGGAAGGCGGCCCGTGACATGATCGACGACGCGATGTCCGAGCACACCTTCGCCACCCGCGTCAGCCGGTGGTACGAGCGCAACGCCCGCGACCTGCCGTGGCGGGTGCCCGGCGTGGGCGCGTGGGCGATCCTGGTCAGCGAGGTCATGCTCCAGCAGACGCCCGTGGTGCGGGTGCTGCCGGCGTACGAGGCGTGGCTGGCCCGCTGGCCCACGCCCGCCGCGCTCGCCGCCGACCCGCCCGCCGAGGCGATCCGGATGTGGGGAAGGCTGGGCTACCCGCGCCGGGCGATGCGGCTGCACGACTGCGCGGTGGCGATCGTCGAGCGGCACGGCGGCGAGGTGCCGGACCGGCTGGAGCAGCTGCTCGCCCTGCCGGGGGTCGGCACGTACACGGCGCGGGCGGTGGCCGCCTTCGCGTACGGGCAGCGGCACCCGGTGGTGGACACCAACGTGCGGCGGGTGGTCAGCCGGGCGGTCGCCGGGGAGCCGGACGCCGGCCCGGCCACCCGCCCCGCCGACCTGGTGGCCACCGAGGAACTGCTGCCGGCGGAGCCGGCCGAGGCCGCCCTGGCCAGCGCCGCGTTCATGGAGCTGGGGGCCGTCGTCTGCACCGCCCGGTCGCCCCGGTGCGCGGTCTGCCCGGTGGAGTCGATCTGCGCCTGGCGGGCCTCCGGCCAGGCGGCGCCGGCCGGCCCGACGCGGCGTCCCCAGCGGTACGCGGGCACGGACCGCCAGGTCCGCGGGCTGCTGCTGGCGGTGCTGCGGGAGTCCAGCGGGCCCGTGCCGCGCCAACGGCTGGACCAGGTCTGGACCGACGACGTGCAGCGCTCCCGGGCCCTCGCGGGGCTGGTCACCGACGGCCTGGTGGAACCGGCCGGCGGGGAGACGTTCCGCCTCGCGGGCGACGGCCCGGCGATCCCGGCCCCGGCCCTGGACGCCTGACCCGCCCCGGGCCGGCCGGGGTCCCACCCGGCCAGCCCGGACCGCCCCCGGACCGCCTTCGTGTCCCGCCCCGCTCAGGCAGGGCCGCCAGGTCGCCGACATCGCGGCTTCCGCGCCGCCTGATGCCCCCATATCCCCGGCATCCACCGCAGGAAGAACGGGCGAGGGCCCGGCGGCTCTCGCCGCCGGGCCCTCGCCCGTTCTGTCGTCGTTCTCCTCGGCTCAGGCGGCCTCGGTGCCGCCCAGCTCGGCGGGGACGGCGTCGGGGACCTCGGCGGGTCGGTCCGAGCCGCGGAACACCAGCTTGGACTTGTCGATGTCCTCCGGGTCGCCCTCGCAGTCGACCACGACGATCTGGCCGGGGGTCAACTCGTTGAACAGGATCCGCTCGGACAGGTTGTCCTCGATGTCGCGCTGGATCGTGCGCCGCAGCGGCCGCGCGCCCAGGACCGGGTCGAAGCCCTTCTTCGCCAGGTACTTCTTGGCGTTGTCGGTCAGCTCCAGCCCCATGTCCTTGTTGCGCAGCTGGGTCTCGATCCGGGCGATCATGATGTCCACGATCGAGAGGATCTCGGTCTGCCGCAGCTGGTGGAACACGATGGTGTCGTCGATCCGGTTGAGGAACTCCGGCCGGAAGTGCTGCTTCAGCTCGTCGTTGACCTTCTGCTTCATCCGGTCGTAGTTGGACTCCGAGTCCTCCGACGCCTGGAAGCCCAGCGACACGGCCTTGGCGACGTCCCGGGTGCCGAGGTTGGTGGTCAGGATGATGACCGTGTTCTTGAAGTCCACGATCCGGCCCTGGCCGTCGGTCAGCCGCCCGTCCTCCAGGATCTGGAGGAGAGTGTTGAACACGTCCGGGTGGGCCTTCTCGATCTCGTCGAAGAGGACCACGGAGAACGGCCGACGCCGCACCTTCTCGGTCAGCTGCCCGCCCTCGTCGTACCCGACGTAGCCGGGAGGGGCACCGACGAGCCGGGACACCGTGTACCGGTCGTGGAACTCGGACATGTCGAGCTGGATGAGGGCGTCCTCGCTGCCGAACAGGAACTCCGCGAGCGCCTTGGACAGCTCGGTCTTACCCACGCCGGACGGGCCGGCGAAGATGAACGAGCCGGATGGGCGCTTCGGGTCCTTCAGGCCGGCCCGGGTGCGCCGGATGGCCTTCGAGACGGCCTTGACCGCGTCCTCCTGGCCGATGACGCGCTTGTGCAGCTCGTCCTCCATGCGGAGCAGGCGGGAGGTCTCCTCCTCGGTCAGCTTGTAGACCGGGATGCCGGTCCAGTTGCCCAGGACCTCGGCGATCTGCTCGTCGTCGACCTCGCTGACGACGTCGAGGTCGCCGGCCTTCCACTCCTTCTCCCGCTGCGCCTTCTGGCCCAGCAGCTGCTTCTCCTTGTCGCGGAGCTGCGCGGCGCGCTCGAAGTCCTGCGCGTCGATCGCGGACTCCTTGTCGCGGCGCACCTGCGCGATGCGCTCGTCGAAGTCCCGCAGGTCCGGCGGCGCGGTCATCCGGCGGATCCGCATCCGCGCGCCCGCCTCGTCGATCAGGTCGATCGCCTTGTCCGGCAGGAAGCGGTCGGAGATGTATCTATCGGCCAGAGTTGCGGCGGCCACGAGGGCGGCGTCGGTGATCGAGACGCGGTGGTGCGCCTCGTACCGGTCGCGCAGGCCCTTCAGGATCTCGATCGTGTGCGCCAGGGACGGCTCACCCACCTGGATCGGCTGGAACCGCCGCTCCAAGGCGGCGTCCTTCTCCAGGTGCTTGCGGTATTCGTCGAGCGTCGTGGCGCCGATGGTCTGCAGCTCGCCACGGGCCAGCATCGGCTTGAGGATCGACGCCGCGTCGATCGCGCCCTCCGCCGCGCCCGCGCCGACGAGGGTGTGAATCTCGTCGATGAACAGGATGATGTCGCCCCGGGTGCGGATCTCCTTGAGCACCTTCTTCAGGCGCTCCTCGAAGTCACCCCGGTAGCGGGAGCCGGCGACCAGCGCGCCCAGGTCGAGGGTGTAGAGCTGCTTGTCCTTCAGCGTCTCCGGGACCTCGCCCTTGATGATCTTCTGGGACAGGCCCTCCACGACGGCGGTCTTGCCGACGCCGGGCTCACCGATCAGCACCGGGTTGTTCTTGGTGCGGCGGGACAGCACCTGCATGACCCGCTCGATCTCCTTCTCCCGCCCGATGACCGGGTCGAGCTTGCCCTCGCGGGCAGCCTGGGTCAGGTTCCGACCGAACTGGTCCAGCACCAGGCTGGTCGACGGCGCGGCCTCGCCCGTCGTCGTGCCGGCCGCCGCGGGCTCCTTGCCCTGGTAGCCGGAGAGGAGCTGGATCACCTGCTGGCGGACCCGGTTGAGGTCGGCCCCGAGCTTCACCAGGACCTGGGCGGCGACGCCCTCGCCCTCGCGGATCAGGCCGAGCAGGATGTGCTCCGTGCCGATGTAGTTGTGGCCGAGCTGCAGCGCCTCGCGCAGCGACAGCTCCAGGACCTTCTTCGCCCGCGGCGTGAACGGGATGTGCCCGCTCGGCGCCTGCTGGCCCTGACCGATGATCTCCTCGACCTGCTGACGCACACCCTCCAGCGAGATCCCCAGACTCTCCAGGGCCTTCGCCGCGACACCCTCACCCTCGTGGATCAGGCCCAGCAGGATGTGCTCCGTACCGATGTAGTTGTGGTTGAGCATCCGGGCCTCTTCCTGGGCCAGGACGACAACCCGTCGCGCTCGGTCGGTGAACCGCTCGAACATGCCCTCGTGCTCCTCACGTGCCGTGCGCCTTGATGGTCAGATCTCGGCGGGGCCGGTGCGCGGACGTCCGGGACGGGCGTCCTTGCCTCATTACTCTATCGCCGCGGACCGACTCCGCTGAGGTCGTGTGTCCTCCGCGGGGGTCCGGTACGCGTCGTTTTAGCCAACCGTCCGCGCTCAGGGCGTGTTCCGGGGTCTCCGCGTGTACGCGCAGAGCGAAATTCGGACGGGCGGTGGGACCCGGCTGCGGGCCTCCCCGCGGGCCCGCAGCCGCCCTCCGGAGACCCGGGTCGGGCGGCGGTTCGGCCGGGCCGACGAGCGGACCAGGCCGACGGCCGGTTGTCCACAGGCTGTGGACGAGTTTTCCACCGGTTGTGGACAACGCCGCGGTGGAGCGGGTTCTTCCCGGCGGGGGTGACACGGCGACGCCGGCCCGGAGGTGTGCTCCGGTCCGGCGTCGGTGTCGCCCGTGTCGGGGTTGTCCCGCCGAGGGCCTTGTCGCACCCGGCGACTGCGGCGGTCACCCGGGACCGCCTCGGCGCTCAGCGCTTCGCGTGGAACTCGTCGACGATCTCCTGGGGGATGCGCCCCCGGTCGGAGATCTCCTTGCCCTCCCGCTTGGCCCACGCCCGGATCGCCTTGTTCTGCTCACGGTCGGCGGTGGCGCCACCCCGGCCGCGCGCAGCCCGCCCGCCGACCACCACGCCGCCCCGGCCCACCTTGGTGCCGTTGGCGACGTAGGGCGAGAAAACCTCCCGCAATTTCTCGGCGTTCGTGGCGGACAGGTCGATCTCGTACTGAACGCCGTCGAGCGCGAACTTGACGGTCTCGTCAGCGTCCCCGCCGTCCAGGTCATCGACCAGCTTGTGAATGATCTGCTTGGCCACGTCCCACATTCCTTTCGAGCAGGGTGATCCTGCAAACTGAGAGCACAATAACCCGCCCGATGCTTGCCTCGTCAATAGGATGCGGTAACTGCCCCTAGCGGTGTGGCCGGTCGGCTACTCCGCGCGGACCAACGGGAAGAGGATGGTTTCCCGAATTCCCAGGCCCGTCAGCGCCATCAACAGCCGGTCGATTCCCATTCCCATGCCGCCGGCCGGGGGCATTCCGTACTCCATGGCCCGGAGAAAGTCCTCGTCGAGCCGCATGGCCTCGTCGTCGCCGCGCGCCGCGAGCTGGGCCTGGGCGACGAGCCGCTCCCGCTGCACGACCGGGTCGACCAGCTCCGAGTACGCGGTGCCCAGCTCGAACCCGAGGACGTAGAGGTCCCACTTCTCGGCCAGCCCCGGCTCGCTGCGGTGGGCCCGGGTCAGCGGGCTGGTCTCCTCCGGGTAGTCCCGCACGAACGTCGGCGCCTGGAGCCCCGGCACGACCAGTTCCTCGAACAGCTCCTCGGCGAGCTTGCCCGGCCCCCACTTCGGGTCGACGGCCAGGCCGACCTTGTCGGCGTACTCGACGAGGCGGGCCCGCTCGGTGCGGACGGTGACCTCTTCACCGAGCGCCTCCGAAAGCACCCCGAAGAGCGTCACGGAGCGCCACTCGCCGCCCAGATCGAACTCGCGGCCATCCGCGTGCGTCACCACGGTCGAGCCGCCGACCGCGATCGCGGCCTCCTGCACCAGATTACGGGTCAGCGACGCCATCGTGTCGTAGTCGCCGTACGCCTCGTAGGCCTCCAGCATCGCGAACTCGGGCGAGTGCGAAGAGTCGACGCCCTCATTACGGAAGTTACGGTTGATCTCGAACACCCGATCGACGCCGCCGACCACGGCGCGCTTGAGAAACAGTTCCGGTGCGATTCGCAGATACAGATCGGTGCTCAACGCATTGCTGTGGGTCACGAATGGCCGGGCCGCCGCACCGCCGTGCAGCAACTGGAGCATCGGCGTCTCCACCTCGACGAAGCCCTGCCCGTGGAGGCAGTCGCGCAGGCTCCGCACGGCAGCGGCCCGCGTACGCACCATCTGCCGCGCCTGCGGGCGGACGATCAGGTCGACGTAGCGCTGGCGGACCCGGGCCTCCTCGCTGAGCGGCTTGTGCGCCACCGGCAGCGGGCGCAGCGCCTTCGCGGTGATCGCCCACTGCTCGGCCAGCACCGACAGCTCGCCGCGCCGGCTGGTGATCACCTCGCCGGTCACCCCGACGTGGTCGCCCAGGTCGACGAGGCGCTTCCAGTCGTCCAGCCGCTCCGCCCCGACCCGGTCGAGGGAGAGCATCGCCTGGAGTTCGGTGCCGTCGCCGTCCCGCAACGTCGCGAAGCAGAGCTTGCCGGTGTTCCGTACGAAGATCACCCGGCCGGTGACCGAGACCCGGTCGCCCGTGGCGGTGTCGGTGGGCAGGTCGGCGTAACGCGCGCGGACCTCGGCCAGGGTGTCGGTCCGGGCGAACCCGACGGGGTACGGCTCGACGCCCTCGGCGAGCATCCGGTCCCGCTTCTCCCGGCGGACCTTCATCTGCTCGGGAAGGTCGTCGGCGGGGTCGACTGGCACGGCGTTCTGCTCGGTCACGGCACGCTTCCTCAGCTAAGGAGTTTCGGCGGGGTCAGGGCCGAGCGTACTCAAGGGCTCTGGCGGCCGTTACGGGATAACCTCCCGCCATGACCGACCCCACCGAAGCCCTGTCGTTCGGCGCGGCCGCCGCCCCAACGGGTACGGGGTGAGAGGGGTGCCCTTCTCTACCGAAAGCGTTGACAGGGGGCCCTTCCTTGCACCTCACACGTTGCGGTCGTAGACCATGCGCAGGCCGATGAGAGTGATCATCGGCTCGTGGTGGGTGATGGTGCGGCACTCGCCGATCACCACCGACGCCAGCCCCCCGGTGGCGATCACCGCCCGCACCTCGCCCAGCTCCTCGGTCATCCGCTCGACGATCCGGTCGACCTGCCCGGCGAAGCCGAAGTAGAGCCCCGACTGGAGACACTCGACGGTGTTCTTGCCGATCACCGAGCGGGGCTTGGCCGCCTCCACCTTGCGCAGCTGGGCGGCGCGGGCCGCGAGCGCGTCGAAGGAGATCTCGATGCCGGGGGCGAACGCGCCGCCGAGGAACTCCCCCCGGCCGCTGATCACGTCGAAGTTGGTGGTGGTGCCGAAGTCGACCACGATCGACGGCCCGCCGAACAGCGTGTACGCCGCGAGCGTGTTGACCACCCGGTCGGAGCCGACCTCCTTCGGGTTGTCGATCGCCAGTTGCACGCCGGTGCGTACCCCCGGCTCGACGATGACGCTCGGCAGGTCGGCGTAGTAGCGGGCGAGCATCGTCCGCAGCGACCGCAGCGCGGCCGGCACCGTCGAGCAGGCGGCCACCCCGGTGATCTCCACGGCGTCACCGGCGAGCAGCCCCCGGAACATCAGCCCGAGCTCGTCCGCCGTGGAGCGGGCGTCGGTCTTGATCCGCCAGGAGTGCACCAGCTTGTCGCCGTCGAAGGTCGCCAGCACGGTGTTGGTGTTTCCGATGTCGATGCAGAGCAGCACGCACGCAGCCTAGACGCGCGGAGGTTCACCGGGGGCGCAGGTCCAGCGCGACGTCCAGGATCGGCGAGGAGTGCGTCAGCGCGCCGACCGAGAGGTAGTCCACGCCGGTCGCCCCGTACTCCGCCACCACGTCGAGGGTCAGCCCGCCGGTCGCCTCCAGCTCCGCCCGGTCCCCCACCGCGGCCACCACCTCGCGCAGCGTCGCCGGGGTCATGTTGTCCAGCAGCAGGAAGTCGGCGCCCGCCTCCACGGCCTCCAGCGCCTCGGCGAGGGTGTCCACCTCCACCTGCACCGCCACGCCGGGGAAGACCTCCCGGACCCGCCGGTAGGCCGCCGCGACACCGCCGGCCGCGAACTTGTGGTTGTCCTTGATCATGGCGACGTCGTACAGGCCCATCCGCTTGTTGGTGCCACCGCCGGCCCGCACCGCGTACTTCTCCAGCGCCCGCAGGCCCGGGGTGGTCTTGCGGGTGTCCAGCACGGTCGCCTTCGTGCCGGCCAGCGCGTCCGCCCAGGCCCGGGTGTGGGTGGCCACCCCGGACATCCGGCAGAGCAGGTTGAGCGCCGTGCGCTCGGCGGTGAGCAGCAGCCGGGTCGGCCCGGCCACCGTCGCCAGCACGTCGCCGCGGGCCACCCGCTGCCCGTCGTGGGCCACGACCGACACCTCGACGGTACGGCCACCGCCCGCCTTCGCGCCGGCAGCCGGCCCGGCACCGGGGCCGGCCGGGAAGCCGGTCACCTCGGCGGCCAGCTCGAACGCGGCGGCCGCCACGGCCAGCCCCGCGACCACCCCGTCGGCGCGGGCGACCAGGTCGGCCGTGTCGGTCTGGGTCGCCGGGATCGTGGCGACGCTGGTGACGTCGAGGAAGTCCGGGCCGAGGTCCTCGGCGAACGCGGTGACGAGCACCCGCCGTACCTCGGCCGGGTCCAGCCCGGCCGCCCGCAGCGCCTGCTCCGTCGTATCCCTCATCGCTCTCCAGCCTCCCAGCGAGACGTCAGCCTGCCCTGCGCCCCGACCTCGGCCACCAGGTGGCCCCGCCACCGCTCGTCCGCCGTCGGGTGGTCCTCCCGCCAGTGGCAACCCCGGGTCTCCTGGCGGGCGTACGCGGCGGCGACCAGCGCCGACGCCACCGTGATCAGGTTCGTGGCCTCCCAGTCGGCGGTGCGCGGGGTGCCCCGGCCGGAACCCAGCTCGCCCAGCTCCGTGGCGGTGGCGGCGAGCGTGTCCGCCGAGCGCAGCACCCCGGCGCCCCGGGTCATCGCCCGCTGCAGCGCGGGCGTCCCCTCGGCGGGCACCACCCAGCCGCCCCCGCCGGCCCACGCGCCGCCCTCGGCGGGCCGGGCCTGCTCGGGCAGGCCGGCGGCGATGTCCTCGGCGATCCGGCGGGAGAACACCAGCCCCTCCAGCAGCGAGTTGCTGGCCAGCCGGTTCGCGCCGTGCACGCCCGTGCAGGCCACCTCGCCGCAGGCGTACAGGCCGGGGATGGAGGTGCGACCGCGCAGGTCCGTGCGGACGCCGCCCGAGGCGTAGTGGGCGGCCGGGGCGACCGGGATCAGGTCGGTGGCCGGGTCGACGCCGATGGCCAGGCAGGAGGCGACGATGGTCGGGAAGCGCCCGGCCAGGAAGTCGCCGCCGAGGTGCCGGGCGTCGAGGTAGACGTGGTCGGCGCCGGTGGCCAGCATGACCCGGTGGATGCCCTTGGCCACCACGTCCCGGGGGGCCAGCTCCGCCAGCTCGTGCTGGCCGACCATGAACCGCTTGCCGTCGCCGTCGACGAGGTGCGCGCCCTCGCCGCGCAGCGCCTCGGAGACGAGCGGCTGCTGCGCCCGGCCGGCCCCCGGCACGCCGGCGCCGGCCGGGGTGATCAGCGCCGTGGGGTGGAACTGGACGAACTCCACGTCGGTGACCGCCGCGCCGGCCCGCATGGCCAGCGCCACGCCGTCGCCGGTGGAGACGGCCGGATTGGTGGTGGCGGAGAAGACCTGCCCCATCCCGCCGGTGGCGAGCACCACCGCGCGGGCCAGCAGCGCGCCGACGCCGTCCTCGCTGCCCTCGCCGAGCACGTGCAGGGTGATCCCGCAGGCCGGGCCGAGCCCGCCGGGCCCGTCGCCGGGGGCGCGCAGCAGGTCGAGCACGAGGGCGTGTTCGACCAGCCGGATCCACGGGTCGCGTTGGACCGCCGCGTGCAGGGCCCGCTGCACCTCCGCGCCGGTGGCGTCCCCGCCGGCGTGCACGATCCGGTCGGCCCGGTGCCCGCCCTCCCGGGTGAGCATGAGCGAGCCGTCGGGGTGGCGGTCGAACTCCGCGCCGATGCGCATCAGCTCCCGCAGCCGGGTCGGCCCCTCCTCCACCAGCACCCGCACGGCGGCGGGGTCGCACAGCCCGACCCCGGCGACCTCGGTGTCGAAGGCGTGCGCGGCCGGGGTGTCCGCCGGGTCGAGCACGGCGGCGATGCCGCCCTGGGCCCAGCGGGTCGAGCCGTCGTCGATGTTGACCTTGGTGACCACGGTGACGTGCAGGCCGGCCTCGCGCAGGTGCAGCGCGGCGGTCAGCCCGGCCACCCCGGAGCCGACCACGATCACGTCGGTGGTCTCCACCCAACCGGGCGCGGGCGCGGCCAGCATCGTCGGCAGGACGGGCAGGTCGACGGTCGGTAGGTCCATGAGCACAGTCAACCCGAACGCCGTTCACCTCGGGCGGCGGGGGCGGGACGAGTGGTTTGGGCTACCCCGGGCGGCCGGCGTGCCCTGCGTCCGGGTCGGGCGGGGGGCGTCGCCGCGCCCGGCCGACGGGGCGGCGGTCACTTCGTCCGGATTGGGAGGCCGGCCGGGCCCGCGCCCTTCAGGGAGGCGGTCACCGTGCGGTCGCTGAGCCACAGGTAGCAGCGGACCCCCCGGTCGCCGACCCGCCAGCGCCCCGCGCCCGGCGGGCGCACCACCAGGCCGCTGCGGTAGCGCAGGTCGTCGTCGTCCGGCACCCCCGCGTACCGGGCCAGGACGGTGCGGCAGCCGGTGTAGAAGGGCAGCCAGTCGGCGTCCCGGGCCGGGTACGGCTTGTCCGGCGCCTTCCACACCCCGACGAACTCGGCGTCGTGCCGGGTGGCGCACTCCACCGGCTTCAGCACCTGCGCGCCGCGCCGCCCGACGTTGTCGCTGCGCTGGCAGCCCAGCCGCAGCGGGGAGGGACCCTTCAGGGCATCCCGCAGGCTGCCGGTGCGGGTGACCGGCGTCGCGCCCGCCTCGGCGGTGCTGACCTCGGTCAGGTCGCAGCGGTACCAGCGGGCCCCGGACGTCCAGCCCGTCTTCGACGGCACCGCCACGGCCAGCCGGAGCCGGCCGGCCCGCCAGTCGTCCCCCACGTACGCGGTGGCCTTCGTGTCGCAGTCGGCGAACGGGGCGCGCAGCTCGGGCGAGCCGCTGCCGGGCGGGGCGGCCCGGTCGGCCGGGAACGCGCCGACGTGCACGGTCTCCACCCGGTGCGGCAGCGCGCAGTCGACCGGCGCGTACGCCGACAGGGGCAGCACGTCGACGAAGTCGGCCACCTGGCAGACCTCGGCGGCCGGGGTGAACGGGCCCGCCGGCCCCGGGGCGGCCCAGTCGTCGGTGAGGTCGCCGTCGAGGCCCGCCTGGCCCCCACAGCCGGCCAGCACGACCGCCGTGACCAGGGCGGCGCACACGCTCGTCAACGCACGACGCATCGGGCCTCCCCAACCACCAGCTCGCGACGGGACCCAAGAGTATCCAGGGATGACCATCGGTGACATACCGCGTACGGGCAGACATCCGCGTCGACTGCGGGGGTCGACCCGGACGCCCGGCGGCGCGGGCGGCGGGGATCCGGCCGGGGCGGCCCGGGTCAGCCGACGACGGCCAGCGGGCTCGGGACCGGGTCGCCGGCGGTGCCCGGGGCGGCCGCGGCCGGGTCGGCGCCCAGCTCGACCACCCGGTTCGCGGCGTCGACGTGCACCACCCGGGGCCGGTACGCCCGCGCCTCGGCGTCGTCGAACTGCCCGTACGAGATCAGGATGACCAGGTCGCCCGGGTGCACGAGGTGGGCGGCGGCGCCGTTGATGCCGATCACGCCGCTGCCCCGCTCGCCGGGGATCACGTACGTCTCCAGCCGGGCGCCGTTGGTGACGTCCACGATCGCCACCTGCTCGCCGGGGAGCAGGTCGGCCGCGTCGAGCAGGTCCTCGTCCACGGTCACCGAGCCCACGTAGTGCAGGTCGGCCTGGGTCACCGTGGCCCGGTGGATCTTCGACTTGAGCATGGTGCGGAACATCGGGGTGCCTTGCCTTTCGCGGGGCGGGAGGACGGGTCAGGGTCGGGGGGCGAGCCGGATCGCCACGTTGTCGATCAGGCGGGTGGTGCCGACCCTGGCCGCGATCAGCAGCCGGGCCGGCCCGGGGGGCGGCCCGGGTTCCAGGTCGGCGTCGGTGAGCGCCACGTAGTCGACCTCGACCCCGGGCGGGCCGTCGCCCAGCGCCCGGTGCACGGCGGCCAGCACCTCGCCGCCGGGCTCGCCCCGGTCGGCTGCCGCCGCGCCGGCCCGCAGCGCGGCGGACAGGGTCAGCGCGGCCTCCCGCTCGGGGGGCGAGAGGTAGCGGTTACGGCTGGACAGGGCCAGCCCGTCCGGCTCCCGCACGGTCGGCACGCCGACCACCTCGACGGGCACGTCGAAGTCCCGGGCCATCCGCCGCACCAGGGTGAGCTGCTGGTAGTCCTTCTCGCCGAAGAACGCCAGGTCGGGGCGGGTGAGGTGGAACAGCTTCAGCACCACGGTGAGCACCCCGTGGAAGAAGCCGGGCCGGCTCAGGCCCTCCAGGTCGTCGGCGAGCCGACCCGGGTCCACCCGCACGAGGGGCTCGCCGTCCGGGTACACCTCGCCCCGGTCCGGCGCGAAGACCACGTCGGCACCGGCCCGCCGGCAGACCTCCAGGTCCGCCTCCAGGGTGCGCGGGTAGCGGTCGAAGTCCTCGTTCGGCCCGAACTGGAGCGGGTTCACGAAGATCGTCACCAGCACGTGGTCGGCCCGCTCCCGGGCGGCGCGCAGCAGCGTCTCGTGGCCGGCGTGCAGCGCGCCCATGGTCATCACCACGCCGACGGTGCCGGTCAGGGCGGCGCGCGCCTTCGCCAGCTCCGCGCGGGTCCGCACCAGCTCCGTCATGCGTGCCTCACCTCTCGTCGGGTCCCGCCGAGCACGTCGAGCAGCGGCGCGGCGTCCGCCGGGCGCAGCCGGCCCGACGCGATGGCCCGGTCCGCCGTGCGCCGGGCCAGGGCCAGGTAGGCCGCGACCGACTCGGGCGCGGTCGCCGCCAGCCGCTCCAGGTGCCGGCGTACGGTGCCGGCGTCGCCCCGGGACACCGGGCCGGTCAGCGCGTCGTCGCCGAGGCGCAGGGCGTTCTCCAGCGCCGCCCGCAGCAGCGGGGCGAGCACCTTCTCCGGCTGGCCCACCCCGGCGTCGCGCAGCCGGTCGGCCGCCTCGTTGACCAGGGTCACCAGGTGGTTGGCGCCGTGCGCCAGCGCCGCGTGGTAGAGCGGGCGGTCGGCCTCCCCCACCCACTCGGGCACCCCGCCGAGGTCGGCCACCAGCCGGGCGGCCAGCGGGCGCAGCTCGGCCGGCGCGGTCACGCCGTACGAGATGCCGGCGAGCCGGCCGAGATCGTCGGGCGTACCGGTGAAGGTCATCGCCGGGTGCAGGGCCAGCGGGCGGGCCCCGACGGCGGCGGCGGGGGCGAGGATGCCCAGCCCGTGCGCGCCCGAGGTGTGCGCGACCACCTGGCCGGGGCGCAGCGCCCCGGTCTCGGCGAGGCCGGCCACCACCGCCGCGAGCTCGTCGTCGGGCACGGCGACCAGCAGCAGGTCGGTCGCGGCACGGGCCACGGAGGTGGCGGAACGGTTGGCGGCGTCGGGCAGCAGCAGGGCGATGCGGGCCTTGGTCGCCCCGGAGACGCCGGAGGCGGCGACCACCCGGTGCCCGGCGGCGGCGAGCGCCGCGCCCAGCACGGCGCCGACCCGGCCGGCGCCGAGGACGCCGACGGTCAGCACGCGGGGAAAGGAGAGTGTGGCGCCGCCCGAGGGTGCGACGGCCCGCGCGGGGGCAGCCGGACGCGGGCGCAGCGGTGCGCTCATGGCAACGATCCAGTCCTCGAAGGGGGTACCGGTCGATGGCAAGTATGCGCCGCGGTGAAGAGGTCGCAACAAGAAGGTGTGAAAACCTTCACCGCCGGCGCGGGCCGGGCCGCCGCAGGGTGCCACGGCGGCCCGGCCCGGCCACGGTCACCGGCCGCGCAGGAAGCCGGCGTCGACGAACTTGAAGTCGGTGTCCGGGCGTGCCTCGCCGTCCCCGCCCGGGGTCTCCGGGGTGTTCCGGCCGTCGTGCACCACCAGCAGCCCGCCGGGGAAGCCCGGCAGCGGGGTCGCGGTCACCGCCGCGCCGTCGCACTCCTGCGAGCCGTCCACCGCGCCGTCGACCACCGCGAAGCGGCCCGTCGGGCGGCCGGTGCGCCGGTCGTACGTGTGGAACGTGTCGTCGCCCTGCGCGGAGACGACCAGGGTGCCGGTCAGGCGGCCCGTCCGGTAGATCGTCAACCCCTCCACGTCCTGCGCGATCCGACCGCCGAACCCGGGGTCGGCCGGGTAGTCGGTCACGCAGTCGTCCTCCGCCGGGTCGAACGCCGCCGGCACGCCGTACTCGCGGACCCGCTCGACCAGCTTCGGAGCCCCGGCGAACCGGCCGCCCGCGAGCCGGGTCCGCCACAGGCCCACCTTCTCCTGCGCCAGGTGCACCACGCCGGTGTCCGGGTCCACCACGGTCCCCTCCACCTGCGGGCCGTCGCCCGGGTCGGTGCACGGCGACCAGGCGGTGCCGTCGGGCAGGGTGAACGCCGACGGCAGCGTCAGCCGGTCCACCGGCCGGTAGGTGACCCGCCCGGCGCGCTCGACCAGCCGGAACACCCCCACCTCCGGGGTGCTGCGCCGGCTCACCACCGCGTACGCGGCACCGGCCGGGTCGACGTAGGTGCCCAGCCCGTACGCGGTGCGCTGCTCGTCGACCTCGGCCTGGTCCCGGCTGAACGCGTACGGCACGCCCGGCGCGGTCACGTCGGTGAGCAGCCGGGTGGCCGGGTCGATCCGGTAGAACCGGAGCTGGTCGCGCCCCCGGTCGGTGACCACCGCCAGGTCGACCCGCTGCCCGGCGAGCCGGAACCCGGCCACCAGGTCGACGTTGTTGAACCGGCCGGACTCGTCGTCGGGGCCCGGGGCGGGCGGGGTGGCGATCGCCTGCCGCTCGCGGGCGGCCAGGTCGTAGACCCGCAGGCCGCCGTTCTTGGCGGTGGCGATCACGAGGCTGCCGGCCCGGTCGGTCGGGTGCACCCAGATCGCGGGGTCGTCGGCGTCGGCGTCGCCGCCGGCTTCGTCGTCGTACAGGCTGGGGGTCTCGGCCACCGCCCGCACCGCGCGCAGCGCGTCGTCCCGGGCGGGGGCGGCGGCGGCACCGGAGGCGGCCAGCAGCAGCGGTACGGCCACCAGCGCGGGGATCGCGATTCGTCTCATGCCCGCAGACCGTAGGGTCGGCACGGTGACGGACCCTGAACGCGGGATGAACTCCACGGCGCTGCGCTGGCGGGACGCGATGGACCGCGCCCTGTACGGGCCGACGGGCTTCTTCGTCGCCGGGGCGGGCCCGGCTGGTCACTTCCGCACGAGCGTGCACGCCTCCCCGGCGTTCGCGGCGGCGGTGTTCCGGCTCGTCTCACGGCTCGACGCCGCCCTCGGGTTCCCCACGCCGTTCGACATCGTGGACGTGGGCGCCGGCCGGGGCGAGCTGCTGCGCGCCCTGGCCACCCTGGCCGACGAGGCTGCCGGGTCCCTCAGCAGCCGCCTGCGCCTCACGGCCGTGGAACTGGCCCCCCGCCCGCCGGACCTGCCTCCGGCCATCGGCTGGACGACCGAGACCCCGACGGGAATCACCGGCCTGCTGTTGGCCACCGAATGGCTGGACAACGTCCCCGTCGACGTGGCCGTCCCCACCGAAACCGGCTGGCGCTACCAACTGGTGAACCCGAGCACGGGCGAGGAAACCCCAGGCCCCCCACTGACCGATGAGGACCACACCTGGCTGACCCACTGGCACCCCACCCCCACCCCCACCCCAGGCCCGGTGATCAAGAGGTTTGCGTCAGCGGAAGGGCCCGAACCTGACGCAAACCTCTTGATCACCGAGTACGGGGGGCGGGTTGAGGTGGGGCGGGGGCGGGATCTGGCCTGGGCCGGGGTCGTGGGGCGCCTGCGGCGGGGAGTGGCGCTGGGCGTGGACTACGGGCACCTGCGTCAGGCGCGGCCGGTGGGCGGGACGCTGACCGGATACCGGGGCGGGCGGCAGGTGCCGCCGGTGCCGGACGGGTCGTGCGACGTCACCGCCCACGTGGCCATGGATTCCGTCGCCGCCGCCGGTGAGCGGGTCGCCGGGTGCGCGTACACCCTGGTGTCGCAGCGGGAGGCGCTGCGGGCGCTCGGGGCCGACGGCGGGCGACCGCCGCTGAGCCTGGCCGGCACCGACCCGGCCGGCTACGTGCGGGCGCTCGCCGCCGCGTCGGCGGTGGCCGAGCTGACCGACCCGGCCGGGCTCGGCGGGCACTGGTGGCTGCTCCAGCCGGTCGGCGTCGCCGTCGATGCGCTCATGGCACGATGACGGGCATGACCACGGACACCGGTGACCTGCGCGAGCTGACCGTCGGCACCGGGGCCGGCGGCGAGCAGCTCGGCACCGACATGGTGCTCAACATCGGCCCGCAGCACCCCTCCACGCACGGTGTGCTGCGGCTCAGGCTGGTGCTCGACGGGGAACGGGTGGTCGCCGCCGAACCGATCGTCGGGTACATGCACCGGGGCGCGGAGAAGCTGTTCGAGGTGCGCGACTACCGGCAGATCATCGTGCTCGCCAACCGGCACGACTGGCTGTCGGCGTTCTCCAACGAGCTGGGCGTGGTGCTCGCCGTCGAGCGGCTCATGGGCATGGAGGTGCCCGAGCGGGCCACCTGGCTGCGGATGGCCCTGGCCGAGCTGAACCGGGTGCTCAACCACCTGATGTTCCTCGGGTCCTACCCGCTGGAGATCGGCGCGATCACCCCGGTCTTCTACGCGTTCCGGGAGCGGGAGACCATCCAGGCGGTCATGGAGGAGGTCTCCGGCGGCCGGATCCACTACATGTTCAACCGGGTCGGCGGGCTCAAGGAGGAGGTGCCGGCGGGCTGGACCGGCCGGGCCCGCGCCGCCATCGGCGAGGTGCGCCGCCGCCTGCCGGACCTGGACAACCTGATCCGGCGCAACGAGATCTTCCTGGCCCGCACCGTCGGGGTGGGCGTGCTGTCGGCCGCCGACGCCGCCGCGTTCGGCGCGTCCGGGCCCGTCGCCCGCGCCTCCGGGCTCGACCTGGACCTGCGCCGCGACGAGCCGTACCTGGCCTACGACCAGCTCGACGTGCCGGTGGTGACGAAGACCGCCGGGGACTGCCACGCCCGGTTCGAGGTGCTGCTCGACCAAGTGTACGTCTCGCTCGACCTCGCCGAGCGGTGCCTGGAGCGGGTGGACCGGCTCACCGGGCCGGTGAACACCCGGCTGCCGAAGGTGGTGAAGGCCCCCGAGGGGCACACGTACGCGTGGACGGAGAACCCGCTCGGCATCAACGGCTACTACCTGGTGTCGCGGGGCGAGAAGACGCCGTGGCGGCTGAAGCTGCGCACCGCGTCGTACGCGAACGTGCAGGCGCTGGCCACCCTGCTGCCGGGGTGCCTGGTGCCGGACCTGATCGCGATCCTCGGCTCGATGTTCTTCGTGGTGGGAGACATCGACAAGTAACGGGTCGCCCGGTCCTGACCGGCCCGTGCCGCCGGTCAGCGCCAGTGGTCGGCCGGGCGGGCAGCGCCGGCGCGGGGCGTCTCGTCGCGGGGCGGATACCCGTACCGCTGCCCGTCGGCGCGCTGGTGCCGGCTGGGCCGGGCCGGCTCGGGTTCCGCCGCGCCCCACTGCTCCGCCGCGCCCCACTGCTCCGCCGACGGTGCCTCGCGTGGGGCCGGCGGCCGCCACTGCGCCGGCACCGGCACGCCGCCCGCCGGCAGCGCCGGGGAGGCCGGCTCCGACCACGTCCCGCGGTCCCAGTCCGTGCCGCTGCCCGGCTCCGCGCGGCCGGGCCGACCGTCCGGGCCCGCGCCGCTGCGGTCCGCGTCCGGCCAACCGCCCGACCGGTCGGTCCCCGGTCCGGCAGCGGCGGCGTCCCACCAGCGGTCCACCGGGCCTCCCTCCGGGTGGGGGTCGCCCTGCCGGACCGCCGCCCAGCGGTCCTCCACCCGGTATCCGCTGCCGGTCGCGTCGGCGTGCGCCGTGGCCCGGCGCTCACCGACCCGGACCTCCCGGCCCCGGTCGTCGTCGCGTACCTCCGCCCACCGGTCGCCGGCCTCCGCCTCGGACCACTGGCCCGAGGCGGCGGGCGCGGGCGGGGACGCGGGGGCGCGGTCCACCTCGTACCGACCCGCCGCGCCGCCGCCGGCCGGCACACCGCCGTAGACGCCCCGCGCCTCCGGCTGCACGGGCGCGCTCCAAGCCTGGGGGCGGGGGGCGTGGGCCGGCTCGTCCCGGGAGGGCGGCTGCCGCGCCCAGGCGCGGTCGTCGAACGGCTCCGGGTCGACCTGGGCAGGGTCCCGGTGGGCGTCGGCGCCCCGCACGTGGGCGGCCGGGTCGGCGTGCCCGGCCCACGACCGGCCCTCCGGTTCGCCGGTCGCCGGTCGTCGGCCGCCGGCCCACGACCGCTCCGGGGAAGGCGGTGACCACCGGTCGTCCGCAGCCGGGGACCACCCGTCGCCGTAACCTCCGGGAGCCGGTGACCAGCGCTCGCCGCCGTAGCCGCCGTAGCCGCCCGTTGCCGGGTCCGGCCCGTCGACGACGGTGTGCCGGGTGGTGACGTGCACGGTCTCCGTGTGCCGGACCATGCCGACCGGGCGCGGGGCCGGGGCGGGGTCGGGGGAGGCCGGCTGCGGCACCCGTATGCCCGGCTCGGCCGGGCGGGCCGACGCGCCGTAGACGCCCGGCTGGGCCGGACGGTCGCCGCCGTAGACACCCGGTCGGGGCGGGCCGTCCGCGCCGTGGCGTGGGGTCGGCCGGGGGCGGTGGCCGGGGGACGCGTCGTCCGGGAGGGCGGGCGCACGGAACAGGCCCGCCGGGGCCGCCTCGGCGTCGCCGGGCGGGCCGGCGTCGGCGTACGTCTCGGCGGGCGCGACCCGGGCCCGGCCCGCACCCGCCGGCTGCGTGCCCGCCCACTGCACAGCCGGCGGCTCGGGGTCGGCGGCGATCCCGGCCGCCGCGGCGTCCAGCCGGCGACGCAGCGCGCCGACCTGTTCCTGGGCCCGCTGGGACGCATCGAGCGCCTGGTTGCCGCGCTGGGCGGCGGCCGCGATCTCGCCGCGCAGCTCCCGGCCCAGCTGGTCGATCTCGTCCCGCAGCTCCTCGGCCTCGCCGTGCCCGCCGTCGCCGTCGGCGCGCAGCGCGATCGACAGGCCGATCAGCACCACGGCGACGATCGCCAGCACGGCGGCGAACCGCAGCGGGCCGTTGCCGTCGGCGACCAGCAGGATCAGCGCCGCGACGGGGGCCAGCGCCACGCCGATCCAGAACAGCACGGACAGCAGTCGGGGATCACGCCTGTCGGTGGCGGCAACCGGGGCGGGCATGGATGTGCAGCCTACCGAGAGTTCCGCCTACTGGGAACGCCCTGCCAGCACCGGTCGCCGGGGCCCGGTGGGGACACCGGCGACCGGTGGGCGGGTCAGCTGGCCGCGAGCGCCCCGTCGGACGAGAAGACGAGGCCGACGCTGGCGCTCCCCGTCTTCAGGGCGTTCTTGGTCTGCGGACCGCCCGCGTCCAGCGAGCTGAACGAGCCGGCCTTGAAGTCGTAGACCTCCACCAGGCCCGCCTGGCACTTCGGGCGCTGCGGGCACTCCGGCGGGCCGGCCAGCACGGTCGCGCTGCCGGAGCACTTCGCCGCCAGCTCGGACAGCGTGCTCACCCCGTACTTGTCGGCGAACGCCTTGGTGACGGCGAACGCGTTCTGGTCCTGGGCGGCGGACGGCGTGCCGAAGGCGATGCCGGCCTTCTCGCCGGCGGCCTTGAGGGCGGCGACGGTCTTGTCCAGCTCCGGCGAGGAGACCGGCTGGGCGTCCTTGCCGTTGGCCTTCGTGTTGAGGAACTCGGCCATGGTCGCCGCGTACTCGGGGACGACCTGGATCTCGCCCTTCTCCAGGGCCGGCTCGTAGAGCTCCCGGTTGCCGATCTGCTGCACCTTGACCTGGTAGCCGGCGGCGGTGAGCGCGATGCGGTACAGCTCGGCGATGGTCTGGCTCTCGGTGAAGTTGCCGGCGCCGACGACGATCGTGCCGCCCGACCCCTTGGCGATGCCCTGGGTGACGTTGTTGGCCGTGACGAACTCCTCGGCGGCGACCTTGCTGGTCTTGCGGTCGACGTCGACGGCCTTGTTGAGCGCGATCAGCTTCGGCGTGTCCAGCGCGGCCGAGACCTTGTCCAGCGCCGCGAGCAGCTCCGGGGTGGCCGCCTTGGCGTTGACCGCCGGGATGACGTTGTCGGTGTTCTGGAGCTTCTTGTCGTCGGCGAGGACGACGAGCTGGTCACCGGCCACCGGGGCGCACCCCGCCCCCGACGCCCCCTGCTGCGGGGCCTCGGTGCCGGAGGAGCCGGCGTCGCCGCAGCCGGTGAGGAAACCGGCCGCCGCGAGGGCGCCGACCGCGCCGATGGCCAGCCGTGTACGTGCGCGCATCAAGCCCGCCTTCCGTGTCCCGGCGCGACCCTCCGGGCCGGCCGCGTGTCCGACGGACGATCTCCTGTCGTCGCCCGCGATCTTCCACCCAACATCCTGCCCGCCGGGACCGACAACCCGAGGCGAGGTTCGTCACCGGATCGTCACCCGAGCGTGACCCGGGCCGTCAGCTCCCGGCGACGGCGTCGGCGGCCCGGCGGTTGGCCCGCCGCCGCGCCGGGCGCAGCGGGCGCGGGGTGACCAGCCGCTCGACCAGGGCCAACACCAGCTCGACCAGCATCGCCAGCCCCGCCACCAGCAGACCGCCCGCGATGATCTGCCCGCCACCGGCGGCGATGTCCAGGCCGAAGCCGGCCCGGATGATCTGGCCCAGCCCGCCGCCGTTGACGAACGAGGCCAGCGCGGCCGTCGCCACCACCTGCACCGCCGCCGTACGGAACCCGGCGGCCAGGTACGGCACCGCCAGCGGCAGCTCCACCCGGCGCAGCACCTGCCCGCCCGACAGCCCCATCCCGCGCGCCGCGTCCCGGGCCTCCGGGTCGGTCTGCCGCACCCCCGTGTACGCGTTGGCCAGCAGCGGCGGCACCGCGAACACGGCCAGCGCGACCACCACGGCGGGCCGGCCGAACCCGAGGAAGGTCAGCGGCAGGATGGTCAGCAGGGCCAGGGTGGGGATCGCCAAGGTGACGTTGGACACCAGCACGACCAGCCCGCCGCCCCGACCGGTGTGCCCGAGCCACAGCCCGACCGGCCAGGCCACCAGGCAGCCGAGCAGCACGGCCGCGGCCGACATGCCGAGGTGTTCGCCGAGCCGGTCGAGGATGCCGCCCGGGTTGGTCCAGTTCAGCGGGTCGTTGAGCCAGAGCACCGCCTGGCCGACCGGGTTGCTCACCGGGCCCGCCCGCGCAGCCAGGGGGTGACCGCCCGGCCGAGCCCGGCGAGGACCAGGTCCAGCACGAGGGCGAGCAGGACGCAGAGCAGCGTGCCGGTCATGATCTCGGCCTTGTAGAAGTTGTTCTGGAAGCCGGCGAAGATGAGCTGGCCCAGCCCGCCCCGGCCGACCACCACGCCGACGGTCACCAGCGCCACGGTCGACACGGTGGCCAGCCGCAGGCCGGTGAGGATGCCGGGCAGCGCCAGCGGCAGCTCGATCCGCAGCAGCCGGCCCCACCGGCCGTACCCCATCCCCTCCGCCGCCTCGCGGACCTCGGGCGGCACCTGGCTCAGCCCGGCGACGGCGTTGCGGACGATGACCAGCAGCGCGTACAGCACCACCACGCTGAGCACCGTCACCGCCCCGATCCCGAGGTAGGGCGCGAGGAACGCGAACAGGGCCAGCGACGGGATCGTGTAGAGCACCCCGGTGAACGCGAGGATCGGGCCGGCGAGGGGGCGGAACCAGTGGGCCGCCACCGCGAGCGGCAGGGCCACCAGGGCGGCGATCAGCACGGCCCGGGCGGTCAGGGAGGCGTGGTCGCGCAGCGCGGCGACGATCGTGTCAGAGTTGTCCCGCACGTACTGCCAGGAGAACCACGGGTTACCCGGGTCGGCCCGGTAGCTCAGGCGGAAGGACATGCGTGGACGTTACCCCGAACACCCGGACCCCCGCCGGACCCGAGGCGGCCGGAACCCCCACGGCGGCCATCGCGCTGGAGGGCATCGGCAAGCGGTACCCGGACGGCACCGAGGCGGTCCGCGAGCTGAGCCTGCGGGTGCCGGCCGGCGAGCTGGTGGTGCTGATCGGGCCGTCCGGCTGCGGCAAGTCGACCGTGCTACGCATGATCAACCGGCTGATCGAGCCGACCGCCGGCCGGATCCTGCTCGGCGACGAGGACGTGACCCGCGTCGACCCGGTCGCGCTGCGCCGCCGCATCGGGTACGTCATCCAGAACGTGGGCCTGTTCCCCCACCAGACGGTCGTGGCCAACGTCGGCACCGTCCCCCGGCTGCTCGGCTGGCCCCGGGACCGGATCCGCCGCCGCAGCGAGGAACTGCTGGAGCTGGTGGGGCTCGACCCGGGCCGGTTCGGCCGGCGCTACCCGCACGAGCTCTCCGGCGGGCAGCGGCAGCGGGTCGGGGTGGCCCGCGCGCTCGCCGCCGACCCGGTGGTGCTGCTGATGGACGAGCCGTTCTCGGCGGTCGACCCGATCGTGCGGACCCGGCTGCAGGAGGAGTTCCTGCGCCTCCAGGCCGAGGTGCGCAAGACCATCGTGCTGGTCACCCACGACCTCGACGAGGCCGTCCGGCTCGGCGACCGGATCGCCGTGCTCTCCCAGGGCGGCCGGCTGGAGCAGTACGACACCCCGGCGGCCCTGCTCGCCGCGCCCGCCTCCGAGTTCGTCCGGGACTTCGTCGGCGCGGACCGGGGCATCCGGGCGCTGGCGGTCACCCCGGTCACCCGGGAGGCGCTGGAGCCGGCCCCCGCCGACCCGGCAGGGCTGCCGCAGGTCGCGCTGGGCACCTCGGCGTACGACGCGCTCGCGGTGATGCTGACCTCCGGCGCGGACCGGGTGCTGGTGACCGCCGACGGCGGGCCGGCCGGCGTGCTCACCCGGGAACGCGCGCTGGGCGCCGGCCGGGAGACGGCCTGAGTCAGGCGGGGCGGCGGGGCTGCGCAGCGGCGGTCAGGCCCGGCCGCCGAGGCTCGCCGTGCCGATGATCCAGCCGGAGAGGAAGCCGTACCCGGCCCCGGTGCCGGCGGCCTGCAGCGCGGCGAGCAGCGACGGGGCCGGCCCGAGCAGCGTGCTCAGCAGCGCGGCCAGGCCGGCGGCCAGCACGTACGCGCCCCAGCCGGAGAAGAACTGGCTCACCGACCCCTGCACCCGGGCCACCTGGGACGCGGGCAGCAGGTAGAGCAGGGCCGCCGCCAGCACCACCAGCAGGATGGCGCGCAGGTCGGTGGCGAGCACGCCCTGCCCCGAGTCGCCGGAGCCGAACCGCCACGCCGGCCAGGCCAGCAGCCGCAGGAACCAGCCGCCGGCAGACTCGGGGTCGGTGTGGTCCTCGGCCCAGCCGACGTACAGCGGGCTGCCGCAGACCGCGACGAGCAGCAGCACCGCGAGGGTGCCGGTGCCGGCCGCGGTCCCGTACCGGCTGACGGGGCCCGACCGGCTGGTGACACCCGAGCGGTTGATGGCGGCCATGAGGCGACCAGTTCCCGGCGCGCCCCGGCGGGCAAACCTGCGGACCACGGTGACCGCGCTCCGGTCAGTGCTTCATCAGGTAGTCGATGAACTTGGCCCGCAGCAGCGGCGCGGACTCCTCGTAGCCGTGCCCGGTGAGCTCCCGCCACAGCGCCGCCGCCTCGTCGATGGTCGGGCCGACGGAGTTCGGCGCGCCGTCCAGCGCGGCGGCCTCGTCGGCGTTCGGCAGGTGGCGCAGCACCGACCAGAAGAACCCGACGTCGCGCCGCTCCCGGGCCGTCGCGAACGCCCGCTCCCGCAGCTCGTCCGTGGAGAGCGCGTCCAACTCGTCGAACGTGTGCCCGCCGGTGCCGGTGGAAGGTGTCTCGGTCATGCCGCCGAGCCTAACCGGCGAGATCACCGGCGGCGCGCCGCCGCCCCCGACTCGTGCAGGTCAGCGGTCGCCAGCGTCCCAGCGCGGCGGGCGGTCGTCCCAGCGCGACGCGTCCCAGGGGTCGGTCGGGGTGTCGTCGGTGCGGGTGGGCAGGGCCGGGGGCCAGTCGCCCACCGGCGCCGGCCGGGGCACCGACCAGCCGGAGCTGATCGTGCCGTCGCCCCGGGGGACCGGCTCCGGTTCCGCGCCCGCCGTCCGGGGCCGCCCGTACGTCTCGACCAGCCGGGTGACCACCAGCCCGACGCCGAGGGCCACCCCGCCGACCGCCCACCGGCTCACGATCCAGCCCTCGGCGTCCAGCCAGGCCCGCAGGACCACGACGAGGCTGACGGCGAGCAGCGTGCCGAAGATCGCGCCCCGCCGGCCGTACGCGCTCGTGCCGCCGAGCAGCGCGATGCCGACGGCGAGCGTCGTCCAGCCCAGCCCCTCGGTGGGGACGACGGGCCCGTCGCCGTTGCTGGCGAACAGGATGCCGGCGAGCGCGGCGAACACCGTGGAGAGGACGAAGGCGAACACGACGATGGTGGCCGCCACCCCGCCCCGGCGGCGGGCCGGATCGGCCACCGGGCGGAACCGGCCGATCAGGCGGCGCACCGGGCGGATGGCCCCGAACAGTCCGCCGAGGACGGCCACGGCGGCGAAGCCGGCGAAGAGGTAGAACGCGGTGTCCCGGGGGTCGTACCCGCCCTGCACCAGCACCGGCGCGGGGCGCTGCTGGATGTAGACCACCACGCCGGCCGCGCCGGCCAGGCTCGCCGCCCAGCCGGGCACGTGCAGCAGCACCACGGCGAGCCCCACGGCCAGCCCGCCGACGGCGGCCACCGCCACGGCGTGGCCCAGCGCGACCTCGACCCCGCGGTCGCCCTGCTCGGCGACGTGCAGGGCGGCGGCGACCGCCACCGGGCCGACCGCCAGGTTCACGGCCGAGGTCCGCAGGGTCAGCCCGGCCGCCAGCACGAGCAGCCCCAGCGCCACCACGTCGACCAGCAGGGACCGCAGCCCGTCGTCACGCAGCGCGGCCGGCTCGGCCTGCCACAGCAGCCAGGTCAGTACGGCGAGGGCCGCGGCCAGCAGCAGTTCCCAGACGACGTGCACGGCGACCCGGTCGCGGCCCGGCTCGCCGTGGGCCGGGTCGTCGAAGACGTTCTCCAGCACCGACGCGGGCACGCCCGACGAGGGCTCCACGGGGTTGTGCCGGCCCGGATCCTCGTGCCCCATGACGCGTGCCCTCCCCAGGTCACGGCCGCAGGGTCCGACCCGGGCGGACCGGGGCGGCCGTTGCTCTCCGGTCGCCAGGCACGGTACCTGCGCGCCGCTCCGGGCGTAACCCCCCGTGTTCAGCGCTGACCCGGGCCGCCCTCCCGCCGGTCGGCGTCACGCTCGTCCTCGGGCCGCTCCGGCACCCGGCAGGACCGCTCCAGCCACAGCGCGGCGGCCACCAGGGCGAGTGCCGCGAGCAGGCCGGCACCGGCGGCCGGGCGGTCCTCTGCGGCGGCCCGGGTGGGCTCGACGAAGAGCCACCCGGTCAGCCCGGCGCACCAGCCGGCGAAGATCGCCCCGGCCAGGGCGGACGCCTTCGCCAGCACCACGAACCGGGCCACCAGCAGCGGATTGACCGGGTCGCGCCCCGGCCGGCGCTCGATCCGGCTGCGGGTGTTGACCGCCGCGTACGCCTCCAGCACCGCCAACGCGGCCAGCGTGACCACCGGCAGCCAGGGCAGCCGCGGGAAGCCGCCGTAGAGGGTGCTGATCAGCAGCCAGGCCACCGCCGCGGCGGCCAGGCCGGCGACGACCAGGGTGGAGATCCGGGTGGGGCCCATCCTGGAGCGGTCGGGATCCGACCCGCCCGGCGGTCGGGACTGCGCCTGGGTCATGCCGGCCGGCTCCACTGGCTCATGCCGACGACTCTAACGCCAGATCCGGTCGGGGGCTCAGTTCCAGGGCGTCGCCGGCCACCGGTTCGGCGTTGAGCAGGTCGGTCAGCCAGCCGTGCCCGGGCAGCCGCCCGTACGGCTGGATGTCGATCCACGGCCGGAGCACGAACGCCCGCAGGTGGGCCCGGGGGTGCGGGAGGGTCAGCTCCGGGTCGTCGCTGACCACCGGCTCGCCGGCGTCGTCCCAGACGGCGACGACGTCGACGTCGAGGGTGCGGGGGCCGAAGCGGCGCGCCGGGTCGCGCTCGCGGCCGGCCCGCCGCTCGGCTGCCCGGGCCCGCGCCAGCCAGTCCCGGGGGGCCGCCGCCGGGTCCTCGACCAGCACCACCGCGTTGAGGTACGCGGGCTGGTCCGCGTCGCCCCACGGCGGGGTCTCGTAGACGCCCGAGACCAGCAGCACCGCCTCGCCGAGGCAGTCGACCGCCGAGCGCAGGTGGGCCGCCCGGTCGCCGAGGTTGCTGCCGAGGGAGAGCAGGGCGCGGGTCACGCCGCACCCCCGTCCGGTGCGGCCGGTGGGGGGTCGGTCCGCGTCCTGGTCATGGTGACGGCGACGTCGGTGAAGGCGTGCGGCACGGGCGCCTCCGGCTTGTGCACGGTGACCGTCGCGCGCGTCACCCGGTCATCGGCCAGGCAGATCGCGAGCAGCCGGTCGGCGAGCGTCTCGATCAGGTTCACCGGCTCGCCGGTCAGCACCGCGACCAGCCGGTCGGCCAGTTCCCCGTAGTGCACCGTGTCGGTCACCTCGTCGGAACGGGCGGCGGGCGCGAGGTCGAGTTCGAGGACGGCGTCGACGACGAACTCCTGCCCCCGCTCCCGCTCGAAGTCGTAGACGCCGTGCCGGCCGTGCGCCCGCAGGCCCGTCAGCGTGATCCGGTCGGTCACCGTTCCCCCTCCGTCGGACTTCCGACTCCTGCCGTCGCCCTCGGGCCCCTGCCGGCCGCCCGCCCACCCTCGCGGGCGGGCGCGAGGCGCGGACTGCCGCTGGCCCGCCAGACCGCCAGGGCGTCGACGGTGCCGAGCACGTCGTGCACGCGTACCCCCCAGGCCCCGGCCGCGACCGCGAGCAGGCTGGTCGCGGCGGTGGCGGTCTCCCGGCCGGCGGTCGGCCGGGGGGTGCCGTCGGCGGCGGCGAGCAGCCGGCCCAGGTACGACTTGCGGCTCGCCCCGAACAGCAGCGGGAGCCCGAGCTCCAGCAGCTCGGGCAGGCGGGCGGTGAGCTGCCAGTTGTGCTCGGCGGTCTTGGCGAAGCCGAGCCCGGGGTCGATGACGATGCGGTCGGCGGTCACCCCGGCGGCCAGGGCCGCGTCGACCCGCTCGGCCAGCTCGGCCCGCACGTCGGTCACCACGTCGGTGTAGTGGGCCAGCGCGCTCATGCCGCGCGAGTGCCCGCGCCAGTGCATGAGCACCCAGGGGCAGCCGGCGTCGCGGACCACCCGGGCCATGTCCGGGTCGGCCAGCCCGCCGGACACGTCGTTGACCACCGCCGCCCCGGCCGCGAGGGCGGCCTCGGCCACCCGGGCCCGGCTGGTGTCGATGCTGACCGCGACGCCGGTGGCGGCGAGCTCCCGGACCACCGGCAGCACCCGGGCTGCCTCGGTGGCGGCGTCCACCCGGTCGGCCCCCGGACGGGTGGACTCGCCGCCGACGTCGACCAGGTGCGCGCCCTCCTCCTTCAGTCGCACCCCGTGTGCGACGGCGGCGTCGAGATCGGCGTATCGGCCGCCGTCCGAGAAGGAGTCGGGCGTGACGTTGAGGACGCCCATCACCACCGGGGTCCGAGTCCGTACCAGATCGGTCACGACTGCACGGTACCGGTCGTGGCGGTGGGCTCCGGCAGCCCGGTGCGCCCCGCCGGCGACACCCCTGACATGGCAATTAGAACGAGTGTACGATCGGTCGTCCGGGTCGTTCCGGGCCGACTCTTCGCGGCTTGTCGCAAAGGGGGGCGGCCCGTACCCTTTGGAATTGCCCAGCAGCGAGACGGCGAAGCCTGGAGGGAGGGCCGAAGCGGGAAAAATCCCCCCAAAGCTCACTACTCCGCGTGGTGGGTGACGAACGCAGGGTCGCCGACACTGCGCAGAGTGAGCACCATCCCGCCAAGCTCGCCTACCGCACCGCCGCGGCTTTGCCGGCCGCAACATGGGGAGGTTCCAGTGATCGCCATCGAGCTCATGGAGGCGACGTCGTCCGGCGTCACCCACGCGCTCCACACCCTGGCGTCGACTCCACTCGCCGAGCCGGCACCCAAGGGCATCGACACCAACAGCGTCGTCACGTTCTTCGCCAGCAAGATCGCGCCGATCCTGCTGGCCGTGCTCGGCGTCATCTTCATCGGCCGGGCCAGCCGCGGCGAGATCTCCAAGGTCCTGACCAGCTCCGCCATCGCGATCGTCGGGCTGGCCTTCATCGCCGGAGCGGCCACACTCTTCTTCGTCGGTGATTACCTGATCGACCTGATCTTCGAATAGGCGCGGGCAGATGCGGCTGCGCACCGACGACGACATCTACCGGGCCCGCCTGGTCTACCTCGGGCCGCCCGGCTACACCCTGCCCGTCCACCTGCCGTACGCCCAGTACGGCGTGTTCATGCTGCTCGTACCCCTCTACATGTTCATCCACTGGCTGTTCACGTTGCAGGTCGAGCTCTTTCCCGCCTGGGAGATCGCGCTCGCCATCGTGAGCACCTCGTTCATCTTCCGGTACGTCGACCCCGACCGGCCCGCGCGCATGGTGATCCGCACCGCGCTGACCGACTGGCGGCGCACCCGGGAGTCGGCCGCCGAGCAGCGCGATCCGCGCCTGGTGGCGAGCCGGATCAGGATCCGGGAGGAACTGGCATGACCGGGCGTACGCCGATCGGGCCGAAGCAGCACGCGGATGAGGCGGTGGCATGAGTCGCTCTTCCACGCCGGGTTCCCCGGCAGGACGTCACGCGGCCACGCACGGTAACCGTGCGCGCTCGTTCGACTACCCTCCGGACGAGGATCTGGACGAGGTCGCCCTCGACCCCGCCCTGGCCACCACCCCCGGCCACGGCCGCGTCGGCGTCTTCCAGGCACCCCGACCCACGCCCGGGCGCCCCGTGCCGGCCGGCCCCGAGCCGAGCCCGCCGATGGTCGCCGACAGCGCCGACATCGACTCGCCGTTCCTCGACCTCTTCGGCGGCGCCCACCCGGTGCCCCGGCCCGCGCTGCCCGCGCCGCCCCGACCCACGGCCCGCGAGCACCCCCCGATCCCGCACCAGCCGCCGGCCGTCGCGGCCCCGCCCGCACGGGCCGAGATCCCGCCGGCCCCCGCCGAACGGCCCCCCGCCGCCCCCACGCCGCACGGCCGGCCCCGGGTCCCCCAGCAGCACGTCGAGCGGCTGCCGGCGGCGCGACCGGCGCCCGCGCCCGACCTGCCGCCGCCCCCGGTCGTGGTCGCGCCGCCCACCGACCCCGACGACGAGACGTACGGCTGGCAGGACGCCGAGCCGCCCGCACGCCGGGAACCCGAGCGGTCCCCGCAGCGGGACACCGAGCCGTCGGCACGGCGGGAGGACGCGCACGCCCCGCAGCGCGGTGCCACGCCGTCCCCGCAGCGCGGTTCCGTCTCGTCCCCGCAGCGCAACGCCGAGGCAGCGCCCCGGGGCTGGGAGCCGGACCGACCGGCACGCCCGGCGGCGGAGCCGGCGCAGCCCCCGGCCGGCCGCGAGGTGACGGCACCCCGGCAGCGGACGGCCGAACGGCGGGAGCGGGCCGGCAAACCCGCCAAGCCGGCCAAGCCCGCGAAGCCCGCCCGCCCCGCGCGGCAGGTGAAGCCGCCGAAGATCAAGTTCGGGGACCGTGACCCGTCGGTCGAGCTGGCCATCACCGAGATCGCCGGCCACCTGACCTTCACCCCCAACACCGTCACGGCGTGGTACTGGCTGCCCGAGGTGCGCTGGGCGTTCCGGCCCGACGCCGAGCGGGAGGCCCTGCTCGCCGCGATCTCGGAGCAGTACGCCGGCCTCGCCGGCTTCCGGTTGCACCTGCGCCGCACCACCCGCCCGTTCCCGGCCGACGAGTGGGCCCGCACCATCGACGCGCACACCGCGTCCCCGCTGCCGGACGTGCCGGGCACCACCGGCTGGGGCGACCACCTGGTGGCCGCCCAGCGGCACCTGCTGTCCGTCAACCACGCCGAGGGGCAGACGTACCTCGGGGTGACCTTCGCCCGACGCTCCCTCGGCGACTCGCTCACCGAACGGCTCCTGCGCACCTTCGGCCGCGGCGTCGCCGAGGGCGAACGCCGCAAGCTCGGCCGCACCGTCGAGCAGTTCGACGAGGTGCTGGGGGCGTTCGGCATGCGCGGCCGGCGGGTCACGGCCCAGGAGCTGGAGTGGCTGCTCTACCGCTCGGTGGCGCTCTGCATGGCCCCGCCCGGCGCCCTCTCCCCCGTCACCAACGGCCGGTGGGAACGCGGCGACCTGCTCGCCCTCACCGAGCAGGTGGAGCGGTACCGCACCCCGTACGGGTCGACGGTCAAGCTGGTCAACCGGATGACCGGCGAGGAGCGGCACGTGGCCGTGCTCGCCGTCGGCCGGATGGAGCCGCTGGAGATCCCCGAGCGGCACGAGCCCTGGCTGCACTTCCACGAGCGGCTGCCCTGGCCGATGGAGATCTCCACCCGGGTCGACATCCTCGGCTCCGGTGACTCCTTCCGCAACCTCGAACACCGGCTGCGGATGATCCGCTCCCAGCAGCTCGACTACGCCGAGCACGGCATCGACGCCCCGCCCGAGCTGGAGCGGCTGGCCAAGCGGGCGCTGGTCATCGGCGACGAGATGACCACCGGCCTGCCGGTCGACTCCGCCCGGGCCCACGGCTGGCACCGCATCGCCGTCGGCGGCCGCACCCGCGAGGAGTGCCTGGAGCGGGCCCGCCGGCTGATCCAGCTCTACTCCCGGGAACTGCGCGTGTCGTTGCAGCACCCGAAGAACCAGGACTGGCTGGCCCGCGAGTTCATCCCCGGCGAGCCGATCGCCAACACCGGCTACGTCCGGCGGATGCCGGTCAACCTGCTCGCCGCCGCGCTCCCACAGGCCGCGTCCACCGTCGGCGACCGGCGGGGCGACCTGATCGGGCGTACCGCCGGCACCTGCCGCCGGCCGGTCTTCCTCGACCTGCACTTCCCGATGGAGGTGCGGGAACGCTCCGGGCTCGCGGTCTTCGTCGCCGAGCCCGGCGGCGGCAAGTCGACCCTGCTCGGCGCGCTGGGCTACCTGGCCGCCCGGCGCGGGGTGCAGGTGACCCTGCTCGACCCGTCCGGCCCGCTGGCCCGGCTGTGCAGCATGCCGGAGCTGCGACCATACTCGCGGGTGCTCAACCTCACCGGGTCCGAGCAGGGGACGCTGGCGCCGTACGCGCTCATCCCGACGCCGCTGCGCAGCGAGTTCAGCGCCGGTGCGGCCGGCGACCGGGAGTTCGAGATCGCGGTCTCCAACGCCCGCGCCGAGCGGCGCATGCTGGTGCAGGACATCTGCATGATGCTGGTGCCGCCGCAGGTGGCCCGGGAGGCGTCCACCGCCACCCTGTTCCGGCACGCGGTCCGGCAGGTGCCGGCCGAGGAGACGTCCACCCTGGACGACGTGGTCGCCTGCCTCGGTCAACTCGACGACGACGCCGGCAAGGAACTGGCGAACCTGCTGCTCGACACCGCCGAGATGCCGCTGGCCATGCTCTTCTTCGGCCGCCCGCCGGAGGGGCTGCTCGGCGCCGACGCGGCACTGACCGTGATCACCATGGCCGGGCTGCGACTGCCCGACCTCAAGATCGAACGCGAGTACTGGTCGGCCGAGGAGGCGCTCGCGCTGCCCATGCTGCACACCGCCCACCGGCTCGCGGTGCGGCGCTGCTACGGCGGGTCGATGTCCTCCAGGAAGCTGGTCGGCCTGGACGAGGCGCACTTCATGGAGGGCTGGCGCTCCGGCCGGTCGTTCCTCGTGCGCCTCGCCCGCGACTCCCGCAAATGGAACCTCGCCGCGCTGGTGGCCTCGCAGAACCCGCGCGACATCCTCGGCCTCGACGTGCAGAACCTCGTCTCCACCGTGTTCGTCGGCCGCATCGCCGAGGACACCGAGATCGCCTCCGAGGCGCTGCGGCTGCTCCGCGTCCCCGTCAACGACGGGTACGAGGCGACACTGGCCTCCCTCTCCACAGCGGACGCCACCTCCGCCACCCGGCTCGGCTTCCGCGAGTTCGTCATGCGCGACGTCGACGGGCGGGTGCAGAAGGTCCGGGTGGACGTGTCGTACGTCGACGGGCTGCTGGACCACCTGGACACCACCCCCGCCGCGGTCGCCGCGGCAGCGGGCCAACTGCCGACCATCGCGGACCTGGAGGCGTGACATGGCGAGGGGCCGGGCCCGAATAGCAGCGTTCCTGCTCGCGCTCGGCGTACTCGCCGGCGCCACGGTCTCCTGGCCGGTCGTGGGCGGCGACGCGGCGTACGCCGCCCTGCCGACCGCGCAGGCCAAGGCTGACCTGTGCAGCACCCAGGAATGGCAGGCGGACTTCCGCACCTGCGTCGACAAGCTGGGCGCGGTCAGCAAGGACCAGGTGGAGTGCCGCAACGCCCCGGTGCCCTCCGCACCCGACTCGGGCCTCGCCGGCTGGTTCGCCTCCCGCCCCGACTCCGCCAAGCTGCCCGGCCCCAAGGGCCTCTACAGCGACTACGGATACGCCGGTTACAGCTTCCCGACCTACGACCTGCCCGGTGGTTGCGCCTCCGCGGTGATCCATCCGGACTACAAGTTCACCACCACGGTGGCGAACGGCGAGTTCATGATCGCCACCGCGATCATCGGCGGCTCGAACGCGCTGCGGGAGCGGGCCTGGGATCCCCGGTCGATGTGGGCCTGGGCCGACCCCCTGGTGGAGCAGGCCACCAAGGCCGTCTACCAGAAGGTGTTCAGCGTCTTCGGCATCATCACGCTCTGCGTGGTGGGGCTCTACCTGCTCTGGCGGTCCCGCCAGTCCGACATGAGCAACGCCATGACCACCGCCGGCTGGGCCCTGCTGGTGATGGTGGCGGTGACCGCCCTCGCCGCGTGGCCCGTGAAGTCCGCGAACATCGCCGACGGCACGCTCGTCACCACCCTCGGCGTGGTCCACGACGCCGTCGGGCCAGCGACCCGGGACACCCCGCCTGAAAAGTGCGCCCTGCCCAACCCGGATGCCTGCATCGACAAGCGCCCTCCTGCCGTGCGGGCCAGTGACACCGCGACCGAGTCCATGCTCTACCGCAACTGGCTGCGCGGGGTGCTCGGATCGGCAGACAGCGAGACCGCCAAGAAGTATGGACCGGCGCTCTACGACGCCAAGTCGTTGTCCTGGGAGGAGACGGAGAAGATCCGGGCCAATCCGGCGACCCGGGACACGACCATCTCCGCCAAGCAGCAGCAGTGGGCCCGGGTCGCGGAGCAGATCAAGAACGAGGATCGGGAGGCGTACGAGTACCTCCAGGGCCTTCGGGACATGGACCGGGTCGGCTCGGGCTTCATCGCCGTGCTCGCCGCGCTGCTCTTCGCGATGTTCGACCTCACCGCGTCGCTGCTGGTGCTGTTGGGCTTCCTCATCTTCCGGTGGGCGGTGATCGCGGCGCCGATCCTCGGCACGATTGGGCTGATGCGCCCGGCGAGCGCCGGGCTGCGCCGGCTGGCCAACGCCGTCGTCGCCGCCGTGTTCAACATCGCCATCTTCGGCACCGGGGCCGCCATCTACCTCTTCGCCGTGGATCTGATCATGAGCACGGCGACCCTGGCGGGCTGGCTCCAGGTGGTGCTCGTCTGGCTCTGCGGGGTGGTCGGCTGGCTGCTGCTGCGGCCGTACCGGCGGATCACCCAGCTCGGCGGCAAGGACAGCAGCGAGGCCGTCAGCTCTGCGGGATCGTGGCACCGCCGGTTCTTCCGGGACATGCGCACCGCTGCGAGGCTCGACGTGGCCGAGCCTGGTGGCACGAACGAGCCGGCCCTGGCCCGGAAGCGCGGCGCGACGGTCGAGCGGACGACTCTGCGGCCCGAGGCCCGGCACGAGGACCCGAGCCACGCCGCCGTCGGCAACGCGAACGCCGCGGAGCGGCAGCGACCCGACGGACGCGAACGTCCCGACGAGGCCACCGTGCCGGAACGGCGCAGCCCCGCGCGGCCCGCCGCGCCCCGACCACGACGCCGTCAGCCTTCGAACTGGACCGAGCCGGACGTCCCGGCGGAGAACCCGTCCTTCGTCATCTACCGGCCTGGCACCGCCGAGCCGGCCACGCCCCGGCCTTCCGCACCGCGGATCCGCACCGAAGCGCGGTGAGGGCCATGCGACGAGCGGTGGAGTTCCTCTTCACTCGGGTGTTGCGGTCCCGCTTGGGCATCGCACTGGCCATCGGGGTTCTGGTCTTCGGCGTCATCGGTGCCGCCCGGCTGGTGTCCGGTCCGGGAGACCCGGCGGCGGGGCTGAGCAATCGGCCCCGGCAGCCGATCACCACCGTCGACCCGACCTATGGTGACGACGGCGTACTCGGCGGCACCGCGCCCCCGACGCCGGTGACCAGCCCCGGCGCACCGACCCCCGAGCAGATCGCGGACCGGTTCGTCGCCGCGTGGCTCGGTGGCCGCGGGAACAGCGCGGACGAGTGGCACGAGGCCCTGCGCCCGCTCTCCACCCCGGAGCTCACCGAAAAGCTCTCGGGCGCCGATCCGGCGGGTGTTCCGGCGGAACGAACGACCGGCGAAGCGAGCCTCCGCCCGCGGACGGAACGCTTCGTCGAGGTGTTGGTTCCGCTCGACACCGGGCGGCTACGCCTGGAACTGGTGGCCCCCGACGGGCAGTGGCTGGTCGACGCCGTGGACTGGGAGCGGACATGAGCGAGCAAACGGGAGACAGCAACAACCCGCGGCGCAAGCTGCGGCTCGGCGCGCTGGCCGTAGCACTGACCGCCACGCTCGCGCTGCTCTGTTGCACCGGAGGGACCGCGGCGTTCTTCCTCACCGAACTGAGCGGCGGCAGCGACGATCTCTCCCCAGAGGCCCAGTCCGCCTGCGGCTCGTCCCACCAGGTCAAGGTCTCCGGCAAGATGCCTCGCTTCGCACAGTACGGGGAGAGCCAGATCCGCAACGCCGCGGTCATCATCAAGGTCGGCTCGGACATGAAGGTCCCGCCCCGCGGGTGGGTGATCGCCGTCGCGACCGCCATGCAGGAGTCCGGCCTACGTAACCTCCCCCACCTGGGCAGCCGCAACGACCACGACTCGGTGGGCCTGTTCCAGCAGCGTCCCAGCCAGGGCTGGGGGTCTCCCGAGCAGTTGCAGGATCCGTCCTACTCGTCACGCAAGTTCTACGAGAAGCTGGTGAAGATCCCGGGATGGGAGCAGCTCTCGCTGACCAGGGCCGCCCAGCGGGTGCAGGTGAGCGCCTTCCCCGACGCCTACGCAAAGCACGAGGAACTGGCCAGCAAGATCGTCGACGCGCTCGCCGGCGGGGCGGCCCGCACGGTGCAGGTGGCTCAGCGCAGCATCTGCAATGCCGCCTCCCGCGGCCAGATCGCCGCCTCGGGTTGGACGGCGCCGATTCCGGGGGGCGTCGGCTCCGGATTCCGGACGGCCAGTCGCCCCCGGCACAACGGGGTGGACATCGCTGCGCCGAAGCGCACCCTGATCCGCGTGGCGGCAACGGGCCGGGTGCTGGTCGCCCGCTGCGACCCTGCCAACAACGGCCAACTGAGCTGCGATGTGGACGGCTATCCGGGCAAGGGTGGGTGTGGCTGGTTCGTCGACGTGCTGCACGCCGGCGGCTACGTGACCCGGTACTGCCACATGATCGTCAAGCCTCGGGTTGTCCCCGGCCAACTGGTCAAGGCCGGTGAGGTGATCGGTGAGGTCGGGAGCAGCGGAAACTCGTCCGGCCCGCACCTGCACTTCGAGGTGCACCTCGACGGGGACCGGTCCAGTCGTGGTGCCGTCAACCCGGTGCCCTTCATGCGGGACCGGGGCGCGCCGCTGAACGGCAAGGCGTAGGACTCCGGTACGCATGACCGGGCCACTTCCCGACCCCTTCGCCGACCAGCCTGACTGGGCACCCCAGCCACCCAGGCCGGTCGAGATCGTGCCCGCGACCGGACGGGTCGAACTGCGGGGACGGCGGGTGCTGGTCGGGCTGCCCGGTCTCGGCTGGCGCGGCGACCTGCGCGCCGACGAACGCGTGGTGCAGAACAGCCGGACGTACGTGCCGGTCATTCCCGAGCAGGAGTGGTACCGCGCGGAGTCCGAGCAGGTCGAGGTCTTTGCCCCGCTGGTGCCGGTCGAGCGGGTGTGGGTCGAGACCCTGGGAAACCGGCCGAGCGTCCCGCCGGTCGGGGTCTCCAGCGTCAACCTGGTCTCCCTGGACGCGCCGACCCATCGGGCACCGACTCCCGTCTTCGAGGCCGGCGCTGTCACGGGACGCCGGGTCGTGCACGTAGCCGATTCCGGTGAGCAGCGGGACCTCCGCGCGGTGACCGAGACCTACTCGGGGGCCGAGGGGGACATCTGCGTTCGGGTCACGCCGGAACTGGAGTGGTATCGCTGGGCCTGGCGAGGTCAGCCGCCCACCACCTTGGAGGTGCCGGTCCATCTCCTCTGGATCGAGTAGTGAGGAAGTTCAGGCCGCAGCGGTGCCGCCACATACCCGCCACTCATCACCGGTCTTTCTGACATCGAACTGCCACGACTGGCGGTCGCTCTGTGAGACCCCGTCGACATAAGCAGAGATGATCAGATCAACCCGAACAGTCACCCCCTCCCCCTGTTCCTGAAGGTCCAGCCTGCCCCAGCTCACGGAGATCGTGGTGGAGAACCGGTCCTCACGGGCGACCAGATCGTCGCGAAGTGTGCTGAGTTCCTCCAGCTCCGGCGGGCTTTCTGAGCAGGTGAACTGGTCGGCCTTGATGTCGTTGCGGTCGACAAGGAACGCACGCAGATAGTTGTCGACCACCACGTCCGGGGCGCTGCGATCCGGTCTGGTCGCGCGGTCGTACAGCACGAAGGCGGTGATACCGCCGCCGACGAGCAGCAACCCGAGCACCCCGGCCACCACCGTGATGATGGTCCGCACCCGCCCCGGCCGACGTGCCGGCGTCGGTGTCCCCGACGGGGGCACCAACTGCTCCGGCGGGGTCCGCTGCGCCGGTACGCGGGAGACCTGGGAACCGGCGGGGGGCTGCACTGATTCCACCCCTTGAGGCTATCGGCTGGACGCCTCGTACCCAATGCCCAGGATGCAGCGGATCGTGACAGGACGACCCCCAGCGGTGAGAATCCGACCGGTCACGGACATCTCCGGCGCACCCGCCGTGCCGCATCCCTGAGGACGGGCGGGACCTGGGATACCGTCACTGCTCGGGGAGGGGTTCCCAACCTCGGGACGAGGGGGTGGACGCGGTGTTCGGTCCGAGGACACGCACCAACCGCGCCGCTGCCCTGCACCGCAGGGCGGAGGCGACGGCCGCCGCGGCGGCCGCCATCCTCGACGAGATCCGGCCCGCGCCGGCCGACCAGCGCCGCCAGTACGAGTTGGCGGACCGGCTGCGGTCCACGGCGGCTCTGCTCGCACCGGGCTGGGCGGGGGCGTCACTGGAGACACTCACCGTGGCGGCCCCTTCGGGCGAGGGTCCACCGCCGTTCGTCCGGGTGGGCATGGCGGCGCCGCTGGACGACGCACGCTTCCCCGCCCTCGTGCCGCTGCTCGGCACCGGCCATCTGACGATCGACAGCGACGCCCGGGATCCACGAGTGGCGGGGCTGCTCCGGGCCGTACTGCTGCGCCTGCTGGCGGGGACGCCCGCCGGTTGCCTGCTGGTCCGCGTCGTCGACGGGACCGGCGCCGCAAGCATCAGCACCACCACCGTCGGCACCGCGACCGGCGCGCGAACGAACACGGTGCCCGGCGCAGGACCGAGCACCGCCACCGCCGCGCGCACGGCCACGACCAGCGGTACAGGCGCGAGCCCGGCCGCGACCACCGACACCAGCGGTACAGGCGCGAGCCCGGCCACGACCACCGACACCAGCGGCACCGGCACCGGACGGGCTGCACCACCGGATGGCACGTTCGCCCCGTTCGCCGGGCTCGCGGACGCCGGCCTGCTGCCCCCGCCGGCCACGGACGTCGCCGGGCTGCGGGCCGTGCTCACCGAGGCGGAGCAGTGGGTGTCGCCGGGCAGTGGCCGGCCGCGCCGGCACGACCGTACGCTGCTGCTGGTCGTGGCCGGGTGGCCGGAGGCGACGGATCCGGCCGATCTGGATCGGGTCGAGGCGCTGGCGGCGCGGGGTCGGGCTGCCGGCCTGCACCTGATCGTGGCCGGCTGGCCACCGGCCGGCCCGTGCGCGACCCGGGCTCCCCTGCCGCAGGCCACCCCCCTGGCCATGCGCAACGCGTACGCGCTGCTGGGTGACCCGCCGGGTAGTTCCCTGGCGGGTCCGGGGGCGGAGCCACCCGGCGGGCTGAACTCCCCCGTCTTCGTCGACGACGATCCGCCGTCGGAGCTGGTCGACGCCGTGTGCCGACGGCTGGCCACGGAGATCGAGGCCGGTTCCCGGCTCAGCCTGGCCGACCTGCTGCCCGACCCGACCGCGCCACTGTGGGCGGTGGGCTCCGCGGAGGGCGTCTCCACCACGGTCGGGGACGCGGGTGGTCGTCCGGTGACCGTGGGATTCACCGAGCTGACCCCGCACTGGCTGGTCAGCGGGCGGTCCGGGGCGGATCGTGCCGCGTTCCTCAGCAACGTGCTGCTCGGCCTATCCGCCCGGTACGGCCCGGACGAGTTGGTCCTGCACCTGGCCGACCTGGGTGACGGCGAGTCGTTCGCGGAGTTCCTGCAGACCGAGCGGGACCGGTCCTGGGTGCCGCAGGTGCGGTCGGCGGGGATGGCCGCCGACCGGGAGTACGTGCTGGACCTCCTCGACGAGCTGACGGCGGAGGCCCGTCGCCGGGAGGAGGCCGGCCAGCGCGCCGGTGGGCAGCGGTTCGCCGGCCTGCGTGAGCACCAGGCCCTGCCCCGGGTGGTCTGCGTGATCGACAATCTTCCGCTCCTGTTGGCCGAGCGGGACCGGCTGGCCACCGACGCGGTCGCCCGGCTGGACGCCCTGGCCCGCTCCGGTCGGGCGTACGGCGTGCACCTGGTCCTGGCCGGGGAGGGCGATCTCGGGATCGCCGGCGGGCCGACGACCCGCGACTCGATGCTCGGGCAGTTCCCGGTGCGGGTGGCGCTGGCCGGCGGCGGTCCGGTGTTGGAGCCGAGCAACGACGCCGCGGCCGGGCTGCCGGTGGGCAGTGCGGTGGTGAACACTGCGGGCGGCCTGGGCGGTCCCCGGGGTGCCACCCGGGGGCACGAGCGGATGGTCCGCTTCCCCGACCCGCACGAGGCTCCGGAGACGATCGGGGAGCTGCGGCGCAGGCTCTGGACGGCCCGTCCGGAGCGGTCGGCTCCGCCGGTCGTCTTCGCCGGTTGGGCGCGCCCGTCGTTGCGTAACGATCCGCACTACCGGGCGGCCTTCGCGGGACGGGCTCGGGGACCGGTGGCCCTGCTGGGGCGGGCGGTGGATCTGTCCCGGTCGACGGTCATGGTGCCGCTGGGCGCGGGTGCCGGCCGCAATCTGGCCGTCCTCGGCCCGGGGGCGGAGGCGGTCGCCCTGTTGGCCACCGCGGCCCGTAGTGTCGCGGCGCACCACCCACCGGGCACGGGACGGTTCGTGGTGGCCGCACTCGCCGCCGAGGCGGCACCGGTGGCGGACTCCCTCGCGGCGGACCTCGCCGGCCAGCACCGGGTGGAGCGTGTCGACCTGCCGGGACTGCTCGCCGCCGTCGACGCCGAGGAACCCGGTTACCTCGTGGTCTTCGGGTTGGACAGGGTCGCCTCGCAGGAGCGACCGGCTGACGGGCCTGCCCCGCAGGGGCGGCCGACGGACCGGCGCGCCGCCAACGAGCGGCCGGCGAACGGGCCTGACACGCGCGATCGGCCGGCCGACCCGGCCGCCGTTCACGAGCTGCTGGCGGACCGGCTGCGGGTCCTGCTGCGGGACGGCCCGCCCGCCGGCCGGCATCTGCTCGGCTGGTGGCGCACGGTGCCGCCGTTCACGGCGATGGCCCGGGCCGAGGACGATCTCGACAAGCTGGCCGCCGTGGTCGCGGTGGACGTGCCGGGAGCCCAGCTCGCGGCGCTGTTCGGGCGTCCGGTGCAGTGGCGTCCCCGGCCGGGCCGGGCGATGCTCTGGGACGGCCCGGACGAGCGGGGCGTCCTGCTGGTGCCGTTCGCCGGTCCGGGCGGTGACGCTCCGCCGTCGACGGGCCCCCCGACGGAAGCCGACACCACGCCGGGAGGCGGCACCGCGACGAGAGCCGACACCCCGACGGGAGGCGGCATCGCGACGGGAGGCGGCACCGCGACGGGGGCCGCCGGTGCCACGGCAGGGACCGACGACGGGGAGGGCGAGTGAGCCGGGAGTCGATCAGCGTCGTCGCCGCGCCGCCGGCTGCGGGGCCGGTCCGGCAGCGGACCGGCGTCGACCCGGTGCCCGCCGTCGACGGCGCCGCGGCGTGGACGGAGTACGTCGCCGCCGCCCGCCAGCTCGACGGGGTACGCCGGGGCGCGGCGACCGCCGCGACAGAGCAGGCCCGGGCGGTGCAGGCCGCCCGCGAGGAGCTGACCGGGGTACGCGAGCGGCTGGCACCACAGCGGTCCCGGCTGCGCGAGTTGGGCGTACCCCCGATCGTGTTGGCGCCGTCGCCGCCGGAGTTGAGCGAGGCGGCCCGGGAGATGGTCGGCGGGCCGACGGCGGTGTCGACGGCCCTGCGCGCGGCGCGGGAGTGGGCGGACGGGGCGGACGGCCTGTTGGCCGGGCGTGGCCGGACCGGTGCGGGGACCTGGCCGCCACGGCTGCGCAACATGCTGGTCTACGGGCCGCTCGCGCTGGTCGTTCCGCTGCTTCAGGTGCTGCTGTACGCGACGACGGGTCCCGGTCCGGCGAGCGTGGTGGCCCTGGTGTGCGGGCTCCCGATGCCTGCGGCCGCCTTCGTCGTGGGCTGGATCGGCGTGGGCCGCCTCTTCGGCGAGACCTCGGGGGCGGCGGCGGCACACCACGCCGGACGGAACGCCGAACGGCCCGCCGGTGGGGCAGCGGCGCACGGTGCGGCCCCGGTCCGCCCGGCGGGCGACCCGGCCGTGCTGACCGGCGGTGGTGCCGTGCCCTCCGCTCCGGGCGGGCGGGCCGGTGCCCCGGCCGGCAGCCCGGTGGACCGGACGCCCCGGTGGGGGGTCCTGGTGTGTCTCGTCCCGGCTGTGTTGACCACCGCCGGGCTCGTGCTGGCGATGCTGGCCGGTTGACCAACAGGGCCGTGACCGGCCGCGCGGCCAGGGGGCCGGGTACGACGACGCCGGGGCGACCGCGTGGTCGCCCCGGCGTCGGATTGCCCCGCCGGTCAGCGGGGGATGATCAGGGCCATCGCCTCGGCGCGGGACTTGGCGTCGTGCTGGAGCACGCCGCGCACCGCGGAGGTGATGGTCTTCGCTCCGGACTTCTGGATGCCGCGCATGGCCATGCACATGTGCTCGCATTCGAGCACGACCACGACGCCGCGCGGGGCGAGGCTGCTCATCAGCAGGTCGGCGATCTGCGAGGTGAGCCGCTCCTGCACCTGGGGACGGCGGGCGAAGACCTCGACGAGCCGGGCGAGCTTGGACAGGCCGGTGATCCGGCCGTCCGGCCCGGGGATGTAGCCGATGTGCGCGCTGCCCCGGAACGGGAGCAGGTGGTGCTCGCAGAGGCTCATCACATCGATGTCGCGGACGAGCACCAGCTCCTCGTGGTTGGCCTCGAAGGTGGTGCTGAGCACCTGCGCCGGGTCGACCCGCAGGCCGGCGAAGAGCTCGGCGTACGCGCGGGCGACCCGGGCCGGGGTCTTCACGAGACCGTCGCGGTCGGGATCCTCGCCGACGGCGATGAGGATCTCGCGTACGGCTTTCTCGATGCGGGCCAGGTCGACGGACTCCTCGACCGGGCGACCGGTCAACTTACCGTTGACCAGCCGCGCGGCGAGGTAGTCCAGACCGTCGGTGTCGGGCTCGGTCGACGAGGCACTCGGGATCGGTGCCTCGTGACCGGGCGTCGGGTCGGTGCTCAGTGCGTACCGTCCGAGTTGTTGGAGCCCGGCAGGCCGCCGCCGACGGAGGCACCGTCGGCCTGGGCCTGCGCCTTGAGCGCCTCCTTCTCGGTCGGCGTGAGGACCGGGGGCTCGGTGGAGGGCTGACGCTTGCCGAAGCCGTTGTAGGGGGCCATCGGCGGGCGCTTCACCACGCGGGCGCAGATCCGGGCCATGTCGGCGGTGGAGAGGGTCTCCTTCTCGATCAGTTCCAGGACGATGTTGTCCAGGACGTCCCGGTATTCCACCAGGATCTCCCAGGCCTCGTCGTGGGCCAGCTCGATCAGCGCCCGCATCTCGTTGTCGATCTCGGCGGCCACCGCGTCGGAGTAGTCCCGCTCGTGGCCCATGTTGCGGCCGAGGAACGGCTCGTCGCCGCTGGTGCCGTACTTGATCGCACCGAGCTTGGAGCTCATGCCGTACTGGGTGATCATCGCGCGGGCCAGCCCGGTGGCCTTCTCGATGTCGTTGCCGGCGCCGGTGGTCGGCTCGTGGAAGACCAGCTCCTCGGCGGCCCGGCCGCCCAGCGCGTACGCCAGGGTGTCGACCATCTCGGCGCGGGTCTGGGTGTACTTGTCTTCCGTCGGCAGGACCAGCGTGTGGCCCAGCGAGCGGCCACGCGACAGGATCGTCACCTTGTGCACCGGTGCGGCGTGCGGCAGCGCCCAGGCGACCAGCGCGTGCCCACCCTCGTGGTACGCGGTGATCTTCTTCTCCTGGTCGCTCATCACCCGGGTGCGGCGCTGCGGGCCGGCGATGACCCGGTCGATCGACTCCTCCAGGGAGTCGTTGGTGATCGCCCGCTGGTCCTTGCGGGCGGTGAGCAGCGCGGCCTCGTTGATCACGTTGGCCAGGTCGGCGCCGCTGAAGCCCGGGGTGCGGCGGGCCACCGAGTCGAGGTCGACGTCGGGGGTGAACGGCTTGCCCTTGGCGTGCACCCGCAGGATGGCCTTGCGGCCCTCCATGTCGGGGGCGTCCACCGGGATCTGCCGGTCGAAGCGGCCGGGGCGCAGCAGCGCCGGGTCGAGGATGTCCGGCCGGTTGGTGGCGGCGATCAGGATGACCCCGCCCTTGGTGTCGAAGCCGTCCATCTCGACGAGGAGCTGGTTGAGGGTCTGCTCGCGTTCGTCGTGGCCGCCGCCCATGCCGGCGCCGCGGTGGCGGCCGACGGCGTCGATCTCGTCGACGAAGACGATCGCCGGGGCGTTGGACTTGGCCTGCTCGAACAGGTCGCGGACCCGGCTCGCGCCTACACCCACGAACATCTCGACGAAGTCGGAGCCGGAGATCGAGTAGAACGGCACCCCCGCCTCGCCGGCGACGGCGCGGGCGAGCAGCGTCTTACCGGTGCCGGGCGGGCCGAAGAGCAGCACGCCCTTCGGGATCTTCGCGCCCAGGGCCTGGTATTTCGCCGGGTTCTGCAGGAAGTCCTTGATCTCGTGCAGCTCCTCGACGGCCTCCTCGGCGCCCGCGACGTCCGCGAAGGTCGTCTTCGGGGTGTCCTTGGTGATCATCTTCGCCTTGGACTTGCCGAAGTTGAGCACCCGGGAGCCGCCGCCCTGCATCTGCGACATGAAGAACAGCAGCAGGAGCACGAGCAGCGCGATGGGCAGCAGGTTGACCAGCAGGCTCACCCAGACGCTGTCGGACGACACCTTGGTGTCGGCCGGGCCGGTGATCCGGTTCGCCGCCTTGGCCGCGAGGACGTCGTTCCAGACCTCGTCACCGACCTCGTACGGGAACTGGGCCTCGATCCGGTCGGTGGTGGTGTCACCGAACTTGGTCTTGTTCTCCAGGTCCAGCTGGAGCGTCTGCTCCTTGTCCTGGAAGACCGCCTTCTTGATCTTGGCGGTGTGCAGCTGGTCGAGCGCAACGGAAGTGTCCACGCGGTGGTAGCTGGGACCAGCGGTGAACAGCTGACTGAGCACAACGGCGCCGAGGATGACCAGGATGATCCAGACCACCGGTCGGCGGAAGAAACGCGTACGTTCCATGCTGTTGTCGAGCGCCGAGACGCCCGCATCCTCCTGATCGACGTCCTGACCGTCTGAATGGCTGTCGCCGCCGCGGCGGCGGCCGGAGCCGCCGTGCGGGCCGGCCTCGACCCCGGGACGCGTCACTGCCGCGTCACGGTCACTCGACGGTACACCGTGTGCGCGACATGTGGCCTTGCGAGGCCAGCAGTTACGCGTAAGGCGAACCGGGTTTCAGCCGGCGTGGCGTGGTTTCCCCGCCCGGCCACCCGACCGCCCGGTCACGCGGGTCGAGGGGTCGGACGTGGAGGGTGCGTCCACACCACCGGCCTCTACCGTAGTCCGATCAGCTGAGAGTGCGCTGAACGTCCGCTTGACGGGCACCGCGCCGCGCCCGTCGGTCAGGCGCGGGCGTAGACCTCGGGCTTGAGCACGCCGACGTAGGGCAGCTCGCGGTAGCGCTCGCCGAAGTCGAGGCCGTAGCCGACGACGAACTCGGTCGGGATGTCGAACCCGACGTACTTCACCGGCACCGGGACCTTGATCGCCTCCGGCTTGCGGAACAGGGCGACGACCTCGACGCTGGCCGCCGACCGCGACTCCAGGTAGCGCAGCAGCCAGGACAGGGTGAGGCCGGAGTCGACGATGTCCTCCACGACCACCACGTGCCGGCCGGCGATGTCCCGGTCCAGGTCCTTGAGGATGCGCACCACGCCGGAGGAGGTGGTGCCCTGGCCGTACGAGGAGATCGCCATGAAGTCCAGCTCGACCGGGGGGCCCTGCCGGCCGAGCGCCCGCGCGAAGTCGGCCATGAACATGACCGCGCCCTTGAGCACGCAGACGAGCAGCAGCCCGTCGACGTCGGCGTGATCCGCCGACACCTGCTTGGCCAGCTCTGCGGTCTTCTCGCGGATCTGCGCCTCGGAAATGATCACGTGGTCGATGTCGGCGTCGTACCAGGAGCCGTCAGCCATGGCTCCTAGCCTGCCGTACGCCGGATGTCCGCCGTCGGCGGGGCCGCCTCTTTCGGGGCCGGCCCCGCCTGGCATTTCTCGCGCATACCGACAGCAATCAGGTCAGCAGGTGCGGGACCGCCACCGGCGGCCGCCGTCGGTGGGCTTCCAGTCCGCCGAGTCCCGGGTGTCGGCGGTGAGGCCGGCCGCCGAGGCGGCGGCCAGGAAGAGCAGGAAGAGCAGGAGCAACAGGGATTCCATGGCGGCGCTCGCTTTCGCAGGCTTTGGGATGCTTTCGCCGCCGGTGCGCACCGGACTTGACCCAAGTCTGCGCCCCCGCCGGGCGGCGGGACAGTGGCAGGAACGCCACTGCACCTCGATTTCCTGCCACCCGAGCGGTTACCCTCGTCACATGCTCCGTTCCGTCGCCGTCGTCATGATGGACCAGGTGGTCCCGTTCGAGCTGGGCGTGTTCGCCGAGGTGTTCGGCACCGACCGCACCGACGACGGCTTCCCCGGCTACCGGTTCGACGTCTGCGCCGCCGACGGCGCTCCGGTGCGTACCTCCTCCGGCTTCCTCGTCACCCCGAACGCGGACCTGACGCCGGTCGAGGACGCCGACCTCGTGGCGGTCCCCGGGCACGACGGCGCGGTCGCACCGCCCGAGGTGCTGGCGGCGCTGCGCCGGGCGCACGCGCGCGGCGCGTACGTGCTCAGCGTCTGTACCGGCGCGTTCGTGCTCGGCGCGGCGGGGCTGCTCGACGACCGGGAGTGCACCACCCACTGGCGGCACGTCGACGAACTGCAGCGCCGCCACCCCCGGGCCAGGGTCCGCTGCGACTCGCTCTACGTGGCCGACGGCCGCCTGCTCACCGGCGCCGGCACGGCCGCCGGCATCGACGCCTGCCTGCACCTGGTGCGCCACGAGCACGGGTCGGCAATCGCCACCCGACTCGCCCGCCGGATGGTCGTCCCGCCGCACCGCGACGGCGGCCAGTCGCAGTACGTCGAGGCGCCCATCCCGAAGGCCCCCGAGGCGCCCACCCTGGAGCCGGTCCTGGCGTGGCTGGTGGGTCACCTCGACCGGCCGGTCACCGTCGACGAGCTCGCCGCCCGCGCCGGGATGACGCCGCGCACCTTCGCCCGCCGGTTCCGCGCCGAGACCGGCACCACCCCGCACGACTGGCTGACCAACCAGCGGGTGCTGCTGGCCCGGCGGCTGCTGGAGGAGACCCCGCTGAGCGTGGAGAGCGTGGCCGGCCGGTCCGGCTTCGGCGACGCCGCGGCGCTGCGGCACCACTTCGCCCGGCGGGTCGGCACCACCCCGCACGCCTACCGCACCACCTTCCGCGACCGCGTCGCCGCCTCCTGAGCCTCCAGCGTGCTCCACTCCAGGCCGGCGACCTGGCGGGGTCACCGTGAGCCGGAAGCCCCCATGTCGCCGGCACGGAGTCGATCACCCGAGCCGGCCGGGGCGGCGGCGTGGGCGCAGCCGGCGCGACGTCGGTCAGCCGGCCGGGCCGGCCGCGGTCAACCGGCCCGCGCGGCGGGCCACCCGCAGGCCGCCGGGCAGATGGACGTCGCCCTGTCCGTGCCAGGCGGTGACCAGGGCGTCGAGCGCCTCGACGTGCCGGTGCGACAGCGCGGCCGGCGACGCGCCCAGCTCCCGGGCCCAGGCGTGCAACACCCGGGTCCGCACGGCCGGGGCGAGCCCGGCCAGCGCCGCCACCACCAGCCCGCCGCCGGGGGCCCGCACGCCGGCCGGACCGTCGACGGCGGACGAGCTGCCGGCCGACGAGGTCGCGGGCAGGGCGGCGGCGGCCAGCTCGTCGAGGGCCGCCGCGTCGGCGGCCGCCAGGCGGGCGGTCCGGGCCAGGTTGTCCACCACCCCGGGGCCGAGGGCGCGGACCAGCGCGGGCAGCGCGTCGGCCCGGACCCGGGCCCGGGCGTACGACGGGTCGGCGTTGTGCGGGTCCTCCCACGGGGTGAGGCCGAGCGCGGCGCACGCCTTGCGGGTCTGCTCGCGGCCCACGTCGAGCAGGGGCCGCAGCAGCGGCACCCCGGCCAGGTCCCGCCGGGGCGGCATCCCGGCCAGCCCGCGCGGGCCGGCGCCCCGGGCCAGCGCCAGCAGCACCGTCTCGGCCTGGTCGTCGCGGGTGTGCCCGGTGAGCAGGGCCGCCGCCCCGTGCCGCCGGGCCGCCTCGGCGAGCGCCTGGTAGCGCGCCTCGCGGGCCGCCGCCTCGGGGCCGCCGGGGCGGCCGGCGACGTCGACGCGTACCGCCTCGGCCGGCGCGAAGCCGGCCCCGGCGGCCCAGGCCGCGACGTCGGCGGCCCGCCGGTCGGAGCCGGCCTGCAGCGCGTGGTCGACGGTGACGAGGCCGACCGGGCGGCCCAGCCGGGGCGCGACGAACGCGGCGGCGGCGGCCAGTGCCAGCGAGTCGGCCCCGCCCGAGCAGGCGACGAGCACCGGCCCGGCCCCGGGCAGCCCGGTCAGCGCGCGGCGGACCGCGAGCCGGACGGCGGCGACCGCCGGGGCGAGCGCGGGCATCGGCGTACGGTCAGCCGGCGGTCGGGGTGCCGGCCGGTCCGTGCACCCGGGCCACCCACGCGTCGGGGTCGCCCAGCTCGTCGAGCCGGGGCAGGGTCAGCGGGGAACCGAAGATCTTGTTGAAGCCCTCCATGCCGACGCGCTCGACGACGCCGTGGACGAACTTGCGGCCCTCGGCGTACTGGCGCATCTTGACCTCGACGCCGAGCAGCCGGCGGATCGCCTTCTCCAGCGGGTTGCCGGTCTCCCGGCGCCGGTTGAACGCGGCCCGGATCGACTCGACGCTGGGGATGACCTGCGGGCCGACGCCGTCCATGACGAACTCGGCGTGCCCCTCCAGCAGGGTCATCAGCGCGGTGAGCCGGTCGAGCACGGCCCGCTGGGCGGGGGTCTGCACGATGTCCAGCACGCTGGCCCGGCTGTCCGGGTCCTTCACCGCGTCGGAGAGGGTGGCGACGCCCCGGCGCAGCCGCTCCAGCAGGTGCTCGCCGCCCTGCGAGGCGTCCACGAACGCCTGCACCTCGCCGAGGAAGTAGGCCCGCATCCAGGGCACGGCCGTGAACTGGGTGCGGTGGGTGACCTCGTGCAGGCAGACCCAGAGCCGGAAGTCGCGCGGGTCGGCCCCGAGCTTCCGCTCCACCTCGACGATGTTCGGCGCGACGAGCAGCAGCTGGCCGGGGTCGCCGGAGAAGACCTCGTACTGGCCGAGGACCCGGCCGGACAGGTACGCCAGCACGGTGCCGGCCTGCACTCCGGTGAGCCGGGAGCCGACCGCCTCGGTGAGCGGGCCCGGCCGCTTGTCGCCGGAGAGCCGGCTGACCAGTGGGGTGATCACCTCCCGCAGCCCGGCGATGTTGGTGGCCGCCCAGTCCCGGCGGTCCACCACCCGCACGGGCGGGTGGACCACCTGGGACCGCAGCCCCGTGTAGTCGGCCACGTGCCCGGCCGCCTCGTCGGTCAGCCGCCGCAGCTCGGAGACCACCTCGGTGGCCTCGGCGTACGACACCCGGGGCCCCGACTTGCCCAGGGCCCCCGCCGTCGCGGCGGCCAGATCCCAGTCCACGAACTGCGCCATGCACCCACCGTACCCGCGCCGGAACACCCCCACCTTTCGGTGATCGGAGGACATACCACCGCGGACCGGTCAGCGGCAGCCGCAGCGGGCCAGGGCGGACGTGACGCGGTCGAGGGCGCGGCGGGTGTCGTCGAGGCTGCCCGCCGGGGCCTTGTCGGCGAGCACGGCGAAGGTGAGCAGCCGCCCGTCGGCCGTGGTGACCAGCCCGGCGATGGCGTGCACCCCGGTCAGCGTGCCGGTCTTGGCGCGGACCACGCCGGCCCCGGCCGTCGTGCCGTCCGACCGGTACCGCCCGTCGAGGGTGCCCGACCAGCCGGCCACCGGCAGGCCGCCGAAGATGCTGCCGAGCTCCGGGTGGGAGCCGTCGCCGGCGATGGCGATCAGGTCGGTCAGCAGGGAGGGGCTGATCCGGTCGCTGCGGGACAGCCCGCTGGCGTCGGAGAGGGTGATCTCGTCGGCGGGCAGGCCCAGCTCGCCGAGGACGATGTCCATCGCCGCCGCGCCGCCGGCGAAGGACGCCGGCTGGTCCCGGGCCAGCGCCACCTGCCGGGCGAGCGCCTCGGCGATCACGTTGTCGCTGTCGGTGATCATCATGTCGACCAGCCGGATCATCGGCGGGGACTCGACCTTGCCCAGCTCGGCGCCGGGGGCCGGGGCCGCGCCGGTCGACTCGCCGCCGGAGGCCGGCGCGGTGCCCCGCTTGACCTCGGCGGCGGCGCCGGAGAGCCCCAGCAGCCGGGCGAAGGCGCGGCCGGCGGCGAGGTCCGGCTGGGGGCTGCGCTGCGCCCAGCCGTGGCTCGCCTCGAAGTTCTTCTTCGCCGCCACCGGGTCCACCCGCGCGCCGTCGGTCATCAGCGCGCTGATCGCCGCGCCGAACCCGCCGGTCGGGATGTCGGCGTCCCAGCCGGGCCCGTAGACCGGGCCGGGGAAGAGCGAGGAGTCGACGGTGACCCGGGTCGGCACGGTGCCGCCGAGGGCCTTCCTGACCTGCTCGGCCAGATCGTCGAGGCGGGCCGCGCCGGGATAGAAGCCGTCGCCGTCGACCGCGAGGGTCGGGTCGCCGCCGCCGACGAGCACCACCTCGCCCGGTGCCGCGCCGGCCACCGCCCGGGTCGGCACACGGTGGTCGGGGCCGCGGGCGGCCAGCACGGTCACCGCGGTCGCCAGCTTGGTCACCGAGGCGGGCACCGTGGCGTCGTCGCCGCCCCGCGAGTAGAGCGACCGGCCGGTCGTCACGTCGGACACGGAGACGTTCACCCGGTCGCCCAGCTCCGGGGCGGCCAGCAGCGGCTCGATCGCGGCCTTCACCCCGTCGGCGGTGGGCTCCGGGGCGTGCGCGTCCGGACCGGCGAGGACCGGGGTCGGATCCGGCTCGACGACCTCGGCGTCGGCCCGGGAGGTGTCCTTGCCGTCGCCGAGCCAGCCGGCGACCGGGCCGGGCCGGACCACCGCCAGGCCGGCGCCGACCAGGGCGAACAGCAGCACCACGGCGAGCACGGCCAGCGGGAGGCGGCGTCGGCGGGCGGGCGACGGATCGTACCCCGGCGGGGGGCCGGCCGGCGGGTCACCGGGACCGCCGGGCGTGGGCGGGGCCGACGCGGCGGCCGGCTCCGACCCGCCGGGGACGGCCGGCGCGGCGGGGGCGGGGGTCGCGACGAGTTCCGGGGAGCGGTCGGCGTCCGGGGGCCGCCACACCGGCTCGCCGGACCCCACGATCGGGGCGGTGGCCTCCGGATCGAAGTCGTCCACGGCCGGCTCCTGGGCACGCGGGACGTGCGCCTCGGGCACCGGCACCCGGCCGGTCGCGCTCCCGGACCCCGGGCGCGGCTTCTTCCGCCCGTCAACCCCCTGCGGGCGGTAGTGTGAATCTTCCCTCCCCACGACCCCCTCCTCCCCGTGCGGAAAACAGCTTGGGTGACACTACTTCGGTCCGAACACTATGCGGCGGCCGGAGCGGGCAGGTGGGCATTCACCTGCTCGGGGGCGCCGCCACTTGGTTCCGTCAGCCAGCGTGGGCAAACGAGGGAGCGTGGGAAATGGATTTCGACGTCACGGTTGAGATCCCCAAGGGTCACCGCAACAAGTACGAGGTGGACCACGCGACCGGCCGGATCAGGCTGGACCGCACCCTCTTCACGTCCACGCAGTATCCGGCGGACTACGGGTTCATCGAGGGCACCCTGGGCGAGGACGGCGACCCGCTGGACGCGCTGGTGCTGGTCCCCGAGCCGACGTTCCCGGGCTGCCTGATCCGCTGCCGCACCATCGGCATGTTCCGGATGACCGACGAGAAGGGCGGCGACGACAAGGTCCTCTGCGTGCCCTACGAGGACCCGCGCCAGGAGCACCTGCGCGACATCCACCACCTGGGCGAGTTCGACCGGCTGGAGATCCAGCACTTCTTCGAGGTGTACAAGGACCTGGAGCCCGGCAAGTCGGTCGAGGGCGCGACCTGGGTCGGTCGCGTCGAGGCGGAGGCCGAGATCCGCGCGTCGTACCGGCGGGCCAAGGAGGCCGAGGAGCGCGGCGAGACCATCCACTGACCCCACCCACGCCGACGGGCCCGGGAGCCGCTCAACCGAGCAGCCCCCGGGCCCGCTCGTACAGGTCGAGCACCGCGCAGGCCACCGGCACCACGGACACCACCAGCGCCGTGTCGACCAGGTCGGCCGCCCGGCCCAGATACGGGGAGGCGGGCCGCCGCGCGTACGTGGTGCCGGCCGCCACGGCGAGCAGGGCGACGGCCAGCCCGCCGACGGCCAGCGCCAGCCGACCCGCCGACCCGGAGCCCACGGCGAGCACCCCGCCGAGCAGGACGGCCCCCGCCAGCCCGGCGACGACCGGCGGCACCCGGTGGCGGACCGCCACGAACAGCCGCGTGCGCAGCAGCAGCACCGCGCAGACCACGGCGACCAGCAGCCGCCCGGCCACGCCGCCCGCCGTCACCAGCACCACCGCCGCCCCGGCCACCAGCACGGCGTGCCCGAGCAGCATCCCGGTGAGCATCTCCTCGGTGCGGGCCACCGCCGCGTGCACCCGGGCCCGGTCCGGCAGGTCCCGGGCGGCGTCCGCGCCGGGGCCGTCGTCGCCCGGCAGGGTGATCGGCGGCAGCGGCATCTTGCCCAGCCGGATGGCCAGCAGCGGCAGCGCGCCGAGCGCGAAGACCAGGGCGCAGAGCAGCACCGCCGCGGCACCCCCGGCGGTCAGCGTCAGCCCGCCGAGGGCGGCGAGCGCCCCGCCCGCGCCGACGGTCGCGCCGGCCACGAAGACCCGCACCCGACTGGCCACCCCGAGCAGGCCGAGCACCGCCACCAGCAGCAGCGCCACCGCGCCGGCCAGCAGCTCGGGGGCGCCCAGCCAGGGCAGCGGCGCGACCGGGCCGACCGGGTCGCCGGAGCTGACCGCGAGGGCACCGGCGGCGAACGCGTACGGCAGGGCGTAGCCGCCGAGGGTCGCGCCGGTGGCCCCGTCACCGTACGCGCGGGAGGCGACCGCCCCGGCGAGGGTGAGCAGCAGCGCCACCGCGACCGCGACGGGCCAGCCGGCCCCGGGCCCCGGGCCGGCGGCGAGGACGGCGAGCAGCCCCACGCCGAGCGGCACGGCCGCCCCGGCCAGGGCGGCGCACCGGGTGGCGGCCGGCGACCAGGCGGCACCCCGGCGGCGGGCCCCATCGACGATCGCCTCGACCACGTCGTCGTACTCCAGCTCGGGCCACTGCGCGCGGGCCGGCACCAGGTGCAGCACCTCGCCGTCGCGGACGCCCTGCGGCAGCAGCGCCTGGGCGGTGGCCAGGACCGCCCCGTCGGTGCGGCGCAGCACCCAGCCGCCGTGCCGTTCGCCGTCGTCGGCCAGCCCCTCGCCGGCGTGCCGGAGCACCTCGGGCAGCAGCTCGGCCAGGGGGACCTGCTCGGGCAGGGCGACGTCGACCCGGCGCTGGGGGGCGCTGATCGTGACCCGGGCCAACCCGACTGTCATCGGCGCATCTCCATATCGAGGGGGGACGGTGGCTGCGCGGACGACAGGACTTTACCTACGATGAGCCAGGCTCGGGTTACCGAGCGCTGTGGGGAGGCCGAGTGTCCACCGTCGTCATCAAGCGACCACCCCGGCGGCCGGCACCGGAGATCCCGGTCGGCGAGCTGCCCGTCGAGGCCCCGCCGGAGATCCCCGCCGTCACCGGCGGCCGGTGGCAGCAGGCGCTGATGGTGCTGCCCATGCTGGGCGGGTCGGTCGCGATGGCGATGATGTTCGGCCGGGGCGGCGGGGCGTACTCGTACGTGGTCGGCGGGATGTTCGGGCTCTCCTCCCTGGCCATGCTGGTCACCTCGTGGGGCAGCGCCGCCGGCACCCCGAAGAAGTCGGAGATGATGGCCGCCCGCCGGGAGTACCTGCGGCACCTGGGCACGCTGCGCCGCCGGGTCCGGCAGACCGCCGAGCGGCAGCGGGCCGGGCTGCACTACCGCCACCCCGACCCGGGCCGGCTGTGGTCGACCGTCGACAGCCACCGCGTGTGGGAGCGCCGGCCCGGCGACCCGGACTTCGCCGTGGTGCGGGTGGGCGTCGGCCCGCAGACCCTGGCCACCCCGCTGGTCGGCCCGGTCACCCGCCCGCTGGAGGAGCTGGAGCCGATGACCGCCGGCGCGCTGCGGCGGTTCCTCGACGCGTACGCGGTGGTGCCCGACCTGCCGGTGGCCCTGTCGCTGCGCAGCTTCGCCCGGGTCTTCGTGCGCGGCGGGGCGTCCCCGGAGGGCGCGGAGGCGGGCATCCGCCCCGGCACCGGGTCGCCCGACGCGCAGGCGCTGGCCCGGGCGCTGCTCACCCAGCTCGCGGTGTTCCACGCCCCCGACGAGCTGCTGATCGCCGTCTGCGCCGGCCCCGAGCGGCGGGCGCTGTGGGAGTGGGTGAAGTGGCTGCCGCACGCCCACCACCCCACCCGCACCGACGCCGTCGGCCCCGTCCGGCTGGTCACCAGCTCCGCCGTCGAGCTGGAACGGCTCCTCGACGAGGTGCTGGCCAGCCGGTCCCGGTTCAGCCCGGCCGGCCCGGCCACCGACGGGCCGCACGTCGTGGTGGTGCTCGACGGCGGCGATCTCACCGGCGCCACCGACCTCGTCGGCGACGGCGGCATCGACGCGGTCACCGTGGTCGACCTGGACACCCCGCCGCCCCGGCTGCTCGACCGGTACGCCCTCCTGCTCGACCTGCGCGGCGGCCGGCTGCACTCGCACTCCGCCGACGGGCACGCCGAGGTGGGCACCCCCGACCGGCTGGCGCCCGCCGACGCCGAGGCGGTCGCCCGCCGGCTCGCCCCGCTGCGGCTCGCCACCGCCGTACGCGGGCCGGACGCCCCGGTCAACGCCGAGCTGGGCCTGCCCGAGCTGCTCGGCATCGGCGACCCGGAGGGCTTCACGGCCGAGCAGGGCTGGGCGCCCCGGTCGGCGCGCGACCGGCTGCGGGTGCCGATCGGGGTGGGCGCCGACGGCGGCGCGATCGAGCTGGACCTCAAGGAGTCCGCGCAGGACGGGATGGGCCCGCACGGGCTGCTGATCGGGGCCACCGGCTCCGGCAAGTCCGAGCTGCTGCGCACCCTGGTCCTCGGGCTGGCCGCCACGCACAGCTCCGAGCAGCTCAACTTCGTCCTGGTCGACTTCAAGGGCGGGGCCACGTTCGCCTCCTTCGACCGGCTCCCGCACACCGCCGCGGTGATCACCAACCTGGCCGACGCGCTGCCGCTGGTCGACCGGATGGTCGACGCGATCAACGGGGAGCTGATGCGCCGCCAGGAGCTGCTGCGCCGGGCCGGCAACTACGCCAGCCTGCGCGACTACGAGCGGGCGCGGGCGGCGGGCACGCCGCTGGCCCCGCTGCCGTCGCTGCTGCTGGTCTGCGACGAGTTCTCCGAGCTGCTGTCGGCCAAGCCCGACTTCATCGACCTGTTCGTGCAGATCGGCCGGCTGGGCCGGTCGCTGGGGGTGCACCTGCTGCTGGCCAGCCAGCGGCTGGAGGAGGGGCGGCTGCGCGGGCTGGACACCCACCTGTCGTACCGGATCGGTTTGCGGACCTTCTCGGCCCTGGAGTCCCGGACGGTGCTCGGGGTGCCGGACGCGCACGAGCTGCCCCGCTCGCCGGGCCACGGCTACCTGCGCTTCGGCACCGAGCCGCTGATGCGCTTCAAGGCCGCGTACGTCTCGGGGCCGCTGCGGCGGCGGGGCGGCGCGACGGGTCCGGGCGGGTCCGGCGCGCCCCGCCTGCTGACCTTCACCACCCACGTGGTGCCGGTGCCGGAGCCGCCCACCCCGGCGCTGACGGCGACCGCCGAGGACGACGCCGGCCGGGACAGCCTGCTCGACGTGCTGGTGGGGCGGCTGGCCGGGCAGGGCCCGCCCGCGCACCAGGTGTGGCTGCCGCCGCTGGACGCCGCGCCCACCCTCGACGAGCTGCTCGGCCCGGTCGGCGTCGACCCGGCGCGCGGGCTGACCTTCGCCAACCCGGAGCTGCACGGCGCGCTCCAGGTGCCGGTGGCCGTCGTCGACAAGCCGTTCGAGCAGCGGCGGGACCTGCTCTGGCTCACCCTCGGCGGGTCGGCGGGGCACGTCGGCGTGGTCGGTGGCCCGCAGAGCGGCAAGTCGGGCCTGCTGCGCGCCCTGGTGTGCGCGCTGGCGTTGACCCACACGCCCGTCGAGGCGCAGGTCTACTGCCTGGACTTCGGCGGTGGCGGGCTGGCCGCGCTGCGCGACCTGCCGCACGTGGGCGGGGTGTCCGGCCGCACCGACCAGACCGCGGTGCGGCGCACCGTCGGGGAGCTGGTCACCGTGCTGGTCGACCGGGAGCGCCGCTTCGCCGAGCTGGGGGTGGAGTCGATGGCCGCGTACCGGCAGCGACGGGCCGCCCTCGCCGCCGCCGGGCAGCCCGTCACCGACCCCTTCGGCGACGTGTTCCTGGTGGTGGACGGCTGGAACACGCTGCGCAGCGAGTACGACGACCTGGAGCCGCTGGTCACCGAGCTGGCCACCCGGGGCCTGTCGTACGGGGTGCACGTGGTGGCCACCGCGCTCCGCTGGACGGACTACCGCCCGGCGATCCGGGACCTGTTCGGCTCCCGCGTGGAGCTGCGCCTCGGCGACCCGTCGGACTCGCTGCTGGTGCGCCGCGCGGCGGCGACGACCGTGCCCGACAAGACGCCCGGGCGGGGCATGACGGGCGAGAGCCTGCACTTCCTCACCGCCCTGCCCCGGCTGGCCGAGCCCGGGGGCGACACGGCGACCCTGGTCAAGGCGGTCGCCGGGGCGTGGGACGGGCCGGCGGCGCCCCCGGTCCGGCTGCTCCCGCCCGTGCTGCCGTACGCGGAGCTGGACCTGGGCGCGACGGCCGGTCTGGCGCTGCCGGTGGGGATCGCCGAGGCGGACCTGCGCCCGGTGGTGCTCGACTTCGCCACCGAGCCGCACCTGCTGGTCTTCGGCGACGCCGAGTGCGGCAAGTCGTCGTTCCTGCGGGCCCTCGCGGCGACCATCGTCAGCCGGTTCACCCCGCAGCAGGCGCGGGTGATCCTGGTCGACTACCGGCGCAGCCTGCTCGGCGCGATCGAGACCGAGCACCGGATCGGCTACGGCACGGCCGCCGCCCGCACCACGGAACTGGTGGAGTCCGCCGCCGGTTACATGCAGCTGCGGCTGCCCGGCCCGGACGTCACCCCGGCGCAGCTGCGCCAGCGGTCGTGGTGGTCGGGGCCGGAGCTGTTCGTGCTGGTCGACGACTACGACCTGGTGGCCAGCGGGCCGGTCAACCCGCTGCGGGCCCTGGAGGAATACCTCCCCCAGGCGCGGGACATCGGCCTGCACCTGGTGCTGGCGCGCCGGGCCGGCGGCACCGGCCGGGGCTACGACCAGTTCCTCCAGCGGCTCAAGGAGTTGTCGACCCCGGGGCTGGTGATGGCCGGCAGCCCCGACGAGGGGCCGATCGTCGGGCAGGTCCGGCCCGGGCCGCTCCCGCCGGGGCGGGCCCGGCTGGTGACCCGGCGCGAGGGCGTACGCCTGGTGCAGCTGGCCCATCTTCCCCCGCCGTAGGGGCCCGCCCCACCGACGACCCGGTGATCCGACCCCGGAATGGCGCGTGACGGGGGTGGGAACCGGTAATCTCCGAGCAGCATGTGTCCGCCGCGATGAATGGCTGGGAATGTGACTGGGGTTCGGCACGGCAGGCCCGCGACCGCGCGACGGTTCACCGGCCGCGCGCTGGTGGGCACCGCCGCGCTCGCGGTGTCGCTCGTCGGCCCGGTTCCGCCGGCGGCCCTCGCCGCACCGCCCCCCACCGTGCTGCCCGGGTTCGCCCCGCTCGCCGCGCCGGTGTCGGCGGGTTCGTCCTGGCGGGTGTCCCCCGTCGACACGCCGGCCCGTGCCGACCAGGTCCGCGACGAGCAGTGGCAGCTCGACGAGCTGCGGGCGTCGACGGCCTGGCGCACCTCGACCGGGCGCGGGGTCGTCGTCGCCGTGATCGACTCCGGGGTGGACGGTTCCCACCCGGACCTGGCCGGCCAGGTGCTGCCGGGCATCGACCTGGTCGACGACGGCGACACCGACGGGCCGGACCCGGTCGGGCACGGCACGACGGTGGCGGGCCTGATCGCCGGCCGCAACGACGACCGGCGGGGGGCGGTGGGCCTCGCCCCCGACGCGAAGATCCTCCCGGTGCGGGTCCTCGACGACGAGAACCGCTACGACGACGCGCTGATCGTCGCCCGGGGCGTCCGGTGGGCCGTCGACAACGGCGCCCGGGTGATCAACCTGTCGCTCGGCGGCAGCGGCGACAGCCCGGCCCTGGCTGCGGCGCTGGACTACGCGTTCGCCCGCGACGTGGTGGTGGTCGCCTGCACCGGCAACGTCGCCGCCTCCTCCGACACCAACGTCTGGTATCCGGCGCGGGAGCCGGGCGTGATCGCCGTCGCCGGCCTGGAACGGGCCAGCGACAACCTGTGGTCCGGGTCGATCACCGGCCGCGCCACGGTCCTCACCGCCCCGGCGACCGGCCTGGTCGGGGCCCGGCCCGGCAGCGGCTACTGGCGGGTGCAGGGCACCAGCTTCGCGTCGCCGCTGGTGGCCGCGGCCGCCGCGCTGATCCGGGCCCGCTGGCCGCAGATGTCCGCCGGTGAGGTGGTCAACCGGCTGATCAGCACCGCCCGGGACATCGGGCCCACCGGCCGGGACGACCGCTTCGGGTACGGCCTGGTCGACCCGGTCGCCGCGCTCACCGCCGACGTGCCACCGGTGGGGCGCAACCCGCTCGACGACCAGTCCTCCCCCGGCGTCGTGGGCTTCGGCCCGGCGCCCGGCGCCGAGCAGGACGCCCCGGTCGCGGGTGCCGGCGGGGACCCGCTCGGCTTCACCGCGCCCCGCCAGCACACCCGCTGGACGGCCCAGCCGGCCGGCGGCCGCGACGACGCCGACCCGCATCGGCTCTGGGCGGGCGTGGTCCTCCTCGCCGCCCTGGTCGCCGGGGCCGCGCTGGTGGTCCGCCGGCTGCGCCAGCGCAGCCGTTGACCGCATCCCGGCGGCGCGGCCCGGTTCCGTGCCCGGCCTGCCCGATTCCCGGCCCTGCCGGTCTGATCCGGCGTCCCGCTGGGTAGGGATGCCGGGCATGAGCACGTCCGGTCAGCGCACCCACGTCCCCGCGTCGCCGTCGTGGCGGGCCCGCCGGCTCGACCCCGACCGTTCGCTGGGGCTGCGGCTCACCCTCGCCGCGACCGCCGTCTTCCTGGTCCTGGTGCCGTTCGCCCTGCTCGCTCTGCTGGTGCTGGGCTCCTGGCCGCCGCTGCACCGGCTGGACGCCGCGGTCGCGCACGACCTGCACGGCTACGCCGTCGGCCACCCGGGCTGGGTGTGGTTCATGACCGTGTGGACGAACGTGTTCGGTCCCGGGCCGCTGCGGGTCGCCGTACTCGCCGTGGTGGTCTGGTTGTTCGCCCGGCGCGCGCCGCGGCTGGCCTGGTGGGCGGTCACCACGATGGCGGCGGGCGGCCTGCTCGGCGCGCTGCTCAAGCTGCTGGTGGGCCGGGACCGGCCCGACCTGCTGGACCCGGTCGCCCGGGCCGCCGGATACTCGTTCCCCTCCGGGCACGCACTGAACGCGGCCCTCGCCGCCGGGGTGCTGCTGCTGGTCTTCCTCCCGTACGCCCGGCGGCGGCCCGCCCTGCGGTGGGCGCTCTGGGTCGCCGCCGTCGTGGTGACGGTGCTGACCGGGGTGAGCCGGCTGGCGCTCGGCGTGCACTACACGAGCGACGTGGTCGCCGGCTGGCTGCTGGGCGTGGCGACGGTGGTCGCCACCACCGCCGCCTTCCGCACCTGGCGCACCCGGACCGGTCACCGGTCCGCGCGCCCCGCCACCACGGAAGGCGTCGAGCCGGAACTGGCCGACGGGGCGGAGCCCGCCGACGGGGCCGAACCGGCCGACGGGGTGGAGCGGCCCCGCCCGGCCCGGGGGCAGGCGTAGCGGGCGGCCCGCGCGGGTACTGGGCGGGCCATGTCCGAACTGGTGGGTCAGGCAGCCAAGCGGGTGCTGCTGCCGGTGGCCCTGCTGCTCTCCGTCATGGTGCTGCTCGGCGTCCTCGTCACCCGGGTCTTCGCGCACACCTGGCCGCTCACGGTGGAGGACGCGGTCAACCGTGAGCTGGCCGCCGACCGGACCGCCGGCTGGAACAACGTCTCGCTGGTGTTCAGCACGCTGGCCAGCACCCAGCTGATCGTGCTGGTCACCGCGATCGTGGCGGTGGTCCTGCGGCTGGTGCTGCACCGCTGGCGGGAGCCGCTGTTCCTGTGCGCGGCGGTCAGCGCCCAGGCGCTGGTGTTCCTGCTGACCACGATGGCCATCGACCGCCGCCGCCCGGCGGTCGAGCACATGGACGTGTCCCCGCCGACGTCCAGCTTCCCGTCCGGGCACACGTCGGCCGCCGTGGCGCTCTACGTCGGCATCGCGGTGCTGCTGGCGCTGCGGGCGCGGAGCACCCCGGCGAAGGTCGCCTGGTGGGCGCTGCTCGTCCTGGTGCCGGTCGGTGTCGCCCTGACCCGGATGTACCGGGGCATGCACCACCCGAGCGACGTGCTGGCGTCGTTCCTCAACGGCGGCACGTGCGTGGTGATCATGGCGCGGGCGGTGCTGGACCGGGGGGTGCGGTGGAGCCGGGAGAAGCTGCCCACGGTCGGACGGCCGGCCCGGGTCCCGACGGCCTGAGCCGGACGGCCGGGCCGGGTCCCGACCGCCTGAGCCGGGCGACCGAGCCGGCCGCCGGGGGCGGCAGCGCCCCTGCCGCTCAGGTGCACTCGCCGGTGCCGACCGGGCGGGTCCGCTCGGCGCCGGCCAGGGCGACCGGGCGGGCCTCGGCCGCCGTCACCGCGAAGCCGGTGTTCGGGTCGTCCGCCGCCGCAGCGAAGATCACCCCGAGCACCAGGCCGTTCGAGGAGAGCAGCGGCCCGCCCGAGTTGCCGCTGCGCACCAGCGCCCGGATCGTGTAGATCTCCCGGGTCACGTCGCCGGAGGAGTAGATGTCCGGGCCGGTGATCCGGTCGACGTCCCGGATCCGCGCCGACTGGGCGTTGTACGGCCCGTCGAGCGGGAAGCCCAGCACGATCGCGTCCGCCCCGCTGCCCGCGTTGCCGGCGGCAAACCGCAGGGACGGGCCGGGCAGCCCCGGCACCCGCAGCACGGCCAGGTCCCGGTCCGGGTCGTAGACGACGACCTCCCCGTCGTACCGGTCGCCGTTCAGCTCGACCGCCACCGACCGGGTGCCGGCCACCACGTGCGCGTTGGTCATCACCCGGTCGTCGGCGTACACGAAGCCGGAACCCTCGATGCGGCGCGCGCAGCTCGGCGCGGAGCCCAGCACCTTGACCACCGCACGCCGGCCGTCGGCCACCACCTGGGAGCCGGCGAGCGCCGGGTCGGGCGGCTCGACCTGCCGGGCCCGGGTGGGCGCGAGGTCGCCGAAGACGTCCGGGAAGCCGTTGGTGTCGACGGTGTCCCGCAGTGCGGTGGACAACTCCTGCGCCTGGTCGGGCAGCACCCGGTCGACGACGGTGAGCAGCGCGCTGTTGCGCACCGAGGAGGCCAGCCAGGGCAGCGAGGACGAGCCCAGCGGCACGGCCACCAGCCAGGCGACCAGCATGACGGCGAAGAGCGAGACGACCGCCCCGCCGATGTCGTCGGCCCGCTTGGCGATGTCGCTGGTGATGGTCTGGCGCAGGTGCGAGCCGAGCCAGCCGGCCAGCGCCTGCCCCACCACGGCCAGCCCGAACACGGCGACGAGGGAGATCAGCACCCGGGTGCCGCTGTCGGTGAACTGGCGGGCCAGCAGCGGGCCGACCTGTAGACCGATGAGCGCGCCCAGGAAGAACCCGGAGAACGACAGCACCCCGATGACGAAGCCCTGACGGTATCCGCTGATCGCGAACACGAGCATGAGCAGGAGCAGAACGAGATCCACGGCGGACACGCCCCAAGGGTACGGGCAGCGGGCCCGCCGAGTGCCCACCGCTCGCGGAACGTGACGGTCCGGTCAGCGTCCCGCCGCCGCGCCGGCGGTCAGGCCAGCGGTCCGGCCATCTCGTCGGCGGCGTCGGTGCCGGCGGAGGGCGCCGGGGCGGCCCCGGCCGGCGGCAGGTCGACGACCCGGTCGTCCGGCCAGGGGCGGGTCCACCCGCCCATCTCCAGCAGGGCGGCGAGCACCCCGGCCGTGAACCCCCAGACCAGCATGCCGCGCACCGAGAAGGCCGGGCCGACCCAGCCGCTCGGGTGGCGTACCCGCAGCCGGTTCTCGGGGGCGACCAGCTCGGCGACCGGCAGTCGGGCGACGTGCGCGACCTCGGCCGGCTCCCGGGGGTGCACCGGGTGCGGCCGGTGCCACCAGCCGAGCACGGGGGTCACCACGAAGTCGCTGACCGGGATCCACAGCCTCGGCAGCTCGGCGAGGACGGTGACGCTGGCCGGGTCGAGGTCGACCTCCTCGTTGGCCTCGCGCAGGGCGGTGGCGGCCGAGTCGGCGTCGCCCGGGTCGGCCGCCCCGCCGGGGAACGCCGGCTGCCCGGCGTGGTTGCGCAGGGTGGCGGCGCGTTGCAGGACCAGCACGTCCGGGCCTGCCCCGGGCTCCTCGCCGAGGAGCACCAGCACGGCGCTCTCCCGCCCGCCGCTGGCCGGGGTGGCGATCCGGGTGAAGTCCTCGGCGCGGGCGGAGCCGAGCCGGGACAGCAGGGGCTGCATCCAGGGCGGCGGCGTACGGCTCACGCCGGCACCACCACGCCGAGGTGTTCGCGGACCAGCGCGGCGAGCCGGGCGTCGTCCAGCGCGCCGGAGGTGTCGACGTGCCGGATGCGGCCGTCCGCGCCGACGAGCACGGTCAGCGGGACGGCGTTGCGGTTGAGCGCCCGGCGCAGGCTCTCGCCCTGGTCGAACAGGACGGGGAAGCGCACGCCGAAGTCCTCGCCGATCGACTGGGCGGCGTCCCGGCTGTCGCGGGTGTTCACCCCGATCACCTGGAGCCTGCCGTCCGCGCGCTCGCTGAGCCGCTGGAACGCGGGCAGTTCCTTGCGGCAGGGCGGGCACCAGGACGCCCACAGGTTGACCACGGCCGGCCCGCGCACGTCCCGCAGGGCGACGAGGTCGCCGCCGGTGAAGCAGGGCAGGGTCAGCTCGGGCAGCTCCGGCCCGCCGGACCCGGCGGGGGTGGGCGCGGCCGAGGGGGGCGGCACGGTCAGGGTCGCGCAGGCGGCGAACGGCGACGGCCGGGTGTTCCGCCGGGGCTCGGCCGTCTTCTCCTCGGCCGGGGTCGCCGTGCAGGCGGCGACGAGCAGCGCGAGCGGCAGGAGCAGGGCGACCAGCGAACGCCGGGCGGTGGAGCGGTGCGTCACGGCGCCTCCGCGGCGACCGCCTGCTGCGGCACCAGCTCCGGGTCGACGCCCGCCGCGACGGCCAGGTCCCGCGCCCGGGGCCCCTTGAGCAGCTTCGCGGCCGGCGCGGGCTCCGTCGGCCCCGTCCCGTACGACGGGCAGAGCTTCACCAGCGTGCACGCGCCGCAGGCCGGCTTCTTGGCGTGGCAGACCCGCCGGCCGTGGAAGATGATCCGGTGCGACAGCATCGTCCAGTCGCGCTTCGGGAACATCGCGCCGATCGCGTGCTCGATCTTCACCGGGTCGGTCTCGGCGGTCAGCCGCCAGCGGTGCACCAGCCGCTGGAAGTGCGTGTCGACGGTGATGCCGGGGACGCCGAAGGCGTTGCCGAGGATGACGTTGGCGGTCTTGCGGCCCATCCCGGGCAGCGTCACCAGGTCGTCGAGCTTGCCGGGGACCTGCCCGTCGTACCGCTCGACGAGGGCCTGGCCCAGCCGGATCAGCGAGTTGGTCTTGTTGCGGTAGAAGCCGGTGGGCCGGATCAGCTCCTCCAGCTCGGCCCGGTCCGCCCCGGCGTAGTCGGCGGCCGTCGGGTAGCGGGTGAACAGCTTCGGGGTGACCTCGTTGACCTTCTTGTCCGTGCACTGGGCGGACAGGATGGTGGCGACGGCCAGCTCCAGCGGATTGGTGTGGTCCAGCTCGCAGTGGGCGTCGGGGTGCGTCTGGGTGAGCACCCGGTGGATCTTCCGGGCGCGACGCGTGCGGCCGAGGTCGGTCTCGTTGGCTGCGGGGGGACTGGTGGTCACGACGGAAAGCCTACGTCGACCCGGTGACGGCCCGCCGAGCCACGCGGCCCGGCCGCGCCCGGCGACCGGGTGGCCGGGCGCCGGCTACGGCTCGGTGATCCGGCCCTCGTCGTCGAGGCGGGCGCCGCTCTTCGGGAAGTCCAGCCGACTCAGCTCCCGGACCAGGCCGAGGCCCCGGTCGTCCGGGTCCATGGTCGGCTTGCCGATCGAGTTCATGTACGTCGAGGTGAACGAGCCGCCGGCGAAGCTGCCGTCCGGCTTCAGCGACACCTTGAGCACGCCGCCCCAGCCGAGCCGGCCGTTGTTGCTCAGCGAGTTGCCGCCGCCGGCGAAGTTGCCGAGGCTGTAGGCGATCAGCCGACCCTGGTAGAACTCCATGCCGCGCAGCACGTGCGGGCCGTGGCCGACGACCAGGTCCGCCCCCGCGTCGATCATGGCGTGGGAGAACTTGATCGGGTCGCCCCGGTTCTCGCCGAGGAACATCTCGGTGCCCGGGCGCACCCGGGTCTTGTCCGCGCCCTCGCCGCCCATGTGCACCTGCACGACGACGAGGTCGGCCATGGTGGCCGCCTTCTTGATCACCGCGCTGGCGGCGTCGATGTCGACCAGGCTGTTGGACCAGACGTACGACGAGAAGCCGGCGACGGCGATCTTGACGCCCTCGACCTCGACCACGGTGATCTGGTCGGGCGCCCCGGTGTGCGCCAGGTCGTACTTCTCCAGCGCGGCCTGGGTGTTGCGGTAGCCCTTGGGGCCGTAGTCGTAGCCGTGGTTGTTGGCCTGGTTGAGCAGCTCGAACCCGCCGTCGCGCAGGTGCGCGGCGTACTCCGGCGGGGCGCGGAACTGGAAGCAGCGGGTCGAGTTGGCCCCGCACTTGCCGGTGCCGGTGTCGACGGTGAGCGGCTCCTCCAGGTTGCCCATCACCAGGTCGGCCGCGAGCGCCTTCTGCACCGAGTCGAAGAAGCCCTTGCCGCCGTTCGGCGGGAGGCGGTTCGGCGCGTTGCCCATGATGATGTCGCCGGTGGCCGAGAGCGACACGCTCTCGACCTTGCCCTCAGGGGTGTCGCCGGAGGGGGCCGGGGAGGCGGTGCCGGTCGCGCCGGCCCGGGTGCCGGGCTGCCAGGTGGGCGCGTCGGTCGTCTCGGCGCAGCCGGCGAGCAGCGTGCCGAGCAGCACGCCGAGGGCGAGCGCCGCGCGGCGGCGCGGGCGGGCGGCACCGGCGCGGGGCAGGCGGGGACGGGGGCCAGGGCGGGCGGGAGAATACATCGCCCGCGACGCTACCGGGCGAGATACGCGGTGACGATGGCCGATCGGCCGAAAAATCAGGCCGTGCGCCGTTCGGACCAGGGGACCACGGTCCCGGCCCCGCCGGCGAGCACGGCGGCGTGCACCGCGCGGGCCAGCGGGGCGCCCCACGCGGAGCGGGGCCCGCCGTAGGCGGACGGCTCGCCGTCGGCCGGGCAGAGCACGGTGACGGCGTCGGTGGGGGTGCCGGTAGCCGCGAGCCCCAGCTCCCGGATCGCCTGTGCCTTCGCCTCGGTCGCGGTCGCCACCGCGTTGACCAGGGCCGCGTCGCCGAGCCGGGCGGGCACCTCGACCACGATGTTGACCGTGCCGACCCGGTGGGCGGACGCGGCGCACCGGGCCGGGGCGGGCGCGGGCGTGGCGACGGCGGGGTCGGGCGCGGCGGCCTGGACGGGGGTGCCCAGCCCGACGGTCGCCCAGACCCGCACCGCGGAGTCGACGCGGGCGACCACCTCGGCGACGTCGACGCCGGTCAGCAGGCCGACGCCGGGCCCGTCGAGGCCGAGCTGCTCGGCCAGCTCGGCCAGGTGGTCGGCCGGGTCGTCCCGGTGGTACGACATGGGCACGGTCGCGTTGACCACCCAGTGCCGTACGCCGATCCCGCCACCGAGTGGCGCGGAGCTGACGGTCAGTAACGGCCGGTCGGCGCGCCACACGAGCAGCGGGACGTCCCGGCCGTCCTCGTGGCGGCTGGTCAGGGTCGGCTCGGTCAGCACGCCGCCGACCCTACGTCCCGGGCGCGGCGAGGGGGACCAGGGGTTTCCCAGGGGTGCGGCTCTGATTACCGCTCACGTGCGCCTAGACTGGCCTCGCGCGAGGGATCAGCGGACGGCGGCCCGGCCGAGAAGACGGCACGCGCAGGCGGAGGTGCGCGATGGACGAGGTACTGGCTCGCAGCGGGATCTTCCAGGGAGTCGACCCGGAGGCTGCCGAGGCGCTCGCCAAGGAGATGGAGACGATCGAGGTCCGCAAGGGCGAGGTCGTGTTCAACGAGGGCGAGCCCGGCGACAGTCTCTACATCCTCCTGTCCGGCAAGATCAAGGTCGGTCGCCGGGCGGCGGACGGCCGGCAGAACCTGATCGCCGTGATGGGCCCGTCGGACATGGTCGGCGAGCTGTCGCTGTTCGACCCCGGCCCCCGCACGGCGACGGCCACCGCGGTGACCGACACCCGCCTCGTGCGCCTGCGCAAGCAGGCCCTGCGCCCGTGGCTCAACAACCGGCCCGAGATCGCCGAGCAGCTGCTGCGGGTGCTGGCCCGCAGGCTGCGTCGGACGAACGACTCGCTGGCCGACCTGATCTTCACCGACGTGCCCGGCCGGGTCGCGAAGAACCTGCTCCAGATGGCCGGGCGCTTCGGCACCCGCGACGGCGGCGTGCTGCGGGTGACCCACGACCTGACCCAGGAGGAGATCGCCCAGCTCGTCGGCGCCTCCCGGGAGACCGTCAACAAGGCGCTCGCCGACTTCGCCTCGCGCGGCTGGCTGCGGCTCGACGGCAAGAGCATCATCATCCTGGACCCGGAGCGCCTGGCCCGCCGCGCCCGCGTCTGACCGCTCCCACCCGCGCGCGCCGGTCGGGTTCTGCCCGGCGGAGAATCCCTGGACCTCCCGACCGGGCCGGGTCACCGTGGGAAGATGCTGGAACGGGTCGCTGTCCTCTCCGACGTCCACGGCGCGCTGCCCCCGTTGGAGGCGGTGCTGGCCGAGCCGGACGTGGCCGCCGCCGACCTGATCGTGCTCACCGGCGACATCGCGGCCGGCCCCCAGCCCGTCGAGGTGCTGGACCTGCTCGCCGGGCTCGGCGACCGGGTCCGCTGGGTGGGCGGCAACGCCGACCGGGAACTGGTCGAGGCGCGGGCCGGGCGGCCGGCCGTGGACGAGGTGTCGAACTGGGCCGCGGGGCAGCTCCGCGACGACCAGGTCGCCCGGCTGGCGGCGCTTCCGACGGCGGTGACCCTGCCGGTCGCGGGGCTGGGCGAGGTGCTGTTCTGCCACGCCACGCCCCGCGACGACGAGGAGGTCGTCCTCGTGGACTCCCGGCTTTCCCGCTGGGCCGAGGTCTTCGCCGACGTGCCGGCCGAGGTCCGGACCGTGGTCTGCGGGCACACCCACATGCCGTTCGCCCGGCTGGTCGACCGGCGCCTGGTGGTCAACGCGGGCAGCGTCGGCATGCCGTACGGCGGGCCGGGGGCGGACTGGGCGCTGCTCGGGCCGGGGGTGCAGCTACGGCGCACCGCGTTCGACGTCGACGCGGCGTGCGCGCGGGTGGCGGCGGAGTCCGACTTCCCCGACGCGGCCGGCTGGGCCGACGAGTACCTGCGTTCCCGGTACAGCGACGCCGAGGCGCTGGCCGTCTTCGGCCCCCGCGACGGCCGCTGACCCGACCCCGCGACGGTCCCCGACCCGACGGCTGTCGCTGACCCGACCCCGCGACGGCACCCCGCCGGTCCCGCCCGGGACGGCATCCGCGCGGCACACTAGGGAGCTGAGTCGTCTACGACATCGCCCGGCCAGTGAGTCGTCTGCGACATCAGCTCCCTAGCGGGCGCGGACCACATCAGCCCCCTGGCGCGCGCGGACCACATCAGCCCCCTGGCGGGCGCGGACCACATCAGCCCCCTGGCGGGCGCGGACCACATCAGCCCCCTGGCGGGCGCGGACCACATCAGCCCCCTGGCGCGCGGACGACACCCGCCACGCGCGCAATCCGACCGGCGGGCCCCATCCGGCGCACAAAAAAGTCAGGCTTGACTGTTTGTTTTGGCGGCGGCACGCTGACCGGGTGACCGCCGCACCGACCCGCGTCCCGCAGCAGGAGCGCAGCCGCGCCACCCGGGCCCGGCTGCTGGAGGCGACCGTCGAGTGCCTGGTCGAGCACGGCTGGTCCGGCACGACCACCACGGTCGTCGCGACCCGGGCCGGGGTGTCCCGGGGTGCGCAGCTGCACCACTACCCCACGAAGGCCGCCCTGGTCACCGCCGCCGTCGCGCACCTGGCCCAGCGCCGGGCCGACGAGCTGCGCACCGAGGCCGAGGCGCTGCCCGCCGGGCCGCAACGGCTCGACCGGGTGATCGACCTGCTCGGCGCGGCGTTCACCGGCCCGCTCTTCGTGGCCGCTCTCGAACTCTGGGTCGCCGCCCGCACCGACGCCGAGCTGCGCGCCGCCCTGGTCCCCCTCGAACGGCAGGTCGGCCGGGAGATGCACCGGCTGACCGTGGCGCTGCTCGGCGTCGACGAGCGCCGCCCCGGCGTCCGCGAGGCCGTGCAGGCGACCCTCGACCTGCTGCGCGGGCTCGGGGTGGCCAACCTGCTCAGCGACGACTCGGCCCGCCGTGCCGCCCTGCTCACCACCTGGAAGCGCCAGCTCGCCACCCTGCTCACCCCCTGACCGGCCCGCCCCACCGGCCCACTGGAGGCATGATGGTCGACCTTACGAACCTGCGCAGTCGCCGCGTGAGCGCGCCGCTGCGGGTCGGCAACGCGTCCGGCTTCTACGGCGACCGGGCCACCGCGTGGCGGGAGATGCTCGACGGTGGCGAGCTGGACGTGCTGACCGGCGACTACCTGGCCGAGCTGACCATGCTGATCCTCGGCCGGGACCGGCTGCGCGACCCCGCCCTGGGGTATGCGAAGACGTTCCTGCGTCAGCTCGAGGGGTGCCTCGGCACGGCGCTGGAGCGCGGGGTGCGGATCGTGACCAACGCCGGCGGGTTGAACCCGGCCGGTTTGGCCGCCGCGATCGGGTCGCTCGCCGACCGGCTCGGCCTCACCGCCCGCATCGGGTACGTCGAGGGCGACGCCCTGCCCCGCCCCGACGCGCTGACCGCGAACGCGTACCTGGGTGCCTTCGGGATCGCCGCGTGCCTCGACGCCGGGGCGGACGTCGTGGTGACCGGCCGGGTCACCGACGCGTCCCTGGCGGTCGGGCCGGCGATCGCCCGGTACGGCTGGGGGCGCGACGACCTCGACGCGCTGGCCGGGGCGACCGTGGCCGGGCACCTCATCGAGTGCGGGGCGCAGGTCACCGGCGGCAACTTCAGCTTCTTCACCGAGCTGCCCGACGGCGGGCACCGCCCCGGCTTCCCGATCGTCGAGATCCACCCGGACGGCTCCTCGGTCGTCACGAAGCACCCGGGCACGGGCGGCGCGGTCACCGTGGAGACGGTCACCGCCCAGCTGTTGTACGAGGTGGGCGGCCCCGACTACCTGGGCCCGGACGTGGTGACCCGGCTGGACACGGTCGAGCTGACCGCCGACGGGCCGGACCGGGTGCGCGTCGCCGGGGTCCGGGGCACGCCCCCGCCGCCCACCCTCAAGGTGGGGGTGAACAGCCTCGGCGGGTTCCGCAACTCGATGACGTTCGTCCTGTGTGGGCTGGACATCCCGGCGAAGGCGGCCCTGGTCCGGGGCCAGCTGGAGGCGGCGGTCGGCCCGGCGGGGCTGGAGTTCGTGCTGGCCCGTACCGACCACCCGGACGCGAGCGACACGGAGGCGGCGAGCGCGCTGCTGCACGTACACCTGCGGGACGGCGACAAGGCGCGGGCCGGGCGGGCGTTCTCGGCCGCCGCCGTGGAGCTGGCACTGGCCTCCTACCCGGGCTGCACGCTGACCACCCTGCCCGGCGACGCGACCCCGTACGGGGTGTTCACCGCCGACGCCGTGCCGCAGGACGCGGTGGAGCACGTGGCCGTCCTGCCGTCGGGCGAGCGGGTGCCGGTCGCTCCCCCGCCGGTGACGTGCTTGCAGGGGCCCCCTGTGCAACAGGATGCGTCAACAGGGGGCCCTTCCTTGCACCCGCAGCGCGCGGAGCAGCCGCAGCCTCAGCGCACGCGGCGGGGGGCGCTGGGCGAGGTGGTCGGGGCGCGCTCCGGCGACAAGGGCGGCGACGCGAACCTGGGCGTCTGGGCGCGTACCGATGCGACCTGGGCGTGGCTGCGCGGCTGGCTGACGGTCGAGCGGCTGGCCGAGCTGCTGCCGGAGACCGCCCCGCTGACCGTCCAGCGGCACGAGCTGCCGAACCTGCGCGCGGTGAACTTCGTGATCCGGGGGCTGCTCGGGCAGGGCGTGGCCGCGTCGACCCGATTCGACCCGCAGGCGAAGGCGCTGGGCGAGCTGCTGCGCTCCCGCGTCGTCGACCTGCCGACGGAGGAGATGGGGCGGTGACCACACTGGACAGCGCGCTCGACCCGGCCGCGCCGGCCTTCCGGGCCAACCGGGAGGCCCTGCTGGAGCGGCTCGCCGAGCTGGAGGCGGCCCTCGACAACGCCCGCGCGGGCGGCGGCGCGAAGTACGTGGCCCGCCACCACCAGCGCGGCAAGCTGCTGCCCCGGGAGCGGATCGAGCTGCTGCTCGACCCGGACAGCCCGTTCCTGGAGCTGTCGCCGGTCGCCGCGTACGGGACGGACTTTCCCGTCGGGGCCAGCGTGGTCACCGGGATCGGCGTCGTCGAGGGCGTGGAGTGCCTGGTCGTCGCCAACGATCCGACGGTACGCGGCGGCGCGGTCAACCCGTGGTCCCTCGCGAAGACCCGGCGGGCCGGGGAGATCGCCCTGGCCAACCGGCTGCCGATGGTCAACCTGGTGGAGAGCGCCGGGGCGGACCTGCCCACCCAGGCGGAGATCTTCATCCCGGGCGGGCGGGTGTTCCGCGACCTGACCCGGCTCTCGGCCGAGGGCATTCCCACGGTCAGCGTGGTGTTCGGCAACGCCACGGCCGGCGGCGCGTACGTGCCCGGGATGTCCGACCACGTGATCATGATCCGGGACCGGTCGCAGGTCTACCTGGCCGGGCCGCCGCTGGTGCGGATGGCGACGGGCGAGGTCACCGACGACGAGTCCCTCGGCGGCGCGGCCATGCACGCCACCAGGTCGGGCCTGGCCGACTTCCTCGCGTCCGACGAGCGGGACGGAATCCGGCTGGCCCGGCAGTGCGTCCGCCGGCTCAACCGGCGCAAGCAGGGCCCGCCGCCGCGCACCGCGTTCCCCGCGCCGCCGAAGCACGACCCGGAGGAGCTGCTCGGCGTCGTCAGCGCCGACCTGAAGGTGCCGTTCGACCCGCGCGAGGTCCTCGCCCGGGTGCTCGACGGCAGCGAGTTCGACGAGTTCAAGCCCGCGTACGGGACGGCGCTGGTCACCGGGTGGGGCGAGCTGCACGGCTACCCGGTCGGGGTGCTCGCCAACGCCCGGGGCGTGCTGTTCAGCGAGGAGGCGCAGAAGGCGGCCCAGTTCATCCAGCTCGCCAACGCGGCCGACACCCCGCTGGTCTTCCTGCAGAACACCACCGGCTACATGGTCGGCACGGAGTACGAGCAGCGCGGCATCATCAAGCACGGCGCGCTGATGATCAACGCGGTGTCGAACTCGAAGGTGCCGCACCTGACGGTCAACCTGGGGGCCTCGTACGGGGCCGGCAACTACGGCATGTGCGGGCGGGCGTACGAGCCAAGGTTCCTGTTCACCTGGCCGAACGCGAAGTCGGCGGTGATGGGGCCGGCGCAGTTGGCCGGCGTGCTGTCGATCGTGGCCCGGCAGGCCGCCGCCGCCCGGGGGCAGGAGTTCGACGAGGACTCCGACGCCGCCATGCGGATGATGGTCGAGCAGCAGATCGAGTCCCAGTCGGGGGCGCTGTTCCTCTCGGGCCGGCTCTACGACGACGGGGTGATCGACCCCCGGGACACCCGTACCGTCCTCGGGCTCTGCCTGTCGGCCATCCACAGTGGACCTGTCAAGGGCGCGGCCGGCTTCGGCGTCTTCCGGATGTAGGGGGCTGCTTTCATGATCACCCGTCTGCTGGTCGCGAACCGGGGCGAGATCGCCCGGCGCGTCCTCGCCACCTGCCGGGCGCTCGGCGTCGCCACGGTCGCCGTGCACTCCGACGCCGACGCCGACGCGCCGTTCGTCGCCGAGGCCGACCTCGCCGTACGCCTGCCGGGGAACGCGCCCGCCGAGACGTACCTGCGGGTCGACCTCATCCTGGACGCGGCCCGCCGCACCGGCGCGGACGCCGTGCACCCCGGCTACGGCTTCCTCGCCGAGAACGCCGAGTTCGCGGCGGCGGTGACCGACGCGGGCCTGACCTGGGTGGGCCCGCCCGCGAAGGCGATCGCCGCGATGGGTGACAAGGTGGCGGCGAAGGCGCTGCTGGCCGACGCGGGCGTGCCGATGCTGCCCACCTGGACCGATCCCGACGAGATCACCGACTTCCCGGTCCTGGTCAAGGCGTCCGCCGGGGGCGGCGGGCGCGGCATGCGGATCGTCGCCGACCCGGCCGGCCTCGCCGAGGCCGTCGCTTCGGCGCGGCGGGAGGCGGCGGCGGCGTTCGGCGACGACACGGTCTTCGTCGAGCGGTACGTCGAGCGGGGCCGGCACGTCGAGGTGCAGGTCTTCGGCGACACCCACGGGACGGTCGTGGCGCTGGGCGAGCGGGACTGCTCGATCCAGCGCCGGCACCAGAAGATCGTCGAGGAGGCCCCGGCGGTCCTGCCGGACGGGGTGCGGCAGCGGCTGCACGCCGCGGCCGTCGCCGCCGCCCGCGCGGTCGGGTACGTCGGCGCGGGCACGGTCGAGTTCCTGCTCGCCCCGGACGGGCAGTTCTTCTTCCTGGAGATGAACACCCGCCTCCAGGTGGAACACCCGGTCACCGAGGCGGTCACCGGGCTGGACCTGGTGCGCCTGCAACTGCTGGTCGCCGAGGGCGGGCCACTGCCGCTGGCGGCGACCCCGCCGCCCGACGGCCACGCCATCGAGGTACGCCTGTGCGCCGAGGACCCGGCGCGCGACCACCGGCCGGCGACGGGCGTCCTGCACCGGTTCGCGGTGCCGCAGGTGGCGGGCGAGTTCGCCCCGACGAAGGGGCTGCGCCTCGACTCGGGGGTGGCGGACGGCTCGACGGTCGGCGTGCACTACGACTCGATGCTGGCGAAGCTGGTCGCCTGGGCGCCGACCCGGGCGGAGGCGACCCGGCTGCTGGCCGGCGCGCTGGCCCGCGCCGAGCTGCACGGGGTGACCACCAACCGGGACCTGCTGGTCCGGGTGCTGCGCAGCCCCGCGTTCGGGGCGGCCGAGGTGGACACGGGCTTCCTCGACCGGCACCCCGACGTGTTCGCCCCGCTGCTGCCCGCCGACGAGCTGCCGCTGGCCGCCCTCGCCGCCGCGCTCGCCTCGGCCGCGGCACGTCGGGCGGCGGCCCCGGTGCTCGCCGGGCTCCCCTCCGGCTGGCGCAACGTGCCGGCGTTCCCGCAGGTCACCCGGTACGCGGGACCGGGCGGCGACGAGATCGAGGTCCGCTACCGACTGGACCGCACCGGCGCACTCGCCGACTGGGTGGTGTCGGCCGGCGGCTCGGCTTCGCCCGCCGAGGGCTCGGGGCCGCCCGCCGCCCCTTCCCTCCCGCCCAGCGTGGTGCTGGTCGCCGCCGCCCCGGACCGGGTGGTCCTCGACGTCGACGGCGTGCGGCGCGCGTACTCCGTACACCAGGTGGGGTCGCAGGTCTTCGTGGACGGCCCGGACGGGGCGGCGAGCCTCACCGAGCTGCCGCGCTTCCCGCTGCCCACGGCGGAGCTGGCGGCCGGGTCGCTGCTCGCGCCGCTGCCCGGCGCGGTGACCCGGGTGCACGTCGAGGTCGGCCAGCGGGTCGCCGCCGGTGACCTGCTGCTGACCCTGGAGGCGATGAAGCTCGAACACCCCGTGCTCGCCCCCGCCGACGGCGTGGTCGCCGAGCTGCCGGTGCCGGCCGGCGGCCAGGTCGACACCGGCGCCGTGCTGGCCGTCGTCACCACCCCCGAGGAGACAACGTCATGAACTTCGACCTCACCGACGAGCAGGAGCAGCTCCGCGACGCCGTCCGGGCGTTGGGCCGAAAGTACGGTCACGGCTACTTCGTGGAGAAGGCGAAGGCCGGCGGGCACACCACCGAGCTGTGGGAGGAGGCCGCCCGGCTCGGCTACCTCGGCGTCAACATCCCCACCGGGTACGGCGGCGGGGGCGGCGGCATCACCGAGCTGGCCATCGTCTGCGAGGAGCTGGCCGCCGCCGGCTGCCCGCTGCTGCTGCTCGTGGTCTCCCCCGCCATCGTCGCCACGATCGTCACGAGGCACGGCACCGAGGAGCAGCGCCAACGGTTCCTGCCCGCCATGGCCGACGGCACGCTGAAGGTGGTCTTCGCGATCACCGAGCCGGAGGCCGGGTCCAACTTCCACCGGCTCGGCACGGTGGCCCGCCGCGACGGCGACGACTGGCTGCTGACCGGCCGCAAGTGCTACATCTCGGGCGTCGACGAGGCGCAGTACGTGCTGGTGGTGGCCCGCACCGAGGACGCGGCGACCGGAAAGCTCAAGCCGGCGCTGTTCCTGGTGCCGACCGACGCCCCCGGGCTGACCCGGTCCAAGCTGGACATGGAGATCGTCTCCCCGGAGAACCAGTTCATGCTCTACCTCGACGACGTGCGGTTGCCCGCCGACGCCCTCGTCGGCGGGTCGCTCGACGCCGGCCTGCCCGCCCTGTTCGCCGGGCTCAACCCCGAGCGCATCACGGTGGCCGCGATGGGCGTCGGCACCGGCCGGTACGCGATCGAGCGCGCCAGCGAGTACACGGCCACCCGCAAGGTGTGGGGCGGCCGGAGCATCGGCACCCACCAGGGCGTGGCGCACCCGCTCGCGCACGCGGCCGTGCAGGTGGAACTGGCCCGTCTCATGATCTACAAGGCGGCCACCCTGTACGACGCGGGGCGCGACCTGGAGGCCGGCGTCTCCGGCAACATGGCCAAGTACGCCTCCGGCGAGGCCGCCGCACTCGCGGTCGACACGGCGGTGCAGGCGCTGGGCGGCGCGGGCATGACCACGGAGTACGGCGTGGCAACCCTGCTGGGCGCGGCAAGGGCGGGGCGGATCGCCCCGGTGAGCCGGGAGATGATCCTCAACTTCGTCGCCCAGCACGTCCTAGGCCAGGACAAGTCCTACTGAATCCTGCGCCGCCGCCGGCCCACCGTCTCGTCCCGCCTCGGTGATCAAGAGGTTTGTGTCATCGACGAGATCAACTTTGACGCTCTTCTCCTGATCACGACGTAGGGGGCAGAGCGTCGCGGGGCGGGGCAAGAAATCGATAGATCGACAGGTATAGCATCGCTGGACATCGCCGGTCCGCCGCTGCCCACCGGTTGCCGGACCGGTCCTGCCCGCCTCGCCAGGAGACCCCGGAGGAACGATGCACCTCAGGTTCGCCCGTACGGCAGCAGCCGTCGTCCTCGCGCTCGGTGCCGCCGTCGCGCCGGCCACCGCCGCCAGCGCCCACCCCGACGGCGACTGGGTCAGCGTCTACCCGCCGATCCAGGACTCCTCGACCTGGGACCGCTTCGGGGAATCCGGCCCCGCCTCCCACCACATCGTCTTCGGCAACTGGGGCTACACCAACGACTGGGCGGTGGACATCTACCGCAGCCCCGGTGGCACCATCGTCTCCCCCTTCGGCTCCAAGACCGCGTCCGGCCACCCGGTCGCCGTCACGGTCGTGACCGTCCGGCCGGGTTGCGCCACGGGCAACCTCGCCGACGGCGGCTACCGCATCGGCCTGGAGGCGCGGGACACCACGACCGGTCAGGTCCTCGCTCGCGCGGACGTCATGCACGTCAACAACAAGCCCGGCGGCATCGCCGTGGGCGCGACGGTGGGGCCGTGGACCAAGCTCGGCGAGACCGGCCGGTTCCGCTATTCGAGTTGCTACCAGGTCAACGGCGACAGCGGCGCCCACGTGCACCTTGAGGTGATCAACCAGCACCGGTACTCGTGCTACATCGCGCGCGGCGCGAACACCGGACTGGGCGACGAGACCGTGATCGGCCGCGCCGGCGTCCACTACACGGGCCAGCGCCAGGCCTGCTGACCCCGGATCCCGCTGGCAATCTTGGTACGGAAGGGCCCCTCTGGGGGCGCTTTCGTACCAAGATTCGGCTGCAGTCGGTGGCCTGCGGCGTCGGCCAGGGCTGACGTCACCAACCGCGGGTGCGCCACTCCTCCAGCGACGGGCGCTCCGCGCCGAGCGTGGTGTCGCGGCCGTGGCCCGGGTAGACCCACGTGTCGTCCGGCAGCCGGTCGAAGACCTTCGTCTTGACGTCGGTGAACAGCGAAGCGAAGTCGTCGGCCTTGCCGAAGGTGTTGCCGACTCCGCCGGGGAAGAGCGAGTCGCCGGTGAACAGGTGCGGGTGGCAGGCCGGATCGTCGTACAGCAGGGCGACGCCGCCGGGCGTGTGGCCCGTCAGCCGGATGACCTCGAGGGAGATCTCGCCGCAGCGGATGACGTCGCCGTCTTCCACGGGTACGTCGGTCGGGACCGTGATGCCGTCCACGTCGGGTGCGCCGGCGTAGGTGCGCGCCCCGGTCGCCGACACGACGTCGGGCAGGCCGTTCTCCCAGTGGTCCCAGTGATCGTGGGTGGTCACCACCGCGTCGAGCCGCCCGCCGCACAACTCCAACAGCCGTTCCGGCTCGTTCGCCGCGTCCACCATCAACTGCGCACCCGTTGCGCGGCAGCGCAGCAGGTAGCAGTTGTTGTCGCCCGGCCCGACCGAGATCTTGCTCAGGGTCAGTGCCGTCAGCTCGCGTACCCCGGGGGCTGATCCGTCGTATTCCGCCATGATCGGAATGTAGCCCGGTCAGCCGGATCCCGGGGTACGTCGTCCGGCGCGGTCAGCTCACCGGCACGGCGGCGTCGCGCAGGCTCCAGAAGTTCGAGCGGTACTGGTCGTGGATGGTCGCCGACTGGATCCGCAGCAGCGCCTCGTCGTTCTCGCGGAGCGCGGCGTTGGAGTAGTTGTGGCTGCCGGTCACCGCCCACTTGGTGTCCTTCTGCCCGTCGTACGTTCCCTCGATGAGCATGTACTTCGAGTGCACGATGTAGTCGCCGGTGATCTGGTACAGCTTGATCCGGTCGTGCCCGGAGAGGATGTTGCGCACGTCGGTGTCGGTCTCGGTGTAGACGACCTCCACCCAGCACTTCTGGTCGGCCAGCTCGCGCAGCTTGGTCGCGATCGGGTTGCGGCTGAAGTGCCACATGCCGATGCGGATGATCGTGCGGCCGGTCTCGGTGCCCGTCGAGGTGTTCCCCTCGCAGGTGACGTTCTCGTTGAGCATGTTGTAGATCGTGTCGGTGTCCTGGGTGGTGCCGGCGCGGGGGAAGAAGTAGGACTTCGCGGTGCCGCTGGACGTCGTCCGGTAGTAGTCGTTGTTCTTCACCTGCGCGGCGAGGTCACCGTGGTAGGTGACGTAGGAGTTGTAGACGGCGGTGTTGCCGACGATCGTGACCGCGTTGTTCCAGTACCGCTCGGCGTTGTCGTTGGTCAGGTTGGCCGAGCTCTGCACCAGGACGTTCGTCGACCCGAGGGTGTCGGAGAACAGGAAGAACTTGTTGTGCATGATCGGCGTGTTCAGGTTGCCGATGCAGGCCCGGTCGGTGGTGCAGACGGTCACCCAGGAGGCGGCGGCCCGGTTCGTCCCGAGCTTGGCGATCAGGCCCGTCACCGCCGGGTAGGAGCGGGACTGGCTGTCGACCACGACCCGCACGTTCACCCCCCGGTCGTACGCGGCCGACAGGTCGTTCGACACCCGGGTGAGCGTGAAGTGGTACATCGCCACCCGGATCGTGGACCCGGAGGCGGCACCCTGGATCAGCCGCTGCACGTGCTCGACGATGGCGTACTGCTGACTGGCCACCGTCGGGTTGTTGAAGACCGCGCCGGAGGTCACGGCCGCGACCGCCGGCGTGGCCGGGGCCAGGAGCGCGGCGGCGGCGAGGCTACCCGTGACGATCAGCCCGACGGTACGACGTAGAAGCATGAGAACTCCTCGGTGGCAGGGCGGCCGGCTCCCCGGCCGTCGCGAACCGGAACGCCCAGTATGCCTACGCTGCGCACATTCTCCGCAACTCCCCGCGACCACTTTCGACACTGGCGACGGGCGCTCCCACACCCGCTGTTCCCCACCGAGGCGTGACGCAGCGCAACCATCTCACCCGACGCCACCACCCCAGCGAGCCCCTTTGCTCTGCACCCACCTACGCACCGGATCACGCAGCGCAACCCGCCGTCACATCCTCCTGCGTTCTCGTTCTCGCCTAGAACCAGCTCATGACAGGTGTTGCGGATAGGGGTGCAGAGCAAAGGGGACGGGAGGCGCCCAGCGAGGTCGAAGGAACGTGACGAAGAGTCAGATCAACCGCTCAGCGGACCCGGGCCGCGCAGCTATCACATACCGTGATCGCCGCCCGGCGAGTCCAGGGGTCGCAGTGGCGTCGCCTCGGCCGGCAAACTGGGGGGTCAGCCGGTGACCCGGCAGGCGGCGTCGATGCGGTGCACCGGGCGGACTCGCCGCCCCAGCGCCTCCAGCAGCGAGTCCTCCACGTGGAAGTCGCGCACCCGCAGCCGGTGCCGGGGCAGCTCCCCCTCGCTCGGGCAGAGCACCTGCGCCTTCACCTGGTCGATCGGCACGTACCGGACGCCGCCGTGTTCCTGGAGCAACACCATGCTCACGTCGTCCACGACGACGACGTGGCCGCGCACGTCCTCCGTCGTGTCGGGCGCGGTCTGCACGGTGGTGACGGTCAGCGGCAGCACCGGCGTGCTGATCACCGGCAGCGCCGCCCAGACCAGCATGGCCAGCACGGCGGCCTGGGTGATCGAGGCCAGCGGCCGGATCACCGCGCCGGGCAGCGGGCCGGCGATGGCGAGCGCGAGCACCGGCGGCACGACGAAGAGTGCCACGACCAGCGGTTCGCCCTGCTGCCAGGCGTCGAGCAGGGTCGGTGCGAGCAGGAACAGCCAGCCGCCGAGCAGGGCCGCGACGATCAGCACCCGCGCCGCGGCCAGCTCGTGCAGGCGCTCGGGGCGGAGCTGGAACGCGGCGGCGAACGCGGGCAGCAGCAGCGGCAGGTAGAGGATCTGCCAGGTGGTCAGGGCGAGCAGGAAGCTGGTCAACACGAACCAGGTCGGGGTGAGTTCCGCCCAGCGGGCGAAGAGCGGGCGGCGGTGCCCGGGCAGCCGGTCGACGCTGACGCCGAGCACCGCGCCGAGGGCGAACACCGCGACCAGCCCGGTGGCGAGCAGCCTGGCGGCCGTGGTGAGGAACCCGGCGAGCAGGTTGACCGGCCCGACGTTGGCGACCAGCAGCAGGGTGGTCTGGAGTTCGCCGCCGGCCTCCACGCCGAGCCGCAGCACCGAGAAGACGGCGGGCACGGCCACCACGACCGCCCAGAACGACTGGCTGGCGCGGGCCCGGCGCTCGGCCGCGCCGGAGCCCGGTGCGTGCACGTCGTCGCCTCCGGTGGCCACCGGCGCGGTCATGAGGGGCGGACCTTGTCGTCGAAGTCGACCAGCTCCGGGACGTCCAGCGTCGGCGGCTGGGTCTTCGGCTGCCGCAGCCACGGCCCGAGGGTCCGGTGGTAGGCGGTGAGCCAGGGACTGCTCTGCCCGCTGCGCCCCTGCTGGTAGCTCTTGTCGAGGAAGAACGCGACGAGGTCGCGCAGCGCCGGGTCGCTGATCGGCACCCCGACGCCGATCTGTTCGCTGGTGCCGAAGGGCATGTCGACGACCGTGAAGTCCTTCGGGTGCCGGGAGAGGAACCCGGCGAGAATGGTCTCGTCGGAGCTGACCGCGTCGTACCGCCCCGCGAGGATGCCCTCGACGCAGTCGCCGACCTCCTTGACCACGAACACCCGGATCTGGTGCCTGCCCAGCTCGGCCTCGGTGGTCGAGCCGCCGCTGGTGCAGACCTTGTAGCGGGGGTCGCGCAGGTCCTCGATCGTGCGGATGCTGTCCCGGAGCCGGTTGGGGACCATCGCCTCCTGGGTCGTCACCAGGTACGGGCCGGCGAAGCTGACCAGCTTCGCGCGCTCCTCGGTCATCGAGAAGGTGGAGACCACCAGGTCGACCGACCCGCCCTGGAGGGCGGGGATGCGGTCCTCGGTGGACACCGGAACCCACTCGATCCGGTGGTCGCCCGCGTAGCCGAGCTGGGCGGCGATGTACCGGGCGATCTCGATGTCGAAGCCGGCGTAGGTGCCGTCGCGCAGCTCGCCCATCAGCGGGCCGACCGTGGAGACGCCGATCCTGATCGTCGGCTGGCCGTAGATGTGCGTCTCGCGCAGCTTGTCGTTGACGGACGGGATCCGGGGCTCCTGCCGGCTGTCGCAGCCGGCGGCGGCCGCGAGCAGCAGGGTCAGCGCGACTGCCAGGGTGGTGGCGACGGAGCGGACCCGGGACCGGGTGAGGAACTGGTTCATCGGCGACCTCGCTGACCCGTGCAACTGCGGGACACCGACAGTAGCCAAAGGGATCCATTCCCGTGGTCACCCGTCCGACGGGCCCGGGGGCACGGCGGGCGCCCGATCGCCCGCCGTGCCCCCGGGTGTCCTCAGCGGACGGTCAGCGTGCCGACCGCCGGCAGCGGGGCGACCACCGGGGGCAGCCGCTTCGGCTCGCCCCGGGCCGGCGCGGCCCGCCGGGCCAGGTCGTCCTTGGTCGCGGCGACGCGGTCGCCGGCCGCACCGGCGGCCGGCTCGGCGAAGGGCTGGACGTCGCCGACGCAGACCTTGCCCTTGGCCGGCAGCGTCCCCTTGAGCAGGTACGCCTCGATGGCGCCGGTCGCGCACGCCGAGGTGCCGTAGGCGGTGTGGCCCCAGTTGTCGCTGCTGAGCAGGCGGCTGTTCGGCAGCAGCGCCGCCGACGTGACCGCGCCCTGGTAGTTGGTCGCCGGGTCCCAGTAGTTGCCGACCACCAGCACCGGTGCGCTGGTGCGCTTGTCGAACGACCCCGTGTAGGCGTCCTCGTCGCGCACCGTCCAGGTGTTGCGGGCGCACGGCGAGGTGGCCCAGGCCCAGAGCCGGCCGAAGTAGGGCGCCCGCGCGTCCTCCTTCGCGGCCAGCGCCGGCCAGGAGCCGGCGTCCTTCGGGTGGTACGCGTCGGTGCAGTCCACCCCGAGGAAGGTCTCCAGGCTGTTGTTGTACGGGAAGTCGTACCTGCGGCGGGCCTGCTGGGTCGCGGCGGTGGCGGCGCGGTGGGCGAGCGCCGTGCGGGCCTCGGCGCGGCGGGCCGCCGTGGCCGTCGCCGGGTCGGTGAGCACCAGCAGGTCGGCGGTGATGCCGACGATGTCCGAGTAGCCGTAGGGCGAGTAGAGCCCGCTGAGCATCGCGCCGACGTAGTCGGCGTAGCTGACCGGGTACGTCTCCCCGGTGTCCGGGTCCTCGATGACCAGCGGCTTCTTGCGCAGCCGCTTCGCCACGGTCTCGACGGCGGCGACGGGGTCACCGGCGGCGAGCGGGCAGGCCTGCGGGCCGGCGGAGGCGCAGCGCTTCAGGATCTCCCGAAGCGCCGCGTACGCGCCGTCGGCGCTGGCCAGCCGGGTCTCCTGGAGCTGGTTGCGGGCCTTGCCCTGCCCCACCCACGCGTTCGGGTTGAGCACGCCGTCGACGACGACGGCCCGGACCCGGTCGGGGAACATGTTGGCGTAGTACTGCCCGAGGGCGGTGCCGTAGCTGAAGCCGAGGTAGCTCAGCTTCTTGTCACCGACGGCCCGGCGCAGCACCTCCATGTCCCGGGCGACCTCGGCTGTCGACATGGCGCCGGTGAGCGGCTTGCCGGTGCTGGAGCACGCCTTGCCGATCGCCTTCGACGAGGCGACGTACGCCTGCTCCTCGGCCTTCGTCCACGGGAAGGCCACGTTCAGCCCGGCGTACGCCTTGGTCTGCTCCTTGACCGACGGGAAGCACCTGACGTTCTCGCTGGCGGCGACGCCGCGCGGGTCGACGCCGACGATGTCGAACCGGTCGAGCAGGTCGTCGCCGAGGAAGTACGGCGCGGCGAGCGCCAGGTCGGTGCCGGAGCCGCCGGGGCCGCCCGGGTTGACGAAGAGGCTGCCGATCCGGTTCTTCTGGTCGCGTGCCTTGACCCGCAGCACGGCCACCTCGGTGGTGGCGCCCTTCGGCTTGTCGTAGTCGAGCGGGAGCTGCACGGTGGCGCACTCGGCGGTGCCGTAGCAGGCGTACCAGTCGAGCTTCGGCGTCGGCACGCTGTCGACGCGCCTGGCCTCGACGGGGTCGGTCCGGTCCGAGGTGGCCGGACGACCGAAGCCGGCGGTGGTCGGTGCCGCGCCGGCCGGCGCGATGGCCGTTCCGGCGAGGACGATCCCCGCGATTCCTGCTGCGGCGAGAGACCGGGTTGTGCGTGGCATTCGGCTGCCTTCCGGTGGGGAACAGGACGTGTCGGGGCATCCCCGACCCCCGTCACTCTAGGGACCGAGGCCAACGAACACCGCCCGGAAAATGCCCAGCAAAGGGTCGTTTCCCCGACTGATGTAACGAATTTCGCCACTTCGACGCTGCGCCGTCACCCGTCCACTGGGGAGCGAGCGCCGCCGCGACGGGCGGGCGTCGGCAGCTCGGACGGGCCGGCGGGGCGGGCGGCCCGCAGGGCCGGTGACCGGGGGGCGGCGGTTGACAGGGCGGCCGGCTCCGCCATCCTTGACGGGTGACCCGAATCCCTCGGCCCGACGTGCCCGTCGTGGCGGTCGCCGCGTCGCTGGCGGCGGTCGCCCTGCTGGTGGCGCTGGTCTGGTGGCAGCCGCGCAGCATCGTGGCGGTGGTGCTCGCCCTGCTCTGCGTCCTGCTCGTGATGATCGCCGGGGTGTCGGTGACGGAGGGGCGGCACCGCCGCGAGGAGGCCCGCGAACGCGGGGGCGACGAGCCGGCGCAGTGGTCGGGGCAACCCGTGGCCCGGCTCAGCGACGTCGACGCCGACACCCTGGAGGCGCTGGACAGCCGCGACCTGCGGGCCATGCGGGAACGCCGCCAGGGCGCGAACGGGTTCAGCGACCGGTGAGGGTGGGCTCGTACAGCCCGTCGACGCCGCGCCCGGCCAGGCACCGGAACGTCCGGTCCGGGCCGTCCGCCGCCGGCGGCAGCACCTCCAGCCGCCAACCGCTGGTGTACGCGATCCCGCTGGTCAGCCGGAACGTCACCGGGCTGCACACCTGGCGCACCTGCGGGTCGGCGGCCACCTCGTCGTGCGCGGCGTCGACCAGGGCGGCGGGCAGCTCGCCCTCGGCGTATGCCTCCCAGGTGTGCCGGCCGTCGCAGGGCAGTCGGGGCGCGTCCGCCCGGGTGCCGCGCACCCGCATCGGCCCGTAGCACTGCAACTCGGCGACGCACCGCGCGCCCGCCGGCAGCTCGGCCGGGCCCGCCGACCCGGAGACGCAGCCCGGCAGGGCCCCCCACCTGCTGGCGGTCGTCGTGCCGCCCACCGTGACGACGGGGGTGGGCGTCGGCGTGGCCGGCGCGCTGCCGGCGACCCAGGCCCCGGCGCTCGCCGAGGCGGCCAGCGCGAGTGCCCCGGCGCCGCCGAGGAACCAGCGTCGCCGCCAGCGACGCCCGGACGTCACCGGCTCGGTGGGATGGTCGTGGTCCACCGGGGGGCGCGGGGCGGCGCGGCCCGGCTGGCCGGTGCCGTAGAGGCCGCCGGAGGTGGACGGGCCGCCGGTGACTCCCGGCTGGCTGGTGCCGTAGAGGCCCCCGGACGTGGACGGGCTGCCGGTGGTGGTGCCCGTCGGGCCGCCGGACGTGGGGCCACCGGAGACCGGGGCGCCGCTGACGGGCGCGCTGACCGGGTCCAGCGGCAGGGCGGCGAGCAGGCCGCGCAGCTCGATGGCGGACGGGCGGGCCCCCGGGTCGTTGGACATGCCGGCCCGCAGCACGTCGACCAGTTCCTCCGGCACCCCGGGCAGCCCGGGGATCGGCTGGTGGAACATCTCCAGCACGGTGACGAGGCTGGGACTGCGCTCGGACTGCCAGCGGGGCGGCCGGCCGAACATGACGGCGTAGAGGGTGGCGCAGAGCGCGTAGACGTCGACGGCCGGCGACGGCGGGCTGTGGTTGAACATCTCCGGCGGCGCGTAGGCGGGGGTGAGCACCTCCAGGGTCACCGTCGGGTCGCGCACCTCGGCCAGCACCGCGAGCCCGAAGTCGGCCAGCACCGCCGGGTTGAAGTGGGAGTGCAGGATGTTCGCCGGCTTGACGTCGCGGTGCAGGACGCCGTTGGCGTGCGAGTGGGCCAGCGCATCGGCGATCTTGACGCCGAGGTCGCGGGTCTCCGCCGGGCCCAGGGGCGAGGTGCGCATCCGTTCGGCGTACGACCCGTCGCACAGCTCCATGATCAGGTAGGGGTGCCGGTCGACGGTGACGCCGACGTCGAAGAGGTCCACCACGTGTGGGTGGGACGACATCCTCCCGGCGGCCCGCGCCTCGCGCAGGAACCGGGCCTGGTCCCGCTCGTTGTCCAGGGTGCGGTTCTCGACCTTGACCGCGACCTCCCGCCCGACGGAGATCTGGGTGGCCCGGTAGACGGTCGCGTACCCTCCCCGGGCAAATACCTCCAGATCGGTCAGACCAGGCACGATGGGCAGCCGCAGGGCGCCGGGCGGGGTGTCGGTCACTGCTCGAAAATACCTAACCGGTCCGGTGACTCAGCGGTCCGCGCCCGCAGACCGGGAGGCGCCGTCCGCCGACGCGGCTGCCGGACGCCCGCTGTCCGCCGCCGCCGGCACCCGCCGCCCGGGCTCCGCCGCGTCCGGCGCGGCGGCCGCACGGCGGGCGTCCAGGTGCAGCGCCACGGCGGTGGCGACCGCGCCCAGGCCCTCCCAGAGCGCCACCATGAAGAACCGCCCCGGCGCGACGTCGGCGAGCACCACGATGGTGAAGACGGTGAACGTGACCAGCCGGAAGACGACCGTGAACCGGTAGAAGGCCCGCCACTCGGTGGCCGTGGCCAGCAGGTAGTAGACCCCCATGTTGAACGACGCCATCGCCGACGCCGTCAGGAACGTGCCGGTGTAGTCCCCGGCGGCCCGGCTCTGCGGCACCTCGAAGCCGAGCATGCGCAGCTGCGCCTCCGGCCAGAGCAGCCCGAGCGCGCCCATCAGCAGCGCCAGGACGCCGAAGACCGCGATCGTCCAGCCGGCACTGGAGCGGGGCAGCCTCATCACGCCTCCCGGGGACGGGCACGGCGGCCCCACAGTGGACCGCCTCATGGGATGCCACCGTAGTCGCTACCGCCGACACCCGCATCGGCGGAACCGACAGGATCGCCGCCCTACCCCCGCAGGCGCACGCGCAGCGCGTCCGCCGCGAGCCGTTCGCTGCGCTGCTCCGTCGCGTACGCCAGGCGTACCGCCTCCTCGGCCCTGGCCAGCGCCTCGGCGGGACGCCCGCAGGCGGCCAGCGCCTCGGCCAGCACGCTCACGGCGATCACCTGGCTGCGCACGTCCTCGGCGGGGACGGCCACGGCCCGGTGCGCCCAGTCCAGCGCCTGGTCGAGCTGGCCGTGGGCGAGCAACGCGGAAGCGTACCGGGCCATGGTCTGCTGGCGGGAGAACAGCAGCGAGGGCGCGTTCGCGGCGGCGGTGGCCACCGGGGCGAGCAGCCCCACGGCGGTCGCCGGGTCACCGGCGGCGAGCCGGGCGGTCGCCAGCAGCACCCGGGGGCCCACCTGGGCGGGGGCCTGCGGGTTGTGCGGCTCGACGGCGGTCAGCACGGCCCGCGCCGACCGTTCGGCGGTCTCGCAGTCGCCCAGGTCCAGCGCCACGAAGCCGCGCAGCGTGCCGGCCATCCCGGTGAGCAGCGGGTGCGAGGTCCGCTCGGCGTACGACATGGCGTCGGCGAGCAGGTCGGCGGCGTGCTCCGGCTCGCCCAGCCCTCGGGCGACCACCCCCCGCGCCACCAGGGCGAAGCCCCGCCCCCAGTCGTCGGAGACCTCGGCGAAGTCCCGGTACGCCCGGCGGGCCGCCCCGTCGGCCTCGCTCAGCTCGCCCAGCTCCGCCCCGGCGAACGCCTCGACGGCGCGCAGCGTGCCGACGGCCCACGCCTCGCCGACCCGCTCCCCGAACGGCAGGAAGACCCGCGCCAGCCGGCGTGCCTCGCGCAGCCGGCCGGCGAGCAGCCGGGCGAACGCGGTGGTGCCGCGCAGCCACGCCCGCCCGTACGGGTCCTTCAGCTCGGCGAAGAGCCGGGCGGCCCGGCCCAGCACGGCGTCGGTGCCGGCGAAGTCGCCGCGGGTGGTGGTTACCCAGGCCAGGTTCTGCAACGACCACGCCTGGCCGCGCCGGTCCTGAGCGGTGAGGCTGACCTGGTACGACGCGGCGAGCCGGCTGCTGGCCTGGCCGAGCCGACCGGCGATGAAGTCGGCCATGCCGAGCCGGCGCATCGCCGAGGCGCGCAGGTTGGGCAGCCCGCCGACGCCGGCCACCTGCAACGCCTCCTGCCAGCAGGCCACGGCCCGGCCCTGGTCGCCGAGGGTCTGGTGGGCCTGCCCGGCGAGCAGCAGGGCGCTGGCCCGGGTGCCCGCGTCGTCCCCGGCGTTGGCGGCGATCTTCTCGGCGTAGGCGAGCGCGTCACCGGGCCGGCCGACCTGGAGCAGCGCGCGGGCGTGCACCACCCGGTCGGCGGCGGGCAGCCCGTCGCGGGCCAGCTCGGCGGCGCGTTCGGCGTACTCGACGGCGGCGGCCGGCTCCCCGGCCTGCAGGGACCGGCGGGCGGCCCGGCCCAGCGCAGCCACGCCCAGCGGCGCGACGGTGCGGGCCGGCGCGTCCGGGCGCAGCTTGACGGCGTCGGCGAGCGCGGCGGCCCGCTCGACGTGCTCGGCGACGAACGCGTCCCGGGCGGTGTCGGTGAACCCGCCCGGCGCGGCCGACCCGTCGGGGGCGGCCCACCGGGCCAGCGCCGCGTGCCGCTCGGCCAGCTCGGCCTTGCTCACCCCGGAGTACGCGGCCTCCCGCATCAGTGGGGTGGCGAACGCGTACCCGGTGCGGGTGCGGTGCAGCATCCGGCGTTGCAGCAGTTCCTCGACGGCCCGGTCCAGCTCGACGGCGACCACGGCGGCCGGTCGGCCGTCCCGCCCGGCGCGCTGCTCGCGCAGCGCCTCCAGCGCGCCGTCGGGCACGGTGTCGCCGACGACGGCGGCGTCGCGCAGCACCGACCGGGCGTCCGGCGGCAGCGCGTCGATGCGCGCGGCGAGCACGGCGGCGAGGTCGCGGGAGAGCAGCCGGCTGCCCAGCGAGCCGGGGGCGAGCCGCCAGCCGGAGTTGGCCGGGGCGGACCGGTCGGCCACGGCGGTCAGCGCGCCCCGCTCCATGAGCAGGGTGACCAGCTCGGCGAGGTAGAACGGGTTGCCCTGGGCGGTGGCGAGCAGCCGGTCGGCGTCGGGCTGCGGCAGCTTCCCGCCGCCGAGATAGCTGGTGAGCAGCCGGGCCGCGTCGGCGCCGCGCAGCGGGGGCAGGGCGTGCACCTCGGCGTCGGCGACCCGGGTCAGCGCGCCGGCGGTGCGGACCAGCTCGGGGCGGCCGAGCAGCAGCACCAGCACCGGGCCGGCGATGCGGGACAGGGTGACCCCGAGGGCGCGGATCGTCTCGGTGGTGGCGTCGTGCAGGTCGTCGACGAGCACCACCAGCGGCGCCTCGGCGGCCAGGGCGCTGAGCAGGTCGGCGACCGCGTTGGGCACGGCGTCGGCGTCGGCGGGCTGCTGCGCGCCGCCGCCCCACTCGCCCTGGTCGGCCGGGCTGCCGGCGGGCAGGTCGGCGTACCCGAGCAGGGCCAGCAGCTGGTCGGCGGCGACCGGCGGGGCGTCGTCGCCGAGCCGGCCGATGCGCTGGTTGAGCCGGCGCAGCCGCTCCTCGACGGCGGGCCGGGTGAGCGCGGTGGCCGCGTCGTTGGGCAGGCCGACGGCGGCGCGGACCAGGTCGGCGAGGGGCGCGAGCCGGCGGCGTTCGCCGAACGCGGCGCAGCGCACGGACAGCACCCGGGCGCCGGTGTGCGCGGCGTACCGGCCGGCGCCGACGTCGTAGCCGGCGGCGAGGCGTTCGACCTCGGCGGCGAACCGGGACTTGCCGATGCCCGCCTCGGCGGTCATCAGCAGCACCCGGGGCTCACCCCGGTCGATGACCTCGGCGAGCCGGCCGGCGACCCGGCCGATCTCGGTCTCCCGGCCGACGAACGGCGCCTCGTCGCCGAGGCCGGATCGGGTGCCGGGGGCGTCGAGGAGGCCGAGCAGCTCGTACGCCTCGACGGGTTCCCGCTTGCCCTTGAGCCGCAGCGGGCGCAGTGCCCGCCAGGACGCCACGTGCCGGGTGGCGGCGGAGGTGCGCGCCCCGGCGTAGACGGCGCCGACGGCGGCGGCGTCGGCGAGCCGGGCGGCGGTGTTCACGGTGTCGCCGATGACCGTGTATTCGATGGCCGCCTGGATGCCGGCGATGACGTCGCCGGTGTTGAGGCCGACGCGCAGGCCGAGCGGCGCGCCGCCGCCCCGCTCGTCGTCGAGCACCCGGCGCACGGCCCGCTGCATGGACAGGGCGGCGCGGACGGCCCGCTCGGCGTCGTCCTCGTGGGCGACGGGCGCGCCGAAGACGGCCATGATCCCGTCGCCGGTGAGCTTGTCGACGTGCCCGCCGAACGTCTTGACGGCCCCGGCGAGGGCGGCGAGCACCCGGTCGGTGACCGCGCCGACGCGTTCCGGGTCGAGGTCCTCCGACCAGGAGGTGAAGTCGGACAGGTCGCCGAAGAGCACGGTGACGACCCGCCGTTCGGCGGCGGGCAGCGTGGCGGCGGCCGGCAGCGCGGCTCCGCAGTTGTGGCAGAACCGGGCCCCCGGTACGGCGACCGTCCCGCAGACGGGGCAGGTCACGGCCGGTCCGCCGGTTCGGGGGGCACCCCCAGGTAGTCCAGCTGCGCGCGGACCGACCACTCGGCCGCCCACCACAGCGACCGGTCGACGTCCGCGTACACCCGGGCCACCACCTCGGGCGCGGTCCGCGCGCCCTCGGCGACCGCCTGCCGCACCTGGTCGAGCCGGGCGCGGCGGTGGGCGAGGTAGAACTCGGCGGCGACGCCGCAGTCGGCCAGCGCCGGGCCGTGGCCGGGCAGCGCCGGGATCCCCCGGTACGTCGAGAGCAGCTCCAGGCTGTCGAAGTATGCCCCGAGCTGCCCGTCGGGGTGGGCGACGACGGTGGTGCCCCGCCCGAGGATGGTGTCGCCGGTGAGCACCACCCGCTCGTCGCCGCGCTCGACGAGGAAGCAGACGGAGTCGGCGGTGTGCCCGGGGGCGGGCAGCGCCCGCACGGTGAGGCCGGCGGCGTGCAGGACGGCGTCGGCGGCCAGCGGCGGACCGCCGTGGCTGTGTGCGGGGTCGACGGCCCGCACGGGCGCTCCGCCGAGCAGCTCGCGCAGCCGGGGCGAGCCCTCGGTGTGGTCGGGGTGCCCGTGGGTGATCAGCACCGTGGCGACCGGGGTGTGGGCGGCGATCGCCGCCAGGTGGCCGTCGTCGGCGGGCCCCGGGTCGACGACCAGCGCGGGTTCGCCGGGCCCGGCCCGCAGCACCCAGGTGTTGGTGCCGTCGAGGGTCATCGGCCCCGGGTTCGGTGCCCGCAGCAGGGTCACCCATCCCGGCAGCTCGTCAGCCAGCGCGGCCACGGCCGCCGTGATGTGCCCGGTCATGCCAGCGATCGTACGACTCCCCCCGCCACTCCCCGCGATCTTGCACTTGCGGCCCGGGTTTCGTGCCTCTACGCGGCTTTCGCCGGGGCCCGAAGTGCAAGATCGCGGGGGTGGGGTGCGGGTCAGGCGACCTCGACGATCAGCTCGACCTCTACCGGGGCGTCCAGCGGGAGTTCCGAGACGCCCACCGCGGAACGGGCGTGCCGGCCCGCCTCACCGAAGACCGCGCCGAACAGGTCGGACGCGCCGTTGATCACGCCGGGCTGGCCGGTGAAACCGGGGGCGCTCGCCACGAAGCCGGTCACCTTGACGACCTTGACCACGTTCTCCAGGCCGACCAGCGCGTCGACGGCGGCGAGGCCGTTCAGCGCGCACCGCTGCGCCAGGTCCTTGGCCTGCTCGGCGGAGACCCCCGCGCCGACCTTGCCGGTGGCCAGCAGCTTGCCGTCGGCCATCGGGAGCTGACCGGAGACGAAGACGTGCTGCCCGGACTGCACGGCCGGCACGTAGCTGGCCACCGGGGGCACCACCTCGGGCAGCGTCAACCCGAGCTCGGCGAGCTTCGCGTGCGGCCCGTTGCCCACGCCGCTCACGCCTTCGGCCGCTTGAGGTACGCGACGAGCTGCTCCGGGTTGGGGCCGGGGACCACGGAGACGAGTTCCCAGCCGTCCTCGCCCCAGTTGTCGAGGATCTGCTTGGTCGCGTGGACCAGCAGCGGGACGGTCGAGTATTCCCACTTCTGCATCGGTGCGGGGCTCCCTAGGAGGCGGCGACTGTTTCGGCCCCCAGCCTACGATCCGGCGGGACCGCCCGGCGCGGGACGCTGCTCCGGGGCGATCGGCGGCTCGCCACAGGGGCCCTCGTGGTCGTACCGCTGGGGGCAGCGCGACCGGTCCGGCAGCAGCAGGTCGCAGAAGACCCGGTGCCGGTTGTTCTGGTCGTCGGCCGTCGAGACGGTGGTCTCCCCGGCGTCCAGCTCGGGCAGGAAGCCGAGCGAGACCGCCACGCGCCCGGCCAGCGCGGTCGCCGTCGCCAGGTCGGGCACCCGGATCGGCAGGTGGATGACGTAGCCGGTCTCCTCCTCGTCGCGGGGGCGCTCGGCGGGCCGGCTGAGCGTGCGCAGCATCTCCCCCGGGTCGGTGAGCCGGCGGTAGGAACGCTCGTTGAACGGCAGGCCGGTGACCGGGCCGTCCTCGCCGGCGGGGCCGGCCCCGGCGCGCCGGGCGCAACCGGTCTGCGGCGGGAACTGGGCTCGGGAGATGTTGTCGGTGTCGCGCATTACTGCCTCCGGGCCTCGCACCTGATCACGTCGTCACCATCCGGCTCGGGCCATCCGCCGATCCGCCCCCGCGTCGGCACGAACGTAGGACCGTTTTCGGACAGGGACAACGGGACGCGCATGATCAGGCACCGAAAGTCACATATGCGACAGATTGCGGTCCGGTACTGGATGGCGCCGAACGTGCTTCCGTGATCGACGTGTCGGTCGGGCCGCCCGGGGCCCCACCCTGGGCCGGGTTCACCGTTACCCTTCCCGTCGGACGGGTCACGCGGGCCCGGCCGCCTCCGCACCCGCCTTCGCTCGACCAGCGCTCGCGTCCCACCGGGACGACGACGCGCCGCACCCCCGGGGGACCGACATGACCCAACCGCCCAACGGCGGCGCCACCGGATCGCCCAGCGGTCCGCCCTCCGGCGACCACACGCCCGGCCCACCCGTCGGGCCGGTCTCCCCCGCCCCGGCCGGCACCGGCCCGTTCGGCGCCCCGGCCGGACCCGCGCCGTTCGGCGCCCCGACGGCCCAGCCCACCCCCTTCGGCGGCCCGTCGGGCCCGGGGGCAGGCGCGATCCCGCCGCCCCCACCGGGATACCCGCCCTACCATGCCCCGGTCGCGCCGAAGCAGCGGCGGGGCGTGCTCGTCGCCTCGATCGTGGCGGTCCTGGCGCTGCTGCTCTGCGGCGGTGGCGGTGCCGCCGCGTTCTTCACCCTGCGCAGCACGGAGAGCGGCGAGGGCGCGAAGGAGCCGGCGGTCGCCGTGGAAAACTTCCTCACCGCCGTCTACCGGGAGCGGGACGCCCGCAAGGCGGCCGGCTACGTCTGCGCCGCCGCCCGCGACGACCGGAAGATCACCGCCAAGGTCACGGAGCTGAAGCGGTACGCCGAGCAGTACTCCGACGCCCGGTTCCGCTGGACCAGCCCGAAGGTGGACAACCAGACCGGCGACCGGGCCACCGTCACCACCAGGGTGACCATGACGACCTCCGACGAGAAGGTCGCCGACCAGGACCTCCGCTTCACGGTGGTGCAGAAGACCGGCTGGTGGGTCTGCGAGATCGCCTGACCGGACGACCCGACCGAGGGGCACCGGCCGGGTGGATAGGCTCGACGGGTGCGAGCAGCTGAGCGGCCGGCCGACCCGGCCCCCACGCAGTGGCCGGCGCGCCTGAACGTCGTGACCGGCAAGGGCGGCACCGGCAAGACCAGCGTGGCGGCGGCGCTGGCCCTGGCGCTGGCCGCCGACGGCCGGCGCACCCTGCTGGTCGAGGTCGAGGGGCGGCAGGGCATCGCCCAGCTCTTCGGCACCGAACCGCTGCCGTACGCCGAGCGGCACCTCACCGACGCCCCCGGCGGCGGGGAGGTGCGGGCCCTCGCGGTGGACGCCGAGGAGGCCCTGCTGGAATACCTCGACATGTTCTACAAGCTCGGCGCGGCCGGCCGGGCGCTGCGCAAGCTCGGCGCGATCGACTTCGCCACCACCATCGCCCCCGGCCTGCGGGACGTGCTGCTCACCGGCAAGGTCAAGGAGGCGACGACCCGCAAGGCCGGCCAACGCCGGGCGTACGACGCGGTGGTGCTGGACGCCCCACCGACCGGGCGGATCGGCCGGTTCCTCAACGTCACGGCGGAGACGGCCCGGCTCGCCAAGGTCGGCCCGATCAAGACCCAGAGCGAGGGGGTCGCCGCGCTGCTGCGCTCCCCGATGACCGCGGTGCACGTGGTGACGCTGCTGGAGGAGATGCCGGTCCAGGAGACGGTGGACGCCGTCGCCGAGCTGACCCAGCTCGGCTTCCCGGTGGGGCGGGTGATCGTCAACGCGGCCCGTCCCCCGCTGCCCGCCGGCCGGCCGGTGACCGCCGCCGAGCTGCGGCGCGGCCTGCTCGCCGCCGGGCTGCCGGCCGACCGGGACACCGTCGCCGGGCTCGCCGCCGAGGCCCGGGACCAGCGGGTCCGCCGGGAGCTGGAGGACTCGCTGCGCGGCGACCTGGCCGAGCTGGGGCTGCCCCTGACCGAGCTGCCGCTGCTGCCCGAAGGGGTGGACCGGGCGGGGCTGGCGGAGCTGTCCCGGGCGCTCGTGCGGGCGGATTGACTCACACTGGCGGCCGGCACGGCGCGGAGACCGCGCCCAGCCCGATACGCTCGATTGGTGCCTTCCGAAGCCGCGGCGCCGCAGCTGGACGTCGACCAGATCCTCGCCGACCCGGGCGTGCGGATCGTGGTGTGCTGCGGGGCGGGTGGGGTGGGCAAGACGACCACCGCCGCCGCGCTCGCGTTGCGCGCCGCCGAGCAGCACGGCCGGCGCACGGTGGTGCTCACCATCGACCCGGCCCGCCGGCTGGCCCAGTCGCTGGGCCTGACCGAGCTGGACAACACGCCCCGCCAGGTCAAGGGCATCGACGTCGAGGCCAGCGGCGGCGAGCTGCACGCCATGATGCTCGACATGAAGCGCACGTTCGACGACGTGGTGCTCCAGCACACCGACCCGACCAAGGCGCAGGAAATCTTCGCCAACCCGTTCTACCAGGCGATGAGCTCGACGTTCGCCGGCACGCAGGAATACATGGCGATGGAGAAGCTGGGCCAGCTGCACGCCCGGGGCGAGTGGGACCTGATCGTGGTGGACACCCCGCCGTCCCGCTCGGCGCTGGACTTCCTGGATGCCCCAGCCCGGCTCTCCCGGTTCCTCGACGGCCGGATGCTGCGGCTGCTGCTGGCTCCGGCGCGCAGCGGGGGCCGCAGCATGTTCAGCCTCGTCACCGCGAGCTTCGGGATGTTCTCGAAGGTGGTGCAGAAGGTGCTCGGCGCGCAGCTGCTCACCGACCTGTCCGGCTTCGTGGCGGCGCTGGACTCGATGTTCGGCGGCTTCCGGCAGCGGGCCGAGCAGACGTACCGGATCCTCCAGGCGCGGGAGACGGCCTTCCTGCTGGTCGCGGCCCCGGAGCCCGACGCGGTCCGGGAGGCGGCCTACTTCGCCGGTCGGCTGCACTCCGAGCGGATGCCGCTGGCCGGGCTGGTGCTCAACCGGGTGCACGAGCCGACGGTGCCGGCGCTGGACGCCGAGGCGTGCCTGGCCGCCGCGCAGCGGCTGGCCGAGGCCGGCGGGCACGACGGCACGGTCGACGTGCTGCGGGCGCACGCCGCGCTGGTCCAGCAGGCGCAGCGCGAGCAGCGGGTGGCGGCCCGGTTCACCGAGGCGTTCCCGCAGGTGCCGGCGGTGTCGGTGACGGCGCAGCCCGCCGACGTGCACGACGTCGACGGGCTGCGGACGATCGGCGCGGCGATCAGCCGGCCGTGAGCCGGCCCGCGATCGGCCGGCCCTGGTCTGCCTGACCGGCCGTCAGCCGGTCGGGACGAGGACCTTGTCCTTGCCGGACTTGTCCTTCGCGTTCTTCTTCATGGCCGCCTCGAACATCTTCCGCCAGCTGGCGACCTGGGGGTGCCGGCGCAGCAGGGCCCGGCGTTCCCGCTCGGTCATGCCGCCCCAGACCCCGAACTCGATCCGGTTGTCGAGCGCGTCGGCCAGGCACTCGTACCGAACTGGGCAGCTCCGGCAGATCCGCTTCGCCACGTTCTGTTCAGCGCCCTGTACGAACAGCGCGTCCGGGTCCCCGTTCTGACACGCCGCCAGTGACGGCCAGTCAGTGATCATGCCCATGTGTACACGTCCCCCCTTGCAGTACCTACCGACTTCGCGCGACCAGCCGTCGAATCCCCCCGGTCGTCCGGCCGGCCTCCCCAGGGCGGCACGGACGACGTGTGGCTGTCGCCCCAACCATCATGCTCTGTAGTTGGATGATTACGCAACGTTGTCGGCAAAATCCATCATTACGGACACTCCCGGCTTCCCGGGCCTTCGGCCCCCGTCTACCCGGCCGCAGTACGTGAAAACGCTGCGCCGCTCCTCCGATCGGTGGAGACTCATCGCGGATCCGCGCAACCCCGCACCAGGGCTCGTGCGTTTAGCACAACGAGGTCGGCGCGCGCAGGAAATGGGGAAAAGACGCCCCAGCGCCCCTCGTTCCCTACTCGCGTACCCTGTCGAGGTGACCTGGATGCGGAAACGTGACCATAATGTGCTGACCAACGCCGCATCGCTGCTCGTCTGTGGCCTGCTGGCCGGCGTGGTGGTCGCGGCGGCGGCCTTCCCCGCGGTGGCGATGTCCGGGCTGGCCGCCAAGGCCGGCGCTGAGACCTTCGGGGCGCTGCCCAAGGAGCTGACGGTGGGCCGCGCGCCGCAGATCAGCTACCTGCTCGCCTCCGACGGCAAGACGCCGCTCGCGACCATGTACGACGAGAACCGGCGCGACGTGAAGTTCGGCGACATGTCGCCGTACATGCCGAAGGCGATCATCGCCGCCGAGGATCACGACTTCTACAAGCACAACGGCGTCGACCTCAACGGCGTCGCCCGGGCGTTCGTCAACAACCAGTCCGGCGCGAACTCCCAGCAGGGCGCGTCGACGCTGACGATGCAGTACGTCCGGCTGGCCATCGCCTACTCGGCCACCCACCCGGCCGACGTCGTCGCCGCGACCGAGGACACCAGCGCCCGCAAGCTGCGCGAGATGCGGCTGGCCCTCCAGGTCGACAAGGAGTTCTCCAAGGACGAGATCCTCACCCGCTATCTCAACCTCGCCTCCTTCGGCAACGGCGCGTACGGCATCTACGCCGCCAGCCAGGTCTACTTCGGCAAGCCGCCGAGCAAGCTCAAGATCGAGGAAGCGGCCATGCTCGCCGGCATGGTGAAGGCCCCGAGCACGAACGACCCGACCACCAAGACCGGGTACCCGCTCGCCCTGGACCGGCGCAACTACGTGATCGACAACATGGTCAAGACTGGCGCGATCACCAAGGAGGAGGGCGAGGCGGCCAAGGCCACCAAGATGGTGATCAAGGACAAGACCACCCCGAACGGCTGCGTCGCCACCAACAAGAAGGAGTGGGGCTTCTTCTGCGACTACTTCTACCGCTGGTGGATGCAGCAGGAGACGTTCGGCTCGACCTCGTACGACCGGGAGCGGCGGCTCAAGAGCGGCGGCTACACGATCGTCACCAGCCTCGACGCGCAGGCGCAGAACGGCGCCGACAAGGCGGTCCGCAAGAACCTGGGCGTCAACAGCAAGGCGGCCCGGATGGTCGCGGTCGTCGAGCCGGGCACCGGCCGGGTCCGCGCGCTCTCGGTGAACCGCAACTTCAAGATCGACGATCCGAAGAAGCCGCAGAACAAGCTGAACAGCGACCCGCGCAAGCGCAGCAAGGGCATCCGGGGCAACTACCCCAACACGGTGAACCCGCTGCTCTCCGGCGGCGGCGACATCAAGGGATACCAGGCCGGCTCGACGTTCAAGATCTTCACGATCGTGGCCGCGCTGGAGAAGGGCATCCCGCTCAGCTACACGATCAACTCGCCGAAGCAGTTCAAGTCGGAATACATCATCAGTCCCAGCAGCCCGGCCGCCTGCCAGGGCCCTTACTACTGCCCGACCAACTCCGTCGAGTCGATGGCCGGCGTGCACAACATGTGGAGCGCGTTCGGCCGCTCGGTGAACACCTACTTCGTCCCGCTCCAGCAGCAGGTCGGCGCGGAGAACGTGGTCAAGGCGGCGCAGAAGCTGGGCATCCAGTTCCGCTCGACCGAGGACGCGGACTTCGCCAACAACAAGGAGGCGGCGCACCAGTGGGGCGCGTTCACCCTCGGCGTGTCGGCCACCACCCCGCTGGACCTGGCCAACGCGTACGCGACCCTCGCGGCCGACGGTAAGTACTGCGAGCCGATCCCGGTGCAGGAGATCAAGGGCCCGGACGGCAAGAAGCTCGACGTCGCCAACCCGCGCTGCGAGCAGCGGATCAGCACCCAGGTCGCCCGCGCGGCCGTGGACGCGGCCCGCTGCCCGGTCGGCGACCGGTCGTCCACCTCCAAGTGCACCGGTGCCACCGCTCCCAACGTTCGGGGCATCGTCGGCAAGCCGGTGGCCGGCAAGTCCGGCACCACCGACTCGGAGAAGACCTCGTCGCTGGTCGCGATGACCAAGCAGTACTCGGTCGCCGGCATCATGGCCGACCCGGACTGGCCGCAGACCAACCAGCAGATGGGCCACGACACCCCGACGGGCATCAACCCCCCGGTGTACGAGACGCTGCGCGACGCCATGAAGGGCAAGAAGGGCATCGAGTTCACCCCGCCCAGCGGCAAGATCATGGAGGGTGACCAGCGTTCGATCCCCGACGTGAAGTGCGTGGACGTCGAAACCGCGAAGGACCGGCTGCGGGGCGCCGGCTTCGACCCGGTGGTCTCCTCGGCCAAGGTGCCGTCGAGCTGCGCGGCCGGCCAGGCCGCCGGCACCAGCCCGAACGGGCGCACCATCAAGGGCGGCGTGGTGGTCATCGAGGTCAGCAGCGGCAGCGGCGGCACCCCCGCCAGCCCGCCGGCCAACGGCGGCACCGGTGGCGGGCCCGGCCCGGGCAACCCACCCGGCCAGGGCGGCCGACCGGGTCGCAACGGCTGACCGGGCCGCATCCGCGTCGCATGTGACGACGGGCGGGCACCCCTCAACCGGGGGTGCCCGCCCGTTCTCGTCGGCCCGCCTGCCGGGCGGTCAGCCGAGCGCCAGCGCGTCCCGGACGGCGGGGTCGACGGGTGAGCGGACCGCCGGCGGCCGCCCGCTGGCCGCGTCCCACGCCGCCTTCCCGCTGGCGAAGTAGTCACGGACCGCCTTCTCGGCGAGCAGGGCCGCCGGGCAGCCCGCACACCGGGCGGCCACCCCGTCCACGTCGACGCCGAGACCGCGGCACAACGTCACCGCCCGCGACAGGTGGTAGGACTGGGTGACGATCAGCGCCCGCGTCACCCCGTACACCTCGCGGGCCCGGGCGCAGCTGTCGTAGGTGTCCAGCCCGAACGGGTCGGCCACCACCCGCCCGGGATCCACGCCGAGCTCGACCAGGTACGACGTCATCACCGTCGGCTCGTCGCCGGACGCGCCGCCACCGTCGCCGGACACGAGGACCACTCGGGCCCGCCCGTCGCGCACGAGCGCGGCAGCGGTCTCCAGGCGACCGGCCAGCCGGTCGGCGGGACGACGCCGGTCGGCCGCCACCTCGGTGCCCAGCACGATGACGACGTCGGCGGACGGCGCGTCGGCCTCGCCGTGCACGTGGCCGTGCGCGGCGATCTTCGTCCAGAGCCACGGGCCGCTGACCAGCAGCACGCCGACGACGCCCACGACAGCCAGGCGCGTCAGACGCCGTCGCCGACGGAGGGGACGGCCTGCCCCGCCGGTTTCCCCGCTCGCCGGCACCCGCGTCAGAGGCCGAGCTGGCGGCGTACCTCGGTGGCCACCCGGCCCCCCTCGGCCCGGCCGGCCACCGCGGCCTGGGCCGCCTTCATCGCCGGGCCCATCTGGGCCTTGCCGGTGAAGCCGCCAGCGGCGAGCGCCCCCGCGACCAGCTCGGCCAGCTCGTCGTCGGAGAGCTGCTTCGGCAGGTACCGGTCGAGGACCTCGCCCTCGGCGCTCTCCTTCGCGGCCTGCTCGGCGCGCCCGGCGTCCGCGAAGGCGGTCGCGGCCTCGCGCCGCTTCTTCGCCTCCTTGGTCAGCACCGCGAGCACCTCGTCGTCGGTGAGCTCGCGCTTGGCCTTGCCGGCGACCTCGGCCGTGCCGACGGCCGCCAGGGCCATCCGCAGGGTGGAGGTGGTCAGCTCGTCGCGCGCCTTCAGGGCGGCGCGCATGTCGGCGGTGAGGCGGTCCTTCAGCGTGCTCATGACCGGTGAAACTACCCTGAACGGCATGCGAAAGCGCACACTATTCCGACTCGGCGTGGGCACCGTCGCGGCCGGGGCGGCAACCCTGGCGTACGCGTCACTCGTCGAGCGCAACCTGTTCACCCTGCGCCGGTTCGACGTGCCGGTGCTGCCGGCCGACACCGAGCCGCTGCGCGTGCTGCACCTGTCGGACCTGCACATGATGCCCGAACAGCGGCGCAAGCAGGACTGGGTGGCGTCGCTGGCCGCGCTCGACCCGGACCTCGTCGTCGTCACCGGCGACAACATGGCCCACCCGGGCGCGGTGCCCGGCGTGCTGCGCGCCCTCGCGCCGCTGCTGGACTTCCCGGGGGCCTTCGTGTTCGGCTCGAACGACTACACCGGGCCGGTGCTGAAGAACCCGTTCAGCTACTTCCTGCCCGACCGGGAATACAGCGAGGGCGCCGAGCTGCCGTACGACGAGCTGCGCGACGTCTTCACCGGCGCCGGCTGGGCGGACCTGAACAACGCCCGGACGACGCTCAAGGCGGGCGGGCGACTGATCGAGCTGGTCGGCGTCGACGACCCGCACATCGCGCGGGACGACTACCCCTCCGTCGCCGGCCCCGTCTCGGCAGCGGCGGAGCTGTCGATCGCGCTGTCCCACTCCCCCGAGCCGGCCGTGCTCGACGAGATGGCCGCCGACGGCTTCGAGCTGCTGCTGGCCGGCCACACCCACGGCGGGCAGGTCTGCGTGCCGGGCTTCGGGGCGCTGGTGACCAACTGCGGGCTGCCCCGGTCGATGGCGAAGGGCCTGCACCGCTGGCCGGAGTCGGACGCCTGGCTGCACGTCTCGGCCGGCCTGGGCACCCATCCGACCGCCCCGGTGCGGTTCGCCTGCCGGCCCGAGGCGAGCATCCTCACCCTGATCCCCCGCTGACGCTCCCCGCCGCCCTGCGGGTGGCGGCGAGTGTGACGTACGCCGCCTCGGGCCGCCGTCCCGGGCGTGCCCGCCGCCCTTCGCGGAGGCGCGGCGGGCGCGGTCGGGGCGGGCGCGGAAGCCGCCGGGTGCGGCCGCTCCGGGACGACAGGGCTGCTCGGAGCGCTAGGGAGCTGAGCCGTCTACGGCATCGGCCGGGGGCGCACCGGGGGCCCAGCGGGGCGGTGGGGGTACCGAGTTTGACCATCGGGGCGGGTGGGCTAGTATTTGTCCGCACGCCTCGGGGTGTGGCGCAGCTTGGTAGCGCGCTTCGTTCGGGACGAAGAGGTCGTCGGTTCGAATCCGGCCACCCCGACAGAGGTCAGAGGGCACATCCTTTCGAAGGATGTGCCCTCTAGTGCTTTGTACAGCAGTGGAGTACAGCAGCGGTCAGCGCAGGCTCTCGCCGAGGCGCTTGAGCGCGTCGCGGGTGGCGTCCGAGGACGCCTGCGAGTAGATCTCCATCGTCGCCGACACCTCCGCGTGCCGGAGCACCTGCATGATGACGCGCGGATGCACGTCCAGGTCGACGAGCAGGGTCGCGCAGGTACGCCGGGCGTCGTGCACGGTGATCCTCCGGACCCCGGCGCGGGCGCAGCGGGCGTCCCAGGACCGGTTGAAGTTACGCGGCTCGATGGGAGTCCCGTAGCGCGTGGTGAACAGCAGCGGCGAGCCCTGCCAGGCGATGCCCGCCTGGTCGCGGTCGGCCTTCCTCGCCTGTTGACGGAGGTCGAGCGCCGCCGCGCAGATGTCCGGCAGCGGGAGGGTGGCGTCCGAGGTCTGCGTCTTGGTCTCCCGGTGCAGCAGTCGCCCGCCGACCCGCTGCAACTGCCAGCCGATCGACACTTCCCCCGCCGCCAGGTCCACGGCGTCCCCGGTGAGGCCGAGCACCTCACCCTTGCGCAGACCGAGCACCAGGATCAGCACGTACGCGGCGTACAACGGATCGCGGTCGGCCCGCGCGGACTCCAGGAACCGACGCGCCTCGTCGCTGGTCCACGCCCGGCCCTTGCGGCGACGGACCGGTGGGAGCTTGACCAGGGCGGCGGCATTGCGGGTGACCAACTCCTCGGTGGCCGCGTGGTTGAGCGCCGAGCGCAGCACACCCCGGACGTCCTTGACGGTGCGGGCGGACGGCACGTCGCCGCAGCACCGGCCGAGCGCGCAGCAGCGCCGTCTGAGTTCGGGGCGGCGGGCGTCCTTGCCCTGGGCGCAGCACTGGCAGGTACGGGCCACCTCGTTGACCCAGGTCTGCACGTCGCGCACCTGGAGCCGGTCGAGCCGCTTCCCGCCGAGGCCGGGGATCACGTACAGCCGGAGGATCGTCTCGTAGGTGGCGCAGGTCAGCGGCGCGAGGTTGGGGCGCACGACCTCCCGGTGCCAGTAGGTCAGGTAGTCGCCGAGGGTCGGGACCCGGGTGGCGACCGGTCCGGCCTTGGCCTGCTGGTGCAGCTTGATCCACTTGTCGTGGACGACCTCCCGGGTCTGGCCGTAGACGTACTTGCGGGTCCGCTTCCCGTCCGGCCTGGTGACCCAGACGTACGCGGCGAAGCCGTTGCGGTAGGGGAAGATCGAGCCTTCCCCGTTGGCGCGGGTGCGGGCGGGCATCAGGCGGCCTCCTGCCGCTGGACCTGCTCGCGGACGTACTCGTCGACCCACTCGGGCAGGACGCGGCGGTACTTGCCGTCCTTGATGGAGCGCAGCTCGCCGGTGGCGATCTTCATCTTGACCTTGGAGATGCCGAAGCCGAGCAGGACGGCGACCTCGGCGGGTGAGTACCAGCGTGGGGTGAGGGGTCGGGTCATGCCGCCACCCCCGACCACGTCTCGTGGGCGAGTTCTTCGCGGCCGACGCGTTGGCGTTCGCGGCGTCGGGCGGCGGCGGTGTTGGCGAGCAGGGCGTCCCCGTCGGTCAGCCAGCCGGAGCCGACGAAGGCCAGCGTGCCCACGGTGACCGTGCCGGCGGTGTGATCGCTGTCGGCCGTGTCGGTGTGCTCGGTGCGGCGGTAGGCGGCGCGGGTGTCGCGTAGCAGGCCGAAGGTGACCGAGTAGCAGCGGGCCTTGGTGAGGAAGTGGCCGCCGTAGCCGAGCATGTGCGCCCAGCGGCGCAGCCCGGCGTAGGGGTTCGGTGTGGGGTCAAGGTCGCCTTGACGGTCTTCTGTCGTCCCGGCTGGCCGGGTGGTGTGGTGCCGGGTGGGACGGCCGAGCCGCCAGCAGGCATCGATGAGCCGGGCGAGGTGGTCGCCTTCCGGGTCGGCGTAGGCGTCGACGGTGTCCGGGGTGAGCCGGGTGGAGCAGTGGCCGGTGACCTCGGTGGACTTCGTGGCGTACTTGGCGAGGTAGGCGGCCACCTTGGCGTCGGTCACATCACCGTCGCTGGGGCCGATGCGGCGTACGTCGACCTGCTCACCCCAGGCGACCGGCCAGCCATGCGGGCGGTCGGGGTGCGGCGGGGTGGTGACGGTGATCTGTCGGGTGGCGGCGTGGACGGCGGCATCGAGATCGTCGACGGTGACGCCGGCCGGCGGCGGCACCAGGGCGTGCCGGTCGTGGGGGTCGACGCCGTCGAGGCGCAGCAGGACGTGGAAGTGCACCGCGCCCCGGCGCTGCATCTCGGCGACCTTCCCGTGGGACACCCGCACCGGAGGCACCCGCCGGACCCGGCCGGAGTCGGTGACGACCTGGACGTGGGGGATGCCGCGTCGGCGGCACACTGCGGTGAGGTGCCGTTCGACGGCCTGTTTCGTGCGTCGCCACAGCTCGCCCGAGGAGTGGTTCCAGACGGCCTGGTGGTCGTGGTCGTAGCAGTCCAGGCAAAGCGGTCGACCGAGCTGCGGATCGTCGGCGTCGTGGCGGGTGAAGCAGGCCGCAGGCCGCCCGTGTGGGCAGGTGCCGGCGGTGCTCCGGGCGCGGCAGGGTGCGGGCCGGCAGTCGCAGCGCCGCCGGTGGGCGCAGGTGTGCCGGGGGATGTGCCGGTGGTGCACCGGGCCGAAGGACGGCGCGGTGAAGGTGGCGAAGACGACCGGATGCGCGCTGACGGTAGTGGGGACGGTCTTGCCGCCGGTCAAGCCGCAGCGAACGACCTGGAAGGCGTCACCGGCGTAGACCCAGGCGCAGTCGGGGCACTGGGCGGCACGGCGGTTGCCGCACGCCTTGTACAGCGTCCGGTCGGGCAGCTCGTCGGTGTGCTGCTCGGCCAGGACTCGGCCGGTGCCGGGTTCGACGGCGGTGAGGGTGCCGGTCAGGCGGATCGGGCGGGTGCAGCCTCCGGCGGCGCGGGTGTGCTCCAGCCAGCCGAAGTAGTCCGGGGCGGCGGCGCGGTGCAGGGCCTGGGCGTCACGGCCGGCGGTGAGGGTGGACACGGTTTTCTCCTCAAGGGGTGGCAGGGGACGGGCGACGAACTGCCACCGGACGCCGGAGCGGTGTCCGCCGATGGTGTTCGTGGTGTCTCCTGGCACCGCCGGAGAGGGCGGCTCACGCCGGAGGGCGGGGCTGGCCATCAGGCCGCGTGCCGCCGTTGAGCTGGGTTCCTGGATCTTGGGTGACGCCGGGGCGGGTGGGGTGCCTGGTCGTCGGCTACCGGCCGGTTGCCGCAGGCGATCCCCACCCGTCGAGGTGCGCGAATCCGAGGGCCATCGTGGACGGCAGGAAAGGCCGTGCTGGGCCGCTCAGCGGATTCCGGACCGGCACAGCGGCCGGTGAGATCGAAAGCCGGCGGGACGTGACCCGCATCAGCGGCAGGAAGACCGCTCGGCAACTCCGAAGTCGAGTTCAGCGATCCGGCAGGAAGGCCGCGCTGACGTGCTCGACGAGGGCCAGATTAGCACCGGGTACCGACACGTCAACCCGCCGTGAAGCAGCAGGGCGGCCGGCTGCCGGCCGGTGTGGGAGGACTTTCTATACGTCTATCAAGGCGGCCCTGAACGGGCCGCACGCGCCGCCGCCAGGGCGCGCGCCCGTCGCTCCGCTGGCGCTCCGACTCCGGCCACGCAACACGCCCGGCGGCTGGCGCGGAGGGCGGAAAGCCGGTGGGCCGCCGGACGACGACAGGCCATTGCCCGGTGGGGTCGGTGGGCCGGCAGCCGGCCGGGCCACGCGGCGAGCACCGCGCGGCGTGGGGGAGCGCACGCCGGGGCCGTCGGCGGCTGCCGTGCCGGTGGCGGGGTGCGGTTACTGCGCCTCCGGCGGGGGCGCTCCGGCTCCAGGATGGCCGGGGGTCCGTCGGCGGCTCGCGGTCCGTGGGTGGTGGCGGTGGGGAGCCATCCCGTCTGCCGTCGACCCGGGCGAGCCGAGCAGACCTCCGCCCGACCCGCCAGCGTCCGACCGTGCGTCAAGGCCGTCTTGACGTGGCGGGCCGGGCGGAGGCCCGCTCCACAGAAGTGCGGGTCGACGGCAGACGGGACGGCGGTTATCGCGACACTAGAGGTCCCAAACGCAGAGCAGCACCACCCCGGTAGGCTCGCTAAGGTCGCGCTGCAACGCGAGCCTACCGGGGTGGTGCTCGTAGTCGATCGCTACCAGGCGTGAACCTCGCCACAGGACGCGGTGTGGCAGTGATAGCCGTAAGTCAGGCCAGGGTTGCGGTCAAAGCGGGACGGCACTCTAGCTGCTGGAAACCACGCAGCGCAGAGGCGGCAAGCTCTCGCACGTTTTGGAAGTACCGGGTGTGAGTCTTGGTCAAGGCTTCCCAGGATGCTGCGCCCAAGACCACAACCTCAACGTCCAGGTTGGCTCGGTACTCCAGCTCGGCCTGGAACCTCGCGTCGAGCGCTCGGCCTGGATCCGAAAACTCCGAGGATCGGACGATCTCACCCATACGGCGATCAAATACCACCAGGTAGTGGTTCACTGGACGCCTCCGAGGTCTACAAGCTGCTCTAATGTCTTGATAGTAGCGCGAACCCTGGCGCCGCGCATCCTTGCGCGATTCTCCAATGAAGTGAACACCGAACCGATCAAGCTCAAAAATTGGGCGATGGCGTCGCGAGCCGTGTGGGGGGAAGCTTCAACACCACGCGGAAAGGTGCGCCGAATGAACCTTCCAGCCCTCCGCTTATCGTCGAAAATGTGAGGGGCTATCTGCTTGAAGCGACGCTTGGCAATAAGGCACAGAAATGCCATGTCCGCTTCGTTGTTTCCGGTTGGAGTTCTCTTCATGAACTTATACTGCCTCCTGGCAAATTCACTTATTGCGGCCTCTTCTTCCGAAAAAAGGGCAGGGCTAACGGCTTGTCGGGCGACATCCAAGAGAGTTTCCATCTTCTCGGCGTCATCGATCAAGTCGCTGAGGTTCAAAAGGTGGCGCATGAACCCCGCTCGGGTGGTTGGAGGCAGAACGCTTTGCACCAATTTGTTCGAATCCTCGGGATTGCCTCCATACCGGATTGAACGACCCCAGCGGTCGGCCAGACTTTCCATTACCTGAGCCCAAGAGTTTTGGGTGTCGGTCCGAACCTGTATCTCAACCTGGATGTCCTCCGGGTAGACGATGACATGTACGGCCCGATAGCCGTGGCTGGGATCTGATCGACGATCAACTACGCGAGGAGCCTTGGTTAGGCCCGAGAAGCACTCAACGATCTTCTCGACGACTTCATCTTGGTGATTCCGATTGCCGTCGAGGACAAGGCGTGCACCGGCGAAGTCCTGGACTCTGGCCAACTCCATCTTTTTCTCACGGCGCAACTTCTCGATCAAGGTGCGCTGAGTCTTAACCCTCGATGTTGCCTCGCCAAAGCCAAGGCCGTCTAGGTCAGCCTTGACATTATCCAAGATAGTCTGATAATAGCGAATCAGATCCTGGAGTTTTGTTAGGTCACCATGACTGGGGTTGTCATCAGCACCTAAGCGTAGTCCAAGCTTATTGATTTGAGTCTTGGATAGGGGTAGAGGCACTGAGGCAACGTATAGTTGGTGTTCAGTGTTGGCAAGACGCACTTAAGTCATGTCTGGAATCTGACACAAGCTCGGCGGCGGGTGGATGGCGGGGCCAGTTTCGCGGCTGGCTGGCATCGGCAAGATCCGAAGGATGCACAAATGGTGAGGTGCGGGGCGGGCAACCGGAACACGTTTCCGCAGGTCGCATCGCCTATCGCGAGTTGAGCGCACCTCGTTTCCTGAACTGGCGTACGTCAACGGCGTTAATTGGGTGACACAAGGGCCGGGCCTGCCGGCTTCCAGCCCTGACATCGCCCCAGCGCCTTGTAACGCTGGTGGTCAGGCAGGCGAGGCAGCAAGAAGGCGGCGGCAGCTTCGACGCGGGTCGGTCCGGAACGTGAACCGGCACGCACGGCAGCTGCTCATCGAGCTTGGTCGCTACCAACTGGTAACAGATGACAGTGCGGGTCCGCATCCCTCCGACGGGGTCGGTGTGGGGTGCTCGTCGGCGGGGCGCGGCCCGAGCATTGCGCCCATGAGGCGTTGCCTGCGGCGCGTGGTGAGGGTTCGGCGCGGATACTGGCGGGGTGGTGGAGAAGCAGGCGACGGAGTTGACCCGGTGGACCATCCACGGCGAGCGGGTCGTGGACGACACCCGCCGAGCGCGCCTGAGCATCGCCGAGGTGGAGTTGCCCGACGGAGTGCGCTTCGAGCAGTACGTGATCCGGGCTCCTCGGTCGGCCATGGTCGCCGTACTCGACGATCGGGAGCGCTTGCTGTTGATGCGGCGGCATCGGTTCGTGTTCGACCGATGGGTATGGGAGTTGCCCGGCGGCTACGTCGACGACCAAGAGCAGCCGGCACAGTGCGCCGTGCGGGAGGTCGAGGAAGAGACCGGCTGGCGGCCCCAGGCGGTAGAGCCGCTGTTGTCCTTCCAACCCTGGGTCGGCACCGCCGACGCCGAGAACCTCCTCTTCCTGGCCCGGGAGGCCGAGCACATCGGCGCACCCGTGGACGTCAACGAGGCCGAGCAGGTCGCGTGGATTTCACTCAACGAGGCGTACGGCCTGGTGTCCCGGGGTGAGATCGTCGGTGCCGGCACGGTGATCGCGGTGCTGGAGCTGGTGGCGCGCAAGGCCCGGGGAGAGCTGTGACGTTCAGCGCCGCCGGCCGAGGGTGGCGTCAACGCGGCCGGTGAAGTGCCGGACGGCGGGTAGCCGCCGGTGTGGGGCAAGCTGCGCTTGCAGGTCACGGAGATAGCGAACGGCCCTGGCCGAGCGGAGCTGGGCGGTCAGGGTCAGGGCTTCCGCGCCAATGGCGCAGGCCCGGTCGGGTTCGCCCTGCTGGGCGTGGACGCTGGCGAGCAGGGCCAGGTTGAAGGCTTTGCCGCGTACGTAGCGGTTGTCCATGCGCAGGGATCGGGCGGCGAAGCGTTCGGCGTGGGTGTTGCGGCCGAGTGCGAGGAAGCAGTGGCCGAACTTGGCAGACAGGTATGCCTCGTCGAAGTAGCTGAGCCATTGCGGGTCGCTGCTGCGGTCGGCCCGGTCGAGGGCCTGTTCCGCCTGGTGCAGGGCGGCGGCGCAGGCCCGTTCGTCGTTGGCCTTGGCCAGGGCGTGGGCTTCCATGACGTGGGCTTCGGCGGTCAGCACGGGGACCCCGGCGCGGCGGGCGGTCTGGCCGGCGGCGCGGGCGAGGTCGAGGCCGGTGGCGGTGTGGCCGAGGTAGGTGGCCTGGTGGCTCATCGCGGCGAGGATCTCCGCGCCGAGGCCGTCGTCTCCGGCGGCGTGGGCGAAGTCCAGGGCGAGGGTGAGGTACCGCTGGGCGATGCCGTGCTCGGCCGTGTCGTACGCCTGCCATCCGGCGAGTTGGGCCAGTTCGGCGGCGGCGCTGAGCAGCCGCTGACCGGTGCCGTGGTCGTACCGGCCGTCGGTGAGCAGCGGGGTCACCTCCTGGTGGAGATAGCGGGCGACGGTGTCGCGGGCGTGCCCGCCGCCGTACTGGTTGTCCAACTGGCGGTAGGTCGCCGTCATCGCCCGGATGGTGTCAATCGCGGGTTGACCGACCGCGCTGCGTCCGGGTTGGGTGACCGGGGCCGGGTCGGGGGCGGTGAACCAGCGCAGCGCCGGCAGCGTGTAGCCGGCGGAACTGAAAGCCACCTGCCGGAGTACGTCTCGACGGTTCACGTCACCTCGCCAAAGCTCTGCGGCACTACGTACGTCGTCGCGCCAGGTCCGCTGCAAAGGCGGCGCGTCGGGAACGCGACGACTGGGGGCGGCGGCCGGTGGTTCCGCCTGTCGGGGTGCCAGCCCCATCGTGGTGCGCGCCTGGTCGGGCATCCGGCAGCCGTCGGCGATCCGCTCCAGGACGTCGATCGAGGTGACCTTGCGTCCGGCCACGATCCGGCTGATGTAGCCCTGTTCCAGCCCGACGGCAGCCCCGATCCGGCTCTGACTCGCCCCGGTGAGACTCGCGATCCAGCGGAACAGCCCGCCGATATCGCGGACGGCCAGGACGGCCAGCACCTCGCCGTGCGACCACGCATCCTCCGGTATTCGCAGCGGATCGAGCAGCACGGCAGCCCCCAGCGTCGTGTCCCGACTACTCAAGGTGTTCAGGTCGACAGCCTAGAGCGACCGTTCAGCCTGGTCGAGCCGTCCCATGTCACCGTGACATGACCGCTGGCCATGGAACGGCGCGTCGTCGGACGCGATGGTCGGCGCATGTCCTTCGATATCGACAACCCACCCGTGGAACCGCCCGCCGACTGCCGGCACCGCCTCCTGTGGCGACTGGCCCGCACCCTCTGGGAAACCCACCGACCCGACAGCACCAGCTTCTGCATGGCCACCGGCACCTGGCACCCGAACCAACGCGAACCCTGCCAACCGGCCAGACTCGCCCAGGAGGGGATGCGGACCGCCTGCGGCGAATCCACCCCGACCTCACCACCCTGGCTAACCGTCACCCGCGAACGCCTGGCCGCCGGCGAGATCGACCCCATGGACGCCGTCGCCGAAGCCCTCTGGCACCGCCGCCACACCCACAGGTCGGGGCGGTGACCGATGGGAGCCCTCTACACCTCGGCAGCCTTCCGCGAGTACGCCCGAGCGCAGGTGGCCTACGCGGACATCCTGCTGACCAAGCACGCCGAGTCGACCCTCAGTCTGTGCCGGTGCGGCCGACTCCACCCGTGCGACGAACACCGCCACTGGCTGGAGATGCGCACCCACTTCCGACAGTTCCTCGTCGACGAGCAGTACAGCAGCGAAGTACAGCAACCGAGCCGACCACACCCAACCCAGCGCGACCCCAGCAGGCCGGATGACCTCGGATGACAGCCGATCCGACCGGATCGCCGCCAGTTCGGGACGAAGAGGTCCGTCGGTTCGAATCCGCCCACCCCGACCAGAGGCAAGAGCAGGTCAAGGCCCCTCGTGGAGGGGCCTTGATTCGTTTCTGCCGATCAGTGCTGGTCGGGAGGCAGCAAACGACGCCTGCACCCGGCGGTCACCTCCGCTGGTCGAGTGCGCGCGTACCGGTTCAGCGTGGCGGATGCCCGATGCCCACGCCCCGCACCTCACCCCCCGGTTCCGTGAGGAACCGGTGACGAGCCCCCGACTGACGCAGCCCAAGGCCGGCACCACCCGAGCCGTGCGCGTTCTATCGCTGCCCGGAACCGGTCACCTGTCCGCCTACGTCCGAACGGTGTCCCGCCCCCACCGACAGGTGACTGGACGCGTGATATCTGGATCGTGACCGGCTCATCACCGGATGCTGCGACCGAGCGGGTTCGACACGGCCACCAGCACTGGCACGAGAACCTGGGACGCTCGCCAGGGACGAACGACCCCCTGCGGTAACAGAGGGTCGTCCTGTCCGAGACGTGCGCCGATCCATCTAGACAACCGACTCACTTCTCACCTGTTTAAACGATGAGAATCAGACAAGGGATCGGCTTGATCTCGCCAGCTTCTAGCCCTTTCAGGTGAACCGCAGCTCACCTGCGCAGTCCCGGAAGAGAATCCTTCCGTCTTCCACACTCCGAGATCGGAAGCCACGAAAGCGGGCATACGTTGCAAATCATGGGATGCCAGATGGTTTTGAGGCCAAAAGGTTGACCCGTGCCGCTGCCAAAGGCGGTCCGGGTCGTTCAACCACATGCCAAGGCCTTGAGCGTCGCACTCTCAGGCGGTAACCAACGGGTGCATGCACGGCGCGAAAGACCTTGGAGTCCGAGACGATGCACACATCGATCCATCAAGGGGGGCTAATGCCCGACAACCATCACGAGCAGTACCTGTTGGCCCAGCGAGACCTACTGATCTTGCTGGTAACGGCAAGCGTGGGTCTACTGGCCGCAACGGTCACCGGTCTGACCGTAGGGATGCAGACAGGGTCAGCGATCGGCACGGGCGCGGGGATCGCCCTGGGCATCGCTGCCGGCGTCGTAACTCTCGTTCTGACCGGCCTGGTCGTCGCAAGCAGGCTACACAAGCTCGTGCAGTAACGGCTCACCAGTGAGTGCCCTGTCTCGGAATCAGAGGGGCAGGGCACTCCGAGGCTGTTTCGGATCGCCCGAAACAGCCGCAGCCTTCGAAACCCGGAAACGATCACAGATGCCGACGTCATGAGCCGGCCACTCTGATGATGTTCTGCCGGGGTGCACGACCGTACGGCAGTGGCTCAGTACGCGTACGTCACCGAGATGGTGACGTTGGGGCAGGAGCTGGCCCAGCTCGTCAGGGCGTCCTTCTCGGCCGTGTCGACGGTGAGCCGCCAGCGGGTCTTGGTGGCCACCCACTCGTTGACGTAGCGGCAGCGGGCGGAGCTGTACGACGGCATCCAGGTGGCCGGGTCCTGATCGCCCTTGGACTGGTTGACGTTGTCGGTCACCGCGACCAGCGGGCGGGAGTCGCTCAGGTCGTTGGCGTACGCCTGGCGGCGGCTGGTGGACCAGTTGCGGGCGCCGGAGTCCCACGCCTCGGCGAGCGGCACCATGTGGTCGATGTCGACGTCACCAGTGGCGGTCCAGTAGGCGTTGTCGTAGTAGGAGTACCAGCGTCCGCCGGAGAGCGTGCAGGTTCCGCTGATCGTGGGCGCGGAGACCGCCTCGGCGAGCAGCACCTCGTTGCGGGTGTTGCAGCCGTCGCCGTCGGCGTCGATCCAGTGCGGGAAGAGGTCCCGGCTGTAGCCGGTGCGGATCTCGGTGGCCACCGGCAGGGCCGCGACGGCGGTCTGCAGGGGCGCGGAGTAGCTGGCGGCCCAGGCGGGGTCGGCCAGGCCGATGGTGGCGACGAGGGCGGCGGCGAGGGTGGTCGCGGCCATGCGCGGCGTGCGGTTCATGGTGCTCCGTCCGGGTAGGCGGGATGCATCGTCTTCCATGTATATAGACACAGACGACATTCCCACAACCAGAACCCGCAGGTGAACGCTTCGCGAAACCTCGAATGACGGATGATCGAGGATGACTTAGAGGTCGAGCAGCATCCTTCGGTACGCGCCGACGTCGCCGGCGTCGACGTCCCGGAGCAGCACGCGTACGCCTCAGTCGTTCAGCTCGGTGCGCCGGATCTCGGCAAACGCGGCGGTCAGCAGGCCGTCGAGCGGCCGGTCCGGCGCAGCCGGAGGCCCTTCCGAAGCGCCCGCGGTCAGCAGGTGGGCGAGGAGCAGCGGCGCGTGCCGGGCCAGCGCGGCCGGATCGGGCGGGGTGGGGTCGTCGCCCGGGTCGTACACGCCGAGCGCGCCGGCCAGCAGCACCAGCACCACGTGCGGGTCAACGTCCGGCCGCCAGCTCGCCGCGCCCCGCACGCACGATTCCAGCACCTGCCGGACGTCGTCGCCGTCCAGCCCGTCGGGGTGGGTCTCCTCCAGCAGCAGGCGGACCACCGCGCCGAGGACCAGCCCGGACCGGTCCGCCCCGGCGAGCCGGTCGACCGCCTCGTCGTACGCCTCGGTGTCCCGGACCCGGGCGGCGGCCACGGCGTCGGTGGCCGCCCGGGCGATCTCGCGGGCCGGCGCGGGCAGGTGTCGCCAGGTCGTCGTCATCGCTCCCAGGATGGCAGACCCACCGGGCGTACGGCGCGCCGAGCCCGGCCCGGCGGGAGGCCACCGTGCGAGATCGTGCTCGATCCGGGATCGAGTGGCCTCCGAGCCGGGACCGAGGCCACTCGATCCGGGATCGAGCACGATCTTGCCAAACGGCACGTGCCCCCGCAGCGCCCGAAGGGTCTGACCCCGCCAAGCGGCACGTGCCCGCGCAGCGCCGGGAGGGTCTGCCGCTGGCGGCCGGCTCCCCCCTCATGAGAGCCGGCCGACCAACAGACAGCGTCAGCAGTTGGTGTAGCTGCCGCTGCTCCCCCACGAGCAGGAGTCGATGGTCTTGCCCGCCGTGTCGCGCACGTACGCCGTGTCGCCGGTGTTGTTCCAGATGTACGCGCCCGACCCCCAGTACCGGTGGGTCGAGGTGTTGGTGCCCTTGCCGGTGTGGATGGTGACGCTGGCCCCGGCGGCGAGCTTGAAGTCGCTGGTGAACGTGTAGATGTGGCTCGACTTGTCGCGCAGCGTCCACGACTTGAGGTTGACGGTCGTGGTCTTGCGGTTGGTCAGCTTCACGTACTCGGCGTTCAGGCTGCTGTTCGACCGGTCGTCGGTGCCCGGCGAGTTGTAGTAGGCCTTGGTGATCTGGATCGCCGGGGTGGCGGCCTGCGCGGGCGCGGCCAGGGTGAGCGAGCCACCGACGGTGACGGCGAGAGCGACGGCGATGCCGGTCAGCCTCTTCTTCAACACGATCCCCCACATGCTGACGGCCGGCCCTCGACGGGTGCCGGCGCGGAACGTGAGCAGAGGCTATCGGCGTCGGACGGCCACTGTGGATGGTTCGACACCCGCGCCGGCAACTACGCCCGCAGGGCCCACCGATCGCGGCCGAACGGTGCCGAGGGACCGCGCGAACGGCGACGCAGCGTGACGCGAACGGCGGGAGAGCACGGGGCGAACGGCGACGCAGCGTGACGCGAACGGCAGTACCGGGGCACGTCCCGGGCGGGCGAGCCTCACCCGGCGAGTGTGGCCGCCACCAACGAGTCGACGGCCCGAGGGTCCCAGCGGTCGGCGACGCCGGGGCGGCCCGCCAGGTAGCCGGCGATGCGTGCCGGCTCCCAGCCGTGCGCCTCGCGCAGGCCGGCGGCGAGCATCGCGAGGTACCCGGGGGCGGGCGCGGTCCACTCGACGTCCGCCGCCCGCCACGGTGCGGTGAAGGTCAGCATCGGCACGCCGTCGCGGAGCCCGGTGCACAGCAGCGTCTCGTAGCGCCCCGGGCCGAGGGTGGCCCGGCCGTGGGCGACCGCGGCCCCGATCAGGTCGAGGTCGACGCCGGGCTCCCGGTACATCTCCTGCGCGGCGACGTCGGCGAACTGTTCCCGGGTGAGCAGCCAGGCCCGCGCCGCCGCCGTGCCGGGCAGCCCCGGATCGTAGAAGGCCATCCCACCGGTCCAGGCCCGGGACTCCCCTGCGAAGTAGATGCCGCCGGGCACCAGCACCGCCGCCGACCGGCGGGGCGGCCGGCAGTCCCGACATCCGGGGTACGTCCGCAGCCCGCCCGGCGGCCGGCCCCCGCCCAGATACCAGCCGAGCCGGTCGGCGTGCATGTTCGAGCCGTAGGCGACGTACCAGAGAAGTTCGCGCACGTCAGTACGCGCCGGTGCGGGCCGCCGCGTGGCTCACCTGCACGGTGTGGGTGACGCAGCCGCCGTCGGCGACGAGGTGCAGCAGGAAGGCGGTGGGTTCGAGGGCGTATCCCATCTCGTCGCCCTCGTCGAGGGTGAGCGACGACTGCCGCCAGGTGCTCGGCGCGGTGGTCAGCACCGTGCCGGCGAAGCCGACCGTGACGGGGCGGTGCACGTGCCCGGCGACGACCCGGACGACGTGCGGGTGGGCGGCCACCACCGTGGCGAGGTCGTCGCCGTCGAGCAGGCGCATGCCGTCGAGGTAGGGCAGGCCCACCGGGACGGGCGGGTGGTGCAGGCAGACGACGGCGGGCAGCCCGGGCCGGCGGGCGAGCGTCTCGTCGAGCCAGGCGAGCTGCTCGGGGCCGAGCCGGCCCGCCGGCTCGCCGGGGCTGACGGAGTCGAGCACGACGATGGTCGCGTCGGGCTGCTCGACGGCGTAGTGGGGGAGGTAGCCGCCGCCGAGGTGCGGGGTGCCGCCGAAGATGTCGAGCAGCGACTCGCGGTCGTCGTGGTTGCCGGCGACGAGGTGCACCGGCACCGGGAACCGGGCGATCAGGTCGCGCAGCGCGACGTACTCCTCGGGGCTGCCGTGCTCGGTGAGGTCGCCGGTGACGACGACGTGGTCGGGTCGGGGGCGCAGGCCGAGCACCCGGCCGAGCGCCCGGTGCAGCGCGGCGGCGGGCTCGGCGGCGAGCGGACCGGTGGTGAGGTGGGTGTCGCTGAGCTGGGCGATGAGCATCGCGTGCCTCCAGGTCGACCGGTGCCTTCAGGCTATCGCCGCCGCCCTCGGCCCACGGCCCCGTCCACAGGCCGCGTCCACAGCCTGTGGATAGCACATGTGTACGAAGTAAATGATCTTGGTGGCAGCCTGCTGAGCTGCGGTGAGTACGCTTGGTCGGGCCGCTTCCCTCCCCTGTCAGGAACCACGTGCGCGTAGATCACCACCGGGTCGTCCGGGACGTCACGGTCCGCCTGCCGATGGCGTCGACCGCCGTCGAGGCGTGCCAGTGGACCGTCACCGCGCTGGCCCGGTACGCGCCGGCCACGATCTCCGTGCTGCTCCAGGTGCGCGACCGGCTGCGCTGCGTCGCCGCCACCGGCGCGTGGCAGGTCTTCGCCACCGTCCCGCCGAAGGCCGGCGTCGTCGGCCGGGTGTACGCCTCCGGCGAGCCCGCCACCGTCGCGGACGTGGCCGCCGACCCCGACTACCTCCCGGTACGCCCCGACGTGACCGCCGAGGTCTGCGTGCCGGTCCTCGACCCGGCGGGCCGGCCGATCGGGGTGCTCGACCTCCAGTGGTCCGGCCCGGTCGAGCTGGGCCCGTGGCGGGAGACCGCCGAACGCGTGGCCGCCCGGCTCGGCGCCCGGATCACCGCGCTGGGCGGCCCGCCCGCCGAGACCCGCAGCGAGAAGCTGCTGCGGCACGCCGCCGCGCTGACCGCCGCCCCCACCGAGTGGGACCTGATGACGGCGGCCATCTGCGCGGCCCGGGAGGTCTCCACCCTCTCCGCGGCCGTGCTGCTGCTGTCCGGCGGCGGGAGGGGCCCCCGGCTGGGCGCGCCCACCGGCGCACCGGGCGAGCTGGAGTCCCGCATCCGGGCCGAGCTGACCGAGGCGGGCGCGCCGGCCCTGCACCGGATGGTGACCCGCGCCCACCGGCACGGAGCCGGCTACACCCTGGGCGAGGCGGGGCACCCGCCCACGGAGGAATACCGGCCGCTCGCCGACGCCGGGGTGCGCACCCTGGTGGCGGTGCCCGTCGGGCCGCCCGACGGCGGCGGGGTGCTGCTGGTCGCCGACGAGCGGCTGCTGCGGCCCGACCCGACGACGGTCAACCTGATGGAGCTGCTCGCCGGGCAGGCGTGGACGTGCCTGGACCGGCTGCGTACGCTGGCGCGGCTGCGCGAGCAGGCCAGCTCCGACCCGCTGACCGGGCTGCGGCACACCGGGCCGTTCGGGCAGCGGATCGCGCGGGCAACCCCGGGGCGTACGGCGCTGCTGGCCATCGACGTGGACGGCTTCAAGGCGGTCAACGACACGTACGGCCACCAGGCCGGGGACCGGCTGCTGGTGGGGCTGGCCCGAGCGCTGGAGGCGGCGCTGCGTCAGGGCGACGAGCTGTACCGGATCGGCGGGGACGAGTTCGTCGCCGTGATCGAGGTGAACCGCCCCGAGGAGGCGGTACGCATCGCCGAGCGGCTGGCCGAGGCGGCCCGGGGCACCGGCCGCACGATCAGCGTCGGCGTCGCCCTGCCCCGGCCGGGCGAGTCGCCCGAGCAGACCCTGCGCCGCGCCGACCAGGCCCTCTACGCGGTCAAGCGCCAGGGGCGCGACGGCGTACGCCTGGCCGCCGCCTGAGCGGCCGCCTCACCGGGAGGGCGTCAGCGGGCGGTCAGCTCCTTGGCCAGCAGCTCGCCGATCTGGGCGGTGTTGAGGGCCGCGCCCTTGCGCAGGTTGTCGCCGGTGACGAAGAGGTCGAGGGCGCGCGGGTCGTCGACGGCGCGGCGGATGCGGCCAACCCAGGACGGGTCGGTGCCCACGGCGTCGATCGGCATCGGGAACTCGCCTGCGGCCGGATCGTCGACCAGGATCACGCCGGGGGCGTTGCGCAGCGCCTCCCGGGCGCCCTCCGCGTCGACCTCGGTGGCGAAGACGGCGTGCACGGCCACGGAGTGGCCGGTCACCACCGGCACCCGTACGCAGGTCGCGGAGACCTTCAGGTCGGGCAGGCCGAGGATCTTGCGCGACTCGTTGCGCATCTTCAGCTCCTCGGACGACCACCCGCCGTCGGCGAGCGAGCCGGCCCAGGGCACCACGTTGAGCGCCAGCGGGGCGGGGAACGGCCCCAGCTCGTCGCCGACCGCCTGCCGCACGTCGCCGGGGCGGGAGCCGAGCACCCGGTCCCCGGCGATCTTTCCGAGCTGGAGGTGCAGCGCGTCCACCCCGGCCTGCCCCGCCCCGGAGACCGCCTGGTAGGACGCCAGGACCAGCTCGCGCAGCCCGTACTCGCGGTGCAGCGGGGCGATCGCCACGATCATCGCGAGGGTGGTGCAGTTGGCGTTGGCGACGATCCCCCTCGGCCGGTTGCGCACCTGCTCGGGGTTGATCTCGGGGACGACCAGCGGGACGTCGCGGTCCATCCGGAACGCGCCGGAGTTGTCGACCGCCACCGCGCCCCGGGACACCGCGACCGGGGCCCACTCGGCGGAGACGTCGTCGGGCACGTCGAACATGGCCACGTCGACGCCGTCGAACGCCTCCGGGGTGAGCGCCCCGACGGTCAGCTCCTCGCCCCGGCAGCGCACCCGCCGCCCGACCGACCGCTCGGAGGCGATCAGCCGGATCTCGCCCCACACGTCGCGCCGCGACGACAGCAGCTCGCACATGACGGTGCCGACGGCACCGGTCGCCCCGACCACGGCGAGGGTGGGCCGCGCCGGCACGGCGTTACCGCCCGGTCCCCGCGTACACGACGGCCTCGGTGTCGCCGCCCAGCTCGAAGGCGTCGTGGATGGCCCGGACGGCCTTGTCGAGGTCGGTGTCCCGGCAGACCACGGAGACCCGGATCTCGGAGGTGGAGATCATCTCGATGTTGACGCCGGCAGCGCCGAGGGCGGCGAAGAAGCCGGCCGCGACGCCCGGGTGCGACCGCATCCCCGCGCCGATGAGCGAGACCTTGCCGACGTGGTCGTCGTAGAGCAGGCCCTTGAACTTGACCGGCTCCTGGATCTTGCTGAGCGCGGCCATGGCGGTCGGGCCGTCGGTCTTGGGCAGGGTGAACGAGATGTCCGTGCGGCCGGTGCCCTCGGTGGAGACGTTCTGCACGATCATGTCGATGTTGATCTCGGCGCTGGCGACGGTGTCGAAGATCCGCGCGGCGGCGCCCGGCTCGTCCGGCACCCCGACGATCGTGATCTTCGCCTCGCTGCGGTCGTGGGCGACGCCGGTGATCAGTGCCTGTTCCACAGCAAGGTCCTCCATCGATCCGGTGACCATCGTGCCGGTGTTGGTCGAGTATGACGAGCGGACGTGGATCGGCAGCCCCGCGCGGCGCGCGTACTCGACGCTGCGCAGGTGCAGCACCTTCGCGCCGCAGGCGGCCAGCTCCAGCATCTCCTCGTAGGTGACGTGGCGGATGTGCCGGGCGTTCGGCACGATCCGGGGGTCGGCGGTGAAGATGCCGTCGACGTCGGTGTAGATCTCGCAGACGTCGGCGTGCAGCGCGGCGGCGAGCGCCACGGCCGTGGTGTCCGAGCCGCCCCGGCCCAGCGTGGTGACGTCCTTCGTGTCCTGCGAGACGCCCTGGAAGCCGGCGACGATGACCACCGCGCCCTCGTCGAGCGCGCCCTTGAGCCGCCCCGGGGTGACGTCGATGATCCGCGCCTTGCCGTGCACGGAGGTGGTGATCACGCCGGCCTGCGAGCCGGTGAACGAGCGGGCTTCGTACCCCAGGTTGTGGATGGCCATGGCGAGCAGCGCCATGGAGATCCGCTCCCCGGCGGTGAGCAGCATGTCCAGCTCGCGGCCCGGCGGCAGCGGGCTCACCTGGTTGGCCAGGTCGAGCAGCTCGTCGGTGGTGTCGCCCATGGCGGAGACCACCACGACCACGTCGTCGCCGGCCTTGCGGGCGGCGACGATGCGCTCGGCCACCCGCTTGATCCGCTCGGCGTTGGCGACGGAGGATCCGCCGTACTTCTGCACCACGAGTGCCACGACGGTGCACTCCCTCCCCGCGTCCTTCGAGCGTGTCGCACCGCCGGCAACCAGCCGGTGGCACCTTGTCAGACCCCATCAGGGTATCCGGCGGCCCGGAAGGCCGGGTCGGGTGATCCCACCATCCGGCCCGCCCGACCGGCCGGGCCGCGCCCTCACCAGCCCGCCGAGGGGTACGCGACACGCCCGCGCAACGGCGTCGGCGGGGTGCCGGGCGCGGCCCGCGCACCGCAGAATGACCCGGTGCACGCCCACCTCCGCACGGCCCGGCGGCTGACCGGCGTCGCGGCGCTCGCCGTCCTGCCGGCCCTGCTCGCCGCCTGCGCCGACGATCCGGCCCCCGCGCCGGCCCCGCCGACGCCCACCGACCCCGCGCCCGCCGCCGCCGACGCCGCCCGCGACGAGTTGGCCGCCCTGGCCGCGGCGGCCCAGGACCGGAGCTTCACCGCCCGCTACACCCTGGCCGACGGCACCGGTTCCGACCGCTCGATCGTGGTGACCAGCGCCGCCGACGGCACCTGGCGGGTGGACGTGCCGGGCGGGGCGCTGGGCGGCACGGCGGACGTGTCGCTCGCCGCCACGGCCGACGGGCTCTACCAGTGCGGCCTGCCGTCGGCGGGCCGGCCGGAGCCGGCGAGCTGCGTACGCCTCGGCGACCCGACGGACACCGTCCCGCACCGGCTGGACCCCCGGGTGCAGCACCCGTTCACCGACTGGCTGGAGGTGCTCACCGACCGGCGGGCCCCGCTCGCGGTCTCCCCGGCCCGGCCGCCGCAGGGCGCGAGCGGGTCCTGTTACTCGGTCGACACCACCTCGGCCTCGCTGAACGCCCCGCTGGACGTCGGCATCTACTGCTACGCCCCGGACGGCACCCCGACGGCGGTGCGGACCACCGGCGGCACGCTCGTCCTGGCCGGGCCGGCCGGCCCGGGGCCCGCGACGGTGCAGCTGGCCGGCCCAGTCACCGACGGCGAGCCGCTCGGCGTCGCCGCGCCGGAGCCCTCGGCGGAGTCCTCGGCGGAGACGCCGTCGGGCACGGCAACGCCCTGAACGGCTGTCCGTTACGGGTGGCTCCGGCCACATTCGCCCAACCCGTGGGCGGGGTGAAAAGTCCGATACGGCATGCTTCATCCATGGCTGACCTGACCCCGCTGCTCGCGTTCCGCTGGAGCCCCCGGGCGTTCGACCCCGCCGCCACGCTGACCGCCGACGAGGCCGCCTCGCTGCTGGAGGCGGCCCGCTGGGCACCCTCGGCGGACAACGGCCAGCCGTGGCGGTTCGCCCTCGGCCACCGGGACGACGAGACCTGGAAACGTATCCTGGTCAACCTGCCCGAGGACGACCAGCCGTGGGCCCGGCACGCCGCCGCCCTGCTGCTCGGCGCCCACCTCGCCGCCGGCACCGTCGCGGGCGGCGGTGCCGGCCGCGACGCCGGCACCGGCGCGGCGTACGACCTGGGCCAGGCGGTGGCCCACCTGACCGTGCAGGCCACCGCGCTCGGGCTCTACGTGCGCCAGATCGCCGGCTTCGACCACGCCGGGCTCGCCGCCGACCTGGACCTGCCGGCCGGCGTCCGCCCGCTGGTGGTGGTGGCGGTGGGCCGACTCGGTGACCCGTCCAGCCTGCCCACCGCGCTGCGGGACCGCGAGATCGGCCTGCGCCGCCGCCGGCCCCTGGCCGACCTGCTGCTGCGCTGAGCTGCGCCGGATGCGGGGCCGAGCGTGACGCCGAGCTGGGACGGCCACCGGTCGCTCGCGGCCGGGGGTCGCCGCGTCGGAGCAGCAGGAATCTCGACCGGTTGCGACTCCCGTCTCAATCTGCGGACCGGCCTTCCCACCCCCCGTCCCATCACGTAGGGTCACTCTGTCATGTGGCGGGCGTACCTTCTCCTTGGTCGCCGCGACGAGGCCTGACCGGCCGGCACCTCGTCGCGGAGTCGAAGCGCGCCGTCCAGCAGATCCGAACCTCCCGTCGGCGCCCCGCGCCGGCCCCGGCACCGTCGCCGCACCGGCCCAGCCGCCGCTGCCGCACCGTCGCCGGCCTTCCGATTGCTGACGCCACCTGACTCAGGGGGAACACTCCGCCATGGCTCAACCCGCCACCGCCTCCGACACCGACGCTGATCCCTTCGCCCGGCAGCGCCCCAGCCGGATGCCGTACCACCGTTACCAGCCCTACCAGCAGCAGTTCCGGATCGACCTGCCCGACCGCACCTGGCCGACGCGGCACGTCGAGGCCGCGCCCCGCTGGTGCGCCGTGGACCTGCGCGACGGCAACCAGGCCCTGATCGACCCGATGTCCCCCGAGCGCAAGCGCCGGATGTTCCAGCTGCTGGTGCAGATGGGCTACAAGGAGATCGAGGTCGGCTTCCCGTCGGCTAGCCAGACCGACTACGACTTCGTCCGGCAGCTCATCGAGCAGGACCTGATCCCCGACGACGTAACCATCCAGGTGCTCACCCAGTGCCGGGAGCACCTGATCGACCGGACGTTCGAGTCGCTGCGCGGCGCGAAGCGGGCCATCGTGCACTTCTACAACTCGACCTCCACGCTCCAGCGTCGGGTGGTCTTCGGCCTGGACCGGGACGGCATCACCGACATCGCCACCAGCGGCGCGCGGCTCTGCCAGAAGTACGCGGAGATCCACACCCCCGACACGGAGATCTACTACGAATACTCTCCGGAGTCGTACACGGGCACCGAGCTGGAGTACGCGCTCCAGGTCTGCTCGGCGGTGATCGAGGTGATCGACCCGACCCCGGACCGCAAGCTGATCATCAACCTGCCGGCGACCGTCGAGATGGCCACCCCCAACGTGTACGCCGACTCGATCGAGTGGATGCACCGTCGCCTGCCCCGCCGCGACAGCCTGGTGCTGAGCCTGCACCCGCACAACGACCGGGGCACCGGCGTGGCCGCCGCCGAGCTGGGCCTGCTGGCCGGCGCGGACCGGATCGAGGGCTGCCTGTTCGGCAACGGCGAGCGCACGGGCAACGTCGACCTGGTGACGCTGGGGCTCAACCTGTTCTCCCAGGGCATCGACCCGATGATCGACTTCTCGAACATCGACGAGATCAAGCGGGCCGTCGAGTACTGCAACCAGCTGCCGGTGCACGAACGCCACCCGTACGCGGGCGACCTGGTCTACACCGCCTTCTCCGGCTCCCACCAGGACGCCATCAAGAAGGGCTTCGACGCCCTGCACGCCGACGCGGCGGCGGCCGGGGTGCCGGTCGACGACTTCGCCTGGGCCGTGCCCTACCTGCCGGTCGACCCGAAGGACCTGGGCCGCACCTACGAGGCGGTCATCCGGGTCAACTCGCAGTCCGGCAAGGGCGGCGTCGCGTACATCATGAAGAGCGAGCACCAGCTCGACCTGCCCCGCCGCCTGCAGATCGAGTTCTCCGGCGTGGTCCAGCAGGTCACCGACCACGGCGGCGGCGAGGTCGACCCCGGCACCATGTGGGACATCTTCGCCGGGCACTACCTGGTCGACCACCAGAGCGACCCGGCGCTGACGCTGGCCGGCTACGCCATCGGCACCGTCGACGGCAAGGTCGAGATCGAGGCCCGGGTCGGCGTCGGCGGGTCGGACACCCGGTCGCTGACCGCCGTCGGCAACGGCCCCATCGACGCGTACGTCAACGCGCTGGAGTCGGTGGGCGTGGCGGTACGGGTGCTCGACTACCACGAGCACGCGCTCTCCTCCGGCGGCGACGCGCAGGCCGCCGCGTACGTCGAGTGCGAGGTGGACGGTCGCACGGTGTGGGGCGTCGGGGTGGACGCGAACATCGTCACCGCCTCCGTGAAGGCGGTCACCAGCGCCGTCAACCGCGCCCGCGCCTGAGGTGCGAGGAAGGGCCCCCTGTTGACGCTTCCGCGTAGCAGGGGTCCCTTCCCCATGGGCGCTGCCGCTCACCTGGGGCGGTGGATCAGCAGGCCGGCCATCGCCGCGCCCGCCAGCAGCCCGCCCGCGCACCAGAGCATCGCCCCCCGGAACGCGTCGGTCAGCGCCGCTGCCTGCTCGTACCCGGTGCCGCTCAGCCCGACCAGCAGCGGCAGCGCGGCCACCGCGAGCAGGCCGCCGGCCCGCGACGCGGCGTTGTTGAACCCGCTGGCCACCCCGGCGAACCGGTCCGCGACGGCGGCCAGCACCGAGGCGGTCAGCGGGGCCACCACGAGGGTGAGGCCGAGGCCGAAGAGGGTCACCCCGGGCAGCACGTCCGTCCAGTACGACGCGCCCGGGGACACCCCGCGCAGCAGCAGCAGGCCGAGCGCGGCCACGACCGGCCCGATCGTCAGCGGCAGCCGGGGCCCGATCCGGGCCGACAGCGCGCCGGCCCGCGACGAGCCGACCAGCAGCAGCACCGTCATCGGCACGGTGGCCAGGCCGGTGAGCATGGCCGACCAGCCGACGACGTTCTGCAGGTAGACGGAGAGGAAGAAGGTGAACCCGCCGAGGGCCGCGTACACCACCACCGTGAAGACGTTCAGCACCGAGAAGAGCCGGCTGCCGAACAGGCCGGTGGGCAGCATCGCGGTGTCGCCCCGGCGGCGTTCCACCAGCACGAACGCCACGGCGGCGAGCACGCCGACCAGCACCGACGCCAGCACCGGCAGCGAGGTCACCCCGCGGGCCGGTGCGTCGATCAGGGCGTACGTCACGCCACCGAGGCCGAGCGCGCCGAGCAGCGCGCCGGCCACGTCGAACCGTCGCCGGCCCGATCCGGTACGCGAGGCGTCGACGTCGCGGCTCTCGGGTGCCCAGCGCAGCGCGGCGAGGACCACCGGCACGGCCAGCGGCAGGTTGATGAAGAAGATCCACCGCCAGGACAGGGCGTCGATCAGCCAGCCGCCGACGAACGGGCCGAGCGCGGTGGAGACCCCGGCGAGCCCGGACCAGGTGCCGATGGCCCGGCCCCGGTCGTCGGGGTGGAAGCTGGACTGGAGCACCGACAGCGAGCCGGGGGTGAGCAGCGCGCCGCCGGCCCCTTGGAGGAACCGGGCCGCGACCAGCCAGCCGGTGCCCTGGGCCAGGCCGCACAGCGCGGAGGCGACGGCGAACCAGACCACCCCGAGGAGGAAGACCCGCCGCCGCCCGAAGCGGTCGCCCAGCGCCCCGCCGAGCAGCACGAACGCGGCCAGCATCAACAGGTAGCCGTTGACGGTCCACTGGAGACCGGCCACGGTGGCGCCGAGGTCCGCACCGAGGCGGGGCAGCGCGACGTTGACCACCGTGCTGTCCAGGAAGACCATGCCGGAGGCGAGGATGGCGGCGAGCAGGGTGCCCCGGCCGGCGGGGGTGCCCATCCGGAGCGCGGGCGCGGGGGCGTGGGGCGGTGTGGGTGCGGTCACGGGTACCAGTGTTCCTCCGGCCGATTTGCCGGACGCCACGAATCATGGAAACGGTGCCGGGGTACTGTGCGCAATCGCCGGGAGCCCGCAAGCTGGAGAGGTGTCGTCTGTGCGTACCAGATCAGGACGTCGCGCGGCCGTGGTCGCCGCGCTCGCCGTGGCGCTGGCCGTCGCGACCGCCGGCTGCGAGGTGGTCGACGAGCCGGAGGCCGCGCCCAGCGGCGGCGGGGGCAACGTCGGGCAGATGCTCGACCAGCTCACCGTGGCGAGCGCGGGGTCGATGAAGGGCTACAGCCGCAGCCGCTTCCCGCACTGGCGGGACACCGGCAAGAACTGCGACGTACGCGACAGCGTGCTGAAGCGGGACGGCAAGGACATCCGGTTCTCCGGCTGCAACGTGGTCGCGGGCCGCTGGGAGAGCGTGTACGACGGGCGGACGTTCACCGACCCCTCCGACGTGGACATCGACCACACGGTCCCGCTGGCCAACGCGTGGCGCTCGGGTGCCGACGAGTGGGACGACGCCAAGCGGGGCGACTTCGCCAACGATCTCACGCGACCGCAGCTCATCGCCGTTTCGGCGTCCTCCAACCGGTCCAAGGGTGACCAGGATCCGTCGCAGTGGAAACCGGCGAACCGGTCGTACTGGTGCCAGTACGCCGAGGACTGGGTGACGGTGAAGCACCACTGGCGGCTGACGGTGACCAGTGCCGAGAAGGCCGCCCTGTCCGACATGTTGGGGGGCTGCACGTGGGCGAGCAAGCCGTGACGGGCGAGGCCGGGGCGGCACCGGCACCGGGGCAGGCCCCGGACGCGGGCGCTACCGGGGGCGGGGCGTCGAGCCGTACGGCCGACATCGTGCCCGGCCCCGGCGGCGTGATGACCGACGAGGTCGGCGTGGTGACCGGCGAGCTGACCCTGCGCACCGAGTACGCCGACGGCCAGGTCGCCCTGCGCGTGCAGTACCGGGAGGCCGACGAGTGGTACGCCGTCACCGGCGGGCGGGCCCCGTTGGCCGACCCGGCCGGGCTGGACGCCGTGCACACGATCGCCGTCGGCCTGCTCGACCGCCCGGAGGGCTGACCGCCCGCCGAGCTGAACGCCCGGAGGGCCGACCGGCCACAGGTGTTAACAGGGGCCCCCTGCTATGCAGAATGCGTTAACAGGGGGCCCTTCCTTGCACCTCAGACGTAGGAGCCGGGTTCCGTGGGAGCCGAGACGACCGCCGGGTCCTCGCCCTCGCCCTCGGGCCGCACGATCTGGGCGCTCACCTTGTGCGGGCGCAGCTCGCCGCTGGCGATCCGCTCCGCGAAGTGGCAGGCGACCCGGCTGCCGCCGATCTCCCGCAGCGCCGGCCGCTCGTCGGCGCAGCGGGTCGGCTGGGCCCACGGGCAGCGGGTGTGGAAGCGGCAGCCCGACGGCGGGTTGGCCGGCGAGGGCAGGTCCCCGGCGAGCAGGATGCGTTCCCGCCGGTCCTCGACGTCCGGGTCCGGCACGGGCACGGCCGACATGAGCGCCCGCGTGTACGGGTGCAGCGGCTCACTGTAGAGCCGGTCGCTCGGCGCCTCCTCGACCAGCGCGCCCAGGTACATGACGCCGACGACGTCGGAGATGTGCTTGACCACGGCGAGGTCGTGCGCGATCACCAGGTACGTCAGGCCGAGGTTGTCCTGGAGCTCGTCGAGCAGGTTCACCACCTGGGCCTGGATGGAGACGTCCAGGGCGGAGACGGGCTCGTCGGCGACGATCAGCTCGGGGCCGAGCACGAGGGCCCGGGCGATGCCGATGCGCTGCCGCTGGCCGCCGGAGAACTCGTGCGGGTAGCGGGACAGCGCCCACCGGGGCAGCCCGACGGCGTCGAGGGTCTCGCCGATGATCCGCCGCCGGTCGTCGCGGTCGGTGCCGATGCCGTGGGTCTGCAACCCCTCGGTCAGGATCGACTCGACGTTCTGCCGGGGGTCGAGGCTCGACATCGGGTCCTGGAAGATCATCTGCATCCGGCGGCGCATGGTGCGCAGCTTCCCCGCCGCCAGGGTGGTCAGCTCGACGCCGTCGAAGCGGACCTCGCCGCCGGTGGGCGGGGTGAGCTGGAGCAGCGCCCGGCCGAGCGTGGACTTGCCGCAGCCGGACTCGCCGACCAGCCCGTACGTCTTGCCGCGCGGGATGCTCAGGTCGACGCCGTCGACGGCCTTGACGTGGCCGACGACCCGATCGAGGATCAGCCCCCGCTTGATCGGGAAGTGCACCTTCAGGTCGCGGACCTCGACGAGGATGTCGCTCTCGGTCACGGCTTCTCCTCCTCGCGCGGTGCGGGCACCGGGCCGCCGGTCGCGGGCTCCGGCGCGCCGGCGTCGGTCGCCGCCGGGGGCGGCGTGCCGGGGACCGGGGGCGGGTTGACGCACCGGTAGCTGCGGCCGTCGTAGGTGAGCGTCAGCTCCGGCGGCGCCCCCACGCACTCGTCGACCCGGCGGGTGCAGCGCGGGGCGAAGGCGCAGCCGTCCGGCCAGGCCAGCACGTCCCGCACGGAGCCGGGGATGGGGTTGAGCCGTTCGCCGCGCCCGGCGTCCAGGCGCGGCACCGAGCCGAGCAACCCCACGGTGTACGGGTGCCGCGGCTCGCGGAACAGCGGGCGGCGGCGGGCCGTCTCCACCACCCGGCCGGCGTACAGCACGTTGATCGTGTCGCACATGCCGGCGACCACCCCCAGGTCGTGGGTGATCATCACGAGCGCGGTGCCGGAGTCCCGGACCAGTTCCTTGAGCAGCTCCAGGATCTGCGCCTGGATGGTGACGTCGAGCGCGGTGGTCGGCTCGTCGGCGATGAGCAGCCGGGGCTGGCAGGCCACCGCCATGGCGATCAGGGCCCGCTGCCGCATGCCGCCGGAGAGCTGGTGCGGGTATTCCTTGAGCCGGCGGCGCGGGTCGGGGATGCCGACCCGGTCGAGCAGGTCGGCGGCCTCCTTCTGGGCCGCCTCGCCCTTCATCCCCCGGTGCCGGGTGAGCACCTCGGTCACCTGGAGCCCGATCGGGATCACCGGGTTCAGCGAGGAGAGCGGATCCTGGAAGATCATCGCGACGTCCCGGCCCCGGATGTCGCGCCGGGACCGGTCGTCGAGCTGGAGCAGGTCCGTGCCGTCGAAGACGGCCTTGCCGCCGACCCGCAGGCCGGGCTGTTTCGGCAGCAGACCCATGATCGCCAGCGACGTGACGCTCTTGCCGCAGCCGGACTCGCCGACGAGGCCGACCACCTCGCCCGCGTCGACGGAGAAGGAGACCCCGTCGACGGCGTGCACGGTGCGCTGACCGCGCCGGGCGAAGGTGACGGAGAGGTCGTCCACTTCGAGCAGTGCCATTATCGGCCTTCCGTTTGCGACTGCGGGGCTCGCAAGCTCACTCCTCGCGCTGCACACACGACAGCCGACCTACTTCCGCAGCTTCGGGTCGAGGGCCTCGCGCATCGCCTCGCCGAGCAGGGTGAAGCCGAGCGCGGTGACGATGATGGCGAGGGCGGGCAGGATGGCGAGCCGGGGCGCGGCGTCGAGGTAGCGCTGCGCGTCGGCGAGCATCACGCCCCACTCGGGGATGGACGCGTCGTTGTTGCCCAGGCCGAGGAACGACAGCGCCGCGGCCTCGATGATCGCGGTGGCCAGGGTCAGCGTCGCCTGGACGATGACGGGGGCGAGCGAGTTCGGCACCACGTGGGTCAGGGCGATCTTCGGCTTCCGCACGCCCAGCGACGTCGCGGCGAGCACGTAGTCGCTGTTCGACTGGGAGATCATCGACCCGCGCAGCAGCCGGGCGAAGACCGGCACGGAGACCACGCCGACCGCGATCATGACGGTGGTGAGGCCCGCGCCGAGCAGCGCGGCGATGCTGATCGCCAGCAGCAGGCTCGGCATGGCCAGCAGCATGTCGACGAAGCGCATGAGGGTGTTGTCGACGGCCCGGCCCCACTTGCCGCCGAGGCCGGCGCTGGCCCCGGCGATGCCGCCGATGAGCGACCCGACGGCCAGGCCGATCAGCGTGGAGACCACGCCGACGAGCAGGGTCTGCCGGGCACCGACGATCATGCGGCTGAACTCGTCGCGGCCGATGTGGTCGACGCCGAACCAGTTGTCGGCCCGGGGGCCCGGGAAGTAGCCGATGTTGTCCCGGATCTCGCCCTTCCACAGCTGGGCGTCGGCCGGGTAGGGGACGAGGAACGGGCCGACGATCGCGATCAGCAGGAACAGGGCCAGGATGACCGCGCCGACGATCGCGGCCGGGTTGCGCCGCAGCCGGCGGAACGCCTCCCGCCAGAGGCTCACGCCGCGCTCGTCGTCCCGGGCGGCCAGCTCGGCGAGCCGGTCGATCTTCTCGCGCTTCTTGCCGGTGCTGATCGTCATCGCACCCTCACCCTCGGGTCGATCACGCTGTAGGAGAGGTCCACGAGGAGGTTCACCAGCACGTACACCACCGCGATGATCAGGATGAAGCCCATCAGCACGGGATAGTCGCGCTGGCTGATCGCCTCGGCGACGAACGCCCCGATCCCGCTGAAGGCGAAGACGGTCTCGGTCAGCACCGCGCCGGAGAGCAGGCCGCCGGTGAGCAGGCCGATCGAGGTGACCACGGGGAGCATGGCGTTGCGCAGCACGTGCCGGCGGCGGACCGTCGACTCGGTCAGGCCCTTGGCCTCGGCGGTGCGGACGAAGTCCTCGTTGAGGACCTCCAGCACGCTGGCCCGGGTGATCCGGACGATGATCGCCAGGGGGATGCTCGCCAGCGCGAGGCCCGGCAGCACCAGGTGCCAGAGGGCGTCGGCGGCGGCGTCCCACTCCCGGGTCATCAGCCCGTCGAGGACGAAGAAGTTGGTGATCCGGGTCGCCCCGAGGGTCGGGTCCTGCCGGCCGCTGGACGGGAACCAGCCGAGGTTCTCCGAGAAGAGGGCCTTGAGCACGTACGCGAGGAAGAACACCGGGATGCAGATGCCGATCAGCGAGCCGCCGACCGACAGGTGGTCGAACAGCCGGCCCCGGCGGCGGGCGGCCAGGTAGCCCAGCGGGATGCCGATGCCGATGGCGATGATCATGGCCATCACGGTCAGCTCGACGGTGCCGGGGAACCGCTCGAAGAACTCGGTGACGACCGGGCGCTTGGTGGAGGTCGAGGTGCCCAGGTCCAGTTTGATCAGTCGCCGGACGAACCGGCCGTACTGGATCAGGATCGGCTCGTCGAGGCCGAGGTTGCGGCGGATGGCGGCGCGCATCTCCGGGGTGCCGCGCTCGCCGAGGATGGCGGTCTCGGGGCCGCCGGGCAGCCGCCGGAGCCAGATGAACAACAGGAGGGAGAGCCCGAACAGCGTCGGTATCAGCTGGAGCAGGCGTCTGACGATGAACCGGAACACGGCGGCCTCGAAAGGGGTACGGAGGGCTGCGGGCGGGCGCCGTGGGTAACGGCGCCCGCCCGTGGTCCTTGCGTCAGGTCAGGACTTGAACTCGCCGGTCGAGAACCGCTCGTCGGTGAGCGGGCTCGCCTTGATCCCGGTCACGTCCTTGCCGAACACGATCGCCGGCGGCGAGTGCGAGATCGGCACACCCGGCAGCAGGTCCATGATCGCCTTGTTGAGGGCCTTGTACTTCTCCACCCGGGCCGCCTGGTCGGCGGTGGTGTCCGCGTCCTTGAACTGGGCGAAGAGCTGGGCGTTGGTGAAGCCCCACTCGTCCTTCGGCCGGTCGAAGAAGGTGCCGATGAAGTTGTAGGCGTCGCCGTAGTCACCGGTCCAGCCGAGGAAGTGCAGGTCGTGCTTGGTGCCGGAGGTGGTGGCGTTCAGGTAGTCGGGGCTCCACTTCAGCGGGATGGCCTCGACGTTGATGCCGACCGCCTTGAGGTCCGCCGAGAGCAGCTCGAAGATGTCCTTCGGGTTCGGCATGTACGGCCGGGTGACCTCGGTCGGGTAGTGGAACTTCAGCGTCAGGTTCGACGCGCCGGCCTCGGCCAGCAGCGCCTTGGCCTTCTCCGGGTTGTAGTCGTACTTGGTGACGTCGCCGTTGAAGCCCTCGACGGTGTCGGGCATGAAGTTCAGCGCGACCTTCGCGCCCGGGGGCAGCTTCGAGTCGACCAGCGCCTGCCGGTTGAGCGCGTGCGCGATCGCCTGCCGGACCTTGAGGTCGGCGAGCTTCGGGTTCCCCTTCTGGTTGATGGCCAGGTAGAGGACGTTGAACGCCGGGCGGGTGAGGACGTTGAAGCCCTCGGTCTTCAGCGGCTCGACGTCGGCCGGGCCGACCAGGTCGTACCCCTGGATGTCGCCGGAGCGCAGCGCCTGCTTGCGCGCGTTCTCGTCGGAGATGGTCTTGAAGATCAGGGTCTTCAGCTTGGCCTTGGTGCCGTAGTAGTCGTCGTTGCGCTCGATGGTGAGCGTCTTGTTGGCGACGTCCCAGGACTTGAACTTGAACGGGCCGGTGCCGGTCGGGTGCTCCGTCGCGTACGGCGGGTACTTGATGTCCTCGGCGGTGCCGCCGACGTTGCTGGCGTCGTACTGCTGGAGCGCCTTCGGGCTGTGGATCGAGAACGAGGGCAGCATCAGCGCGGCCGGGATCTTGCTGGAGACCCGGGTGAACGCCAGGTCCACGGTGGTGGCGTCCTTGGCGGTGCAGGACTTGAAGAGGCTCGGCGGCAGCTCCGGGTCCTCGTTCTTGGCGAAGCCGCCCATGACGTCCTGCCAGTACGCGGTCACGTCGGGGCTCTGCATGAGACCCTTCGCGTTGTACCAGCGGTCGAAGTTGGCGCAGACGGCCTCGGCGTTGAAGTCGGTGCCGTCGTGGAACTTCACGCCGGAGCGCAGCTTGAACGTCCACGTGGTACCGGCGGCGTCCGGGGTCCAGGACTCGGCCAGCCCCGGGGTGACCTTGGTGCCACCCTCCTCCGGACGGACCAGCGTCTCGAAGACCTGGCGCGCCACGCGCAGCGACTCGCCGTCGCTGGCGAAGCTGGGGTCGAGGACCTTCGGGTCGCCGGCCACGCCGAAGACCATGGTGTCCTTCTTGCTACCGCCGGAGTTGTCATCGCGGTTGCTCTCGGCGCAGCCTGCTACCGCGAGGGCCGCGACCGCGACGGCCGCGACAGCGACCTTCGGCCTGGGTGCACGCATGGGTGCTTCACCTCGTCCTTGGGGGTACGGACAACGTGGTGACAGGGGTCACCGATGGGCGTGACCATAGCCCCCGGGCGGACCGCCCCGAAACTGGCTCGGTACGGGTTGGTATCGGATCGTGTCCCAGCCGCTAGACGGCCGAAGAATCGAAGGCGAACGGCGCGTCTCGCCGAACGATCCGAAACCGCGATGCCAAACTGTTACGTCGCCCCTGCCCCTGGGGGCACCTGGTGTCAGACCGCCCGGCGCCCCTCGAACGCCCGGCCGAGGGTGATCTCGTCGGCGTACTCCAGGTCGCCGCCCACCGGCAGGCCGCTGGCCAGCCGGGTCACCGAGATGCCCATCGGCTTGACCATCAGCGCCAGGTACGTCGCCGTCGCCTCGCCCTCGGTGTTCGGGTCGGTGGCCAGGATCAGCTCCCGCACCGCGCCGCCGCCCAGCCGGGTCATCAGCTCACGGATGCGCAGGTTGTCCGGCCCGATCCCCTCCAGCGGGTTGATCGCTCCGCCGAGCACGTGGTAGCGCCCCCGGAACTCACCCGTGCGCTCGATCGCCACCACGTCCTTGGGCTCCTCGACCACGCAGAGCACCTCGTCGCTGCGGCGCGGGTCGCGGCAGATCCGGCACTGCTCGGACTCGGCCACGTTGTAGCAGGTGGTGCAGAAGCGCACCAGGTCCTTGACCTTGCGCAGCGCGCCGGCCAGCCGGTTGATGTCGGCCGGGTCGGCCGACAGGACGTGGAAGGCGATCCGCTGCGCGCTCTTCGGGCCCACGCCCGGCAGCCGCCCCAGCTCGTCGATCAGGTCCTGGATGGCACCTTCGTACATCTGCGTCGGCCGGCTCAGAAGCCGGGCAGGCCGAGGCCGCCCATCCCGCCCGCGACCGGGCCCATCTTCTGCTCCGTCAGCGCCCGGGCGGCCTCGGCGGCATTGTGCAGCGCGGCGACCACCAGGTCCTCCAGCGTCTCCACGTCCTCCGGGTCGACCGCCTTCGGGTCGATCTTGATGCTCTTGACGTCGCCGGAGCCGGAGACCGTCACGGCGACCAGGCCACCCCCGGCGGTGCCGGTCAGCTCGGCCTCGGCAAGCTCGGCCTGGGCCTTGGCGATCTGCTGCTGCATCTTCTGCGCCTGCTTCAGCATCTGCTGCATGTTCGGCTGTCCACCTGGGCGCACGGATGGCTCCTTCTCGCACTCGTCTGCTCGGCCGCGCCCAGCCTAACCGGGGCGCAGACTGTTGCCTGGCACGGGCGACGCCCGCGTCAGCGGGCGTCCACCTCGTCGATCTTCTCCGCGCCGAACGCCTCCCGGAGCAGCTGCACCGCCTGCTCCTCGCTGGACTGCCGGGCCGTCCGCTCGTCGATCACCTCGTCGAGCGGCTCGTCGCCCGGGTCGAAGCCCTCGTAGGTCGGGGTGGCCGACGCCGCCGGGCCCGGGCGGCCACCGCCGCGCACCGGCCCGTCGTAGTCCGGGTCGTAGGGCGGCTCGCCCGCCCAGTCGGCGTCCGCGGTCTTGCGGGCCCCGTTCTGGGTACGCGCGCCCCGGCCGGCCGCCGCAGCCCGCGCGGCGGCGAGCCCGCTGCCGGCAGCGGGAGCCCTGCCGCCCGGAGCGGCGCCGTTGGACGGCGCGGCGGGGGCGGCACCACGCGCGGCGGCACCGTTGGCCGGCGTCGCCGGAGCGGCACCGTTGCCCGCAGCGCCGTGGGCGGTGCCGTTGGGCGACGTCGCCGGGGCGGCGGCGGCCGGGGTGGGCCCGCCGGGCGGGGCCGTGGCCGGCGGCGCGGCGGGGGCGGAGCCACCCGGGCGGGCCGCCTCCGGCCAGTCGTCCCCGGCCGGGGCGCTCGCGGCGGGAGCGGCGGCCCCGCCGGGGCGGGCCGGCTCGGGCCATTCCTCGTCAGCGCCAGCGGCACCGCCGGCCGGGGCGACACCGCCACCTCCGGTGGGTCCCGGCGCGGCACCGGTCGACGGGCGGGCGTTCGTGGCGGGCGCGTGGGCCGCGGATGCGGGGGGCGCGGGCGGGGCCGGCGCGGGGCGGGGCGGGGCGGGGGCTGGCCCCCGGGAGCCGCCGCCCAGCGACGCGCCACCCCGCTCGCCGGAGACCTCGCAGCGGATCTGCCAGCGCCCGCCGAACTCCTCGTAGAGCGCGTCGGTCAGCACCGCCGCGTGGTCGGACATCATCTTCGCCAGCACCGTCGACTTGACCGTCAGCACCAGCGCGTCGCCGTCCAGTTCCCGGACGACCGCGTCGCGCATCAGCGCCGCGATCCGCTTGTTGGTCCGGTTGACCTTGCCGACCACCTCGGGCCAGGACCGGCGCACCGCGACGGCGTCCAGGGCACCCGCCGCAGCCGCGCCGGGGCGGGGCGGGGCGGGGGTCGCCGGGTCGGGCATCACCGCCTCCGGCGGGACCTCCCGCCGGGGCACGGCCGGGGCGGGCGCGGCCGGGGCGGGGCCTGCGGACACCGGGGCCGCCGCCGCGGCGGCCACGGACGGCGGGGCGGCTAACGGAACCGGGGCGGTCGCCGGGGCGGCGGACGCCGCAGCCGGCGCCGGGTGCGCGGCAGCCGCCGCAGGCGGGGCGGTCGGCTCGGGGCGTACCGCCGGGGCGGTGGCGACCGGCGCGGAGCCGGCGGCGGCCGGCGGCAGATCGACGGCACCCAGGGTGAGCCGGCGCTCCATCCGCTCCAGCCGCTGGAGCAGGCCGCCGGTGGAGTCGTCCGCGCCGGGCAGCAGCATGCGGGCGCAGATCAGCTCCAGCAGCAGCCGGGGCGCGGTCGTGCCGCGCATGGCCACCAGGCCGTCGTGCACGATGTCGGCGCACCGGGACAGGGTCGCCGGGCCGAGCCGCTGCGCCTGGGCGGTCATCCGCTCGATCTGGTCGGCCGGGCCGTCGATCAGGCCCTTCGCGGCGGCGTCGGGCACCTGCTGGAGGACGATCAGGTCGCGCAGCCGCTCCAGCAGGTCGGAGGCGAAGCGGCGCGCATCGTGCCCGGCCTCGGCCACCCGGTCCACGGTCGCGTACGCCGCCGCGCCGTCGCCGGCCGCGAGGGCGTCGCACATCTCGTCGAGCAGCCCCGAGTCGGTGACGCCGAGCAGCGCGGCGGCCCGGGGATAGGTGACCCCCTCCGGGCCCGCGCCCGCGATGAGCTGGTCGAGCACGGAGAGGCTGTCGCGGGCGCTGCCGCCGCCCGCGCGCACCACCAGCGGGAAGACCGCCGGGTCGACGGTCACCCCCTCGGCCTCGCAGAGCTGTTCGAGGTAGGGGCGCAGCGTCTTCGGCGGGATCAGCCGGAACGGGTAGTGGTGGGTCCGCGACTTGATCGTGCCGAGGACCTTCTCCGGCTCGGTGGTGGCGAAGATGAACTTGACGTACTCCGGGGGCTCCTCGACCAGCTTGAGCAGGGCGTTGAAGCCGGCCGACGAGACCATGTGCGCCTCGTCGATGACATAGATCTTGAACCGGCTGCGGGCCGGCGCGAAGAACGCCTTCTCGCGCAGCTCGCGGGCGTCGTCGACGCCGCCGTGGCTGGCCGCGTCGATCTCGATGACGTCGATCGAGCCCGACCCGTCGGTGGCCAGCGAGCGGCACGAGTCACACTGCCCGCACGGCTCCGGCGTCGGGCCCTGCTCGCAGTTGAGCGAGCGGGCCAGGATGCGGGCGCTGGAGGTCTTGCCGCAGCCGCGCGGCCCGGAGAAGAGGTACGCGTGGTTGAGCCGCCCGCTGCGCAGCGCCTGCGACAGCGGCTCGGTGACGTGCTCCTGGCCGATGACCTCGGCGAAGGTGCGCGGCCGGTACTTGCGGTAGAGCGCCAGTGTCACGCGTCCCGCCTCCTCTCGACCGAGCCATTCTGCGCCGGTCGGGCGCGGGTGACCACCCACCACCCCGTGCCCCGGCCCGCCCTCTGGCCGGCACCTGGCCTGCGGCGTACCGTACCGGTGCCGGGAGACAAAAAGGCCTCCCGTGCACCCGGCAGAGCTCGCTTATCCTTGCTGCCTTCCGGCCCTGGGGAGGTTCACGAGATACCGCCGCACGGGAGGTGACACCCACCCTACCCGACGCCCGGTCGATCTTCGGGGGGTGGTGGGGTGGCCGGGGCGCGGGGGACCTGTATCCTGTCCCACGGAGGATTCGCCTAGAGGCCTAGGGCGCACGCTTGGAAAGCGTGTTGGGTTAACACCCTCACGAGTTCGAATCTCGTATCCTCCGCTCACCCGAGCAGCACGGACGACAGGGTCGGCCCTACGGGGACCGGCCCTGAGTCGTCTCCACAGCGCATCCGCTCCGGCCAATCCCGCTCACCGGGGCAGTCGTCGGGAGCAGGGTCCGTCGTGGTCGGGCCGCAGCAGGCAGCGACAGCCGGTGGGGAGGTGTCGCGGGCAGAAGGCGGCGTGTGATACCGCCGGATCGTCATCGGTAGCGACGACGGTGACCTCGTCGCACTCGACCAGGCGGTGGAAGCTCAGCGAGCGCGCGATGACCCGAGCGACGCGCGTGGCGATGTCCAGGTCGTCGGCGACCACCGGCAACTGGATCAGGAAACGACGGCTCATCAGGTAACCCCCAGGATGCTGGCCAGGCGAGCGACACCGGCCGTGGCGGGTCCGCCCCGCGCCGCGGCGGCGATGACCGTACGAACTGCTGGCCGTGATCGGGTCTCGGCCGGCGCGATCCGATCGGCGTCGACCAGGCTGCGGCCGGCGGCGGCCAGGTCGCCGACCTGGAGGTACGCCTGCGCGGCGTCGATCAGGTGTGTGGCGCGACGTTCGGCCGGCAGACGTGGCCACTGGTCCCAGCGGGTGATCTTCTCGTGCCGGGTGATCGCGTCTGCGGCATCGCCGAGGTCCACCGCCGCAGCGACCCGGGCCAGCTCGACGGCAGCAGGACCGAAGCACGTCCAGTGGTGGTCGTGACCGTCGCCGACGAGTTCGGCGACCTCGGCTGCCTGGTCGGTGAGTTCGTGGACGCCGCACGGGTCACCACGGCTGGCCGCAGCCAACGCCGCCTCAAGCAGTAGCGTCCCGAGCACCGACAGCTCCCCCGGCGGAGTCTCGTCCGGGTTCGGAGTTGTGATCGAGTGGGCGGCGGCAAGCGCCACCGCCATCGCCATCCGATCCCCACGGAAAGCCCGTAACGACTGGGCCAGGGGGATCGCGGCGACGGCGGCGAGCAGCGGATCATCGGCGGCCACCGCCACCGCCCGATCGGCGGCCAGCCAGGCGATGTCGGCCTGCCCGAGCTTGACCAGCACCGACGAGGTGACCCGGTAGACCTGCACCAGCAGGTCCACCGTGTGCGTCGGCTGCGCGGTGTGGGTGCGCTGCGCGTCACCGAGGAGGCCCGGCAGTATCCGCAGCAGTTGGGGGTGGTGGGCGTGTTGGTAGGTCAACCAGGCATGTCCCACCCGTCGACTCAACTCCGCGACCGGCGTCACTGGTCCAGGGCTGTGCCCGCGCTGGGTGAAGTCGTAGCGGGCGAGCGCCGCCCGGATCGCGTCGGCCTGACTCTCGGCCGTGTCGCCTTCGGTGGGAAGCGGCAGGGACCGACCGAGCAGTACCGCCGGCTCGACGCGGAGCGCCTCGGCGACCTCCCGGATGACCGAGAGCCGGTCCAGGGCCCTTACGCCTCGCTCGACCTTGTCGACCCAACTCTTGGACCTGCCGAGCCGGTCGGCCAATATCTGCTGCGTCATGCGTCGCCGGACCCGCCAGTGCGCCACCCGCCGCCCGATCGGCAGTTCGGCGACGTTCACCGGTGCAGGGCGTAGCGGTCGCGGATCCGGGTTTGCTCGGACTGCCACCGCCGCAGCGCGTCCTTGATGTGTGCGGTCTCCTGACGGGCCCGCTCGGCGGCCTGCTGGGCGTCGGCAAGTTCCAGGGCGACTCGGTCGAGGAAACGTCGCACGTCTCCGGGGTCCAGACCACGTCGACCCAAGCGGGTGCGCCGGAACCTGCGGTCACGCACCTGCGCCGGGTGCAGCGGCAGGCAGCGCCGGGACCGGTAGGGAACGCCGTCGGCCCGCCGATGCCGGGCGGGACGCCGGCCGAAGAGTCGCTCGACCAGGTCTTTCACGGGAACCTGCCTTTCGACGTGCGCCAGGGACGAGAGCGGGTCCGCCCCGGGGCTCGGGTCTCCCGGGACGGACCCGCTAGCCGCACCGCAGGGGGAACGCGGCACGGCAGCGGACGGTGCTCTTGGGTGCTGTCCGCCGGTCTGGGATCGCCCGGGAGAGAACGGTCCGGCGACTGCCTCGTTCCCTCTTCCGAGCCATTCAGGTCGAATACAGCGTTAAGCTGTATTCGCAAGCTACAGCCTGACGTTGTATTCGCGCAAGTCTCGAACCGCGTAGGCTTTCCTACCGATGACCGCCGCTGACCTGCCCACCGATTGGTGGACCACCGACCACGTACGGGCCTACCTGGCTTCGGTAGGTGCCCCGATCAGCCGCGCAACCTGGGCGTCCTACGTATCGCGGGGGCAGGCTCCCGCGCCCGATCGGATGTTCGGGCGGTCACCGGCGTGGCAGCCGCAGACCATCCGGAAGTGGCAGGCCGAGAGGCCACGTCGAGGCACCCCCGCCAGTTAGCTTGGACCATCCGGTGCCTCCAGTCCCCGGTTCCGGCCTGTGGCGACACCTTCCTCGCCCACCAGCGAGACTGCCCGCAAATAGGGCATCCTGGCAGGTCCTACGCACGGACACGGAGGACACGGGGCATGTCCACTGAGGTTCCTCGGCAGTACAAGCCCAATCTCGTACTGGTCAACCGGCGCAAGGCCGCCGGCTGGGAATCACGGAAGCGCGCCGCGCGGGAGCTGCACCGCCTCGGCCTACAGCACGGGATTCGGGAGACGCCGACCGTCGAGGCCATCGAGAAGGCGATGTACCGGCACGAGACCGGGCGGGTGGCGGTCACGGACGCGATCTACCGGCAGCTCTACTGCCTGGCGTACGACGCGAAGCCGCACGACCTGTTCGGAGAGCTGACAAGCGGCACCGAGGAACGTCCACACTTCTCCGTGCGGTCGCACAAGTTCGTGCCGGCGTTCGTCGGTGCCGAGGGCGCGGCCCTGATCCAGGACAGCGCCGGATGCGTCCCGGCCGAAGACCAGTGGTCTACCTGCCACTCCGCTCCCGTCGAGCACCCGGAAGGCGAATGCACCCTCTACGTGTGGCCGTGCGGGGTGGTCGTCTTCCACCTGGTCGAGACCATGCAGTTGTCGACCATCGCGTCTCTCGCGTTCTGGCGGAAGGTGTCGTACGGCGACAACATCAAGTGGGCGGCTGACTACCTCGCCCACTTCGTGCCCGGCGTCGATGAGACCGCGCTGTACGTCTTCGGGGCTCACTGGCTGACCGAGCCAGCCTGGCCGGCTGAGCTGGTCGAGCCAGCGCTGCGGATCATGGCAACTCCCTCGGTGCTGCTGCACCGTGACCGCCCGATGGACGATGAGCACCTGGCCCACGCCGAACTGATCGAGCAGTCGCTACTCTCGGAGGCGTACGACCACGGGGGCATCGAATCCTTTGGCGTACGCGGCATTTCGTCCGGATACGCTTCATGGTCTGGAGTCGTCTACCACCCGATCGCGGCCGACCGTTCCCTGACAGAGTCCGAGCTTGTCGCCTGCGAACTCGCCGTGCAATCCATGTGGGCCTTCACCGATGCAATCACGCGTCAAATCGAACAGGGATCAGACCCAGACGTGCTGCCGGAGCACGGCTGGCGGTACCTAAGGGGAGTTCGTTCCCGATTAACGACTTCTCGCCCACGAGAGACCGGCCAGCATCAATCGATGCGTCGTGCGATCCTGAGAACAAGCGACCTCATGCCAGCACTAGAACAGGCCATCGAAACTCTCCATGACACGGATCGAGGTTGAGGCAATGACGGCGGATCGGCCGGTCCTGGTAGTAACCGACATGCAGAACGGGTTCGTTCGCGAGCACTCGGCACATGTCGTGCCGATCATTGTTGACCTTGTACGGTGCTGGCAGCAGGCGGGTGGCGATACCTTGTTTACCCGATACCTAAACTATCCAGGAAGCCCTTTCGAGCGCTTTTTCGGCTGGCGAAATCTTCAATCCGCACCCGAAACCGACATCGTGTCCGAGTTGCTGCCGTACGTCGATCGCGGCATAGTTCTTGACAAGAACAACTACAGCCCCTTCACAGCCCTTGGAATCGAATTGTTCCGAGAAAGAAGCTGGACTGAGTTCTACTTCTGCGGGATTGCGACAGAAAGCTGCGTATTGAAGGGAGCGGTTGACGCCTTCGAGCATAACCACACACCATGGCTAATCGCTGACGCATCCGCAAGCCACGCCGGAGAGGAAGCCCACGAGGCTGGGTTGCTAGTAGCCCGCAGATTCATCGGCCCTAATCAAGTAATCAAACGTCTAGACATACCTGCATCCCTCCTCAAGGTAAACGTTCCGTGATCGCCAGGCTTTCCCTGCGTTCTGCTGGTCGCTTACTCCTCATTGCCGGGTTGATCTGCCTAACAGTAGGACTGCCCGCGTTCGGCTGGACCGCACGCAACGATTCCGATGCCTTCAATAAGCAAGTCGGATGGGCCAACATCTGGGCAGGATCGCTCGCGGGTGTCGGGCTATTGCTCATGCTACTAAGCAAGAACGAGCACAGGAACAGCGATCTAGATCGCCGAGTGATCTCGCTCGCTAAGGCTCAACGAATTTCACATAGCAGGCAACTCGCCCAGCTATTGGGAACAGATGCCCTAGAGGCCCGATACGCGAAGGTCGAATTCTCGACCGCCGACGCGCGCACCGGAAAGCCGACACCTCATGCACGAACAGCGGGGAGCATCGACACGATCGCCGACTTCTACCGGCACAGGACTTCGGGACGGATGCTAATTCTGGGTGCCGCAGGAGCAGGCAAGAGCGTTATCGGAATCAAGCTGTTATTGGAACTAATAGACGAAGTCCTTGCTCCCGGAAAGATGGAAGGCGAAGAGTTCAAGGTTCCCGTGATCTTCAACCTGACGTCCTGGCCGAGCGGCAAAGATTTTGACGCCTGGCTAGCAGAAGAAATTTCGACCCGCTTCCGCCTCGCTCCGGCCGCGGCCCGTGAACTCGTGCAGGATAAGCGCATACTCCCCATGCTCGATGGGCTAGACGAGATGGATAACGAAAGCGAGTTCCCGGATCGGGCCGATTGGGCCGTCAGGCAACTGAACGACTACATCGCAACCAACGCACATGAACCCGTCATAGTAATCAGCCGGTCCGGCTCAGAGTACTACTCAAGATTGCGCATCAGACTCCGCAACCTACAGGCCATTTCGATCAAGCCAATAGGCTCCAAAGGAGTAGAGAAGTATATCGCCGAACATTGCGGGCCTGACGCTCTGGGGGCGATACAGAAAGAGCTGGCCCAAGGGACGCGGAAGACGCGAGACTCTTTCTTTGCGGCGGTATCTACGCCTTGGCGCCTCGCGATGACCGTCGGCTATATGAACAGCGGAAGCAATCCAAAGAACCTGATACCAACAGAAGGCGAAGACCGTCCGACCTTCACTGCTCGACTCAACTACATGCTCTACGAAACATTCCTGTCGACCCGGCTTAGGCTTGCCGGCTGCAAGGATCAGCGCCGAGAAGACCGTGCGCGACGATACTTGTCGCGGATCGCACACCTACTCCAATCACCCAAGAGCGATGAACAGTCCAGCGACATCGTGCTTCACGAGTGGTGGCGGAGATTCGGAGCTAGAGTGACGGCGTGGCAATCTAGAGCGGCCCTGCTCGCAGTAGTTGCCCCGTTCAATCTTCCGCTTGACAGGCTGCCACTCAAAGGTTACACACCGAACCCAGATGAGGGTTGGATTTCATGGGCGATGCCTTTAGCGAATTTTTCGATGATGGCAGTTCTAGCTATAACCACCCCGTATCAGGTGCAGCGGCCCTTGGCTCTCAACCTCTCTCGATTCTTGTCCTCGACAGGGATCCTCCGCATCTCCCTTCTGCTGATTCCAGCCACGGGAATCGGTTACTTCTTTTCGTATACGACTTCCAGCGGCCTACTCGGGGCAGGAGTAGGGATTGGTCTATTCATTCTGCTAGTTTCGCTCCTTGGTGGCCGGACTGAAGCCACGAGAGATGCCACGAGCCCACACGCTCCCATTCGTCGCGACTTTGTCGCGTCGGGCGTATATGGACTCGGCATGGGTATCTTCATGGGCGCATACACCGCAGAAGTACTAGGCTCGCTTACGGGGCTATATTTTGGAATTGGCTACTTCCTGTCCATGACCGTCGGCTTCGCGGCTGGTCGCTACTTCGTCGCAACCGTCATGGGGCCATCCGTAGGCCTCCCCCTTAGACTTTCATCACACTTGCGCTGGGCCAACCATGCGGGCATTCTGCGTGTTTCGGGCGTGAGCTATCAGTTTCGCCATCGGGAGCTAATGGCGTACCTACGCGCAAACTCTGTCCCGCCTCCGCAGATGCCACTCCCCGGGCCTTTCGGAATCCCAATGCAAAGGGTGCCGAAGTGGATTGAGCGCATGGGTAGGAGATGATTCATTCCTTGGCAAAGCAGGGCAACACTGAAAGCATGCGCTACCGGCTCGGACCCATCCCCGACCAGCGGTCTCAGCTCCGCAAATCGAGCAGCAGCACCTACACCACGGTGAAGACCGTCTACACCGACGCCAGCGGCAACCTGAAGACGACCACGACCGCCAGCGCGGCCGGCTACTGGCGCTGGTCGTACGCGGGCAACTCCACCGTCGCGTCGGTGTCCGCCGCCGGCGACGGGGTCGCGCTGAAGTGACGGGCCGGGTCGGCCGTTCGGCCGGGTGGGCTGCCCGGTCGGCGGCTGACCTGCCCGTTCGCCTGGTTATGGGCGTTGATCTATCCCCCTAGCGTGTCGGGGCGTCCAACAACGAGCGGGGGTTCCGTGTTGCGTCGAAAGACAACACGTCGCACAACAAGAACAGCGGCAGGCGTGTCCGCCCTGGCTGTGGTGGCCGGGCTGACAATCGGTGCGCCCGCGCGGGCGGCCGACGAGTTCGGCACCATCACCAGGGAGGGCATCGCCCTCCAGTATCACCGGGTGGCGAAGGCGGTGACCCCGGTGAAGGGGACGGGTGCCACCCGGTCCGACTTCGACGGCGACGGCCGCGACGACCTGGCGGCCTCGGGTGACCCCTTCGAGACCAGTCTTCCCCAGTATCCGACCGGCGTGGTGGTCGTGCGCTACTCGTCGGCGCCGCAGGTCGACTACTTCTTCGGCGTCCTGTCGTCGGAGGGCGGGTGCGGCTGCTTCGGCACCGCGCTGGCGGCGGGCGACTTCAACGGCGACGGCTACGACGACCTGGTGATCGGCGACTCGGACGAGGTGGACCCGCGCAACAAGACCCACGCGGGCGGGGTCTGGGTCATCCCGGGCAGCGCCTCGGGCCTGGTGGTCGGCGCGGCCGGGCACTTCAACCAGAGCTCGCCGAACGTGCAGGGTGAGCCGGAGAGCTACGACCGGTTCGGTGGTGCGCTCGCAACCGGCGACATCAACGGTGATGGCCGCGACGACCTGGCGATCGGCGCGTACGGGGAGGCGATCGGGGACAAGGCGGACGCCGGTTCGGTGTACGTCCTGTTCGGCGGGTCGGGTGGGCTCACGGCCACCGGCTCCCAGTATCTCCAGCAGGACCAGGCGGCGGTGCCGGGCTCGGCCGAGCGCAACGACCACTTCGGCTTCTCGCTGGCGATCGGCACGGTCAACAACAACAGGTACGCGGACCTGGTCATCGGCGCGCCGCACGAGAACGACGGCACGTCCTGGGACGGCAGCGGCATGGTCACCCTGATGTGGGGCTCGGCGAGCGGCGTGTCGACCACGGGCGCGACGTCGGTGACCGGCGCGGCGGTGCACCCGGCGACGGGCGACGAGTTCACGATCGCCTGGTACCTGGGCGAGACCCTGGCGATAGGCGACGTGAACGGCGACGGGCTGGGCGAGGTGATCGCGGGCGCGCCCAGCGCGCAGACCCCGCACATCACGGGCGGGCTCATCGCCGCGTTCACGGGCCGGTCCGGCGGCCTGTCCGCCAGCGCCGTAAAGATCATCACGCAGCGCACGGCGGGCGTGCCGGGCGATCCGGAGGCCGAGGACCGCTTCGGTGGCTCGCTCGCGGTCGGCGACGTGACCGGCGACGGCAGGGCGGACGTGCTGGTCGGCGTGCCCGGCGAGGACATCGGCTCGACGGACAGCGCCGGCATGATCACCCTGCTGAAGGGCTCCTCCTCGGGCCTCACGGGCACCGGGGCGCAGGGCTTCGACCAGAACCACTCGGTGGTGCCGGGCTCGGCCGAGCGCGGGGACAAGTTCGGCGCCTCCGTCGCGCTGCTGAACCTCAACGGCACCGGCGCGCTGGACGCCGTCGTGGCGTCGACCGGGGAGGAGGTGGCGTCGGACACGGCGGGCTACCCGTCGGGGTCGATCGCCTCGTTCTTCGGGTCCAGCGGCGGGCTCGTGCCGCAGACCACCTCGTGGAGCGGCGCGTCGCTGCGCACCGACCGCGCCTGGCCGCAGCGCTTCGGCCTGCGCATCGCCGGACCGCAGAGCGGCGGCTCGTTCTACTGATCCGGGTACCTCCCGCGCTGGAGGAAGGGCCGGCCCCGCCCGGGGCCGGCCCTTCTTTCACGTCCGCCCCGGCCCGGCGTCGGCAGGGGGTGCGTTCGGTACGGTCCGGGGCAGCGCCGGCGCGCCACGCCCGGTCGTACACATGTTCTATCCACAGCCTGTGGACGGCGGAGGGTCCGATGAGTTACCAGCTCAGCGCGGTGGTGGCCGATGTCGAGCTGCTCCGCGAGCGGACGGCCGACCTGGACCACGCGGTGCTCGCCGCGCTGCGGCAGGACTTCGCGCTGCTGCCGGTCACCCCGCAGCTCGTGCAGGAGCTGACCGGGGCGCTGCCGGACTTCGCCGCCGACCCGCCCGGCCCGGAGCAGCCGTTCGAGCTGGTGCTGTCGCCGGCCCTGGCGGGGCTGTTCGCCGGGTGGTCCCGTTCGGGGCCGGTGGCCTACCTGGAGGCGGAGTTCTCCGGGGGCCTCGGCCGGCAGGCGTCGGTGGTGTGGCTGGCCGGCGCGGTGAGCTGGGGGCCACACTTCGACGACGTGTTGGACGCCCCGCGCGGGCAGTGGCCGCTGAACACGGCGCTGACCCGCATCGGCGCGGAGCCGGGGCGGTGGATCGACCCGTTCGCCGAGCTGGGCCTGCACCTGGAGCGGAACACCGCCGGCTGGCTGGCGCACGGGCGGCGCGGACTGACCGCCGACTACTGGGACGAGCTGGCCGAGGAGTGGGAATTCGGGGAATCCGGCGCTCGGCAGCAACCTGAGCGCCCCGGGCCCGTTGGGGACTGGGGGATTCTATGAAATTCAGACAATTCGTTTTCATTGCGACACTGCTCGCGGCTGCCTCGATCGCCGGCAGCGGCGTACGTCCACACGGGCCGGTCGACGCCGGGGGCGACGCGCGCCCGCCCGGCCCGCCGCCCGACGCCGGCCGGTCGGCAGCAGACGAGGCCGTCGACGAGGTCATCGACGAGGTCGTCGACCTCAACGGCCTGACCGACGTCGAGTTCGGCGACACCGAACAGGAGTTGGCGCGGCGCGGGATGCTGGCGTCCGACGTGGACACCTGCGGGCCCACGCTCGTCGGCCACGGCGCGGTCAGCCCGATCTTCGTCGACGACCGGCTGGTGCTGCTCTGGCTCGACGACCCCGTCCCCACGGCGGAGCGGATCAACGTCCGCACCCCGCAGGGCGTCGGCGTCGGCACGCCGGTCGAGGAGGTCCGGGCCCGCTACCGGTCAGTCAGCCCGCTCGACGCTCCACAGCGGACGTACCGGTTCGACGGGCTGCTGGCCCGCAGCGGCGACCGCGCGTACCTCTTCCTGCACGACGGGCGCACGGTCCGGAAGATCATCGCCGGGTACGCCGACTGGGCCCGCCGCCTCTTCGCCGAGGGCTACGGCCCCTGCTGAGCTGAGAGCCACGGCCCCTGCTGAGCCGGGAGCTCCATCGTCCACAGACGGCCTGACCGGCGCGTACCCGATCATAGGTTGTGCGGACGCGGGCCGGACGGTAGAGACGACGCATGCGTCGGGTAACCACGGTCGTCCTCTCGGTGGTCTGCGTGACCCTGCTGGGCGTCGTCACCAACGTCGCCACCGGGGCGCTGCCCGACGGGTGGACGCCGCACCTGTGGCTCGCCTGGCCGGCGCTCGCCGTGGTGGTCGTGGCGGTGATGGTGGTCGAGATCCGGCGGGCCCGCGAGTCCGCGCCGGTCACCGGCGTGGCCGCCGCGCACGCCCGCCGGGTCCTGCTCGACCGGGTACGCCGGTACTGGATCACCAGCGTGCTGGACCGTTCCCTGCACCAGGAGGCCCGGATCCAGCTCGGCGTCACCGCGTCGGCCGACGACCGGCGGTACCCGTGGACGCTGCGGGCCACCCACCGCGACGGCTTCACCGGCGTCCTCGACCAGGGCGCGTCCGTGGCCGGCCTCTTCGAGCGGCTCGACCGCGCCGTGGTGATCCTCGGCGCGCCCGGCTCCGGCAAGACGACCACCCTGCTGGAGCTCGCCCGGGAGCTGGTCGACGCGGCCGGGCGCGACCCGGACGCCCCCATCCCGGTGGTGCTGAACCTGTCGTCGTGGGCCACCCGACGCCTGCCGCTGGAGCAGTGGCTCGCCGCCGAACTGACCGAGCGCTACGGCATCCCGTCCCGGCAGGCGACCGCGTGGATCGAGGCCGGCGCGGTCCTGCCCCTGCTCGACGGCCTCGACGAGGTCGTCGCGGCCCGCCGCGACGAGTGCGCGGCGGCGATCGCCGTGTTCCACGCCCGGCAGCCGCTCACCCCGATCGCGGTCTGCTGCCGCGAGTCGGAATACCGGGAGCTCCGCGCCGGCCTGCCCGTCTACGGCACGGTGACGATCCAGCCGCTGACCCGGCCGCAGATCGAGCGGTACCTGGACCGCTCCGGGCCCGCCCTCGCCGGCCTGCGGGCCGCCCTCGCCGCCGACGAGGGCCTGTGGGAGTTCACCGGTTCGCCCCTGCTGCTCGCCATCATGGGCCTGGCCTACGCCGACGGTCCCGGCCCGACCGACGGCCCCGGCGGTCGCCGCACCCGCCTCTTCGCCCGGTACGTCGAGACGATGCTGCGGCACCGCCCGCACCCGGCGTACCGGCCGGAGCAGGCCGTCCAGTATCTGACGGTGCTCGGCCACCAGTTGCGCAAGCGGCAGCAGACCATCTTCGTGCTGGACCTGGTCGCCCCGACCTGGTCGCCGTTCTGGGCCGGGCGCAGCGCCGACCTGCTCAGCCGGGCGCTGGCCGGCGTCGCCGTGGGCGGGGTGGTCACCCTGCTCGGGGCCGCCCTGATCGGTTGGCCCGGCCTCGTGGTGGGGCTGGCAGCCGCGACGCTGACCCTGCTCGCCCTCGTCCGCGACGAGTACGACGACCTCGAACTGATCGCCTCCCGGGAACGCCGGCCGGAGGATCGGCGGCCCCTCCGGGTCAACTGGGTGACCGACACCGCCGACGAGCTACGCGACGTGGCCGGCAACGTCGGCGTCGGGTGGGCGGCCGTGGCCGCGGCCCTCCTGGTCGGGCTGGCCTTCGGCCTCACCGACGGGCTGCGCGGCTGGCCGGGCCTGCTCGCCGACTTCGCGCACTGGTTCGGGATGCTGCTGGCCACCCTGCTCGCCCTGGCCTTCACCCGCGCCATGCTGTTCGACCTCTACCTGATCGGCCCGCCCGGCGGCGCGCCGCGCCGCGAGATCCCGAGCCCCGCCCTGCGGCAGCGGCTCCGCTTCGCCGCGACCGGCGCACCGCTGCTGGGCGTCGTCACCGGCACCCTCGGCGGGCTGCCCGTCGGCCTGGCCCGTACCGGTGCCGACGGCCTCCGGTACGGGGCGGTCGTCGGAGCGTTCGCCGCGTCGTACCTGCTGGTGGCCGTCGCCCTCGGGCCGCTCACCGAGCAGTGGCTGGTCCGCCGGAGGCTCGCCCGCGACGGCGTCGTGCCCCGCCCGCTGCGGCCGTTCCTCGACTACGCCGTGCAGTGCCTGTTCCTGCGGGACGTCGGCGACGGCTACATCTTCGTCCACCGGGAGTTGCTGGAGTTCTTCGCCGACCGGCTGACGAAGTCCGACGCCCAGATGCTCTCCCGCCCGTGAGATCGGATTGCGGATAACAGAGCCGCGGATCTCGGACAGCAGCACATCTTCCTCTGCGGCATCGTCTCGGTGTCGGCGTCGTTCCGACGTCGACGATCACGCCGAGGAGCAGATGTTGCTGACCATCGCCAAGAATCCGATTCCGGACCTGAGCGTCACGGGCGCGCTCGACCCCTATGCCGAGCAGATCGAGCAGGCGTTCGGCCAGTATCAGCAGACGACCGGTGAGGAATTGGCGGAACACGAACGACAGGCCATCCTGGCGCAGCTCATCTCCTGGTCCGGCCCCGCGGGCAAGGAGTCCTTCCCCTCCTGGCCGCAGGCCGTGCGGGCGGCGCAGATGCGGGTGAAGACCGGCGGCTTCCTGGGTGAGAAGAACACGACCATCGTGCAGTCCCGCAACGAGGGCCTGTTCAAGATGGCGATGGGCAGCGTCAACTGGGCCAACTGCGGTAAGACGGCGGAGAACATTCTGGCCGAGCTGAGGAAGAAACACCCCACCTGCGCCGACGGCATCGAAGCGGGGACGCGGGAGAAGGTCGGCTCGGGTGCCGGGAAGGATTTGCTGAAGCTGCTCCGGAAGGTGCCGCAGGAGGGGCAGATCCTGCTCCTCGACTGTTCGTTCCCGTCCGTGCACACCTTCCTGTTGGAAGTCCACCCGAACGGCAACCGCTACCTGTGCCAGGGCTACCAGGGCACCTACTACGCGAGCTGGTGGACGGGGAAGGACGAGGGGGGTCTGCTCGTCGGCGAGCAGCAGGACAAGAAGATCAGCAACGAGGACCGGGAGCGGCTGCGCCGGACGCGTGACGACTGGGGACTCGGCCGGTCCGTGAACCCCAACCGCTACGACGACACGGTCGTCCTGCTGGCAAAGGCGTTCGACGAGGCGGCCCTGCCGGACATCGGCGAGGGCGAGTACGACGGCATCGAGGTCGAGAAGCTGCGTCGGCAGGAGACCGCCGCGTGGGAGGTCTTCGCCAAGTTCTGGCCGGAGCTGCCGTTCTGCCCCGTGCAGCGCGAGACGGACAGCATCGCCAAGCGCACCCAGCGCCCCGAGATCGAGATCACCACGATCCTGGTGCCGGACGTCACCGCGAACGCGGGCACGTCGGTGACCGTCCCCGTGGTGCCCAACTCGATCAAGGGCTGACCCGAGCGGAGCGGAATGCGGAACGCCCGGCTGGTCCTCTTGGACCGACCGGGCGTTCTCGCTTGTCACGAGCGGTGGCGGCGGGATTTGAACCCGCGGAGGGCGTAAACCCTCACACGCTTTCGAGGCGTGCTCCTTAGGCCACTCGGACACGCCACCGCCGACGAGGGTACAGGACACCGGGACCGGATGCCGAACCGGTATCCCCCCGGTCGGCCTGGCAGGATCTTTGCCATGAGTACGCACATCGGCGCGAAGCCGGGAGAGATCGCCGAGCGGGTCCTGATGCCGGGCGACCCGCTGCGGGCCAAGTGGATCGCGGAGACCTACCTCGAGGACGCCACGTGCTACTCGACGGTCCGGGGCATGCTGGGCTTCACCGGCCGCTGGAACGGGGTGGAGGTGTCCGTCCAGGGCTCGGGCATGGGCATGCCGTCCGCCTCGATCTACGCCCACGAGCTGATCAACGAGTACGGCGTGAAGACCCTTATCCGGGTCGGCTCCTGCGGGGCGCTGACCGAGGAACTGAAGCTGCGGGACGTGGTGGCCGCCATCGGCTCGTCCACCGACTCCAACATGAACCGGATGCGCTTCGCCGGGCTGATCGACTACGCCCCGGTCGCCGACTTCGGGCTGCTGCGTACGTCGGTCGAGGTGGCCGAGCGGCGCGGCATCACCATGCGGGTGGGCCCGATCCTGGCGGCGGACGCCTTCTACACCGACCGGCCGGACCTCTACGACAGCCTCGCCGACTACGGCGTCCTGGCGGTGGAGATGGAGTCGGCGGCGCTCTACACGATCGCCGCGCGGTTCCGCGCCCGCGCGCTGACCCTCCTCACCGTCAGCGACCACATCAAGACCGGCGAGAAGACCACGTCGGAGGAGCGCGAGCAGACGTTCTCCCAGATGGTCGAGATCGGCCTGGACACGGCGATCGCCTGACGCCCGGCCCGGTGATCCCACCGGAAGATCGTGCTCGATCGGGGATCGAGTGGCATCGGAGCGTCGCCGAGGCCACTGCATCCCGGATCGAGCACGATCTCGCCGGGTCAGCCCGTTACCGGGTCAGCGGAAGAAGGCGCGCAGGACGGCGGAGTTCTCCGCCTCCAACACCCCGCCGTAGACCTCGGGGCGGTGGTTGAGCCGCCGGTCGCGCAGGACGTCCCAGAGCGAGCCGGCGGCCCCGGTCTTGGGCTCCCAGGCCCCGAAGACGACGGCCGCGACGCGGGCGAGCACGATGGCCCCGGCGCACATCGTGCAGGGTTCCAGCGTCACCACGAGGGTGCAGTCGTCCAGCCGCCACCGGCCCAGGCGTTCGGCGGCCCGGCGCAGCGCCAGCACCTCCGCGTGCGCGGTCGGGTCCCCGGTCAGCTCCCGCTCGTTGCGCCCGGCGGCCAGCTCGGTGCCGTCCGGGCCGTAGACGACGGCACCGACCGGCACGTCGTCGGCCACCTCACCAGGGCGGGCCGCGTCGGCCGCCGCACCGACGCGAGCCACCCCGTCGGCCGACGCGTCGGCGCGGGCCGGAGCGGGGCCGGTGACCGCGACCTGGAGGGCGCGCCGCATCCACAGCTCGTGCCGCTGCCGGCGACCCGCGCCGCCCAGGCCCGCGCCGCTTAGGCCCGCGCCGCCGAGATCCCCGCCGTCCGGGCCGGCAAGTCCCAGTTCGGCCAGGCCCTCGTCGGCGCCCGGCCCGAACCGCCGGACCGCGCCCGGGGTCGGCTGTCCCGGCCGTACGCCCTCCAGCGCCGGGTCGGTGGCGTCCGCCGGCTCAGACGCCACGCAGCTCCTCGACCTCGTCGGCGCAGCCGAGGACCTGGCACACCTCGGCGGTCACGTCGGCCGGGAGCATGCCCTCGTGGGCGCAGAGGCGCAGCAGCCGCTGCGCGGGGATGCCGAGGTCGGCGAGGAGGTCGGCGTCGCCGACCGGGTCCGCCTCCGGGTCGACGGCGGGCTGCTCGCTGTCGTCGTCGCCGGTGCCGGCGCTCGGCCGGGGCTCCTCGGTGTCGTCGAAGCCGGTGACCGACCCCTTGAGGTCGCCGACCAGCAGGGCGCCGAGCCGGGACTCCTCGGCGTACGCGGAGTCGGAGCCGAACACCCGCAGGTCCTCGCCCTCGTCGAGGCGCAGGATGACCAGGTAGGCGTCGTCGGCCTCGACGAAGAGCAGCGACAGGTCGGCGTCGGGCTCGACGTCCCGCAGCCGGTCGGCGACCTCGTCGACGTCGGTGGCCCCGCGCAGGTTCACCTCTGCGGCGGTCCAGCCGCCTCCGTCGCGCACCACGGCGGCAGCGAAGTACGACACGGTTCCCCCAAGTTTGCCTCGGCACAGCACGCCGACTCGTTACGCGTGCACGTTAACCGGTCGGGTCGGCAGGCGACCGGTCAACGCCCCGAAGGGCCGGTCATTCCTGTGGAAAGTGCGGCGGTCGGCCGGAGCCGTCAGCCCGCGACCCGGCGGCGGGTGGCGATGAGCTGCCGCAGCCGTTCGGTGCGCGCGCGTTGGGGCCGTTCCCGCTCGCGTCCCGCTCTGGCCCCCGCCAGCTCGGCGAGGATCTGGAGGCGGCGGCGGCTCCGCTCGGGGTCGAGCCGCGGGGTGGTCCAGGCCATACCGCCGAGAGTGCGCCGTCGAAGCGGGTACGTCAAGACGGGATTCGGTGCGCAGCCGGCCGGCGACCGAGGGTGGCAGCGCGGGCCGGCCGGTCCCGCCGCGCGGGGCCCGTCACCACAGGGGCCAGTCGCCCGTCGTCGCCCAGGTCACGGCCACCACGGCGGCGGCGACGCTCCAGCCGCCGGCGGTGACGATCGCGACGCCGGTGGCGACGCCGCGGTCGCCGTGGCGGGCCAGCGCCAGGGCGGCCAGCCAGGCCAGCCCGCCGGCGACGACCGTCCACCAGGCGTACGTGGGGACGTCGCGGCCGAGGAGGGCGAACAGCACGAGCCACGCGGCGGTGACGGCCGCCCCGGAGGCGACCGCCGACCCGGTCACCGGGTGCGGTTCGCGCCAGGTGGGCCGCGACGGCGGCCCGGAGGGGAAGAGCCCCGACGGGGTACGCGAGCCGGGGTGGGCCGGCTGCTCCGGGTCGGCCCAGTCGGGGTGGGCCGGCTGCCAGGTCATCACCGCACTCCGTCCGCCGGTTGCCGCAGGGCGCGGGGTGGACACCCCGGACCGTACCCTCCCCACCGTATCGGTTCTGTCAGGATGGGCGGATGTCCTCGCGCTTCCCGCGTCGGCGTCGCCCGCGCGCGGCGTACCCGGTTCTGCTGCTGCTCGCGCCGGTGCTGGCCGCCGGCTGCGGCGCGCCGCCGCCGAACCGGACGCCCGGGGCCGGCTGGGTGGCACCGACCGGGATGGTCACCGGCGGGCAGCCGGCCGGGACGCCGGTCGGCCCGTCGGCGCCGCCGGTCACCCCGGCTGCGAGCACCCGGCCGGCGGCGTCGCCCAGCCCGACCCGCACCGGCCTGCGGCACGTCTTCCCGGTGCGCGCGGGCAACGTCGCCTACCACCCGACCCACTCCGCCTATCCGGGGACGGACATCTTCGCCGACTGCGGCGAGCCGGTGGTGGCGGTGACCGACGGGACGGTCCTGGAAGTGAGCCGGGTGGACCGGTTCGACAAGCGGGGGCCGCTGGGTCCCTACAACGGCGGCCTGTCGGTGTCGCTGCTGGGCGACGACGGGGTGCGCTACTACGGCTCGCACCTGAGCGCGATCGCCGACGGGATCGACGCCGGCACGCGGGTGCGGGCCGGGAAGCAGCTCGGCCGGGTGGGCCGCACGGGCAACGCCAACAACGTCTGCCACCTGCACTTCGGGCTCTCCCCGCAGTGTTCGGGCCGGGGCGACTGGTGGATCCGGCGCGGGGTGGTCTGGCCGGCCCGCTATCTCGACTCGTGGCGGCGGGGCGGCAACCGGGAGCCGGCCGCCGAGGTCGCCGCGTGGCGTCGGGAGCACGGTTGCCCGAAGGCCCCGAAGAGCGGCGGCGGAGGCGGCTGACGGTCCGCACGGGAGGCTCGGCCCGGGGCGGCTGAGCGGGGCGTGGGAGCGGGACCAGGGACGGTCCAATCGCGACATCCCGGCTCAACCGGTCGCACACATTGACGGACGTCTCGAACACCGGTTAACGTCCCGGCATGAGAGAGCGCTCTCACAGGTAACGAACCTCCCCAATCCCGACCAAGCGCCGACGCCGGCCGGTCCGGCGCACCCGCGCGATGGAGGAACCCGTGACACCTCCCACACCACACCGCCACCGCCTCTGGGCCCTCGTCTCGTCCACCGTCCTCGCCCTCGCCACCGGCGGCCTCGCCGTGGCCGTCAACACGGCCCCCGCCCAGGCCGCGTCCGTCGGGGCGGGCAGCTACACCACCACGCCCGTCGGCCCGCTGCCCTCCGGCTGCGGGCAGCTCTCCACCAACCCCCGGCAGCACGTCACCGCCGACGCCCCCGCCGGTGCCGTGCCCACCAACGACTGGTGGTCGTCGCTGCTGTGGAAGCGCACCGACTGCGCCTACAGCGAGCCGCTGCACGCCCACCCGCTGTCCTACGACACGTTCACCGACGGTCTGGGCTTCTCGGCCAACTCGACCCCCGCGATCAGCGGCACGGCCACCGGCGTCGGCGAGTTCCACTACCCGTACACGCAGGACATCCGCGTCGGCGTCGCCGGGCTCGCCGCGCCGACGGTGAAGGTCGCCGGCTGGACCGACTGGACCGTCACCCCGTACTGGAGCGACGGCGCGCGCACCCTGCGCGCCACCATCGGCCACGGCCTGCCGTTCGCCTACTTCCAGGCCACCGGCGGCGACGCCGTCGTCAACGCCAACAGCACCCCGACCGTCTGGTCCAACAGCGGCGCCACCATCGGCTTCACCGTCGCCGGCCACGACTACGTCGCGTACGCGCCGAGCGGCGCGAGCTGGACGGTCAGCGGGGGCCGGATCTCGTCCACCCTCGCGGGCAAGGGCTACTTCTCCGTCGCCCTGCTGCCCACCACCGCCGGCAGCACCGCCGCCGAACGCACCAGCCTCGCCACCACCTACGGCCGGTACGCGCACGCCCACGTCACCGGCACCCGCGTCTCGTACGCGTACGACCAGGCGGCCAGCCGCCTGACCACCACGTACGCGTTCACCACCACGCCCCGGGAGGGCACCGCCACGCAGACCGTGGTGAGCCTCTACCCGCACCAGTGGAGGGCGCTCACCGGTTCCACGCCGATCACCCAGACGTACCCGTCGGCGCGCGGCCGGATGAAGGTCCTCACCGGCGTCACCCAGTTCCGCACCGCGATGACCTACCACGGGGTGCTGCCCGAGCTGCCGGCCGTCGGCGACGGCTCCGGCGCCGACCTGGCCACCCTGCGCGACCAGCTCGCCGCCGTGCGGGGCAACCCGATGGACCAGCGCGGCGGCGACACCTACTGGACGGGCAAGGGCCTCGGCCGGGCCGCCCGGATCGCCGAGGTGGCCGACCTCGTCGACGACACCACCACCCGCGACAGCGCGCTGAACGCCATCCGGTCCACCCTCACCGACTGGTTCACCGCCTCGCCCGGCAAGACCGCGAAGGTCTTCTACTACGACCAGAACTGGGGCACCCTGATCGGCTACCCGGCCTCCTACGGGTCCGACCAGGAACTCAACGACCACCACTTCCACTACGGCTACTTCATCGCCGCGGCGGCCACCCTGGCCAAGTTCGACCCGCAGTGGGCCACCGACGCCCGCTACGGCGGCATGGTGGACCTGCTCATCCGCGACGCCGACAACTACGACCGCGCCGACACCCGGTTCCCGTACCTGCGGGACTTCGACATCTACGCCGGCCACGACTGGGCCTCCGGGCACGGCTCGTTCGGGGCGGGCAACAACCAGGAGTCCTCGTCGGAGGGGATGAACTTCGCCAACGCCCTGATCCAGTGGGGTCAGGCCACCGGCGACACGGCCGTCCGCGACGCCGGCATCTTCCTCTACACGACGCAGGCGGCGGCGATCCAGGAATACTGGTTCGACCACGCCGACGAGAACTTCCCGGCCGGGTTCGAGCACTCGACGGTCGGCATGGTCTGGGGCGACGGCGGCGCGTACGCGACCTGGTTCAGCGCCGAGCCGGAGATGATCCAGGGCATCAACCTGCTGCCCGTCACCGGCGGCCACCTCTACCTCGGCTACGACCCCGCGTACGTGCGCACCAACTACGCCGAACTGGTGCGCAACAACAACGGGCAGCCGACGGTGTGGCAGGACATCCTCTGGCAGTTCCAGGCGCTCGGCGACCCCGCCACGGCGCTGTCGAACCTGCGGGCCAACCCCGGGTACACGCCGGAGGAGGGGGAGAGCCGCGCGCACACCTTCCACTGGATCCGCAACCTCGCCGCGCTCGGCACGGTCGACACCACGGTCAGCGCGAACCACCCGCTGAGCGCCGTCTTCACCCGCAACGGGGCGCGGACGTACGTGGCGTCGAACATCACCGCCGCGCCGGTCACGGTGCGGTTCTCCGACGGCACCACGCTCACCGTGGGGGCCGGGAAGACGGCCACCACCGGGGCGTACACGTGGAGCGGCGGCAACGCCGCCGGGGGCGTGCCGCCGACGGGCACCCCGAGCCCCACGCCGACCACCAGCCCGTCGCCGACGCCCACCAGCCCGAGCCCGACGCCGACCGCCACGCCGCCGGCCAGCTCGCCGACGCGCTACCTGCTCGCCGGGGGCGGTTTCGGTGCGGCCGGCAGCGCGGGTACCACGACGGTGGCGGCGGCGAACGGCAACCACGACGGCACCCCGACCAACGCCCAGGTGTTCACCGCGACCGGCCTCAACCTCGCGTACGCCGGCGGGCAGACCGCGTTCGACCTGTTCCTCGACGCCGGCACCGCCGTCGGCAACGGGGTGCAGGTGCGGCTCTCCTACGACCTCACCGGCAACGGGAGCTGGGAACGGGTGGAGACCTACCGCTACTTCGCCACCGACCCGGTCCCCGGGTACGAGCACTACACCCAGGCCGCCGGGCTGCACTCCAGCAGCGGCACCCTCGGCAACCTCGCCAACGGCACCGTGAAGGTGGAGGTCTGGTCGGCGATCGGCGGCAGCCCCAGCACCCTCGGCCTCGGCAACCAGTCGGTCGTGAAGCTGCCGTACTCCTGACCGGTCCGCACTGACGCACCACCCCGCGCCGCCGGTCGTACCCCGACCGGCGGCGCGGGCGCGTAGGTTGCAGGGCATGACCGACCGGGACCCCATCGCCGACCTGCGCCGGATCGCGTTCCTGCTGGAGCGGGCCAACGAGGCGACCTACCGGGTGCGGGCGTTCCGGTCGGCGGCGGCGGCCCTGGCCGCGCTGCCGGCGGCGGAGCTGGCCGAGCGGGCCCGCTCCGGCAGGCTCACCGAGATGGCCGGCGTCGGCGACGTCACCGCCCGCTGCGTCGCCGAGTCGCTGGCCGGTGAGGAGCCGGTCTACCTGCGCCGGCTCGTCGCCACGGAGGGCACCGACCTGGACGCCGCGGCCACGGCGCTGCGCGAGGCGCTGCGCGGCGACTGCCACACCCACTCCGACTGGTCCGACGGCGGCTCGCCCATCGAGGAGATGGCGCTCGCGGCGGTCGAGCTGGGCCACGAGTACGTCGTGCTGACCGACCACTCGCCCCGGCTGAAGGTGGCCCGGGGGCTCACGGCGGACCGGCTGCGCCGCCAGCTCGACCACGTGGCGGCGGTGAACGAGGCGCTGCCCGAGGGGTTCCGCATCCTCACCGGCATCGAGGTCGACATCCTCGCCGACGGCTCGCTGGACCAGGAGGAGGAGCTGCTGGCCCGCCTCGACGTGGTCGTCGGCTCGGTGCACAGCGGGCTCAACGACGAGCGGGCCCGGATGACCCGGCGGATGCTGGCGGCGATCGCCAACCCGCACCTGGACATCCTGGGCCACTGCACCGGCCGGATGGTGTCGTCGCGCCCGGCCGGCGTGCGGGGGCCGGGCGACCGGGCGCACCGGCCGCGTACCCGGGCCGAGAGCGACTTCGACGCGGACGCCGTCTTCGCCGCGTGCGCCGAGCACGACGTGGCCGTCGAGATCAACTCGCGGCCGGAGCGGCAGGACCCGCCGAAGCGGCTGATCCGGCGGGCGCTGGAGGCGGGCTGCCGGTTCGCTATCGACACGGACGCGCACGCCCCCGGCCAGCTCGACTGGCAGCGGTTCGGCTGCGAGCGGGCGGCCCTGTGCGGCGTCCCCGCCGACCGGGTGGTCAACACCTGGCCGGCGGAGCGCCTCGTGGCGTGGGCCCGGGGCTGACCGGCCCGCGCCGAACCAGTGGGTGCCGGGATCAGCGGGCGGCGACCGGGGCGGCCGGCGGGGCGACGTCGACCGCGCGGGCCCGCCCGCGCCGGCCGAGCAGGCCCTGGGTCACCGCGACCCCGGCCAGCACGATCAGCGCGCCCACCGGCTGGTGCCAGGTGAGCCGCTCGTCGAGCGCCAGCGCCCCGATCAGCACGGCGAAGATCGGCACGAGGTAGGTCACCGTGGAGGCGGTGCTCGCCCCCGCCACCCGGATGTTGCGCAGGTTGATCACGAAGGCCAGGCCGGTGCCGAGCGCGCCCAGCGCGAGCACGCTGGCCAGCGCGCCGGGCGACAGGTCGGTGGGCAGCGGCGGCACGCCCGCCACCAGCGGGCCGACCACGGCGAGCTGCGCGGTCGCCAGCAGGAGCTGGGTCGCCGAGAGCGAGAGGCCGGAGTCGGCGCTGCCCGCGACGAACCGCTTCTGGTACGGGATGGCGAAGCCGTAGCAGGCCGCCGCGCCGAAGCACATGAGCTGACCGGTGAAGTGGGCCCCGCCGACGCCCGCCCAGACGCCGAGCACCACGAGCACCCCGGCGAAGCCGAGCCCCAGCCCGACCGCCTTGCGGGTGGTCAGCCGCTCGGTGCGGAACACCAGCACCGCCATCGGCAGCACGATCAGCGGCGTGGTGGCGTTCCAGATCCCGGCGAGCATCGACTCGATCCGCTGCTCGCCGTAGCCGAAGAGGGTGAACGGCACGGCCACGCCCAGCGCGGCGACCACGAACTGGTGGGCCCAGATCCGGGGCTCGCGGGGCAGCCGGTCGCGCAGCAGCGCGAGCGCGACGAGCAGGGTCAGCGCACCGGCGGCGACCCGGTAGAGGGTGAGGTGCAGCGGGTGCAGCTCGCGGACGCCGACCTTGATGAACAGGAAGCTGGCGCCCCAGATCGCGGCGAGCGCGAGGAAGCCGGGCAGCCAGCTGCGCAGCGCCGACCTGTCAGGGGTGGTATCGGGTGTCACCCCTGACACTCTGCCGCAGGGGTGCGACGGTGTCGCGCGGTTTCCGGCCACCGTGTCCACCACCACAGCAACGCCACGACGGCATCCTCGTTGATCACGGTCGGGGGTGACGCCGGTGCTGCCGTCGCAGGAGTTCGATCCGCTCGTGGAGCTGTCCGGGTGCTGGACGACCGCGCTCGCGGAGCGATACCTCCCCGTCAGGGAACTGGCCGGCGCCCGCCACGAGTGCGTCGCCGGTCGGCTGGTGATCAGTCCGTTCCTGCGGGCCAGCGAGAGCTTCGCGATGGTCAGCCTCGGCTGCCTGCTCGCCCCCGCCGCCGAGGCCGCCGGCCGGCACGTCCTCGGCCGGGTCAACCTGACCGTCAGCCCGGGCCTGTGGATCCAGCCGGACGTCACCGTGCTGCACACCTTGCCGGCGACGGACGAGGAGGACCGCTGGGTGCCGGCCGGCCACTGCGAACTCGCGGTGGAGGTCTCCTCCGACGACAATCCGGGGCCGGCCGCCGTGGACCGGCCGCGTCGCTGCGCCGAGGGCGGCGTGCCCTGGTTCATGCGGGTACGACTCACCCGTGATCCGGCGCGGGTCGACGTGCGGCTGCTCGCCCTGCACCGGCCCGGCGGCCCCGACACCGTCGCGCGGGCGGTCAGCGGGGAGCGGCTGCGGGCCGACGCGCCGTTCCCGATCGACTTCGACCCGGCCGAGCTGCTGCCCTGAACACGGCAATCACGCTCGACAACCGCCCGGCCCGGTCGCGTAGTGTCACCCCGTGGGACGAATCGATGACCTCGCCGACCGGTACGTCGCCGACTGGGCGCCGCTGAGCCCCGTCGGCGCGACCTACGTCGGCATCGCCGGACACGACGACCAGCTCGACGACCTGTCGCCGGAGGGCTACGCGGCCCGGGCGGAGCTGACCCGACGCACGCTGGCCGACCTCGACGTGACCGAGCCCGATTCCGAGTCGGAGCGGACGGCCAGGGAGGCCATGCAGGAGCGGCTCGGCCTGGACCTCGCCCGGTACGAGGCGGGTGAGACGACCAGCGAGGTCAACGTCATCGCCAGCGGGCTGCACGACATCCGCATGGTCTTCGACCTGATGCCCACCGAGGGCGAGGAGGCGCAGGCCAACATCGCGGCCCGGCTCAACCGGTTCGCGGGCACCCTGGAGGGCTACAAGACGACGCTGCGCGAGGCGGCCGGCGCGGGCCGGGTCAGCTCGAAGGCGCAGCTCGTCGAGGTCGCCAAGCAGTGCGACGTCTGGACGGACCCGAGCGGCGACAACTTCTTCCACGGCCTGGTGGAGCGGCTCGGCGTCGACGGCACGCTCGGGGCGGAGCTGCGCCGGGGCGCGGCGGCGGCCACCGCCGCCACCGCCGGGTTCGGCCAGTTCCTGCGCGACGAACTGGCCCCGCTGGGGCGCGACAAGCAGGCCGCCGGCCGGGAGCGGTACGCGCTGGCCTCGCAGTACTTCCTCGGCGCGCGCGTCGACCTCGACGAGACGTACGCCTGGGGGTTCGCGGAGCTGGCCCGGCTGGAGGCCGACATGCGGACGGTGGCCGCGCGGATCGTCGGGCCGGGCGCGACGATCGACGAGGCCGTGGCCGCGCTGGACGCCGACCCGGCGCGCACCATCCAGGGCAAGGAGGCGTTCCGGGACTGGATGCAGGCGCTGGCCGACAAGGCGATCAGCGACCTGCACGGCACCCACTTCGACATCCCGGAGCAGGTGCGCCGCATCGAGTGCTGCCTCGCCCCGACCAGCGACGGCGCGATCTACTACACGGGCCCGAGCGAGGACTTCTCCCGGCCGGGGCGGATGTGGTGGGCGGTGCCGCAGGGCGTCACCGACTTCTCCACCTGGCGCGAGGTGACCACCGTCTACCACGAGGGCGTGCCGGGTCACCATCTCCAGGTCGCGCAGACCGCCGTCCGGGCCGACCTGCTCAACCGCTGGCAGCGGCTGCTGTGCTGGGTCTCCGGGCACGGCGAGGGCTGGGCGCTCTACTCCGAGCGGCTGATGGACGAGCTGGGCTACCTGGAGGACCCGGGCGACAAGCTCGGCATGCTCGACGGGCAGGCGTTCCGCGCCGCCCGGGTGATCGTCGACATCGGCATGCACCTGGAGCTGGAGATCCCGAAGGACAACCCGTTCGACTTCCACCCGGGCGAGCGGTGGACCCCGGAGCTGGGCTGGGAGTTCATGCGGGCGCACTGCCGGGTGCCCGACGAGAACCTGCGCTTCGAGCTGAACCGCTATCTGGGCTGGCCGGGGCAGGCCCCCTCGTACAAGGTCGGGGAGCGGATCTGGCTCCAGGCCCGGGAGGACGCGAAGGCCCGCAAGGGCGCCGACTTCGACCTGCGGGAGTTCCACCGGCAGGCGTTGGACCTGGGGGCGCTGGGCCTCGACCCGCTGCGCCGGGCGCTCGCCCGCCTCTGAGTTCCCGCACGGACGACGGCCGGGGCCCGGGGGTGTGGCCCCGGCCGTCGCGTCGGGGGCGGCTCAGGCGAGGTCGAGCTTCAGCGCCGGCTTTCCGGTGAGGACGTCGCACTGGACGTACGCGAGGTCGATCACCGGGTCGGTGAAGGTGATCGGGATCGGCGAGGTGATCGGGATGCCGTCGGGGAACGGCAGGTCGGGCGTGAGCGTGATCTTGATGCCGAGCAGCCGCCCGACGAACCGGGTGGCGTAGAACGCCACGTCGCCCTGGACGGTCAGCCGGTCCGTGACGTACCGCTGGCTCCGGCCGCCGGGGCCGTCAGCCAGGAGCTGGAAGTCGTCGGTGACGCTCTTGGCCATGCTGAACTTCAGCGTCTTGAGCGTGCCGTCGCCGGTCGGCAGGTCGACGATCCCCTCGAAGCGCAGCCCGGTCATGGTGACCTTCGAGCCGGTGAGCTTCGACGGCTTCGCCGCCACCCGGGGCTGGCCCGGCTCGGGGGCGATCCTGGGCAGCGGCTCGCCGGGCTCGACCTCGGCGGGCTCGGTGGGCTCGGGGGTGGCGCACCCGTCGCCGGGCTTGTCGGGGCTGGCCGACGCGGCCGGGGTCGGCTTCGCCGAAGCGGTCGGCCGGGCGGTGGCCGTCGGTGCGCCGGTGGTGGGCGCGGTGCCCGTCGGCTCCGGGCTCGCGGCCGGCTCGGCGTCGTCGTCGCCACCGGTGAACAGGTCGCCGATGCCGTCGATGATGTCGGTGAGCACGTTGCCCCCGGCGGTCTTCTCCGCACTCGGGCTGGGTGTGGGGCTGGGGCTCCTGCTGGCCGGGCGGGACGCCGACGGCTCGGGCTCGGCCGGGCGGGTGGCGGACGGGGTGGGGCACGGGGCGGCGGGGGCGGCCTGCACCGGGGCCTGGTCGCGCAGCGCCAGCGCCCCGGCGGCCGAGACGCTGAGCAGCACCAGGGTGATCGCCAGCAGCCTCGGGTCCCGGTGCGTTCCGCGCCGGCCCGGGCCGTCCTCGGCCGGCTGGGGCTGCGGGCGGCCGTCCGCCCCGACCCTCGGCAGCACCTGGGTGCTGTCGTCGCCCGAGCCGGCGGCCGGTGACTCCCGCAGCGGGGGTGCGGCGTCGGCGGGCAGCGCCTCGCGCAGCGGGTTGCGGGGCGGCGGCAGGGTGTCGGTGAGCGGGCCGGTGACGTCGTCGGGGTGCTGCGCGCGGGGCATCAGCTCGTCGACCAGCGCCGCCTCGCCGGCGCGGTCGGCGTCGGCGTCGGTCGGCCCCTCGGTCGCGGTTCCGGCCGGGCCCTCGACCGCGGTTCCGACCGGGCCGGACCCGGCCGGCGCGGCGGCCGGTCGACGGGCGGGCACCCAGGCGAAGCCGAGGGCGCTGCCGACCATGCCGAGCAGCAGGCCGACGAAGAAGCCGCCGAGGTTGACCCCGATGAGCGAGAACACGGCGGTCACCGCGCCGACGATCGCGTAGAACATCCGCTGCTGCGGGCTGAACCACATCAGCATCCCGCAGGCCACCAGGATCACCGGGATCAGCCAGGACAGGAAGCCGGTCGGCCCCATCTGGAAGCTCAGGCCGCTGAGGCTCATCTGGGTGGTGGAGAAGATCTCCAGCCCGGCCAGCGCGGTGAACAGGCCGCCCCAGAAGGGGCGGGCCCGACGCCAGCGGCGGAAGTTGCGCCACGCCTGACTGACCCGGCCCGGCTGGGCGTGCTGCGGGTTGGCGGTCGTCACGTACTCCTCCTGGCGGTGCTCACTGGTGACGAGGGAGGGCCGGGGCCCGTGGAGGGCACCCCCCACGGGCCCGGTGGCTGGCTCAGAAGCATTCCTTGGCGGCGGCACCCACGTTGACCTTGAGCTTCAGCCCGTTGAGGGTGAAGATCGCGGCGCTGGTGGAGCGGGCCACCTGCTCCAGGTCGGTGATGGTCACGCTGTCGGCGCTCTGGCCGAACGACTTCGCGGTGGCCCCCTCGTTGAGGTCGGTGGCGTCCCGGCCGATCTTGATGTTCTTGAACTCGGCGTCGCCGCCCAGGGAGTCCATGTCGATCAGCAGGCCCTTGGCGGTGGCCGGGTTGCCGCCGCCACCGGCGTTGATGGTGAGCACGATCGGCAGGTCGGGGATCTTCACCGACTGGCACAGGTCGTAGAGCTTGGCGTCCGCGATCTCGGACACCGCCACCGGGTGGGCGGTGCCGTCCTTCTCCTTGACGAACCCGCCGTACTGCTTGAAGCCGGTGCCCTCCAGCTTCGAGGCGCCGACCTTGAAGGTCTGGCCGGAGACGGCGAACGACGCCGCGATCGCGCCGTTGGCCATGCCGAAGACGATGGCACCGGCGACGGCGGTCGCGGGCACCATCATCGCGGCGAACCGCCGCCAACGGGTGCCGCCCTGCTCCAGACGGTCTTCCGAATCCTTCACGAGGTCCTCCTCGAACGGGGGTCACCGAGCGCGGGATCGCGGCTCGGGGGTGGGGGAAGCTGCGGTGGCTGCTGCGATCCGCTGGCCGGACGGTGCGCGCAGCGTGCGGATTGGATGCTGCCGCGAAGCGACCCAGGTCACAAGACCCTTGCTACCGGCGGGTAACTCGCCCGCGCCACCAAGATCGGTTATGGTCACCTTCGGTCAACGCCCGCCTCGACGCCCCACCGGACAAACCGGGCCGAGTGCGACAGGCGACGCGGCGAGACTCACGCGATGTAGCCGTGATACCCGCCGGTAACTTTTTGGTAACGGGAACCTGCCAGACCGCTGAGAGTGATCCATCGATCACCCCGACGGCGATACCGGTGTGGAAATCCCGCATGACCAGCCCGCGCAGCCCGACGGACAGCCGGTGCGCCGGACGCCGACACGCTGCCCGGACACGGCCGGGGACGCAGACTGCCGGACGGCCCCGCCGTTGGTTACCGTAGGTGTCTCCCGGGTGGGAGAGGCTCCCACGTGGTACGTACCGATCGAGGTTGCTGTGACTCTGTACGGCGAAACACGACCGCCCGCCGACGACCGGCCGACCGTCAAGGTGACCGCGGTGAGCTGGCCGGTCGACGAGCCGGACCCCGTCGCACCGGCAGCCACAGCGGCCACAACCGGCACCGGGCCGGCCCGCCGCAGCCGCCGACTGCGGGTCCTGCTCGCCGCCGGCGTCGGCACCGCCGTCCTGGCCACCGTCGGCGGGGTGGGCGCCTACGCGTACGCCGGCGACGTCCCGCGCGGCACGACCGTGCTCGGCACCGAGCTGGGCGGACGCAGCCGCACCGACGCGATCCGCGAGCTACGCGCGGAGCTGGAGCGGGCGGGCACCCCGAGCACCCCGCTGCGGGTGACGGTCGGCGAGAAGAGCCTGGAGTTCGCCCCCGCCGACGTGGGGCTCGCGGTGGACGTCGAAGCGACCGTGGACGCGGCGGCGAAGGCCCAGGCGCACCCGGTGAGCCGCCTCGTCGGCTCGCGCGCCGTCGCCCCGGTGGTGACCGTCGACGCCGCCCGGCTCGACGCGGCCCTGCGCAAGGCGGCCGGCGACCAGACCCGCGAGTGGACCGTGCCGGCCATCATCTTCACCGGCACCACCCCCAAGCCGGTACGCCCCAGGTCCGGCCTCGCGCTCGACCCGCAGCGCTCGGCCCAGGCGGTCCGCGACGGCTGGCTCTCCGGTCAGCCGGTGACCGTGCCGCTGGTGGAGAACACGCCGGCGACCAGCGCCGAGGAGGTCGACAAGCTCGTCGCCGAGCTGGCCCGCCCCGCCGTCGCCGCCCCCGTCACCCTCGACACCGACAAGGGTTCCGTCACCATCCCGCCCGCCGCCATCGCCCGGAGCCTGCGCTTCACCGCCGACGACGCCGGGAAGCTGACCCCCCGCGTCGACGTGAAGCGGCTGCGGGCCGCCCTCGGCGACAAGCTCGACGCCATCGAGACCGAGCCCCGCGACGCCCGGATGACGGTCACCGGGGGCAAGCCGAAGCCGGTCGACGGGCGACCCGGCCAGCAGCTCGACAGCGCCGCGCTCAGCCGCGACCTGCTCGCCGTCCTGCCCCGCACCGACGACCGGAAGGTCACCGGCCGGCTCAAGGAGACCCAGCCGAAACTGACCACCGAGAAGCTGGCCGGGCTGGGCATCGTCGAACGGGTCTCCCGGTTCACCACCCACTTCACCGGCGGCCTCTCCTCGCCCCGCAGCCAGAACATCGTCCAGATCGCCAAGGACGTCGACGGGACGGTCGTGCTGCCCGGCGAGACGTTCTCCCTCAACGGCCACACCGGCGAGCGCGGCTACGCCCAGGGCTACCGGGACGCCCCGGTGATCCTCGACGGCAAGCTCGTCCCCGGCGTGGGCGGGGGCACCTCCCAGTTCACCACCACCCTGTTCAACGCCACCTACTACGCGGGCCTGGAGGACGTCGAGCACAAGCCGCACTCCTACTGGTTCAGCCGGTACCCGCCGGTCATCGAGTCGACGATCTTCTGGCCGAACCTCGACTTCAAGTTCCGCAACAACACGAAGTACGGCGTCCTCATCGACACCTCGACCACCGCCAGCTCGGTGACCGTGTCGATCTGGAGCACGAAGATCTACGACAGCGTCAAGACGGAGTACGGCCCCCGCCGGGACGTCACCAAGCCGAAGACCATCCACCTCAAGCCCGGCCCGTCGTGCATCCCCAGCAACGGCATCGACGGCTTCACCCAGGACGCCTTCCGGGTCATCAAGAAGGACGGCAAGGTGGTCAAGCGGGAGAAGTTCACCTGGCGGTACCTTGCCGAGCCCCGCTACGTCTGCGGCGGCCCCACCGACTGAGGTCCGCCGGGCCCCGGACACACCGATGCCCCGCCGGCACGTCGCCGGCGGGGCATCCCATTGGGTACGCGAAACACGCCCGGCCGCCCGGAAGGGCGCTCAGGGCCTCGCGTCGGCCAGTCCCTGGCGTACGCCGTCGGCGTCGCGGTCGGTGCCGTACACGGGCGTGTCCGGCTGCTGCCGCCAGCTCTCGTCGAGGGTGCCGGCGTCGACCGGGTCGAAGCCCAGGGCGTCCACCAGCTCCATCACGACGCGCTTGGCGTCGGCGTCGTCGCCGGCCACCGGCAGCCCGATCCGGTCGGCCGCGCCGGCCGGCCGCCCGTTGTCCATGAGGTGCTGGGCCTGGATGTTGTTGAACGCCTTCACCACCCGGGCGCCCTTGAGGTGCTCGGCCGTCCACCGGCTGGAGCTGAGGCTGCGGTCCAGCAGCTCGGCGATGTCGCCGTCCCGTTGGGGGTAGTAGTTGTCGGCGTCCACCACGATCCGGCCCTCGAAGAGTCGGGCCGGCAGCTCCGGCACCGCCCGCAGCGGGATGGCCACCACGACCACCTCGGCCTGGTCGGTGGCCTGCTCAAGGGTTCCCGCGGTCGCGCCGGTCTCCCGCGCCAGGTCCCCGAGGGACTCCGGCCCCCGTGAGTTGGTGACCGTCACCTCGTGGCCCAAGGCGCTCAGCCGACGGGTGAGGGTGCCACCGATGTGCCCCGACCCGATGATTCCGATCTTCATGACCACTCCTGCCTCCGCCTCCCGGCGGTCAGATCCGGTCGAACTGTGGGCAGGTACCCCGGCCGGAGCGTCCCAATAGCGCTGGAGGCGAACGCCACGTACGGGTTTCCGGCCACGGTCGCGGGGAACGCCGCCGACGGCGGGTCCCCGATCGACGCTACCGAGGCGGGCGGCACCGGTGGGAGTGTTCGACAAAATGGCCGCAGACGCGTTTCAGGGCCACCCCGGTTGGGGTGGCCCTGAACGAAAGAATGTCCGGCGGTGTCCTACTCTCCCACACCCTCCCGAGTGCAGTACCA